>BNBH01000015.1 GCA_014655195.1 Streptomyces cellulosae | reverse complement strand
CCCGAAACGACAGCAGCAGACTCACGGCCGGCACCCCGTCACCGCATCAGGAATGGTGCACTTTCATCCGTACGAGGTGGTGCACGTTCGCTTGTACGCCGACACACCGCGACGACCGACGCCTATCTGCGCCGCCTGGGGGCGGAGCGGCCCGCCCGGCCCACGCCGGAGGCGCTGCGGGAGCTGCACCTGCGCCATCTGCGGACCGTGCCGTTCGAGAACCTGTCCGTGCATCTCGGCGAGGAGATCGTGCTGGACGAGAAGCGGCTGCTGGACAAGGTGGTGGAGGCCGGGCGCGGCGGGTTCTGCTACGAACTCAACGGCGCCTTCGGGGCGTTGCTGACCGCCCTCGGCTACGACGTCATCTTGCTCGCCGCACGGGTGTACGGGGAGGGCGGACGCCTGGGCATCCCGTACGACCATCTCGCGCTGCGGGTGCGGACGGAGCACGGCGGCGACTGGCTGGCGGACGTCGGCTTCGGCTCGCACTTCCATCTGCCGCTCGCCTTCGGGGAGCGAGGGGAGCAGCGTGACCCGGCGGGCGTCTTCCGGATCGCGGAGGCCGAGCCGGACGCGGCCAGGGTGCGCGGCGGTCACGGGGCGGCGGACGCGGCGGACCTGGACGTGCTGCGCGACGGGCGGCCGGTGTACCGGCTGGAGACACGGCCCAGGGCGCTCGCCGACTTCACGGCGGGAGCCTGGTGGCACCGCACCTCGCCGCACTCCCACTTCACCCGGTCGCTGGTGTGCTCGCGGGTCACCGAGGACGGCGGGCGGATCACGCTCAGCGGCCGGCGGCTGACCCTCACGGCTCCCGACGGCACACGGCAGGAGCGGGAGGCAGGGTCGGACGCGGAGGTGCTGGGGATCTACCGGGACGAGTTCGGGATCACGCTCGACGCGGCGCCGGCGGTGCGGGGCGGCGGGACGGACGGCTGACCCCGTACCGGACAATGAGCCGTGTGAGTGATGTGCGACATGTGCTGGTGCTGCCCGACCGGGACGCGGCCGAGGAGGTGGCCGAGGCGCTGGAGGAGCGCTTCGGCGTGGACGAGGAGCCGCGGCTCGTGCGGGACGCCCTCGCGGGGGAGGACGACGCGGAGGACGCGCAGTGGCTCGTGCTGCTGCGGGACGAGGCGGGCCGGCTGGACCCCGGCGAGCTGAACGAGTTCCTCGCCGGGTGGGACGGCTGGCGCGAGGAGCCGTAACGGCCTCCGCACGAGCGGCCGGCCGGGTTGTCGGTGGCCCGTGGGATGCTTGTCGGCGATGGCCAGGAAGAACGCATCCGACGACCCTCTCGCCCCCGTGACGCTCGCCGTGGGCCAGGAGGAGCTGCTGCTCGACCGCGCCGTGCGGGAGGTGGTGGCGGCCGCGAAGGCCTCCGACGCCGACACGGACGTACGCGACCTGACCCCGGACCAGCTCCAGCCGGGCACCCTCGCCGAGCTGGTCAGCCCCTCGCTGTTCGCCGAGCGCAAGGTCGTCGTCGTGCGCAACGCGCAGGACCTGTCGGCCGACACCGTCAAGGACGTCAAGACGTACCTGTCCTCGCCCGCCGAGGAGATCACCCTCGTGCTGCTGCACGCGGGCGGCGCCAAGGGCAAGGGGCTGCTGGACGCGGCGCGCAAGGCGGGTGCGCGCGAGGTGGCCTGCCCGAAGATGACCAAGCCGGCGGACCGGCTGGCGTTCGTGCGCAACGAGTTCCGGACGGCAGGGCGTTCGGCGACGCCCGAGGCGTGCCAGGCGCTCGTCGACGCCATCGGCAGCGACCTGCGCGAGCTGGCCTCCGCGGTCACGCAGCTCGTCGCGGACGTCGAGGGCACCATCGACGAGGCCGTCGTCGGCCGCTACTACACCGGGCGGGCCGAGGCGTCGAGCTTCACGGTCGCCGACCGGGCCGTCGAGGGACGCACGGCGGAGGCCCTGGAGGCGCTGCGCTGGTCGCTGTCGACGGGCGTGGCCCCCGTGCTGATCACCAGCGCGCTCGCGCAGGGCGTCCGCGCCATCGGCAAGCTGTCCTCGGCGCGCGGCGGCCGCCCCGCCGACCTGGCGCGTGAGCTGGGCATGCCCCCCTGGAAGATCGACCGCGTGCGCCAGCAGATGCGCGGCTGGACCCCGGACGGCGTCGCCGTGGCGCTGCGCGCGGTCGCCGAGGCCGACGCGGGCGTGAAGGGCGGCGGGGACGACCCGGAGTACGCCCTGGAGAAGGCGGTCGTCACCATCGCCCGTGCGGCCCGCTCCCGCGGCCGGGCGTAGCCCTCGTAGACGTACATGCCGAAGGCCCCGCCTTCCGCCCTGGGGAAGGGCGGGGGACGGGGCCTCCGGATGAAGCTGTCGAGCCCGTACCCGCGTGGCGAACGCAGGCCGCGTACGGGCTCGGGGGTGTCGGCCGGGGGCGGATGAGAGAGGGCCCGCCCGGGTCCCGCCGACGGTCAGATCAGGGTGGTTCAGCCCTTGACGGACGCGACCTTGCGAGCCAGCGCCGACTTCTTGTTGGCGGCCTGGTTCTTGTGGATGACGCCCTTCGAGACGGCCTTGTCGAGCTGGCGCGCAGCGGCGCGCTGGTACTCGGTGGCCTTCTCGGCGTCACCCGCGGCGGCGGCCTCGCGGGCCTTGCGGATCGCGGTCTTCAGAGAGGACTTGACGGCCTTGTTGCGCAGCCGGGCCTTCTCGTTGGTCTTGTTCCGCTTGATCTGGGACTTGATGTTCGCCACGAATGAGCCTCTACAGGTTCTGGCACGGGCCGTACGCTGACGCACGGCTTCGCACCGGGTGATTTCTTGGGGTGTGCCTCGCGCTGAGAGGGCATGAGACACAGCCCCCCACACTACCAGCGGGCCATTCCTTGGCCCAAACCCGTCCCAGGTCGCCACCCGTGGGACCATGGAAGCTACGTATCGATCCGACCCGAGACCGCAGACGGACAAGCACACGTATGCGGACGCCTCAAGAATCAGGACCCTGCGTGCCCGCGATCCCTAGCCATGTGCCCGAGCCGAGCCGTACCGACCCGGCGCTGATCCGCAATTTCTGCATCATCGCGCACATCGACCACGGCAAGTCCACGCTCGCCGACCGGATGCTCCAGCTGACCGGTGTGGTCGAGCAGCGGCAGATGCGCGCTCAGTACCTCGACCGCATGGACATCGAGCGCGAGCGCGGCATCACGATCAAGTCCCAGGCGGTGCGTCTGCCGTGGGCCCCGACCCACGACAAGAGCAAGACGCACATCCTCAACATGATCGACACCCCGGGGCACGTCGACTTCACGTACGAGGTCTCCCGGTCGCTCGCCGCGTGCGAGGGGACCATCCTCCTGGTCGACGCCGCCCAGGGCATCGAGGCGCAGACCCTCGCCAACCTGTACCTGGCGATGGAGAACGACCTCACGATCATCCCGGTGCTGAACAAGATCGACCTGCCGGCCGCGCAGCCGGAGAAGTTCGCCGAGGAGCTGGCGAACCTGGTCGGCTGCGACCCGGACGACGTGCTGAAGGTGTCCGCGAAGACCGGCCTCGGCGTCGAGGCGCTGCTGGACCGCGTGGTCGCCGACATCCCGGCCCCGGTCGGCGTCGCGGACGCCCCCGCCCGCGCGATGATCTTCGACTCGGTCTACGACTCCTACCGCGGTGTCGTCACCTACGTCCGTGTCATCGACGGCCAGCTCAACAAGCGCGAGCGCATCAAGATGATGTCCACCGGCGCCACCCACGAGCTGCTGGAGATCGGCACCAACTCGCCGGAGATGCTGGCCGCGGACGGCCTCGGCGTCGGCGAGGTGGGCTACCTGATCACGGGTGTGAAGGACGTCCGCCAGTCGAAGGTCGGTGACACCGTCACCAGCCAGTCCAAGGGCGCCACGGAGGCCCTCGGCGGCTACAAGGACCCCAAGCCGATGGTGTTCTCCGGGCTGTACCCGCTGGACGGCTCGGACTACCCGGAGCTGCGCGAGGCCCTCGACAAGCTCCAGCTCAACGACGCCGCCCTGGTGTACGAGCCGGAGACCTCCGCCGCGCTCGGCTTCGGCTTCCGCGTCGGCTTCCTCGGCCTGCTGCACCTGGACGTGATCCGCGAGCGGCTAGAGCGCGAGTTCGGCCTCGACCTGATCGCCACCGCCCCCAACGTGGTCTACCGCGTGGTCATGGAGGACGGGACCGAGCACACCGTCACCAACCCGAGCGAGTTCCCCGAGGGCAAAATCAGCGAGGTCTACGAGCCCGTCGTGCGGGCCACGATCCTCGCGCCCAGCGAGTTCATCGGCTCGATCATGGAGCTGTGCCAGAGCCGGCGCGGCGTCCTGCTCGGCATGGACTACCTCTCCGAGGACCGGGTGGAGATCCGCTACACCCTGCCGCTCGCGGAGATCGTCTTCGACTTCTTCGACCAGCTGAAGTCCAAGACCCGCGGCTACGCCTCCCTCGACTACGAGCCCACGGGCGAGCAGACGTCCAGCCTGGTCAAGGTGGACATCCTGCTGCACGGCGACAAGGTGGACGCGTTCTCCGCGATCACCCACAAGGACCAGGCGTACGCGTACGGCGTGCGGCTCGTCGCCAAGCTGAAGGAGCTGATCCCGCGGCAGGCGTTCGAGGTGCCCGTGCAGGCGGCCATCGGCTCCCGGGTGATCGCCCGCGAGACCATCCGCGCCATCCGCAAGGACGTCCTCGCCAAGTGCTACGGCGGTGACATCTCCCGTAAGCGGAAGCTGCTGGAGAAGCAGAAGGAAGGCAAGAAGCGGATGAAGATGGTGGGTTCCGTGGAGGTTCCCCAGGAGGCCTTCATCGCCGTCCTCTCCAGCGACGAGAACGCGGGATCCGGCAAGGCCAAGAAGTAGCCGCGGGTTACCGGGGGTCACTCCGCAAACCGGGCGAATCGGGGCCCGTCGCACGTCCGTGCGGCGGGCCTCGTACGTTCCTCGCGTGACTGTCTGTGTGAAGTTACAGGCCGTGGCCCCTTACGCAGTGGCCGGTCGACCTTTACTCTGTCCGTGCTCGATAGTTACTCGCGAGTTAAACAACGCTGCGAGGAAACCCCAGCCGCACTGAGCCAGCCGCACCGTCGCGGGCCCCGGAGGATGTCGTGAGCGACACACAGACACTGATCGAGAACCGTCCGCCGAGCGTGGCGACCCTCTTCCTGGAGCGTGTGGCGGCCACACCGGACGCCGAGGCCTACCGCTACCCGGTCCCACCGGCCTCAGGGGAGGGCCCGGACGACTGGAAGTCGCTGACCTGGGCCGAGGCCGCCGAACGTGTCCACGCGATCGCGGCCGGCCTGATCGAACTCGGCGTGCAGCCGGAGCAGCGGGTCGCCCTCGCGTCCGCCACCCGCGTCGAGTGGATCCTCACCGACCTCGGCATCCTCTGCGCCGGCGCCGCCACCACCACGATCTACCCGCAGACCAACGCCGAGGAGTCCGCGTACATCCTCTCCGACTCGCAGAGCCGGGTGCTGATCGCGGAGAACGCCGAGCAGGTCGCCAAGGCCGTCGAGAAGCGCGGCGAGCTGCCCGAGCTGACCCACGTGGTGGCGATCGACCCCGAGGGCGTCGACACCGACGACTTCGTCATCACCCTGGCCGAGCTGGAGAAGCGCGGCGCCGCCCGCCTCCAGAAGGAGCCGGAGCTGATCAAGGAGCGGGTCGCGGCCCTCACCAAGGACCAGCTCGCCACCCTCATCTACACCTCCGGCACCACCGGCCGCCCCAAGGGCGTGCGCCTGCCGCACGACAACTGGGCGTACATGGCCAAGGCGATCGCCGCGACCGGCCTGGTCACCAGTGACGACGTGCAGTACCTGTGGCTGCCGCTGGCGCACGTCTTCGGCAAGGTGCTCACCTCCGGCCAGATCGAGGTCGGTCATGTCACCGCGGTCGACGGCCGCGTCGACAAGATCATCGAGAATCTGCCGGTGGTCCAGCCGACCTACATGGCCGCCGTTCCCCGCATCTTCGAGAAGGTCTACAACGGCGTCGCCGCCAAGGCGAAGGCCGGCGGGGGCGCCAAGTACAAGATCTTCCAGTGGGCCGCGGGCGTCGCCCGTGAGTACGCCAAGGTCACGCAGGACAACTTCCGCCGCACCGGCGCCGCGACCGCCCCGGCCGGACTGCGCGCCAAGCACGCCCTCGCCGACAAGCTCGTCTACGCCAAGATCCGCGAGGCGTTCGGCGGCCGGCTGCGCGCCTGCGTCTCCGGCTCGGCCGCCCTCGCCCCGGAGATCGGCTACTTCTTCTCCGGCGCCGGCATCCACATCCTGGAGGGCTACGGCCTCACCGAGTCCTCCGCGGCCTCCTTCGTGAACCCCGGCGAGGCCTACCGCACCGGCACCGTCGGCAAGCCGCTGCCCGGCACCGAGGTCCGCATCGCCGACGACGGCGAGATCCTGCTGCGCGGCCCCGGCATCATGCAGGGCTACCACAACCTCCCCGACAAGACCGCCGAGGTTCTGGAGGAGGACGGCTGGTTCCACACCGGCGACATCGGCGAGCTGTCCGCCGACGGCTATCTGCGCATCACCGACCGCAAGAAGGACCTGATCAAGACCTCCGGCGGCAAGTACATCGCGCCGGCCGAGGTCGAGGGCCAGTTCAAGGCGGTCTGCCCGTACGTCTCCAACATCCTGGTGCACGGCGCCGACCGGAACTACTGCACCGCCCTCATCGCGCTCGACGAGGCCGCCCTCACCGCCTGGGCGGCCGAGAACGGTCTGGAGGGCAAGCCGTACGCGGAGATCGTCGCGGCGCCCGCCACCGTCGAGATGGTCGACGGCTACGTCAAGCAGCTCAACGAGGGCCTGCAGCGCTGGCAGACCATCAAGAAGTTCCGCCTGCTGCCGCGCGACCTCGACGTGGAGCACGGCGAGATCACCCCGAGCCTGAAGCTCAAGCGCCCGGTGGTGGAGCGCGAGTACAAGCACCTCATCGAGGAGATGTACGAGGGCGCGATCGAGAAGTGACGGACCGTCGGCCGGGAGGGCGCACGCCCTCCCGGCCGAAGCCGACCTTCCGCTTTTGTGCCGCCGGTTCCGGGAATCGATCGCGGGCCGGCGCGGTTGCCTCTCGCCATGAAGGCAATCGCATTAACCACGTACGGCGGTCCCGAGGTCCTGCGGGAGATGGAGCTCCCCACCCCCGAGGCGGGACCCGGTGAGGTCCGCATCCGGGTGCACGCGGCCGCCGTGAACCCCACCGACGTCATGCTGCGCACCGGCGGCCACGCCCCCCGGATGACGGATGTGCCGCCCCCGTTCGTGCCCGGTATGGACGCGGCCGGCGTGATCGACCAGATCGGCCCCGGCGTCGACGGCCGGCTCTCCGTGGGGCAACGGGTCGTCGCCATCGTGATGTTCACCCGCCCGCAGGGCGGCGCCTACGCCGAACACGTCGTCGTGCCCGCGGAGTCGGTGGTCCCCGCACCCGCCGGAACGGACCACGCCGAGGCGTCCACCCTCCTGATGAACGCCGCCACCGCCCGGCTGGCCCTCGACACCCTCGCGCTGCCCGAGGGCGCCACCGTCGCCGT
The DNA here is from genome assembly GCA_014655195.1 of Streptomyces cellulosae. Taxonomy (GTDB): domain Bacteria; phylum Actinomycetota; class Actinomycetes; order Streptomycetales; family Streptomycetaceae; genus Streptomyces; species Streptomyces cellulosae. Next base: position 201,722 of record BNBH01000015.1, on the reverse strand, counting down.
GACCGGCGCGACGGGCGCCGTCGGCGGCTACGCGGTCGAACTCGCCAAGGCCGACGGTCTGACCGTCGTCGCCGACGCCGCCCCGCACGACCGCGACCTGGTGCGGGGCTTCGGCGCCGACCATGTCGTCGACCGCGGCACGGACGTCGCCGCCCGCATCCGGAAACTGGCGCCCGACGGTGTGCCCGGCCTGGTGGACGGCTCCGACCAGCGCGAGGAGGCCGTCCCCGCGGTCGCGGACGGCGGTGCCCTCGTCGCGCTGCGCGGCTGGCAGGGCCCCGCGGAACGCGGCGTCACGGTGATCCCGGTGATCGTGGCGAGCGTCCGCACCGACACCGCCCTGCTGGACACCCTGCGGCTCCAGGCCGAGCAGGGCGTGCTGTCCCTGCGCGTCGCCAAGGTGCTGCCCGCGTCCGACGCGGCCGAGGCGCACCGCCTGCTGGAGGCGGGCGGGCTGCGCGGGCGCCTGGTCCTCGACTTCTCCTGAGGCTCCTTCGGGGCTCCTGTCGGGGCTCCCGTCGGGGCTCCTGTTGTGCGGGCCCGCGCCGGCCGGCGCGGGCCCGACAGCCCTCGTTCCGCGATGACCGGAAACGAGCGGTCGCGGTGCCGTTGCTGACCGAACGGGTAGCACTGTTCCCCCGGCAAGCGGTCCACTTTCGTGACTCCACGCTTATGGGCGGGTCCGTTCTGTCACCCTGTCGGCAAGCGATCGAGTTCTCTTCGTACGAACTGCCCGGGGAGCTGCCCATGCGGGCCATTCCGACCCAACGGGAGACCACCTCGTGCGCCTCCGACGTGCGGGGGAGCACGCGGGTGGAGGCGACGCTGTCCGGAAGTCCCCTCGCGCCGGGCTCCGCACGCGCGCTGCTGCGCAAGGCGCTCACGGAATGGGCGCAGGCCTCGGCGGACGGCGCCGACCTCCTCACCGGCCGCGTCGGCGACGACGCCGCCCTGGTCGCCAGCGAGCTGGTCACCAACGCGGTCGTGCACGCCGGCACCGACGTCCACCTGACCTGCAGGCTGGAGGAGGACACCGGCGCGCTCGTCGTCGAGGTCGCCGACCGGCACCCCTCCCGCACGCCCCGCGACGACGCCGTGGAGGCGCCGGCGCACGACATCCCCGAGTACGGGCGCGGCCTGCGCCTGGTCGCCGCGCTCGCCGAGTCCTGGGGCGTCACCTACCGCGCCGGCAGCAAGACCGTGTGGGCGCGGCTGCCCACGCGCGAGGAGGCGCCCGCCGGCCCGCCCGCCGCGTACGCCGGGGAGCGCGCCCCGGCGCGGGACCTGCGCGCCGCCGCCGCCCTCTCCGGCGACCCGCCCGACCCCCTCGCCCCGCGCGGGCACACCGGACCCCGAGACGGCCCGCGCGAAGGCCCCCGGGACGCCTGGCGGGCCGCCTCCTACGGCGACGACTGGCTGGCCCGCCGCCCCGGCCGCGACGGTGCCTGGCTCGGCCGGGGCGCGCTGTCCTTCCTCGCCGAGGCGTCCGACCTGCTCGCCGGACAGCTGGACGAGGACCTGGTCGCCTCCCTCACCGGCCAGCTGATCGTGCCCCGGCTCGCCGACTGGTGCGCGGTCTGGCTGGAGGACGAGGCCACCGCGCACGGCGGCCGCCCCGGAGCGGGAGGCCGCCTCGCCCGCGTCTGGCACGCCGGCGAGCACCTGGTGGAGGAGCTGAGCCGGGCCCTCGAACGCACACCGCCGCCCCAGTCGGACGACCCGCTGGGCACGGGGCCGGTGCGGTATCCGTGGCCGGGGGCCACCGTTGTGGAGGGCGCGGAACCGGGCACGCCGGACCGGTCCGGACGCGCGGGCGGTCCGACGGCGGAGCGAGCCGACGGGCGGGAGAGCGTCGGCTCCCGGGCCGCCGGAGGGCCGGCGTCCGCCGCGTCCGGGGGCGCGGACGGGCCCATGTCCGCCGTGGCTGGGGAGGTCGGCGGTTCGGAGTGCGCCGGCTTTGGGGGACCGGCGTCCGCCGTGGCTGGGGAGGTCGGCGGTTCGGAGTGCGCCGGCTTTGGGGGACCGGCGTCCGCCGTGGCCGGGAAGGCCGGCAGTCCGGTGTCCGCCGTGTCCGGGGGCGTCGACGGAGTGGCGTCCCGTGAGGCCGGCGGGCCTCCGCCCGGTGACGCCGAGGGGCCCGCCCTCGATCCGCCCGGAGCCGCGCTCGCGTACCGGCTCGTCGCCGGGGGGCGCCCGCTCGGCACGCTGGTGATCGGGCGGGGCGGCATCGACCGTTTCCCCGACGAGATCACCGGGCTCGTGGAGGACCTGGGACGCCGGGTCGCGCTCGCCATCGGGGCGGCCCGGCAGTACGCCCGCCAGGCCACCATCAGCGCCGTGCTCCAGCGCGGCCTGCTGCCCGGCGCCGTCGCCGAGATCCCCGGCGTGCGCAGCGCCCTCGTCCACGAACCGTGCGACAAGGGCGGCCCCAGCGGCGACTTCTACGACCTCTTCCCGGCCGGTCACGGACGCTGGTGCTTCGCCGTCGGCGACGTCCAGGGCAAGGGCCCCGAGGCGGCCGTCGTCATCGGCCTGGTCCGCCCCTGGCTGCGGCTGCTCGCCCGCGAGGGCTACCGCGTCGCCGACGTCCTCGACCGGCTCAACCAGCTCCTCCTCGACGACGCCACCGAGGCCGCCGACGCGGCGGCTCGCGCGCTGGTGGCGGCCGGGGCACGCCCCACCGCCCCCGGCGACGGCCCCCAGACCCGATTCCTGTCCCTCCTCTACGGCGAACTGGTGCCCTTCGAGGGCGGCGTCCGCTGCACCATCGCCTCCGCCGGCCACCCCCTGCCCCTCCTCCTCGACCCGGAGGGCGCCGTACGAGCCGTCGCCCAGCCGCAGACGCTGCTCGGGGTCGTCGAGGACGCCGGGTACACCAGCGAGACCTTCGAGATGTACTCCGGCGACACCCTGCTCTGCGTCACCGACGGAGTCACCGAGCGGCGCTCCGGGTCACGGCAGTTCGACGACGGCGACGGACTGGCCCGCGCGCTGGCGGGCTGCGCCGGGATGGAGGCCGGGGCGATAGCGGACCGGATCACCCGGCTCGTGCACCAGTTCGGGGCGCGGCCCCCGGCGGACGACATGGCCCTGCTGGTGCTCCAGGCCGAGTGAGGGCCGGGAAAGGGAAGGTCCAGGGTGCGGGACAATGGAGCACATGCCTTCCGCACTCCCCGACGGCGAGCCCGTCCCCGCCGACGGCGCGCTGCCCGCGTCCGCGCTCGCCGGGGCGGCCGACCGCCCCCTCGGGTTCTACCTGCACGTCCCCTACTGCGCGACCCGCTGCGGCTACTGCGACTTCAACACCTACACCGCCACCGAGCTGCGCGGCACCGGCGGCGTGCTCGCCTCCCGCGACAACTACGCCGAGACCCTCGTCGACGAGATCCGGCTCGCCCGCAAGGTGCTCGGCGACGACCCGCGGCCGGTGCGCACGGTGTTCGTCGGCGGCGGCACGCCCACGCTGCTCGCCGCGGGCGACCTGGTGCGGATGCTGGGCGCGATCCGAGAGGAGTTCGGTCTCGCGCCGGACGCCGAGGTGACCACGGAGGCCAACCCCGAGTCGGTCGACCCCGCCTACCTCGCCGAACTGCGGGCCAGCGGCTTCAACCGGATCTCCTTCGGCATGCAGAGCGCCCGGCAGCACGTGCTGAAGATCCTCGACCGCACCCACACCCCCGGCCGGCCCGAGGCCTGCGTCGCCGAGGCGCGGGCGGCCGGGTTCGACCACGTCAACCTGGATCTGATCTACGGCACGCCGGGGGAGTCGGACGACGACTGGCGTGCCTCGCTGGACGCGGCGATCGGGGCGGGCCCCGACCATGTCAGCGCGTACGCGCTGATCGTCGAGGAGGGCACGCAGCTGGCGCGGCGGATCCGGCGGGGAGAGGTGCCGATGACGGACGACGACGTCCACGCGGACCGGTACCTGATCGCGGAGGAGATGCTGGCGGGGGCGGGGTTCTCCTGGTACGAGGTGTCGAACTGGGCGACGTCGGAGGCGGGGCGTTGCTTGCACAACGAGCTGTACTGGCGGGGCGCGGACTGGTGGGGGGCCGGGCCCGGAGCCCACTCGCACGTCGGTGGCGTGCGGTGGTGGAACGTCAAGCACCCGGGGGCGTATGCGTCGGCGCTGGGGGAGGGGCGGTCGCCGGGGGCGGGGCGTGAGGTGTTGTCCTCCGAGGACCGGCGGGTGGAGCGGATTCTGCTGGAGCTTCGGCTTCGGGAGGGGGTGCCGTTGGATCTGCTCCGGGAGGAGGGGCTGGCTGCGGCCCGGCGCGCGCTGTCGGAGGGTCTGCTCCGTCCCGAGCCTTTCGCGGAGGGCCACGCGGCCCTCACCCTGCGGGGGCGGCTGCTGGCGGACGCGGTGGTGCGGGACCTGGTCGACTGACCAGAGGGTTGTTCGCCCCCCTGCCCCTTCCCATACCCGACCCCGGGGCTCCGCCCCGGACCCCGCCCCTCAAACGCCGGACGGGCTGAAATCAGCCCGTCCGGCGTTTGAGGACGAGGCCCGCCAGGGCCGACAAGGGGTCTGGGGGCGCAGCCCCCAGGGACGGGACGGGAAGGGGCGGCGGGGGCGAAAAACCCGGGTGTCACGCCGGCGCCGTGACGAAGTCGATCAGTTCCTCCACCCGGCCGAGGAGCTGCGGCTCCAGGTCCTTGTACGAGTGGACGGAGTCCAGGATGCGGCGCCACGCCTCCCCCGTGTGCGCGACCCGCCACCCCAGCGCCCCGCACACCCCCGTCTTCCAGTCCACCCCCCGCGGCACACGAGGCCACGCCTCGATCCCCACCGACGCCGGCTTCACGGCTTCCCAGATGTCGATGTACGGATGCCCCACCACCAGCGCGTGCTCGCTCGTCACCGTCTGGGCGATCCGCCACTCCTTCGAGCCCGGCACCAGGTGGTCCACCAGCACCCCCAGCCGCGCGTCGGGCCCGGGGGCGAAGGACTCCACGATCGACGGGAGGTCGTCCACGCCCTCCAGGTACTCGACGACCACCCCCTCGATCCGCAGGTCGTCGCCCCACACCTTCTCGACCAGCTCGGCGTCGTGCCGGCCCTCGACGTAGATGCGCCCGGCGCGGGCGACCCGCGCCCGTGCGCCGGGGACGGCGACCGAGCCTGACGCCGTGCGGGTGGGGCGGGCGGGGCCGGAGGAGGGGCGGACCAGCGTCACCACGCGGCCCTCCAGCAGGAACCCCCGCGGCTCCAGCGGGAACACCCGGTGCTTGCCGAAGCGGTCCTCCAGGGTCACCGTGCCCGCCTCGCAGCGGATCACGGCGCCGCAGAACCCGGTGCCGGGCTCCTCCACCACGAGGCCCGGCTCGGCCGGCACCTCGGGGACGGACTGCGGCTTCTTCCACGGAGGGGTCAGATCGGCGGAGTACTGGCGCATTCTGCCGACGATACGAGCGACACCGGCACGATGATCACTCCGACACGCCGAACCGGGCCGCCAGCGCGTCCCGTTGGGCCCGTACGAACGCCGCGTCGACCACCGCGCCATGGCCGGGGACGTACACCGCGTCCTCGCCGCCCAGCCGCAGCAGCCGGTCCAGGGCGTCCGGCCAGCGGGACGGGACGGCGTCCGGGCCCGCCTGCGGCTCGTCCGACTCCTCGACCAGGTCGCCGCAGAACACCACCTCCGGGTCCCCGGCCACCAGCACCACCAGGTCGTACGCCGTGTGCCCGGGACCCACGTTCGCCAGCAGCGCCTGGCGGCCGCCGCCCAGGTCCAGCGTCCACTCGCCGGACACCGCGTGCCGGGGAGGGACCAGCGCCGCCACCGCCGCGTCGGCCTCCGCCGGGTCGAGACCCCAGCGCACCGCGTCCGCCCGCAGCTCGTCCCGCCCCCGCCCGGCGAGCGCCACGTCCAGGCCGACCGCCCCGTACACCTCCGCGTCCGCGAACGCGGGCGCTCCGAGGACATGGTCGAAGTGGGGATGGGTGAGCGCGAGATGCGTCACACGGCGGCCGGTCAGCTCCCGCGCCTCGCTCCGCAACCGCGCGCCCTCGGCGAGGGAGGAGCCCGCGTCGACGGCCAGGACGGCGTCCGCGCCCGCCACGAGCCCCGCGGTGCAGTCCCACCCCGGCAGCCGGCGCCGACCGACCCCCGGCGCCAGTTGCTCCCATCCCGACTCTTCCCAAGTCACGGTCATGACCGGGACGCTAGCGGGGACGACGTCCCCCGGCACCACGGCGCGGACCGGCCTTGCCGACGTCGTACCCCCCGGCCGTACACTGGGCCGGGGAAGTCTGGCACTCGCGTGCGAAGAGTGCCAGGGTCGTTACCGGGCGGAAGCCAGCTGGAGGTGTGCGCGATGCTCAGTGAACGCAGGCTCCAGGTGTTGCGCGCGATCGTCCAGGACTACGTGGGCACCGAGGAGCCCGTCGGGTCGAAGGCCCTCACCGAGCGGCACAAGCTCGGCGTCTCCCCGGCCACCGTGCGCAACGACATGGCGGCCCTGGAGGAGGAGGGCTTCATCGCCCAGCCCCACACCAGCGCCGGGCGCATCCCCACCGACAAGGGCTACCGGCTGTTCGTCGACAAGCTGGCCGGCGTCAAGCCGATGAGCCCGCCCGAGCGGCGGGCCATCCAGAACTTCCTCGAGGGCGCCGTCGACCTCGACGACGTGGTGGCCCGCACGGTGCGGCTGCTCGCGCAGCTCACCCGGCAGGTCGCCGTGGTGCAGTACCCCTCGCTGACCCGTTCGACGGTGCGGCACGTGGAGTTGCTGTCCCTCGCCCCTGCGCGGCTGATGCTGGTGCTGATCACCGACACCGGCCGGGTCGAGCAGCGCATGGTCGACTGCCCCGCGCCGTTCGGCGAGGCGTCCCTGGCCGACCTGCGGGCGCGGCTCAACAGCCGGGTCGCGGGCCGCCGGTTCGCCGATGTGCCGAGTCTGGTGGAGGACCTCCCGGAGGCGTTCGAGGCCGACGACCGCGGTACGGTCTCCACGGTGCTCTCCACTCTCCTGGAGACGCTCGTCGAGGAGAACGAGGAGCAGCTGATGATCGGCGGTACCGCCAACCTCACCCGCTTCGGGCACGACTTCCCCCTCACGATCCGGCCCGTCCTGGAGGCGCTCGAGGAGCAGGTCGTGCTCCTCAAGCTGCTCGGCGAGGCGAAGGATCCGGGTGTGACCGTACGGATCGGTCACGAGAACGCCCACGAAGGACTCAACTCCACGTCCGTCGTGTCGGTCGGCTACGGTTCGGGCGGCGAGGCTGTCGCCAAGCTCGGCGTGGTCGGACCGACCCGCATGGACTACCCCGGAACGATGGGAGCGGTACGCGCAGTGGCACGGTACGTCGGACAGATCCTGGCGGAGTCATAGGTGGCCACGGACTACTACGCCGTACTCGGCGTACGCCGCGACGCGTCGCAGGAAGAGATCAAGAAGGCCTTCCGGCGGCTCGCCCGCGAGCTGCATCCGGACGTCAATCCGGATCCGAAGACCCAGGAGCGGTTCAAGGAGATCAACGCCGCCTACGAGGTGCTGTCGGACCCGCAGAAGAAGCAGGTCTACGACCTCGGCGGCGACCCGCTCTCGCAGTCCGGCGGCGCCGGCGGCGCGGGCGGCTTCGGGGCCGGGGGCTTCGGCAACTTCTCCGACATCATGGACGCGTTCTTCGGCACGGCGTCGCAGCGCGGACCGCGCTCGCGCACCCGCCGCGGCCAGGACGCCATGATCCGGATCGAGGTGGAGCTGGACGAGGCCGCCTTCGGCACGACCAAGGACATCCAGGTCGACACGGCCGTCGTCTGCAACACCTGCAACGGCGAGGGCGCGGCCCCTGGCACGTCCGCCCAGACGTGTGACATGTGCCGCGGCCGCGGTGAGGTCTCGCAGGTCACCCGGTCCTTCCTGGGACAGGTCATGACCTCGCGGCCCTGCCCCCAGTGCCAGGGCTTCGGCACGGTGGTGCCCACGCCCTGCCCGGAGTGCGCGGGCGACGGCCGGGTCCGCTCCCGCCGCACGCTCACGGTCAAGATCCCGGCCGGCGTCGACAACGGCACGCGGATCCAGCTGGCCGGCGAGGGCGAGGTCGGTCCCGGCGGCGGCCCCGCCGGCGACCTGTACGTGGAGATCCACGAGCTGCCCCACCCGACGTTCCAGCGGCGCGGGGACGACCTGCACTGCACGGTCACCATCCCGATGACCGCGGCGGCGCTCGGCACCAAGGTGCCGCTGGAGACGCTGGACGGCATGGAGGAGGTCGACATCCGGCCCGGCACCCAGTCCGGCCAGTCGATCCCGCTGCACGGCCGGGGCGTCACGCATCTGCGCGGCGGCGGCCGGGGCGACCTCATCGTCCACGTCGAGGTGCAGACCCCGACCAAGCTGGACCCGGAGCAGGAGCGGCTGCTCCGCGAGCTGGCGAAGCTGCGCGGCGAGGAACGGCCGACGGGGCAGTTCCAGCCCGGTCAGCAGGGCCTGTTCTCGCGGCTCAAGGACGCGTTCAACGGGCGCTGAGCGGCCGTTCGACGGGCGCTGACCCCGCCCCTCGCCGAGGGCCGCCGGCGTGGTCGGCGGCCCGGCGAAAAGTGGCTTATGCCAAGGGGAAGGGTCGATTCGGAGTTGGTCGGGGGACGTGACAACATGCGGTCATGTCCTCCGTACTGACCGATCTCTTCCCGCACCCGATCGTGCAGGCGCCCATGGCGGGCGGCGTGTCGGTGCCGCAGCTCGCCGCCGCCGTGTCCGACGCGGGCGGGCTCGGTTTCCTGGCCGCCGGGTACAAGACCGCGGACGGGATGTACCAGGAGATCAAGCAGCTGCGGGGACTCACCTCCCGCCCCTTCGGCGTCAACCTCTTCCTGCCCCAGCCGGAGACGGCCGACCCCGCCGCCGTCGACGTCTACGCCCACCAGCTGGCCGGCGAGGCCTCCTGGTACGAGACCGAGCTGGGCGACCCCGAGAGCGGCCGCGACGACGGCTACGACGCCAAGCTCGCCGTGCTGCTCGACAACCCCGTGCCGGTCGTGTCGTTCCACTTCGGCGTCCCGGCCCGCGAGGTGATCGACGCGCTGCACCGCGTCGGCACCCTCACCTTCGTCACCGCGACGACCGCCGAGGAGGCCCGCGCCGTGGAACGGGCCGGCGCCGACGTGGTGATCGCCCAGGGCGTCGAGGCCGGCGGCCACCAGGGCACCCACCGGGACCTCCTCGAGACCGACGGCAGCGGCATCGGACTGCTGTCCCTCGTCGCCCAGGTCCGCGAGTCCGTGGGCATCCCGATCGTCGCCGCCGGCGGCATCATGCGCGGCGGCCAGATCGCCGCCGTGTGCGCGGCCGGCGCGAGGGCGGCCCAGCTGGGCACGGCCTTCGTCGCCGCCCATGAGTCCGGCGCGCACGCCCTGCACAAGCAGGCTCTCACCAATCCCCTCTTCGCCCGCACCGAGCTCACCCGCGCCTTCAGCGGCCGCCCGGCGCGCGCCCTGGTCAACCGCTTCGTCCGCGAGCACGGCCCGTACGCGCCCGCCGCCTACCCGCAGGTCCACCACCTCACCGCGCCGCTGCGGAAGGCCGCCGCGAAGGCGGGGGACGCGCAGGGGCTCGCGCTGTGGGCGGGGCAGGGCCATCGGATGGCCCGTGAGCTGCCCGCGGGGCAGCTGGTGGAGGTTCTGGTCGCCGAACTGGCCTCCGCCCGGACAGCGTTGTCGGCGGGAGGTGCCCGATGACCGCGCCCGTGTTCGTCGTCGACGACTTCGACACCGGCGGTACCGGCCGTTACGTCCTTGGCGGTCCCGAGGGCCGGCACGCCGTCGCCGTGAAGCGGCTGCGGGCCGGCGAGGAGGTCGTCCTCACCGACGGAGCGGGCCGCTGGGCCCCCGGCGAGGTGGAGGGCGCCGAGGGCAAGGACCGGCTGATCGTCCGGCTCGGGGAGGTCGTCGAGGAGCCGGCGGAGACGCCCCGGCTGACCGTCGTGCAGGCGCTGCCCAAGGGCGACCGGGGCGAGCTGGCCGTGGAGACCATGACCGAGGTCGGCGTCGACGCGATCGTGCCGTGGGCGGCGTCGCGGTGCATCACGCAGTGGAAGGGCGAGCGGGGCGTGAAGTCCCTCGCCAAGTGGCGGGCCACCGCCCGGGAGGCGGGCAAGCAGTCGCGCCGGGTGCGGTTCCCGGAGGTGGCGGACGCGGCGACGAGCAAGGGGGTTGCTTCGGTTCTCGCCGAAGCGGAGTTCGCGGCGGTGCTGCACGAGAGTGGGACGGAGCCGTTGGCTTCGGCGCCCTTGCCCGGCACCGGGGACATCGTGCTGGTCGTCGGGCCCGAAGGCGGGGTGTCCCCCGAGGAGTTGGAGCTCTTCGAGAGCGTGGGGGCCCGGGCGTACCGCCTCGGGAGGAGCGTGCTGCGGACGTCCACGGCGGGTACGGCCGCTGCCGCGCTGCTGCTGGGGCGGACCGGGCGCTGGTCCTGACGCCCCGGGGCTCCGCCCCGGACCTCGCTCCTCGAACGCCGGAGGGGCTGAATTTCCTGGTCTCCCGCCGAGGGTCCGGGGGCGCGGCCCCCAGGGCGGTCGCCACACGTGGCCCAATGCGCCCTACCGCCGCGCCGGCGGCGATGGCACGCTGCCGTGCATGGGGGCGACGAAGTGGGTCCCGAAAGGGCGGCGTTGGCGGCGGCACACCGCCGTCGTCGTGTTCGCCGTGGCCGCGGCCGCCGGCGCGACCGCCTGCGAAGGCGGCAGCCTCAGTTCCGCCGCCGTGGCGATCACCACCGACGGGACCGTGACCAAGGAGCTCAACCGGCAGAAGGACAAGGTCCGCTGGCTCACCTGCACCGCGTCCTTCGGGGACCGGGACCGGTCGGCGTCGCCGGCGTCGGAGGAGACCGCCGCCTCGGTCGACTGCGAGGGCGAGACGGAGGGCGGCAAGGAGATCACGGTCACCGGGCGGGTCACCCACGCCGTCAACAACGCCTGCGTCCGCGGTGACATCACCGCGAAGGTGGACGGCCGGCAGGTGTTCCACGTCGAGGGACTGGGCGACTGCGACTCCAAGAGCCCGCCCCGCGTGGGCGAACCGACGCGGCAGGGCCCGCGGCCCACCGTCACCGTGACCGTCACCACGACCGTGTGGTGCGACCAGTACCCGAACTGTCGCCCCGTCGAGGGCAAGTGATCGGAACCCCTGGCCGGACCGCACGCGCGCCCATAGGGTGATCGGGTGACACAGCCTGCATCGGTCGCATCCAGCGCATACCTCCGTTTCCCGCACCTGCACGGCGAGTTGGTCGCCTTCACCGCCGAGGACGACGTGTGGCTCGCCCCGCTCGACGGCGGCCGCGCCTGGCGGGTCAGCGCGGACAACGTGCCGGTGAACCACCCACGGATCTCCCCGGACGGCGCCACCGTCGCCTGGACCTCCACCCGCGACGGCGCCCCCGAGGTGCACGTCGCCCCCGTCGACGGCGGACCCGCCCGGCGCCTCACCCACTGGGGCAGCATGAGGACCCAGGTCCGCGGCTGGACCGCGGACGGCAGGGTCCTCGCGCTGACCACGCACGGCCAGGCCAGTCTGCGCCGCACCTGGGCGCGCGCCGTGCCGCTCGACGGCGGACCCGCCGAGACCCTGCCGTACGGGCCGGTCGGCGACGTCGCCGCGGGGCCGCGCACGGTGCTGCTGTCCGCGACGATGGGCCGCGAGGCCGCCGCCTGGAAGCGGTACCGGGGCGGCACCGCGGGCAAGCTGTGGATCGACCGGGAGGGCGACGGCGAGTTCGTCCGGCTGCACGAGGACCTCGACGGGAACATCGAGTACCCGCTGTGGGTGGGGATGGGGGTCCCCCCGCTCGAGCGCAGCCGAGAGTGGGGGAGGATCGCGTTCCTCTCCGACCACGAGGGCACGGGCGCGCTGTACTCGTCCCTCGCCGACGGCTCCGACCTGCGGCGGCACACGCCGCTCGGGGGCGCCTCCCGCTCGAGCGAAGCCGAGAGTGGGGGAGGCTTCTACGCCCGCCACGCGGCCACCGACGGCACCCGCGTCGTCTGGTCCAGCGCGGGCGAGCTGTGGATCCTCGACGACCTCGACACGGCCGAGCCGCGCCGGCTCGACGTACGGCTCGGCGGCCAGCGCGTCGACCTGCAGCCGTTCCCGGTGAACGCGGCCCGATGGTTCGGCTCCGCGTCCCCCGACCACACCGCGCGCGGCAGCGCCGTGTGCGTGCGCGGCACCATCCACTGGGTCACCCACCGCTCCGGCCCCGCCCGCGCCCTCGCCGCCACCCCGGGCGTCCGCGCCCGGCGCCCGCGCACCTTCCGCGCGGACGGCGAGGAATGGGTGGTGTGGGTGACGGACGCCGAGGGCGACGACGCCCTGGAGTTCGCCCCCGCCACCGGACCGGCCCCCGGCGCCACCCCGCGCCGCCTGGCCGCCGGACAGCTCGGCAGGGTCGTGGAGCTGGCGATGGCCCCCGACGGCAGCCGCGCCGCGATCGCCTCGCACGACGGCCGCCTCCTGCTCGTCGAGCGGGAGACCGGCGAGGTCCGCGAGGTCGACCGCAGCGAGGACGGCGACGTCTCCGGGCTGGTCTTCTCGCCCGACTCCGGCTGGCTCGCCTGGTCCCACCCCGGCCCGCGCCCGCTCAGCCAGATCAAGCTCGCCCACACCACCGACCTGTCGGTCACCGAGGCGACCCCGCTGCGCTTCCAGGACTACGCGCCCGCCTTCACCCTCGACGGCAAGCACCTCGCGTTCCTGTCCACCCGCTCCTTCGACCCGGTCTACGACGAGCACGTCTTCGACCTGGCCTTCGTCGAGGGCGTACGGCCGTACCTGATCACGCTGGCGGCGGCCACCCCGTCGCCGTTCGGGCCGCAGCGGCACGGCCGGCCCTTCGAGACCCCGGACCGCGACGAGACGCCCGACAGCGAGGGCACCCCCACCACCCGTATCGACCTCGACGGGCTCGCCGACCGCATCGTGCCGTTCCCGGTCGAGGCCGCCCGCTACAGCAACCTGCGCGCCGCCAAGGACGGCGTGCTGTGGCTGCGCCACCCGGTGCGCGGCGTGCTCGGCGCGTCCCGGGCCACGCCCGACGACCCCGACCCCAAGACCGACCTGGAGCGCTACGACCTCGCCCAGCAGCGCATCGAGCACCTCGCCGTGGACGCCGACCACTTCGAGGTCAGCGGCGACGGCAAGCGGGTGCTGCTGTGGACAGACGGGCGGCTCAAGGTCGTGCCCAGCGACCGGCGCGCCTCCTCCGACGACGACAGCGACAGCAACATCACCGTCGACCTCGCGCGGGTGCGGCAGTTCGTCGACCCGTCCGCCGAGTGGCGGCAGATGTTCGAGGAGAACGGCCGCATCATGCGGGACAACTTCTGGCGTCCCGACATGAACGGCGTCGACTGGGACGGGGTGCTGGACCGCTACCGGCCCGTCCTCGACCGGCTCGCCACCCACGACGACCTGGTGGACCTGCTGTGGGAGGTGCACGGCGAACTCGGCACCTCGCACGCCTACGTCACCCCCCGCGGCGGCTTCGGCGGCGGCCCCCGGCAGGGACTCCTCGGCGCGGACATCTCCCGGCACGAGGACGGCAGCTGGCGCGTGGACCGCATCCTGCCCGCCGAGACCTCCGACCCGGAGGCACGCTCCCCGCTCGCCGCGCCCGGCGTCGCGATCCGCCCCGGTGACGCGATCGTCGCCGTCGCCGGACAGCCCGTCGACCCGGTCACCGGCCCGGCGCCGCTGCTGGTGGGGACGGCGGGCAAGCCCGTCGAGCTGACCGTGTCACCGGCCGGCGGGGGCGAGCCGCGGCACGCCGTCGTCGTACCGCTCGCCGACGAGGAACCCCTGCGCTACCACGCGTGGGTCGCCGACCGGCGGGCGTACGTGCTGGAGAAGTCCGGCGGCCGGCTCGGCTACATCCACGTCCCCGACATGCAGGCGCCCGGCTGGGCGCAGATCCACCGCGACCTGCGCGTGGAGGTGCTGCGCGAAGGTCTGGTCGTGGACGTGCGGGAGAACCGCGGCGGCCACACCTCGCAGCTCGTGGTGGAGAAGCTGGCCCGGCGGATCGTCGGCTGGGACCTGCCGCGCGGCATGCGCGCCGAGAGCTACCCGCGCGACGCGCCCCGGGGACCCGTCGTCGCCGTCGCCAACGAGTTCTCCGGCTCCGACGGCGACATCGTCAACGCGGCGATCAAGGCGCTCGGCATCGGCCCTGTCGTCGGCACCCGCACCTGGGGCGGCGTCATCGGCATCGACAGCCGCTACCGGCTGGTCGACGGCACGCTCGTCACCCAGCCCAAGTACGCCTTCTGGCTGGAGGGGTACGGCTGGGACGTCGAGAACCACGGCGTCGACCCGGACGTCGAGGTCGTCCAGCGCCCGCAGGACCACGCCGCCGGGCGGGACGTCCAGCTCGACGAGGCGGTACGGCTGGCGCTGGAGGCGCTGGAGTCGACCCCGGCGAAGACGCCGCCGCGGCTGTCGTGACCGCGCGCGGGCGGGACGACGGCCCGCGGCGGGGTCGGTAGCATGCCTGGGTAGTGAAGATCACCGGGTCGAGGAGGGCGTATGGCAGGGGAACCCCAGGACGACTGTCTGTTCTGCAAGATCGTCGCGGGCACCATCCCGGCGACGATCGTGCGGGAGACGGACACGACCGTCGCGTTCCGTGACATCAACCCCCAGGCGCCCACCCATGTCCTGGTGATCCCGAAGGCGCATCACAGGGACGCCGCGGCGCTCGCCGCCGCGGCGCCCGAGCTCGCCGCGGACGTGCTGCGCGAGACGCAGGCCGTCGCGGACCAGGAGAAGCTGGAGAGCTACCGCATCGTGTTCAACACGGGCAGCGGCGCCGGCCAGACCGTGTGGCACGCGCACGCCCACGTCCTGGGCGGACGCGGTCTCGAGTGGCCCCCCGGCTAGGCCGCGTTGTCCGTCCGTGAACTGGTGGTGCTCGGCACCGCCAGCCAGGTCCCCACCCGGCACCGCAACCACAACGGCTACCTGCTGCGCTGGGACGGCGAAGGCTTCCTCTTCGACCCCGGCGAGGGCACCCAGCGGCAGATGCTGCGCGCCGGGGTCGCCGCGCACGACATCGACCGGATCTGCGTCACCCACTTCCACGGCGACCACTCGCTGGGGCTCGCCGGGGTGATCCAGCGGATCAACCTCGACAAGGTGCCGCACCCGGTCAGCGCGCACTACCCGCGCTCCGGGCAGCGGTTCTTCGACCGGCTCCGGTACGCGACCGCCTACCGTGAGACCGTCGCCCTCCTCGAGGCCCCCGTCCACACCGACGGCCCGCTCGTCCGCACCTCCGGCTACACGCTGGAGGCGCGCCGGCTCTCCCACCCGGTGGAGGCGTACGGCTACCGGCTGGTCGAACCCGACGGGCGCCGCATGCTGCCCGACCGTCTCGCCGCGCACGGCATCTCCGGGCCGGACGTCGGCCGCCTCCAGCGCGAGGGTTCGTTCAACGGGGTCGCCCTGGAGGACGTCAGCGAGGTCCGGCGCGGACAGCGGTTCGCGTTCGTGATGGACACGCGGCTGTGTGCGGGCGTGTATGAACTGGCCGAGGGTGCCGACATGCTGGTGATCGAGTCGACGTTCCTCGAGGAGGACGAGGCTCTGGCGGTGGAGTTCGGCCACCTGACGGCGGGCCAGGCGGCGGGGGTCGCCCGCGAGGCGGGGGTCCGTCACTTGGTGCTGACCCACTTCAGTCAGCGGTATTCGGACCCGTCGGCGTTCGAACGCGAGGCGCGGGCGGCGGGGTACGAGGGGGATCTGACGGTGGCGAGGGACCTGGACCGGGTCCCGCTCCCGAAGCGGCGCGCATAGCCGCGGGTTGTCGGTGGCTGGTCGTGCGGTTCCCCGTGCCCGTGGTGGGTGCTTCAGCCGGCCGCTGGATGGCCTGCCCGCCGGCAGGCGTCCCGTCGCTGCGGGTTGTCGGTGGCTGGTCGTGCGGTTCCCCGCGCCCCTGAAGGGCGCTTCCGCACCGGCCGCTGAAGAGTGCCGCCCTAGCTGCGGGCATTCGTGCCTCCCCCAGTGCCTTAAGGGCCTGGTCCCCCCCCAGGGCGGCACGGGTGGGCGCAGCGGCACCTTTCCAGCCGACGGCGGCTGACTCACGTACCTCACACCCCACCCGGCGCCCTCGTGGCCGCCGCCGTGTCGTACGCCCCCCTCGCCGGCACAGCGGCCGCGTCCAGCGTGATCTCCACGACCGGCTGCTCCGGCGCCCCCACCTCCGGCACCACCCCGGACGGAGTTCCCGTCGTCGCCGCGACGACAGCCGCCGGATGTCCGCCCCGCCTCCGCACGGCCCCCGGCAGCAACGCCCGCCCGCCCGCGTGCAGCGCCACCCCGGTCATCGGCACCGCGACCAGCAGCAACCCCGCCGCCAGCACCGCCCCCATCACCGGAAACCCCGCCTGCGCCGACAGCACGCTCCCGGTCAGCGGCCCCGCCGCAGTCCCCAGCGACGACGCCGACCCCACCAGCACGGCCCACCGCCCCCGCGCATCCAGCGAGGCGGCCAGCCCGATCAGGTACGACAGGACCACGGGATAGAACGTGTTCCAGGCGATCTCCCCGAAGGCGAAACTCCCCAGCCCGGTCGCGGAAGCGCTCAGCGCGATGCAGCACGCGATGAGCACCGTCCCGCCGCCGATGGGCAGCGCCCGCCCCAGCCGCGACCCCAGCGCTCCCGCGCCCAGCACGCCCAGCAGCCCCGCGCCCAGCGCGACCGCGAAGACGACACCGACGGTCGGTTCGGACAGATGCGCCTGCCCGACGCCGATGCGCCCGCTGACTCCCCACAGCGCGTTCTGCGCCAGCGACCACAGCAGCATCGCCCCGGCCAGCACCATGCCCGAACGCCTGTACGGCAGCCGCCCGGCGCCGGGACCCTCGGCATCCGCGGACCCGGCCGTGTCCGGACGTCCCGCCGTACCTCCCGGCAGCCCCGCCGTCAGCGGCCACACCGCCAGCGCGGTGAGGGCGATGGCGGCGAGAGTGAGCCCGTGCCCGGGCAGGCGCGGCACCGTCAGATAGACCGCGCCGGCCAGCGCGGACACGCTCAGCAGACCGAGCGTGGACGCCCGGTGGGGGTCCTTCTCCGCGGCGATCCGGGTCGCCGCGACCGTGGTGGCCGTGCCCGACCCGAACCCGCCGACGACGGCGCCCGCGACGACGGCCGGGACGGAGGTGGTGAGGGCGGCCCCGCCGTAGCCGACGGCGGCCAGGAGCAGGCCCAGCCGGGCCAGGGTCCGCGCGCCGGTCCGCTCCACGCGGGAGGCCAGCAGGAACCCGGCCGTGGCCGAGCTGAGCAGCAGCAGACTGCCGACGCCCCCCGCCTGGGTGGGTGTCAGCTCCAGGCCGCGTTCCAGCCGCCCGACGGTGGTCGGGAGCAGATACGGGGCGAGGTACCCGGCCGTGAAAAGGGCGACGAGGGGCCAGGGGGTGGTGCGAGGGGCGTACACGGGCGTTCCCAGGGCGTGCGAAAGGGACGGTGCGAAAAAGAGGTGGTGGGGGCGACGACCGTCGACGGACGAGAACGCGCGGGCAATTTGTATCAAGCGGGGGCAGGGCAACGGGAGCGAGGATGCTGTGATCTAGATCACTGTTGCGTTTGGGGGTTTTGGAGGGTGGGTAGCAGCGCGCTTTTGCCTGCCCGGACCTCGGCGCGCGGCCGCCTGTCCAACCCATTGACGCCCCTCGTTCACCCCTCTAGCCTTCGTTCTCATACATGGATGCCGTCTACATAGGGAGATGGGCGAGGGTGAGTCCCGGCACCGGAGGAGACGGCAGCGCCGCCGTGGCGAGACGCCTCAAGGACGGCATGGCGCACGGCGTCCTCTCCTTCCCGCTCACGTCGTTCCACGACGACGGCGCTCTCGACCCCGACGGCCACCGCGCCTACGTGGCGGAACGGATCGCCGCCGGACCCGGCGCCGTCTTCCCCGCCTGCGGCACCGGCGAGTTCTTCTCCTTGGACGAGGACGAGTACCGCCAGGTCGTCGCGATCACCGTCGAGGAGAGCGCCGGACGGGTCCCCGTCGTCGCCGGCGTCGGCTACGGCTGGGCCCAGGCCGCCCGGTTCGCGCGCATCGCGCAGGACGCCGGCGCCGACGCCCTCCTCGTCCTGCCGCACTACCTGGTCACCGCCCCGCAGGACGGCCTCGTCGCCCAGCTCGAGGCGCTCGCCGCCCGCACCCCGCTGCCGCTCGTCACGTACCAGCGCGGCCAGGTCGCCTACACCGCCGACTCGCTGCGCCGCATCGCCGCCCTGCCGAACGTCATCGGACTCAAGGACGGCCACAGCGACCTCGACCGCCTGCAGCGCCTCACCCTCGCCGCCCCCGACGACTTCCTGTTCTTCAACGGCGCCGCCACCGCCGAGATCCAGGCCCGCGCCTATGCCACCGTCGGCGTCCCCGCCTACTCCTCCGCCGTGCACGCCTTCGCGCCCGAGATCGCCGGCGCCTTCTTCACCGCCCTCCGCGACGGCGACGCGGACACCCTCGGCCGGCTGCTGCGCGGCTTCTACGTGCCGTTCGTCGAACTGCGCGACCGCGCCCCGGGATACGCGGTGTCGCTGGTGAAGGCGGCAGCCCGGCTGCGCGGCCGTCCCGTCGGGCCCGTGCGCGCCCCGCTCACCGACCCGTCCGCCCGTGATCTCGCCGACCTCAGGACCCTGCTCGACGCCGGACTCGACCTCGTAGGAGCCGCCCTGTGACCGCATCCGCCTCCCGCGACCTGACCGTCACCGAGGTCCGCCTCACCCCGGTCCTGGTCGCCGACCCGCCCCTGCTCAACACCCAGGGCGTGCACCAGCCGTACACTCCCCGGCTGATCGTGGAGGTGGTGACCGCCGACGGGATCACCGGGCTCGGCGAGACGTACGGCGACACCAAGTACCTGGAGCTGGCCCGCCCGCTCGCCGACCGGCTCGTCGGACACCGCGTGGACGACCTGAACCGGCTGTTCGCCGAGGCCGACGAGGTCGCCGTCGACGCCGCCCGCGTCTCCGGACAGGTCGACGTCGGCGGACTGCGGGGCGTGCAGACCGCCGACAAGCTGCGGCTGTCCGTGCTCTCCGCCCTGGAGGTCGCCTGCCTCGACGCGCTCGGCCACAGCCTCGGCCTGCCCGTGCACGCCCTGCTCGGAGGCAAGGTGCGCGACGCCGTCGAGTACAGCGCGTACCTGTTCTACAAGTGGGCCGAGCACCCCGAGGGCGTCACTGCGGAGAAGGACGACTGGGGCGCGGCCGTCGACCCGGCGGGGGTGGTGGAGCAGGCCCGCCGTTTCACGGAGCGGTACGGCTTCACGTCGTTCAAGCTCAAGGGCGGCGTCTTCCCGCCCGAGGAGGAGATCGCCGCCGTCCGCGCCCTCGCCGCCGCCTTCCCCGGCCACCCGCTGCGCCTCGACCCCAACGGCGCCTGGTCCGTGGAGACCTCGCTGAAGGTCGCGCAGGAGCTCGGGGACGTCCTGGAGTACCTGGAGGACCCGGCCCTCGGTACGTCGGCCATGGCGGAGGTGGCGGCCGGCACCCACGTGCCGCTCGCGACGAACATGTGCGTGACGACGTTCGCCGAGATCAAGGAGGCGTTCATCCGGGACGCCGTGCAGGTGGTGCTCTCCGACCACCACTACTGGGGCGGGCTGCGCAACACCCAGCACCTCGCGGCGATCTGCCGCACCTTCGGCGTCGGCGTCTCCATGCACTCCAACACCCACCTCGGCATCAGCCTCGCCGCGATGACGCACGTCGCGTCCACCGTGCCCAACCTGCACCACGCCTGCGACTCCCACTACCCCTGGCAGTCGGAGGACGTGCTCACAGAGCGGCCGGCGTTCGTCGACGGCACGGTCCGTGTGTCCGACGCGCCGGGACTGGGCGTGGAACTCGACCGCGACCGGCTGGCGTTCCTGCACCGGAGGTGGCTGGACGACGACGGCGCGCTGCGCGACCGCGACGACGCGGCCGCCATGCGGGTCGCCGACCCGGACTGGGCGCAGCCCACGGTACCCCGCTGGTGACCGCTCCGGGCAGTGGCCCGGCGTGACGGCCGCCTCCCTGTCGGTGGTGTGGTGCACACTGGCTGGAACCGCACCATGTCAGGGAGCGCAGTGATGGCGTCCACCGGGAAGAGGACCGGCAGAAGAGCCGGGAGGGAACCCGTCGCGGGACCGCCCTGCCCGGCCCAGATCGACCCGCTGGCCGCCCTGCGCGGCCCGGACGACCCGGCCTGGGACGTCTACCTGACCGGCACCGTCTTCCTCGACATCGTCTTCACCGGGCTCGACTGCGCCCCCGTGCGCGGCACCGAGACCTGGGCGCGCGGCATGGGGTCGAGCCCGGGCGGCGTGGCCAACATGGCCACCGCCCTGGCCCGCCTCGGCCTGCGCACGTCCCTCGCGGCGGCCTTCGGCGACGACCACTACGGCGAGTACTGCTGGGACGCGCTGGAGCAGGGCGAGGGCATCGACCTCTCCCCGTCCCGCACGGTCCCCGGCTGGCACTCCCCGGTCACCGTCTCCATGGCGTACGAGGGCGAGCGCACGATGGTCTCCCACGGCCACGAGCCGCCCCCCGAGGAGCCCGCCCCCGACTGCCCGCCCCGCGCCCGGGCCGCCGTCGCCTCCCTCACCCCCGGCCGCAGCGCCCCCTGGATCGCCCAGGCCGCCCGCAAGGGCACCCGGATCTTCGGCGACGTCGGCTGGGACGACACCGGGGCGTGGGACCTCGCCGGCCTGCACGACCTGCGGTACTGCGAGGCGTTCCTGCCGAACGCGGCGGAGGCGATGCGCTACACCGGCACGGACACCCCGCGCGCCGCCGCCCACGCCCTCTCCGAGCACGTCCCGGTCGTCGTCGTCACGCTGGGCGCGGACGGCGCGTACGCGGTGGACCGGCGGACGGGGGAGACCGCGTCCGTCCCGGCGATCGAGGTGGAGGCGCTCGACCCGACCGGCGCGGGGGACGTGTTCGTCGCCGGCTTCGTCACCGGCTCCCTCGCCGGCTGGCCGCTGGCCGACCGGCTCGCCTTCGCCGGGCTCACGGCCGCGCTGTCCGTCCAGGAGTTCGGCGGCTCGCTGTCCGCGCCGGGCTGGGCGGAGATCGCCGGATGGTGGCGCCGGGTGCAGTCCGTCGAGGGCCAGGAGCCCTCCGCGCTGCGCCGGTACGGCTTCCTCGCCGGGCTCGTCCCGGAGGAGGCGGTGCGCCCCTGGCCGCTGCGGCGGGCCGTCCCGACGATCGGGTTCCGCAGGTCGGCGTGAGCCGGCACGGGAGAGGAGCGTGAGGAACGTGCCGCTCGACACGGGGGTCGCGCCGATCGGATAAAAGGCCTACGGGCTTGTCACCCCGCCGTCGTACCCTGGGAGTCGCGAGGCCGCCCTCAGCTGCGCGGCCGTGACGAGGAGGAACCGCAGGCCTCAGAGCCGGCCCATGACTCAGACACCCACAGCTCACACCCCCGCGCAGGGGCAGGCGAGAGTGCAGTTCACCGTCCCCGCCCAGCACCCCATGGTGACCGTGCTGGGTTCCGGCGACGCCCTCCTGCGTGTGATCGAGAAGGCCTTCCCGGGGGCCGACATCCACGTCCGGGGCAACGAGATCAGCGCGGTCGGCGACGCCACGGACGTGGCCCTGATCTCGCGCGTGTTCGACGAGATGATGCTGGTGCTCCGCACCGGGCAGCCGATGACGGAGGACGCAGTGGAACGCTCGATCGCCATGCTCAAGGCGAGCGAAAGCGGGGAGAGCGACGGCCAGGAGACCCCGGCCCAGGTGCTCACGCAGAACATCCTGTCCTCGCGCGGCCGCACGATCCGCCCCAAGACGCTCAACCAGAAGCGCTACGTGGACGCGATCGACAAGCACACCATCGTCTTCGGCATCGGCCCCGCCGGCACCGGCAAGACGTACCTGGCCATGGCGAAGGCGGTGCAGGCCCTGCAGTCCAAGCAGGTCAACCGCATCATCCTGACCCGGCCGGCGGTCGAGGCGGGTGAGCGGCTCGGCTTCCTGCCGGGCACGCTCTACGAGAAGATCGACCCGTACCTGCGCCCGCTGTACGACGCGCTGCACGACATGCTCGACCCCGACTCGATCCCCCGGCTCATGGCCGCGGGCACCATCGAGGTCGCGCCGCTGGCTTACATGCGCGGCCGCACGCTCAACGACGCCTTCATCATCCTGGACGAGGCCCAGAACACGAGCCCCGAACAGATGAAGATGTTCCTCACCCGCCTCGGCTTCGACTCGAAGATCGTGATCACGGGTGACGTGACGCAGGTGGACCTGCCCGACGGCACCAAGTCCGGCCTGCGCCAGGTCCAGGACATCCTGGAGGGCGTGGACGACGTCCACTTCTCCCGGCTGTCGTCCCACGACGTCGTCCGGCACAAGCTGGTGGGCCGTATCGTCGACGCGTACGAGAAGTACGACAGCCGGCACGGCACCGAGAACGGCACCCACAAGGGTGGCCGGAACCGGTCCGGCCACAAGGGGAAGTAGACCGAGCACCAGATGTCGATCGACGTCAACAACGAGTCCGGCACCGAGGTCGACGAGCAGGCGATCCTCGACATCGCCCGCTACGCACTGGCCCGGATGCGCATCCACCCGCTCTCCGAGCTCTCGGTGATCGTGGTGGACGCGGGCGCCATGGAGCAGCTGCACATCCAGTGGATGGACCTGCCCGGGCCCACGGACGTCATGTCCTTCCCCATGGACGAGCTGCGGCCCCCGTCCAAGGACGACGACGAGCCCCCGCAGGGGCTTCTCGGCGACATCGTGCTCTGCCCCGAGGTCGCCGCCAGGCAGGGCGCCGAGGCGCCCACGAAGCACACCATGGACGAGGAGCTGCAGCTGCTCACCGTCCACGGTGTGCTGCACCTGCTCGGCTACGACCACGAGGAGCCGGACGAGAAGGCCGAGATGTTCGGCCTCCAGGCCGCCATCGTGGACGGCTGGCGCGCGGAGAGGGGCCTCACCGGCCCGTCCCCGGCCCCGACCGTGTCATGAGCGCCGCCCTCGTCCTGGGGGCGCTCGCGCTCGTCGTCGTGGCCTGGCTCGCCGCCTGCGCCGAGGCCGGCATCGCGCGCGTCTCCAGCTTCCGCGCCGAGGAGGCCGTACGGTCGGGCCGCCGGGGCAGCGCCAAGCTCGCCCGGATCGCCGCCGACCCCACCCGCTACCTCAACGTGGCGCTGCTGGTCCGCATCATCTGCGAGATGTCCGCCGCCTCGCTGATCACCTACGGCAGCCTGCGCGAGTTCGACGGCACGGCCGAGGCGCTGCTGATCGCCATCGCCATCATGGTCCTCGTGTCGTACGTCGCCGTCGGCGTCTCCCCGCGCACCATCGGCCGCCAGCACCCGCTGAACACGGCCACGATCGCCGCGTACGTGCTGGTGCCGCTGGCGCGGGTCATGGGCCCCATCCCCTCGCTGCTGATCCTCATCGGCAATGCCCTCACCCCCGGCAAGGGCTTCCGGCACGGCCCGTTCGCCTCCGAGGCGGAACTGCGTGCGCTGGTGGACCTGGCGGAGGCGGAGTCGCTGATCGAGGACGAGGAGCGCCGCATGGTGCACTCCGTCTTCGAGCTGGGCGACACCCTGGTGCGGGAGGTCATGGTGCCGCGCACCGACCTGGTGGTCATCGAGCGGTACAAGACCATCCGGCAGGCCCTGACCCTCGCCCTGCGCTCCGGGTTCTCCCGCATCCCGGTGACCGGCGAGAGCGAGGACGACATCGTCGGGATCGTCTACCTCAAGGACCTGGCCCGCAAGACGCACATCAGCCGCGACGCGGAGAACGACCTGGTGTCCACGGCGATGCGGCCCGTGTTCTTCGTGCCCGACACCAAGAACGCCGGCGACCTGCTGCGCGAGATGCAGAAGGAGCGCAACCACGTCGCCGTCGCCGTCGACGAGTACGGCGGCACCGCGGGCATCGTCACCATCGAGGACATCCTCGAGGAGATCGTCGGCGAGATCACCGACGAGTACGACCGCGAACTGCCCCCGGTCGAGGACCTCGGCGAGGGCCGCCACCGGGTCACCGCGCGCCTCGACATCACGGACCTCGGCGAGCTGTACGGGATCGAGGAGTTCGACGACGAGGACGTGGAGACCGTCGGCGGACTGCTCGCCAAGCGGCTGGGCCGGGTGCCGATCGCGGGCGCGTCCTCGGTCGTCGAACTGCCGGACGGCCGCGAGCTGCGCCTGACGGCGGAGGCGGCGGCCGGACGCCGGAACAAGATCGTGACGGTGCTGGTGGAACCGGTGGGCCCGGCGAAGCCGCCGGCCGGCGAGGAGGAGTCGCAGGAGTGACCCCGCAGCGGCTGCGCGCCCTCTGCCTGTCCTTCAACGCGGCGGTGGAGGAGTTCCCCTTCAACCCGGACACGTCGCAATAGCACTCGACGTGCCATCGGCCCGGATCGCTGTACGCCGCTCTGCGGGTCGTTCCCGCGCTCGCCGGATGCGAGGGGGGCCGGCCAGGGACGCCGACGCCGCAACAGGGGCACTCAGGGCCCTTCTGAGGCCTCTGGGGTGGCATCGGTCGGCGGACATGCGAAAGGCCCGCCCCGACGTGATGTAAGGACGGACCCTGTTGTGTCTGCGCGCTGCTCAGGGGCGCTTACATGTCGTACTCCAGCCGCCGGCCCTTGTGTTGTCCGGCGCGTGCGCCCATCTCGGCTACCTCCGCACGGTCCGGCAGCTTGCGAGTCAGCGTCACGGCCAACCGGCCGGGGTCGAAGGTCCGCTGACCACGCTTGCCTGGTTCCAAGGTCAGCTGTTCGAAGTGTCCGGCCAGCGTGTCCCGCCGGTCGTCAAGGTGTGCGCCCTCCCACCACTCAGCGATTGTCTGGCCGGTGTCCACGATCTCTACGCGCTGTGTCGGCGGCTTGCTTTCCAATGCTGCCCGTCGGGCCTGTAGTGCAGTCAGCCGCTCGAACAGTGAAGCCGTCGCCTGCGTGGCTACCTGAGCCATGATGTCGGCAATGTCAGCGTCCACGGCCGTCAACTCGTCGACGCCTTCCACGATCACCCGCTCATGCAGCAGCGGCATGTCTCCAACTTCCCCCAAGTACAGGGCCGTTACGTGCTCCTCGATCGTCTCGGCACCGACAGTGGCGCTCCCGGCGCACGGCAGCCCTTGAGACCGTGAAGCGCAGCGATAGGCGGCGGCCTTGCCGGTGCGACGCCAAACGGTGAGCTTCGTTCCGCATGACCAGCACGTGAGCAGGCCAGACAGTAGGCGCGACGGCTGGCGACCCATAGGCGTCTTGCGCTCCCCGCCTGGGTTGCATGCCGCTCGCAGTGCCGTTGATTCCGCCTCTGTGACGATGGCAGGGAACGGCGCGAGGATCTCCCCTTCACTGTCGCGTACGGGCTTCCCGCCGCGCGAGACGCGTCCGAGGATGGCATCACCCACCAGCACGCTGACGAGAGCCGCACGGGACCATTGGGCCGCACGGCGAGGCTTGTAGCCCTGATCGTTCAGCCAACGGGCAACACGGTTCAGGGTGTTGCCGTTCAGTACCCGGTCAACGCACTCACGGATGGCTTCCGCCTCGCGCTGGTCGATCTCCAGTGTCTTCCCCTTGCCGTCCGGCGCATCCACGGCGCGATAGCCGTAAGGCGCAGCCCCGCCCCGGTACCGGCCAGCCTGTGACAGTCGGCGGTGTGCTGTCTTAGCGCGCTCCCGCATGCGCTCCCGCTCCGCGCGGGCAATCTCAGCTTGCAGCACGAAGCGAAGCCGGAACGTCTCCCCGTGCTCGGAGTCCAGGCCCTTGATGTCCAGCAAGCGGACCGGGCGGGAGATCTGTCGGCCGGTTTCGGGGTCCTTGCCCTCGACTACGTCCAGCAGTTGCGCAGCTACGTTCAGCCCTTCACGGGTGAGCCGGTCCACAGCCCATGTCAGCAGCACATCGGCCCGTCCGCTGCGGGCATCGGCCAGCCACTCGGCGAAGGCGGGGCGGTCCCGGTACTCACCGGACAAACCATCGTCTACGTGTAGGGCAACCTCTGTCAGTCCCTCCCGCTGGCAGAGGTCCCGGAGGTCATCGCGCATGCCGTCAAGGGACAGGTTGCTGTCAGTCGCCTGACGAGACAGGCGTACGTACAGGCTCGCTCGGCTTCTCGTCACATATGTGAGTCTAGGTGCAAGTTGAAGACCTCGGTCTTCAAGGCGCTGGGGCGATGTTCGCCCTGACGGACCTTGGCGCGCGCCCGCTCAAGGCCAACCTCAAGTGCGACCCGGACGACGCGATCCGCCTGCGCGCCGCACACCCGGACCTCGTCGTCCCGGGCTGGCACATGAACAAACGCCACTGGAACACGGTGACGGTGTCCGGCGGACCCGCCGGCGCTCTCCCGGACCGCCTGGTCAGGGAGCTGGTGGAGGACTCCTACGACCTGGTCGTGGCAGGCCTCCCGCGAGCTGCCCGCCTGCGCCTCGACCGCCCGTAGCGCCCCCTTATGCTCGGATCATGACCGAGACTCCCGACCTCGATCCCGAGGACCGCAAGATCGTCACCCTGGCCCGCTCCGTCCGGGCCCGCAACGGCGTGCCCGAGGGCGCGGCCGTACGCGACGAGACCGGCCGGACGTACGCCGCCGGCACCGTCGCCCTGGACTCGCTGAAGCTCAGCGCGCTGCGCACGGCGGTGGCGATGGCGGTGGCGTCCGGCGCGACGTCGCTGGAGGCGGCGGCGGTCGTGACGGAGGCGGAGTCGGCCTCCGACGAGGACCGCGCGGCCGTGCGGGACCTGGGCGGGGCGGAGACGCCGGTGCTGGTGGCCGGGCCGGACGGCACGGTGCGGGAGACGGTCACGGCGGGCTGAGGAGCCCGCTCGCACCCCACCGCTGTTACCTCCGGTAATTAGGCCAGATCTCCACCTTGTCGTGCGGCGCCTCCCGCGCATCAATGGACACGCAGCGGGTCCGGACCCCCAATTGCCCCCCACACGAAAGGGAGCCGGAATCCCATGAGAGGCAAGCGATTCGGAACAGGTCTGTCCCTGGCCGCGGGCGCACTGGCCGTCTGCGGCCTGGCGTTCGCCCCCACCGCCGCCGCCGTCGACCCCGGAACGGCGACTGTCAACGCCGACTGCGGCAGCTACGGCGGCGGTGACGCCACCCTCACCGCCACCCAGAGCGGCACGTCCGCGACGATCACGCTGCACACCTCGTCGGTCACCGCGCCGGTCTCCCTCGGCCAGGACTCCCTGGTCTCGGAGCTGACGATGGTGAAGGAGGACGGCGGCACGGTCACCTTCAAGGGCACCAAGAACCCGGCGATGTCCACGGGCGACGCCCTCGAGGTGGGCCCCCTCTCCGGCACGGTCGCCTCCGGCGACAGCCTGGAGGCCTACGGCGGCACCCTCAAGGTGACGGCCTTCGGCTTCATCACGATCACCTGCACGGCAACGGGGCCGCAGGCACCGGGGCCGTTCGTGTTCGACTGATTTCCAGTTGGCCGACCAGGGCCGGGCGCCGTACAGGCGCCTGGCCTGCATCATCGAAGGAAGTCGCCAATTGTCGAGGACGGAGCGGTGGCGGGGTGAAGTGTAGGAGCAACCGAGGATGGGCCAGAGGCCGCTTTCTGATGCCGGGTGTCTTGCTGGTTGGGCCACTACTGACTGGGAACTACGGCCGGGCTTGCCTGGCCACCGACGTTCCGCTCCCGCTCCTGGGGTTGGCCCACGTCACCCCGCCCTCCTGACCCACCGTCGCATCACCGCACACCTTGACGGGGCACCAACACAGCTTCCCGACTTCGGAGGCGGTCCCCGCCCCGGCACTGCGCTGCGTCCGGCCGAACTGCCTACCGTGGTCGAGGCACCAGGCTCCACCGCGTCTCCTTCCATGGCCTAAGACATTCGGCCACCACTCTCCTTCTCGAACGAGACCTCCAACTTGTTGTCATCAAAGAGCGCTGCGGAGATCTCCACATCGGCGTTACCAACCGCCGTGTCGTGTACGGCGTCGCCCTTACCACGACGCCAGCGATCCTCTCAGCACCGATCGACGCAACCCGGTCTAGGCCGTCGCCCGGCCCGACGACGGTGACGGATTGCCGCCCTGAGCATCACCTGTCCGATGACGTTGCCGTCAGTTACTGCCGTCCAGACATCACAAAGGCCCCACCGGAAAGCGATCCGGTGGGGCCTCTGAGTTCTGGACAGAAGAGCGAACCTGCGTTCTCACAACGACGCAAGGGGGGATATCAGGAATCAGCGGCGATGGCGATCACGTCATCAACGCTCATGCCCGCCTCAATGCTCCCGTCGAAACTGTATCCGTCATCACAGAACACCAGGTCAATTTCGGCGGGCACCAAGCCTCGGTACCAGAGTGCAAATCTAGCGGCCAAAGCAAGGGGGGAATCGAGGTAAATGCAAGTTCCGTCCACATGGGAGTAGCCTTCAAGCTCCTGGCTATCGTTCGTGTAGGACCAAACCACGTCCCTAGACTTCTGTGATCCTTGGCGCTCAAGGATCACAGCGGTCGGCCAGTCGCGTTCCAATGCCGCGATCAGATCTGCGCGACGAACCCCACGGCTCTTATCCTCGAAGACGGCTAGGTACGTCACTGACCTGCTCCTTCCTATGGACTCAAGACGACAGAGCCTGGTATTCCATGCTGTTGCATCAGGCCTCTGAAGTATGGCACAGCCCCCGGCTCGTTGGTGATGACGCGCAATCCCTTCAATGGATTACGAGGATCATTGATCACCGCCGCATACCGTGCGAATTCATCGCTCATCTTTTCGTCGACCTGCGCTTGGATAAATTCTGGGACCTTCCCGCCCGGCACATAAGGGCTCCGCCCCGGTTTGCCGACGTACTTGGCATCCAAAAGTTCGGAAGTGTTTATATCGAGAC
Organism: Streptomyces cellulosae; assembly: GCA_014655195.1. Classification (GTDB taxonomy): domain Bacteria; phylum Actinomycetota; class Actinomycetes; order Streptomycetales; family Streptomycetaceae; genus Streptomyces; species Streptomyces cellulosae. Next base: position 172,864 of record BNBH01000015.1, on the reverse strand, counting down.
CGTCAGCCCAAACTTGCGTTCCGCCACCCGTGGCATGGTATTCAGTCGAGCCAACCTGCCTAATCTGGTAGGCCTGGTTCGCGCCGCTACCCTTCGGACCCCCAGTCTTCAGTGACAATGCATAAGACGTCGGGCAGCCCGTATTGTGCACCAGGACCGGCGTGGGTCCCGCCTGCACGTAGTACGTGTGGGTGTCGCCGACGGTGAGGTTGTGGACGGTGGTGCCTGTTGTCGTCCAGCGTTCGATCGCGGTGATCTGGACGTGCGTGCCGGCGCTGGTTTGGAGCCACTGGCCGGGCTGGAGGTCGGTGGCGTCGAGCCATTGGCCGAGTTCGGGGACCCAGAAGGGGTGGCCGTCGGTCGCGGTGACCTCGGCCGTCTTCTCGCCCTTGTCGCCGTCGGTGTCGATGACGACCTTGACCAGGTGCTTGAGGCCCTTGCCCTTGATCTCGGCGGTGACCGTCTCGATGCGGGTCTCTCCGGTCTCGGGGTCGGTGGCGACGACCTTGTCGCCGACTTCGACCTCCTCGATCGGTTTGGACGACCCGTCGGCCATCAGGACCTTGGTGCCGGGGACGAAGCTGTTGGCGACGTCGCAGGATTCTCCGCCACCTCCGTCGGCCTTGCCGGAGTCGCCGCTTTCGCTGCTGCCGCCCTTGCTGCGGGAGGAGCCGCCCGAGTCGCCGCCCGGCTTGGAACCGCCGCTCTTCGAGCCGCCTCCGGAGCCCTTGCTCACCGAGGACGCCTTCGGGGCCGCCTTGGCCTGGGCCTGTTTCTGGACGGGGTTACCGGTCTTCTTGGTCTGCGCGACCGCCTTGTCGGAGGTTCGTTTCGCCTGCTCCGCCGCCTTCTTCTTGGCGCGTTGCGCAGCCTCCTTCTTCGCCTTCTCGATCGCGGCCTTCTTGGCCTTCAGCGCCGCCGCCTCGGCCGCCTTCGCGGCCCTCAGCACCGCCTCGGCCGCCTTCTTCGCCTTACGGAAGGCCTGGATCGCGTCGATCGTGCGGTCGATGGCCTTCAAAACGCCGGGGATCTTGCCCGCCTTGAACCACGGGATCGCACCCAGAACCATGCCGGCGCACGACCACATGTCACCGCCGAAGCAGGCCATCGCGTCGTTGATGCCGATGAAGTCCTTCAGCGTGCTCCACGCCGCGCCCAGGATGACCGAGGACAGCGATCTGCCCATGGTGGCCTGCGCCTGCGCGACCTGCGCCGCGGACAGGCCCGCACCCGCCAGGGCAGCGGCCCGCTCCGAGGCGGTCAGGCTGATGGCCAGACCCGTCGGGTCGGACATCGTCACCGGGTTGTTGTGTGCGTAGGCGTAGCCGTTGGACTGCAGCAGGTCGTTCAGGTCGAGCACCGGGTCGGCCGACAGGAAACGCCCGACCACCGGGTCGTACAGACGCGCCCCCAGCGGCTGGTAGCCGGAGGAATCGTCCCGCGTGGCACCCAGGAACCCGGTGTGAGCCTGCATGTTGGCGCCGACCGTGTCGGTACCGCGCTGGTTCCCGAACGGGTCCTGCTTGCGGATACGCACCGACATGCTGCCGCCGAGCACGACCTCCGCATACGTGCTGCCCTGATGATCACCGGCCAGAGCGACCAGCTGGTCGGAGCCGTTGCCGTAGGCGTACCGCATGACCGCGCCACCCGGAGCGGAGTAGGTCCGCTGGGTGTTGACCAGGACGCCGCCACGTTGGACGGTGACCTCGGCCTCGCCCAGGTGCAGGGTGGCCTGCTTGCCCTTGATGGTCAGCAACTGCGCGCCGTCAGGACCGTAGATGTAGCGGGTGTCGTTCTGCGGCGACCACTGCTGCTCGGGCTTGCTCGCGTCACAGGTGGCGAGGACCACCGGGGTGGCGCTGGCGGAGCTGCCGCCCTGGACTGCCAGGCACAGGCCGGACGCGACGTGGATGAGCTGGGCGGAGGCGTTCCGCTTCAGCTCCTGCGCCGACGAGCCGTCGCACTTCTGCAGCTGGACCGCCGCGCCGGCGCTGTTCGACGCGGGCTGCACGCACCAGTCGTCGTAGACGGTCAGCGTGCCCCGGTCGGGGTCGGTCTGCGCCGCTCCCGGAGCGACGGCGAACCGCCAGCTCTGGGCCACGGAGGTGTTGCAGCTGTACAGCTGGATCGGCTGGCCCGCGACCGCGTGGCCGCTCTTCAGGTCCAGGCACTTGTCGGCCAGTCCGACGTACGGGGTCTTGCCGCCCGTGCCCTGGCCCTTGATGCGGTCGATCTTGCCGTCGTAGGTCCAGGTCAGCTCCTGCTTGTCGCCGTTCTGGACGGAGGTGACGGACCTGGTCTCGCCGGTCAGCTCGTACAGCCGCTCGGCCTCGGCCTTGACCTGGGCGCCCTCCGGCGTGGTGTAGGTCTTCGACACCTTGGTCAGCGTGTGCGGCTGGGTGCCGTCGGCCCTGCCGTAGGAGTACGTGGTCGTGGCGTCCTTGGCGGTGGTGCCGGCCAGGTCCTTCTCGGTCAGCTTGGTGCGGTTGCCGAGCAGGTCGTACTCGTACTCCTGCCAGTAGCCGGAGTTGTCCTTGCCGGCCGCCACGTTCAGCGTGCCGTCACCGTTCTTCGGGCCCGCGCAGGAGGTCTGCTCCTTGGCGGTCCAGGCCGTTTTGAGCTGGCCCAGCGGGTCGTAGGTGAAACACTGCCGCTCGGCGATGCCGTCCGAGTGCTCCCGGATGGAGGTGACGTTGCCTGCCGGGTCGTAGGTGTAGGACCGCTCGGACACGAGGTGGCCGCCGACGAGCGTCTTGTCACCGGCCTGCTCGCGGTAGACGGCGTGGCTCTTCAGCTCGCCGCTGCCCTCGTCGAACGAGGCCGTCGTCCAGACCCGGTACGGGTGGGCGCCCAGCGCGGAGCGCAGCACCTGGCCGTAGGCGTCGTAGACCGTATCGGCGCCGTACCAGTCCTTTCCGGAGACCGACAGGGGCTTGCCGTCCTGGTTGTAGCGGACGACGAGCTTCTCGGCGTCGAACCGGCCGACCGCCGGGAGCGATGCCTCCTTGAGGGCGCCGGTGTCGTCGTACGTGTAGGCGTACTTGTAGGAGGCCTTGAAACCCCACGTGTCGGCCAGCGACTGCGGGAGGGCCAGCGTGGTGGACGTCGGCTGGTAATCCCTCGTATAGCCGTCGACGGTCTGCGTGTAGGCGGCGCCGTCCGTGTAGCGGGTGGCGGTGGCGGGCATGCCCGTGCCGCCCGGAGACGTGTCGTAGCCGAAGGTGGCCAGCAGTTTGCCCTCAGGACCGTCGAGGCGCTGCTCGACCGGCCGGGACAGCACGTCGTAGCCGTTCCAGAGGGTGACGCCGCGGGCGTTCCTGGTGCTCAGGACCCGGTCACGGTGGTCGTACGTGGTCCGCGTGGTGCCCGCGTCCGGGTCGGTGGCGGTCACCTGCCGGCCGCGGTGGTCGTACGTCCACGTCCACGGATGAGCGGCGTCGGCGGAGTTGACCGCCTTCACCAGCTGGCCGTGTCCGTCGTAGGTGTAGCGCATCGACGTGAAGCCGCCGGGCGCTTCGGAGTTGAAGGTGTCGACCCGGGAGGTGCGGCCGAGTGCGTCGGTGTAGACGCGGTATGAGGAGGCGCCTGAGGGCTGGTTCACCTTCGACCAGTCGGCGCCGTACTCGTAGCGGACGGCGCGCGCGGGGACCGGCTCGGAGCTGGACTCGCCGGTCTCCGGGTCCTCGACCTTCAGGTACGGCATCTCCTGCACCACGCGGCCCAGGCCGTCGTAGCTGTACCGGGTGATGTTGGGGACCGTCGTGTCGGCGAGCGGGGTGAACAGCTCACCGGTCTTGGCCTCGTGGGTGAGGTAGGCGTTGTTGGTCTGCCAGACCTCGCCCGAGCTGTTGTAGAGCGTGTCGGTGATCAGGTGTCCGCCGCCGTCGGCCTCCTCCTGCGTCTGCCGCTCACGGCCGAGTCCGTCGTAGAGGACCACGGACGTCTCGACGCGGTCGTCCTTGGAGCGGGTGTAGGTGGTGACGTACGGGGGCTTGCGGTCTGTCTCGTCCGGGTCGTACGCGGGGATCGTGTAGACGGCCCGGAAGTCCGGGACAGCGGAGGTGGACGGCGTGCGGCCGGGGCCCCACGCCTCGACGAGACGGCCCAGCGGGTCGTACTTCGCCTGACTGACGTGGCCGTTCGCGTCCGTCGTCTTCAGCGCCGTCGCGCGGCCGGGCTCCAGTTCCTGTGTCTGCTGGTGGCCCTTGGCGTTGGTCTCGGTGACCCTGAACACCTGGCCGGTGGACGGGAAGTACTCGATGGTGCCCGAGTTGCCGTCGGCGTCGGTCTGCTCGACCACGCGGCCGACCGCGTCGAACTTCGAACCGCCGTCGACCTGGAAGCCGGTGCCGTCGCCGTTGAGCGACCAGGTCTTGGTGGCCAGACCGCGGGTCGAGTCGGTGAGCGCTGCACCGTAGGACCCTTGGTCGTAGGCGGTGCGGGTACCGCCGCTCAGCGTAGACAGGTCGCCGAAGTCGGCGTCTGCGCAGGTCGTGGGGGAGACCAGGGCCTGCTTGGTCAGGCCGATGAGGTTCTTGCCGGTGTGGTGCAGGTATTCCAGCTTGGTGCAGGACTCGTCTCCGGGCCGGCCGGTGTCGCCGAGCGACTCCACGAGGGTGGGCAGACCATGGGTCGCCTCGAACGTGGTCTTCGTCCGGACGACGCGCTGTGTGCGGGTGTCGTCGCCGGTGCCGGAGGACTTGGTGTACGCGATCTCCTCGGGCTCGGTGACCCGCCAGGCGATCAGCGGGCTCAGCCCGTCACCGCGGTCGCGTCGGCCCAGCTCGGTGGCGGCGGGCACGGTGACGCTGCGGGACAGCCAGTCGGTGTCGGCGTCCGCGGCGCTCGTATACGTCAGTTCCTCGGCGATGCGGCCGGCGAAGGGCTCACGGTCCTTGGCGATCTCCGTGCCGGTGATGTCCTTCACCGGCACGTCGTCGCCCATGCCCCGGAAGTAGCGGGTGACGGCCTTGGAGCGCGTACTGCCGACGGCCGGCTCGTCCGTGCCGGTGATGACCGTGGTCTGCTCGAAGCCCGCGAATTGTGACCAGGTGCGGGTGGACTTCTTGGTGAACTCCGCCTCGGCGAGCTTCCATCCGGCGTTCCTGTACGTGTAGGCGGTACGGGTGGAGAAGGCGCCGTCGACGTTGGGCAGTTCCTCGATGGACTCCACGACGTACTTGTGGAACCAGTCGATGTCCTCGACCTCGGGGTCGGGGTGCCAGAACTGCGGATAGCACAGCCGCGTGTTGGCCTTCAGCGCGGCGGTGTCCTTCTTGCCGGGTAGTCCGGTGCCGGTGGCGCAGTCTCCGGTGGGGGCCTTGTAGGTGACGACGGTCTCGCCGCCGTACTCGTTGATGACGCGCGCGATGCGCAGGCGGGAGAAGCCGGGACGCGGGTCGTCGGGACGCATGACCCGGTTGGGCATGTCGTCCATGTTCGGCTCGAACCGCACCGCGTTCAGGGTGACGCTCTCATCGGTGGAGCCGTTGCGGGCGTACCCGGTGCGCTGGATCGACTCCAGCCACAGGGCGGTGTTGGGGCCGGTGCGCAGGACAGGGAAGCTCTGCTTCAGCGTGTACCGGTCCACGACCTGGCGGGCGTCGGTGTCGGTGCGCCGCTGGGCGGAGGTCTGGATCTCGGTGAGGAGCTTGCGGGACCAGAACGTGGGTCCGGCGTTCCAGCACTTCTTTCCGGCCTCGCACCGCAGGTCGGCCGGGGTGTCGTACCAGATGCGGTACTTGCCGGGGTCCTTGTCGGTGAAGTTCTCCTCGGAGCAGGTCAGCGAGCCCTCGGCGAAGCAGCGGTCCTCGACCTTGAAGGTGACGCGCGCCGGGGCGGGCGCGGAGAAGATGTTGTCCTTGCGCTGGCCGTAGTCGATGCGGGTCAAGTACCCGTCGCGGTCGTAGACGACGGGGGCCTTGAAGTTGAAGTTGCGGGCGTAGTAGTTCTGGTCGCTCTTCCACCACAGGGACATGGCGTTGCCGTGGACGTCCTCGACGTAGTCGAGGTTCCAGCGCCACGCCTGCGTGCACCCAGAACCGGCCCAGTCACCAGCTTTGTAGCAGTCCTCACCCGGGTGGTTGCCGTACACCGGGACGGTCAGCACCGAGTCGGTGACCGGCTTGTCCTGCGTGTGACCCGGCAGCTTGTTCAGCCCGAAGTGGTAGCGGGTGCCGTCGCGGGTGGTGACGACCCAGTACTCGCCGTTCCTGGCACGGTTCTGGGTGGCGGGGTCCTCGATGCGCTCGATCTTGGAGCCGTCACCGTTGGCGGTGAACCACTTGCCCTGGTCCTTGTCCCATACCAACTCGGTGGTCATGCCGCCGAGCGAGAGAGTGGCGTTCTCGGAACCCCAGCACAAGTCCGCCGTGCGATGGGTGGCGTTGTTCGACCCGGCCTTCTTGGAGTCCTGGCGGCAGTTGGCGTAGGTGCGGGTGATGGAGCCCGGGTTGTAGTCCCAGCCGTCGCCGATCCAGGACGCCTGGTTGTTGGTGGCGGAGGTGCGTCCGTCGACGGTCTGCGAGGAGTAACTGAGGGCGATCCGCGGCATAGGGCCGCCCGCGGTCTCCGGGACGGGTACCTGGTACGCGTAGGTGAAGGCGCCCGAGGAGGCGCCCGCCGACCAGGAACCCGCGGACAGCAGCGGGGTCGCCGTGAAGTCACCGGCGGCCGATGCGCCGGTGTCCATGGCGCCGATGACCCGGGAGCCGACGGAGTCGGCCGCCTGCACGACGTCGGTGCGGGCGGAGGCGGTACGGGCCGAGGCGCCGGACGCGGTCGTGGGACTGCCGGCCGTGCCGTCGAGCAGTTCGGCGACCGGGACGGAGCCGGTCACGATCGTGTGGGTGGTGGCGTTCTTGGGCGCCTCGGCGTCGGTGGGCGCCTCCTTCGCCGGAACCTTCTCCACCGTGCTGCGCAGCTGCTCGGGGCCCGCCGCGTCGGCCTGCGCCGACATGGTCTGCGTCCCGCTGTCGTCCGCGCACTCGCCCTCGTCCGGGGTGAGGACGCAGTCGGGCAGGAGCACGAGGCCGAAGCGGTCGGCCGCCTGGGGGCCGTAGAGGTCCGCGAAGGAGGTGGTGTCGACCGCGATCGCGACCTGCGCCTCCGGGTCGGCCGTGGCCGGCGGGGTGACCTCCATGATGAGGCCCGCGACGCCGGCTTCCTGGGACACGGACGGTCCCGCCAGGTCCACCGTCCACTCACCGGCGATCGCGGCGGGGTCGGTGCCCTCGGGCACTCCGAGCGCCACGGGCAGGCCGTTGGTGACCGGGATGGTGCTCCCCGGCTCGGCGTCCTCGGCCAAGGTGGCCGTGCCGGTGTCGCCCTGCCAGGGGATGATCGAGGTCGGCTCGTAGGGGTCGACGGGGACCTCGGGAGCAGTGGTGAGGTTCTTCTCGGCCTCTTCGTCACCGTCGACCGGGGTGATCTCGGGCAGCTCGGGGAGGTCGACCGATCCGCGGCTCATGCCGGGGCCGGGGACGGCCCATGCCTCCGCGTTGAGGCTGGTGACCATCAACGCCGAGGACAACAAGAGGACGGTCGCCGCCCGGCCTTGCCGGCGACGCCGTCGCTGTGACTCCGTCGAGGCCGGGCGTCTGCGCCACGGCCAGGACAGGGGACCTTGAGCACGCATGCGCGTCGACTCCCACCCAGGCGATACGAATGTGTCCGCACCCTCCGTCATGGGCCCCTCACGCATCAACAGCGACCCCGTTACACCGAGCCAATTGCTGTGATCTGAATCACGGTTGAAGTGGTGTCAGACCCTCCCTAAAAGCGAGCTCTGGGCGAACCTCTAGGGACCCCCATGCATCGGCGCACAAGCGGTGATCAAAAGCCGCACTTCTGACCTGGTGTCAGTCGATCTCGTGCAGTCACAGGAAGGTCATCACAAAGCCATAACTTCTTCACAGGTAGACGTTCTGTACGCATCGTGTGATCGTTTGCGCGCCCGTGCCCCGTGACCTGCGTCCCGGGGCTGTCCGTGCTGCCCTGTCCGCCTGGTCCACACGGGAGTGACCGCCGCCGTGTCCGCGCCGCCTCACCTCCTCAGCCCGTTCGTGCGCACGCGCACCCGGCTGAGCATCACCCTCGGCCTCATCCTGGCCGCCCTGACCGCTGCCCTGCTCCCGTGGTGGCTCCCCGACGACACCCCGGCGCCCCGCGCGGACCGGGCGACGGACGCGAAGCCTGCCGCCACCGGTCCCCGCGACGAGGCCGCGGCTTCGGCCGAGGCGCGCAGCAGCCGCAAGCCGGTCCTCGTCGACACGGCGACCACTGCCACCTCCCAGACCTGGGCCCTGCCGGACGGCAAGCTGCGCACCGACATGACCGCGTTCCCCAAACGGGCGAAGAATGCCGAAGGGGAGTGGGCTCCGGTCGACAACCGGCTCCGGCGCACCGGTGACGGCCTGGGCATCCGCCCGGTCAACCCTGCGGTGCCCGTCCGCTTCTCCAGCGGCACCCCCGGCGCGAAGCAGCGGGCCGACCGCTCCTTCACCCGCCTCCCGCTGGCCGACGGCCCCGGGGAGACGGTGCTGGCCGAAACGGACCTGAACGGGCACACCGTTTCCTACACCTGGCCGGGTCAGCTACCCGAGCCGGTGCTCGACGGACCCCGGGCGCTGTATCCGGAGGTGCTGCCGGGCGTCGACCTGCTGCTGGTCGTCCGGGAGGAGGGCGGGTTCGCCCAATTGCTGATCGTCGAGACACGGGAGGCCGCACGGAGCGAGGCGCTGGCCAAGGTGTCGTACGGCCTGCGGTCGGAGACGGCCACGTTCCACTACAGCGACGGCTCCAGCCGCGTCTCGATCCTCGACGTGGCGGGCCGCGAGGTAGGCTCGGTCCCCACGCCTTTCGGCTGGGACTCCTCCGGCCGCGACCCCGAGGCCGATCCCGGTGTGGCTCCGCGCACCTCCGTCGCCACGCCCGCCGACGTGATGAACCTGTCCGGCCTCAGCGGTATCGAGCCCGGCGCGCGTCAGGAACCCATGCCGATGCAGCTTCTGGGCGACGGGACCGGGAAGGCCCGTATCGACCTGGGGCTGGGAAGGACCGGTTTGCTGACCGATACGAACACCCGCTTCCCGGTGTTCGTGGACCCCACCATCAACCCGCCGTGGCAGGCCTGGACGGTGGCATACAAGCCGTACCCGAACACCAGCTTCTGGAACGGCACCAACTTCAGCTCCGGCACCTCCGACGCCCGCGTCGGCCACGAGGACGACACGAACGGCACCGCCCGTTCCTTCTGGCGCATGAAGTTCGACAGCACCATCAAGGGCACGACGGTCTCCGAGGCGACCTTCAAGGTGCTCAACAACCACTCCTGGTCCTGCAACAAGCGGGAGTTCCAGTTCTGGCTGACCGGGGCGATCTCCTCGGGCACGACGTGGAACAAGCAGCCGTCCTGGAGCAGCAAGGTCGACGTGCACTCCTTTGTGCACGGTTACAACAGCACCTGCCCCGATGACTACGAGCCCTTCGACGTGACATCGGCCGCCCAGAGAGGCGCAAACGCCGGCTGGTCCACCATCACCTTCGGCATGCGCGCCACCACCGAGACCGACACCCACACCTGGCGTAAGTTCAGGGCGAACTCCGCCACGCTGAGCGTGACCCACAACCGCAAGCCAGGGGAGCCGACCGGCGGCAAGTCCACACCCGGCGGCGCCTGCAAGCCAGGTCCCGGCACGGGGGTGACCATCGGCAAGACGAACATCACTCTGTCGGCCAACGCCAAGGACGCCGACGGCAACCTCCGCGAGCTGCAGTTCCGCTTCTGGAAGAACGGCGGAACGGTTCCAGCAGCCAAGATCGCCAAGCCGAACTCCAGCGGCACCGCCACGGTGCAGATCCCCGTCACCTTCCCCCTGGAGGACAAGACAACCTACTCGTGGGACGTACGCGCGGTGGACACCGAGAACGCGGCGTCCTCCTACTACCCGCCGGGCAGCGAGCCCTGCAGGATCACCATCGACGCCACTGCCCCGCCACAGCCCGAGATCGAGAGCGAAGACTTCCCTGAGGCCACGTCCGACGGCCTGACCTGGGCGAAGGCGCCCTTCGGTACGAGTGGGAAGGTGACCCTCGTCTCGTCGGGTGCGACGAGGTTCCGCTACGCCATCGAGGGCCTGCAGTGGTTCGAGGCGCCGGCCTCCAGCGGCCGCGCGACCATCACTCTCGCGCCCGCCCACGCGGGACCCAACTGGCTGTTGGTCCACGCCTACGACGCCACGGGCAACCAGAGCGTGCGCACCGACTACGCCTTCTACGTCCCGCCCAGGGAAGCGGCCGACGTGCCCTGGGACACCGGCGGTGACGGCATCCCCGACCTGCTGATCGTGGACGCGGCCGGCAAGCTGATGAACTGCGTCGGCAGCGCGGGCGGCGAGCTGTACGGCTGCCTCGGCGCCGCGTACACCAAGGACAGCAGGACCGGGGAGACGAAGCTGCATCCGACGAACCACTGGTTCGACCCGTCCACAGGAAAGGCGGCACTGATCACCCACTGGGCGGACGCCTTCCCGGGTGACGGCACCACCGACCTGTTCGCGGTCACCCCGGACGGCAAGGCATGGCTGTACCCCGGCGACGGGTACGGCAGCTTCGACGTCGGACGGCGCCTCGCGATCCGGCTGCCGTCGAACGCCCCCGCCCCTTCGACGTGGACGCAGATCAGGGCGGTCGGCGACATCACCGGCGACCGCCACCCCGACCTGGTGCTACGGGCAGGCGCGGAATTCTGGACCCTGTCCGGCTACACCGGCGGCACCTTCAGGGAGGCCACCCTGATGAACTCCGATGCCTGGACACGCCGCGAGATCGTCAACGTCGCCGACATCAACGGCGACGCGACCCCCGACCTGCTGTGGCGCAACCTCGACAACGGCAACATGTACGTCCGGCACGGGCGGCCCGGTCCCGTCAGCGGCAGTGTGGACCTGGAATCGCTGAAGCTGGCCGCCAACGCGCTCAACGGTGACGTTGCCTACGGCACGAGCTGGACCGACACCAACGTGCCGACCGCCCTCGGCATCCCCGACGTCAGCGGGGACGGCATCCCGGACATCTGGGCGCGCCTGCGGACCGACGGCGCGACCCGTATCTACAACCCGACCCGGACCAACACCGGCTCCCCGGTGAAGGTGGTCCTGAACGTGGACTGGAACCAGATCAAGGCCTTCGGCTGACGGCTGCGGCGACGTTCCCGGCGGGCCCGGGTCTCCCCTCGTGGGCGACCCGGGCCCGCCTTGGTCCGAGCCGCGCCGGCGATCAGGGAGAATGGGCGGCATGAGTGTTCGTACCCAGTCATCCGAGCAGCCGGCCGACGCCGTTCACCGGGCCGGTTTCGCCTGCTTCGTGGGCCGGCCCAACGCGGGCAAGTCCACCCTCACGAACGCTCTGGTCGGGCAGAAGGTGGCGATCACCTCGAACCGGCCGCAGACCACTCGGCACACCGTGCGCGGCATCGTGCACCGGCCGGACGCGCAGCTCGTGCTGGTCGACACCCCTGGGCTGCACAAGCCGCGGACCCTGCTGGGGGAACGGCTGAACGACGTCGTGCGGACCACCTGGGCCGAGGTCGACGTGATCGGGTTCTGTCTGCCCGCCGACCAGAAGATCGGCCCCGGCGACCGCTTCATCGCCAAGGAGCTCGCCGGGATCAAGAAGACCCCCAAGATCGCCGTCGTCACCAAGACCGACCTCGTCGACAGCAAGGCCCTCGCCGAGCAGCTCATCGCCGTCGACCAGCTCGGCAAGGAGCTGGGCATCTCCTGGCAGGAGATCGTCCCCGTGTCGGCCACGGCCGGGCAGCAGGTCGACCTGCTCGCCGACCTGCTGATCCCGCTCATGCCGGAGGGCCCCGCGCTCTACCCCGAGGGCGATCTCACCGACGAACCCGAGCAGGTCATGGTCGCCGAGCTGATCCGCGAGGCCGCCCTGGAGGGCGTGCGCGACGAGCTGCCGCACTCCATCGCCGTGGTCGTCGAGGAGATGCTGCCCCGCGAGAACCGCCCCGCCGACAAGCCGCTGCTCGACATCCACGCCAACCTCTACATCGAGCGCTCCAGCCAGAAGGGCATCGTCATCGGCCCCAAGGGCAAGCGCCTGAAGGACGTCGGCATCAAGTCGCGCAAGCAGATCGAGGCGCTCCTCGGGACCCCCGTCTTCCTCGACCTGCACGTCAAGGTCGCCAAGGACTGGCAGCGGGATCCCAAGCAGCTGCGCCGCCTCGGCTTCTAGGCGCCCCGTCGGCACCCGTGCTGCTGCCGCAGCAGCGCGCGGTACCAGTCGTACGACGCCTTCGGCGTCCGCCGCTGCGTGTCGAAGTCCACGTGGACCAGACCGAAGCGGCGGCCGTACCCCTCCGCCCACTCGAAGTTGTCCAGCAGCGACCACACGAAGTAGCCGCGGACGTCCACCCCCGCCTCCACCGCCCGATGCAGCGCGCGGACGTGGCCGTCCAGGTACGTGACGCGGTCCGTGTCGTGCACGCCGTCGTACGCGCAGCCGTTCTCCGTGACGATCACCGGAGGGAGACGGTCGCCGTACCGCGCGGCGAAAGCCGTCAGCACCTCCGTCAGCGCCTCCGGCACCACCGGCCAGCCGAAGTCCGTCACCGGGTAACCCTCGATCTCCCGCACGGAGAACGGGAGTTCCGCCGGCATCCGGACCCCGCCGAACTCGATCTCCGCCCCCTGCGGCGCCCCCACGCGCGTCGGCGCGTAGTAGTTGATCCCGTACCAGTCCAGCGGCTCCGCGATGATCTTCAGGTCCACTTCCACGTCCCCCGGCATCAGCTCGCCGATGCCCTCCGGGTAGCGGCCGAGCAGCAGCGGGTCGGCGAACAGCCGGTTCAGCAGCGTGTCGTAGAAGTCCGCCGCCGCCACGTCCGCCTCGTCGTCCGAGGCCGGCCACGTCGGGCCGTGCGAGTTCGCGATGCCGATGTCGTCCGCACCCGCCGCGCGCAGCGCCCGTACCGCAAGGCCGTGAGCCAGCAACTGGTGGTGCGCCACCGGCAGCGCGTCGAACAGCAGCGAACGGCCCGGCGCGTGCACGCCCAGCGCATGGCCCAGCAGCGTGTGCTCGGCGGGCTCGTTGAGGGTGATCCACTTCTTCACCCGGTCGCCGAGGCGGGCGACGACTCCCGCCACATGCTCCGCGAACCGCTCCGCCGTGTCCCGCTCCAGCCAGTCCAGGTCCGCCGGCAGGTCCCAGTGGAACAGCGTCGGCACCGGCCGCACCTCCGCCGCCAGCAGGTCGTCCACCAGCCGGTCGTAGAAATCCAGCCCGCCCGCGCGCCGCACTCTCGGCCACGACACCGAGAAGCGGTACGCGTCCACGCCCAGGCCGGCGAGCAGCGCTACGTCCTCGCGGTGGCGGTGGACGTGGTCGCACGCCACCGCCGCCGTCGAGCCGTCCCGCACCGTCCCCGGCTCCGCCGTGAACACGTCCCACACCGACGGTTCGCGCTCGTCGACGGCCCCCTCGATCTGGTGCGCCGAGGTCGACACACCCCATAGGAAGCCGGCCGGGAAGCGGGGAATCGGGTTCGTCGTCGCCATGGCCCGGATCATCCGCACCCCGCCCGAGCCACGTCAACGCCCGTACGCGACAACCTGGTTACGCGCCCTCCTTCAGCACCCGCCGGATCAGCGCCCGCTGCTCCTCCGTAAGCCCCGGGTCCGCGCAGTGCACCGTCCTGCCGTCCACCGTGATCGTGTAGCTGAAGCCGTCCGGGACCCCGGCCGGGGGAGTGGTCCGCCCGGCCGCCAGGGCCCGCTCGGCCAGGGCGTGCCACTCGGACGCGTCGGCCCGGCCCGAGGTGTCCACCTCGGCCTGCCGCTCGATCCCCGCGAAGCCGCCCGTGCGCCGCACCTGAATACGCATGGTCCGTGTCTAGTACGGAACTACGGCGTGCGCACCCCCACCCGCTCCCACGCCTTGGTGACCGCGTTCAGCTCCGCGCCCTCCCCGTACCGGGCGCGCGCCGCCTTCACCGTGAGCGTCGCGAAGTCCGTGAACTGCGCGTCCTGGTCCAGCTCCCCGCCCGTCAGCACGTCGTACCAGATCTGCCCGGCGCGCTCCCAGGCGTGTCCGCCGAGGGTGGTCGCCGCCAGGTAGAACGCGTGGTTGGGGATGCCGGAGTTGATGTGCACGCCGCCGTTGTCCCGGCCGGTGCGCACGTAGTCGTCCATCGTCGCCGGCTGCGGGTCCTTGCCGAGCACGTCGTCGTCGTACGCCGTGCCCGGCTCCTTCATCGAGCGCAGGGCCACGCCCGTGACGCGCGGGGCGAGCAGGCCCGCGCCGATCAGCCAGTCGGCCTCCTCGGCGGTCTGGCCCAGCGTGTACTGCTTGATGAGCGCGCCGAAGACGTCCGACACCGACTCGTTGAGCGCACCCGACTGGCCGAAGTAGTCGAGGTTCGCGGTGTACTGCGTGACGCCGTGGGCGAGTTCGTGGCCGATGACGTCGACGGCGATGGTGAAGTCGAGGAAGATCTCGCCGTCCCCGTCGCCGAACACCATCTGCTCGCCGTTCCAGAACGCGTTGTTGTAGTCCCGGTCGTAGTGGACGGTGGCGTCCAGCGGCAGTCCGCTGCCGTCGATCGAGTCCCGGCCGAACTCCTTCAGGAACAGTTCGAAGGTGGCGCCGAGTCCCGCGTACGCGCGGTTGACGGTGGCGTCCTGGCCGGGCTCCTCGCCCTCGCCGCGTGCCTTCTCGCCGGGCAGGTCCGTGCCGTGCCCCGCGTCGTACACGGTGCGCTGCGGCGTGCCGGGCTCTGCCGGGGCGGCGCGTGTGGTCACGGCGGGCGCGCCGACCACCGTGGTCAGCCGGCGCTGGGTGCGCTCGTAGGCGTCGCGGCGCAGGGTGCGGCGCGCGGGCCCGTGGACCAGGGGGTCCTCGGCCTGGGAGAGCCGGTCGAGGACGTGCGGCGGGACGATGGTGCAGAAGACGGGCCGGTGGCCCCCGTTCGTCGTCATGCCGGAACCATCGCACTCAGTCACCGAGCTGTCACTACCCGCGACCATGACGGATGAATTCCCCCGCGATAACCGCCCGCCGCCCGCTATGGAAGTGGTATACGGCACTCTTTGTCCCGTTCGTCCCACCGATCCCGCATACTGATACGCAACCCCGCACGGTGGGCGACTCGGATAAGCTGCGGAGCATCATGTACTTCGGGCTGCTTCTCCTTAGCTGCCGCGGTGAGGGTCTGCGCTAGAGGCCGACCCCCTCCCCGCGGAGTTTGGCGCTGCGCCGTCGGCCGTCCCCCAGGACACCCCGCGGACCACCGAGGAGCCCCCGCATCATGGCGAACCGCCAGCAGCCCAGCAGCATGCCGATCCACAAGTACGGCCGGTACGAGCAGGTCGACATCCCCGACCGCACCTGGCCCGACAAGCGGATCACCACCGCGCCCCGCTGGCTCTCCACCGATCTGCGCGACGGCAACCAGGCCCTGATCGACCCCATGTCGCCCGTGCGCAAGCGCGCCATGTTCGACCTGCTGGTACGGATGGGCTACAAGGAGATCGAGGTCGGCTTCCCCGCCTCCGGGCAGACCGACTACGACTTCGTCCGCTCCATCATCGAGGACCCGGACGCCATCCCCGACGACGTCACCATCTCCGTGCTGACCCAGGCCCGCGAGGACCTGATCGAGCGCACCGTGGAGTCCCTGAAGGGCGCCAAGCGGGCCACCGTCCACCTGTACAACGCCACCGCGCCCGTCTTCCGCCGCGTGGTCTTCCGCGGTTCCAAGGACGACATCAAGCAGATCGCCGTCGACGGCACCCGCCTGGTGATGGAGTACGCGGAGAAGCTGCTGGGCCCGGAGACCGAGTTCGGCTACCAGTACAGCCCGGAGATCTTCACCGACACCGAGCTGGACTTCGCGCTGGAGGTCTGCGAGGCGGTGATGGACGTCTACCAGCCCGGTCCCGGCCGCGAGATCATCCTCAACCTGCCCGCCACCGTGGAGCGTTCCACGCCGTCCACGCACGCCGACCGCTTCGAGTGGATGCACCGCAACCTCTCCCGGCGCGAGTACGTCTGCCTGTCCGTCCACCCGCACAACGACCGCGGCACGGCCGTCGCGGCGGCGGAGCTGGCGGTCATGGCCGGCGCCGACCGCGTCGAGGGCTGCCTGTTCGGCCAGGGCGAGCGCACCGGCAACGTCGACCTGGTCACCCTGGGGATGAACCTGTTCTCGCAGGGCGTCGACCCGCAGATCGACTTCTCCGACATCGACGAGATCCGCCGTACGTGGGAGTACTGCAACCAGATGGAGGTCCACCCGCGCCACCCGTACGTGGGCGACCTGGTCTACACGTCCTTCTCCGGCTCCCACCAGGACGCCATCAAGAAGGGCTTCGACGCCATGGAGGCCGAGGCCGAGGCCAAGGGCGTCACCGTCGACGACCTCGAGTGGGCCGTGCCGTACCTGCCGATCGACCCCAAGGACGTCGGCCGCTCCTACGAGGCGGTCATCCGGGTCAACTCGCAGTCCGGCAAGGGCGGTGTGGCGTACGTCCTGAAGAACGACCACAAGCTGGAACTGCCGCGCCGGATGCAGATCGAGTTCTCGAAGATCATCCAGGCCAAGACGGACGCCGAGGGCGGCGAGATCACCCCGGCCGACATCTGGGCCGTCTTCCAGGACGAGTACCTGCCCAACCCGGACAACCCCTGGGGCCGCATCCAGGTCGCCGGCGGCCAGAGCACCACCGACCACGACGGCGTGGACACCCTCACCGTCCAGGCCACGGTCGACGGCCGGGAGACCACCCTGGTCGGCACCGGCAACGGTCCGATCTCGGCCTTCTTCGACGCCCTCCAGGGCATCGGCATCGACGTACGCCTGCTGGACTACCAGGAGCACACCATGAGCGAGGGCGCCTCCGCGCAGGCCGCCTCGTACATCGAGTGCGCCATCGGCGACAAGGTGCTGTGGGGCATCGGGATCGACGCGAACACCACCCGCGCCTCGCTGAAGGCGGTCGTCTCCGCCGTCAACCGCGCAACCCGCTGAGCAGCCTGCACGAGCGAATCCGGGGCCCCGCCCGCCGTCACGGCGGGCGGGGCCCCGGCGTCGGTTACCGGCCAACAGCTGTGATGGTCACGGAAAGGTCTCGTCCCGGGTACTGACTCCGCCTCCCGGATGTGGCTAACATCACGCAAGCGCGGCGACGGAGCTGTGTGGCGTTGATGGAGGTGCGACGTGCTGCCAGAACGGGGACCCGACGGCCGTACCGCTGCCGCCGGGCGCGCGCGCCGCCTGGTCGGCACCCGCACCGCGTGGACCGCCGTCGGCGACGGGGAGTTCTTCTGCCCCAGCTGCGGCGGCGACCGCAACTACCAGCGGCTCACCGGACGCCGCCGTTTCACCGTGCTGGGCGTGCCCGTGCTGCCGCGCGGGGTGTGCGCGCCGACCGTGGAGTGCGCCGCCTGCCGGGGCCACTTCGGCACCGACGTGCTGGACCATCCCACCACCACCCGCTTCTCCGCGATGCTGCGGGACGCCGTCCACACCGTCGCCCTCGCCGTCCTCGCCGCGGGCGGCACCTGCTCCCGCGCCGCCCTGGAGACCGCTGCGGCCGGGGTGCGCGCGGCCGGCTTCGAGGACTGCACGGAGGAGCAGCTGGCCGCGCTGGTCGAGGCGCTGGAGGAGGACACCGGCCGGTTCACCGGCGAGCCCTGCGTGGCGGGGCTGTCCATCGAACTGCACGAGGCGCTGGACCCGCTGGCCCCGCACCTGGCCGGACCCGGCCGCGAGTCGATCCTGCTCCAGGGCGCCCGGATCGCCCTGGCCGACGGCCCGTACACCCCCGCGGAACGGGACGCCCTCGCCACGGTGGGCGCGGCCCTCACCATCTGCTCCGACGACGTCGGCCGCCTCCTGGCGGCGGCGCGGACGCCGTCCTGAACCAGGCCGGTCTCCGGCGGACGCCGTCCGGGCCCGGTCCGTGTCGCGCGGTCGCCGTCCTGACGCGTCCGCCCGTCTAACACAGCTCCAGTCGCAGGACCTGCCGGTGCTCGCCAGGGCCGAAGTAGTCCCGGCGCAGGCCGCCGTCCGGCTCCTCCGGAGTGAAGCCCAGGGAGCGGTAGAGCAGGATCGCGGCCCGGTTGGCGGGCTCGACCGTCAGCCGCACCGTCTCGATGCCGTCCTGCCGGAGCCGCGCGAGGATCTCCGTCATCAGCTCCCGGCCCAGCCCGTGCCGGCGGTCCCCTTCGGTCACGCACAGGCCGAGGATCCAGCTGTCCCGGCTGAACGCGGTGGTCGCGGCCAGGACGTAGCCGCGCAGCCCGCCCGCGCCGTCGTCCAGCACCAGGAAGTGCTGGGCGTAGACGTCGTACAGCTGGCGGAGCAGGAAGGCGGGGTAGGCGACCTCCTGGAACACCTCCTCGTCGAGCCGGCGCAGCTCGGGCAGATCGGACTCGAGCGCTCCCCTCAGTATCAGGCGTCCCGGCTCCGGGAACCCCTCGGGTCCCGCGAGCCGACCGTGCCGGTCCAGGGTGCGCTCCAGCGGTTCGGCGGTCATGCCACCCCCAGTCGGGACATGCGGATGGGTCAACGCCAAGACACCGGCGTTCACCCGGAAGGGATTGCTGCTTCCGGTGGCGGCCGGTGGCGTCTCTGGTTAGAGTGAGCCGTCAACTCACCGCGTGCAAGGGCGAGTTCAGGGGTGCATGGACAACCGGCGTGCGCCTTCCGTGCGCCCGTCGACGAGGAACGGCGTGTTCCTGGCTGTCTCCGCGTGCCACTTCGGCCTACCGTGCGAGAACCGGAGATGCTGCTTCACCTGCCGACGTTCAGCGGAACGGCGCAGACAGGGCACACGGTCTTGTCCGACACTGAATGGAACGCGGCAGGGTGATGATGGACCGTAACGCCGACGCCCCGTGGTCGAAGTTCGATCCTGAGGCGTACGTCGACGCGAACTACCGCAGCCCCCTCGAGGTCGATCTGCTGATCGTGCGGCTGATGCGCGACTACTTCGGCAAGTGCTTCACGGACGGCGTCCCGCGCACGGGCCGCGGCGTCGACGTCGGCGCCGGGGCCAATCTCTACCCGGCCCTGTCCATGCTGCCCTGGTGCGAGAAGGTCCTGCTCCTTGAGTACGCGCAGCCCAACGTGGAGTACCTGGAGAAGCAGGCGTCCCCCGCCGGGTTCGACACCGTCTGGGACCCCTTCTGGGACCAGCTGCGCGAGCACCCCGGCTACGCCGCCGTCGAGCCGCGCGGCCGGTTCGGCGAGATCGTCCGCGTCGAGCGCGCCAACCTCCTCGACCTCGACGGCCAGCGCCGCTGGGACATCGGCACCATGTTCTTCGTCGCCGACTCCATGTCCGAGTGCCCCGACGAGTTCCGCCGCGGCGTCATCTGCTTCATGGGTGCGCTGAACGAGGGCGCGCCGTTCGCCACCGCCTTCATGAAGGAATCCGTCGGCTACCAGGTGGGCGACCATCACTATCCGGCCTACCGGGTCAACGAGGAGCGCGTCCGCGACAGCCTCGCCGACTGGGCCGACGACCTGGAGATCCACGATCTGCACCACATGGTGCGCGAGGGGCACGAGGGCATCATTCTCGCCCTCGGACGGCGAAATTCGGCGATTGCGGACACGTAGGAACGGGGACCATGTCTGCACACGGTCTGTACGAGGGGTAGGGGGATGCAGATCAAGCCACGCCAGCATCTGCTGGACATCTGGCGGGCCGCGGCCCGCCACTCGTTCGACGACGGCAAGCTCGTGTGGGGGGACACCGACGGGCTCAGCAGTGTCGCGGACGCCGAGCGGCTGCTCTGCCTGCTGTACCCCGCCACCGAGATCCCCGCGTTCCGCCTGGACCAGCCCGACACCACCGAACGGGACGTGCTCCAGGCGCTGGAGCGGGCCGGCAGCAGGCTGGAGATCCCGCCCAACCTGATCACCGCGCTGACCCAGTTCATGCGCACCCACACCGGCCCCGACGACGCCCCCACCTTCGCCGGCGGACCGTACTTCAAGACCGTCGACCCCGACCTCGAACTGAGCTATGAACAGGGCAAGTTAGGCGTCGTCGACTCCTACTCGATGTCCGTCACGCTCTGCCTGGCTACCCTCGGCTTCCTCAAGGTCTACGAGAACAGCACCACCCGCCCCGACGTGCGCCGGGCGCTCGGCGAACTCCGCGAGGCCACCAACCTCCGCCTCACCGCCGCCATGGTCAGCCTGCTGCGCTCCTTCGCGGTCAACGTCTTCGACGCCGAGTCCGAGCAGGGCCGGCGGCTCATCCAGGTCATCGGCCAGAACCGGCATTCCGACCGGGCCGTCCTCCAGCAGTTCGCCCGCCGCTTCCGGCCGCTGCGCGCCACCATCATCGAGAGCCTCAGCCGCGGCATCGAGGTCGACGAGTCCATCCGCGACGAGAGCCAGCTCTTCGAGTGCGGCTGGGCCTGGGGCGTCGTCAAGGACGCCCCCAAGGTCACCGACCTCGACACCCCGGTGCCCGGCCAGCCCGACGGCATCGCCGACCGGCTGCCCTACGTGTACTTCACCGTCGTCGCCCTCGACGGCATCCAGGACCTCTTCTCCGAGCGCACCCTCACCCTCGGACTGTTGGATGCCGACCAGCAGAAACTCGCCGAGGCGCTGCGGCTGCGCTGGGAGCTGAGCCAGCAGTACTGGTCGGCCGTCGCCCGCTTCGGCACCGAGCGCTGGCCCCTGGAGGACCTGCCCTGGCAGACCACCGGACTGCGCCTGGAGTCCGAGTACTTCTCCCTCACCGTCGCGGCCATCCTCGTCCACGACCTGGTGCGCCGCAGGGCCACCGACGACGACCTCACCCGCACCGTCTCCATCATGGAGCGGCTCGCCGACCGAGGCCGCGTCACCAGCCGTATGACCAGGAACGACCCGGTCGTCCGGCTGCACGACCCGGGTGTGCTGATGCCGCTCGCCGGGTCCGAACGCTCCGGGTCACGGCTCCAGTGGCGGATGACCGACTTCTCCGCCCAGCTGCTCAAGCGGACCGTGCAGCTCGCCGAGCTGTCCCGGAACATCGAGGCGCAGGACCGGCTGCTGCGCCTCGCCGAGCAGACCTTCGAGCACCTGTGGAGCCGCAGGATCGAGGACGGGCACGGCGCCGGCCTCTGGGACGACGTGCGCGCCGTCTTCCCGGACGCCAAGGGCGTCAACCGCCGCCTCTCCTGGAGCGTCACCGAGCGCGTCACCGAGTGTCTGGTCGCCGCCCGCAACCTCTACGAGCAGGAGCCCATCCGCAGTCCGGACCTGGCCGACCTGGCCCGGGACCTGCTGAGCGAGGCCACGCACCTGTTCGGCAGGGAGCAGTTGGAGGCGTCCACCGGCGACGACGGCAGCCGCGCCCGGGCGATGCGGAGCATAGAGAACCGTCTGGACCACGCCCGCGGTCTGGTCGACGACCGGCCGGCCACCGCCTTCGCGCTCGCCCTGCCCGTCCTGCGGGAACTCGACACCCTGGCCCAGGCCCGGGACGCCGCCGCGCAGGAGGGCTGAGCCGTGCTCGTCTTCGCGGCCTCCGACAAGGGAGGCACGGGCCGCTCGGTCACCAGCGCCAACCTGGCCTACCAGCGCGCCCTCACCGGCGACCACGTCGCCTACGTCGACTTCGACTTCGGCTCGCCCACCGCGGCCGCTGTCTTCGACGTGCCCAGCGCCCTGCGCGGCACCGAGGAGCGCGGCCTGCACTCCTACCTGGAGGGCGAGGTCACCGAACCGGCCAGCATCGACATCTGGCGGCACACCGAGCACCCGGTGCTGCGTGCCCGGCAGAACCAGTCCGGGCGGCTCGTCCTCTACCCCGGCGACGCGGGCGGCGGCGAGTTCGCCACCGGCGAGGAGGCGCTGGAACGCTGCATCGACCTGCTGCTGCGCCTCAACAGCGAGTTCGACCTCGTCATGGTCGACCTCAGCGCCGGCCGCAGCTACGCCGTCGACCTCGTCCTCGCGGCCACCGCGCACCCGCAGATGCGCCATGTCTCCTACCGCTGGCTGGTGTTCCACCGCTGGACCCGGCAGCACGTCATCGCCGCCGCCGGCCTGGTCCACAAGGAGAACGGCATCCTCCGCAGCGGCGTCGACCGCGGGCACGACGAGAACACCCTCCAGGGCAACATCCGCTTCGTGCGGGCCGCCGTGCCCGACCCGGAGTCGGCCATGTGGGCGCAGGGCTCGCCCGCCCAGGCCGCCTGGATGCAGTCCTGCAACCGGGCGCTGCGCCGGCTCGCCTCCGACCAGCACATCGGCGACAGCGTGGTACTCGGCACCGTGCCGCTGGAGCCGATCCTGCAGTGGCGGGAGCAGCTGATCACCGAGGAGGACGTCCTGGCCACCCAGATCGCCAACAAGGAGACGCTGGAGGCGCTCGAGGAGATCGCCCGGCGGCTCACCGACGACGCGTACTGGGGGCTGTTATGACCGAAGCGGTGTTCCGTGAGACCACCGCCGAACCCCGCACCCAGGCGGTCCCCCTCTCCCACCTCTCCCTGGAGCTGGGGCACCTCTACATGGAGGACTTCGAGGCGGGGCCCGAGCATCTGCGCCGGCACTTCGCGCGGGTCCGTCCCTGGGCCGAGGCCGCCCGCGCCGTCGCCGCCGACCGGGCCGGCGGGCGGCGCGCCCGGATCAGCACCTGCTTCCTGATCGACGACTACTTCACCCGGTTCGCCAGCCCCGCCGAGGTCGTCCCCATGCTGCTGGAGGAGGCCGAGCGCGCCGGGCTCGCCGTCGACTACCTGGCCCGCGAGTCCGCGTGCGCCGTCAGCGGGAAGGTGCCCGTCGCCGAGGCCGTGGCCGCGCGGATCGTCGAAGAGCCGCCGCCCGGCAGCTACGGCAACCGCCCGCCCGCCGCGCAGACCGGCTGGCTCGCCAACGGTGTGCGCAGCCCCACCGCCCGCGCGCCGCAGGCCATGCGGAAGGTTGCCGCCTGGGAGCCGCCCCGCGAGACGGCCGCCCGCCGCCACTCCGTCTTCCTCGACGTCGAGCTGTGGAACGAGACGCCCGACGGGGAGCGTCTGTGGTCCTGCCCGTTCCTGGCCGCCGTGTGGCAGCTCGCCCGCCTCGGACTGCTGCGCCACCAGGGCGAGGCCGTCTTCGAACCGCGGCCGCACACCGGCGCGTTCCCCGACGAGTGGGACGACCTGCCGCCGCTGGTACGGCTCGGCGAGCGGGCGGACCCGTTCGCCGCCTACCGCACCTGCTCGGTGCTGCCCAGTCGCTTCCTGCCCGTCGAGCACGCCGTGCGGGTGATCCTCGACCAGACCGACGTGGACCGCGACGCCCTGCGCCAGGTCGCCGAGCGGTCCGCGGGCGAGGGCGTGCCCGTCCCCGGCCCGGTCGCCGACCGCGTCTCCTACGTCTTCTGCGAGGAGACCTGAGATGCCGGCCCCCGGTGCACCGCCCGCCACCGCCGCGCCGCGCACCGTGCTGGCCTGCGGCGAGGTCCGCACCTGCCTGCTGCCCGCGGGGCAGGCCCTCGACAGCCGGGCCGCCGCCCAGCTGCTGCGGCTGCGCGCCGACGAGCGGGTCCTGGTGTCCGAGCGCCCCAACCTCTACGGGCGCTCCCCGGACACCCTCACCGGCGTCGACTGCCCGCTGCCCAGCGCCAACGGCGCCCGGATCCGCGCCGTCGGCACGGTCGCCGCGCGCGCCGCGCTCACCGAGGGACGCGTTTTGCAGACCTCCGCGTACTTCACCCTCCCCGCCTCCGGGCCCGACCACCGCCGCCCCTGGGGCGACTATCTGGTGCGGCCCGCGGTGGTCGAGCCGCTGGGCAAGCTGCCCTACGACGCCGTCGCCGCCGGTCTGCTCGACGGCGGGCGCCACGGCGACCTCGACGTGGGGCTCATCGCCGGGGGACTGCTCACCCGGCTGCTGCGGCATCCGCTGCTCGACCAGCGGCCGCCGCTCAGGTCCCGGCAGACCCGGCTGCGCTGGGTCGCGCTGACCGCGCCGCCGGGCGAGGCGCCGGCCCTGGAGCGGTTCACCGTCGCCGAGGACGAGCTGCGTACCGTACGGCTGCGCGTCCCGGAGGACATTCCCGCGGCCGACCTGGCCGGGCTCTGCGACGACCTGGCCCTGCACGACTGGCTGCTGACCACCCTGGTCCGCGTCCTCGACGGCATCCGCCTCGGCCCCGCCGCGCCCGGATCCTGGCCCCGTACCAGCGGGGACGGCGAACTCCCGCCGGTGGTAGGGGCGTTGCGTCCTGCCGTCGACCATCTTCTGCACCTGTGGATGCCGCGGGCCCGTGTGTCCGGGCGGCTGGCCCCGCTGTGGGAGGCGCTGGAGGAGCGGCCCGGGTTCACCCGGCAGTGGCTCGCCCTGGTCCAGCGCGTCCGCGACCAGCTCACCCTGCACGCGATCCCGCCCGTGCACCGGGAGGTGGAGCCCGCGCCCTGAACGCGCCCCGGCCCCGAGCCCCTGCCCGCGAGACGCCCACCAGCCGTGAGCGGCCTCGTCCGGACCCCCACGCACATTCCGCATCCGAACCGACGTGTTTCCCAACGGGGGGAGAAGCGAGATGAGCACGGCACAGACACCCCAGCCCGACGACACGGCCGGCCCGCCGGGCGCGGTGGGCACACCAGAGCACCCCGAGGACCGGACGCCCCAGGCACCCGGCCCCCCGGTCACCGCCCGGTCCGACGGGCCGGCCGGGCGTCCCGGCCCCGTCCCGTGGCGGCGCAGGCTGCTGGTGGGCCTGGTCGCCGGACTGCTCACCTGGGGCCTCGCCGCGCTGCTCAGCCCGGAGGACGGCGCGGCGCGGCAGCTCGGCGCCGCCGCACTGGTCGCCGTCGCCGCCGTCGCCGTCCAGCACCTGGTGCTGGTCCCGGACCGGGCGGCCGAGGAGCGGGCCCGGCGCGCGGAGAGCCTGCTGGCCGAGACCGCCGCCACCGTGCGCGGCGGCCTGCGGCGCTACGACGAGCTCCGGCACGGGCTGACCCGGCACACCGAGGACATGAAGCAGCTCGTCGAGACGCGCCTGGTGCCGCCGCCCCGCCCGGCCGAGCCCGAACCGCCGGCGCCGCCCCTGGTGCGCATCGGGTCCGTGTCCGACCTGGCCGCCAACTTCGCCGAGGTCCTCTCGCCCGGCCTGCCGATCCTCTCCACCTTCGTCCGGCTGGAGATGCAGCGGGTGATCGGGCACCTCAGCGACCTCACCACCCTCACCGCGGAGTGCCCGGGCGAGAACCACGACTGGATGCTCACCCTCACCCGGGCCGCGGAGAAGTCCATCTGCGCCACCAGCACTTCCGTCGACCGGACGTTCTGGAACAGCGAGCCCGCCAGCCGCTATCTGCACGCCCAGGCGGAGGCGATCGAGCAGGGCGTCCCGGTGCGCCGGCTGTTCCTGCTGGAGAGCGCGCGGGAGCTGGACGACCGGCTGCTGCGGCTGTGCGAGGAGCAGGAGGTGCTGCACA
Organism: Streptomyces cellulosae; assembly: GCA_014655195.1. GTDB lineage: Bacteria > Actinomycetota > Actinomycetes > Streptomycetales > Streptomycetaceae > Streptomyces > Streptomyces cellulosae. The sequence continues at coordinate 147,406 of BNBH01000015.1, read as the reverse complement.
TCGAGGTGCGCGTGGCCGTCCTGCCGGAGCTGCCGCCGCATCTGCTGCGCGGCACCACCAACGACTTCATCGTCTACGACGAGGCCGTGTCCTTCGAGATCGACCAGGACCTGCGCGACGTCAACATCCGGACCCGGCTGATCGCCCGTCAGGACCATGTGCACGACCGGATGAAGCGGTTCCGTGAGCTGTGGGAGGCCGGGATGAGCCTGCGTGAGCTGGAGGTCCGGGTCGACGACGAGGAGGACGGCACCTGGATGGTCGACCGGGGCTGACCTCCCGTCGGTCCCCGCCGTTACTCCCGGGGGAGTAACGGCCGCGCCCCGGCCGCCCGCCGCAGTACCCGCCGTTTCGGTCCCAGGCCGGACGTCCCGGCTCCCCGCCGCCGGAAGGCTGGACAGCAGATCCAGTGGACCGGACCGGAGGGGAGCCGAGGCTCATGGGAGCAGTCAGGACAGGCACACGGGGGCGGCGGGCCGTGCCCTGGGCGGTGCTGGGGCTGTGGGTGGCGGCGCTGGTGCTGCTCGGGCCGCTCGCCGGGAAGTTCGGAGGCGCGCAGCAGAACCGGGCGGTCGACTACCTGCCCGCCGGCGCCGACTCGACACAGGTGGCGCGCGTCCAGGACGAGCTGCCCGGCGGCGAGTCCACCGACCTGGTGGTCGTGTACCACCGCGACGGCGGGCTGACCGCCGCCGACCGGGAGGCGGCCGCCGCGCAGATCGCCGGGGTGCAGCGGGCGTACGAGCTGTCGGAGGCGCCGCGGGGCGTTCCCTCGGCGGACGGCAGCACGCTGATGTACCCGGTGTCCAGCACGGAGCCGGGGCAGGACGAGGAGGCGCAGCTCGCGTTCGTCGACGGGGTGCGGGAGACCGTCGAGGGGACGGGCGGGCTGAGCGCCGAGGTCGGCGGGCCGGGGGCGGTCGGCGCCGACATGGACGCGGTGTTCGACACCATCGACGGCACGCTGCTGACCGCCACGCTCGGTGTGGTGACCGTGCTGCTGGTGCTGATCTACCGCAGCCCGTTCCTGTGGCTGGTGCCGCTCGCCGTGGCGGGAGCGGCGACCGTCCTGGCGATGGCCGCCGGGTACGGGGCGCACGAGCTGTTCGGCATCACGATCACCGGGCAGAGCGGCGGCATCATGACCGTCCTCGTCCTCGGCGCCGGGACCGACTACGCGCTGCTGCTGGTCTCCCGCTATCGCGAGGAACTGCGCCGCCACGAGCGGCCGTACGACGCCATGCGGGCCGCCCTGCGCGGCTGCGGGCCCGCCGTGCTCGCCTCGTCCGGCACGGTCGCCGCCGGACTGCTCTGCCTGCTGGCCGCCGATCTGAACAGCAGCAGCGGCATGGGTCCCGTCGGCATGGTCGGGGTGCTGGCCGCGCTGGTCGCGATGACGACGCTGCTGCCCGCCGTCCTGGTGCTGCTCGGGCGGCGCGTCTTCTGGCCGCTGATCCCCGCCTTCGGCAGCGAGCCGAAGGCACGGCGGTCGCTGTTCGCCGCCATGGGGACGTCCGCCACCCGCGGGCCCGCCGCCGTTCTGACCGGCGGCGCGGTGCTCCTCGGCGCGCTCGCCCTGGGCACGCTCAACCTGGGCGGGGACCTCCGCCAGGAGGACGCCTTCACCGAACGGCCCGAGTCCGTCACGGCGATGCGCACGATGGCGGAGGAGTACCCGGAGCGCGGCGCCCAGCCGATCACCGTGATCGCGCCCGCCGGGGAGGCCGGCGAGGTCGTCGAGCGGGTTCGGGAGACGGAGGGCGTCGCCGAGGCGACTCCGGGACGGGCCGACGACACCTGGGCCGAGATCACCGTGTTCGCCACCGCGCCGCCCGAGTCGGCGGGGGAGACCCGCACCATCGAGGCCCTGCGCGACACGCTCGACGGCACCGGCGCCCATGTCGGCGGCCCCAGCGCGGAACAGCTCGACCTCGCCCGCAGCGAGGCGCGGGACCGCGCGGTGATCGTGCCGCTGGTGCTGGCCGCCGTGTTCCTGATCCTGGTCGTGCTGCTGCGCAGTCTCGTGGCTCCGCTGCTGCTGCTCGGCGCGGTGGTCGCCGTCTGGGGCGCGGCCCTCGGCATCGGCGGGCTGGTCTTCGGGCCTCTGCTCGGCTTCGCCGGCACCGACCCCGGCATCGGGCTGCTGTCCTTCGTGTTCCTGGTGGCCCTCGGCGTCGACTACGGCATCTTCCTGATGCACCGCATGCGGGAGGAGTCCCTGAACGGAGCCGAACCCGAGGCGGCCGCCCTCACCGCGCTGCGCACCACGGGCGGCGTCATCGCCTCCGCGGGCGTCGTGCTCGCCGCGACGTTCGCCGTGCTCACCACGCTGCCCCTGGTCGCGATGGTCGAGCTCGGCCTCGTCATCGCCGTCGGCGTCCTCCTCGACACCTTCCTGGTCCGCACCTACCTGGTCACCACGGCCAGTGTGCTGCTGGGCCGCCGCATGTGGTGGCCGGGCGCACTGTCCCGCACGCCCGAACCGGAACACCGGGAACGGCAGCCGGAGCCGGTGTGATCCGCCCGTACGACCGTGACAGGGCGCCCCTCCCTCCCGGAGGGGCGTCCTCCTCCCCGAAGATGGACCCCGTGCACCCGACGACAGCACAGGCAGCCGAGCCCGCCCGGGCCGCGAACTCCCGTGACCGAGGCTCCGGACCCCCGGACTCCGGGCGTACGGAGCCGAGATCCACGGACCCCAGGACGTCACGCCCGGCGGACTCCCGGACCAGGGACGGCATCATCACCGCGCTCAGCCGTGACCCCCTGACCCGCCCGCACGCATTCCGCAACGACGCCATCCTCGCCGTGTGCACCGCCGTCCTGGGTGTCGCGCTGGCGCTGCTGACCGACGACGGCCGCCGGCCCGACGCGCTCGGCTGGGCCCTGCTGTTCGGCGCCCATGTGCCGCTGGCGTGGCGGCGGAGGCGGCCGCTGGCGGTGCTGTCGGCGGTGCTGGCCCCGATCGTGCCGTACCACGCCCTGGACAACCACCACCTGGCGCCCGTGGGCGCGACCGTGGTGGTCCTCTACACGGTCGCCGCGACCGGCACCCCGCGCCGGACGCTGCTCGTCGGCACGGTCGTCATCTGCACCACCCTCACCGTGAACGCCCTCACCAACCCCGACGGGTTCACGGAACTCGTGCGCATCACCGGCTGGGTCGTCGCCGTCCTCTTCCTGGGCCTCGACGTCCGCTACTACCGGCAGTACGTCGCCGCGATCGTGGAACGCGCGGAACGGGCGGAGCGCACCCGTGAGGAGGAGGCGCGCCGCCGGGTCGCCGAGGAGCGGCTGCGCATGGCGCGTGACCTGCACGACCTGCTCGCCCACAGCATCACCCTCATCGGGGTGCAGACGTCCGTCGCCGCGCACGTCCTGGCCGCCGACCCCGACCGTCTGGACCGGGCGGCCGTGGCCAAGGCCCTCGACGACATCGCCGGCACCTGCCGCACCGCACGCGGCGAACTGCGCGCCACGCTCGAGGTGTTGCGGGACAACGGCGAACCCGAGGACGCGCGGGGTCCGCTCGCCGGGCTGGACGGCCTGCCCGACCTGGTGGAGGCCGCGCGGCTGGCGGGCGCCCGCGTGGAGCACCGTGTGCGGGTCGCGGAGCCGGTGCCGCCCGCGGTCGGGGCCGCCGCGTACCGGGTGGTGCAGGAGGCGCTGACCAACGCGGTCCGGCACGCGGGACCTGAGCCCGGCGTACGGGTCGACGTGAGCGAGCGGGACGGGGTGCTGCACATCGGCGTCACGGACGACGGCACCGGACCCGACCCCGGCGGCACCCCCGGGTTGGGGCTGGTCGGCATGCGGGAGCGGGTTCGCAGCGTGGGCGGCACGCTGGAGGCCGGTCCCCGCGCGGGCGGGGGCTTCCAGGTGACCGCCGCCCTGCCGCTGACCGGCGCGACCCGGGAGGGACGGGAGCGATGACCGTCCGTGTGCTGCTCGCCGACGACCAGACGCTGGTGCGGGAGGCGTTCGCGATGCTCGTGGAGTCGGCGCCCGACATGGAGGTCGTCGGGCAGGCCGCGACCGGCCGTCAGGCCGTCGAACTCGCCCGTGCGCGGCGGGCCGACCTCGTCGTCATGGACATCCGCATGCCGGACCTCGACGGCATCGAGGCGACCCGTCTGATCGCCGCCGACGACGACCTGGCCGGGGTGAAGGTGCTCGTCCTCACCACCTACGACACGGACGAGAACATCGTGGACGCGCTGCGCGCCGGGGCGTCCGGGTTCCTGGTGAAGGACACCCGGCCCGCCGAACTCCTCGACGCCATCCGGACGGTGGCCGCCGGCGACGCGCTGCTGTCGCCCGGACCCACGGCCCGGCTGATCGCGCGCTTCCTGCGCAGTCCCGCGGCCACGCCCGCCACCGCCGGCCCCGACTGTCTCTCCGACCGGGAGCGGGAGGTGCTGACGCTGGTCGCGCGCGGCCTCAACAACACGGAGATCGCCGGGACGCTGGGGCTCAGCCCGCTCACCGCGAAGACGCACGTGAGCCGCACGATGGGCAAGCTCGGCGCCCGCGACCGGGCCCAACTGGTCGTCGTGGCCTACGAGTCGGGCCTGGTCGCGCCGGGCGCCGGCTGACCTCCTACAGGGTGTGCTGGAGCCAGCGCTGGATGGTGCTGTTGATCCCGGCGGACAGCGCGCTGAGATGCTCGATGGCCTCGCGGTCCTCGGGCCGCGGCGGGATGCCCGCGGCGGTCAGGGCGGCGTGCAGGTCGAGCCGGCGCCGGTCGCGCGGGTCGATGAGGGCGCCGACGCGGGTGGCCGGGTCCGGCGGGGCCAGCAGGTAGTCGGCGCCCGACTGCCCGGCGGCGTAAGGATTCGGTCCGTACTCGAAGGCGGTCGCGGTCATGTCGCTCTCCTCACCGAAGGAGTGTCGGTTCCGCAGGGGAGGAGAGCGGGGCGGCACCCTCCGGTTGCACGGCTGCGGAAACGTCACGCCATCGGCGTCATCGGCATATCGTCCACATGCAAAAAAAACACTGCAAAGAACCCGCTGCAAAGATCTGCTTGCAAAGAAATCCTTGCAACAGGTTCTTTGCAGGCCTATCCTGGACGCATGGACGAGCCCGAGACGCCGCAGGAACCGAACGAGTCCGAGCAGCCCCGGCTGCACCATCTCGACGCGCGCTCCCTGCGCGGTCTGGCGCACCCCCTGCGGATGCGGCTGCTGACCGCCCTGCGGCGCGGCGGACCCGCCACCGCGTCACAACTGGCCGAGAAGCTCGGCGAGTCCAGCGGCGCCACCAGCTACCACCTGCGGCAGCTCGCCGCCCACGGGTTCGTCGAGGACGCCCCGGAGCGCGGCAAGGGGCGCGAGCGGTGGTGGAAGGCGGTCCACGCGGGCGTGCGCTTCGACGACACCCTCCTCCGGGACAGCGACCCGGAGGTCCGCGGGGCCGCCGACCTGTTCCTGCACGAAGTCGCGAACGCCCACACCCGGGAGATCGCCACCTGGCTCGGCACGGCCGGCGAGTGGCCCGAGGAGTGGCGCCGGGCCTCCGACATGAGCGACCTGACGCTGCGCCTCACGCCCGACCAGGCGGCGGAACTCGTCGAGAGGATGCACGCCCTCGTCGACAGCTACCGGGACCGCGCCCCCGACGACGGGACCCCGGACGCCGAGCAGGTCCGCGTGCACACCCATCTCTTCCCCACCCGTACGGAATGAGAGGCAGACCCATGCACGGTCTCGGCACAACAGCCGACGTGGTGCGCCGGAGAAGCGGAGGACGTGGTGAAAGAAATGCGGGAGGCGTTCCGGGCGGCGGTGGTGCGGTGAAACCGCCCGTCGGTGCGTACGTCGTGGACACCCGCGCCGAGCGGCTCGGCATCGTCATGGGGCACGAGGGCCCCTACGTACAGCTGCGGCCGTACGGCGGAGGACGGGAGTGGGACGCCGACCCCCGGGCCGTGCGGCACGCGACACCCGAGGAACGGCTGCGCGCCGCCACCGCGTACGCCAACGCCAGGCGTCGCGGCGAGGTGCCGTGAACGTGCGGGACAATGGCTGCCATGAGTCTGTTCCGCGACGACGGCATCGTGCTGCGCACCCAGAAGCTGGGTGAGGCGGACCGGATCATCACCCTGCTCACCCGCGGTCACGGGCGGGTGCGCGCCGTGGCGAGGGGCGTGCGCCGGACCAAGTCGAAGTTCGGCGCGCGCCTGGAGCCCTTCTCGCACGTGGACGTGCAGTTCTTCGCCAAGGGCAGCGAGCTCGTCGGACGCGGTCTGCCGCTGTGCACGCAGAGCGAGACGATCGCGCCGTACGGCGGCGGCATCGTCACCGACTACGCGCGCTACACCGCCGGCACGGCCATGCTGGAGACCGCCGAGCGGTTCACCGACCACGAGGGCGAGCCGGCCGTCCAGCAGTACCTGCTGCTCGTCGGCGGACTGCGCACCCTCGCCCGGGGCGAGCACGCCCCGCACCTGGTGCTCGACGCGTTCCTGCTGCGCTCCCTCGCCGTCAACGGCTACGCGCCCAGCTTCACGGACTGCGCGAAATGCGGCATGCCCGGACCGAACCGGTTCTTCTCGGTCGCGTCGGGCGGAACCGTGTGCGCCGACTGCCGCGTCCCCGGGAGCGTCGTACCCTCGCCGCAGGCCCTCGAACTCCTGGGCGCACTGCTCACGGGAGACTGGGCCACCGCGGACGCGTGCGAGGCACGGTACGTCCGGGAGGGGAGCGGGCTCGTGTCCGCCTACCTCCACTGGCATCTGGAGCGCGGGCTGCGCTCGCTCCGGTACGTCGAGAAGCAGTAAGCCCCCCTCAGCACGAGGACCAGCACGAGGAGACGAGAGACACATGGCCGTACGCGGATTCCTGGGGCGGCAGCGCCGGGAGTACAGGACCCCGGAACCGCACCCCTCCGGCGCGCGGCCCCCGAAGCTTCCCGGGGAGCTGATCCCCAGCCATGTGGCGATCGTCATGGACGGCAACGGGCGCTGGGCGAAGGAGCGGGGCCTGCCCCGCACCGAGGGGCACAAGGTCGGCGCCGAGCGGGTGCTCGACGTGCTGCAGGGCGGCATCGAGATGGGCGTGGGCGCCATCTCGCTCTACGCCTTCTCCACCGAGAACTGGAAGCGGTCGCCCGACGAGGTGCGCTTCCTGATGAACTTCAACCGGGACTTCATCCGCAAGACCCGCGACCAGCTCGACGAGCTGGGCATCCGGGTCCGCTGGGTGGGCCGTATGCCCAAGCTGTGGAAGTCCGTCGCCAAGGAGCTCCAGGTCGCCCAGGAGCAGACCAAGGACAACGACCGGCTCACCCTGTACTTCTGCATGAACTACGGCGGCCGCGCGGAGATCGCCGACGCCGCGAAGGCGCTCGCCGAGGACGTGAAGGCGGGCCGCCTCGACCCGTCGAAGGTCGACGAGAAGACGCTGCGGAAGTACCTGTACTACCCGGACATGCCGGACGTGGACCTGTTCCTGCGGCCCAGCGGCGAGCAGCGCACCTCGAACTATCTGCTGTGGCAGAGCGCCTACGCCGAGATGGTCTTCCAGGACGTGCTGTGGCCGGACTTCGACCGGCGCGACCTGTGGCGGGCGTGCCTGGAGTTCGCCTCCCGCGACCGCCGCTTCGGCGGGGCCGTCCCCAACGAGGAGCTGCTGGCCATGGAGGGCCGCCAGTCCTGACCCGGCCTGCGCCGGGCATGGTGTCCGGCCGCGTGTCGCACGGCCGCTGCCGGGCGCGCGCGGCCGCCCTGGCCATGCCGGCCCCATGTCCGACGACGTGCCCCGTCCGAGGTGCGGCGCACCGCCGCCATGACCGTCCTGACGGTGATCGCGGGCGCCGTGGACGCGGTGAGCTTCCTGACCCTGGCCAAGGTGTTCTGCGCGCTGGTGACGGGCGACGTGCTGTTCCTGCGCGAACCGGCCGCCCTCGGCGGTGACCTGATGTGCCCCCGCCGCGAGGGCTCCAGCCGTGCTCCGGCGCCCGGTGCGCCTGTACCCACTGCGGCGCGCACACCCCGTGTGCCCCGTCCGTAGCCGGGTGGCCGGCCGTAACCGGCCGGAGGCGCGGGCACCTGGGCCGGGGCCCGGCCGCGACCCGGCGGTGGAGCCTCAGGAAGTCCCGGACGCCCCGTCCGCGCACCCCGCGCAGTCCGCGCACGTGCCGAAGATCTCCACCGTGTGGGCCACGTTCACGTAGCCGTGTTCGGCCGCGATGGCCTCCGCCCACTTCTCCACGGCAGGGCCCTCGACCTCGACGGCCTTGCCGCAGCTTCGGCACACCAGGTGGTGGTGATGGTCGCCGGTGGAGCAGCGGCGGTAGACGGACTCGCCGTCGGCGGTGCGCAGGACGTCGACCTCGCCGGCGTCGGCGAGGGACTGCAGCGTGCGGTAGACCGTGGTGAGCCCGACCGAGTCGCCCTTGTGCTTGAGCATGTCGTGCAGTTCCTGCGCGCTGCGGAACTCGTCGACCTCCTGAAGGCAAGCCGCCACCGCGGCACGCTGCCGGGTGGCGCGGCCCTTCACGGGCGGTCCTGCGGTCGTCACCGGAATGCCTCCTCACATCTGCTGCTGCCCGGGCCATTGTGCCAGTCCGGGTACCGGCCGGTCAGGCGCCGACCTTGCCGTCCGCCGCGCGACTGGCCGGAATCGAGCACTCCGCGGGGTCGGCCCCTGGCCGTGCGGCGGCCAGCGCCCGGGCGCGGCGCCGGGCCAGCGGGGCGGCCAGCGCGGTCAGCAGGATGAAGGCGCCGATGGTCAGCAGCACGATCGTCGCGCCGGGCGGCACGTCCTGGTAGTACGAGGTGACGGTGCCGCCGACGGCCACGCTGACGCCGATCGCGACGGCGACGGCGAACGTGGCGGCGAAGCTCCGGGTGAGCTGCTGGGCCGCCGCGACCGGCACCACCATCAGCGCGCTCACCAGCAGCAGTCCGACCACCCGCATCGCCACGGACACCGTGACCGCGGCCGTGACCGCCGTGAGCAGGTTCAGGAACCGCACCGGCAGACCCGTGACGCGCGCGAACTCCTCGTCCTGGCTGACCGCGAAAAGCTGCCGCCGCAGACCCACGGTGACCAGCACCACGAACGCGGCCAGCACGCAGATCGCGGTCACGTCGGACGACGACACCGTGGACAGCGAGCCGAACAGGAACGACGACAGGTTCGACGTGGAGCCGCCGGGCGCGAGGTTGATGAACATGACGCCGCCGGCCATGCCGCCGTAGAAGAGCATCGCGAGGGCGATGTCGCCGCGCGCCTTGGCGTGCCAGCGGACCAGTTCCATGAGGACGGCGCCGAGGACGGACACCACGGCCGCCATCCACACCGGGGACCAGGACAGCAGGAAGCCGAGGCCCACGCCGGTCATCGCCACGTGGCCGATGCCGTCGCCCATGAGCGCCTGGCGGCGCTGGACCAGGTAGACGCCGACCGCGGGGGCGGTGACGCCGACCAGGACGGCGGCGAGCAGCGCCCGCTGCATGAAGGCGTAGTCGAGGATCTCCATCAGCTCAGCAGTCCCGTGCGGATCGGTCCGGCGTCCGCCGGTGCGTGCGGGTGTACGTGGTCGTGGCCGGGCAGGGCGTGCTGGCCGACCGCCTTGGGCGGCGGGCCGTCGTGCAGCACGCAGCCGTCGCGGAGGACGACCGCCCGGTCGATCAGGGGCTCCAGCGGCCCGAGCTCGTGCAGGACGAGGAGGACCGTGGCGCCCTGGCCGACCTGCGTGCGCAGGGTCTCGGCGAGGACCTCCTGGCTGGCCAGGTCCACGCCCGCCATCGGCTCGTCCATGATCAGCAGGTCCGGTTCGGAGGCCAGCGCGCGGGCGATCAGGACCCGCTGGTGCTGGCCGCCGGACAGGGCGTCGACGGAGTCCTTGGCGCGGTCCGCCATGCCGACCAGCTCCAGGGACCGGCGTACGGCCTTCCGGTCGGCCTTGCGGAACAGGCCGAAGCGGGTGCGGGCGAGCCGTCCGGAGGAGACGACCTCGGTGACCGTGGCGGGCACCCCGCCGGCGGCCGTGGTGCGCTGCGGGACGTAGCCCACCCGCGCCCAGTCGCGGAACCGGCGCCGCTCGGCGCCGAACAGCTCGATCTCCCCGGCGGTGACCGGCACCTGGCCGATCACGGTGCGCACGGCCGTGGACTTGCCGGAGCCGTTGGCGCCGAGCAGGGCGACGACCTCGCCCCGGCGCACGGTCAGGTCGATGCCGCGCAGCACGGGGCGCGAGCCCAGCTCGGCGCGCACCCCCCGCAGGGTGATGACGGGCTCGGTGGTCATGCCGTCCTCCGGTGTCGCGTCGTCGGGGGTCACCGGGCGCCCAGCGCGGTGCGCAGGGCCGTGAGGTTGGCCTCCATGACCTGGAAGTAGTCCTCGCCGCGGGACTTTTCGGTGATGCCCTCGACCGGGTCGAGCACGTCGGTCTTCAGCCCGGTGTCGCCGGCGAGGGTCTTCGCGGTCTTGTCGCTGACGAGGGTCTCGTAGAAGACGGTGGTGACGCCGTCCTCCTTGGCGATCTTCTGGAGTTCCTTCACGCGCGCACCGCTGGGCTCGGTGTCGGGGTCGAGGCCGCTGATGGCCTCCTCGGTCAGCCCGTAGCGCTCGGCGAGGTGGCCGAAGGCGGCGTGGGTGGTGACGAAGACGTCGGTCTCGCGGTCAGCGAGGCCGGTACGGAACTTCGCGTCGAGCGCCTTGAGGTCCTTGACCAGGGCCGCGGTGTTGGCGCGGTAGTCGGCGGCGTGGTCCGGGTCGGCCTTCTGGAATGCCTTGCCGACGCCCTCGGCGACCTCGGCGTACTTCACCGGGTCGAGCCAGATGTGAGGGTCGCCGCCCTCGTGCTCGTGGGCGTGCTCGTCGCCGTGCTCGTCCTCGTGGGCGTGCTCGTCCTCGTGCTCCTCGTCGTGGCCGGCCTCGGTGCCGTGCTCCTCCAGCGAGGTCAGCCCGGCCGCGTCGATCTTCGTGGCGATGGGGGACTGGCCGATCGCCTCGTCGACGGAGGGCTGGAGACCCTTGAGGTAGAGGGCCGCGTCGGACTCCTCGAGCTGCGCTGTCTGCCGGGCGCTGATCTCCAGGTCGTGCGGTTCCTGGCCGGGCTGGGTGAGACTGGTGACGTGGACGTGCTCGCCGCCGATCCGCTCGGCGAGGAAGGCCATCGGATAGAACGACGCGACGACGTCGAACGTGCCGGTGTCGCCCGCGGCGGCGCTGTCGGACGAGCAGGCGGTGAGGGTGCCGAACCCGAGGGCGGCGACCGCGGCGAGCGCGACCGTGGATATGTGACGTCGTCGTACGTTCATGACAGTCATTTTCAACGAAGATGGAAACCGTTGTCAACAAAGCCCCTGGTGACCCAGGTCGCGGCCCCCGTCGGAGCTCCGGAGGTCCGCTTGGGGGGACCGATTTGGTCGAGGGGCCGTCCCCGCCGGTAACCTGAGGCATTCGCTGGAAGCATCTCCGCTTCGTCGCCCGTCGTCGTAATGAAGAGAGCACCGTGGCCGCCGACAAGATCGACACCATCGTCAGCCTGAGCAAGCGCCGTGGCTTCGTATTCCCCTGCAGTGAGATCTACGGCGGCCAGCGTGCCGCCTGGGACTACGGGCCGCTGGGTGTCGAGCTCAAGGAGAATTTGAAGCGCCAGTGGTGGCGCTACATGGTGACGTCGCGCGAGGACGTGGTCGGCATCGACTCGTCCGTCATCCTGGCCCCCGAGGTGTGGGTCGCCTCCGGTCACGTCGCGACCTTCACCGACCCGCTCACCGAGTGCACCTCCTGTCACAAGCGGTTCCGTGCGGACCACCTGGAGGAGGCGTACGAGGAGAAGAAGGGGCACGCCCCGGAGAACGGCCTCGCCGACCTCAACTGCCCCAACTGCGGCAACAAGGGCACCTTCACCGAGCCCAAGCAGTTCTCGGGTCTGCTCTCCACCCACCTCGGCCCGACGCAGGACTCCGGCTCCATCGCCTACCTGCGTCCCGAGACCGCCCAGGGCATCTTCACCAACTTCGCCCAGGTGCAGACCACTTCGCGCCGGAAGCCGCCGTTCGGCATCGCCCAGATGGGCAAGTCCTTCCGCAACGAGATCACGCCCGGCAACTTCATCTTCCGGACCCGCGAGTTCGAGCAGATGGAGATGGAGTTCTTCGTCAAGCCGGGCGAGGACGAGAAGTGGCAGGAGTACTGGATGGAGCAGCGCTGGAACTGGTACACCGGTCTCGGCCTGCGCGAGGAGAACATGCGGTGGTACGAGCACCCGAAGGAGAAGCTCTCCCACTACTCCAAGCGCACCGCTGACATCGAGTACCGCTTCCAGTTCGGCGGCAGCGAGTGGGGCGAGCTCGAGGGCGTCGCCAACCGCACCGACTACGACCTCACCGCGCACTCCAAGGCCTCCGGCCAGGACCTCTCCTACTTCGACCAGGAGGCCGGCGAGCGCTGGACGCCGTACGTCATCGAGCCGGCGGCCGGTGTCGGCCGGGCGATGCTCGCCTTCCTGCTCGACGCGTACGTCGAGGACGAGGCGCCCAACGCCAAGGGCAAGATGGAGAAGCGGACCGTGCTGCGGCTCGACCCGCGCCTGGCGCCGGTGAAGGTCGCGGTGCTGCCGCTGTCCCGCAACCCGGAGCTGTCTCCGAAGGCCAAGGGCCTCGCCCAGGCGCTGCGGCAGAACTGGAACATCGAGTTCGACGACGCCGGCGCCATCGGCCGCCGCTACCGCCGCCAGGACGAGATCGGAACGCCGTTCTGCGTGACCGTCGACTTCGACACCCTGGACGACAACGCGGTGACGGTGCGCGAGCGCGACACCATGAAGCAGGAGCGGGTCTCCCTCGACCAGATCGAGGGCTACCTGGCGGCGCGCCTGGTGGGCTGCTGACGTCTCCCGTCCGACCGGCATGAACGCCGGGTCCCGGTACTTCCGGGGCCCGGCGTTCGGCGTTTCCGGGGCGGCGTCCCGCGTGGATGACGAATGACAGATATTGAAATCTGTCATTCGTCATGTCATGGTGGACGCATGACGATGCACACACGACCTCTCGGAAAGACCGGTCCCCAGGTGTCCGCCCTGGGACTCGGCTGCATGGGCATGTCCGCGCTGTACGGCTCGGCGGACCGGACCGAGGCGATCGCCACGATCCACGCCGCCCTGGACGCCGGCGTCACGCTCCTCGACACCGGCGACTTCTACGGCATGGGCCACAACGAGCTGCTGATCGGCGAGGCGCTGCGCACCGCCCCCGCCGGGCTGCGCGAACAGGCCCTCACCAGCGTCAAGTTCGGCTCCCTGCGCGACCCGGACGGCGGCTGGGGTCCGATCGACGGCCGCCCGGCCGCCGTACGGAACTTCGCCGCGTACTCCCTCCAGCGGCTGGGCGTCGACCACATCGACGTCTACCGGATCTCCCGCGCCGACCCCGCCGTGCCGATCGAGGAGACCGTCGGCGCCATCGCGGAGCTCGTCGAGAAGGGCCACGTACGGCACATCGGCCTCAGCGAGGTCGGCGCCGACACGATCCGGCGGGCCGCCGCCGTCGCGCCGATCTCCGACCTCCAGATCGAGTACTCGCTGATCTCCCGCGCCGTCGAGGACCAGATCCTGCCCACCACCCGTGAACTGGGCATCTCCGTGACGGCGTACGGGGTGCTCGCGCGCGGTCTGATCTCCGGGCACTTCACCGCCGACCGGCAGCTGTCGCCGCACGACTTCCGCGCCCACTCGCCCCGCTTCCAGGGTGACAACCTCCGGCACAACCTCGGCCTCGTCGACGCGCTGCGCGAGATCGCCGCCCGCAAGGGCGTCACGGTCGCGCAGATCGCCGTCGCCTGGGTGCTCTCGCGCGGCGAGGACGTCGTGCCGCTGGTCGGCGCCCGTACGCGGGAGCGGCTGACGGAGTCGCTGGGCGCGCTGGACGTCACGCTCGACGCGGCCGACCTCGCGGCGATCGAGCGGGCGGTGCCGCCCGGGGCCGCGGCCGGGGCCCGCTACCCGGAGCCGATGATGGCCCACCTCGGCACCCGGGAGTGATCCCGGCGCCGGGTACGGTCTAGACATGGCAGCGACCGAGACCCTGACCGCCGAGCGCATCCTGGAGGCGACCGAGGAGGTGCTGCGCCGGCACGGCCCGGCGAAGGCCACCGTGGTGGACGTGGCCCGCGCCCTCGGCGTCAGCCACGGCAGCGTCTACCGGCACTTCCGCACCAAGGCGGCGCTGCGTGAGGCCGTCACCAAGCGGTGGCTGGACCGGACGTCCGAGGCGCTGGACGGGATAGCCGGCGACGCCTCCCTCGACCCCGGGACGCGGCTGCGGGACTGGCTGGCCGCGCTGTTCACCGCGAAGCGGCGGAAGGCGGGCGACGATCCTGAGCTGTTCGCCACGTACAGCGTGCTGGCGGGGGAGCAGGTGGGGGCGGTCGCGGAGCACATCGACGAGCTGACGGGGCAGTTGACGCGGATCGTCTCCGACGGGGTGGCGGCCGGGGTCTTCCGCGGCGACGACCCCGCGGTCAGCGCGCGGGCGGTGTTCCAGGCGACGGGGCGGTTCCATGATCCCGCGTATGCGGGGGAGTGGGACGAGCCTGGCGCGGACGCGGATTTCGAGGCGGTCGTGGAGCTGCTGCTGCGGGGGCTGCGGGCCTGAACCCGGGTTCGTCCGTCAGGCCGCGGTGGGGTCCACCGTCGCCTGGTGGGCCTGCTCCAGGTGCTCCTGCGCCTTCAGCCAGGGCAGGAACTGGGCGGACCGGCGCCAGCCGCAGGTCTCACATCTGATCGTCCGCTGCACTCCGGTGCGGTGGACGTGCACGGTGTGCTCACGTCCGTGCAGGTCCCAGCGGCTTACCTTGCTCGAGTCGATCTGGGGCATGGTGCCTCCGGCGGTGGGCGGGTGGGTGTCGCCGTAGGGAGTGTGCAGCAAAAGCAACATCAACAGGTGGGGGTACGCAGAACCCGCGCACGGGGTGTCGCCTACGGCGCCGCTCCAACGGGCGTGGGGGCAACACCCTCAGGGGCGCGGGGAACCGCGCGCTCAGCCACCGACGACCCGCACCCGGCGCTGCAGAGGTGCCGCTGCGCGCACCCGTGCCGCCCTGGGGGTACCTCCCGGGCCCATAAGGCACTGAGGGAGGGACGACTGCCCGCGGCGGCGGGGCCCTTTCAGGGGCGGTGCCGGGAACGCCCTTCAGGGGCGCGGGGAACCGCGCGACCAGCCACGGACGACCCGCACCCGGCGCTGCAGAGGTGCCCCTACGCCCCCACCTCCGTGCGGCGAGGACGCTGGTCCTCACCCTGAAGGCGCCTCGCAGCCCCCTCCGCCGTGGCCCGCGCCCACCGGCCCGTCGTGACGACGCCCAGCGTCAGCACCACCGCCCCGCACGCAGCCAGAATCCACCACCCCGGCCGCGACGCGGTCACGAACCTCTCGGCGTACGACGACGACCCCACCCCCGCCGCCAGCACCGCGCCCAGTACCGCCACCCCCAGCGTCTGCCCCAGCTGGCGGCTGGTGGAGGCGACCGCCGAGGCGACCCCGGCCTGGTCCTGGGGCATGCCCGAGACCGCCGTGTTGGTGATCGGCGCGTTGACGAAGCCGATGCCGAGGCCGAAGAGGACGTAGCCCGCGAACAGGCTCGCGTTCGACGTCTCCGCCTCGAAAAGTGCGAACAGCAGCCCGCTCACCGTCATCGCACCGCCCGCGATCACCAGCGGCAGCCGCGGCCCCCGGCTCCCGACCAGCCGCCCGGACAGCGGCGCGCACAGGAACGTAGGCACCGCCATCGGCAGCATCCACAGCCCCGCCTCCAGCGCGCTCAGCCCCCGCACGTTCTGCAGGTACAGCGTCGACAGGAACAGGAACCCGCCCAGCGCCGCGAAGGCGCTCACCGCGATCACCGTCGCCCCGCTGAACGGCGCCGATCGGAAGAAGCGCAGGTCGATCAGCGGTTCCGCGCGGCGCGGTTCGTAGTGGAGGAGCGCCAGGAAGGCGGTCAGGGCCAGTGCCGCGAACGGGGCCGTCGAGCCCCAACTGCCATGCGGGGCCTCGATGATCGCGTACGTCAGCGAGCCGAACAGCGCGATGACCAGGACCTGCCCCACCGGGTCCGGGCGGCGCGCCCGCGGCGCGCGCGACTCCGGCACGAACCGCCACGTCAGCAGCAGCGCTGCGGCCCCCACCGGCAGGTTGATCCAGAAGATCGAGCGCCAGCCGACCGAGTCCACCAGCAGTCCGCCGACCAGCGGCCCCGCCGCCATCGACAGGCCGACCACCGCGCCCCACACCCCGATCGCGCGGGCCCGCTCGCGGGGGTCGGTGAAGGTGTTGGTGATGATCGACATGGCGACCGGATTGAGCATGGAGCCGCCCACCGCCTGCACCATGCGGAAGACGACGAGCCAGTTCAGGTCGGGCGCGAGCGAGCACAGCAGCGAGCCCAGGGTGAAGATCACCAGGCCGGACATGAAGACCCGCCGGCGGCCGATCCGGTCGGCGGTCGAGCCGGCCAGCATCAGCAGCGAGGCCAGCACGAGGGTATAGGCGTCGATGGTCCACTGCAGTCCCGAGGTGCTCGCGTCCAGCTCCCGCTGGAGGGACGGCAGGGCGACGTTCAGGACCGTGTTGTCCAGGCTCACGATCAGCAGACTCATGCAGCAGATCGCGAGCACCAGCATGCGGCGGCCATGGCTGAGCTCGGGCATGAGCGACATCGTACGCCGATGTCGATAGTGCGTCTAACTAATGACCGCTACACGGTCACTGTCCCGGCGCCCCGCCGGATGCTGGACAATGGGGGAATGCCCACTGCTTCGCCGACCGTGAACACGACCCTGTCCATCGGCCCGCACGCCGTGCAACCGCCCGTCGTGCTCGCCCCCATGGCCGGGATCACCAACGCGCCCTTCCGCACCCTGTGCCGGGAGTTCAGCGGCGGAAAGGGCCTGTTCGTCAGCGAGATGATCACCACCCGGGCGCTGGTCGAGCGCAACGAGAAGACCATGCAGCTCATCCGGTTCGACGCCTCCGAGCAGCCGCGCTCCATCCAGCTCTACGGCGTCGACCCGGCGACCGTCGGCAAGGCCGTCCGCATGATCGCGGAGGAGGACCTCGCCGACCACATCGACCTCAACTTCGGCTGCCCGGTGCCCAAGGTGACCCGCAAGGGCGGCGGCTCCGCGCTCCCCTTCAAGCGGAACCTGCTGCGCGCCATCCTCCGTGAGGCCGTCGCCGGCGCCGGAGACCTGCCGGTCACGATGAAGATGCGCAAGGGCATCGACGACGACCACATCACCTACCTCGACGCCGGCCGCATCGCCGTCGAGGAGGGCGTCACCGCGATCGCGCTGCACGGCCGCACCGCCGCCCAGCACTACGGAGGCACCGCCGACTGGGAGGCGATCGCCCGCCTCAAGGAGCATGTCCCCGAGATCCCGGTGCTCGGCAACGGCGACATCTGGTCCGCCGGCGACGCCCTGCGCATGGTCCGCGAGACCGGCTGCGACGGCGTGGTCGTGGGCCGCGGCTGCCTCGGCCGGCCGTGGCTCTTCGCCGACCTGGTCGCCGCCTTCGAGGGCCGCCCCGACGACTACGTCCGGCCCACCTTGCGCGAGGTGGCCGACGCGATGGTGCGGCACGCCACGCTGCTCGGTGAGTGGATCGGCGACGAGTCGCGCGGTGTCATCGACTTCCGCAAGCACGTCGCCTGGTACCTGAAGGGCTTCGCGGTCGGCTCCGAGATGCGCCGGCGGCTCGCCGTCACCTCCACGCTCGAGGAACTGCGGACCGGGCTGGACGAGCTGGACCTGGACCAGCCCTGGCCGTCCGGCGCCGACGGCCCCCGCGGCCGTACGTCCGGCAACAACCGTGTGGTGCTGCCGGACGGCTGGCTGAAGGATCCCTACGACTGCGCGGGCGTCGGCGAGGACGCCGAGCTGGACACCTCCGGCGGCTGATCAGCGCTCGGTGGGCCGGGGCACGGACCCGTAGGCGGTCAGGAAGCGGTCGCGGAAGGTGTCCATCTTCCACACGGGCGCGTCGTCGGCGGGCCTCAGGCCGGGCGTCCACCGCCAGTTGTCGATCTTCTTCAGCACGTCAGGGTCCTTGGCGACGACCGTCACCGGCACGTCCCGGTTCTTGGTGTGCCCGGTGACCCGGGCGATCGGCTGGTGGTCGCCGAGGAACACCAGCACGGTGTCGTCGGTGCCGTAGCGCTCCAGCCACTCGGTGAGGGCCGTCACCGAGTACGAGACGGACTTGCCGTACTCCTCACGGGAGGCCTTGGAGTCGGCCATCACCTCGGACGCGTCCCGGCCCTCCTCCTCGATCGCGTCGAAGACCGAGCCGTCGCCCAGGTCCTCCCAGTCGATCATCTCCGGGACCGGCGCCCACGGCTGGTGGCTGGAGGTCAGGATGACCTCCGACATCAGCGGCCGGTTCCGCCTCTTCCCGTGCTCCAGACGCTCGAACGCCTCCAGGGCGTACTGGTCCGGCATCGTGGACCAGCTGAACTTCGGCCCCTTGTAGCCCAGTTCGGTGGCGTCGTACACCGTGTCCAGGCCGTACCACTCCGCCTCCGGCCAGGTCTTCTGCACGCCCGGCATGATGCCGACGGTGTCCCACGCGCCGGACTTCCGGAAGGCTGCGGTCAGGGTGAGCCGGTCGCTGCTCGTGGCGGTGCGGTACCGCTGCTGGTTGTCGATCCACAGCCCCGACAGGGTCGTGGAGTGCCCGAGCCAGCTGCTCCCGCCGTACGTCGACGAGGTCAGCCAGCCGCTGCGCGCCTGGTAGCCGGCGGCGGTGAGCGCGGCACCCCGGGTGTCGAGGGTGCGGGTGACGCCGGGCGCGATCAGCGGGTCCTCCATCGCCACCCGGCCGTAGCTCTCGATGAACGCGATAACGACGTCCTTGCCGCGCAGGTCCGGCAGGAGCAGGTGCGGCGGGGTGGCGCCGAAGGTGTCGGTCCTGGCCTCCTTGGCGAAGGCCGCCTCGTCGCGCAGGGTGTCCACCACCCGTTGGGTCTGCCCGCGCAGGGTGTCCGCCGCGCGGTCGGAGGCGACCGGCAGCCCCGAGATCTGCAGGCCGAGCGAGGAGCAGGTGATCCACACGACGGCGGCTACCATGGCGCCCTGGCCGGCGCGGGCGCGGTGCCGGGCGATCAGGTTGCCGAGCCGGACCGTGGCCAGCGCCATGAGGACCACCACGAGCAGGGCGAGCAGCACCGCGCCGACGGCGGCGGCGTTGGCGGCGAAGCCGCCCATGGAGTCCCGCACGTAGGACAGGGCGTCGTCCAGCAGGCCCCAGTCGAGGACCAGGTTGAAGCCGCGGCCCAGGTACTCGCTGAAGCCGATGTCCAGCAGGTTGAGCACGGTGAGCACGCCGAGGCCCGTCCCGTAGAGCGCGGCGAAGAGGACGCGGGGGCGGCGGGGCAGGGCGATCACCAGGACCGCGCCCACGATCGCCTCGGCGGGGATGCGGGTGAAGCGGTCGGGGCGCAGGCCCGGCGCGGTGTTCGGCATCAGCAGGGCGCTGAGCACCAGCACGGCGGCGAGGACATGGCCCGTGAGCCGCAGGGCGCGGTCGGCGGAGGGGTGTGCGTCGCGTGCGTGGCGCAGGCGCGCGAGGACACGTGTGTCCCGTGGGCGCATGGGAACACGGAGGGCGCGCAGGCGCGTGATGACGCGAGTGAAGACGGGCAACCCGGAGGTTCCTTCCGTACCGAAACCGGTGAGGCGGGAGGCGGATCCGGCGTGGGGGTCCGGATCCGCCTCCAGTCCGTACGGGCGGCCGGGCCGGAGCGTTCAGCCCTGGGTCCGCATGGTGGAACCGGGCGTCGTGTGGCAGCGTGATTCTCGCCACCCCTGATAGGGGTTGCGCTCAGATGAGCGGATTGTGGGAGGCTGCACTTCTCAAAGGTTGGCACTCAGTGCCACTCGATGATCGTTCATCGGGCGAAATCAAACGTGGCTCAAGACGCTCACATGAGCGGCTCGACCGGTTCTGGGAGGCGGCTTGCGTTCAAGAAGTGAAAACATCGAGCCTTCATGGCTTGCCAAGCTTTGACTTTCGATCCGCTGGCGTCCAGCCGGTGACAGGCGTACGACGCGCAAGCAGACGTACCCAGACGCCTTCGATCTGGGTACATTCCTCGCCGTCAGGGCAGCCACCGCGTCCTCGAGGAGTCGAGACCCGTGTCGGAAAACAAAGATCCCCACGTAGCTCAGTCGGGCACGAGCGTTGAGAGCGTGAAGTTCGTCTACGACTTCACCGAGGGCAACAAGGACCTCAAGGACCTGCTCGGCGGCAAGGGGGCCAACCTCGCCGAGATGACCAACCTCGGTCTCCCCGTGCCACCCGGCTTCACCATCACCACGGAGGCCTGCAAGGTCTACCTGGACAGCGGCGAGGAGCCCGCGGCACTGCGTGACGAGGTGAGTGCGCACCTCGAGGCGCTCGAGCAGCGGATGGGCAAGAAGCTCGGCCAGGCCGACGACCCGCTTCTCGTCTCGGTCCGCTCCGGCGCCAAGTTCTCCATGCCGGGCATGATGGACACCGTCCTCAACATCGGTCTGTCCGACAAGTCCGTGCAGGGCCTGGCCAAGCAGGCCGGCGACGACCGGTTCGCGTGGGACTCCTACCGGCGCCTCATCCAGATGTTCGGCAAGACCGTCCTCGGCGTGGACGGCGAGCTGTTCGAGGACGCGCTCGAGGCGGCCAAGGCGGCCAAGAAGGTCACGGTGGACACCGAGCTGGAGGCCGCCGACCTCAAGAAGCTCGTCACCAAGTTCAAGAAGATCGTCAAGACCGAGTGCGGCCGGGACTTCCCCCAGGACCCGCGCGAGCAGATGGACCTCGCCATCAAGGCGGTCTTCGACTCCTGGAACGGCGAGCGCGCCAAGCTCTACCGCCGTCAGGAGCGCATCCCGCACGACCTGGGCACGGCCGTCAACGTCTGTTCCATGGTCTTCGGCAACCTCGGCCCCGACTCCGGCACCGGCGTCGCCTTCACCCGCGACCCCGCCTCGGGGCACCAGGGCGTCTACGGCGACTACCTGCAGAACGCGCAGGGCGAGGACGTCGTCGCGGGCATCCGCAACACGGTCCCGCTCGCGGAGCTGGAGCAGATCGACAAGAAGTCGTACGACCAGCTCATGCAGATCATGGAGACCCTGGAGAACCACTACAAGGATCTCTGCGACATCGAGTTCACCATCGAGCGCGGCCGGCTGTGGATGCTCCAGACCCGCGTCGGCAAGCGCACCGCGGGCGCGGCCTTCCGCATCGCCACGCAGCTGGTGGACCAGGGCCTGATCGACGAGGCCGAGGCGCTCACCCGCGTCAACGGCGCCCAGCTCGCCCAGCTGATGTTCCCGCGCTTCGACGAGAGCGCCAAGGTCGAGCAGGTCGGACGCGGTATCGCCGCCTCCCCGGGCGCCGCGGTCGGCAAGGCCGTCTTCGACTCCTACACCGCCGTGAAGTGGTCCCGCTCGGGCGAGAAGGTCATCCTGATCCGCCGCGAGACCAACCCCGACGACCTGGACGGCATGATCGCCGCCGAGGGCATCCTCACCTCCCGCGGCGGCAAGACCTCCCACGCGGCCGTCGTCGCCCGTGGCATGGGCAAGACCTGTGTCTGCGGCGCCGAGGAGCTGGAGGTCGACACCAAGCGCCGCCGGATGACCGTGCCCGGCGGGCACGTCGTCGAGGAGGGCGACGTCATCTCCATCGACGGCTCCAGCGGCAAGGTGTACCTGGGCGAGGTCCCGGTCGTGCCGTCGCCGGTCGTGGAGTACTTCGAGGGCCGGATGCACCCGGGCGCCGACGACGCCGACGAGCTGGTCGAGGCCGTGCACCGGATGATGGCCTTCGCCGACCGCAAGCGCCGGCTGCGGGTGCGCGCCAACGCCGACAACGCCGAGGACGCGCTGCGCGCCCGCCGGTTCGGCGCCCAGGGCATCGGCCTGTGCCGCACCGAGCACATGTTCCTCGGCGACCGGCGCGAGCTGGTGGAGCGGCTGATCCTGGCCGACACGGAGGAGGAGCGCGAGGAGTCGCTGAAGGCGCTGCTGCCGCTGCAGAAGAAGGACTTCGTCGAGCTGTTCGAGGCGATGGACGGCCTGCCCGTCACCATCCGCCTGCTCGACCCGCCGCTGCACGAGTTCCTGCCCGACATCACCGAGCTGTCGGTCCGCGTCGCCCTCGCCGAGTCCCGGCAGGAGCCGCACGAGAACGAGCTGCGGCTGCTCCAGGCCGTGCACCGGCTGCACGAGCAGAACCCGATGCTGGGCCTGCGCGGCGTCCGCCTCGGCCTCGTCATCCCGGGCCTGTTCACCATGCAGGTGCGGGCCATCGCGGAGGCCGCGGCCGAGCGGAAGAACGCCAAGGGCGACCCGCGCGCGGAGATCATGATCCCGCTGGTCGGCACGGTCCAGGAGCTGGAGATCGTCCGCGACGAGGCCGACAAGGTCGTCGCGGAGGTCGAGGAGGCCACCGGCACCCGGCTCAAGCTGGCCATCGGCACGATGATCGAGCTGCCGCGCGCCGCGCTGACCGCCGGTCAGATCGCGGAGGCCGCCGAGTTCTTCTCCTTCGGCACCAACGACCTCACCCAGACGGTGTGGGGCTTCTCCCGGGACGACGTGGAGGCCAGCTTCTTCACCGCCTACCTGGAGAAGGGCATCTTCGGGGTGTCGCCGTTCGAGACGATCGACAAGGACGGCGTGGGCTCCCTGGTGAAGTCCGCGGCGAAGGCCGGCCGGGAGACCCGCCCGGACCTGAAGCTCGGCGTCTGCGGCGAGCACGGAGGCGACCCGGAGTCGGTCCACTTCTTCCACGAGGTCGGACTGGACTACGTCTCCTGCTCCCCGTTCCGCATCCCGGTGGCCCGTCTGGAGGCCGGCCGCGCGGCCGTCACCTCGGCCGGGAGCGACCACCGATAGCCCCTCGGGGCGCGCAGGACCCCGGGGCCGTCGTCTGTCACCCGACCACCCTCACCGATCGGCGACGGCTCCGGATCACGAAGGAGGGGCGGCACCCGTGCGGGGGTGCCGCCCCTTCCGTCGTCCGCGCGCGACGCGCCCTGTGGGGCGGGTCAGGTGTCGCGGCGCAGGCGGGAGGCGAGGAGCACGGCGCCTCCGGCGAGGACCACGGCGGCCACGCCTATGGTCACGTAGGTGGTGAGGCCGTCGTCCGGCCCCGAGTCGTCGCCCGTGGCGGCCTGGGTGGTGCCGGCCACGGGAGTCGCGTTCCCGTCGTCGATCGCGGTGTCGTCGCGCGGGATGAAACCGGCGGGCGGTTCGTCGCAGGCGACGCCGTCGCCGTCCGGGTCCAGCGCGGGACCGTAGTGGTCGTCCCCGCTGGAGATCCTCGCCCAGCCGTTGTCGTACGCCTCCGCGCAGGTCTTGAACGGGTGGTCCCCGTCGTGGGCCGACGCGGTGGCGGGGAGAACGGCCAGGGTGAGGGCGGCGAGGGCCGTGAGGGTGTGTCGTGTCAGGTGCATGGCAAATGCCCCCTGTCCGAGTGCGGGTGCCGTTGACCGGGCTGTGGCGTGACGAAGTTACTGCCGGTGCGGCTGTGCTGCGGAGGGTCACGAGCGACCTGTGATGTGAACGTGATGTGATGAAACGGTGGCTCAACGCCACGAACGGAGGGGGTTCTTCCTGTCGCTTGCCAGGTCAGAAGGGGTGCGCGAACTGGGCGTGGTCCGGAGGGGGCGGATCGTCGCGGCGGCGGGAGTGAAAAAGAGGGGGGCCGGAAGTCCGGCCTCCCTCTCGGGAGTTGGTCAGCGGTTCTCGCGGCGCTTGCGGGCGGCGATCATCAGGCCGCCGCCGAGCAGCACGACGGCCCCGCCGGCCGCCGCGATGTACGGCGTGGTGTCGCTGCCGCCGGTCTCGGCGAGGTCGGTGCCGCCGTCGTCCTCCTCCTTCGCACCGCCGTCACCGGCACCCGCGCCCGCGTCGTCGTCGCTCTCGTCGCGCGGCACGAAGTCCGACGGCGGCTGGTCGCAGCCGATGCCGTCCTTGTCCCGGTCGAGGTGCTCGCCGTAGTGCTCGTCGCCCTCGGGGATGTTGCTGTACCCGTTGTCGTACGCCTCGGTGCAGTTCTCGAACGGGTGGCTGCCGTTGTGCGCCACGGCCGTGGCCGGTACGGCGGCGAGGGCGACGGCGGCGAACAGTGCGGCGGCTGAGGTACGGAACGGGATCATGGTGAGGAGCCCCCCAGGTCGGTCGAAAGCGTGTGCTTGGAACGAGGCTGACGAAGCTACTGGGGCGTGCGAGATGTGTCGGGGATATGAACGTCCTGTGATACGAACGTGACGTGACCGGAGGGTAGCTCTCCGCTACACGGCATCCGCCTCGACCTGACCGGCGTCACACACCTGGACCACGCCTGCCGCAACCAGGTCGAGGAGTTCACCGCCCGGCAGCGCGGTCCGGGCCTGCGGGTGGAACTGCTGATGCCGAACACGGCGAAGGACCGCCGGTCGGAAACGGCGGCGGGCGTCACGCCCCGGGGGGCAGGGCGCATCCGCCAAGGCCGGCGGCCGGCTGGAGAACCTGGCCGCACGCACGCGCACCGCCGACGGCCACCTCGGACAGCGTCCGCAGCCGACGGAGGGCACAGGCCCCGTCGCCGCATGGAACGCCCCCGAACCCCGGACCGCACCCCCCGCCGGCCCCGGGTGGCCCGAGACCGTACCCGCCGGCTCCGTCACCCCCGACGCCGAGTGGTTCGACGTCGACGTCGGGCCGCAATCCGGCGAGTACGCCGACGCCCACCGCTGGTAGGGCATCCCGCAGCACAGGACCGTGCGGCACCCCCGTCCGGGTGTCGCACGGTCCTGTACTGCTCGGCAGCGGCCCCGCTCAGGCCGCCTTGACCTCGTACGTCGCCACGCGGACCGTGTCGTCGTCGAGACAGCGGCCCGTCTCCAGGTCGAAGCGCTGCTTCTGGAGCGGGGAGGCGACGAACGGGCGGCCCTTGTGGCTGCCGGTGAGGCCGCGGGAGAGGACCGCCGCGCCCGTGAACGGGTCACGGTTGTCGATCGCGTACAGACGGCCCGCACGGTCGGTGAAGACGGCGGCCTGCCGGCCGTCGGGCAGCAGGGCGGCCACGCCCCGTCCCGGGACCAGCCGGTCGAGGCCGCAGACCTCGAACCAGTCGTCCGCCAGACGGAGTTGAACGGTCAGGCCGGTGGTCGTCTCGAGTGCCAGGGTCATCGCTGTGCGCTTCCTTCCAGGACGTCGTCGGCGGGACGCAGGCCGATGCTCAGCAGGGGCAGGTCGGGCTTGATCTGGTCGCGTTCGGGGACGAAGGCGACCACCGGGTCGGGGGTGTCCGGGGCGTTGACGAAGGACACGAACCGGGCCAGCTTCTCCGGGTCGTTGATCGTCTCGGCCCACTCGTCGCGGTAGTGCGCGACATGCGCGGCCATCAGCGCCTCCAGCTCGTCGCAGATGCCCAGCGAGTCGTGCACCACCACGTCCCGTACGTGGTCCAGGCCCCCGGGGATCCGGTCCAGCCAGACGCTGGTGCGCTCCAGCCGGTCGGCGGTGCGGATGTAGAACATCAGGAACCGGTCGATCAGACGGATCAGTTCGGCGTCGGAGAGGTCCTGCGCCAGCAGGTCGGCGTGGCGCGGGGTGGCGCCGCCGTTGCCGCCGACGTACAGGTTCCAGCCGGCCGCGGTGGCGATGACGCCGAAGTCCTTCGACCGGGCCTCCGCGCATTCGCGCTGGCAGCCGGAGACCGCCGACTTCAGCTTGTGCGGCGACCTGAGCCCCCGGTAGCGCAGCTCCAGGTCGATCGCCATCCGCACCGAGTCCTGCACGCCGTACCGGCACCAGGTCTGCCCCACGCAGGACTTCACCGTGCGCAGCGACTTGCCGTACGCGTGGCCCGACTCGAAGCCGGCGTCGACCAGCCGGGCCCAGATCAGCGGCAGCTGCTCGACGCGCGCGCCGAACATGTCGATCCGCTGACCGCCGGTGATCTTCGTGTAGAGCCCGAAGTCGCGGGCGATCTCGCCGATCACGATCAGCTTCTCGGGTGCGATCTCCCCGCCGGGGATGCGCGGCACCACCGAGTACGAGCCGTTCTTCTGCAGGTTGGCGAGGAAGTGGTCGTTGGTGTCCTGGAGGGCCGCCTGCTCGCCGTCGAGGACGTAGGTGCTCGCGCCGATCGCCGGGGCCAGGGACGCGATGATCGAGCCGACCGCCGGCTTGCACACCTCGCAGCCGTCGCCGCCGCGCGCCTCCTCGCGGCCGTGGCGGTCCAGTAGCTCGCGGTGGGAGGCGATGCGCAGGGCGAGGACGATCTCGTACAGCTCCTCGCGGGTCTGGGAGAAGCAGCCGCACAGGCCCTTGTCGACCTCGACGCCGTTCGCCTCCAGCTCGGCGTCCAGCAGCTGGCCCAGCACCTTCACGCAACTGCCGCAGCCGGTACCGGCCTTGGTGCACTTCTTCACCTCGGGCACGGTGGTGCAGCTGTGGTCGGTGACCGCGCCGCGGATCGTGCCCTTGGTGACGTTGTGGCAGGAGCAGACGACCGCGTCGTCGGGCAGCGCGGACGGGCCGAGCGCGGCCGGGGCGCCGGCCCCCGCGGGCAGCACCAGCGACTCCGGCGCGACCGGCGGCACAGAGCCGGTGAACGCGCGCAGCGTGCCGTACGCCTCCGCGTCGCCGACCAGGATGCCGCCGAGCAGTGTGCCGTCCTTGCCGATCACCAGCTTCTTGTAGAGGCCCGCGCGGGAGTCGGAGTAGACGACGTCCAGGCAGTCCTCGGCGGTGCCGTGCGCGTCGCCGAAGGACGCCACGTCCACGCCGAGCAGCTTCAGCTTGGTCGACAGGTCCGCGCCGGTGAAGGAGGCCTCGTCCTCGGCGATGGTCGCCGCGGCCGTCTCCGCCTGCTCGTAACCGGGCGCGACCAGGCCGTACACGCGGCCGTCGGAGGCCAGCGCGCACTCGCCGATCGCGAACACGTGCGGGTCGGTGACCGTGCGGCACTGCTCGTCGACGGAGATGCCGCCGCGCTCGCCGACCGCCAGGCCGCAGTCGCGGGCCAGCTGGTCGCGGGGGCGGACACCGGCGGAGAACACCACCATGTCGGCGGCGAGTTCGGAGCCGTCGGACAGCTTCATGCCGGTGACCGCGCCGGAGTCGTCGACCACGATCTCCTGGGTGCCGACGCCCGTGTGGACACTCAGCCCCATGTCCTCGATGGTGCGCAGCAGCGCCGCGCCGCCGCCCTCGTCGACCTGCACCGGCATCAGCCGCGGCGCGAACTCCACGATGTGCGACGTGAGTCCGAGGCCCTTCAGCGCGCCGGCCGCCTCCAGACCGAGCAGACCGCCGCCGACCACCGCGCCCGTCTTCGCCCTGCTCCGCGCGTACTCCTCGATGGCGAGCAGGTCCTCGACGGTGCGGTAGACGAAGCAGCCCTCGGCGTCCTTGTTCGGCACCGGCGGCACGAACGGGTAGGAGCCGGTCGCCAGCACGAGGACGTCGTACCCGACGACCAGGCCCGAGCGGGCGGTCACCGTGCGCGCCTCGCGGTCCACGTGCTCGGCCGGGTCGCCGACGTGCAGCTCGATGCCGTGGTCCTCGATGAACGTCAGGTCCGTCAGCGACAGGTCCTCGGGCGTCCGCCCCGAGAAGTACGAGGTGAGCTGCACGCGGTCGTAGGCCGGACGCGGCTCCTCGCACAGCACGACCACGCGGTGCGTGGCGGTCAGGCCGCGCTCGGCGAGCGCCTCCAGGAAGCGCTGGCCGACCATGCCGTGGCCGACGAGCACGATGGTCGAGGTGTCCGTGGGCATCAGGAGCCTCCGTCGTTGGTGAGCAGGTGGAGCAGGGGCCCGCCGTCGGACGGGAGCGGCTCTGCTCCCTCCCAGGCGCGCGCGAGGGCGCCGACGGTGCCGAGTTCGCCGACCAGCACCCCGCCGACCAGGCGGTCGTCGCGGACCACGACCTTGCGGTACGTGCCGCGGGTGGCGTCGGCGAGCTGCACCACGTCGTCGCCCGGAAGCACCTCGGTCTCGCCGAACGCGGCCAGGTCGAAGGGGCTGTCCGGGCCGGTCAGGGTGAGCCGGGTGAGCGAGCGGGTGCCCGTGTAGCGGGCGGTGGTGTCCCCGGCGAGCAGGGCGGCGAGCGCGTCGGCCTGTTCCAGCGCCGGCGCGGCCAGCCCGTACACGGTGCCGGCGTGCTGCACGCAGTCGCCGATGGCGTGGACGGACGGGTCGGAGGTGCGCAGCTCGTCGTCGACGACGACGCCCTTGGCCACGTCCAGTCCTGCGGCCTGCGCGAGGGAGACCCTCGGGTGCACCCCGCAGGCCAGCACCACCAGGTCGGCGTCCAGGGCGTAGCCGTCGGCCATCTCCACCGAGCGGACCGCGCCGCCGACGCAGCGCACGTCGCGCACCCGGCACTCGGTGTGCACCTCCACGCCGAGGCCGGTCAGATGGCGCAGGACCAGCGCGGAGGCGGCCGGGTCGAGCTGACGCTCCATGAGCCGCTCGGACTGCTGGGCGAGGACCACCTGCGCGCCGCGCACGGCCAGCGCGCGGGCCGCGGACACGCCGAGCAGACCGCCGCCGATCACCACGGCCCGCACGCCCGGCCGCACCTCGGCCGACAGGCCCAGGCAGTCGTCCAGGGTACGGAACGCGTGCACGCCCCGCGGCAGCTCGTGGTCCTCCGTGAACAGGCCGCGCAGCGGCGGCAGGACGGGGTTGGAGCCGGTGGCCAGCACCAGCCGCCCGTAGGCGATCTCCGGGCCGTCCGCGCAGGCGACGGTCCGCCGGTCCCGGTCGATGCCGGTGACCCGGGCGCGGACCAGCTCCGCGGGGGCGGGCAGGGCGATCACCTCGGGCCGGTAGCGCCCGGCGAGCACCTCGGCGAGCAGCACCCGGTTGTACGGCGGGTGCTCCTCCTCGCCGATCAGCGTCACGGGCGTGCCCAGCTCGCCGAGCCGCCGGGCGAGACGTACGCCCGCGAGGCCGGAGCCGATCACCACCACACGCTCGTTCGAGGTCATGTCATGAGCGTGCGGGGCGGGTGTTACCCGGTGGCATCCCCTCTGTTTCCCGCGCGGAACGCTGCCCTCAGCGGCCGGGGGCGCGGAATGTGAGGCTTCCGGAGGCCGTTGCGGAGCGGGTGTGAGGAGGTCAACCTCAACAAACGCTCATCTCGATGGACGCAGCATCTATCCGCTTCATAGGGTCGCGGCCATGCCCGACATATCGCTGACCACGGTCGTCCTGCTCTGCGTGGCCGCGCTCGCCGCCGGCTGGATCGACGCCGTGGTGGGCGGCGGAGGGCTGCTGCTCCTGCCCGCCCTGCTGCTCGGCCTGCCCGCCGGCACCCCCGCCGCGCACGCGCTGGGCACCAACAAGGCGGTCGCGATCGTAGGCACCACGGGCGCGGCGGTGACGTACGTCCGCAAGGCGCCGGTGGACGTGCGGACCGCGGTGCGGATCGGGCTGGCCGCCCTCGCCGGGTCGTCGGGCGGGGCGTTCCTCGCGGCCGGGATGAGCACGGAGGTGCTCAAGCCGGTGATCATGGTGGTGCTGCTCGCGGTGGCCGCCTTCGTCATCCTGAGGCCGGCCTTCGGCACCGCGCCCGCGCCGGGTCCGGCGACCCGCCGGCAGATCCTCGCCGCGATCGGCCTGGCCGGCCTGGGCATCGGCTTCTACGACGGCCTGATCGGTCCCGGCACCGGCACGTTCCTCGTCCTGGCGCTCACCGCCCTGCTCCACCTCGACCTGGTCACCGCCTCCGCCACCGCGAAGATCGTCAACTGCTGCACCAACGCGGGCGCGCTCGCCACCTTCGCCTGGCAGGGCGCGGTGCTGTGGCAACTGGCGGCCCTGATGGCGGTCTTCAACCTCGCCGGCGGCACGCTGGGCGCCCGCACCGCCCTGAAGCGCGGCAGCGGCTTCGTCCGCGTGGTCCTGCTGACGGTGGTGTTCGCACTGGTGGCGAACATGGCGTACGAGCAGTGGCTGGCGTAGGCCTGTGCGAGCCGGCGTCCGGTGGGGATACTGGGCGGGACCCATGATCACCTCAGGAGAGGCACGGCCATCGCCAGACCCACGGTCACCGCACCGTTGAGAGCCGCTCTCGCCGCCGCAGCCGTCTGCGCGGCCGCCACCGCCTGCCGCACAACGCCCGAGCCCGACGCGAAGGCGGCGATCTCCCCGCCCGCGACGGACACCGTCGCCCCTCCCGTCACCGCCGTGATGCCCGATGTCACCGGCGGCAACGCGCTCCGCGCCCAGGAGCAGATGGACGGCACCCAGGTCCGCTTCGAGGACGCCACGGGCAAGGACCGCGAGGTGGTGGACCCGCAGGCCTGGCGCATCTGCGACAGCAGGCCGGGGGCGAACCAGCAGATCACGTCGTACCCGGTGGTGCTCCTGGTGGTCCCGGCGGCGGAGACCTGTCCGGAGGGGGCGGCCGGCTGAGGCGCGGGCGGCGCGCGGCCGGGCGGGGCCGTGCGGGCGAAGCCGGCTGGTGACAGGCCTCCGGCCTCGCGGCGGGGGAGGGCGTCCGGGTGCGAGGGCGGAGGACCTGCGCGGACGCCGCGCCGATGGAGTGCCCGAGCGGCCGGAGTCCCGGACCGCCGGGGCTCCGAACCCGAGGAGAGCTTCGGCTGTCGGAGCACAGGGCTTCCGGACCACGGAGCCCCCGCCGGGTCCGGGCAGGTGGGTCGTCAGGCGCGCCGGGCGGTCCCGCCGTCAGGGCGTCGGGATCCCGGGGGCGCCCGGCAGCCGGGGCGCCCGGTCGGGAAGGCCTCCCGGAGGGGTCAGCGGGTGCCCGTCAGGTGGGCGTAGACCACCACGTTGCCCCGGTAGCCCGTCGTGGGGGAGTAGCCCGCGCCGCAGGTGATGACGCGGAGTTCCGGGCGGGCGGACGCGCCGTAGACCTTGTCGTCGGGGAAGTCGCGGGCGTCGTACGCCTCGACCGCGTCCACCGTGAACACCGCGACCGTGCCGTCACGCCGGCCGATCTCGATCGTGCTGCCCTTGCGCAGGGCGCCGAGGGAGTAGAAGACCGCCGGGCCGTCCTCGTTGTCGACGTGGCCCGCGACGATCGCCGTGCCCCGCTCGCCGGGCGTCGCGCCGGCCTCGTACCAGCCGGCCAGGTCGGGGCGGTCCGCCGGCGGCACGTCCAGGGAGCCCGCCGGGGTCAGCCCCAGGCCCGTCAGCGGGGCGTCCACGCCGATCGCCGGGATCCGCACCCGGTCGGGCGGCGACGGCGGCAGCGCGGGCGCCCCGGACCGCGCCGGGCCGTGCGCGTCGAGTTCCGAGTGGGCCTGCGCGGCGGACGGCTGCGGCGGGGCGTCGCCCCTGCCGTCCCGCAGCAGCACGGCCCCCGCGCACAGGGCGCACACCGTGACGGCGGCTATCGCTGCGTTGCCCGGACTCCCGGTCCGGCGGAACCTGCGGCGCATGGGGTGACCTCACCTCGAGTCGGCCCCGTGCCCCCTCCGGGCCGCGAGGGGCGTCGGACCCGGAGGGGGAGGGGATTGCGGTACCAGCGGGACGGGCAGCGGAGGATGCCCGTCAGATCCCGTCGCCTCTCGCCCGGCGATGCAGGAGCCAGGTACCGCCCGCGGCGGCGACGGCGAGGGCCGTCACGCCTGCCGCGGTCTGCACGGGGTCGGTGCCCAGCGCGCCACCGACCCCCGTCTTCACGCTTCCTCGCGGGACCACCAGTTCCGCATCGGGCGTCAGCGTCACCACGAGGTCCCCGGTCACCCGGCGGCCGCTCCCGGCGCACGCGACGACGATCTCGTACGTCCCCGGCTGTGCGCTCGGCGGCACCTGGAACTGCCCGATCGCCTCCCCCTCGTGCGTGCTCGGCGCCAGCGTGAACCGGCCCGCGCCCACGGCGGAGGCGTCGCCCGCCGCCGTGCCCTCCTCGCCGCACGCGGCGGTGTTCGCCGACACCTGCGCGCCCGGGGCGACGGACGACGGGTACATCCGCAGACCGGAGGTCGACGGGCCGGGGGCCTCCCCGGCGTACGCGGGGGAGGCGAGAAGCCCCGCGGTGGCCACGGCGAGTGCGGCGCCGGTCGTGCCGGTCAGCAGCCGGGCGGTACGTCGCATCGATGCTCCCTCGAGCTCACGGAGGTGACCCGGCCCGCGGCACCCCCATGTGCCGCCGTCGACCGCGTCCCTGCTCCTCCGAGGTAAGTGCCCCCGCGCCCGCACCGCTCCCTGAGGGGGCGTCAGGGCGGCGGCTGAACGGGTGTCAGGGGAGCCGGGGCCCTCCCGGGCGGGAGCGCCTTTCCGCAGGTCAGGAGTGCGACGGGCGGAGGAGGGGTGGCGTGCGGGCGGATTGGGCCGGGCGGGGCGGCGAAGGGCTGACCGGGCGAGGGCCCACGGGGGTGCCCGCTCGGGGAGCAGGCGCGCTCACCCCCGCCAGTCCCCGCCCTCCACCCGCGTCCCCCGCGCCCGCAGCCGGGCCGCGACCGCCGGTGCGGCGACGTACAGCCACGCCTGGACCTCCGTGCCGTCCGCCTCCCGCACGACCGGCCGCTCCACCCGGTCGTACAGGTTCCGCGGGTCGCCCGGCACGTACTCCTCCAGGCGGTCCAGCAGCGTCAGCAGTTCCGCGTACGCCTCCGGCCGCGCGGTGACCAGTTCCCCCCGCACCTCGCCCTCCGGGCCCTCGACGGCGTACGGATAGCCGGGCCCCTCGTACAGCACCGCCCCCCGCAGCAGGGCCGGTTCCTCACGCGCCGTGCGGCCGCGCAGGAAGCGGTCGTGGTTGATCTCGCCGGGGCGGAGGGTGCCGTAGACGAAGAAGGGGAGGTTCACTCGCTTCACCTGCGCGGACGGTCGGCGGAGCCCCTCTGCACGGAAGTGCCACCGGAGCCTTGCGGGAACGATTCTCTCCCCTCACACACCCCCACATTCGCGCTATGGACATGACAGTCGGGGCGCCACTTGAATCGCGGGCACCACCCGCGCCGCCCCGCTCCCCACCCACGTCGGGGCGCCCGTTCCAGGAGACCGCTTGAGCCCGATACGGCATGCCCGACGTTCCCGTCTCGCCGCCGCGGGGGCCGCCGTCACCGGCGCCGCCCTGCTGGCCGCCGCCCTCACCCCCACCACCGCCGGCGCGGCCGACCGCCCCACCCGCGCCGCCGCGATCGACGCCGCCGCCTCCGTCCTGGCCGAGCAGGCCGGCGCCCTCGGCATCACCGCCGCCCAGAGGACGAAGGTCCGCGACGTCGTCGTCGACGCGGACGGCAGCCGCCACGTCCGCTACGACCGCACCTACCGCGGACTCCCCGTGCTGGGCGGCGACTTCGTGCTGCACCTCGCCCCCGACGGGTCCTACCGCGACGTCACCCGCGCCACCCGCGCCGTGATCGACCTGCCCACCGTCTCCCCGCGCCTCGCCGCGCCCCGCGCCGCCGACCTCGCCGCGAACCTGCTGCGCGCCGCACACCTCGGCGAGACCCTGAACCGGCTCACCGCCCGCCCGCAGCTGGTGGTCGACGCCCTGCACGGCGCCCCCCGCCTCGCCTGGCGCACCGACGCCGCCGCCCAGGACTCCGCCGGCAACCCGGTCGCCCGCACCGTCCTCACCGACGCGCACACCGGCGCCCGCATCGACGCCTGGGACCGCCTGGAGAGCGTCTCCGGCGACGGCAGGTCCCTGTACGGCGGCACGGTTCCGCTCGAGACCACGCGGACCGCGTCCGGGTACGAGCTGAAGGACCCCACCCGCGGCGGCACCTACACCGGCGACGCGGGCAACGGCACCGACCTGTGCGTCCTCGTCGTCTGCGTGATCCGCGCCCCCGCCCCCGTCGTCACCGACGCCGACAACCACTGGGGCACCGGCACCACCGCCGACCGCGCCACGGTCGCCGTGGACGCCCAGTACGGCACCAACGTCACCTGGGACTACTACGAGGACACGCACGGCCGCCGGGGCATAGCCGGCGACGGCAAGGGCTCGTACAACCGCGTCCACTACGGCAACGCCTACAACAACGCCTTCTGGGACGACCGCTGCTTCTGCATGACCTACGGCGACGGCGACGGCACCCAGATGGGCCCGCTGGTCTCCCTGGACGTCGCCGGGCACGAGATGACCCACGGCGTCACCTCGAAGACGGCCGGGCTGACCTACTCCGGCGAGTCCGGCGGCCTGAACGAGGCCACCTCCGACATCTTCGGCACGCTGGTGGAGTTCCACGCGGCCAACGCGCAGGACCCGGGCGACTGGCTGATCGGCGAGGAGATCGTCCGCGACGGCTTCGGGAAGGACGCCCTGCGCTACATGGACCGTCCCTCCAAGGACGGCAAGTCGGCGGACTGCTGGGACGCGTCGGTCAAGGACCTCGACGTCCACTACTCGTCCGGCGTCGCCAACCACTTCGCCTACCTGCTCGCCGAGGGCAGCGGCGCGAAGACCCTGGGCGGCGTCGCCCACAACTCCCCGACCTGCGACGGCTCCACGGTCACCGGCATCGGCCGCGCCAAGCTCGGCACGATCTGGTACCGCGCGCTGACGGTCCACATGACCTCGTCGACCGACTACGCCGGCGCCCGCACCGCCACCCTGAAGGCGGCGGCGGACCTCTACGGCGAGGGCGGCGCCGAGCACAAGGCGGTCGCGGCCGCCTGGAGCGCGGTGGGCGTGGGCTGACCCGGGGTTCGTTCCGGAGGCGGTGCGCTCATGGGCGTACCGCCTCCAGACGTACCGCGCACGCCTTGAACTCCGGCATCCGGGACGTCGGGTCGAGGGCGGGGTTGGTCAGGGTGTTGGCGCGGCCCTCACCGGCCCAGTGGAACGGCATGAACACCGTGTCCGCCCGGATCGACGTGGTGATCCGGGCCGGCGCCACCGCCCGGCCGCGTCGTGACACCACGGCCACCGGCTCGCCCTCGGCCGCGCCGATCCGCTGCGCGAGCCGCGGGTGCAGCTCCACGAACGGGCCGGGCGCGGCGGAGTTCAGCTCGTCCACCCGCCGCGTCTGCGCGCCGGACTGGTACTGCGCCACGACCCGCCCGGTGGTGAGCAGCACCGGGTACTCCTCGTCGGGCTCCTCCGCGACCGCCCGGTGCGACACCGGCACGAACCGCGCCCGGCCGTCCTCGGTGGCGAACCGGTCGAGGAAGAGGCGGGGGGTGCCGGGGTGGACGGTCTCCTCGGCAGTCTCCCGCTGGTCGGGGCAGGGCCAGAAGACCCCGTTCTCCTCGACGAGCCGCCGGTAGGTGATCCCCGAGTAGTCCGCGGGCCCGTCCTCGCTCGCCCGGCGCAGCTCCTCGAAGACCTCCGCCGGGTCGGTCGGGAAGCGCTTCTCGGGGCTGCCCTCGCCGCCCAGCCGCGCCGCCAGCCCGTGCAGCACCTCCAGGTCGCTGCGCACGCCCGGCGGCGGGGTGATCGCCCGGCGGCGCAGCAGCACCCGGCCCTCCAGGCTGGTGGTGGTGCCCGTCTCCTCCGCCCACTGCGTCACCGGCAGGACGACGTCGGCGAGTTCGGCCGTCTCCGACAGCACCACGTCGCACACCGCGAGGAAGTCCAGCGAGCGGATGCGCGCCTCGACGTGCGCGGCGCGCGGCGCCGACACCACCGGGTTGGAGCCCATCAGCAGCAGCGCGCGGATGTCCGTGCCCAGCGCGTCCAGCAGCTCGTAGGCGCTGCGGCCCGGTCCCGGAAGACTGTCGGGGTCGACGCCCCACACCTGCGCGACGTGCGCCCGCGCCGCGGGGTCGGTCAGCTTGCGGTAGCCGGGCAACTGGTCGGCCTTCTGGCCGTGTTCGCGCCCGCCCTGTCCGTTGCCCTGCCCGGTCAGACAGCCGTACCCGGACAGCGGGCGGCCGGGCCGGCCCGTCGCCAGGGCCAGGTTGATCCAGGCGCTCACCGTGTCGGTGCCCTTGGCCTGCTGCTCCGGGCCGCGCGCGGTGAGCACCATCGCGTTCTCCGGCTCGCAGAACAGCCGTACGGCCTCGCGGAGTTGCGGGACGGAGACGCCGGTGATGCGCTCCACGTACTCCGGCCAGTGCGCCATCGCCGCGGCCCGGGTGTCCTCCCAGCCGGTCGTGCGCTCCCGGATGTACTCCTCGTCGGTGCGGCCCTCGGCGACGACCAGGTGCAGCAGGCCCAGGGCCAGCGCGAGGTCCGTGCCGGGGCGCGGCGCCAGATGCAGGTCGGCCTGCTCGGCGGTGCGCGTGCGGCGCGGGTCGACGACGATCAGGGTGCCGCCGTTCTCCTTCAGCTCGGTGAAGTAGCGCAGCGCCGGCGGCATGGTCTCGGCAGGGTTGGAGCCGACGAGGATGACACATCCGGTCCTCGGGATGTCCTCCAGCGGGAACGGCAGCCCGCGGTCGAGGCCGAACGCCCTGCCTCCCGCCGCGGCGGCCGACGACATGCAGAAGCGGCCGTTGTAGTCGATCTGCGAGGTGCCCAGCACCACCCGGGCGAACTTCCCCAGCGAGTACGCCTTCTCGTTCGTCAGCCCGCCCCCGCCGAACACGCCGACCGCGTCCGCGCCGTGGGCCGCGCGGGCGCCGCCGATCCCCTCGGCGATCCGGTCCAGCGCCTCCTCCCAGGAGGCCGGCTCCAGCGTGCCCGCCGCCGACCTGACCAGCGGCGAGGTCAGCCGCACGGCCGACGACAGCACGGCCGGCGAGGTCCGCCCCTTCCCGCACAGCGCCCCCCGGTTCACCGGGAAGTCCGCGCGCTCGCTCACCTCGACGCTCCGCCCGTCGGCGGCCGGCGTCAGGTTCATGCCGCACTGCAGCGCGCAGTAGGGGCAGTGCGTGGACGTCAGGGTGTTTCGCATACGGCCAGGCTGCGGCGCCGGTGTTACGCACCACGCCGACCGCTGTTACACCCCGGACACGACGACCTCTCTGCCGCCGGACGACCCCGGTGAGGCACCGCCGCGCCTGCCTCAGATGCCGACGAGCCGGACACGGTCCCTGCACAGCCGCGCCATGTCGTCGATGTCGGAGGTCAGTATGACCACGGGGCCCGGCTGGCGCAGCGCCATCTCGGCCACCGTCGCGTCGATCGCGTACTTGTGCCCGTGCAGGCCGGCCGCTTTGAGCAGCTCCGCAGCCGCTCTCGCTGCCTGCTCGGTCACCGGCTCGACCCTGACGCGGGACAGCGCCCACCGCATCCGGGCGGTGTTCACCCGTGCGTGACTCACCTCGACGATGGTGTTGGCTCCGACGACGAAGTCGGCTCCCGCCGAGTGGAACACCTGGAACATCGCGGCGATCTTGCGGTCCTGCGCGATCCAGGCGGAGAGCCCTTCGGCGTCCAGGACGACCGTCTCGACGTGCCCGCTCACGCCGCGCTCGCCGAGCCGCCGGCCTCGGTGTCGTCGAAGATCCGGGAGCGGGCCTCTGCCAGTTCCTCCTCGGTGAAGGCGCCGTACTCCTCCTGATGACGCAGGAGATCCGCCCCGAGCAACTGGTACCGCAGCTGACGAGCCACGGCTTCGGCGACATAGCCGGAGACGTTGTCGGTGAGCTTCTTCAGCTCGGCGACCTGCTCCGTCGGGAGGGTCACCGTGATGCGCGTCGTATCCGCCATGGGTAAAAGCATACTCCGGTATGCGCGCGGGAGCTGTCAGTCCGGCGTGCCGGACCCCTCCGCGTCCGCCAGCGCCCTCCGCACCCCCGGCTCCCGAGGCCCCAGGAAGTGCGGATCCGGCCGGAACGCCGCGTCCAGCGCCGCCTTGCCCGCCGCCAGGACCTCGCGGGCGCCGCCGTAGTACCAGGTGACGTCGTGGCGGTCGTCCACCCCGACGCCGTACGACGTGACGCCGGCCGCCTCGCACAGGGCCACCGCGCGGCGGATGTGGAAGCCCTGGCTGATCAGGACCGCGCGGTCCACCCCGAAGATCTTCCGGGCGCGGACGCAGGAGTCCCAGGTGTCGAAGCCCGCGTAGTCGCTGACGATCCGCGTGTCCGGCACCCCGTGCCGGGTCAGGTAGGCGCGCATCGCGTCCGGCTCGTCGTAGTCCTTCCGGCTGTTGTCGCCGGTGACCAGCACCACCCGGATCCGCCCCGCGCGGTACAGCTCCGCCGCCGCGTCCAGCCGGTGCGCCAGATACGGCGACGGCTCCCCGTCCCACAGGCCCGCGCCGAACACCACGGCCACCTCGGTGCGCGGCACGTCGGCGACGGTGCGCAGCCGGTCGCCGGTGCTCAGCCGCAGCCAGGTCGCCGGCAGCAGTGCCAGTACGCACACCGCCGCCAGGGCCTGCACCAGCCGCCGCTGTCCCGCACGGGTGCGCGGCAGCCGTGGACGGCGGACGGTGATACGGCGCATGGGACGGCCTCCCCCGGGTCGGTCCATGACTCGGTAGACGTGCGGCAGGCACCTCCGGTTCGCCTTCTGTGACCGGCCTCACCGGCGGCCGTCGCCTCACACCGCCCCTCGCCCCCGCGTGAACACCCCGCAAACACCCGTGACCCCGGCGCAACGGCAGGGCAACCTCGCCCGGTCACGCTCGCTGCATGACGGCGTACCCGATGCACCCCGGCGCCCGGCCCCGCCCGGCCGCCCCGCCCCCCACCCTCGTCGTGGTGGCCCACGGCAGCCGCGACCCGCGCGCCCTGGCCACCGCGCTGCGGCTGCTGGAGCGGGTCCGCGCGCTGCGCCCCGGTCTGCCCGTGCACCTCGGGCACATCGAGCTGAACGCCCCGCTGCTCCCCGACACCCTGGACGAGCTGGCCGCGTCCGGCGCCGGCTCGGCCGTACTGGTGCCGCTGCTGTTCGGCCGCGGCCACCACGTCACCCGGGACATCCCCGACGCCGCCGCCGAGGCGCCCCTGCCCACCCGCGTCGCCGACCCGCTCGGCGCGCACCCCTTGCTCGTCGACGCCCTGCACGCCCGGCTCACCGAGGCGGGCTGGCAGCCGCCCCGGGACGCCGAGGAGCGCCGCCGCGGCGCCGTGGTGCTGGCCGCCGCCGGGTCCCGCGCGCCCGCCTCCCGCGCCGACACCGAGCGCATCGCCGCCCTGCTCGCCGCCCGCATCGGCGTGCCCGTCGTCCCCGCCTACGCCTCCGCAGCCGCGCCCACCGTCCCCGAGGCGGTCCGCGCCCTCGCCGCCCGCGGCCGTACCCGGGTCGCCGTCGCCTCCTGCTTCACCGCGCCCGGCCGGTTCGCCGCCGAGTGCGCGGACGCGGCCCCCGGCACCGTCTCCGACCCGCTGGGCACCCACCCCGCGATGGCCCGCCTCCTCCTCCACCGCTACGACCAGGCACTGCGGACCGCCGCCCCGGTCACCGGACCGGCCGCCCTCGCGACCGCCTGACACGGCCACCGGTGTCCGGGATGTCACCGGCCGGGGCTACTGTCGGGTCATGGAAGGCATCACGACCGGCACGACCGACCCGTCCGCGCACCACCTCCCGCCCGCCGGGTACGACCCGTCGGCCGTCGAGCGCTGGGCCGCCGAGCCCGACAAGCGGCCCGGCCGCACCGCCTTCCAGCGCGACCGGGCCCGCGTGCTGCACTCCGCCGCGCTGCGCCGCCTCGCCGGCAAGACGCAGGTCGTCACCCCCGGCGAGCAGAGCCAGGTGTGGGACGCCAGCCCCCGCACCCGCCTCACCCACTCCCTGGAGTGCGCCCAGGTCGGCCGGGA
The DNA here is from genome assembly GCA_014655195.1 of Streptomyces cellulosae. Taxonomy (GTDB): domain Bacteria; phylum Actinomycetota; class Actinomycetes; order Streptomycetales; family Streptomycetaceae; genus Streptomyces; species Streptomyces cellulosae. Next base: position 107,824 of record BNBH01000015.1, on the reverse strand, counting down.
GCTGGGCGCCGCCCTCGGCTGCGACCCCGACCTGGTGGAGGCCGCCTGCCTCTCCCACGACCTCGGCCACCCGCCCTTCGGGCACAACGGCGAACAGGCGCTGAACGAGTTCGCCGGCGACTGCGGCGGCTTCGAGGGCAACGCCCAGTCGCTGCGGCTGCTCACCCGCATCGAGCCCAAGCGGTTCACCCCCGACGGCTCCGTCGGGCTCAACCTCACCCGGGCCACCCTCGACGCGGCCACCAAGTACCCCTGGCCGCGCGGCGCCCACCCCACCGACCCGGCCTCCGTGAAGTTCGGCGTCTACGACGACGACCGCCCCGTCTTCGAGTGGCTCCGCAAGGACGCCCCCGGCACCCGCACCTGCTTCGAGGCGCAGGTCATGGACTGGGCCGACGACGTGGCGTACTCGGTCCACGACGTGGAGGACGGCCTCCACGCGGGCCACATCGACCCCAACTGCCTGCACGCCGACCCCGAGCGCGACGCCGTCTTCGCGGTCGCCGTCGGCCGGTACGTCCCGGCGGACACCGACCCCGCCGAACTGGCGGAGGCCCTCGACCGGCTGCTCGCCCAGGAGTGGTGGCCGCACGGCTACGACGGCACCGCCGTCGCCCAGGCCCGCCTCAAGGACGCCACCAGCCAGCTCATCGGCCGCTTCTGCCTCGCCGCCGAGGGCGCCACCCGGCAGGCCTGGGGCGGCGGCCGCCTCACCCGGTACGCGGCCGAGCTGGTCGTCCCCCGCTCCACCCGCATGGAGTGCGCGGTCCTCAAGGCCGTCGCCGACCGGTACGTCATGCAGCGCGCCGAGCAGGAGCGGCTCCGCGCCGACCAGCGCGTCGTCGTGCTGGAGCTGGCTCAGGCGCTGACCGCCCGCGCGCCCGAGGGACTGGACCCGCAGTTCCGCACGCTGTTCGACCGGGCGCCGGACGACCGCGCCCGCAAGCGGGTCGTCGTGGACCAGATCGCCTCCCTGACGGACGCCTCCGCCCGCTCGCTGCACGCCCGGCTCACGGCCCGTACGTGAGGCAGACGTGAGAGAGGTGGCCTGATCGGGTCACTCCCCCTTCCCGCAGCCCTCCGCTTGCGGGAGGCTCGCTGGTGGCAACGCTCGAAGGAGGCATTCACGTGGTCGACGCGGATCAGACTTTCGTCATCGTGGGAGGCGGCCTGGCCGGCGCCAAGGCGGCCGAGACGCTGAGAGCGGAGGGCTTCACCGGCCGCGTGATACTGATCTGCGACGAACGCGACCACCCCTACGAGCGCCCGCCGCTCTCCAAGGGCTACCTCCTCGGCTCGGCGGAGCGCGGCAGCGTCTTCGTGCACGAGCCCGCCTGGTACGCGCAGCACGACGTCGAACTGCACCTCGGCGCGACCGCCGCCTCGCTCGACCGCGCCGCGAAGACCGTCCGCTTCGGCGAGGACGGCACCACCGTCCGCTACGACAAGCTGCTGCTCGCGACCGGCGCGGAGCCCCGCCGGCTCGACATCCCCGGCACCGACCTCGTCGGCGTCCACCACCTGCGCCGCCTCGCCCACTCCGAGCGCCTCAAGGGCGTCCTCACCTCCCTCGGCCGGGACAACGGCCACCTGGTGATCGCCGGCGCGGGCTGGATCGGCCTGGAGATCGCGGCGGCCGCCCGGCACTACGGCGCCGAGGTCACCGTCGTCCACCGGGGGCCGACCCCGCTGCACTCGGTGCTCGGCCCCGAACTCGGGGCGCTCTTCGCCGAGCTGCACAGCGAGCACGGCGTGCGGTTCCACTTCGGCGCCTCGCTCACCGAGATCACCGGCCAGGACGGCATGGTCCTCGCCGCCCGCACCGACGACGGCGAGGAGCACCCGGCGCACGCCGTGCTCGCCGCGATCGGCGCGGCCCCGCGGACCGCCCTCGCGGAGGCGGCGGGCCTGGAGCTGGCCGACCCCGCGTCCGGCGGGGGCGTCCTCGTCGACGAGCGTCTGCGGACGTCCGACCCGGACATCTACGCGGCGGGGGACGTCGCGTCCTTCCCGCACGGGCTGTTCGGGACGCGGCTGCGGGTGGAGCACTGGGCGAACGCGCTGAACGGCGGGCCTGCGGCGGCACGGTCCATGCTGGGGCGGGACGAGATCTACGACCGCGTCCCGTACTTCTTCACCGACCAGTACGACCTGGGCATGGAGTACTCGGGGTGGGCGCCGCCCGGGTCCTACGACCAGGTGGTCATCCGGGGCGACGCGGGGAAGCGGGAGTTCATCGCGTTCTGGGTGCGGGAGGGGCGTGTTCTGGCGGGGATGAATGTGAATGTGTGGGACGTCACGGGTCCGATCCAGGCGTTGATCCGGTCGCGGGAGGTTGTGGACACGGAGGCATTGGCTGATCCGCACGTGCCGCTTGAGGGGCTTGTCGCCTAAGGGGGTGCCGGGAGCTGTCGCGGCGCGGGTGCGGCTGCGTTGTGGCTGGTCGCGCCCACGCGGCGGAGCCGCACATGTCACACCCCCGCCCCCCTTTGAGGGGGTTGCGGCGACCGGAGATGTCCGACGCGACCCGTAGAATTCACGCGTGGCCGGGAGGATCAACGACGAGGACGTGAAGGCGGTTCGGGACGCGGTCCCGATCGACGCCGTGGTGTCCGAGTACCTCCAGCTGCGGAACGCGGGCGGCGGCAACCTCAAGGGCCTCTGTCCGTTCCATGACGAGAAGTCGCCGTCCTTCCAGGTCAGCCCGAGCAAGGGACTCTTCCACTGCTTCGGCTGCCAGGAGGGCGGCGACACCATCACGTTCGTGATGAAGATCGACCACCTCACCTTCTCGGAGGCGGTCGAGCGGCTGGCCGGGCAGGCCGGCATCACCCTGCGCTACGAGGAGGGCGGGTACAACCCGTCCCACCAGCGCGGTGAGCGGATCCGCCTGGTCGAGGCGCACAAGCTGGCCGCCGAGTGGTACGCGGAGCAGCTCGCGACCAGCCCCGAGGCGGAGACCGGCCGGGTGTTCCTCGCCGAGCGCGGATTCGACCAGGCCGCCGCCCTGCACTTCGGCGTCGGCTACAGCCCCCAGGGCTGGGACCACCTCACGCGCTTCCTGCGCGGCAAGGGCTTCAGCGACAAGGAGCTGGTGCTCTCCGGGCTGGCCCAGGAGGGCCGCCGCGGCCCGATCGACCGGTTCCGGGGCCGGCTGATGTGGCCCATCCGCGACATCGGCGGGGACGTCGTCGGCTTCGGCGCCCGCAAGCTGTACGAGGCGGACAACGGCCCGAAGTACCTCAACACGCCCGACACGGCGATCTACAGGAAGTCGCAGGTCCTCTACGGCATCGACCTGGCGAAGAAGGACATCGCGAAGTCCTCCCGCGCGGTCGTCGTCGAGGGCTACACCGACGTCATGGCCTGCCACCTCGCGGGCGTGACCACGGCCATCGCCACCTGCGGCACCGCGTTCGGCACCGACCACATCAAGATCCTGCGGCGTCTGCTGATGGACAACGGCTCGGCGCGGGTGATCTTCACCTTCGACGGCGACGCGGCCGGGCAGAAGGCGGCCCTGCGCGCCTTCGAGGACGACCAGAAGTTCGCCGCCGAGACGTACATCGCCATCGCGCCCGACGGCATGGACCCCTGCGACCTGCGGCTCGCGAAGGGCGACGAGGCGGTCGCCGACCTGGTCGAGCCGCGCACCCCGCTGTTCGAGTTCGCGCTGCGCCAGATCGTCAGCCGCTACGACCTGGACACCCCGGCGGGGCGCGCCGCCGCCCTGGACGAGGCCGCCCCGGTCGTCGCCCGGATCAAGAACAGCGGCGCGCAGCACGAGGTCGCCGTCGAGCTCGCCGGGATGCTCGGCATCCTGGACACGCAGTTCGTGGTCAAGCGGGTCGCCCAGCTCGCCCGCTGGGCCCGTGACCGCGGCGGCAAGGGCCCGGCCCCGGAGCGCGGCCGTCCAGGAGGCGGCGGCCCCCAGCAGTACGCGGCGGCCCCGGCCGCCCCGCGCGGCCCCGCCCTGAACCTCCGCAACCCGGTCTTCGCCACCGAGCGCGAGCTGCTCAAGCTGGCCCTCCAGCGCCCGGAGCTGGTCTCGCCGGCCTTCGACGCGTACGGCGTCGACGAGTTCACCGCCCCGCCCTACGCGGCCGTGCGCCAGGCGATCCTGGACGCGGGCGGCGCCGAGTACGGCGTCCAGGACCCGCAGGAGTACCTGATCCGCGTCCGCGACGCGGCCCCCGACGACACGGTCCGCGCCATGGTCACGGAGCTGGCGGTCGAGGCGATCATGCTGCACCGGGGCGTCAAGGACGCCGACGAGACCTACGCGGGCGCCCAGCTCGTCACGGTCCGCCGCCGCGCCGTCGAACGCCGCATCCGCGACATCACCAGCCGCCTCACCCGCCTCGGCAACCACGGCGACCCGAGCGAACTGGCCGCCGTCCAGAACGAACTCTGGGTCCTCCAGCAGTACGACCAGGCCCTCCGCGAACACGGCGCGGCAGCGCTCTAGGCACCCTTCTCCTGCGAACACGCCCCGCTCCGAGGGGTGTTGACCCCTCCGGATGACCGCGCGGTGACCGGGCGGATGCAAAAAGTCATCGCACGCCCCTCGTGGGGACGATGTGTCGTACCCCACACTGGGGGGCGGTGCCTGAGTCCTCGGAGCGCGGCCGGCCCGTCGGTGACGGGTCGCACACCCCCGCGGTTCCGCTCATCGCGTACGGGACGGACAGCGGCGAGGCCGTCAACTCCGCCCCTGAAGTACCGCTGCCCCACCCCCAGGCAGCGATCATCCTGGAGGTCGCCCCCGTGCAGACCCAGACCCTCACCCAGAGCGACAGCGAGGTCGTCGGCGCAGCGCCGGACGCGGATCTGCTGCTGGGAATGCCCGCGCAGACCCGCGTCGGACAGCGTCCCGGGACCGGTCCCGAGCCGCCCGCGCAGGCGGAGGACCCCGTCGAGGCCGGGCCGCCGGACGTCGTGGAGCCGGCCGAGCCGCCCGTCGATCCGCGGGTGCGGCCCGAGACCGGCGGTCCTTCCTCCGACCTGTTCCGCCAGTACCTGCGGGAGATCGGACGCATTCCGCTGCTCACCGCCGCCGAGGAGGTGGAGCTCGCCCGCCGGGTCGAGGCCGGGCTGTTCGCCGAGGAGAAGCTGCGGCTCACCCCCGACCTGGACAGCCGGCTCGCCCACGACCTGGACCGGCTCGTCGTCATGGGCCGTATGGCCAAGCGCCGGCTGATCGAGGCGAACCTGCGGCTCGTGGTGTCCGTGGCCAAGCGGTACGTGGGGCGCGGGCTGACCATGCTCGACCTGGTGCAGGAGGGCAACCTCGGCCTGATCCGCGCCGTCGAGAAGTTCGACTACGCGCGCGGCTTCAAGTTCTCGACGTACGCCACCTGGTGGATCCGGCAGGCCATGTCCCGCGCCCTCGCCGACCAGGCCCGCACCATCCGCGTGCCGGTGCACGTCGTGGAGCTGATCAACCGCGTGGTGCGCGTGCAGCGGCGGATGCTCCAGGAGCGCGGCTACGAGCCGACGCCGCAGGAGGTCGCCGCCCATCTGGACCTGCCGCCCGAGCGGGTGGGCGAGGTGCTGAGGCTGGCCCAGGAACCGGTGTCGCTGCACGCGCCCGTGGGCGAGGAGGACGACGTCGCCCTCGGCGACCTCATCGAGGACGGGGACGCCGCCAGCCCCGTGGAGTCGGCGGCGTTCCTGCTGCTGCGTCAGCACCTGGACGCGGTGCTGTCCACCCTGGGGGAGCGCGAACGCAAGGTCGTACAGCTGCGCTACGGACTGGTCGACGGCCGCCCCCGCACCCTCGAGGAGATCGGCCGCCTCTTCGGCGTGACCCGCGAGCGGATACGGCAGATCGAGTCCAAGACCCTCAACAAGCTCCGCGACCACGCCTACGCCGATCAACTGCGCGGCTATCTGGACTAGTCGGCGGGGTGCCGGAGACCCGGAGACACGTCTCCGGCACCCCTCACCCTCAGTCCACCTCCGCCACCGCCTGCACGAACTGCGCCTTGTACAGCCGGGCGTACGCCCCGTCCGCCGCCAGCAGCTTGTCGTGCGCGCCCTGTTCGACAATCGCGCCGTTCTCCATCACGAGGATGGTGTCCGCGTCGCGGATCGTGGACAGCCGGTGCGCGATGACGAACGACGTGCGGCCGTGCGCCAGCCGGGCCATCGCCTTCTGGATCAGCACCTCCGTCCGCGTGTCCACGGAGCTCGTCGCCTCGTCCAGCACCAGGATCACCGGGTCCGACAGGAATGCCCGCGCGATGGTGATGAGCTGCTTCTCGCCCGCGCTGACCCCGCTGCCCTCGTCGTCGATGACGGTGTCGTACCCGTCGGGCAGGGTGCGGATGAACCGGTCGGCGTGCGCGGCCCTGGCCGCCTCCTCGATCTCCTCCCGGGTGACCTCGCGCGACGCGCCGTACGCGATGTTCTCCGCGATGGTGCCGCCGAACAGCCAGGTGTCCTGCAGCACCATGCCGATCCCGGCGCGCAGTTCGTCCCGCGTCATCCGCGCGATGTCCACCCCGTCCAGGGTGATCCGCCCGCCGGACACCTCGTAGAACCGCATCAGCAGGTTGACCAGCGTGGTCTTGCCGGCGCCGGTCGGGCCGACGATGGCGACCGTGCGGCCCGGCTCGACCGTCAGCGACAGGTCCTCGATCAGCGGCTTCTCCGGGTCGTAGCGGAACGACACGTGCTCCAGCTCCACCCGCCCGCGCAGCTCCTCCGGGCGCTCGGCGGGCGACGGGTCGGCCTCCTGCTCCTCCGCGTCGAGGATCTCGAAGACCCGCTCCGCGGAGGCGACGCCCGACTGCACCAGGTTCGCCATCGACGCGACCTGCGTCAGCGGCATCGAGAACTGCCGCGAGTACTGGATGAACGCCTGCACGTCCCCGATGGACAGCGACCCGGACGCCACCCGCAGCCCGCCGACGACCGCGACCAGCACGTAGTTGAGGTTCGACACGAACATCATCAGCGGCTGCATCACCCCGCTGTTGAACTGCGCCCGGAACCCGGCCTCGTACAGCGCCTCGTTCTCCTCGGCGAACTTCCGCGCCGACTCCTCCTGCCGCCCGAACACCTTCACCAGGGCGTGCCCGGTGTACATCTCCTCGACGTGCGCGTTGAGCGTGCCCGTGGAGCGCCACTGCTGCACGAAGTGCGGCTGCGACCGCTTGCCGACCCGGGTGGCGACGACGAACGACAGCGGCACCGTCACCAGCGCGACGAGCGCCAGGATCCACGAGACGTAGAACATCATCGCCAGCACGCCGATGATGGTCAGCAGCGAGTTGATCAACTGCCCCATCGACTGCTGGAGCGTCTGCCCGATGTTGTCGATGTCGTTGGTGGCCCGGCTGAGCACCTCACCGCGCTGTCGCTTGTCGAAGTACGACAGCGGCAGCCGCGACAGCTTCGTCTGCACGTCCTCGCGCATCCGGAACATCGTGCGGTTCACGGCCCGGTTCACCAGCCGCGTCGCCACCGCCATCAACAGCCCCGCCGCGCCGAACACCGCCAGCGCCAGCAGCAGCACGTGCCCCACGGCGGTGAAGTCGATGCCCTGACCCGGTGTGAAGTCCGTGGAGCGGAGCATGTCGGCGACCTGGTCGTCACCGCGCTCCCGCATCGACTCCAGCACCTGCTCCTTGGTGGCGCCCTCCGGCATGTCCCGGCCGACGATGCCCGCGAACACCAGGTCGGTGGCCCGGCCGAGTATCTTCGGCCCGACCACGCTGAGCCCCACGCTCACGACGACACAGGCCAGCAGCCCGTACATGGTGAGGCGTTCCGGCCCGAAGCGGCCGAGCAGCCGCTTGCCGGAACCCTTGAAGTCGATCGACCGCTGGCCGGGAGCGACCCCCGCCGTCATCCGGCCCCCTGGCCCCGCCATCAGGCCGCCTCCGCTTCCGTCAGCTGGGAGAGCACGATCTCCCGGTAGGTCTCGTTGTCCGCCATCAGCTCGTGGTGCCGCCCGGTGCCGACGACGCGCCCCTCGTCCAGCACCACGATCCGGTCGGCGTCGCGGATGGTCGCCACCCGCTGGGCGACGATCACCACCGTCGCCTCGGCCGTCTCCCGCGCGAGCGCCGCGCGCAGGGCCGCGTCGGTGGCGTAGTCGAGCGCGGAGAAGGAGTCGTCGAAGAGGTAGATCTCCGGCCGCTGCACCAGTGTGCGGGCGATCGCCAGGCGCTGGCGCTGGCCGCCGGAGACGTTGGTCCCGCCCTGCGCGACCGGCGCGTCGAGCCCGCCCTCGAGACGCTCCACGAACTCCTTGCCCTGCGCGACCTCCAGCGCGTGCCACAGTTCCTCGTCCGTGGCGTCCGGATTGCCGTAGCGCAGATTGGTCGCCACCGTGCCCGCGAACAGGTACGGCTTCTGCGGCACCAGCCCGACGGTCCGCGCGAGCAGCGCCGGGTCGACGTCCGCCACCGGCACCCCGTCGACCAGCACCTCGCCCTCGGTCGCGTCGAACAGCCGCGGCACCAGCCCCAGCAGCGTGGACTTGCCGCTTCCGGTGGAGCCGATGACGGCGGTGACCTCGCCGGGCCGCGCCACCAGGTCGACCGCCCGCAGCACCGGCTCCTCGGCGCCCGGGTAGCGGAAGCCCGCGCCCCGGAGCTCCAGATGCCCGTGCCGGCGCAGCTCGGTGACGGGAGCGCCGGGCGGGACCACGCTCGAGGAGGTGTCCAGCACCTCCTGGACGCGCTCGGCGCACACCTCGGCGCGCGGCACCATCATGAACATGAACGTGGCCATCATCACGGACATGACGATCTGCATCAGATAGGCGAGGAACGCCGTCAGATCGCCGATCTGCATCCCGCCGCTGTCGATGCGGTGCGCGCCGAACCACACCACCGCGATCGACGACAGGTTCACGACCGTCATGACCACCGGGAACATCAGCGCGAGCAGATTGCCGGTGCGCAGCGACACATCGGTCAGCTCGGTGTTGGACCCCTGGAACCGCCGCTGTTCGTACGCGTCGCGCACGAACGCGCGGATGACCCGGTTGCCGGTGATCTGCTCGCGCAGCACCCGGTTCACCGTGTCCAGCCGTTCCTGCATGGTGCGGAACAGCGGCCGCAGCCGGCGCACGATCAGCGTCACGCAGACGCCCAGCACCGGCACCACCGCGACCAGCACCCCGGACAGCGGCACGTCCAGACCGAGCGCCAGCACCACACCGCCCACGCACATGATCGGCGCCGACACCATCAGGGTGAACGTCATCAGGGTGAGCATCTGGATCTGCTGGACGTCGTTCGTCGTCCGCGTGATCAGCGACGGCGCCCCGAAGTGACCCACCTCCCGGGCGGAGAAGGACTGCACCCGGTCGAACACCGCGGCGCGCAGGTCCCGCCCCAGGGCCGCCGCGGTCCGGGCCCCGTAGTACACGGCGCCGACGTTGCAGACGACCTGCGCCAGCGAGATGCCGATCATCAGTCCGCCGTAGCCCAAAATGTAACCCGTGTCACCTTGGACGACACCGTTGTCGATGATGTCGGCGTTCAGCGTGGGCAGGTAGAGCGTGGCGCAGGTCTGCAGGAACTGCAGGGCCACCAGAAGAACGAGTGATTGTCTGTAGGGCCGTAGGCGGTCACGTAGAAGTCGTATGAGCACGCTGCATCTCTCGGAGTGGACGAAGGGGCCGATCGGTTGCCCGTGGCCCCTATCGTCGAACACTCCACCCGCGTTACCTCAACCCATTTACGGACCTCGGCGCGCCACCCCTTGGCTACTGCTGGAACGCCCCCGGGTGCGTCTGCTCCCGCACCGCCACGTACTGCTGGCGCACCGCCTGACCCACCGCCAGCTCCTCGCCCGGGTCCAGCACCTGCGCCACCGGACCCGGCCACACCGGCGGGGTCCGCGGATCGAGCGTGCCCTGCGAGACGCCGAGCGCCCAGGCCGCCTGCCGGGCCGCGCCCGTCGCCGCGTAGTCCGCGGGCTGCGGCACGACCACCTGCGCACCGAACAGCGCGGGCGCCGCCGCCTGCACGGCGGGCAGTTCGGCCGCGGGCCCCAGCAGGAACACCCGCCGCACCTCCACGCCCCGGCCGCGCAGCACGTCCAGCGCGTCCGCGAGCCCGCACAGCATCCCCTCGAACGCCGCCCGCGCCAGGTGCTCCGGCTTCATCGACTCCCGCCGCAGCCCCGCGAGGGTCCCGGCGGTGTGCGGCAGGTTCGGGGTGCGCTCGCCCTCCAGGTACGGCAGCAGCACAAGACCGTGCGCTCCCGGCGTCGACTTCATCGCCAGGTCGGACAGGCTCTCCAGGTCCGGCAACCCCAGCAGTTCCGCCGTGCCGCGCAGCGCGCGCACCGCGTTCAGCGTGGTGACGACGGGCAGATGCATGCCGGTGGCGTCGGCCAGCGACGTGATCATGCCGCGCCCGTCGACCAGCGGCTCGGGGTGCACGGCCATCACCGAGCCGGACGCGCCCAGCGACACCACCGCGTCGCCGAGCCCGATGCCGAGTCCGAACGCCGCCGCCATGGTGTCCGCCGTGCCGGCGGAGATCATCAGCCCCTCGGGGGTGGTGCCGGCCGCGTCGGCCGGGCCGATCACCTCGGGCAGCATCGCCTGGTGCCCGAGCGCCAGCTCCACCAGGTCGGGACGGTAACCGCCGGTCGCCGCCGCCCAGTAGCCGGTGCCGGAGGCGCCGCCCCGGTCCGTGGTCCGGCGCACCGGCCGGCCCAGCAGCTGCCACACCAGCCAGTCGTGCGCCTGCAGCAGCACCGCGGTGCGGGCGGCGTTCTCCGGTTCCGTACGGGCCATCCAGCGCAGCTTCGTCACCGGCTGCGCGGCGCCCGGCACACAGCCCACGGCCTGCGCCCACGCCTCGCGCCCGCCGAGCGCGTCGACCAGATCGGCCGCCGCGACCTGCGCGCGCTTGTCGCCCCCCGTCATCGCCGGGCGGACCGTGTTGCCCTGCGCGTCCAGCGGGACCAGGGCGCCCGCCTGCGCGGACACCCCGATCGCCTGCACGCCCTCCAGCAGGCCGCCGCTCGCGGCCTCGCCCAGGGACAGCAGCCAGGCCTGCGGGTCGACGTCCGAGGAGCGGCCGGCGTCGGGACCCTGCACCGGGTGCGGGGCGTACCCCTGCCTGAGCACGGCCCCGGTGTCCGTGTCACAGACGACGATGCGAGTGAAATCGGGCGCACTGTCCAGCCCGGCGACTATCCCCATACGGCGATTTTGCCGCATGGGGAGAGGTGCGGCGTCCGTCAGGTGTTGCTCGTGCCCCAGTCGTCCTCGGCCGGCCCGTGGGCGGCGCGCTCCCGCAGGGCGTGGACCCGCTGCGCGACCGAGTCGGGCATACGGTCGCCGACCTTGTCGCTCACCACGGTGTAGGCCTTGTCGGCGAACTCACGGCTCTGCTGGGCCGCGGTCTCCGCGGTGTTGCGCACCGCGGGGTTCTGCGCCAGCTGCAGCGCCGTCCTCTTCATCTGCTCGTAGCGCTCCCGCCCGGCTTTCGTGCCCAGCACGTAACCCAGGACGGCTCCGGCGACGAACGTGAGCCGGTATCGCATGGCGGCCACCCTTCCCGTTGTTCCAGTCTGCGTGGGTCTCCGGCGCGGCGACGGGCCGGGGAGTACCGATTGGCGGAGCACCCCCCTGCTTGCGCTAATGTATGTGTCGCAGCGAGCGCGCGCCCCCTGGCGAATACCCAGGCGGATGCGTTCGATGCAGAACGAGGCATTCCTCCGTAGCTCAATTGGCAGAGCAGCCGGCTGTTAACCGGCAGGTTACTGGTTCGAGTCCAGTCGGGGGAGCTCGGTCCTCCGTAGCTCAATTGGCAGAGCAGCCGGCTGTTAACCGGCAGGTTACTGGTTCGAGTCCAGTCGGGGGAGCATGCTGAACGAGGACCCCTACGGGGTCCTTTTTCATGTCCGGTGGAACCGCGCGCGGCGCGGCGCTGTCTTCAAGGTCAACAGGGCCGTACGCAGCCGACCATCCGAAGCAGGAGATCGTATGAGCGGCTATGCTGCGGCAGACGGCGCGCACACATGTACGCGACACGCCGTCATGGGGCGGTAGCTCAGCCGGTTAGAGCAGCGGACTCATAATCCGTCGGCCGTGGGTTCGAGTCCCACCCGCCCCACCACCCACTCACGGTTCTCCGGAACCGCCTCCCGCACCGGGGTCATCCGCCCCCGTGCGTCCCCCGTTCGGCGTTCTCGTCGGACGGCGTCGGCGCGTCCGACGGGTCACGTTCCCCTTCCGCCTGCGACGGCGTGGTGTGCATCACGTCGGGGGTGGTCCATTCGCTGTCGTCCCGGTCGCCCTCGGCCTGGGACGGAGTGTGCTCGCTCATCGTGCCGCCTCCCTGTCGCGGGGCCCGCCGCTTACGGCGACTACGAGTACCCCGCCGGCGGCGATGTCACCGCGCGGCGCGCCGGGCGAGGGCGCGGGCCAGCGCCGTGCGCACCTCCGGCGGCGGGGGAGCGCCCTCCGCCTCCGCGCACGCCGTCAGCGACTCCGCCACGGTCCGCAGCTTCGTGTTGGACAGCTGCGACGCCTCCCGCAGGATGTGCCACGCCTCGTCCGAGGAGCAGCCGTACGTCGCCATCAGGATGCCCCGCGCCTGGTCGATGACCGGGCGGGACGCGATCGCCTGCCGCAGCTGCTCGACCTCCTCCTGGAGCAGGTGCAGCCGCTCCTCGCGCTCCAGCGCCACCGCCGACCCGGCGGGCGAGGGGCGCGGCGCGGGGGAGCGCAGCGGGTCCGTGGTGTCCAGCCCGGCCAGCTCCAGGATGCGGCGCGGCTGGCCGCTCCAGCGGCCCGTGGTGACCGGCATGGACCGCCGGCGCGCGTGCTCGCGCAGCACGTCCAGGAACTCCAGACCCGCGGTGTCCATGAAGTGCACACCGCTCATGTCCAGGTCGACCCGCGCCGTCCCGGCGGGCAGCTCCGCCAGCTTCTCGGCCAGCATCTGGGCGCAGCCGCGGACCAGCTCCCCGCGCGGGGTGAGCAGCGCCCGGTCCGCGTCCATGCGACCGCCGATGACCAAGGTGTCCTGCCGTCCCGGGGGGAACGAAGCCGCGGAAGTCATGTCACCGCCCTGTCGGTGCTCGTGGGTGGCCGGCCGGGCCGTCCCGGCGGCCCCGGCCGCCGCCGGCACCCGCACGAGAGGCTGCGCACGGTACTGCTGCGCTGCGGATGCGCCTGCCCACCCTGGGCCGCGGTACACACCGCTCCGCGGGAACGGCCGGTAACGTGCGCGGGCCTGTCCGCGCGGCTGCGGACAGGCCCGGGTGGGGGAGGGCGAGGCGGCGAGGTGCGCCTCAGGCGCCCAGGGGGTCCAGCACCAGGGGGGCGATACGGCCCTCCAGCATGGCGCCGAGCCCCTCCACGGCGCAGAGCTCCGGCTGCTCCGCGATGTGCACCGGCATGCCGGTCGCCTGACGCAGCATCTGGTCCAGACCCGGCAGCAGGGCGCTGCCGCCGACCATCATGATGCCCCGGTCGGCCAGGTCGGCGACCAGATCGGGCGGGCAGTCCCGCAGCACCTTGCCGATGCCGTCGAGCACCGCGGTGAGCGGCGTCTGGATGGCCCGCCGCACCGCCGCCGTGTCCACCTTCACCGAGCGCGCGAGGCCGGTGGCGACGTCCCGGCCGTGGATCTCCGTGACCTTCGGCCCCTCCGGCGTCAGCCCGTTCCCCTCCAGCGCCAGCTGAAGAGGACGTACGGACTGGCTCGGCAGCATCAGCTCGTGCTGGTGCCGCAGGTGCTGCACGATCGCCGCGTCCACCGCCTCACCGCCCACCGGGATGCGCTCGGCCCGCACGATCGACCCGAGCGACAGCACGGCCACCTGGGTGGCCGCCGCCCCGCACACCATGATCATGGTCGCCTCGGGCCGCTCCACCGGCAGCCCGCAGCCGACGGCCGCCGCGATCAGCGTGTCCACCAGCTCCACCCGGCGGGCCCCGAGCCCGACCAGCGTCTCGATCGCGGCACGCTGCGCCAGCGGGTCGGCGTCGTGCGGGGTGCAGGCGGCCGCGCGCAGCCGGGGCCTGCGGCGCAGGGCACGGCGGGTGCGGTCGCCGATGAGCTGACGCAGCATCCGCTGCGCCATCTCGATGTCGACGACGGTCCCGCCGGTCACCGGCCGGACGACGCGGATGTAGTCGGGGGTACGCCCGGTCATCTTCTCCGCGAACTCCCCGACCGCGATCAGCGCTCCGGTACGGGTGTTCACGGCGGCGACGGACGGCTGGTCGACGACGAGGCCGGCGCCCTTGACGTACACCCGGGTGCGGGCCGCGCCCAGGTCGACGGCGAAGTGGCAGCGGCGCAGCTGCTCCAGACTGGCGGTCACGGCAGTTCCTCCCGAGTGCGCGGCCTGCGCCCGCCGGGCGGCGGGCCTCTTCGCATCGTGCGCGCAGGGCGGGGAAGGCGCCTTTTCTGGGGGGCCGGGCGAGGGGCCGCTGAATGGGGGGTGGGGGGGTGCGTGGCTCACATCGCGTCAGGTCGGCGGGAGTGGACTGACAGCGCTTCAGGACACCGTCCGCGGTGGGCGAGAGGCGCGGGCTGACGGCCCTGCAGGTCCCTTGCCGACGTCTCAGCAGGAACCCTCCGCCTCACCGCCCTCGGGCCCCACGATCCCCTGAACCACCCCCAGTTCCACCAGGTCCTGCGGCCTGATCCGCAGGGCGTCCGCCGTGGGTTCCACCTCCGTCGGAGGGCGTTTCAGGATCGCCGTCGCCAGTTCCGGGGCGATCACCGAGAAGTAGCTGTCCGGGGTGGCCCAGGTGTTGCCCGGGGCGGCCAGGGCCAGGGCGCCGCCCGAGCCGCCCTCGCCGATGACCAGGGTGGTCAGCGGGGTGCGGGCGGCGGCGACGGCGGCGAAGAGGCCGGCGATGGCCGCGCCCGCGCCCTGGCGTTCCGCGTCCGCGTCGTTGGCCGCGCCCGGGGTGTCGACCAGGGTCAGGACCGGGATGCCCAGGCGGTCGGCGAGGCGGACCAGGCGGGCGGCCGTGCGGTAGCCGGCGGGGCGGGTGGCCGTGCCGGTCTGGGCCGCGTAGGCGACCGTACGGCCCTGGTGGTCGCCGAAGCCGCAGAGCATGCCGTCCGGGTCGGCGCCGCCGCAGCGGTCGCCGGAGAGCTGGACGCGGGACGTGAAGTACGCGTCCAGGTACGCCGTGGCGCGCGGGCGGTGCGGTGCGCGGGCGCGGCGGACCGCGTCCCAGCCGGTAGAAGGGAGGTCCGGGACGCCCAGCGCGTGCGGTGGCGGGGCCGGGTCGGAGGAGGGGCGGGTCAGCAGGCGCAGCCAGCGGCCGAGGGTGGTGCGCAGCTCCTCCGGCGGGACCAGCGCGTCCGCCGCGCCCGCCGCGACCTGCGCCTCCGCCGTGTACGCCGTCGGGTCCGCGTCCGGCGGGCGGACCCGGGAGCCGGCGAAGCCGACCTGCGCTCCGGGCAGGGCGAGCACCACGTCCGCGCCCGCGCCCAGGGTGGCCCAGCCGCCGCCGGTGGTCGGGTCCCTCAGGACGGCTATCTGGGGCAGGCGTGCCTCGCGGGCCCGCGCCGACGCCCGCGCGACCCGCTGAAGCTGCGTCAGGGCGAGCATGCCCTCCTGCATCCGGCTGCCGCCGGTGGCGACCAGGGACACCATCGGCAGCCGGTGGGCCATGGCGTGCGCGAACGCCGCCTCCAGGCGGTCGCCGGTGCCCTCGCCGAGGGAGCCGCCGAGGTAGCCGAACTCGAACGCGATCAGCACGGCCCGGGTGCCCTCGACGTCCGCGACCCCGCAGACCACCGACTCGTCCTCGCCGGTGCGTGCGGCGGCGCGGGCGCGGGACCCGTCGTAGCCGGGCCAGCCGAGCGGGCCGTCCGGCGCGGACTTCCGTGCGGGGTACGGCAGTTCCTCGAACGAGTCGGTGGCCAGGGCGAGGGTCTCGCGGGCCGACGGGCGGTCAGCCATGGGCCAGCGCCCGCTTCATGATCTTGCCCATGTCGTTGCGGGGCAGCACGTCGAGGTGGCGGACGACCCGGGGCCGCTTGTGCGGGGCGAGGCGCGCCGCCACATGGTCCGCCAGCTCCGCCAGGCCGGGCGGGGACTGCGGGTCGGCCGGCACCACCCATGCCACGATCCGCTCGCCCAGGTCCGCGTCCGGTTCCCCGGTGACCGCCGCCTCCTTCACGCCCGGGTGCTCCAGCAGCGCGTTCTCGATCTCGCCCGCGCCGATCTTGTACCCGCCGCTCTTGATCAGGTCGGTGGCCTTGCGGCCGACGATGCGGACGTCGCCGCCCGGGTCGCGGACCGCCATGTCGCCGGTGCGGAACCAGCCGTCCGCGGTGAACGCCTCCGCCGTGGCATCGGGGCGGTTGAGGTACTCGGTGAACAGGTTCGGCCCGCGCACCTGGATCTCGCCCACGGTCTCGCCGTCGAACGACGCCACCGGGGCGCCGTCCTCCTCGACGAGGCGCAGTTCGACGCCGGGCAGCGGCACGCCGACCGAGCCGGGGCGGGTCTCGCCGTCGACGCGGACGCTGGTGTTCATCAGCGTCTCCGTCATGCCGTACCGCTCGACGACCCGGGCGCCGGTCGCCGCCGTGATCCGCTCGTGGTCGTGCACCGGCAGCGCGGCCGAGCCCGACACCAGCAGCCGGGCGCCGGACAGGGCCCGTACGAGGTCCGGTTCGGAGGGCAGCGCCTCCGCGATGCGGTGGTACATCGTCGGCACGCCGAACAGCATGGTCGCGCCGGAGTTCAGCTCGCGGGCCACGCCCTCGGTGGTGAACCGGCCCAGATGGCGCACCGACCCGCCGCGCCGCAGCGGGCCCAGGGTGCCGAGGACCAGGCCGTGCACATGGAACAGCGGCAGCCCGTGCACCAGCACGTCCGCGTCGGTCCACCGCCAGGCGTCGGCGAGCGCGTCCAGCGTCGAGGCGATCGAACGGCGGGGGATCACCGCGCCCTTCGGCGGGCCCGTGGTGCCGGACGTGTAGACGATCAGGGCCGGGTCCTCCGGGTCGCGCTCCCGGTCGTCGGGCGCCGAGCCCGGGTCGGCGCCGCGGGCCGGGTCCACGTCGACGCGGGGCAGGGCGGCCGGAGCGTCGGGCAGCGGGACGCCGGGCGCGGTGAGGAGCACGTCCGGCGCGCTGTCGCCGAGGATGTGGTCCAGCTCCCGCTCGCCCGACTTCGGGTTGAGCGGCACCACGACCACCCCGGCGAGCAGCGCGGCGGTGACGGCGACGGCGGTCTCCAGGGCCGGCGTGGCCCACACGGCGGCCGTGCGCACCCCCTTGAGGTCCCCGGCCACCGCGCCGGCCGCGGCGGCGAGTTCCCCGTACGTCAGTGAGCGCTCGCCGAAGCGCAGGGCGGGACGGTCGGCGGAGCCGCCGGCCGGGCCGTCGGTGAGGGCCGGGAAGAGAGAGGACACGCGTCGTACTCCTTGGGTCGCTGTCGTCGCTGTCGTCGCTGTCGTCGCTGTCGTCGCTGACCGCCGCATGGGCGGCCGGGGTGCGTCGAGGTCCGCCGGGTCCAGGGTGTCCTACCCCCAGCCGGGTACCACCATCACCAGCCACACCACCGCCGGGACCGCCGCCACGACGATCCCGCCGTAGGACATGAGCTGCCGGAAGAAGCGTTCGCGGTCGACGTCCGGGGCGGCGGCGAGGACCAGGGCGCCGTTGGTGGAGAAGGGGCTGACGTCCACCACCGTCGCCGACACCGCGAGCGCGGCCACCATGCCCACGGCGCCGATCTCGCCCTGCGCCAGGAACGGCACGGCGAGCGGGATCAGCGCGCCCATGATGCCGACGGAGGAGGCGAACGCGGACACGATCGCGCCGATGTAGCAGAGCAGCACCGCCGCGAGCAGCGGGACGCCGATGCCGCCGACGCCCTCGCCGGCCCAGGTGATGGTGCCCATCTCGTCCAGGACGCCCACGTAGGTGAGGACACCGGTGATCAGCAGCACCGTCGGCCAGGCGATCTCGGTGACCGCGCGGCGGCTGTCGTCCGGCCAGACGGTGCTCAGCACGACCGCGAGGGTGATGGCGGTGAGGCCCGCGTCCAGGTCGAAGCCGAGGACGGCGACGACGAGCGCGACCAGGCAGACGACGGTGGCGATCACCGGGGCGGTGAGCGGGACGGCGGCGGCCGGGGCGTCGGTACGGGTGAGCGTGGACGCGGGCGCGGTACGGGTGCCTCCGCCGCCACCCCCACTGACCGCGGTACGGCCCGGCTCGTCCTCCCTCTTCACCGGCGAGACGCCTGTCTCCGCGACCGCCCCCTGCCGCCACAGCTTCGGCCCGCCGCACACGGCGAACACCACCGCCGCGATGACCAGGTTCGCCAGCAGGGAGGCGAGGAACAGCGTGATCTCGCTGCCGGGGAGCTTCTCGCGCTCCACGATGCCGTTGACGATCGAGCCGTAGATGCTGATCGGCGAGAAGCCGCCGGCCTGCGCCCCGTGCACCACCATCGCGCCCATCAGCAGCGGACTGATGCCGTACCGGGCGGCGAAGCTCAGGGCGATCGGCGCGACGATCGCGACCGCGGCCGGGCTGACCGCGCCGATCGCGGTGAGCGCGCCGGTCAGGGCGAACATCACCCACGGGATCAGCGCCACCCGCCCCCGCACCATTCGCACGGCCGCGTGCACCAGCCAGTCGGTGGTGCCGTTGGCGCGGGCCAGGGCGAACAGATAGGTGACGCCGACGAGGACGACGAACAGATCGCCGGGGAAGCCGGCGAAGACGCCGTCCGCGTCGAGGTCGGCGACGAGCGTGCCGACCCCGAAGGCGGCGGCGAAGGCGAGCGCCCCCATGTTCACGGAGCGGGTGGTGGCGATGACGAACACCACCGCGAGGACGAGGATGGACAGGAGTTCGGGGGACATGCGGGCTCCCGAGTGGATGAGTGGCTGAACCACTTTCGGCGCTGGAATGGCGTGGTCCGTTCGGTGGCACAGCGTGCGGCCCGCGCGGAGGCGCGTCAAGGGGTCGCGCAGGAATTGGCTCAGCCACTCGTCCACTCGTGAAGACCCGGTGCTAATCTCCCGGAGAGAGGGGGACCGCCGTGACCGACGCCCTGCGCCCGATGGCGAAACAGCGCCTGTACGAACAGGTGCTGGACCGGCTGCGCCAGTACGTCGCCGAAGGCGGCCTGCGCGCAGGGGACCGCCTGCCGCCCGAGCGTGACCTGGCCCAGCGGCTCGGCGTGAGCCGCGCCTCCGTGAAGCAGGCGATCGTCGTGCTGGAGGTGCAGGGGCTGGTCGAGGCCCGGCACGGCGGCGGCACCTATCTCGTACGGGACAGCCTGGACGTCGAGCCGGTCGAGCGGATGGTGGAGCGGCGCCGGCGGCTGCCCGACGTCCTGGAGGCGCGGGAGGCCCTGGAGACCAAGCTCGCCGAACTGGCCGCCGAGCGGCGCACGGACGACGACCTGGCGGCGATGCGGTCCGCGCTCGCGCACATGGCCGAGGAGATCGAGGCGGGCGGCGCGGGCGTGGAGGGCGACCGCCGGTTCCACGCGGCGGTGACGGCGGCCGCGCACAGCGCCCTGCTCGCGGAGTTCATGCGCTCCATCGCGGAGCAGATCGCGGAGAGCCGCACCGAGTCGCTGCGCCAGCCCGGCCGCCCGAACCGTTCCCTCGCCCAGCACCGGGCGATCCTCGACGCGATCGCCGACGGCCGCCCCCGCCAGGCCGCCGCAGCGATGCGCCGCCACGTCCGCACGGTTGCCAAGGTGCGGCTGCTGGACTGGGACCCGGAGGACGACCGCTAGCGGCCCCGCTCGTGGTTGTTAGCCTCCTCGCGGAGCCGAAGTGGTGGTCGTGGGAGGGGTGAGGCGGCGTGGTGCGTGTCGCGCTGGTGACCTGTGCGGACGGGCCCGACGTGGCCGAGGACCGGGATCTGCCGGTGCTGGTGCGGGCGTTGAACGAGGCCGGGGCGGAGGCGTCCGCCGAGGTGTGGGACGACGACCGCGTCGACTGGGCCCGCTTCGACCTCGCCGTGATCCGCTCCACCTGGGACTACAGCTGGCGGGCGGCCGAGTTCACCGCGTGGGCCGAGCGGTGCGGGGCGCTGACCCGGCTGGCCAACCCGGCGGACGTGGTGCGCTGGAACACGGACAAGCGCTACCTCGCGGACCTCGCCGCGGCCGGGGTGCCCGTGGTGGAGACGCGGTACCTGGCACCCGGGGACGCCGTGGACCTCCCTGACGGCATCGAGTTCGTGGTCAAGCCCGCCTCCGGCGCGGGCGCCCGGTTCGCGGCCCGCTACACCCCGGACGAGCACGACACGGCCGTACGGCATGTGCGGCGCCTGCACGACGACGGGTTCACGGCGATGGTGCAGCCGTACGTGCGGGCCATCGACAGCGGCGGGGAGCGGGCGCTGCAGTTCTTCGGCGGGAAGCTGCTGCACGCCAGCAGGAAGGGGCCGGTGCTCGCGCCCGGCACCCCCTACGACCAGCGGAAGACCGCCCACCCGGGGCTGACCGACTGGCACCCCACGGCGGACGAACTCACGGTCGCGGAAACTGCGTTGGCCGCCGTGCCCGGCGCGCCCGAGCTGCTGTACGCGCGGGTGGACCTGGTGACCGGGGACGACGGGCGGCCCCGGGTGATGGAGCTGGAGCTGGTCGAGCCGAACCTGTTCCTGTGGCTGCACCCCGAGTCGCTGCCCGTGGTCGTGGAGCGGATCATCGAGGCGGCGCGTCGCTGACGGCCGTGCGCTGGAGCAGGCCCCAGGTGAACTCCGCGACCACCTCGTGAGGCCGGCCCTCCGCGTCCGGGGCGGTGAAGGCGAGTCCCCACCGGGTGGGCGCCGAGCCCTCCAGCGGGCGGGCCGGGGCGAACGCGCGGGCCACCTCGTCCACCGTGCACGACCAGGGCGTGAGGTCCTCCAGCGTGCGCAGGGCGGGCGCGGGCGCGCCGGGCGCGCGGACCAGCCACTCGTTCCACACCGGGCCCCCGCCCGCCGGGGTCAGCACCTCGAAGCGCAGGTCCGGCCAGAGCGGCAGCGGCCACTGCCACGCCTCGCAGTCCAGGTCGCCGACCCGGCGCCGGGTACGGGACTCCGGCTCGCCCAGCACCGAGCGGTACCGGGACAGCGCCGGGCGGGAGCGCGGTGAGCGGACCATCGCCTGCCAGCGGCGGTTGGCCTCCCGCATGTCGGCGAGGGAGGCGCCCAGCGCGCGCCGGGCGTCCTCCACCAGGCCGGGGTTGTGGTCGGCCATGCGGCGCAGCAGCACCAGCTGGAAGTGGAACGGGGTGAACGGTTCAGGTGGGCGTCGTCCGGTGGGCACGGGACCCATCGTCGCCCACCGGAGGCTCTCCCGGGCGGCGGCCGTCCGGGAGGAACAGCACCGAGTTGACGTAACGGGGGCCGCGCAGCCGCTCGGAGGGGAGGATCCGGCGCAGCAGCCCGTGCGTGGCGACGTACGCGGTGCGCTGTTGGTGGGCCTCCAGCGGGAAGCGGGACAGCGGGATCCAGGTGCCGGCGGGCAGCACCCAGCCGTCGTAGCCCAGCAGGGACAGATACGTCACCACCGGGGCGATCGGCTGGATGCGTGACTCCAGTTCGATGAAGAGGGCCGGGCGGTCGCGGGCGAGGATGCCGGTCGCCCCGCGCAGCACCGCAGGCTCGTTGCCGTCCACGTCGATCTTCAGGAAGCCGACGTCGCGCAGGCCCAGGTCGTCCAGGGCGACGCAGGTGACGTCCAGGGCGTGCCCGTGGATGTCCCGGCGGACCAGCGAGGAGACGCCCTGCGCGCCGGCGTCGTCGTCCGGCAGCCACAGCCGGGCGATGCCGGGCCGGTCGGAGGCGGCCGCGCGGATCACCCGTACGTTCGGCGGGGCGGTCGCGCCGAGGAGCCGGGCCAGGCGCGGCACCGGCTCCAGGGTGACCACGCGGCGGGCGTGCCGGGCCAGCCGGTGCGTCCACGGGCCGTACCAGGCGCCGACGTCCACGGCCGTGTCGCAGCCCGGCGGACACAGGTCGGCCAGGCGGGCCAGTTCCGGCTCGAAGCGGGGGTAGACCGCGCGGGCCGTCGCCGCCACCACGCGCGCGGGCAGCACGGACGCCGCCCGCGCCGCGAGCGTGCGCCGCCCCGTCACGGCGCCGTCCCCGGGGCCTCGGCCGCCCGCGCCAGCAGCCGTTCGTGCTCCTCCTCCGGCACCTGCTCCCCGGACGACGGCAGCAGCTGCGGGATGCCGTCGACGACCGGGTAACGGCGGCGCAGCCGCGGGTTGTACAGCGCCTCCCCGTCCTCGTCGTCCGCGGCGAGCAGACGCAGCGGCCCCTTGTCGAGCGGGCAGGCGAGAATCCTCAGCAGCGGGTCGTCGGGCTTCACGGTGACGTCAACTCCTCGGTGTGGCGGGGGATCGGGGCGCGGTGTCGTGCTTGGGCATGGCCAGCAGCACGGTCACCGCGAGGACGGTGCCGAGCACGCGCAGCGCGAGGCGCAGCGGCTCGTCGGGGAGTTCCTCGCCGAACGACAGCGTGCCGAGCACCGCCGTGAACAGGCAGGTCACGGTCGTGCACACCGGCACGATCAGCGAGGCCCGGCAGCGCTGCAGCGCCGCCTGCGACATCACCAGCCCGAACGCCCCGGTGAACAGCAGCAGATACGGGTACGGGGAGCGGAGCAGGGCGACGACGGACGCGCCGATGCCTCCGGCCGTCAGGTGACCGGACACGCCCTTCACGGCGAGCGAGCTGACCCCGTAGAGCAGGCCCACGGCCACGCCGTACTCCACGCCGGTGGTGGGCAGCCGGTGCCGGTGGCGGGCGTTGCGCTCGGCGGACGAGTACAGCCACACCCCGGCCGCCAGCGCCGGCACGCACACCAGCAGGATCAGCGGGTACGGCGCGTCCCGGCCCACCGTGTCGGCGTCCGCGCCGCTCTCCCGCAGTGACAGCACCACCATCAGCAGCGCCAGCAGGATCGCGCCGAGCGCGTACCGCTCCCGGCCGCTGGTCTCCTCGCCCAGCAGCCGCGCCGACAGCAGCACCAGCAGCACCAGACCGGACACGAACAGGCCCTGCGCGGCGGCGATCGGCAGCGTGCGGTACACGGCGAGCTGCGCGGCGAACCCGGCCGCGAGGGCGAGGGAGCCGCCGATCCACAGCGGGCTGCCCAGCACCAGCCGCAGCAGCCGGGCCGGCCGCCGCACCGTCACCTCGGGCAGCGCGCCCAGCGCCCGCTTCTCCAGCACGAACCCCGCGCTGTACAGGACGTTCGCCAGCAGCGCCGCGGCCACTCCCCACCACATGTCCCCCCGCCCCCTCACGTCCGCCGCGCGTGCAGCAGCAGGATCGACGCGAGCGACGGCGCCGCGCAGGCCAGCCGGTCCACCGGCCGCAGCAGCCGCGGCACCCCGTGGAACGGCGCCCCCTCCAGCCCTACGACGGTGAAGCCGGACGCGGCGACGAACTCCCGCAGCGCGCGGGCGGTGTAGAGCCGCAGATGCCCGACGACCTCCGTGCCCGGCCGGCCGTGGATGCCGCGCAAACTCACCTCGGAGAAGACGGGCTGCACCCCGGCGAGCAGCAGGGCGCGGTTGTACCAGGCCGCCAAGTTCGGTGTGGACAGCATGAGATGACCGCCGGGCCGCAGCACGCGGCGGATCTCGTCGAGCGCCGCGTCCGGGTCGACGAGATGCTCCAGCACCTCGCTGAACAGCACGGCGTCCGCCGACTCCGACGCGAACGGCAGGCCGTGGTCGCCGAGTTCACCGCGCACCGCGTACGGCAGCCGGGTGCGCGCCCGGGTGAGGGCGTCCTGCGACCAGTCGACGCCGACCAGCCGATGGCCACGCAGCAGTGGTGCGGCGGTGGCGGCCGCGGTGCCGTCTCCGCAGCCGATGTCCAGGACCGTGCGCGGACCCGAGACGCCCGCCGGGCCCAGCGCGCGGGCCAGCACGCGGGCCTGGCGCAGACTCCGGGAGGGCCCCGAGGCGACGGGCACGGCGGGGTTCTCGTAGAAGTCGCGCAGCTCGGGCGGCGGGGATGCGGTGGTGGTCACTCAGGTCGCCTCCGTGGTCCGCAGGTGGTGCGCGAAGAGGTCGCGCAGATGGGCCCCGTCCGCGTCCCCGAGCAGGGCGCTCGACCAGCGCAGGGCCAGATGCAGCCGGCCCGCCGTGGACGCGGTGGTGAAGGTCAGCCCGCGCGGCATCCGGGCGGGCGCCGAGAACCACACGGCTTGCGCCCGGCCCGCGTCCTCCCCGAAGTCCAGCGGGTACGGGACGCGGCCGATGTTGCTGAGCAGCGTGGTCGACGTCCACGGTGCCGCCGCCCTCCGCACCGCCCGGGTCAGCGCGGCACGGCAGACGACCGGCGCCCAGGGCGCCGTCAGCAGCGCCGCGCCGTGCCCCAACTGGGGGCGGGGGAGGGCCTTCAGGGCGCGGGTGCGCAGAGCGGTACGGCGCAGCAGCTCCGGCACCGCGTCCGGGCTTGGTTCCTCCGGTGCGAAGGCCACGTCCACCAGGCGGGTGCCGTTGCCGATCGGCATGCCGGTGTCCCGGGGGCGGTCGTCCACCGGCATGGTGATCCGCAGCGGGCGGCCCTGGCCGGCGCCCCGCTCCCGGTTCCACTGCGCCACGGTCAGGGCGGTGGCAGCCATCAGCTGGTCGTTCACCGTGTACGGGGCGCCCTGCGGACGGCGTGGCAACGGCAGCTCCGTGACGATCAGCCCGTTCCCGGGCGCCGGACCGGGCGTGCCGCGTGCCACCCGGGCGGGCCGCGCCCACGGGGACGGGGTGTCCGACGGGACGGGCGGCGCGTCCGGGGGCCGGCCGGGCGGGGCGGCCGGCTCGTTGTCCCGCCCGCCGTACAGCTCGGCGGCGGTGGCGAGGACGCGCAGGCAGGCGGGGCCGTCCATGGCGGTGTGGTGGACGGTGAGGAGGAGGACGGTGCCCTCGGCGGTGGCTACGGCCTCCAGCCGGACCGGCGGTGACACGGTGAGCGGGGGTGCCACGCGCAGTGCGCGAATGCGGGCGTCCCGAAGGGCGTGCTCGCCCGGCACCGGGAAGGTCACGGGCTCCCCGTCCGGCCCGTCGGTCACCTCCCACTCGTACCGCCGCCGGTACCAGCGGGTGGGCGCCTCGCGGACGAGGCTCCTCGGGTGCCGGCGCAGGGCTTCCGCGAACGCCTTGCGCAGGCGCCCTGGGTCCAGGCCGCCGGGGAGGTGCACCTCGATGTGCACGGTTTCCGGTTCCTGGTGCTGGAGACAGTGGCGGGAGATCTCGTCGACGACGGGGAAGGGGAGGCGGGGGTTCACGCCCTGACGGGCGGGAGCGGTCATGCGGGGCCTCCCGCGCGGGGGGCTGTGGGGCCTTCGGCCCCGGGGGTGGCGGGGCCGCCGGCCCAGGGAGCCGCGGGGCCTGCGAGGCCCGGACCTGCGAGGTCCAGGCCCCTCGGGCCGTCGGCCCCCGGGCAGGTGTGCGCACTCACGCGGGACCTCCCGTGCCGGGGGGTGTGGGGCCTCCGCCCCCTGGGCGCGCGGGCCCTGTCGGCCCCCGCCCTCTCCGGCCGTCCCGCGACGGCAGCGGCGGCAGGAACGGGCGTACCCGGGCCGCCGGGGGCGGTGAGGATGCGGGGCGGGTCGTGGTGGCGGGGTTCGCCAGGGTGGGCAGCGGTGCCGTGGCTGCCGGGGCGCCGGGCTGGTGACCGGCGCCGCGCGGCCCGGTGCCACGCTCACCGCCTGCCGGCGCCTCCGCGTCTCCCTCTCCGGGCCCCGGATCCCCGCCGCCCGCCGCATCGTCCCGCTCCCGGCCCGCCCCCCACGTCACCAGCCCCGCGAACAACCCCGTCAACGCCAGCACCTGGGCCACATGCCCGAACGCCCCCTCGCCCTCATGCACCGCACCGCCCGCGCCCACCGCCGCCGCGATGCCGGCCCCCGCCAGGGCCGCGAAGGCCACCGGGGCCAGCAGGGACCGCCGGCGCCACGCGACCAGCGCCAGCGCAGGCACCAGCAGGGCCCACCAGCCCGCGATCACCACGCCCGTCAGCGTCACCGCCACCGCGCCCAGCCACACCCCAGGCGCCGGGGCCGTCGGTTGCGGCGCGTCCGGGTTCTCCGCACGGCGACGCCACAGCAGCAGGCCCGCCAGGGCCACGATCCCCGCGCCGCTCGCGATCAGTGCGGCGTCGTACGTCGTGGCGGGCTCGTAGACGAGCTTCAGCGTGCCGCCCCCGCCCGCCGGGACCAGCCACCCCTGCTGCCAGCCGTCCAGCCGGAGCGGGGTCAGTTCCTTGCCGTCGAGGGTGGCTTTCCAGCCGTCGTTGTGGTTCTCGTGCGTCGTCAGGTACGAGGCGGCGCCCGGGCCGACCAGGACCTCGCGGTGGTCGCCCGTCCAGTCCCGTACGCGCAGGTCGCGTTCGGCGGACGCGCGGTCCGGCACGGTCCCGAGGGTGAGCGTCACCTCGGTCGTGGTGAGCGGGGGCGTGTCGTCCGCCTCGATCTCGTGCGGGCCCGCCGTGAGGTCGAGCCCGGGGACGGTGCGTCCGTCGCGGCACGGCGTCACCTCGACGGGCCGCCGTTCCACCAGGTCCCGGACGCTGCCGCGCACGGCCGTGTCGTACCGCTCGCCGTCCACCGTCAGCGCCGGGCCCTTGCCGCACGCCAGCGAGAAGGCGGGGTCGCCCTTCGGCTGGGGGGTGCGGTACTCGTCGAGTGCCGGGACGTACGCCTCCGTCAGGCCCACCGGGAGCTGCAGGTCCTCGCCCACCGCCGGGTTGTGCACGGTGAGCGGGGCGGTGCGGGTGACCGTGATGTCCAGGCGGTCCGTCGTCATCGGCGGGAACCGCACCCAGCCGTTGTCGTCGACGCCCGCGACCACCGCGCCCGCCGGGGAGGTGATCCGCACCTCGGCCGCCCGCGCCGACAGCCCGCCCGCGGGCGCCAGCACCAGTTCGCCGATCCGCCGCTTCCCCGGCCAGCTCAGCCGTACGGTCGGGTCGCCGCCCGCGATCCACGCGGTGGTGAGGTCCCCGTCGGTGAGGTTCCGCGCGGACAGACCCGCGCCGAGCCGTGCCGTGGAGTCCGCCGTCGCGACGATCCGCCGCCGCTGCCCGGGCGCCACCTCGTACAGCATCCGGTCCAGCGCCTCGCCCGGCACCGCCACCGCGCGCGCCCGCACCGCGTACGTCCCGGCCTGGCCGGCGTCGACGACCCGGCGCAGCCCCGACTCGCCGCTCGCGAGGGACAGTCCGGTGGGGTCGGCGGCCCGGTGCAGCGACACGACCCGCGCCGGGGCCGCCGTGTCCTCGCCGTCCTCGGGCAGCCGCAGCAGCCGTGTCACCCGCACGCCCGGCAGCTCCACCTCGGAGAACCCGGCGCCGGTGACACCCGGACGCGGGGCGGTCGAGTCGGTGATCGTGAGCTTCGTCCAACGGGTCGGCCCTGCCGGCACGTCGATCCGCTCCCGTTCGCCGTCGACGCGCAGGAACGAGGTCGCGGAGCCGTTCTCCGTCTCCACGCGCACCTCGGTCGGCGCCGCCCGCACCCCGTTCTGGGGGAGCGGGGTGACGCGGATCGAGTCCGGCATGTCGTAGCGGCCGTCGAAGGCGATCCGCAGCCACTGCCCGTCCGGGGTGCCCTCGGAGCCCTCCGCCCAGCCGGTCGCCGGGTCGCCGTCGAAGGCGTGCACCGGGTCGTACTGCGGCAGATGGAACAGCCAGTTGCCGTAGGAGGACGCCGACACCTCGCGTGCGCCGCGCAGTTCGGCCACCGTCTGGTGCTCCTCGCCCGTCGACGGGAGGATCTGCCTCGGTGGTTCGCCCGGATCCTGGGCGGCGTCGGGAGCGTTCCGCTCCTCGGGCGTGTACGTGTACGAGGTGTTGGAGTTGACCAGCCCGAACCGGGTGTCCGCGCGGCGCAGCCCGTCACCGGTCACCTGCACGGCGGGGACGCCCAGGCCCGGATGCGCGTCACCGGTCAGCACGGCGGGACGGCCGCGTAATTCCCGAGCCGGTGGCAGCAGCGACTCGGGCCCGCCCGACACCACGGCCGTGTCGGCCACCGGCAGCAGCTCCGCCTGACCCGGCCGGGGCACGCCCGCGCCCGCCGGACGGTAGATCTCCACCGCGCGCTGCCGTGGGTACAAGCCCTCCACCTGGAGCGGGGTGTCCGGGGCGATGACCCCGCCGGTCGTCACCGGACCCAGGCCCTCGACCCGCTCGTACCCGGACTGCTCCAGGGCGCGCTTCACCGTCGCCGTGGGCACCTGGCCGAGCTGGTCCGGGTCGAGGTCGTTGCGGACGACGACGTAGTGCACGCCCGCCCGGCTCAAGTAGTCGGCGAGTCCCGGCACTTCACCGCCGGTGAGCAGCGCCTGCTCCACCGCGTCCAGGGCCCGCCGGTTGCCGGGCGTGCCGAACGGCACGTAGTCGCGCTGCGCCCACGGGGATGCGGCGACCACGTCCAGCGGCTGGTCGACGGTCGATCCCCAGGTGTGGATGCCGTGCGCGGTCGCCGGCACGACCAGGGCGCGCGCGTCCGGCGAGTTCCTCTCCAGCCAGTCGGCCGTCGCCCGCCAGTACGCGGGAATCTCCTGGAACGAGCCGGGACCCAGCACCTTGCCGCTGACGTACGGCCAGGCCAGCCCCGGCAGCACCAGCACCGCCGCGAGCAGCGCCGACGTCCGCGTCCCCGGCCGCCGTCGCGTGCCCCGGCCGGGCACGCCCCGCCCGGCGAGGTGCGCCAGACCGAGGACGAGCGCGAGCGCCGGACCCGTCTGGAACTTGTAGACGTTCCGGAACGGCGACAGCCGGCCGTCCAGCCAGTCCCGCACCGTGGAGTCGAAAGGCCCGCCGGACGCGCCGCCGTACCCGGCGAGCAGCACCAGCACCGCCGCCACCACGGTCAGCACCAGCCAGCGCCGCTCCGGCATGTCCCGCCGGGCCAGACCCGCGAGGCCGAGGCCCGCCGCGCACGCCGAGCAGACGATGACCACGGCCGAGGACGCGACCGCCCAGCCGGCCGGGAGCCACGGCTCGCCGAAGTGCAGGTACGCCACCCAGTTGCCGGCGCCGCGCAGCGCCTCCGTCGCGGCCATGGTGTCGGTGGTGGTGCGCGCGGTCTCGATGTACGGGAGGAAGTTCTCGCCGTGGATGCCGAGGAGCAGCAGCGGCATCCACCACCAGGCGGTCGCCACCGCCACCGCGGGCGCCCACCACGCGATCAGCTTCCACTTCCGCGCACCCGGCGGGCGGGACAGCAGATACAGCCCGACCGGCAGCAACGACGCCAGCGTGGAGGCCGCGTTGACGCCGCCCATGAACGGCACCAGCAGCGCCGACCGCAGCGCCGCGACCCGGGCCGCGTACCGCTGGTCGGCCAGCGGCAGCAGCACCCACGGCATCACGGCGCCGGGCAGCGCGGCGGCCGAGGTGGAGCCGACGACCGCGGTGAACACCGGCCACAGCGCGTACGCCGCCGCCGCGAGAAGGCGGGACGCGCCGCTGCCGACGCGCAGCCGCTCCGCCAGCCGCAGCGCGCCCCAGAACGCGGCCGTCACGATCAGCGACATCCACAGCCGCTCCGCCAGCCACACCGGCAGCCGCACCAGGTCGGCCAGCCAGTAGTACGGCAGCATCGGCCACAGGTAGCCCGTGTACTGGTCGGCGATCCCGCCGAACGAGCCCCGGCTCTGCCACAGCTGCCCCAGGTCGGCGAGGAACCGTCCCGGGTCGACGGTGACGCCGAGCTTCGTGTCGAAGGTCTGCCGCCCCGGCTGGACGGCCAGGAGCATGACGAACACCGCCGCCCAGAAGCCGAGCAGCCAGCGGCGGGGGCGGGGGCCGCGCGGCGGTCCCGACGCGGCGGGTCCGGCCGGGACGGCGGTGGGAGGGGGAGCCTGGACCGTGGTCGTCATGCGGGACACCGCCGGAGGATGAGGAGGAGGTTCCAGGTGGCGAACTCGCGGAGGCCGGGCGCCTTCACCACGGTCTCCGTCAGGAACGGCCAGTAGCGGGAGCGCGCGGAGACGATCCGCACGTCGTCGCGGGCGCGCACCTGGCGCAGGGTGGGGCCGACGTGCACGGCGAACAGGTTCTCGCCGAGGGTGTGCTTCGCGGGCCGGCCGGTGCGGCGCTCGTACCGGGCGCGGGCCCGTCCGGCGCCCAGGTAGTGCCAGGGCGCCCACTCGTGACCGCCCCACGGGGACAGCCAGTTGGTGAACGACACGTAGATCAGCCCGCCCGGACGGGTCACCCGCACCAGCTCGCTGAGGAAGGTCTGCGGATCGGCCACGTGCTCCAGCACGTTGGAGGAGAACGTGACGTCCGCGGCCCCGTCGGCGAGCGGCAGCAGATAGCCGTCCGCGAGCACCGCGCCCTCGGGCGGCTTCCCGCCCAGCTCCCGCGCGTCGGGCTCGCACAGGCAGGCGAGCGCGCCCCGGGCGCGGAACTCGCGGGTGACGTGCCCGCTGCCGCCGCCGATGTCCACGACGACCCGCCCGGCCACCGGCCCGTCGTACGCCTCGACCTGGTCGACGGCGTCGCGGGCGAGCAGGGAGTAACAGGCGTCCGGGTCGTCCTGCTCGCGCAGGAAGGCGCGGAACAGCGCGAGGGAGCGCCGCAGCGACGGATCCTTGCCGGTTCCCGGCAACGCGCCGGTGCCTCCCGGTCGGCGGGAACGTCTCACCGTGCGGCCTCCCGGGCGACCGCCCGGAACTGGCGCACGGTGTGCTCCCACCGGTAGCGGGCGGCGACGTCGCGTGCCGCCTTGCCCATGTGGGCGCGCCGTTCAGGAGCCAGGGTGAGGGAGATCCAGGCGGCGGCGAAGGAGGACTCGCCCCGGGCGAGCACGCCCGTCTCGCCGTCCCGTACGGAGTCGCGCAGTCCGGGCACGTCGAAGGCGACCGCCGGGGTCTCCCGGGCCGCCGCCTCGGTGACGACGAGGCCCCAGCCCTCCACGGCGGAGGGGTGCAGCAGCAGCCAGGCCGCGCACAGCAGCCGGTGCTTCTCGGCCTCGGAGACATGCCCGGTGAACCGGACGCCGGGCCCGGCGAGCCGCTCCAGACGCTCCCGTTCGGGACCGTCGCCGACGATCACCAGGGTGCCGCCGGTGACCGGCCGGACCCGTTCCCACAGCCGCAGCAGCAGGTCGATCCGCTTGTACTCGACGAGCCGGCCCACCGCCACGAACAGCGGATCCGGGGAGCGTTCGGTGCGCGGGCCCGGCTCGGCGACCCCGTTGTGCACCACACGGATGCGGTCCCGGGGTACGCCGATGCGCCGCAGGGCGTGCGCCGTGGACGGGGACACCGCGACGACCAGGCCGTGCCGGTGCGCCCCGGCGAGGGCCCAGTGCTCCAGCTTCCGGCCGAGCCGCGCGGCGGGCGCCAGCGGGCCGCCGAACCGCATCGGCCACAGATCGGTGTGCACATGGTTGACCAGGCACAGGGTGGGTCCGCGGTGCCACAGCGGCGCGAAGTACGGCATGCCGTTGCAGACCTCGACCAGCAGGTCGCAGTCGCCGACCTGCCGGGCGAACGCGGAACGGGCGCGCAGGTAGTGGTCGTACGGTCCGCCCGCCGACACCACCCGGTAGTCGCGGAAGGCCGCGGGCCCTCCGCACAGCAGGGTGACCTGGTGGCCGCGTCTGGTCAGGCCGTCGGCGAGACGGTCGACCAGCAGCTCGGAGCCGCCGGCGGACGGGCTGCCCAGGTCCCGGTGGGCGAGGAAGACGATCCGGCGCGGATGTGGGGGGAGCGCCGGGGTTCGCTGCCGTGCGCCGGGGAGTTCTGCGCGCAGCGAGGACGGCACGTGCTGGGGCATCGGTGCTCCAACTCGTCTCGGTGTGACTCGGCGTGGGGCGGAACGCGGGGTGGTGCGCAGGGGGTGGGGCGGGGCCGGCGGCCCCGGAGCCGGGGCCCTGAGGAGGACCCCGGGACGTCCTGGGTGGGGGGTGTGGACGGTCTGTGTGCGGGTGGGGATGGCACAGTTTTCGCCCAGGCGTTCCCCACGGCTACTCACCGGCGTGACAATTTCCGGCTTTTCTTACTCGGGAGTCACTTCTTTCGGTGAGGGTCATGCGGACGGGGCGAACGGATCCGGACGCTCCGTCACCTTCCGGCCCCGCGCCAGGAGAACGGCACCGGCCGCGGCGAACAGGCCGCCCGCGGCCGCCGCGCCGAGCGGCGCGGTCTCACCCAGCAGCCGCAGCCGGGCACCGTCGTCCTTCGCCTGCTCCACGGCGGCCCGCTGGGTCTCCTCGGTGAACGCGATCCTCTCGGCGTCCAGCAGCACCGCCGCGTCCTTCGTCCCGCCCGGGGCGCGCAGCGTCTGCCGCGGTCCGGTCCGTGCGTACAGCACCCGGCCGGTGCGCGGGTCGACGACCAGCTCCACGCCGTGGTTGGCGTACCACTCCTCGGCCGCGACCTGTCCGGCCTCGGGCAGACCGACGAGGGTGCCGGGCACCAGCCGGGTGCCGGTGCGGGTGGGCGGCACCGACCCGGTGAAGCGGTAGCCGGTGTGGCCCAGGACCTTCTCGGTGCCCCGGTAACGCAGCACGACCGTGTCGCCGAGCGTGTTGTCCCACCACCGGTAGGAGCGTTTCCGCACGTCGAAGGGGAACTTGAGATACGCCTCGCCCTGGATGCGCGGCTTCGCGCCGCAGCACTGCACCGGCTCGGTGGTACGCCGGTCCAGCACCCAGCGGTGCGGGGTGAACGACAGCGCGTCGTGCGGATCGGCGGCCGGCAGCGTCCTGTCGGTGTCGACGGACGTGGTGACGTCCCACACCGCCTTGCCGCTGCGCTCGCTCTCCCGCACGTTCCCCCGCACCCGCTGGGTGACGGTGATGCGCCGGTCCGGCACCGTCTCGGCCTTCTCCAGGTCGAAGACGCTGCCCCGGCCGGTGTAGACGGCGGTGGTGTCGATGTCGGTGGGGTTCACGGCGGCCCGTGGCTGCACGTACCAGGCGAGGAGGGGCGCCAGCACCAGGAGGAAGGTGCCGAGACCCAGCAGGACCAGGGAGAACGGGGAGACTGAACGGCGCATCCGGGCACTCCAGAGGCTCGGTCGGCGGGCCGCTGACGGGCCCCGCCGTACGGGACAGTGCGCGTGCGGGAGTCCCCACCCCCTGGAGCTGGGAACCGTAAGCGCCCCTTGACGGAGTGTCAATGTCGTGCCGAGACTGGGGCACGACGGACAGGGGTGGTCGGTCACGTGGGGGTGGGGAACCCTCCCCGACAGAGAGGCTGACCCTGCGATGTCCAGACTGCTCGCCGCCTGCCTGACGGTCGCGCTCGCCGCCGTCCTCGCCGTGGGAACGGCGTACGGCGTCGTGGCCCTGCTCGAGGCCGCCCCCGACCAGCCGAACACGCCACTGATCACCTACGAGCAGGCCGACCAGGGGAGCTGACCCGTGACGGCCTCCCGCACCCTGCCCGCCCGCTCCGCCTGGCACGCCGTACCCCGCCACCAGGTACGCCGGTTCGCCGAGATCGCCCTCGCCGAGGCGCCCGCGCTGGCCGAGGAGATCATGGGCGAGATCCGGCGCGAGTACCCGCATCTACCGGTCGTCCTCGACGACTCCGGCGAGCCCATGGCCCTCATCGGCATCCGCCGCGCCATCGAGGTGTTCGTCCGGCACCTCGCCCACGGCGACCATTCGGTGGGCCGGCCCACCGTGCCGCCCGGCGTCTTCCAGGATTTCGGACGCGGCGAAGGGCTCAACGGGCGCTCCCTGGACGCCCTCCAGGCGACCTACCGGATGGGCGTCCGCATGGCCTGGCGCCGGTTCGCCGAGATCGGCCAGCGCCTCGACATCCCGCCGCCCGCCATGTACGAACTCGTCGACGCCGGCTACGAGTACCTGGACGGGCTGGTCGACCAGTCGGTACGCGGGTACGCCGAGGCGGCCGCGCGTCAGGCGGGGGAGCGGCTGCGGCTGCAGCGGCGGCTGATGGACCTGATGCTCGCCGAGCACCACCGGGGCGACCCGGCCGACGCGCTCGCCGAACGCGCCGCCCGCATCGGCTGGCCCGTGCCCGACCGGGTCGCGGCGGGCGTGCTGCTGCGGCCCGCGCGCGAGGCCGTCGCGCCCGCGGTGGGGCAGGGGGTACTGCTCGACATGGAGCACGAGCGGCCCCGCATGGTCGTGCCCGAGCCGGACGCGGCCGGCCGCCCCGAGCTGCTGCACCGGGCGCTCGCCGGCTGGTCCGGGGCGATCGGGCCGCCCGTGCCGGTCACCGAGGCGGCGAAGTCGCTGCGCTGGGCGGAGGCGGCGGTGCGGCTGATGGAGCGGGGGCTGCTGCCGTGCGGGGAGGTGCTGTACTGCACCGAGCACACCGAGGCGCTGGTGCTGCTGCAGCCGGAGGAGCTGATCGACGATCTCGCGCTGCGGTGTCTGGCGCCGCTCGCGCACTGCGCCCCCGCGCATGGGCGGCGGCTGGCGGAGACGCTGCTGGCATGGCTGGAGACGCGCGGCGGGGCGCCGGAGGTGGCGGCGCGGTTGGGGGTGCATCCGCAGACGGTGCGGTACCGGTTGCGGCAGATACGGGAGTTGTTCGGGGGGTCGGTGGACGATCCGGATCGGCGGTTCGAGTTGGAGTTGGTGTTACGGGCGCAGCGGTTGAGGGGGGTGTTGGGGGGCGGGGGTGAGTAGGGGGTTCGCCGCCGGGTGCGGGTGGGCGGGGGCTGGTCGCGCGGTTCCCCGCGCCCATGAGGGGGTGGGTGGTGCGGGGCGTTGGGCCCGTGCGGGTTCGTCGTGGCTGGTCGCGCCGTTCCCCGCGCCCCTTTTGGGCGTTGCCCCTGGGGTGGGGGATGGCTAGCCTATGTTCGTCATGCCGATCGTTTGTTGGTATATCGAACGCTAGGAGGGGCCGGTCGTGGGACGACTTGTGCCAGCCGTGACCCGGGCTCTCGACATTCTCGAGCTCTTCCTGGACGGGGACGGCACGCTGTCCGCCCCCGACATCGTGCGCAAGCTCCAGTTGCCGCGCACCACCGTCCACGAGCTGGTCACCACGCTCGCCGCCCGCAAGTACGTCGTCCCGGTCGCCGGCCAGCCCGGCCGCTACCGGCTGGGCGTACGGCCGTACCAGCTCGGCGCCCGGTACGCCGAGCACCTGGACCTGGCCGCCGAGGGGCAGCAGGTCGCCCGTTCCGTCGCCGAGACCTGCGACGAGACCGTGCACGTGGCGATCCTGGAGGACACCGACGTCATCTACATCGCCAAGGTGGACTCCACCCACGCGGTGCGGATGGTGTCGGCGGCCGGCCGCCGGCTCCCCGCGCACTGCACCTCCGTCGGCAAGATGCTGCTGGCCTCCCTTCCCGAGCAGGAACTGGCCGCGCGTTTCCCCGACGGCGCGGAGCTGACCGCGATGACCCCGAACAGCATCACCGACCCGGCCGTCCTGCGCGAGACCCTCGCCGAGATCCGTACGCGGGGTGTGGCCGTGGAGAGCCGCGAGTCCAACCCGGACGTGTCCTGCGTCGCCGCCCCGGTGCGCGACCGCACCGGGCAGGTCGTCGCCGCGCTGTCCATTTCCGTACCGATGATCCGCTGGAGCGACGAGCGCCTGGACGAGCTGGAGCAGCTCGCCGTCAAGGGCGCCGCGGACCTCTCCGAGCGGCTGGGCCACAGGAGCATGGCATGACACTCGCGTTCGACGTCGCGGTCCGCGCGGAGGCGGAACTGGGCGAGGGGGCCACCTGGGACCCGGCCACCGGGCGGCTGCTGTGGATCGACATCCTCAACTCCCGGGTGCACACCTACGACCCGGCCACCGGCCGCCGCACCGTGCGCCGTACCGAGCAGCACGTGGGCGCGGCCAAGCCGCGCGTGGGCGGTGGCCTGGTGCTGAACCTGCGGGACGGCGTCGGTCTGCTCGACCCCGACGACACCTTCCGCTGGCTGCACCGCGAGCCGGTCCCGGGCCGCCGCGGCAACGACGCCGCCGTGGCCCCCGACGGCAGCCTCCTCGCGGGCACCATGCGTTACGACGAGGCGCCCGGCGGCGGCACGCTGTCCCGGGTGACCGGGGACGGCCAGGTCACCGTCCTCCTGGACGACGTGACGGTCAGCAACGGCACCGGCTGGAGCCCTGACGGCCGGCTGATGTACTACATCGACACGCCCACCCGCCGCGTCGACGTGTTCGACTACGGCGAGGACGGCACGCTTTCGAACCGCCGCCCGCTCGCGGAGATCGAGGAGGGCGCCGGCTTCCCCGACGGCCTCACCGTCGACGCCGACGGCTGTGTGTGGGTGGCCCTGTGGGACGGCGGAGCGGTACGCCGCTACACGCCGTCCGGCGACCTGGACCGGGTGATCGACCTGCCCGTCCCCCGCGTCACCTGCTGCGCCTTCGGCGGCCCCGGCCTCACCGACCTCTACATCACCACGGCCCGGGTGGGCCTCACGGCCCCGCACCCGCTGGCCGGTTCCTTGCTGGTGGTCCCGGGAGCGGGCAAGGGTGTCGCCCAGCCCGCGTTCGCGGGTTAGGGCGGGCCCCAAGAGGCCGGGACGGCGCGGGAGTCCGACTCCCGCGTCCTCACACCCCCGTCCGGTCCAGCCTCCGTACCAGCTCCCGCTCCTGCGTCGTCAGCGGCGCCTCCGTCAGCGGGGGCAGTGGCGGGCCCGCAAGGGCGGCCACAGCTGCCGTCGGGCGGAACATGCGGGTCGGCGGAGTCAGCAGGCTCGTCACGTCCCAGATCACCGACGCCGCCGTGAACGAGCCGGTCGCCGCGCGCATCATGCGGCGGGTGTACGCCGTCACCAGGCGGTCCGCCGGGGAGGGGCGGCCGCCGCCGCGTACGTCCGGGTAGAGCACGTCCTGGCTGACGGCCATGGTCCAGGCCGGTTCCGCCGCCCGCGCGGCGCCCCGCACCACCCGCCGTGCCAGACCGGGCGTCGTCATGCCGCCCCGGGTCAGCTCCCGGCTCAGCACCCGCGCCCCGAACGCGGCCACCGACATGCCGTGCCCGTACGCCGGGTTGAACGTGGCCA
This sequence comes from Streptomyces cellulosae, assembly GCA_014655195.1. GTDB lineage: Bacteria > Actinomycetota > Actinomycetes > Streptomycetales > Streptomycetaceae > Streptomyces > Streptomyces cellulosae. The sequence goes on along the minus strand of BNBH01000015.1, from coordinate 70,906 downwards.
GGGCGTCGCCGAGCACCACGAACCGCTCCGGCCACCGCGGCAGCTTCTCCAGATAGCGCCGTACGTTGCTGGTCGAGCGGCTCAGATGCACGTCGCCCAGCGGTTCCGCGCCCGAGATCAGCCGCCCGACGATCGGGTCGGGCAGCGCCAGCGTGTACCGGAGGAACCCCTCCGGGTCGGACGGCGGCTCCCCGCCGCGCGACCCGCCGCAGCTCACCAGCCAGCGGCCGCCCTCCACCGGCATGACCATCGCGCTGCGCGCCGGCCGGGACAGATACGGGTTGGGCTGCACGATCGTCAGCGGGAAGTCCTCCGCACCCTCCGGCACCCGGTAGAGCCGGGTGGCGTTCACCAGCCCCGAGTCCACGGCCCGCTCCCGCACCCCCGTCACGCCGAGCCCGTCGAGCCAGCTCACCACCCGGGTGCCGCGGCCGCTCGCGTCGACGACCAGGTCCGCGTCCAGGCCGACGTCCCCGCCCGGTTCCGCCAGCCGCACCCCGCGCACCTGATCCGCCGTGCCGGTCAGCCCCACCACGGCACCCTTGCGGACCCTCACCGGGGCCCGCTCCAGCACCGCCTCCCGCACCACCCAGTCCAGCAGCGCCCGCGTGCAGGTCAGCATGGACGGTCCTGTGCGCCGCCAGCGCCGCAGCCAGCCCTCGGGGGTGAGCGCCACCATGCCCGAGTTCAGGGGTATCTCGTGGGCCCCGGCCGCCAGCAGGCGTTTGCGCAGTTCCGCGCCCTCCAGCAGCTCCTCCATCGCCCGGAGTCCGCCCGCCATCAGCAGATGCGCGTGCCGCCCCTGGGGCAGCCCCCGGCGGTGCGCCGGACCGTCGGGCAGCTCGTCCCGGTCCACCACGACCACCTCGTCCGCCCCCGCGGCGGACAGGACGGCCGCGGCCAGCATGCCGGACAGTCCGGCACCGATGACGACAGCTCTACGCGACATGGGGCTCCTCGGGTTCGCTCACGGATCCGGAAAGGGAGGACGGTGCCGCGCCGTCGTGCGCGGACGTGCGGGAGGGCGGCCGGTGCAGCGCCTGGGCCAGCTCGACGAGCCCGCCGGTGCCGGACACCTCGGTGGCGTGCAGCCGGTAGCTGCCCGCGCTCTCGGGCGGCTCCTCGCGGGCGGCGGCCCGGCGCGCCGCGTCGGTGAGCATCGCCGCCTCCGCCGCGAGCCGCGCCTGGTGCGGGGGGTGTCCCGCGCGCAGGGCGGAGTCGCGGACCCGTTCCCGGACGCGGTGGTCGAAGTAGGGGGCGAGCACCAGCAGCGCGTCGTGGATGGACACCTCGCGCCACTGCAGCCGCGCCTGCGGCAGCTGCCACCAGCCGGTCGGCGGCTTGGGCGCGGTGGACACCGACCGCACCAGGTCCCACAGCGGCGCCAGCCGCCGGTGGTCGGCCCACGCCCGCCACTGCGCGACCGCGGACGGCAGCAGATACCCGGCGGAGCACAGCAGCGCGGCCAGCGACGCCAGCGGCGGGGCCACCGTGGTGGACAGGAAGTCCAGGTCGCGACCGGCCCAACGGGCGGCCACGGCCACGCACTTGGCCGCCACGAAGCCCACCACGTCGATCAGCGCGCCCGCCATGATCAGCCGCAGCCCGGTGCGCAGCGGCCCCGACACCTCCCGCGCCCACTTCACGCAGACCGCGCACATCACCAGCATCGACGCGGCGTGCCCCAGCAGGTAGAGCAGGATCATCTCCCGCATGAACGGGGTGTCCGCGTAGTAGGTGTCCAGGTCGGTGAGGCGCTCGGTGCGCGCGTCCGCCAGCGCGAACAGCACCACCACGGCGGCCACCAGCACCCCGTAGACGGCCACGCAGCGCAGTACGAGCCGCCGAACCAGCGGGCGCGGGCCGCCCCGCCAGTTGATCAGCAGCACCAGCACCGCGCAGCTGTACGCGCAGATCATGCCGTAGGTCAGCGGGGCCCCGAAGTTGGGGACGCCGGTGAGGGCGTTGACCCGGGCCAGGGTGGCCGGGGCCGCGCACACGAAGACCAGCGCGCCGAGCAGGATCGACACACAGGTGGAGACGGCCAGCGGGTTGCGCAGCGCGCGGCGCGGACGGCGCACCAGCAGCACCGACGTCATCCCGAACACGAAGGCCGCCAGATACACGACGAGACTCATGCCGGCCGCCTCCTCACCCCTGCGCCCCGGCTCACGCGGTGCCCGCCGTCGGGGTGCCGGTGGGCACGACGGGCACCGGGAGCGGGGGCGCGGGAACGGCGAGCGCGTCGGCGATGCCGACCAGCAGCTCCGGCTCCGGCACCGGCGCGAGCGGACGTGCGCCCGTGCGGGACGGCGGCACGCGCAGGCCCGGGTCGGCCTCCCGGCGTACCGCCGCGGTGATCACGGCGGCCCAGGCGGCGGCCTCGGCGCGCGCCGGGTCGCCCGTGGCCGCCAGCACGCCGGTCCGGGTGCGGTCGAACAGCTCCCGGTCGAGGTAGGCGTCGAGATGGCCGAGGGCGTTGAGAATACTGGTCTGACGCCACATCAGCCGGGCCGCGGGGGAGGCGAACCGGGGCCGGGGCAGCCGCAGCGTCCTGCGGGTCAGCAGGTCGTCCAGCGCCCGCTCCAGCGGCTCGAGGCGGGCGTACGTCCGCCGGGCCCGCCGCGCCTCGGCCACCCGGGGCAGGGTCAGCGGCACCAGCACCCCGACGACCGTGAGCAGCGCCCCGAGTCCTGCGGCGGCCGGGGAGACGGTGGTGCCGAGCGCCGTCCAGTCCCGCCCGGTCCAGCGGGCGGCCACCGCGACCAGCTTGGTCACGCTGTACCCGGCGCCGCAGGCCGCGCCCGCGCCGAGCAGCAGCAGCCCCGCCCGCAGCCCGCCGCGCACCCGGCGCGCCCAGCGCAGCGAGGACACCGCGGTGACGGTGGCCGCGGTGAGGTGCGCCAGCAGGTACAGCACGATCATCTCCGCGATGTACGGCGTCGTCGCGTAGTAGGTGTCCAGATCCGTGCGGCGCTCCACGGGCGCCTCGCCGAGCGCGAACGTGACGGCGATGCCGACCACGACGACGGCGTAGGCGACGATCCAGCGGCGGGCGGTGCAGCGCACCCGGGGCCCGCCCCGCCAGTGCACGATGAGCACCTGCGAGGCGGCGCAGTACCCGGTGATCGCCACATAGGTGAGGGGCGCCGCGAGGTTGGGCACCCCGCCGATCCGGTTGACGGCGCCGACGGTCGGCGGCGCGCCCAGGAAGAAGCACAGCCCGGCCAGGCCGAGCACCGCGCAGATGGCCCGCAGATACGGGTCGCGCCGGTGCCGCAGCAGATCGGGCGCCTTGATCAGCAGCCCGAGCCACAGCACCCCGCAGCTCACGTAGTTGAGCAGGCCGCCCGTCATCTCTTGGTCCCGCGGTAGTTGAGCGCGGCGCCGATCCGGCCGGCGAGGTCCTGCGGGTCGCCCGGCTCGGCGGCGGGCGCGGTGCCGGCCGAGGTGTCCAGCCAGGACCGCAGCCGGCGGCCCATCAGCATGCCGAACTTGTCGGCCTCCTGCTCCTCGGCGAGGCTGAAGTCGGTGCGCGCGGCGACCGGACGCGGCCGGCCCACCGGCGCGGGCTCGTCGGCGGGGCGGCGGTTCATGTGCCACACCTCGTGGCAGAGGATGACGATCTGGTGCCACACGGCGGCGCGTTCGTCCACCACGACGTCGTCGTGGGTGTCGCGCTCCAGCCACAGGCCGCTCGCGGTGTGCGGCGGGAAGGCCGCCCGGTGCACGTGCACCTCGCGCCCCCGCCAGGCGCTCACGGACGCGACCAGCGCCTCGAACAGGACCTCGGGGTCCGCGGGGACCCGCACCCGGATGGGGTCGATGAGGGCGTCAGCGAGGCGACGCATCTCCTTCCTGGTACGCACCGCTGTCTCCCTGTTCCCCTGGGCGTCGATCGGTCACCTGTGCAATATGCCAAGTCGCGTGCCGTTTCGGCCAGATCCGTGGTCCGCGGGATCACTCGGTGACCGCCACGGTGCCGCCGGGCGCCGCGGCGCGGGCGCGGACCTCCCGGATCAGTTCGGGGTGGCACAGGGTGCGGGAGACGGCCCCGATCTCGTGGAGCAGCTCCGTGGTGTCGGCTCCGTGGTCGCTCTCCGCGCCGGGCGGCGCCTCGACGGCGTCGAGGATCACCACGGCCGCCGCCACGGCCCGCGCCCGCTCCGGCGGGCAGCCCAGGTCCAGGGCGGCGGCGTACGAGCGCTCCCGCAGCCGTTCGTCGGTGCGGCGGGCGAGCGGCAGCAGCACGTCCCGGATGAACGTCTCCCGCCGGGTGAGCCGCAGTTCGGGGCTGGCACGCCAGGCGACGGGCAGCCCGGAGCCGTGCACCTGCCGCATCAGCAGGTACAGCGGGCGCAGCCGCTGGTGGGCGAGCCGGATCCGCCAGCGGTCGTGCAGGTACTGGCCCGCGTGCGGGAGGATGAAGCCGACGGCGATGGACACGGCGGACAGACAGGCGAGCGCCGGGGCCACGTGCAGGTTGAGCCAGTCAAGGTCGTTGCCGGTCCAGCGGGCGCCCACGGCGGTGAGCTTGGCCGCGTCGAAGCCCAGGTTGAGGGCGTAGCCGAGGCCGAGGAACTTCAGTCCCCAGCGCAGCAGCGCGTCGAGTCCGTCGGTGCGGATCCAGTTCCAGATCAGCTTCGAGGTGATGAGCGCGGCGGTGGTGTGCGCGAGGAGGTAGAGCAGGATCTCCTCGCGCATGAACGGCGTGGTGGCGTAGTAGGTGTCCAGGTCCCGCGTGCGCTCCACGGGCACGTCCGCGAGGGCGAACAGCACCCACAGGGCGACGATCACGCCCCCGTACGCGGTGACCACCAGCCGGGTGGCGCGGCGGGTCGCGGCGGTCCGCTCGGACAGACCGTCACGCCAGGCGATGATCAGCACCAGGCAGGACCCGCAGAACGCGGTGAGCAGGGAGTACACCCAGGGCGCGGAGATGTTGGGCACGCCGGTGACGCGGTTGACCCAGCCGATGGTGGAGGGCGCGACGAACACGAACACCGCGCAGGCGAGCAGCAGCAGCCCGCCGACGGCGCGCAGCAGGGGGTCGCTCCACAGCCGGATGATCGTGGGCACCTTGATGGCCAGGGCGGCGGCCAGCACGCCGGCCGGGACCCACCAGAAGGACGGGTAGAACTCACCGAGGAACGTGGCCGGGCCCATGGCCGCGTCCGCGAACCCCATCGCGCCCCCTCGCTTCCCTCTGCGGCCGGTTGAAGCCTGTTCGAGCCTACGCGGATAGATGTGTCCGCGTCATGCCGTCCCGGTGACGGATGCGCCCTGTTCCGGCCGTCCCCGCCCGCCGTCCGCGCGTGAAGGCCGTGCGCGTTCGTGTCCGGGGCATTGACGCACGAGGGCGTCCCCCATACGGTCCGTTCGAAGTTACGGGCGTCATCCGAGATATCGAACGCACAGGGTTCGTGCACATGATGGGCAGAGGCAGCGCCAGATCGTGGCGGGCGTCGCCCCCACCCGACTCGCCGGCCGGTGACGCTCCCGCAGCAGGACCCGACCCGTCGAAAGGACACGATGCGCACCGCCCGCTTCACCCTGGACCCCGCCTTCACCGTCGGCACGGTCGACCCCCGGCTGTTCGGCTCCTTCGTCGAGCACCTCGGCCGGTGCGTCTACACCGGCGTCTTCGAACCGGGCCACCCCACCGCCGACGCCGACGGCATTCGCGGCGACGTCCTGGACCTGGTCCGCGAACTCGGGGTCACCGCCGTCCGCTACCCCGGCGGCAACTTCGTCTCCGGCTACCGCTGGGAGGACTCCGTCGGCCCCGTCGAGGAGCGCCCGCGCCGCCTGGACCTGGCCTGGCGGTCCACCGAGACCAACCGCTTCGGCCTGTCCGAGTACATCTCCTTCCTGCGGAAGATCGGGCCGCAGGCCGAGCCGATGATGGCCCTCAACCTCGGCACCCGGGGCGTCGCCGAGGCGCTCCAGCTCCAGGAGTACGCCAACCACCCGGGCGGCACCGCCCTGTCCGACCTGCGCGCCGAGCACGGCGACAAGGACCCGTTCGGCATCCGGCTGTGGTGCCTGGGCAACGAGATGGACGGCCCCTGGCAGACCGGCCACAAGACCGCCGCCGAGTACGGCAGGACCGCCGCCGAGACCGCCCGCGCCATGCGCCAGATCGACCCCGGCGTGCAGCTCGTCGCCTGCGGCTCCTCGGGCCGCTCCATGCCGACCTTCGCCGAGTGGGAGGCGACCGTCCTGCAGGAGACGTACGACCTGGTCGACCACATCTCCCTGCACGCCTACTACGAGCCGCTCGACGGCGACGTGGACTCCTTCCTCGCCTCCGCCGTCGACATGGAGAGCTTCATCGAGGACGTGGTCGCCACCTGCGACCACGTCGGGGCCCGGCTGAAGTCCCGGAAGAAGATCAACCTCTCGTTCGACGAGTGGAACGTCTGGTACATGTCCCGCACCGAGGAGCAGGTGAGCGCCCTCGACTGGCCCGAGGCGCCGCGCCTGCTGGAGGACAACTACAGCGTCCTGGACGCGGTCGTCCTCGGCTCCCTGCTGATCGCGCTGCTCCGGCACGCGGACCGGGTCACCGTCGCCTGCCTCGCGCAGCTGGTCAACGTGATCGCCCCGATCATGACCGAGCCGGGCGGCCCGGCCTGGCGGCAGACGACGTTCTTCCCCTTCGCCCAGGCCTCGAAGTACGGCCGCGGCGAGGTCCTCGACGTGCGCGTGGACTCCCCGACGTACGGGACGAAGAAGTACGGGGAGGCGGATCTGCTGCACGCGACCGCGGTGCGGGGCGAGGACGGCACGGTCACCGTGTTCGCCGTCAACCGCTCCCGCACCGAGCCGCTGCCGCTGGACGTCACGCTGAACGGGCTCGGCCTGACGTCGGTCACCGGGCACAGCGTGCTCGCGGACGCCGACCCCGACGCCCGCAACACCCTCGCCGAGCCGGACCGGGTGGTCCCGCACGCGGCCGAGGGCACCACGCTGGACGGCGGCCGCCTCACGGCCGTGCTGGAGCCGCTGTCCTGGAACGTGATCCGGCTGGCGTGACGCGCGCGCGGCGTGACCCGGCGCCCGGTCTCCCGCGCGCCGGTGGGCTCACCTCCCCGGTGGGTCCACCGGCTCGACCGGGACACCGCCGCGCGCCGCGCCCAGCAGCGTCAGCGTGACCTTCCCGGGCCCGGCCGGGGTGGTCCCGTCGGACAGCACCGCCAGCGCCAGGGTGTTGGCGCCGCGGGTGCGCAGGATGCCGTTCGGCAGGGCGAAGGTGTGCTGCGGGCCCACGTCGTTGACGTACTGGCCCAGGTTCCAGCCGTTGAGGAAGACCTGCACCCGGTAGGCGCGCTCCGGGTCGTCCTCCAGGGTGAGCCCGACCGACGCGTCCAGCTCGGGTTCGAAGCCCAGCCGGAACCGGGTGCGGTACCAGGTGACCCCCTGCCGCCGCCGCGCGCGCGGGAACTCCACCACCCGCCAGCCGCGGTCGTCGTGGTCCGGCAGATGCCAGCCGCGCCGCTCCCCGTACAGGCCGCCGTTGTTGAACGGGCCGGTCACCCGCTCCGGGTCGGTGGCGCCCCGCACCCGCCACTCCACGCTGCGGTCGCCGCCCGCGAACTCCACGGCGACCAGCCCGCGCGCGGCCTTGTGCGCGTCCTCCCCGGGCTCCGTGCCGGCGTGCTGCATGGGCCGCACCAGCACCGACAGCACATGCTCGCCGGGGCTCTGCACCGCCCCGGGGACGTCGAAGCGGGCCGTGGCCGTCCAGGTGCCGCGCGCGGCGGTGTCCTCGTCGGGCGCCGGCATACGGTGGGTGCCGAGCGGCCGGCCGTCCATCCAGGCCATCAGCAGCCCCTGGGTGCCGGTGCTGTAGGACAGCGCCACCGACCGGATGCCGCTCAGGTCCTCCAGCCGCCCCCGGTACCAGACGTCGCCGTGGTGGTAGCCGTAGTCGTCCGCGAACAGCACGGGCCCGCCCTCGGGCACCGGCGTGGTGCTGTGCGAGGCGGTGCGGTCGGCGACCGTCCAGGCCGAGTCGTCGAAGTCCGGGTCGGACTCCGGGTTCTCCGTGCGGCACCGCCAGCCGTCCAGCGCGGGCAGCGCCACCGCGCGCACGGCGGGCATCAGCCCCTCCATCACACGGCTGCGGGCGCGCCCCACGTAGGTGGGCACGTGCGCGCCGTTCCAGGTGACCTCGGCGACGCCGCGCGGCCCCCACACCTCCACACCGGTCTCGGCGGTGACATCACCCGTCAGATGGAGCGTGGAGCCGCGCAGTTCGGCCGAGCGGAGCAGCGCGGGGCCGTACACCACGAGCGGTCCGGCCGGGGTCTCGTACGTCCACAGGCGCAGCGCGGTCTCGTCGTCGGCGAACAGCAGCACGAGGGGTGTCTCGGAGTCGCCGTCCTTGACCAGCACCCGGCTCAGGCCGCCCACGCCGAGCGGGGAGACGACGTTCAGCCGCTTCCGGTCGTGGTCGTAGGCCCAGGCGGGCTCGGTGTCGGCGCGGTCGGCGCCCGGCTGCTTCTCGCAGTCCAGCGCCACATGGGCGGTCTCCCCGTCGCGGCCGACGAACACGGCCACGTCCTGCCGCCCGGTGGAGACGCAGAGCATCGGCTGGGCGGTGGTGAACGCCAGGGTGCGGTGGCCCAGGCGGAGACGGGAGGCGACCAGCTTGGTGTCGCCCGCGGCCACGGTGACCGGCACCTCGATGCCGGTGTCCGGCAGCAGGGCGCGCACCTCCTCGTCGGTGTCGTTGCGCACCACGAAGAACCGCGCGCCGGTGTCGGGGTTGGCCAGCCGGCGCACCGTCAGCCGGCCGTCCGCGGCGCGCTCCTCCCCGTCCCCGTCCGGTTCCAGCCGGGCCAGGTCGGGCACGGTGCGCACCAGATGGCCGAGCTGCTGGGCGGCGGCCATGTTCGGCGCGGGCTGCCGTCCCTCGTCGAGGACCGCCCCGTGGTCGTACGAGGTGTAGACGCCCGGTCCCGGCAGCCAGCCCCACGACGTCCCGCCGAACCCCATGCCGGTGTGGTGCACGGTGACCCGGTCGGCGAGGGCGGCGAGACGGCGCCGCCGCTCGTGCGTCGCGTCGTGGGTCTTCCGCACCCGCGCGTAGCCCTCGCCGCCGGACAGCGGACCGCCCCAGGCGTCGGCCGCCCCGCCCGCCACGGCGGTGAGGCCGGCCGTGGGCGGCCCGTCGCCGCCGGTCCACCGTTCCCCGTCGAGCACGGGCACGTCGATGCGGTCGGCGCGCGCCTTCGCGAGCAGCCGGGCCCGGTGGGCGCGCGCCGCCGGGTCCCCGGCCGGCACCGGACGCCCGTCCTCGAGGCGGTACAGCAGCACCGTCCCGCCGCCCGCGGTGTACAGGTGCCGTACGGCGATGGCGTCGACGGCGGCGAGCCACGCCTCGGCGTGCCGCAGGTACTCGGGGTCGTCGGTGCGGGCGGAGCCCGGGGCGGCCGTCAGCCAGCCGGGCAGGCCTCCGGCGTCCAGGTCCGCGCCCAGGTAGGGGCCGGGCCGCAGCACCACGTACAGCCGCTCCTCGGCGGCGACCGACAGGAAGCGGTTGAGGTCCCGCACGCCGGTGAAGTCGTGTACGCCGGGCGCGGGGGAGTGGACGTTCCACGGCACGGGCACGTCCACCGCGGTGAAGCCGTGCGCGCGCAGCTTCTGCAGCACGTCCCGCCACAGCGACGGGCTGGGCAGCCGGAACGGGTGGACCTCCGCGGACCACAGCACCAGCCGCCTGCCGTCGACCAGCAGGGAGTGCCGGTCGTACGTGACGTGATGGCGCCGGCCGTCGGCCTCCGGCAGCGGGGGCGGCGGGCCGGTCGGCACGACGCGCGGCCCCCGCGGGCCGGTCGCCGCCCCGCCGCTGCCGGCCAGCGCGAGGCCGAGCGCGGCCGTGCCGGTCAGGGCGGTGAAGGTGCGCCTGCTGAGCTCCAAGGGAGCGCCTCCTGGTCCGTTCCACTAGCGGTGCTGGTGGGTCATTGTCCCCGAACCGGAACGGCCCTCTTCCACGCGGGAGTCCCGGCGCGCCCGTGGCGTCCGCCGGCGGCGTCCGGCCGCGTTCACCGGCGGTATACGGACCGGGAGTGAATGGCCGGAGTTCGCCCTGTCCGGCCGTCGCGGCGCTCCATACGATGCGAGCGCTCCCGGTCTTCACCGCTCCTTCATGCCTCCTCCACGAAGCCGGGGTCGCATGCGTCCGCATGTTGGCATGTGCATGACGCTTCAACGATCGCACCGCACCAACCCCCCACCCCAAGGACGGAGAACCATGGCTGGAGGCCTGCTCCTCGGCGTCGCGGCGGCCACGCTGCTCGGCGCCGCGCTGCCCGCGCACAACCCGGGGTCCTCTTTCGAGGACCCGCCGCCGGACAAGATCGTCATCAAGGTCGCCACGGTGAACGGCTCGGGATGTCCCGCCGGAACCGCGGCCGTCGCCGTCTCGGCCGACAACACCGCGTTCACCGTGACCTACAGCGACTACCTCGCCCAGGCCGGCGGGAACTCCGACCCCACGGCCGCCCGCAAGAACTGCCAGCTCAGCCTGCTCGTCCATGTCCCGCAGGGCTTCACCTACGCCATCGCCAGCGCCGACTACCGCGGCTTCGCCGCGCTCCAGCCCGGCGCGCGGGGCACCCAGCGGGCCTCGTACTACTTCCAGGGGTCGCCCAACACCGAGTACCGCACCCACCCCTTCGCGGGCCCGTACGACGACAACTGGCAGGCCACCGACGAGACCGACTGGGCGCAGCTCGTCTACGCGCCCTGCGGCGTGCAGCGCAACTTCAACATCAACACCGAGCTGAGAGTCACCGCCGGAAGCGACCCGTCCAAGGTCAGCTTCATGACGATGGACTCCACCGACGGGGACATCAGCACGGTGTACCACCTCGCGTGGAAGGAGTGCCCGGAAAGCTGACCGGCCGGCGGGGGCGGACGTCCGCCCGCCCCCGCCCGCCGTCTCCGCCGTACCGCCCGACCACCGGTACCGACCGCGAGCCGGCCGGCCGCAGGCGTCTCAGCCGGCCGCCTGTCCCATCCCCGCCGCGTCCGGCCAGCTCTGCGCCCCCGGCCAGCCTGTCGCCGGGGCCATGGACAGCCCGTCCGTGCCCCGCACCTGGGCAGCCGTCAGCCCGCCGCGCGCCGGGACGCCGGGCGGGGTCGGCCCGGTGGGCGGCGGGACCTGCATCGGCGCGGGCGCGGGCGCGGGCGCCGCGAACGCGGCCGCGGGGGCGAGAGGCTGCGGGGCCGGGGCGGGTTGCGGGACCGGCTCCGGGTAGGCCGCCGGCTGCGGGAACTGCTGCGGCTGGGGCTGGGGCACGGGAACCGGCTGCGGCGCCGGCTGAGGGGCGGGCTGTGGCCGGGGCGCCTCCTGCGGCACGGGCAGGGGCTCCGGCTGCGGCAGCCCCGCCGCGGCCGGCACCGGCATCCCGCCGCCCGGGCCCACCGCGGCGGGGGCGGGCGCGGCGGCGGGGAGCGGCATGCCGGCGCCGGCGGCCTGTGCGAGGCCGCGCGTCCCGGCCCCGTTGGTCTGGCTCACCAGACGGTCCACCGCCGCCGTGCCCGAGCTGTAGGCGGTCCCTGTGGCCTGCTCGGGCACGGCGGCTCCCCTCCTGGACGTCCCGTAGAGCACCTGTTCCAGGCCGGTCACCAGGCGACGGACGTCGACCTGGGGGCGCACCACGAGACGCAGGAAGCGGCTGGACGAACCGATCTTGTTGCCGCACTCACGCACCAGGATCCGGTGCTCGGTGAGCAGCCGGTCCCGCACCACGGTCCCCTCGGCGCCGACGGGCAGGCGCACGAAGAGGAAGTTGCCCTGCGACGGGTAGACCGTGAGGCCGGGCAGCGAGGAGAGCTGGCCGGACATGTCCATCCGGTCGCGGCGCACCTGGTGCAGGCTCTGCGCGTACTCGGCGCCGTGTTCCTTCAGCATGAACACCACGTGCTCGGCGAAGGAGTTGAGGTTCCACTTGGGCAGCATCGAGCGCACCCGCCCCGCGAGCGCCGGGTTGGCGACGAGGTAGCCGAAGCGGATGCCGTGCAGGCCGAAGTTCTTGCCGAGGCTGCGCAGCACGATGACGTTGGGGCGCAGCATCGCCTCCTGCACCACGCTCGGCTCGTTCTCGGCGTCGGCGAACTCCAGGAACGACTCGTCGATCACCACGAGGTCCAGATCGGCCATGGCGTCCATGAACTGCACGACCGCGTGCCTGTGCAGGAAGCCGCCGTCGGGGTTGTTCGGGTTGCAGATGACGGCGACCCTGGTGCCGCGGGCGCGGATGAACTCGGCGTACTGCGCGAGGTCCAGGGCGAAGCCGCTGGACTCCTGGAGCGGGAACATGTCGACCCGCTTGCCGGTCTCCATCGGCTGGTCGGTCCAGCGGCCGAACGTCGGCACGGGCACGGCGAGCGACTCGCGCACCAGCAGATGGTCGATCCAGGTGATGAGCTCCGTCGAGCCGTTGCCCATCGCCACGCACTGCGGCGGGAGCTGGAGGAGGCTGCACAGCTCGGCGGTGATGGTGTCCGCGCTGCTCGGGTAGTACGTGATGATGTCGCGCAGCCGGGACGCCATCTCGTCGAACATGGCGGGGGTGGGGAAGTACGGGTTGCACGGAATGCAGAAGTCCACCGGGCCGGCCCCGTCGCTCTCCCTCGCCAGCGCCGCCATCGACGGGCTGTGCGCCGCGGTGCTGCGGAACAACGAGGTGACGTTGTCGGCCAAGGGAACCTCCGAGTGCGGCGGACCCGCCGGGGGCGTGCGGGCCCGTCATGCCTGGGTGGCCCGCGCGGGGGAGCACGGGCCACCCAGGAGTACGGAGCGGAGCGGGGCGCCGTTCAGCACGTGTGAGGAAAATGTGAGGACGCTTCGTGATCGTGCTCACACCGAAACCGCTCACACGGGCGGGTGGTTCACGTCCCGAACGTGTGCACCGTCGTCGTCCGGTAGGTCTCGCCGGGGCGCAGCACGGTCGACGGGAACGACGGCTGGTTCGGCGAGTCCGGGAAGTGCTGGGTCTCCAGGCACAGCCCGTCGCCCTGCCGGTAGATCCGGGCGCCGGTGCCGGTGAGGGTGCCGTCGAGGAAGTTGCCGGAGTAGAACTGCAGGCCCGGCTCGTTCGTCGCGATGCGCAGGGTGCGGCCCGAGGCAGGGTCGCGCAGGGTCGCCGCGTGCCCGGGCCGGGCGGTGACGCCCTTGTCCAGCACCCAGTTGTGGTCGAAGCCCTGCCCGTACAGGAGTTGCCGGTGGGCGGTGCGGATGTCCCGGCCGACCGGCTTGGCCCGCCGGAAGTCGAACGGGGTGCCGGCGACCTTCGCCAGTTCGCCGGTGGGGATCAGGCCCGCGTCGACCGGGGTGTAGCGGGAGGCGGGGATCGACAGCTCGTGGTCGAGGACGCTGCCGCTGCCCTCGCCGGCCAGGTTCCAGTAGACGTGACTGGTGAGGTTGACGACCGTGGGCCGGTCGGTGACGGCCTCGTAGTCGATGCGCCAGTCGCCGTCCCGGGTGAGGGTGTACGTCACCTTGGTGCGCAGGGTGCCCGGGTAGCCCATCTCCCCGTCGACGGCCGTGTAGTAGAGGTGCAGGCCGACGTCGGAGCCGCGGGTGAAGGGCTCGACGTCCCAGACGCGCTTGTCGAAGCCCTGCGCGCCGCCGTGCAGGCTGTTCTCGCCGTCGTTGACGGAGAGCTGGTACCGGGTGCCGCCGAGGGTGAAGGTCCCCTTGTCGATGCGGTTGCCGTACCGGCCGATCAGCGCCCCGAAGTACGGGCTGGAGGCGACGTACTCCTCCAGGGTGCGCAGACCGAGGGAGACGTTGGCGTACCGGCCGCGCCGGTCCGGGACCTCCAGGGAATGGACGATGCCGCCGTAGGAGAGGACCTCCATCCGGGTGCCGCCGTTCTCCAGCGTCCAGCGGTCCACCCGGGTGCCGTCGGCGAGCCGGCCGAACAGCTCCCTCACCGGCCCGCCCCGGCCCTTGGAGGAGGCGTGCGCCGTGCCGCCGAAGGCGGTGGCGGCCACTCCCGCCGCCGCGGCTCCCGCGATGACCGTGCGTCTGTTCAGTTCCATCAGTGCGGCTCCCTGAGGGGAAGGGGCCCCGCCGCGCGGCGGGGCCCGGGCTGACTTACGAACCGACCTTGCGCTTGTTCCACACGTCGAAGCCGACCGCGGCCAGCAGGGCGAGGCCCTTGATGACCTGCTGCCAGTCGGTGCCGACGCTGAGCAGGTTCATGCCGTTGTTCAGCACGCCGAGGACCAGACCGCCGATGATGGCGCCGAGGACGGTGCCGACACCGCCGCTCATGGACGCCCCGCCGATGAACGCCGAGGCGATCGCCTCGAGTTCGAAGTTGAGGCCCGCCTTCGGCGAGGCCGCGTTCAGCCGGGCGGCGACCACCAGACCGGCCAGGGCCGCGAGCATGCCCATGTTGAGGAAGACGGAGAAGGTGACCTTCTTGTCCTTCACACCGGACAGCTTGGCCGCCGGCAGGTTGCCGCCGATGGCGTAGATGTGGCGGCCGATGACGGTGTTGCGCATCACGTAGCTGTAGCCGACCACGAGCACGCCCAGGATCAGCAGCACGACCGGGGTGCCCTTGTAGCTGGCCAGCAGCAGGGTGACCGTGAGGATGGCCGCGGTCACCGCGACCAGCTTCAGCAGGAACAGGTTGCGCGGCAGCACGTCCAGCGAGAACGACTTCTGCCGTTTGCGGTCCCGCACCTCCTGGAGCAGCACGGCGGCGATCAGCACCAACCCGAGCAGCAGCGTGAGGTTGTGGTAGTTGGTCTCCGGGCCGACCTCCGGCAGGAAGCCGTTGCCGATCTTCTGCTCCCCCTTGGGGAACGGGCCGAGGGTCTGCCCCTCCAGGAAGATCTCCGTCAGTCCGCGGAAGATCAGCATGCCCGCCAGGGTCACGATGAACGACGGTATGCCGCCGTACGCGATGAAGAACCCCTGGACGGCGCCGGCGACCGCGCCGATCGCCAGACACAGCACCACCGCCAGCGGCCAGGGCATGTCGTTCTTGACCATGAGCACGGCGGCCAGCGAGCCGACGAACGCGGTCAGCGACCCCACCGACAGATCGATGTGGCCGGCGATGATGACCAGCATCATGCCGATCGCGAGGATCAGGATGTGGCTGTTCTGCAGCACCAGGTTGGAGACGTTGCGCGGGAGCAGCAGGTCGCCGTCGGTCCACACCGCGAACAGCGCCACGATCAGGCCCAGGGCGATCAGCATGCCGTACTGCCGCATGTTGCGGCGCATGCCCTCCACGACCAGCCCCCACAGTCCGCCGTCCGCGGCCCCGCCTCCCTTCCCGGACGGCGCCGGGGCCGGCGTCTTGGCGGTCACATCCGTGCTCATCGGGTTACCTCTTTGTCCTTCGTCATCTGACGCATCAGCGATTCCTGCGAGGCCTCGGACCGCGAGAACTCCCCGGTCAGCCGTCCGGCGGCCATGGTGTAGATGCGGTCGCACATGCCGAGCAGCTCCGGCAGCTCGGAGGAGATGAAGACCACCGCCTTGCCCTCGGCGGCCAGCCGGTCGATGACCGTGTAGATCTCGTACTTGGCGCCCACGTCGATGCCGCGGGTGGGCTCGTCGAGGATCAGCACGTCCGGGCCCGTGAAGATCCACTTGCTGAGGACGACCTTCTGCTGGTTGCCGCCCGACAGCTTGCCCACCGGCTCGAACACGGTCGGCGCCTTGATGTTCATCGAGGTGCGGAAGGACTCGGCCACCCTCCGCTCCTCGTGCTCGTCGACCACACCGGCCCGCGCCACCTTGCCGAGCGCGCTCAGCGAGATGTTCCGGTTGATGGTGTCGATGAGGTTGAGCCCGTAGTGCTTGCGGTCCTCGGTGACGTACGCGATGCCGTGCCGCACCGCCTCCGCGACCGACTTCGTACGGATCTCCTCGCCGTCCTTGAGGACCGTGCCGCCCGCGTACCGGCCGTAGGAGCGGCCGAAGACGCTCATCGCCAGCTCCGTGCGGCCGGCGCCCATCAGCCCGGCGATGCCGACGATCTCCCCGCGCCGCACGTGCAGCGACACGTCGTCGACCACCTTGCGGTACTGGTCGATGGGGTGGTGCACGGTCCAGCCGCGGATCTCCAGGGCGGGCGCGGTGCCCTCCTCCGGCTCGTGCGGGGTGCGCTCCGGGAAGCGGTGCTCCAGGTCCCGGCCGACCATGCCGCTGATGATCCGGTCCTCGGTGGTCTCCGGCGCCTTCACGTCGAGCGTCTCGATGGTCCGTCCGTCGCGCAGGATGGTCACCTTGTCGGCGACCCTGCGGATCTCGTTGAGCTTGTGCGAGATGACGATCGAGGTGATGCCCTGTTTCTTCAGCTCCAGGATCAGGTCCAGGAGCTTGCCGCTGTCCTCGTCGTTGAGCGCCGCGGTCGGCTCGTCGAGGATCAGCAGCTTCACCTTCTTCGACAGCGCCTTGGCGATCTCCACCAGCTGCTGCTTGCCGACGCCGATGTCGGCGACCCGGGTCTCCGGGTGGTCGTCGAGCCCCACCCGGCGCAGCACCTCGGTGGCGTGCCGGAGCGTCTCGTTCCAGTCGATGAAGCCGCGCCGCGCGTGCTCGTTGCCGAGGAAGATGTTCTCCGCGAGGGAGAGGAACGGCACCAGCGCCAGCTCCTGGTGGATGATGACGATGCCGCGCTGCTCGCTCGCCCGGATGTCCTTGAAGCGGCAGACCTCCCCCTCGAAGAGGATCTCGCCCTCGTAGGTGCCGTGCGGATGGACGCCGGACAGCACCTTCATCAGGGTCGACTTGCCGGCGCCGTTCTCCCCGCAGACGGCGTGGACCTCGCCCTGACGGACGGTCAGGTTGACGTCCGACAGCGCCTTGACGCCGGGAAAGGTCTTGACGATCGAGCGCATTTCCAGGACGGGTCCCGCCATGGTCGTGCCTTCCAATCCGTGTGGTCCGGCGGTTACTTGAGGTCGCTTTCCTTGTAGTAGCCGGAGTCGACGAGGGCCGTGCGGTAGTTGTCCTTGTTCACGGCGACCGGCTCCAGCAGGTACGCCGGCACCACCTTCGAGCCGTTGTCGTACGTCTTGGTGTCGTTGACCTCGGGCTTCTTGTCGTTGAGCAGGGCGTCCACCATGTCGGAGGCCACCTTCGCGAGCTTCCTGAGGTCCTTGTAGACGGTCATCGACTGCTCGCCCGCGATGATCGACTTCACCGAGGCGACCTCGGCGTCCTGGCCGGTGATGACGGGCAGCGGCTTGCTCCTGGTGCCGTAGCCGTCCGACTTCAGCGCGGACAGGATGCCGATGGAGATGCCGTCGTAGGGCGACAGCACCGCGTCGACGGTCTCGCTCTTGTACGACTTGGTGAGGATGTCGTCCATGCGGCGCTGCGCGGTGGCGCCGTCCCAGCGCAGCGTGGTGACCTGGGTCAGCTCCGTCTGGCCGGACCGCACGACGAGCTGCTTCTTGTCGATGTAGGGCTGCAGCACGTTCATCGCGCCCTGGAAGAAGTAGCGGGTGTTGTTGTCGTCGTTGGAGCCGGCGAACAGCTCGATGTTGAACGGCCCCTTCTCGCTGCCGTCCGCGAGGCCGAGCTGCTCGGCGATGTAGGCGCCCTGGAGCTCGCCGACCTTCTCGTTGTCGAAGGAGGCGTAGTAGTCGACGTTCTCGGTGCCGAGGATCAGGCGGTCGTAGGAGATCACCGGGATGTCGGCGTCGGCGGCCTGCTGGAGCACGTTGTTCAGCGACTTGTTGTCGATGGCCGCCACGATCAGGGCGTCCACGCCCTGCGTGATCATGTTCTCGATCTGGGAGACCTGCTGGTCCGGCTCGTCCTCGCCGAACACCAGCTTGGTCTTGTAGCCCTTGGCCTCCAGGTTCTTGACCACGTTGTCGCCGTCGGCGATCCAGCGCTCGGAGGACTTGGTCGGCATCGCGATGCCGATGGTGGCCCCCTCGGGGCCTCCCTTCTTCTCCTCGCTGCCGCCCTCGCTGTTCTGGCCGCAGGCGGTCAGGGAGAGGGCGAGGGCGACGGCGGTGGCCGTGGCGGCGAATGCGGCTCTGCGGTTACGCATGATGATCTTCCTTGATCGTCGGGCGAGTTGAGCGGGCGGACGACTCGGGCGAGTCGGTGGTGCCGTGTGCGAAGCGGTGACGTGAGGTGCGGCCGGGGGAGCCGTCTCTCCCAGGACCCGGCAGCGGGTGTGTGGGATTGTGCGCGGCTGTGTCCACTTGTGTGAAGCTGAGTTTCCGGAACGTTATGACGGGATGTCGAACCTGCGCAGTTCGCCCGGCAGACGCGAACCGAGCGGCGCCATACCGCTGTCGGCGCCGTGCCGCGCCAGCAGGTCCAGCGCCAGCCGGCCCCGCCGCACCCGCTCCTTCGCCGTGGACAGCGCGAC
The DNA here is from genome assembly GCA_014655195.1 of Streptomyces cellulosae. Lineage (GTDB taxonomy): Bacteria > Actinomycetota > Actinomycetes > Streptomycetales > Streptomycetaceae > Streptomyces > Streptomyces cellulosae. The sequence goes on along the minus strand of BNBH01000015.1, from coordinate 52,526 downwards.
CTCCCGCAGATGGTGGCCGTACGGGTAGATGCCGGGCGCCTTGGCCAGACCGAACTTCAGGTACACCGGGGCGCCGCGCCGGATCAGCTCGGCCACCTCGTACATCCGCACATAACCGCCCAGGTCGTCGGGCGCCTCGATGTACATGTCCATCGGCGCCGCCGACACCCGCCGGATCTCCGTGAGATGGGCGAGGGTCAGATCGCTGGGCACGTTGATGGAGTCCGCGCCGAGCTGCTCGTGCACCGCGAACGAGGCCGGGTTGACCGGCCCCACGAGCGCCGACACCTTCAGCGTGGTGTCCGCCGGGAGGATGCCCGCCGCCCGCGCCCGGTGCAGCGTCCACAGCACGCCCTCGTCAGCCACCAGCAGGCACTTCACGCCCAGTTCGGTGGCGCGCACCGCGTCCTCGACGCAGCCGGCCACCGCGTCGTGACCCCGGGCGCGCAGGCCCGCGCCGTGCGAGTCGGTGCGGGTGGAACCGCCGATGTCCCAGGTGCCGCGCGGGCCGGTGAACAGACACAGCTCGATGTCCCGTTCGGCGGTCGCCTCGACCATCTCGGTGATCTCGGCGTCGGTCAGCATCCAGACGCCGCTGCCCTGGCTGATCCGGTGCACCGGCACGTCGAGGCGGGAGGCCTCCTTCAGCACCACCGCCAGCGCCTCGGGCCCCTCGCACGAGGGGACCTCGGTGCGCCAGCGGCCGCCGCCGGGGAAGGAGTGCGGCGAGGCGTCGGCGGGGTCGAGGGCGGGCGCGCCCAGGCCGAGCGCGGTGAGCGCCTGCTCACCGGGCCTGCGGGGCGCCGTGGCGGAAGCGTCGGTCACAGGGTGTCCTTCGGTGTTCGATATATCGGACGTGGTTCGCGGTCCGCGGCACGGGCCGGCCGGGTCCGGGGCGGTACGGGTGTGCCGGGCAGGGGCGGTACGGGAGTGCCGGGCGGGGGTGGTACGGGAGTGCCGGGCGGGGGCGCTGTTCAGCGGGGCGCTGTTCGAGCGGGTGGCGCGCCGGTACGGGCTTCGGGTCGGTGGCGCGCCGGTACGAAGGCCGTCGGCTCGTCCTCGTACCGGCGCGGGTTCAGGGACGCGGAGGACTCAGGGACGCAGCAGGACCTTGCCCACCTTCGGGTCGCCGGACCCCACCAGCTCGATGGCGTCCGGGAACGCGGCGAGCGGCAGTTCATGGGTGACCAGCGGCAGCGGGTCGAGCAGCCCGGCGCCGAACATCCGCACCGTGTGCGCCCAGGCGTCCGGCGGTGCGCCGAACACGGTGTGCACCTCCAGCTGCCGCACCACCAGGTCGGTCGGGTCCAGCCCGTCCGCGCCCGGCGCCGGGATGCCGGTGAGCACCAGGCGGCCGCCGCGCCGGAGCAGTCCGGCCGCGGTACGGGCTGCGTCGGCGGACCCCGCCGTCTCGATCACCACGTCCACGTCGTCCGGGAGCGGCCGGTCCTTGGTACGGAAGTCCGTGGCCCCGAACCGCCGCGACAGCGCCTCCCGGTCGTCCCGGGTGCCCACCACCAGCAGCTCGGCGGGCGAGGCGGCCTTCAGGAACTGCACCGCGAACATGCCCAGCGTGCCGGTCCCGACCACCGCGACCCGCTCGCCGGGCACCGCGCGCGCCTTCAGCGCGGCGGCGGCGATGCACGCGGCCGGCTCCAGCAGGGCGGCGGCGGTGAGGTCGGCGTCGTCCGGCAGGGGGTGCAGCAGCCGGGCGGGCAGGGTCAGCGTGGGCGCCATCGCGCCGGGCCGGGTGAAGCCGGTCTCCTCGTAGCCCGCCGTGCACAGCGTGGTCTCGCCCGCGTGACAGCGGTCGCACACCTGGCAGTTGCGGAAGCCCTCGCCGACCACCTTGCGCCCGACCAGGCCCGCGGGCACCCCGTCCCCCACGGCGGCGACGGTGCCGGACCACTCGTGACCCGGGGTGAGCGGGTAACGGACGTATCCCTCGGGCCTGTTGCCCTGGTAGACCTCGCGGTCGCTGCCGCAGATGCCGGCCGCGTGGACGCGCACCAGCGCCTCCCCGGGGCCGGGCTCGCGCGGCTCGTGCGGCACCAGACGGTGGACGCCGGGCGCCTCGACGACGACGGCGCTGCTCACTGTCCCGTCCCCTTCGGCCTGCGCTGCTCCCAACCCTCGGCCCACAGGTCGAACCGGGCCTGCTGCTGCGGGAATTCGGCGGCCGCGTCCACGTCCAGCTCGACGCCGAGACCGGGCGCGTGGGAGAGGTGGAAGCAGCCGTCCTCCGGGTCCACCACGGGCGCGCCCTTGACCACCTTCTTGATCTCCGCGTCCGCGAAGTCGTTGAAGTGCTCCAGGATCTTGAAGTTCGGGGTGGTGAAGCCGACCTGGAGGGACGCGGCGGTGAGCACCGGGCCGCCGACGTTGTGCGGGGCGATCAGCGTGTAGTGGGTCTCGGCGGTGGCCGCGAGCTTGCGGGTCTCCCAGATGCCGCCTATGTGGCCGACGTCGGGCTGGATGATGTCGGCCGCCTGGCTCTCGAACAGCTCGCGGAACTCGATGCGGTCGTGGATGCGCTCACCGGTCGCCACCGGAACGTCCACCTTCGCGGCGACCTTCTCCAGCGCCTTCAGGTTCTCCGGCGGCACCGGCTCCTCGAGCCACGCCGGCCGGAACGGCGCCAGCTCGTGCGCGAGACGGACGGCGGTCGCGGGGGAGAAGCGGCCGTGCATCTCCAGCATCAGCTCCGCCTCGGGACCGATCGCGTCCCGCACCGCCTCGATCAGGGAGACGGCGTACAGGGTCTCCTTGTGGTCGAGTTCGAAGTGACCCGTGCCGAACGGGTCGATCTTCAGCGCCCGGTACCCGCGCTCCATCACGGCCTGCGCCGCCTTGTGGTACGCCTCCGGGGTGCGCTCGGTGGTGTACCAGCCGTTGGCGTACGCCTTCACCTTGTCGGTGACCTTGCCGCCGAGCAGCTGCCACACCGGAACCCCGAGCGCCTTGCCCTTGATGTCCCAGCAGGCCGTCTCCACGACCGCGATGCCGGACATCACGATCTCGCCCGCGCGGCCGTAGTCGCCGTACTTCATCCTGCGGACCAGGTCCTCGACGGCGAACGGGTCGGAGCCGAGAATGTGGTTGGCCTCGGCCTCCTTCAGGTAGCCCAGGAGGGCGTCGGTGCGGCCGAGCATCCTGGTCTCCCCGACCCCGGTGATCCCCTCGTCGGTGTGCACCTGGACGTACGTCAGGTTGCGCCACGGCGTCCCGACCACGTGTGTGCTGATTCCGGTGATGCGCACGGCAGTTGGCCCCTCGCTGCGGTGGTGGACTGGCATCGGATGCGGCGGTTCGATACGTTCGATATTTCGTCACACGTTCGAAATGCTGGCGAGACAGTAAGGAGGGTGCGGCGGGGGTGTCAATGGGTCGCGCACATAAGAGTTTCTCCGGTTTCGAAACCATTGCGTAAGGGTCCGCACCAAACTTTCACAGGAAGGCCTAGGAACCGCACCGGACCGGAACCTAACCTTCCCGCGTCATGGACTTTTGCCACCCGTGCCGACGGCACCTCAACGGCGCCCTGGCCTGCCCTGGTTGCGGCACGCCCGTCGAGACGCTGCGCGCCCAGCAGGCCGCCGCGCCCGAGGGGGGCGCGCCCCTGGGGGCGGAGACGGGCGACGGGTACGACACCGGTGCATACCGTCGGGAGGACGAGGACCCCGACCCGGACGAGGAACCGGCGGACACCCCGCCCCGCGGCCGGCGCGCGGACCGGCGCCGGGGGAAGCGGCCCGCGGTGAGCGAGGACGACGCCGGCGCCGGACAGAGCCGCCGGGACCGCAAGGCGGCCGCCCACCGCCGCCGGCGCAACCGCACCCTGCTGATCGTCGCCGGTTTCGTCCTCGCGGCCGGCGGACTGAGCCTGGCGGAACTGGGCCTGGACGCGCCCGGCTCCGACCCGCGTCCCGCCGTCGCGGGCGACGAGTCGGTCGACGGCGGCGCGGACGAGGTCGAGCCCGGCGAGTCGGAGAGCGGAAGCGCTCCGCGCCCGGGGGAGCCGGGGGCGTCCCCGAGCCCCGGAGCGTCGGGCTCCGTCTCGGCGTCCGCGTCCTCCCCGGAGGACGAGGAGTCGAAGGAGGCGGACAAGGAGTCGGCGGAGGCGACGACGTCGTCGGCCGCGGCCGACACCCCCACGCAGGACGCCCCGACGTCGGAGCAGCCCCCGGAGGACCCCTCGGAGACGGACGCGCCGGACCCGGACCCCACGACGGAGGAACCGGAGCCGGAACCGGAGCCGACGAAGACGTGCAAGAAGTTCTTGTGGTGGTGCACGTAGGTTCTGGGCTACGCCCGCTTGTCGGAAGCGGCGCGCCCGGTACGGGGCGGCCGGGCGGATATCGGCGCCTGCGGGCCGCCATGGGCCGTTCGCGCAGTTCCCCGCGCCCCTAGGGTGCTGCGGTGAACGCGCCCCGAAGGGGCGCGCGGTACGGCGCGAGCAACCCCCACGCACCCGCACCGGACCTGATGTCCGGCCGGCCGTCCCCGCGACGGCCGTGACCGGGAACGCTAGTACGCGGCGCCGACAGCGCCGCAGGGGAGCGTGAAACGGGACCTAGCCGCCCTCGACCCCCAGCATCCTCCGCAACGCGTCCCGCAGCGCCACCCGCTCCGGGTCGGACAGTCCCGCCAGCGGCTCCCGGGCGAACCGCAGGGACTCCTGGAGGCCGCGCGCCACCCGCCGCCCCTCGTGCGTCGCCGCCGCCAGCTTCACGCGCCGGTCCGCCGGGTCCGGGCGCCGCTCCACCAGGCCGCGGGCCTCCAGCCGGTCCACGATGCCCGTGACGTTCGACGGCTCGCACTTCAGCCGCTGCGCCAGCCTCCGCATCGGCAGCGGCTCCAGGCTGAGCAGGCTCAGCAGCCGCGCCTGCGCGCCGGTCAGCGCGTGCTCCGCGGCGGCCTCCTCGTACTCCTCGTGGTAGCGCGCCACGACCGCGCCGATCAGCTCGACGACCTCCAGGGTGAGGTCGTCGGGGCGGCTGGGCGCGGAACGGGGTGTGGCCATGCCCACCAGGGTACCCGTGTGCTTGACTTCCTGAAATATTCAGTCGCATGGTTGTTTCAGGTGCTGAAGTATTCGAGGAAAGGTGCTCCACATGACCGACACCCCCACGCCCCCCGCCACCGCCCGCGAGTGGCACCTGGTGAGCCGCCCGGTCGGCTGGCCCGAGCCGGAGAACTTCGCGCTGGTCGAGGCGGAGGTCCGCACCCCGGGCGAGGGCCAGGTGCTGGTGCGCAACGAGTACCTCTCCGTCGACCCCTACATGCGCGGCCGCATGAGCGCCGCCAAGTCCTACGTCGACCCGTACGAGCTGGGCAAGGCCATGCAGGGCGGCGCCGTCGGCGAGGTCGTCGCGTCGAACGCCGAGGGCATCTCCGTCGGCGACCACCTGCTGCACTTCCACGGCTGGCGTGAGTACGCCGTCGTCGACGCGAAGACCGCCGTCAAGGTGGACCCGCAGGCCGCGCCCCTCCCGGCGTACCTGGGCGTGCTCGGCATGCCCGGCCTCACCGCCTACGCGGGCCTGCTGCGCACCGCCTCCTTCAAGGAGGGCGACTCCGTCTTCGTGTCCGGCGCGGCCGGCGCCGTCGGCAGCCAGGTCGGCCAGATCGCCAAGCTCAAGGGCGCCTCCCGGGTGATCGGCTCCGCCGGCTCCGACGAGAAGGTCAAGCTCCTCACCGAGGAGTACGGCTTCGACGCCGCGTTCAACTACAAGAACGGCCCCGTGAGCGAGCAGCTCCGCGCCGCCGCTCCCGACGGCGTCGACGTGTACTTCGACAACGTGGGCGGCGACCACCTGGAGGCGGCCATCGGCTCCCTCAACCGGGGCGGCCGTATCGCCGTCTGCGGCGCGATCTCCGTCTACAACGCCACCGAGCCCGCGCCCGGCCCGAGGAACCTCGCCCGTCTCATCCAGACCCGCGGCCGCATCGAGGGCTTCCTCGTCAGCGACCACAACGATCTGCAGCCGCAGTTCGTGCAGGAGGTCGGCGCCTGGATCCGCTCCGGCGAGCTGAAGTACCGCGAGACGGTCGTCGAGGGCATCGAGAACAACCTGGACGCCTTCCTCGGCGTCCTGCGCGGCGACAACACCGGAAAGATGATCGTCAAGCTCTGACGGACGACCGCCGCGACCGGCGCCACCGGCGCGGCGGATGTCACGGACCCGGCGGACACGGGGCCGCGCGGGCCGTGACGCCCGCCCGTCCGGTGTCGTTGCGTTGGCGAGGGCCGCACCCCTGGACGTGGGGTGCGGCCCTGTCCCATCCCCGCGCCGGGCCTCCCGCTACAGTCCTCCCATGCGCGATCTCGGGGTGGGTTTCCGGTACTTGCTGAAGGGCCAGCGGTGGGTCGGCCGGCACGGCAGACAGTACGGCTTCGGGCTGCTGCCCGGCCTGATCACCCTGGTGCTGTACGCGGCCGCCCTGGTCGCCCTCGCCCTGTGGGGCTCCGACCTGATCGGCTGGGCGACGCCGTTCGCCGACGACTGGGCCGACCCCTGGACAGGCCTCTTCCGCGGCTTCCTCACCGCCGTGCTGTTCGCGCTCGCCCTGCTGCTGTGCGTGCTCACCTTCACGGCCATGACCCTGCTCATCGGGCAGCCGTTCTACGAGAGCCTCTCCGAGCGGGTCGACCGGGACGTCTCGCCCGACGGCACCGCCCCCGAGTCGGACCTGCCGCTGCTGCGGGAGCTGTGGATCTCCGCCCGCGACAGCCTGCGCATCGTCCTCCGGGCGGCCGTGTGGGCGGTGCTGCTGTTCGCGCTCGGGTTCATCCCGGTCGCCGGGCAGACCGTCGTCCCGGTGATCGGCTTCTTCGTCACCGGCTTCTTCCTCACCGAGGAGCTGACCGCCGTCGCCCTTCAGAGGCGCGGCGTCGAGGTGCGGGAGCGCCTCGCCCTGCTCCGCTCCCGCAAGACCCTCGTCTGGGGCTTCGGCACACCCCTCGCGGTGGCGTTCCTCGTGCCGTTCGTCGCGGTCTTCCTGATGCCCGGCGCGGTGGCGGGCGCCACCCTCATGGCCCGCGACCTGATGGGCGAGGAGACACAGGACGGCGCCGCCAAGCAGCCGGAGGACGCCAACACCCCTTAGGGGCGCGGGGAACCGCGCGAACGGGGGTCCGGGGGCGGAGCCCCCGAAACCCCGCCCCCGGGCGTCAGCCCTTCGCCCCCACCGCCACGGTCACGATCGACCGCACCTGCGCGACGATGTCCAGCCGGTTCCGCACGAACTCCGGGTCGGTCACCTCCGTCGTGTTGCCGGCCCCGAACTCCAGTACCGGCGTGTGCACATGCCCGCCCGGCAGCGTGTCGTGCAGCCCCAGCCGGTCCCGCAGCAGCGTTGCCCGGTAGGCGATCTCGTTGGACAGGTAGTCGCCGCCGCCCCCGGCACGCGCCGTCGAGCCCGGCGTCGGCCCCTCCGGCCGTACGACGGGCCCCGTGCCGCCCGCCGGGATCTCCGTCACGCTCGTGTTGTCGTACACCGGGAACCGCCCCGTGTCCGCCGCCGTGACCGCCGTGTACGGCAGCGTCGTCGACGTCCACTGCGGTTGCGAGGCCGGGTCGGACACCGGGACGATCTCGGGCCGCCCGGTGTTCTCGTTGTCCCCGAAGCCGCCCCGCCAGGCGCCGTTGGTGCGCTCGACGTCGACCCGGCCCACCCGGCCCTGGCTCACCGTGGTGAACAGGTCGACCTCGGGCAGGTGCGGCCGCAGCGCCCGCTCCACCGCGCCGTCGGAGAAGTCTCGCCAGCGCACCGGGAACACGGCCGTCTCGACCCGCGCCGGGCCGCTCGCCGTCTCGATCACCGTGCCGTCCAGGGCCAGCGCGACCGCGCCCGACGGGTTGGAGATGCGGATGTCCCGGTCCAGGGTGAACGGGTCGAAGCCGGTCACCAGCACCCGCTTCAGGCCCTCGCCACGCGGATAGCGGATCGCGGTCTGCCCGCGCGAGGTCTGCTCCAGCGTGTCGATCAGCCGCGCCCGCCGCTCCGCGTCCAGCCCGAACCGGGGCTCCCAGCCGCGCAGTTCACGCGTCATGCCGAGCCGCGCCCAGTACAGCGGCCGGTCGTCGTCCCGGCTCAGGTCGCCGCCCGCCGGGCCTCGGCCCTGCACGCGGTCCACGGCTCTGCGCCACAGTGCGGAGCCTTCCCGCTCCACGACCCGCTTCGCCTCCGCGTAGGAGCGGGCCCGGTCCAGGGCGCGGGTGAAGGCCGGCGCGACCGTGTCGAAGCCGGAGCGCCGGAGTATCTCCTGCGGCGCGGCCCTGTCGAGGCGCAGCTCCTCGACGGTGGGCGGCGCGGCGGAGCGGGGGGCCGCGGGTCCGGCGGCGGTGGCGGTGGCGGGGGAGGACAGGGCGGTCAGCAGGGCCAGACCGAGCACACCGATGCGCACACGGGGTGAGATCACAGGAGGTGGGCCTTCCGTCGTCGTGGGGTACGGGTGGATGCCGGAAGCCCGCAGTATCGCGTGACCGGGGTGGATCACACCACGGTGCGAAGAGCACCGTCCGACCGGCGCGGGAACACCCGTGGCCGAATGTGAAGGGTTCGTACGGGATTCCTCCCATGGCCCCGATCCCCGGCCGCCCGGGCAGGTGAGCGGTTAACGTCGGGGTCCGGCGGGGTACCCCATGTACAGCCCCGGCCCGGGACCCTGACCCCGGACCGGGGCTCATGTGCGTCCGGACCCCCGGAGTCCGGGGCGGTGGGGCTCCGAACCCCCGCAGTCCGGGGCCCCACCGAGGAACCGCTACCGCACCGAGAAGCCGTACACCGTCTCCGAGCGGAACACCTCGCCCGGCCGCAGCACCGTGCTGGGGAACTCCGGACGGTTCGGCGAGTCCGGGAAGTGCTGCGTCTCCAGCGCGATGCCCGCGCCCGGCTCGAACGGCTCCCCGATGTGGTCCGCCGTGTACACCTGGATGCCCGGCTCCGTGGTGGCCACCGTCAGCACCCGGCCCGACGCGGGGTCGTACAGCTCGGCCACCTCCTCGGGGGCCGCCGTCACCCCCTTGTCCAGCACGAAGTTGTCGTCGTAGCCGCCGCCCGCCTTGCGCGCCTCACGGAAGTCGTAGCGGGTGCCGGAGACGTCCACGGGCCCGCCGGCCGGGATCAGATCGGGACCTGACGGCGTGTACCGGGACGCGGCCACCCGCAGCTCGTGCCCGCCCGCGGCGCCGGAACCGGCCAGGTTCCAGTACGTGTGGTTGGTCAGGTTCACATGCGTCGGGGCGTCCGTCACCGCCTCGTACGCGATGCGCAGCGCGCCCCGCTCGTCCAGCGTGTAGGTCACCGTGACCTCCAGCCGGCCCGGGAAGCCCTCCTCGCCGTCCTCGGCGACCAGCGACAGCCGCAGCCCGTGCGCGACCTCGGTGACGTCCCAGACGCGCTTGTCGAAGCCCCGCTCACCGCCGTGCAGCGAGTTCGGCCCGTCGTTCGGCGCGAGGACGTGCTCGGTGCCGTCCAGGGTGAAGCGCGCGCCGCCGATCCGGTTCGCGTACCGGCCGATCAGGGCGCCCAGGAAGGGCTCCGGGTGCGTGAGATAGCCGTCCAGGCCGTCGAACCCCAGCACCACGTTCCCGGTCCGCCCGTCCCGGTCCGGCACCTCGACGTCCTGCACGATCCCGCCGTACGACAGGATCCGTACCCGTACGCCCGCCCGCTCCAGGGTCCAGCGGTGCACCGGCGTGCCGTCGGAAAGTGTGCCGATGAGTTCGTTCATGTGCGAAACAATAGGTCACGGCCCCGGCGCCGTGACCGCCCGGTACGCGATCTCCGCGAGCTCCGCCTGTCCCTCCACGCTCGGGTGGAACCAGTCCCAGCGGCTCAGCTCCGCGGTGCCGAACCGGTACGCGTACACCTCGCCGCCGTCGGTGCGGCAGCGGCGGTCCTTCGCGCACACCTCGCGCAGCACCTCGTTGTAGTCCTCCACCCGCTGCCGCACCGTCGCCCGCCGCTCGGTCGCCGCCGTGTCCGTCGCGTCCGCGTCGCCCAGCATCGACGGGCAGATCCCCAGCTTCCAGATCTGCTGGCCCAGCGCGCTGGTCCGCCCCTGCGACCACAGCCGCTTCAGGTCCGGCACGCTCGCCACGTACACCTGCGTCCTCGGCAGCGCCTCGCGCAGGGTGCGCATCGCCGCCTCGAAGTCCGCGCGGAACTCCTCCACCGGCGTCATCGCGGCCACGCTCTCCCGGCAGGCGTCGTTCGCCCCCACCATCACCGCCACCAGCTCCGGCTTCCGCTTCACCGCACGCGCCATCTGCCCCGGCAGGTCCTCCATCCGGGCGCCGGTCACCGCGTAGTTCCAGCTCCGCCCGGCCGCCCCGGCCCGCCCCAGCAGCCGTACGGCCAGACTGTCGACCTGTGCGCTGTCACCCGTCGCCCACGACACCTCCGGGCAGTCCGTCAGCACCGCGCACGCGTCGAACCCCCGGGTGATGGAGTCGCCCACCGCGGCCACCGAGTCCGGGCGGGTGTCCCACAACGGCGTCGGCCTGGGGGAGGGCGACTTCGGGACGGCCGCACCGGGCTTCTCCCCGCCGCCCGCGTCGCAGCCCGCCACGCCGAACGCGAGGGCCGCCACCGCGGCGAGCACGGCCCGCGCACGGCGTCCCCGCCTCCGCGTCGCCTGTGCCATCCGCCGCCTCCCCGAGCGTCCCGTCCCGTCCGTGCCGTCCCCCAACCCATAACAACGCGCGGGAGTTCCCGCTTCTCCGAGGGGCCCGTCCGGAATGAACCCCGGGCGCCCGCACAGACGTCCTGCCGGGTGAAAGGCACGACTTTCCCGCCACCGGGACGGACGGTACGTCACACTCCTTGCCCCGTCGCACGGTAGCCTCGCCCTCAACGCGGCCCGCCGGGCCGTGACCGCACCGCCCGATCGAAGACGACCCGCTCAGCCCGGAGGTTCCGGTGACGACTCGTGGAGTTCTGTACGTGCACTCCGCGCCGCGCGCGCTGTGCCCGCACGTCGAGTGGGCCGTCGCCGGGGTGCTCGGCACGCGCGTCAGCCTGGACTGGATCCGCCAGCCGGCCGCCCCCGGCACCTGGCGCTCCGAGTTCTCCTGGCAGGGTCAGGCCGGCACCGCCTCCAAGCTCGCCTCCGCGCTGCGCGGCTGGCAGATGCTGCGCTTCGAGGTCACCTCCGAGCCGTGCCCCACCGCCGAGGGCGAGCGCTACAGCTGCACCCCCGACCTCGGCATCTTCCACGCCGTCACCGGCATCCACGGCGACATCCTCATCCCGGAGGACCGACTGCGCGCCGCGCTGGTCCGCTCCCGCACGGAGGACACCGACCTGGAGTCGGAGATCGCCAAGCTCCTCGGCAAGCCCTGGGACGACGAACTGGAACCCTTCCGCTACGCGGGAGAGGGCGCCCCGGTCCGCTGGCTCCACCAGGTCGTCTGAGGACGCCTCGCAGGGACGCGCCCAAAGGGGCGCGGGGAACCGCGCGACAAGCCCCCACCGGCCCGCAGGCAGGCGAAATCACAGAAGGGGCCCACCCTTCGAAGGTGAACCCCTTCCGACAACCGCCCGTGGGCGATCAGACCGTCCGGAACGCCAGCACCACGTTGTGCCCACCGAACCCGAACGAGTCGTTCAACGCGGCGATCCGCCCGTCCACGGGCAGCTTCCGCGCCTCACCACGGACGACGTCCGCGTTCGCCTCGGCCTCGGGGTCCAGGTTCTCCACGTTGATCGTCGGCGGAGCCACCCGGTGGTACAGGGCCAGCACGGTGGCGACCGACTCCACGCCGCCCGCGCCGCCCAGCAGATGACCGGTCATCGACTTCGTCGCGGACACCGCCATGTGGTCCGCGTCGTCCCCGAACACCTTCCGCAGCGCCTTCAGTTCGGCGATGTCACCGGCGGGCGTCGACGTCGCGTGCGCGTTGACGTGCACGATCTCCGCCGGGTCCAGGTCCGTGCGGTCCAGCAGGTTCTGCAGGGCGTGCGAGATGCCCCGCCCCTCCGGCTCCGGCTGCACGATGTCGTGCGAGTCGGCCGAGATGCCCTGGCCGACCGCCTCCGCGTACACGCGGGCGCCGCGCGCGGCGGCGTGCTCGGCGGACTCCAGGACGATCACGCCCGCGCCCTCGCCCATGACGAAGCCGTCCCGGGCGACGTCGTAGGGGCGCGAGGCGCCCTGCGGGTCGTCGTTGTTCTTGGACATCGCCATCATGTTGCCGAACGCGGCGATCGGCAGCGGGTGGATGGCCGCCTCCGTGCCGCCCGCGACGACCACGTCGGCGCGGCCGGTGCGGATCATCTCGATGGCGTAGCCGATGGCCTCCGCGCCCGAGGCGCACGCGGACACCGGGGTGTGCACGCCCGCGCGGGCGCCCACGGCCAGACCGACGTTCGCCGACGGGCCGTTCGGCATCAGCATGGGGACGGTGTGCGGGGAGACGCGGCGGACGCCCTTCTCCTTCAGCACGTCGTACTGGTCCAGCAGGGTCGTCACGCCGCCGATGCCGGAGGCGATCACGGCGCCCAGCCGGTCGGGGTCGACGTTCGGGTCCTCGCCGGCCTTGGCCTCGAACCCGGCGTCCGCCCACGCCTCCTTGGCCGCGATCAGCGCGAACTGCGCCGAGCGGTCCAGGCGGCGGGCCTGCGGCCGGGGGATGACCTCGGTGGGCTCCACGGCCACCGGGGCCGCGATACGGACCGCCTGCTCGGCGGCCCACTCCTGCTCCAGGGGCTTCACGCCGGAACGCCCGGCGACGAGGCCTTCCCAGGTAGAGGCCGCGTCGCCACCCAGCGGTGTGGTTGCGCCGATACCGGTGACGACCACGGTGCGATTGGTCGAGCTCATCGGAATTCTTTCTCCAACGATTGACGAGGATGCGTACGGCGCCACCGCCGGGTGGCGGGGCCGGGTAGCTCCCGGCCCTGGCGGGGCTCACGCCCCGCGCGTGCTCAGGCCTGGTGCTTGAGGATGTAGTCGGTCGCGTCGCCGACGGTCTTGAGGTTCTTGACGTCGTCGTCCGGGATCTTGACGTCGAAGCGCTCTTCGGCGGCGACGACGACCTCGACCATGGACAGCGAGTCGACGTCCAGGTCGTCGGTGAAGGACTTGTCCAGCTGGACGTCCTCAACCGGGATGCCGGCGATCTCGTTCACGATCTCCGCGAGACCGGCGACGATCTCTTCCTGAGTGGCGGCCATGGTGGCGCTCCTTCGTTGTGATTCCAGAGGGTGTGGCGGTGTTTCCTCCTGTACCGGATGCATGATCCGGCACGGAGTGCCTAGGGGAGGGTAACGACAGTCGCGGCGTACACGAGACCCGCCCCGAAGCCGATGACGAGCGCGGTGTCGCCGCTCTTCGCCTCGCCGGTCGCCAGGAGCCGCTCCATCGCGAGCGGGATCGAGGCGGCCGAGGTGTTGCCGGTGGTGCGGATGTCACGGGCGACCGTGACGTGCTCCGGCAGTTTGAGGGTCTTCACCATCGAGTCGATGATCCGCACGTTGGCCTGGTGCGGGATGAAGACGTCCAGGTCGTCCGCGCTGATCCCGGCCGCGTCCAGCGCCTGCTGGGCGACCTTCGCCATCTCGAACACGGCCCAGCGGAACACCGCCTGGCCTTCCTGGGTGATCGCGGGGAGCTTCAGGTCGCCCTTGCTGTCGCGGGGAAGCTCCGCGAGGTCGCCGCCGAAGCGGTCCCACGCGTAGGTCTGCTTGATCGTCTCCGCCTTGTCGCCCTCGGAGCCCCACACGGTCGGGCCGATGGCCGGCTCCTGCGAGGGGCCGACGACGACGGCGCCCGCGCCGTCGCCGAACAGGAAGGCCGTCGCGCGGTCCTCCAGGTCGGTCAGGTCGCTCAGCCGCTCCACGCCGATGACCAGGACGTACTCGGCGGACCCCTCGACGATCATGCCCTTGGCGAGGGTCAGGCCGTAGCCGAAGCCCGCGCAGCCGGCGGAGATGTCGAAGGCGGCGGCCTTGTCCGTGCCGAGCTTGTCGGCGATCTCGGTCGCGATGGCCGGGGTCTGCGCGAAGTGCGACACGGTCGACACGACGACGGCGCCGATCCGCGAGGCGTCGATGCCGGCGTCCGCGATGGCCTTGCCGGACGCCTCGACCGACATCGCGGCGACGGTCTCCTCCGGGGAGGCCCAGTGCCGGGTCTCGATCCCGGAGCGCGAGCGGATCCACTCGTCGGACGAGTCGATCGTCTCGAGGATCACCTCGTTCGGCACGACCCGGGTGGGGCGGTAGCCGCCCACGCCGAGGATGCGCGCGTACGGGGCGCCCTTGCTGGGCTTGATCTTCGCCATGCGGGTCGGCTCCTTAAGGGCGTCAGGCGGCGTGCTCGGCGACGAGCTCGCGGGCCGCGTCGAGGTCGGCGGGGGTCTTCAGGGCCAGCGTCTTGACGCCGGGGAGGGCACGCTTGGCCAGGCCGGTCAGGGTGCCACCGGGGCACAGCTCCAGGAGGGCCGTGACGCCGAGCTCCTTGAAGGTCTCCATGCACAGGTCCCAGCGGACGGGGTTGGCGACCTGGCCGACCAGGCGCTCCAGCACCTCGGCGCCGGACGCGACCGCCCTGCCGTCCTTGTTGGACACGTAGGCGACCTTCGGGTCGGCCGGGGAAAGGGCCTTGGCGGCCTCCGCCAGCGTGTCGACCGCGGGGCCCATGTGGTGGGTGTGGAAGGCGCCGGCGACCTTGAGCGGGACGACGCGTCGGACGCCCTCGGGCTTGTCGGCCTCCAGCGCGGCGATCTGCTCCATGGTGCCGGCGGCGACGATCTGGCCGCCGCCGTTGATGTTCGCCGGGGTGAGGCCCAGCTTCTCCAGGTGCGGCACGGTCACCTCGGGGTCGCCGCCGAGCAGCGCCGCCATGCCGGTCTCGGTGATCGCTGCGGCGTCGGCCATGGCCAGACCCCGCTTGCGGACCAGGGAGAGGGCGGCGGCGTCGTCGAGGACGCCGGAGAGGGCGGCGGCGGTGATCTCGCCGACGCTGTGGCCGGCGACCGCGCCAGGGTTGATGTCACCCAGTGCCGAGGCGGACAGCAGCCCGGCCGCGACCAGCAGCGGCTGCGCGACAGCCGTGTCGCGGATCTCCTCCGCGTCGGCCTTCGTGCCGTAGCGGGCGAGGTCGAGTCCGATGGCGTCCGACCACGCGGCGACGCGGTCGGCGGCACCGGGGAGTTCGAGCCATTCGGTCAGGAAGCCGGGCGTCTGGGAGCCCTGGCCGGGAGCGACGAGTACGAGCACTCTCACACTCTCTCTTGCGTACGGGCACGGCCGCCCGTGGGGACAAGGACGAAGAACCGGAGGGGGTTTTGTCGACCCCCGACAAAAGACTAGGTCTGGAGATCACCATCGGCCAGACGCCCCAGGATCAGCGCGATCCGCAGGGTGAACGCCGAGCGTACATCGGAGGGTGACCAGCCGGTGACGTCTGTCACACGTCGGAGCCGGTAACGAACGGTGTTGGGGTGAACGAACAACATCCGCGCCGCGCCTTCGAGGCTGCTCGCCTGCTCGAGATACACGCTGAGCGTCTCGAGCAGCGCCGCGCCCGCCTCCTCGAGCGGTCTGTAGATCTCCTCCACCAACTGCTCGCGCGCCCCGGGGTCGCCGGCGATCGCGCGCTCCGGCAGCAGATCGTCCGCCAGCACCGGGCGTGGGGCGTCCTGCCAGGCGGAACACGCCTTGAGGCCCGCGGCGGCGGCCTGCGCGGACCGGGTCGCGGCCAGCAGGTCAGGCACCACGGGTCCGGCCACGACGGGACCGGCCGCGTACGGGCCGATCAGCGACTTCGCGACGGCCAGCGGGTTGTCGCTGCCGCCCGCGATGACGACCAGACGGTCGCCGAGGACCCCGGTGAGGACCTGGAGCTTGGCGTGCCGGGCGGCCCGGCGGATCGCCTCCACGGTCAGCTCGGAGTCGCCGTCGGGGGCGGTGCCGAGCACCACGCACACGTGCTCCGGGGAGTTCCAGCCGAGCGCGGCGGCCCGCGAGACGGCGCCTTCGTCGGCCTCGCCGCTGAGCACGGCGTTGACCACCAGGGACTCCAGGCGGGCGTCCCAGGCACCGCGTGCCTCGGCGGCCTGGGCGTACACCTGGGCGGTGGCGAAGGCGATCTCCCGCGCGTAGACGAGGAGCGCCTCGCGCAGCACGCTCTCGTCGCCGGGGGCCGCCACCTCGTCGATGGCGGACTCCATCACCTCGATCGTGGTCCGCACCATCTCCACGGTCTGCCGCAGCGTGATGGCCCGGGTCAGCTCGCGCGGCGCGGTGCCGAAGACGTCGGTGGAGATCGCCTGCGGGGCGTCGGGGTGCCGGAACCACTCGGTGAAGGCGGCGATGCCCGCCTGGGCGACCAGGCCGATCCAGGAACGGTTCTCCGGTGGCATGGCCCGGTACCAGGGCAGCGTCTCGTCCATCCGCGCGATGGCCTGGGCGGCGAGCGAGCCGGACGACTGCTCCAGCCGCTTCAGCGTCGCGGAGTGCGGATGGGCGGGGCGTGCGGCGGGTCCGGGGGTACTGGTTTCGGGTTCGGGCACGGGACAAGACTGCCTTATCCGGGCGGCGGGCCGTGCCCCGGGTCGCGCCCGCCCCTGGACCCGTGCCCCGTGCCCGGGCTCCGGTGCCCCCGCCGTGCGCCGTCCCGGCCCCCCTTGAGGAGGGCCTACCGTGGAGGGCGTGATGGACGTCAGGCGAGCGAGCGAGCGCTACAGGGGCGGAGACCCGGCGGCGGGCATCGAGTCGTGGCACGCCCTGTCCTTCGGCCCCCACTACGACCCGGACAACCTGCGCTTCGGCGCGGTGATCGCCTGCAACGAGGAGCACCTGGGCCCGGGCGCCGGCTTCGACGAGCACCCGCACAGTCACACCGAGATCGTCACGTGGGTGGTCTCCGGCGAGCTGACCCACCGCGACTCCGAGGGCAACGAGACGGTGATCCGCCCCGGCGACGTGCAGCGCCTCAGCGCGGCGTCGGGCGTCCGCCACGTGGAGCGCAACGCGGCCCGCGTCCCGCTGACCTTCCTCCAGATGTGGCTGGCCCCCCTCAAGCCGGGCGGCGAACCCCGCTACGAGGTCGTCCGCGGCATAGCCGACTCCACTCCCTACGCCCTCCCGGAGGCCGGCGCGATGCTCCACGTCCGCCGCCTCTCCCCGGGCGAACGCATGGCGGTCCCCGCGGCGCCGTATGTCTACCTCCATGTCACCCGCGGCACGATCCGCCTCGACGGCGAATCCCTGACCCCGGGCGACGCGGCCCGCCTCACGGACGAGAAGGACGCGGAGGCGGTGGCGGAGGGGGAGGCGGAGGTCCTGATGTGGGAGATGTCGGGGTTCTGAGCCGCGCACCGTGGTACGTTCCAGCCGCCGTGCAGCACTGCGATCCGAGGAGGTGAGACCGATCAACGCTTCGACAGGTCGGGCCTCCCTCCCTCGCATGGCCTAGGGAGCGCCCGCAGAGGCTCTGCGAAAGGCCGCATTCCCATGCGCTTCCTCTCCGGCACGTCGTCCGACGGCGTCCGCGAACAGCTCTTCACCCTCGGCGAGATCCCCGGCGTCCTGTGGACACCGGCCGACGCCGGCACCACGCCCCGTCCCCTCGTCCTCCTGGGCCACGGCGGCGGCCGGCACAAGAAGGACCCCGAGGTCTCGACGCTCGCCCACCGCCTGGTGACCGAGTGCGGCCACGCCGCCGTGTGCGTGGACGTCCCCGCCCACGGCGACCGGCCGAAGGTCGAGGAGTACGACCGCCTCGCCGCCGAGAACCAGGCCCGCGTGGAGGCGGGCGAGGAACTGGCGCCGCTGATCGCCGGGTTCCAGGCACTGGTGGCCCGGCGGACCGTGCCGGAGTGGCGGGCGGTGCTGGACGCGGTGCAGGAGCTCGGCCACGTGGGCGCCGGTCCGGTGGGCTACTGGGGCGTCTCGCTGGGCTGTGGCCTCGGCGTTCCGTTCGTCGCCGCCGAACGCCGGGTGGGCGCGGCGGTGTTGGGCCTGGGCGGCGCGCAGGCCACGGCGGAGGCCGCCGCCCGGATCACCGTCCCGGTGCGGTTCCTGGTCCAGTGGGACGACGAACGGGTGCCCAGGGAACAGAGCCTGGCCCTGTACGACGCCCTGGCCTCACCGGAGAAGACCCTCCACGCCAACCCCGGCAAACACGGCGAGCTCCCGGCCTTCGAACTCGACAGCACCGTGAGCTTCTTCCGCCGGCATCTCGGCCGGAACCAGCCCTGACCGTCGACGACCCGGCGCAGCCACGCCGCTTCCGTCGGGCGCAGGTCCGGGTCGTTGAGCTTGTGGCGGGCCGCGTCCTGGAGGCGGCCCGCCGGGTCGGTGCGGCGCTCCGCCCCGGCGCGGTGGACCCGTGCCGGGGCGGAGAGGGTTCGGCGGAGCTCAGGCGCGCCTCAGAAGGTCAGGCCCCAGCTGCTGATGTAGCCCGTGTCGCCGCCGTAGCTGTCGGTGACGCGGAGCTTCCAGGTGCCGTTGGCCGTCTCCGAGGAGGCGTTCACGGTGTACGTGGTGTTGATGTTGTCCGTGGAGCCGCCGGTGCCGGAGGACTTCAGGGTGTAGACCGAGCCGTCGGGGGCCACCAGGGAGACCGTCAGGTCACCGATGTAGGTGTGGACGATGTTCACCGGGACCTGGAGGGCCGACGGGGCGTTGCCCGAGACGCCGGTGACGGTGATGGGGGACTCGACCGTCGTGTAGTCGCTGATCGTGTACCGCGTCGAGCTGGTGAACGTCTTGCCGGCGGGCGGGGTGGTGCCGCCGTTGCCGCCGACGTACAGCAGACGGTTCGGGGAGCCGGTGCCGGGGCTGGTGACGGCGCCGGAGACCGAGTTGGCTATCAGCGCGGAGGCGACCTGCGACGGGGTGGCCGACGGGTGGTCCGCGAGGTACAGCGCGGCGGCGCCCGCGACGTGCGGGGTGGCCATCGAGGTGCCGGTGATGGTGTTGGTGGCGCTGTCGCTGGTGTTCCAGGTCGACGTGATGGACGAGCCCGGCGCGAAGATGTCCAGGTTCGAGCCGTAGTTCGAGTAGCTGGCGCGGGCGTCGGTCGACGTGGTCGCGCCGACGGTGATCGCCTCGGCCACCCGGGCCGGCGAACCGGTCGCGGTCGTCGACTCGTTGCCCGCGGCCACGGCGAAGGTGACGCCGGCCGCGATGGCGTTGCGCACCGCGTTGTCCAGCGTGGTGCTGGCGCCGCCGCCGAGCGACATGTTGGCGACGGCCGGGAGGACCGCGTTGGCGGCGACCCAGTCGATGCCCTCGATCACGCCGGCGGTGGTGCCGGAGCCGTTGTTGTCCAGCACGCGCACGCCGACGATGCTCGCCTTCTTGGCGACGCCGTACGAGGTGCCCGCGACGGTGCCGGCGACGTGGGTGCCGTGGCCGTTGCCGTCCTGGGCGACGTTGTCGCCGTCGACCGCGTCGTAGCCGTTGCGGGCGCGGCCGCCGAAGTCGCTGTGGGAGATGCGCACACCGGTGTCGATGATGTACGCGGTGACGCCCTGGCCGGCGGTGTCGTCGTAGGTGTACGACCCGCTCAGCGGCAGCGCGGTCTGGTCGATGCGGTCCAGGCCCCAGGACGGCGGGTTGGTCTGCGTGGCCTGGATGGTGAAGGTGCGGTTCTGCTCGACGAGCGCGACCGAGGGGTCGGCGGCCAGCTCGGCGGCCTCCGCCTCGGTGGCCTCCACGGTGTAGCCGTTGACGGCCTCGCGGAAGATGTGCTCGACGTCCGCGCCGTGCTTCTTGGCCACGCCCTTGCCCTGGGCGGTGGTGGCCTTGGTGCCGGACTTCAGGGTGACGATGTAGCTGCCCTCGACCGCGTTCGGCGCGTCCGCGTAGGCGATCGTCCCCTTGGGGGATTCGGCCGAGTACGCGGCGGGGGCGGTGAACAGACCGCCCGTGAGAGCCGCCGCGGCGACCGCGCCGACGCCGACGATCGATCTGCGCTTGGCGTTTCGCATCACTGCCATCTGAGGGTTCCTCCTCGACAGGTGGGGAGTGTGGGGGTGACGCCTCTTGGGGGTGAGGCGCCGCACGGCGTACGTCCGTACCGGATCGCCGGGACACACGAATGTCAGGAACATGCCAAACACGGACGCTGTGGCCGCGCTCCGCATGTCCTGTCGCCAGGCGAAAGATTGATCTGTCTACGCGGATTGCACAAGGGGTTCAGCCGCTCGTTAACGTCGGTGCCACAAAGCCGTGGTGACACAAGGTCATCAACTGGCACACATACGCTGCGTAAACATGATCACCATCACAGTCACCGGCCGGGAACGCGGTGCCGATCCGTCCCGCATACCGAGACAGGAGGGGGCGGAACCGCCGGTCGCAGCCGACCGCGGCCCCGCCCCGGAACACCGTTACTCCTCGTCGCGCAGCCGCTCCGCCAGCTCCGTCAGCGGCTCCGCCGGCTCGTCGTGGCCCAGCGCCGTCAGCCGCTCCACCGCCGCCCCGAGACGGCCGAGCGCCGCCGGGCGCCGCTCCAGGTAGACGCCCTCCATGACGGCGGCCAGCCGCGCGCACTCCGCCCACTCGGCCGCCCGCTCCGGGTCCTCGCCCGGCTCCCCGAGCAGGCCGAGGGCCTTCTCCAGCGCGGCCAGCGCCTCCTCGTACGCGCCCCCGTACGCGTTGACCCGCGCGTGCTCGTAGGCCAGGGCGGAGTCCAGGGAGCGGCCCTGCGTCTCGAACCCGGCGGCGCGGGCCTCGTCGGCGACCCGGCCGGCGTCGTCCAGGAAGGCGCGCGCGCCGGCAAGACCCTCGGGGCCCTGCCGGTGCGCCTGGAGGCGGGCCAGCTCCCGCAGGGCGTTGGAGACCGGCTCGAACCGCGGGTCGCGCGCGTGGGCCGCGAGCGCCTGGTCCACGGCCTCCCGTGCCCGGCCGAACTCCCCGGCCTCGCCGAGCAGGACGGACGTCTCGGCGGCGATCAGGGCGTGGCTGCCCGGGTCGTCGTCCCAGCCGGCCGACTCCGCCGCGAGGGCCACGTACTCCGCCGTGGCGGCCTTCAGGTCCTCCCCGGCGTGCAGCGCGCGGGCGCGGGTCAGCCGCAGCTGGGCGACGAGCCGGTCGTTCAGCTCGCCCGCCACCACGTCCGGCTCGGCGAGCAGGGAGTCGAGCAGCGCGATGCAGTCCTCGATCCGGCCCAGGTCGAGGCTGAGCTGGGCGGCGTTGCCGTAGGCGCAGAACGCTTCGGTCCGGTCGCCCGCCCGCAGGTCCAGCTCCGCCGAGCGCGTCAGATGGCGCAGTGCCTCGTCGGGGCGGCCCAGGTGCAGGCAGGTCTGCGCCAGGTCGCCGTGCAGGGTCGCCGCGTCGACCGTGTCGGCGGGCGACTCGGCGGCCAGCCGCAGCCCCTCGCTCAGGCTCGCGTGGGCGGCCTGCGGGTCGCCGAGGCCCAGTTGGAGCTTGCCGAGCAGGGACAGCGCGCGGGGCAGGTGCCAGGCGGGCCCGTCCGCGCGCAGCGACCCCACCAGGGTCTCCGTCTCGGCGAGCGCGGTGGGCAGGTCGCCCGACATGGCGTGCGTGGTGGCCCGCAGCAGCCGGGCGCCGGCGACCTGCCCGGGCAGGGCGTGGCGGGTGGCGAACTCGTGCAGCAGCTCCGTCTCGGCGAAGACGGATGCGACGTGCTCCCGGTCCCCGGTCGCCTGGAGCCGCAGGCCCAGCGCGCTCACCCGCAGCCGCAGCAGCCGCGCCTCCAGGTAGGGGGCGAGGCCGGACGCCTCCTCGTGCAGCCGCACGAGCGCCGGGTGGGCCTCGGTCAGCGCGGCGGCCTGGGCGTCCGCCTCCCGGCCGGGGTCCGACGGCGTCTGCGCGGCCGCCAGCACCGCGCTCGCCCGGGCGAGCACCGCGAGCCCCGGCGTCCCCGCGTCCTCGTACAGCCCGGCCGCCTCCTCGTACAGGGCCGCCGCGTCCGCGTACGCGTCCTTGCGCTCCGCGAGCGTCGCCTCCTCGTCCAGCAGGTCGGCGCGCAGCCGCACCAGTGGGCCCACGTCCGGGTCGTCCGGGTGGACGTAGTCGCGGGCGGCGACGAGGTCGCGCAGCCGCGCCCAGCAGGCGTGCGCGTCCGGGTCGCCCTGCTCGTCCAGCTCCCGCGCCCGCCTGATCAGATCGGCCGGCGACTCGGGAAGCGCCTCGGCGGGCGCGGGCGCCGGAGCGGCGGGCGCCGGGGCCACGTCCTCCAGCGCGCGCGGGCGCAGGGTCAGCTCCAGCGACTCCAGCAGCGGCGCCCGGCCGAGGCGTTCCCGGCGGCGGCCGGCGTGCTCCGCCGTGCCGTTGCGGGCGTCGAACCGGGCGGCCAGGTCGTCGGCGCGCTTCGCCACCTCGGCGCGCAGTGTCGTCACCGTCCAGCCGCGGCCCGGGTACCCGGCGGCGGGCAGCTCCCCGCGGCCGAGCCCCTCGACGCGCGCCAGCAGCACCTCGATGCCGGTGAGGGCGTCGAGCTGCTCCAGCGGCGAATCCACCTCGTCGAACAGGTTGCGGTTCTCCGCCAGCAGCTCCAGACCGCGCGCCTCGTTGCCGGTCAGCGCGCAGAACTCCAGGTGGCGGCCGACCTCCCCGGTCATCGACGGGTTGCGGCGGCAGGCGCGGTACCCCGCCAGGTGCAGCCGCCGCGCCTCGTCGGCACGGCCGGTCCGCAGCAGCGGCAGCAGCGCGTACGACACCGAGCGGGCCGGCTCCTCCTGGCAGGACTCCTTGCCCGCCAGCACCGGCTCCCAGACGCGCAGCGCCCGCTCGTCGTCGCCCGCGTCCAGATGGTGCAGGGCGCGCGTGCAGGTCTCGCAGGCCTCGCAGTCGCTGAGCAGGCCGCGGGCCCGGCCCGCCCACAGCTCGTAGGCGAGGGCGGTGTCCTCACCGAGGTGCGCGGCGAGCTTGTAGACCTGCCCGTAGTACGGCTGGAGGTCGAGGCCGGCCTTCTCGTAGCGGTCGCGCATCTCCGTGAGCCACTGCCGCAGACTGGCCAGCGGTATCTCGGGCAGGCTGCGCAGGGCGCCGGCGACCCACTTGAACCGCCAGAACATCTGGTGGCGCAGCCGGTCGTCGAACACGTCGGGCTGCTCGTCGAAGAGGTTCAGCAGCCGGGCGAAGACGACCGGCGACTTCCGCGGCTCGGCTCCGTAGGTGTACGCCTCCTGGAGCTCCAGCAGGGCGTGGATCAGCGGCACCGGCTCGCCGAACAGCTCGGCCGCCTCGGCGAGTTCCTCGGCGGTGACGGTCCGGGTACGGCCGTAGGGCAGGCGGTCGTTCTCCCGCAGCGCCTCGAACAGCTCGTCGGTGGTCTGGGGCGGGGTCTGCATCGTCAGCTGTCCTTGCGCAGGGCGTGGGCGAGAAGGTCGAGGAAGGAGCGGTTGATGAGGCTGGACTCGGCGGGCCGGAGCGGACGCCGGGACAGCAGCGCGGCCTGCCCGTACAGGGCCTCGGCGCTGGTGCGGGCCAGCTCCGGCTCGTCGATCGCGACGGCGGTGCGCACCAGCGGGTTCAGCTGGTTGAGGATCAGCTGGGCGCGCGGCGCCTCCTGCTGGAGGGCGCCGAGGATGTCGCCCCACAGGCCGCCCTCCTGCTCGCGGGCGAGCCGGGAACGGGTGCGCTCGTGCCGCGCCTCCCGGCTGTCGACGAGCAGCGCGGGCGCGGACGCCGGCTGGAAGGAGCGCAGCGCCACGTCGCAGTCGAACACCGCGAGGGCCTCCCGGGCCCGCGCCAGATAGGCCGCGGCGGCCAGCTCCGTCTCCCGGTCGACCGGGTCGAGGTGCGCGGTCAGGGTCGCCGGGTCGAGGTCGGCGACGCTCACCTCGGGCCGGATCTCGGGCAGCCGGTGCACCAGTTCGCGGTCGTAGGTGTAGCCGCCGTTGACCACGCCGAGCCCGGCGGCCGACGCGATCGCCGCGACCTGCCGGAACTCCTCCACGCTGGACGTCACCAGCACGGTGCGGTGGGTGCGGGAGAACTCGTCGAGCGTGCAGTGGCCGTCGGTGGTCTCGAACGGCAGCCACGGCAGCAGCATCCGCAGGATCTCGTCGTCGTGCACGGCGAGGGACTTCACCGACAGGTGGTGCGCCCGGAGGAAGCGGTGCAGCAGTTCCGGGTCGCTCGCGGCGACGCGGGCGATCCACGCCCGCAGCTGCTCGGCGAGCGCGTCGCGCACCGCGGCCAGGGTGTCGTCCTCGTACAGCGATTCGCGGGACGCCGTCGGGCGCAGGCTCTCCGCGTCGACGACGCAGCGCACGAAGAACGCCCAGTCGGGCAGGATCTCCTCTGCCTGCTCCGACAGCAGCATGCCCTTGATGTGCACCCGGTGCCCGTGGCGCCGCCCGGGCGGCACGGCCTCCGGCAGCACGCACGCGATGCCCCGCAGGCCCACGGCCGGCAGGTTCAGCTCGATGGTGTCCAGCGGCGCGAAGCCGAACACCTCCTCGCCGTACTTCGCGAGCGCGCGGGAGCGGGCGCCCGGCGTCGGGTGCGTCCGCGCCCAGGGCGCCTCCTCCGGGTTGACCGGCACGACGGGGCCGCCGGATCCGTCGTCGAAGGTCACCGGGTGCCGCAGCAGCGAGCCGAAGTGCCGGGCCAGGCGCAGCACCTGGGCGGGCGCGGTCCACTCGCCCGCGTCGGCGCGCGGGGTCAGCGTGACGGTGGTGCCGGGGGCGGGCCGGGCGGACGCGGGCAGGGTGCGCACGGTGTAGCTGCCGTCGCCGCGCCCCCGCCACTCCACGGCGGGCGCGTCCGGCGTGCGGGCGGAGCGGCTGACCACGTGGATCTCGTCCGCGACCAGGAAACAGGACAGCAGGCCGATGCCGAACTGGCCGATGAAGTCGCCCCGTTGCTCGGCGATGCCGTCGGCGCGCTTGCTGCTGCGGCCGATCGTGGCCAGGAAGGTGTGCACATCGCCCTCGGTGAGGCCGACGCCGTCGTCCTCGACGCGGACCACGGAACGGTCGGCGTACAGCCGGATGCCGAACGCGCTGGCGGGCGCGGCCGGTTCGAGGGCGTGCCGGGCGGTGAGCGCGTCCACCGCGTTCTGCATCAGTTCACGCAGATAGACGCGGGGACTGGAGTAGAGGTGGTGGGAGAGCAGGTCGACGAGGCCGCGCAGATCCACCTGGAAGGTGCGGTCCGGGGTGTGGTGGGGCAGGGTCATGGGCTGTCCGGGGTGTGAAGGCGTGCGGTGACGGCTGGTGACAGGGGGAGCGGTGGCTCAGAAGGCCTTGCGGAAGCGCGCGTACGCCTTCTGCGGCTCGGACATGTACGTCCACGGCCACTCGGTGTACACGCCTTCCAGCTCGCGGAAGACGTTGGAGGCGGTGCTGCTCCCGGCCAGGGACAGGGCCATGGCGAAGATGTTGTAGTCGGCCTGCCAGCCCAGGCGGCGCTCGTAGGCGTGGTGCAGGATGCTGCGCTCCGCCGCCTGCCTCAGCTCGGTCCGGATCCGGGGCTGCTGCAGGCAGTCGCCGTCGTCGGACTCCACCCACTCCTCGACGTACGCCATGGCGACGACGCAGCCGAGCGGGTGGCCGTCGGGCGCCGCGGCGAACGCGGCGCGGGCGAACTCCAGGGCTTCCCCCGGCTCACCGCCCCAGCGGGGCTGCAGCTGGGACAGCCATTCGAGGTGGATCTGCACGTCGAGCGGGTCACGGCGCAGGCCGGCGTCGCGGCGGGTCTCGGAGACCGCGGAGCCGAGCGACATGCCGCGCGCGGAGGTGAGCAGCTGGCGCCACGGCGTGATCCAGTCCGGACGCAGCTCGGCGGCTTCGAACAGCTGCCGCTCGGCGATGTCGAGCCGCTCGTGGAACACGCGCCACTGCTCCTGGGTGACGTGCACGGCGCGGGCGGCGGTGCGCGCCTCCCAGCCCCACTTGATGTGGCGCGCACCGGATATCAGCAGGGCCAGGGCGCGGTGCTCCTTGTCCTCCTCGACGGCGTGGCCGATCCAGTCCTGCAGCCCGTCGATGTCCGTGAACTGACCGAGGACCTGGTGGTCACGGCCCAGGTCGAACGGGGCCAGCGCCTCCTTGACGCCCTCCCAGTCGCCCGCGTCGGCCGCCTCCACGGCGCCAGCACCCGCCGGTCGCCGAGGGCGCGCAGCGGGTGCACGCCGTTCTTCCGCCGGGGAACCGGAAGGGCGTGCGGATCCGCACCCGGTCTCTCCTCGCCCCTGCCGAACAGCTTGCCGAACATGCCGCGCCCTCCCCTGGTCCCGCGTGATCGTCCGGCGCATCATAGGGCGCGCCACCGACACCGCTTCCACAGGGTTTTCACACCGGTCCCATGCCAACCTCGCAGGTGGGAGCGGTGATTACGGCAAATCCGGGCGAACGGCGGCGATCAGCCGCGCAGTTCCGCCAGCACCGCGTCGGTGAACGGCGGCCACGCCTCGACGGCCCAGGGTCCGAACGCCCGGTCGGCGAGCGCCACACAGGCCGCGCCCGCGTCCGGGTCGATCCACAGGAACGTGCCCGACTGGCCGAAGTGCCCGAAGGTGCGCGGCGAGGACGAGGCGCCCGTCCAGTGCGGCGCCTTGGCGTCCCGGATCTCGAGGCCGAGCCCCCAGTCGTTGGGGTTCTGGTGGCCGTAGCCCGGCAGCACGCCCTTGGTGCCCGGGTACTGCACGGTCGTCGCGGCGGCCACGGTCCGCGGGTCCAGCAGCCGCGGCGCCTGCACCTCGGCGGCGAACCGCAGCAGGTCGTCCACCGTGGACACGCCGTCCTTGGCAGGGGAGCCCTCCAGCGAGGTGGACGTCATCCCCAGCGGCTCGAGCACCGCCTGCCGCAGATACTCGGCGAACGGGATCTCCGTCGCCTTCTCCACATGGTCGCCGAGCTGCTCGAACCCGGCGTTGGAGTACAGCCGCCGCTCGCCGGGCGCGGAGGTCACCCGGTGCTCGTCGAACGCCAGACCCGAGGTGTGCGCCAGCAGATGCCGCACCGTCGAGCCCTCGGGCCCGGCCGGCTCGTCCAGCTCGACCGCGCCCTCCTCGTACGCCACGAGCACCGCGTACGCGGCCAGCGGCTTGGTGACCGAGGCCAGCGGGAAGCGGCGCCCGGACGGGCCGTGCGTGCCCAGGACGGTGCCGTCCGCCCGTACCACCCCCGCCGCAGCGGTGGGAACCGGCCAGTTCTCGATCGACGCGAGGCTCTTCAGCGACATGCCGTCGAGCCTAAGCGCTCACAGCATGAGCTCCAGCAAAGGGTCCGGCTTGGGCGTGAACCCCAGCGACCGGTACAGCGGCTCCGCCTCCGTGCTCGCGGTCAGCCGCACCCGCCCGGCGCCCCGCTCGCGGAACCACTCGAGCAGCGCTTCCACGCAGGCCCGCGCGTAGCCTCGGCGCCGGGCGTCGGGGTCGGTGGCGACGCTGAAGACGTGACCGTCGATCCCATGCGGGTTCCGCGCCCCGCCGATCCGGTAGTCCAGCGTCCCGGCCACCAGCGCCGCGAGGGCGCCGGGCCGCTCCGGGTGGTCCACGACGAACGCGGCGAAGGAGCTGTCCTCCGCGAGCCGTTCGCGCAGCACCGGCAGGGACACCGTGTGCCACGCGGTGGACGGGTCGGAGCGGGCCATCGAGTCGATCATCACCTGGCGCAGACGCAGCACTTCCTCCGCGTCCTCGGGCGTCGCCCGGCGTACAAGGCTCATGCCCGCACGGTAGTCGGAGCGTCCCGACACGTCCGCCCATTTCTCACCGGCACCGCTTGCCTGGAGCGCACTCCAAGGATCTAGCGTGGACGCATGACGGTGACGGAGACCACGGACACCAGGACCGACACCTGCGCCGGACCCCCGCAAGGCGACCGGCGGCCGGACGGCAAGGACAAGTACACGATCAGCGAGGTGGCCGCCCTCACCGGGCTGACCGCGCACACCCTGCGCTGGTACGAGCGGATCGGCCTCATGCCGCACATCGACCGCTCCCACACCGGGCAGCGCCGCTACACCAACCGTGACCTCGACTGGCTCGCCCTGGTCGGCAAGCTCCGCCTGACCGGCATGCCGGTCGCCGACATGGTGCGCTACGCCGAACTGGTCCGGGCCGGCGACCACACGTACGCCGAGCGCTTCGAGCTGCTCAAGGCGACCCGCGAGGACGTGCTGTCCCGGATCGCCGAACTCCAGGGCACCCTCGCCGTCCTGGACCGCAAGATCAGCTTCTACGCGGACGCCGGGCGCGCCCTGGCCTCGGAAAGGGCATGATGACCGCGCACACGGTCCGACGACGACGCTGGGCGCCGGCGGCCCCGAGGCGGGCGTGCAGGGCCTCGGCCGCATGGGCATGAACTTCGCCTACGGCCCCGCCGACGCGGACGCCTCCCGGGCCGCCCTGGAACGTGCCCTGCGCCCGAAGGGGCGCCGGGAACTGCGCGCCCAGCCCCCAGGCACCCGCACCCGGCGGACGACTCAAAGCTCCGCGAGCAACTCCGCCTTCTTCGAGGAAAACTCCTCATCCGTCACCAGCCCCGCCTGATGCAACTCCCCGAGATGCCGGATCCGCTCGGCGATATCCGCAGGATCGCGCCGAGCGGACGACGGCACACCCCCCGCGCCCGCGGCAGGCGAAGACATGGCCGGCACCGCCGAGCAACTCCGCACCGCGGCCAGCACAGCCGCAGCGAACGGCAGTGACTCGTGCACGGGCCCGTACCCCAGCCCGAACACCACCGCGGCGGGGTCCTGGTCGGCCTGCGCCGGGGCCGGCACCGCCGTGTCCCGGCGCAGCAGCCGCAGATGACCCTCGAACACCTCGGGCGACCGCCATTCCACCCCGCTCAGCTCGGAGACGGGGAATCGCTGGTCGCCGGCCTTCCACTTCGCCGAGGACGCCCCGGTCCAGAACCAGCGGAACGCCACCGACGTACCGTCGAACGTCGCCTTGCCGTCGTACGCCTTGAACTGCAGCGGCGCCTCGGGCGCGGCCACCAGGTGGCGCTCGGCGGGGCCCGACTCGGTGAGCTGGGCACGCAGTTCGTCGGCGTAGTACTCGGCCAGCGTCTCCCGCTCGGCGGGCAGCACCAGCCGGTAGGGGTCGCTGCTCTCCTTCAACTGCCCGGCGGCCGCCTCCATCAGCGGGTCGGCTCCCGGCCGGGGCTCCAGACGCAGGACCACGGTGCCGCGCTTGCCGGGCGAGAGGGTCACGCCCTCGATCGCCTCCAGAGGCACGCGCCGCTCCCCGAGCGCCTGGAACAGCTTGGGTGTTCGAATCCCTCGTACGTAACGGATGAGCACGGAGTCGGACTCGAACTCCCAGGCGGCATGAAATCCGGCCAGTACGTCACCCATGCGGCTCATCGTATGCGGCACGAGCTTCTCCGTCCCCTCCCCACGCATACCGCAGTATCTCCGCTTCTACGCGCGTCCGGTAGGGGTCGTACCGGACAAACCCGCCAGGCAGGTGTCGTTCCGGTGCGCACACGACACCGCCGTGTATGCGCCAACCCCGATCCCCGCGAAGTTCCGCAGGCTGTCCGTGCCGGGCACGAAGTACCCGGCGTGCCCCTTGGCGTCACGGGCCGACAACACGCGCGCGCCGAACCCGTCGGCCACCGGGTCGGCCCCATGGCCCAGTCCGCCGAGCTCCAGGTGGGGCACGTCCTGGATCCAGTCGTCGGCGTCCCGCATCGCCCACACCCGCGCGGTGGTGCGCAGCTGGGAGGCGTGCTCCACCCGCATCCCCGGGCTGCCGGCCACGGCGATGTCGGACACCCGCTCCGGCAGGTCCCGCGCGGCGAGTCCGCAGACCACCGAGCCGTAGCTGTGGCAGAACAGGGAGACCGGGGTGAGCCCGGGCAGTCCCCGCACCATCGCGTCCAGCCGGTCCGCGCCGTCCTCCGCGCGCATCGCCGTGGCCGCGTCCATGCCGAGCCCGCTGGGCGCGGTGTAGTCGGCCCAGGCGATGACGGCCGTGCGCGTCGCGGGGTCGGCCCGCCGCTGCGCCTTGTACAGCGACTTGGCCATGCCCACGGGGGCGGAGTGCCGGCGCTCGGAGCGCTGGAAGGTCAGCAGATCGGTGTCGACGCCGGGGACGACCACCGACACCCGCTCGGCGTGGCGCAGGTCACCGAAGACCTCGGCGACGCGTCCGGCGCCCGCCGGGTTGAAGGCGAGGATGTGCCGCTCCGGACGCATCAGCGCCTCGATGCGGTCCATCCTGCGGGCGGCCTGCTGCTGGCCCTCGGGTGTGAGCCGGGTGTCGTGCACCCGGCTCAGCTCGGTCTCGTGGGCCTCGGCCAGCGCGATGCGGTTGGCGCGGTAGCGCAGTTCGACCGGCGCGCCGTTCATGTTGCCGACGGCCAGCGGATAGCGCTCGGCGAGCCGGAGCCGCTGCGCGGCGGTGAGCGAGGCGAAGAACCGGGCGAGGCGCGTCGGCGCCGACTGCGGGTCGGGCAGCCGCTTCCCGGCCACCCGCCCGTCCCCCCACGCGGCGAGCGACGCCTGCAGGGGAGCGGGGTGGCGCTGGTGACGCAGTGCCGTCCAGCCGGTGGTCGCCAGCATCACGAAGACCACGGCGAGCGCCAGCAGCGCCCGCCACACGTTCAGCTGAGGGGAGGTGTCGAAGGAAGTCACTGGGAGGACACACTAGGAGAACGAGAGTGTCTCGCGGGAATCCAGTGACCGGGATCACGTTTCGGTGGGCCGATCCAGGGATGCCGTCGTACGCCAGTTCGTGGCGAGGGCCGGTCCGACATGGTCCAGGCACGTCCGCATCAGCTCCCGCAGCGCCTCGGTGCTCAGGTCCTCCCTCTCGGACCACCGGCGCTCCGCCACCCGGATCACCCCGCCGAACGCGGCCACCAGGATGCGCGGCCGCGGGTCGGTGTCGACGTCCACCTCCTCGCGCTCGGCGATGATCCCCGCCAGCTCCTCCTCCAGCTCCGCGGCCCGGCGCAGATGCGCGGCGAGCAGGGCCGGCGTGGACTCGATGACCCGGTAGACCCGCATGTGCAGCTCCACCGGGACGAGCTCCCCCACGGCCTCGTCGATGGCGTCCCAGCTGTCCAGCACGGCCCGGCGCAGCGCCTCCAGCGGCGCCTCGTCGCGCGGGCGGGCCCGTACGGCGTCGACGATCCGCTGCTCCGCGAGGCGCGGCACGAACAGCGCCACCTCCTCCTTGCTGGCGAAGTAGCGGAAGAAGGTGCGCTGCGAGACGTCCACGGCCGCGGCGATGTCGTCGACCGTCGTGCCGTCGTAGCCACGGGTGGCGATGAGCTCCAGGGCGGCCCGGACCAGGGCGTCCCGCGTGCGCTGCTTCTTGCGCTCGCGCAGGCCCGGCCGCGGCAGGGCGCCCACGACGGTCCCGACCGTGTCCATGGCTCCTCCTTGAACCGTGCGCCCGGACCGGGCGAGGGGCGCATGTCCTGTCAGTTACTGACTGGTGAAATGAATTGTCAAGTGTCAGCGGCTGACACTAGCCTCGAATGTATGACTAGTCAGACCACCCTCGACAAGGCGGGGCAGGGGGACGGCCCTTCGGCCGGCCCGTCGGAGGCGACGCCCGGCAAGGGGCTGCGCGGGCACCCCTGGTTCACGCTGTTCACCGTCGCCGTGGGCGTCATGATGGTGGCCCTGGACGGCACCATCGTGGCCATCGCCAACCCGGCCATCGCCAGCGACCTGGGCGCCACCCTCGCCGACGTCCAGTGGATCACCAACGCGTACTTCCTCGCCCTCGCGGTGTCCCTGATCACCGCGGGCAAGCTCGGTGACCGCTTCGGCCACCGGCAGACCTTCCTCATCGGCGTGGTCGGCTTCGCCGCCGCGTCCGGGGCCATCGGCCTCTCCGACAGCATCACGCTCGTCATCGTCTTCCGTGTGCTCCAGGGCCTGTTCGGCGCGCTGCTGATGCCGGCCGCGCTCGGCCTGCTGCGGGCCACGTTCCCCGCCGAGAAGCTCAACATGGCCATCGGCATCTGGGGCATGGTCATCGGCGCCTCCACCGCCGGCGGCCCGATCCTCGGCGGCGTCCTCGTCGAGCACGTCAACTGGCAGTCGGTGTTCTTCATCAACGTGCCGGTCGGCGTCCTCGCCGTCGCGCTCGGCGTGTGGATCCTGCTCGACCACCGCGCGGAGAACGCCCCGCGCTCCTTCGACATCCCCGGCATCGCCCTGTTGTCCGGCGCGATGTTCTGCCTGGTGTGGGCGCTCATCAAGGCGCCCGAGTGGGGCTGGGGCGACGGCAGGACCTGGGCGTTCATCGCCGCCTCCGTGGTCGGCTTCGCCGTCTTCGCCTTCTGGGAGACGAAGGTGAGGGAGCCTCTGATCCCGCTGGCCCTCTTCCGCTCCGTTCCGCTGTCCGCGGGTGTGGTGCTGATGGTGCTCATGGCCATCGCCTTCATGGGCGGCCTGTTCTTCGTCACCTTCTACCTGCAGAACGTGCACGGCCTCAGCCCGGTCGACGCCGGTCTGCACCTGCTGCCGCTCACCGGCATGATGATCGTCGGCTCCCCGCTCGCGGGCGTGATGATCACCAAGGTCGGCCCGCGCATCCCGCTCGCCGGCGGCATGGCCTGCACCGCGCTCGCGATGTACGGCATCTCCACGCTGGAGAAGAGCACCGGCAGCCTCGCCATGTCGGTCTGGTTCGCGCTGCTCGGCCTCGGCCTCGCCCCCGTCATGGTCGGCGCCACCGAGGTCATCGTGGGCAACGCGCCGCTGGAGCTGTCCGGTGTGGCCGGCGGTCTCCAGCAGTCCGCGATGCAGGTCGGCGGCAGCCTCGGCACCGCCGTGCTCGGCGCCGTGATGGCCTCCAAGGTGGACGGCGACCTGCCGGGCAACTGGGAGAAGGCGGGCCTCCCGCCGCTGACCCCGGAACAGGCCGGCCAGGCCTCCGAGGCGGTCCAGGTCGGTGTGCCGCCGGTGCCGAAGGGCACCCCCGAGGCGATCGCCGCGAAGATCACCGACGTCGCCCACGACACCTTCATCTCCGGCATGAGCCTGGCGTCGCTGGTCGCCGCCGGGGTCGCCGCCGTCGCCGTCCTGGTCGCGCTGCTCACCAAGCGCGGCGAGAACGCGGAGGCGGGAGCGGGCGTCGGCCACATCTGACGCCCCGTGAGGGCCGCGCCGGCGCGCCGCCGGAGGGGTGCGGCGCGCCGTGACGGTCATCCCCCGTACGCACACGGGGAATTCAGGACGGAAGAGGGGGTACCCGCCATGTCAACCAACCCATCAGGGAGTTGATGATGGCGAGCTTCGGACACGGAACCACGCGCAGGAACCCCCGCACACGTGGCCGGACGTGGTCACGGTCCGGGCCGGATCGCGCGACGCTCGGGATCATCGGAGCCATCTGCGCCGTCGCCGGTTTCTTCGTCCTGGGCATCGTGCTCGGCCCGGTGGCGATGGTGTGCGGCTGGCTGGCCATGGGCCGCAGCTGGGCGGGCTCCCGCTCGGTGCCGGCCCTGATCGCCCTGGTCCTCGGCGCCATCGACACGCTCCTGGCCGTCATCTGGCTGGCCGGGGCGGGCGCCATGGGGACCGGCATGCTCTGACCCGGTCGACAGCATCGGCGAGGGGGCCTCCGGCGAACCAGCCGGAGGCCCCCTCGCCGATGCGGCCCCGCTCCACGTGGCACGCGTCTCCGTTCCCCGCGCATCCGGGCGGCGGTGGGACAGCCCTCAGGGGTCCGGGGCAACTGCGCGACCGGCCCGAAACCACCCGCGGCCGCCCCGCCGCCCCGACTGGCATCCCCCGCCCGCCGGAGGCGCTACGCGTCGCCGCCCGCCGCGCCCGGGTCCGCCGCCGACACGTCCAGCAACTGGTACCGGTCGACGGCCTGCTTCAGCACCGAGCGGTCCAGGTGCCCCTCACGCGCCAGCTCCGTCAGCACCGCCAGCACGACCGACTGCGCGTCGATGTGGAAGAAGCGCCGCGCCGCCCCGCGCGTGTCCGCGAAGCCGAACCCGTCCGCGCCCAGCGACTGGTACGTGCCCGGCACCCACCGCGCGATCTGGTCCGGCACCGACCGCATCCAGTCCGACACCGCCACCACCGGCCCCTGCGCCGACGCCAGCTTGCGCGTCACGTACGGGGTGCGCTGCTCCTCCTCCGGGTGCAGCAGGTTGTGCTCCTCGCACGCCACCGCCTCGCGCCGCAGCTCGTTCCAGGAGGTCGCCGACCAGACGTCCGCCTTGACGTTCCACTCCTCCGCGAGGATCTTCTGCGCCTCGATCGCCCACGGCAGCGCCACCCCGGACGCCAGGATCTGCGCCGGGAGCGAGCCGGAGGTGCCCTCGCTGAAGCGGTACAGGCCCTTGAGGATGCCCTCGACGTCCACGTTCTCCGGCTCCGCCGGGTGCAGGATGGGCTCGTTGTAGACCGTCAGGTAGTAGAAGACGTCCTCGCCGTGCGGGTGTTCCTCCGACGAGCCGTACATCCGGCGCAGCCCGTCCTTCACGATGTGCGCGATCTCGAAGCCGAACGCCGGGTCGTACGCGACGCACGCCGGGTTGGTCGAGGCGAGCAGCTGCGAGTGCCCGTCGGCGTGCTGGAGACCCTCACCGGTCAGCGTGGTGCGGCCGGCGGTCGCGCCGAGCACGAAACCGCGCGCCAGCTGGTCGGCCATCTGCCAGAACTGGTCGCCGGTGCGCTGGAAACCGAACATCGAGTAGAAGACGTACACCGGGATGAGCGGCTCGCCGTGCGTGGCGTACGCCGAGCCCGCCGCGATCAGCGAGGCCGTGCAGCCCGCCTCGGAGATGCCGTCGTGCAGCATCTGCCCCTGCGGCGACTCCTTGTAGGCGAGCAGCAGATCCCGGTCCACCGCCTCGTACTGCTGGCCGAGCGGGTTGTAGATCTTCGCGCTCGGGAAGAACGAGTCCATGCCGAACGTGCGGTACTCGTCCGGCGCGATCAGCACGAACCGGCGGCCGATCTCCTTGTCCCGCATGAGGTCCTTGAGGAGCCGCACGAAGGCCATGGTCGTCGCGATGGACTGCTGGCCCGAGCCTTTCTTCACACTCGCGTACGTCTTGTCCTCGGGCAGCGCCAGCGGCTTGCCGCGCACCACCCGGGTCGGCACGTACCCGCCGAGGGACCGGCGGCGGTCGTGCATGTACTGCATCTCCTCCGAGTCCGGCCCCGGGTGGTAGTAGGGCGGAAGACCCGACTCCAGGTCCTTGTCCGGGATCGGCAGGTGCAGCCGGTCCCGGAAGTGCTTCAGGTCGTCGACCGTCAGCTTCTTCATCTGGTGCGTGGCGTTGCGGCCCTCGAAGTTGGGGCCCAGCGTCCAGCCCTTGACCGTCTTCGCCAGGATGACCGTCGGCTGGCCCTTGTGCTCCACCGCCGCCTTGTACGCCGCGTAGATCTTCCGGTGGTCGTGACCGCCGCGCCCCAGGTGCAGGATCTGGTCGTCGGTCATGTTCTCGACCATCGCGCGCAGCCGGTGGTCGTCGCCGAAGAAGTGCTTGCGGATGTACGCCCCGGACTCCGTGGCGTACGTCTGGAACTGGCCGTCCGGCGTGGTGTTCATCTTGTTCACCAGCACGCCGTCGCGGTCCTGCGCCAGCAGCGGGTCCCAGCTGCGGTCCCAGATCAGCTTGATCACGTTCCAGCCGGCGCCCCGGAAGATCGACTCCAGCTCCTGGATGATCTTGCCGTTGCCGCGCACCGGGCCGTCCAGCCGCTGCAGGTTGCAGTTGACGACGAAGGTCAGGTTGTCCAGGCCCTCGCGCGCCGCGATGCTCAGCTGGCCCAGCGACTCCGGCTCGTCCATCTCGCCGTCGCCGAGGAACGCCCACACGTGCGACTTCGAGGTGTCCGCGATGCCCCGCGCGTGCATGTAGCGGTTCATCCGCGCCTGGTAGATCGCGCCGATCGGGCCGAGGCCCATCGACACCGTCGGGAACTCCCAGAAGTCCGGCATGGACCGCGGGTGCGGGTACGACGACAGCGCGTACGGCGCCTTCGACTTCTCCTGGCGGAAACCGTCCAGGTGCTGCTCGCTCAGCCGGTCCAGCAGATACGCGCGGGCGTAGATGCCCGGGGAGGCGTGCCCCTGGAAGAAGACCTGGTCGCCGCCGTCGCCCTCGTCCTTGCCGCGGAAGAAGTGGTTGAAGCCCACGTCGTAGAGCGACGCGGAGGACGCGAACGTCGCGATGTGGCCGCCCACCCCGATACCCGGGCGCTGGGCGCGCGAGACCATCACGGCGGCGTTCCAGCGGGTCGCGTTCAGGATCTTGCGCTCGATCTCCTCGTTGCCCGGGAAGAACGGCTCCGCCCGGGTGGGGATCGTGTTGACGTAGTCCGTGCTGCGCATCTCGGGCACGGCCACGCGCCGGGCGCGGGCCCGCTCGATCAGCCGCAGCATCAGATAACGGGCCCGCTCCCGGCCGCGCTCGTCGACCGCGGCGTCGAGGGAGTCGAGCCACTCCTGGGTTTCCTCGGGGTCGAAGTCAGGAACCTGACTCGGAAGGCCGCCAATGATGATCGGGCTGCGATCGGATGCGGAAGCCACGCTGTTCCTTACCTGTCGGAGGGCCGTGGATGGGCCGTCGTCTCGCTCGCCACGGCCCGGTGTGCGCCGCTCCCATGCTCCACCCCGCGACCGCGGACGTCATCTCTACCGAGAGGTAATCCCTCGGCGCGGCCGGTACGGTGACGCAAGGGGCGAGTACATGCGAGTCTCGTACCCACAAGCGGTTCCCAAACGCCCAAACGGGGCACAAAGGTGTGGTGTCCATCACTGCTGACGGAGACGGGGTGCCTGGAGTTGCGGTGACCCGGCCAGGATCGTCACCGTTTCGGCGGTCCGCACGGCCGGGTACTTGCGCGATCCGTCCCGCCCGTGTGGACTACGGCCAATGCTTCGCGCACGCGCGTGGCTGAGATATTTCCCAAGACATGATCAGGAGGCAACCCGTGAGCGCGACCGCGGACCACGCGGAGGAGCGGACGAACCCTGCCGCCAGGCTGGGGTTCCAGCCCGGGCAGGTGGTCCAGGAGATCGGCTACGACGACGACGTCGACCAGGAGCTCCGCGAGGCCATCGAGGGCGTCATCGAGAGCGAACTTGTCGACGAGGACTACGACGACGTGGCCGACGCCGTTGTGCTGTGGTTCCGTGACGACGACGGCGACCTGACGGATGCGCTGGTGGATGCCACCACGTACATCGAAGAGGGCGGCGCGATCCTGCTGCTCACGCCGAAGACCGGCCGGGACGGATACGTCGAGCCGAGCGAGATCTCGGAGGCCGCCACCACGGCCGGCCTGACGGCGTCCAAGAGCGTCAGCGTGGGCAAGGACTGGAGCGGCAGCCGGCTGGCGACCCCGAAGGCCGCCAAGTCGAAGCGGTGACACACCCCCGGACGGGCCGGCGGCGACCCGTGTCGCACGCGTCGGCCCGTTCGCGGGACCCTCGTCCTGCCTGCGTAGGGTGGCCGTACGGCACCACCCCGGAGCGACGAGGACGAGCATGACGATCCCGGTCGGAGCGCAGGCCCCCGACTTCGAACTCAAGGACAACCACGGCGCGCCCGTGCGTCTGTCCGACTTCCGCGGGCAGAAGAACGTCGTGCTGCTCTTCTACCCGTTCGCCTTCACCGGTGTCTGCACCGGCGAGCTGAGCGAGATCCGCGACCGGCTGGAGCAGTTCGCCGAGCGCGACGCCGAGGTGCTCGCCGTCTCCAACGACTCCATCCACACCCTGCGCGTCTTCGGCGAGCAGGAGGATCTTCCCTTCCCGCTGCTCAGCGACTTCTGGCCGCACGGCAACGTCTCGCGCGCCTACGGCGTCTTCGACGAGGACAAGGGCTGCGCCGTGCGGGGCACCTTCGTCATCGACCGGCAGGGCGTCGTGCGCGCCACCGTGAGCAGCGGGATGGCGGACGCCCGTGACCCCGGCGAGTACCTCGCGGCGCTCGACACCCTGTGAACGTCCGTCCCCAGGGCCTGCGGGTCCGGGGAACCCGTCACTAGGATCGACTCGTTGATCCGACATCCATGCACAACGGGGCATCCCGCCCCCGGGACACCAAGGGAGGACTCGTGGGAGTCAGCCTCAGCAAGGGCGGCAACGTATCGCTGAGCAAGGAGGCGCCGGGCCTGACCGCGGTCATCGTCGGACTGGGGTGGGACGTCCGCACCACGACCGGCACCGACTTCGACCTGGATGCCAGCGCCCTCCTGCTGAACAGCTCGGGCAAGGTCGCCAGCGACCAGCACTTCGTCTTCTTCAACAACCTCAAGAGCCCCGACGGCTCCGTCGAGCACACCGGTGACAACCTCACCGGTGAGGGCGAGGGCGACGACGAGCAGATCAAGGTCAACCTGGCCGCCGTCCCGGCCGACGTGGAGAAGATCGTCTTCCCGGTCTCCATCTACGACGCCGAGAACCGCCAGCAGTCCTTCGGCCAGGTGCGCAACGCGTTCATCCGCGTCGTCAACCAGGCCGGCGGCGCCGAGATCGCCCGTTACGACCTGTCGGAGGACGCCTCGACCGAGACCGCCATGGTCTTCGGCGAGCTCTACCGTCACGGCGCGGAGTGGAAGTTCCGCGCCATCGGCCAGGGCTACGCCTCCGGCCTGCGCGGCATCGCGCAGGACTTCGGCGTGAACGTCTGAGCCGGGCACGTCCCGGGTACAGACCCGAGCGGCCGTCCCGTACGGCCACCGCCCGGGCGCCGCGCGCCCGCCGCGTGCGGCGCCCGGGGACGCCCCCTCGCGGGGGAGTGCAGGACCACCTGGAAACACCACCCGGAGGGGGACCAGCATCATGGGCGTCACGCTCGCCAAAGGGGGGAACGTCTCCCTGTCCAAGGCCGCACCCAACCTCACGCAGGTGATGGTCGGGCTCGGCTGGGACGCGCGCTCCACCACGGGCGCCGACTTCGACCTCGACGCCAGTGCGCTGATGTGCAGCGGCGGCCGGGTCATGGGGGACGAGTGGTTCGTCTTCTACAACCAGCTCAAGAGCCCCGACGGC
The DNA here is from genome assembly GCA_014655195.1 of Streptomyces cellulosae. GTDB lineage: Bacteria > Actinomycetota > Actinomycetes > Streptomycetales > Streptomycetaceae > Streptomyces > Streptomyces cellulosae. The sequence continues at coordinate 13,642 of BNBH01000015.1, read as the reverse complement.
TCCGTGGAGCACACCGGTGACAACCTCACCGGCGAGGGTGAGGGTGACGACGAGTCCCTGCTGGTGGACCTGGCCAAGGTTCCGCAGCAGTGCGACAAGATCGTGTTCCCGGTGTCCATCCACATGGCCGACGAGCGCGGCCAGACCTTCGGGCAGGTCAGCAACGCCTTCATCCGCGTGGTGAACCAGGCGGACGGCCAGGAACTCGCCCGCTACGACCTCAGCGAGGACGCCTCCACGGAGACGGCGATGATCTTCGGCGAGCTCTACCGCTACCAGGGTGAGTGGAAGTTCCGTGCAGTAGGGCAGGGGTACGCGTCGGGCCTGCGGGGCATCGCTCTAGACTTCGGGGTCAACGTTTCGTAAAGCCGCCACGGCGGCGGGGGAGACCCGTACACACACATGGGGTAGCCAGTGGTTCTGAAAACCTTCGGCTGGTCGTTCGCGGTGACCGCGCTCGGCCTGGTCGCAGCATTCCTCTTCGGGGGGTGGACCGCCTTCGGAATCGTGGCGATCCTCTCGATCCTCGAGATTTCGCTGTCCTTCGACAACGCGGTGGTCAACGCCGGAATCCTGAAGAAGATGAATGCCTTCTGGCAGAAGATCTTCCTCACCATCGGCATCCTGATCGCCGTCTTCGGCATGCGGCTGGTCTTCCCCGTCGTCATCGTCGCGATCAGCGCACAGCTCGGTCCGATCGAGGCGGTCGACCTCGCGCTCAGCGACAAGGACCGTTACCAGGAGCTCGTCACCGACGCCCACCCGGCCATCGCGGCCTTCGGCGGCATGTTCCTGCTCATGATCTTCCTCGACTTCATCTTCGAGGACCGGGAGATCAAGTGGCTGGCCTGGCTCGAGCGGCCGCTGGCCAAGCTCGGCAAGGTCGACATGCTGTCGGTCTGCATCGCGCTGATCGTCCTGCTGATCTCCGCCATGACCTTCGCCACCCACGCCCACCAGCACGGCGGGACGCACGTGGACAAGGCGGAGACCGTCCTGCTGGCCGGCATCGCCGGTCTGATCACCTACATGATCGTGGGCGGACTCTCCGGCTACTTCGAGGACAAGCTCGAAGAGGAGGAGGAGCACGAACACGAGGAGGAGGAGAAGGCCGCACGCGAGGGCAAGCCCAAGTCGGCGATCGCCCTGGCCGGCAAGGCCGCGTTCTTCATGTTCCTCTACCTCGAGGTCCTGGACGCGTCCTTCTCCTTCGACGGCGTCATCGGCGCCTTCGCCATCACCAACGACATCGTCCTCATGGCGCTCGGCCTCGGCATCGGCGCCATGTACGTCCGGTCGCTCACGGTCTACCTGGTCCGCCAGGGCACCCTGGACGACTACGTGTACCTGGAGCACGGCGCGCACTACGCGATCGGCGCCCTGGCGATGATCCTGCTCGTCACCATCCAGTACGAGATCAACGAGATCATCACCGGTCTCATCGGCGTCGTCCTGATCGGCGCCTCCTTCTGGTCCTCCGTGCGCCGCAACAAGCGCATCGCGGAGGCCGAGGCACAGGCGGGCGAGAAGACCGAGGTCTCGTCCGGGGTGTGACAGCCCTCCGGGTGAGGAACGCTCTCGACGGGGCGGCCACGAGGAGCAGTCCTCGCAGGCCGCCCCGTCGGCCGTGCGGCGCACCGGCGCCCCGCGGCCACCGGCGGGGGTTCGACGAGTGGACTTGGGGCGGGAATGGGTTTACTGGACGGACTGTGGCGCGGCCGGAACAACGACTTCGACTCCGGCAACGCGGCCACCAATGCCATCGAGCTGACCAAGCGGCACGGCCAGGTGTCGCTGACCAAGCAGGGCGCGGCCACCGGCCATCTGCGGATCAACCTGAGCTGGCGGATGCGCACCTCCGACCTGGGCGGCCCGCAGCGGGAGTCGCTGCTGCGCCACCCGTTCAAGGCGCTCAAGCCGCCGGAGGTCGTCGGGCACAGCCAGTCCATGGTCAACGTCGACCTCGACCTGGGCTGCCTGTACGAGTTGCAGGACGGCACCAAGGGCGTGGTGCAGCCCCTCGGCGGCTACCTCGGCGACGTCAACGGCCCGCCGTACGTGAAGCTCAGCGGCGACGACCGGTTCGGCTCCGCCTCCGGCGAGACGATCTACGTCAACCTCGACCAGCGGGAGAACATCAAACGCCTGCTGGTCTTCGCCTACATCTACGACCAGACCCCCGCCTTCGACCGCACCAAGGCCGTCGTCACGCTCTACCCGAGCAACGGCCCGCGCATCGAGATCTCCCTCGACGAACGCCAGCCGCAGGCCCGGTCCTGCGCGGTGGTGCTGATCGAGAACGTGAAGAACGAGATCGTCGTGCGGCGCGAGGTGCGGTTCGTCTACGGCTTCCAGGCCGAGCTGGACCGGCTGTACGGCTGGGGGCTGCAGTGGGGCCGGGGCTTCAAGACCAAGGCCGACCGCTGAGCAGCGGCCGGCCCGGGTGCTGTCGTGTGCGGCGTCGTCCTGTCGGAGGCGTCCTGTCCAGGGCCGTCCTGTTCAGCGTCCGATGAACTGCGGCCCCTGCGGCGGCAGCCGGAAGTCCGGGTCGGGCGCGCCCGTGGCCGGCGGCGGGAAGCCGTACCGGTCCTGCGCCGCCTGGGCCGCCGCCGTGGCGGGCGCGGGCGCCGGATAGCCGTACGCCGGCGCGCTCGTCGGGTGCGGGTAGCCGTAGGCGGGCTGCGCGGCCGCGGGCGGGGCGGCGGTGGGCTGCTGCGGCGGGTAGCCGTACGCGGGCTGCGTGGGCACCCCGGAGGGCGGCTGCTCGGGCGGCAGTGGGCGGGACACCTCCGGGGCCGCGGGCGCCGCCGGGGCGTGCGCCTGGGTCACCGCCTCGGGCGAGACCGGCTCGGGCGTCTGCGGGGGCGTCTGCGCGGGCGGCTCGGGCGTGCCCGGGGCGGCGGAGGCGTCCGGCTCCTCGGCGGCCTCCGACTCGTCCACCGAGATGCCGAAGTCGGTCGCCAGGCCCTTCAGGCCGTTCGAGTAGCCCTCGCCGAGCGCGCGGAACTTCCAGCCCTCCCCGCGCCGGTACAGCTCGCCGCAGATCAGCGCGGTCTCCTGGCCCGTCTCCGGCTTCACGTCGAAGTACGCCAGCGCCTCGCCGTCCGGGTTCTGCGCGTCGTAGAGCAGGATGCGCAGCGCCTGTACGCGGTCGAAGGTCACCCCGTCGGCCGACGCGACGAGCAGAATCCGGCCGACACCGGACTCGACACCGGTGAGATCTGTCTGGATCGTGTCGGTCAGGGCCTCGGCGATGCGCTTCTTGCCGAGCCGCCACACCTTCCCGGACGGGTGCCGGGGCTGGTTGTAGAAGACGAAGTCCTCGTCGGAGCGCACACGGCCGTCGAGACCGAGGAGCAGCGCGGAGGCGTCCACGTCCGGCACCCCCTGCCCGGGCGACCAGCGCAGCACGGCGCGTACCGTGGTGGCCTCGAGAGGAACGTTCGACCCCTTCAGCATCGCGTGCGTCATGCCGTCATCCTGCCTTCTCGGTCCTGGTCACGACAATGCGGGGGGTTGGCTCCGCCATCACGGGGTTACCTGAAGTTCATGCCCGGTGGGAACCGCCGATACGGACTTCTACGTACTATTACCGGCCACCTTTCGGCACTCCACAGAGTCCACTACAGCCACGGGGGAGTTCAATGCGTCATTTCGGGCACGTCGCCCCTGAGGTGCGGGAACGTCTTTTCTACCGGGAGCCGTGCGAGTTCACCGCCGGCTCCCCGGCCCGGGTGCTGTCGGCGGCGCTCGGCGCCACGCTCTACAGCCCCGCCACCCGGCCCCGGCTCGCCGACGACGTCCTCAAGCAGGGCGCCCGCGGCGTCGTCTCCATGGTGCTGTGCCTGGAGGACTCCATCAGCGACGCCGAGGTCGTCGCCGGCGAGGAGAACCTGGTCCGCCAGCTCACCGACCTCGCCGGACGACCCGGCGCGGACCTGCCGCTGCTGTTCGTCCGGGTCCGCGAACCGGAGCAGATCGGCGACCTGGTCCGCCGCCTGGGCCCCGCCGTCGCGGTGCTGTCCGGATTCGTGCTGCCCAAGTTCACCGCCGAGCGCGGCCTGCCGTTCCTGGAGGCCCTCACCGCCGCCGAGTCCGCCTCCGGCCGCCGGCTCTTCGCCATGCCGGTGCTGGAGTCGCCCGAGCTGCTCTACCGCGAGAGCCGCGTCGAGACCCTCGAGGGCATCTTCCGCGCCGTCGACAAGTACCGCGACCGCGTGCTCGCCCTGCGCCTGGGCGTCACCGACTTCTGCTCCTCCTACGGGCTGCGCCGCGGCCCCGACATGACCGCGTACGACATCCAGGTCGTCGCCTCCGTGATCTCCGACGTGGTGAACATGCTCGGCCGCGCCGACGGCACCGGCTTCACCGTGACCGGGCCCGTCTGGGAGTACTTCCGCGTCCAGGAGCGCATGTTCAAGCCGCAGCTGCGGCAGAGCCCCTTCCTGGAGGTGGAGGCCACGGCGCTGCGCCAGAAGCTCATCGAGCACGCCATGGACGGCCTGCTCCGCGAGATCTCCCTGGACCGCGCCAACGGCCTCCTCGGCAAGACCTGCATCCACCCCTCCCACGTCCTGCCCGTCCACGCGCTGTCCGTCGTCAGCCACGAGGAGTTCAGCGACGCCCAGGACATCCTCCGGCCGGAACGCGACGGCGGGGGTGTACTGCGGTCCGCGTACACGAACAAGATGAACGAGGTGAAGCCGCACCGCGCCTGGGCGGAGCGGACCCTGCTGCGCGCGGAGGTCTTCGGCGTCGCCAACGAGGACATCGGCTTCGTCGAACTGCTCGCGGCCGGCCTGGCCGAGTGAGCGGGGCCTTCGGCGAAGCGAGTGAGGCATCCGGAGGAGCGGGTGAGGCGTTCGAGGCGTTCGGTGGAGTCACCGAGAGGGAGAGAACAAGAGTGAACACCTGGTCCGGCACCTGGGTCGCCGAGCGGCTCGGCGTCGAGCTGGCCGGCGACGAACGGCTGCGCGGGATGCTGGGGCTGGCGCTGCGGCGCAACCCCAAGCGGGCCCACCTGCTCGTGTCGAACGTCCTCGGCAAGCACGTGCCCCAGGCGCCCTCCGTGGTGTACGGGCACGGCGTCGAGCTCGGCCGCCGCGTCCGGGAGCTGCTGGGCGACGCGGCGGCCGCCCGCGCCGTCGTGCTCGGGTACGCCGAGACCGCCACCGGTCTCGGCCACTCCGTCGCCGACGGCCTGGGCGCCGCGCCCTATCTGCACTCCACGCGCCGGCCGGTCGCCGGCGTCGCCACCGCCGGCGGCTTCGAGGAGTCCCACTCGCACGCCACCTCCCACCTGCTGCTGCCGGAGGACCCGTCCCTGCTCGCCGGGGACGGGCCGCTGGTGCTGGTCGACGACGAGTTCTCCACGGGGAACACGGTGCTGAACACCGTGCGCGATCTTCACGCGCGGTACCCGCGGGAGCGGTACGTCGTCGTCGCCCTGGTCGACATGCGGTCGGCGGCCGACGCCGGGCGGCTCGAGGGGTTCGCCCGGGAGATCGGGGCCCGGATCGACCTGGTGACGGCCGCGTCGGGCACGGTGCGGCTGCCTGACGGCGTCCTGGAGAAGGGGCAGGCGCTGGTGGCGGAACATGAGTCGGCCAAGGCGCAGCCGGGGCCGGGCGCGCAGTTCCCCGCGCCCCTTGAGGGCGTCTCGGGTACCGCGCCCTCAGGGGCGCGGGGAACCGCGCGACAAGCCCCCACCGACCCGCAGCCGCCGTCGAACCGCATCACCCGGGTGGACCTGCGCTGGCCCGGCGGCCTCCCCGACGGCGGCCGCCACGGCTTCACACCGACCCACCGCACCCGGCTGGAAGCCGTCCTCCCCGCCATGGCGGCCCGAATAGCCACCGCCCTCCCCGACAACGCACACCGCGTCCTGATCCTCGGCTTCGAGGAACTGATGTACGCCCCCCTGCGCCTCGCGACGGAGCTGGAGCGCACCACCTCCGCCGAGGTGCGCTACAGCACCACCACCCGCTCACCCGTCCTCGCGGTCGACGACCCCGGCTACGCCATCCGCACCCGCCTCGTCTTCCCCGCCCACGACGACCCCGCCGACGGCCCCGGCGAGCGCTACGCCTACAACGTCGCCGGCGCCGGCTTCGACGCCGTGGTCGCCGTCGTCGACTCCGTCGCCGACACCCCCGCGCTGCACGCCCCCGACGGCCTGCTCGCCCGGCTCGCCGAACACACCCCGCACGTCCTCCTGGCCGTCGTACCGTCGTACGTGCCGGCCGTACCCGCCGGCGCCGCCCAGGACGCCCCCGAAAGGCCCGCCACCATGCTGCCCGAGCCCCTCCGCGGCCCCGCCTTCTCCTCGTACGCGCCCGAGGAGGTCGGCTGGCTGCTCCAGGACCTCTCGGACGTGACGCTGGAGGCGCCGACCGAGGAGCGCGAGGAGGCCATCCAGAGCGGCGGCGCCCACTACGCCGAGTCGCTGCCCGTGGAGTACCAGCCCAGCGAGCAGTACCAGCAGCTCTTCCACAACGCCCTGGACGCCTCGTCCGCCCGCCTGGCGCACGCCGTCGGCGTGGTCACCGAGACCGTCCTCGCCGAGCGGTCGCCCCGCCCGGTTCTGGTGTCGCTGGCCCGCGCCGGCACCCCGGTCGGCATCCTGATGCGCCGCTGGGCCCAGCACCGCCACGGCCTCGACCTGCCGCACTACGCCGTCTCCATCGTCCGCGGCCGCGGCATCGACGCCAACGCCCTGCGCCGGCTGGCCGCCCACCACGACCCGCGCGACGTGGTGTTCGTCGACGGCTGGACCGGCAAGGGCGCCATCACCCGCGAACTCGCCCAGGCCGTCGAGAAGTTCGAGAAGACCTACGGCGTCTCCGGCTTCGACCCGGAGATCGCCGTCCTCGCCGACCCCGGCTCCTGCGTCCGCACCTACGGCACCCGCGAGGACTACCTGATCCCCTCCGCCTGCCTCAACTCCACGGTCTCCGGCCTGATCTCACGCACCGTCCTCCGCGCCGACCTGGTCGGCCCCGACGACTACCACGGCGCCAAGTACTACCGCGAACTCGCCGACGCCGACCTGTCCGTGGCCTTCCTGGACGCCGTCTCCGCCCGCTTCGAGGAGGTCACCGAGGCCGCCTGCGCCGAGGCCAAGGACCTCCTCGCCGCCGACCGCACGCCCACCTGGGAGGGCTGGGCCGCCGTGGAACGCATCAGCGAGGAGTACGGCATCCACGACGTGAACCTCGTCAAGCCCGGCGTCGGCGAGACCACCCGCGTGCTGCTGCGCCGCGTGCCCTGGAAGGTGCTCGCCCGCGCCGGGGCCGGAAGCGACCTCGACCACGTCCGGCTCCTCGCCGAGCAGCGGGGCGTCCCCGTGGAGGAGGTCGCCGACCTGCCCTACACCTGCGTCGGCCTGATCCACCCCCGCTACACCCGGGGCGCCACCGGCGCCGACGGCACGGCGGTGACCCGCTGATGCCCGTCATCGTCGCCAGCGACCTCGACCGCACCCTCATCTACTCGGCCGCCGCGCTCGCCCTGACCATGCCCGACGCGCGGGCGCCCAGGCTGCTGTGCGTGGAGGTCCACGAGAGCCGGCCCCTGTCCTATCTGACGGAGAACGCGGCCCAGCTCCTCACCGAGCTGGGCGACGAGGCTCTCTTCGTGCCCACCACCACCCGCACCCGCAAGCAGTACCAGCGCATCAACCTCCCCGGTCCTCCTCCCACCTACGCGATCTGCGCCAACGGCGGCCATCTCCTCGTCGACGGCGTCTCCGACCGGGACTGGCACACGCAGGTCCAGGCCCGTCTTGCCGACGAGTGCGCTCCTCTGGCCGAGGTCCAGGACCACCTGCTGCGCACCGCCGACCCCGTGTGGGTCCGCAAGCACCGCACCGCCGAGGACCTCTTCGCGTACCTCGTCGTGGAGCGCGAGCTGCTGCGCGAGGAGTGGGTGAAGGAACTCGGGGAGTGGGCGGAGAACCGCGGCTGGACGGTGTCCCTCCAGGGCCGCAAGATCTACGCCGTCCCCAAGCCGCTCACCAAGAGCGCGGCCATGCGGGAGGTCGCCCGGCGCTCCGGCGCCGACCTGACCCTCGCCGCCGGCGACTCCCTCCTCGACGCGGACCTGCTCCTCGCCGCAGACCTCGGCTGGCGCCCCGGCCACGGCGAACTCGCCGAGGACGCCTGGACGGCCCCCGGCGTGCGGGCCCTGCCCGAACGGGGCGTCCTGGCGGGCGAACGCATCCTCCGCGAGTTCCTCCGCACCGTCCGCTCCCGCTGACCGCCGATCCGCTGAGGCCGGTCCCCGCAGGGGACCGGCGGCGGGATCAGTCGCGGCGGCGCAGGCCCATGGTCTCGGTGGCCGAGTACCGAGCCGGGCCGGCCTGCCCGGCCGGGGCGCCGGTCGTCCCGGTCTCACCGGCACCGGCACGGGCGTAGGCCTCGGCACGGGCGTCCGACTCCGCGTCACGCGAGCCGCTGTCCGCCGACCCCTTTCCGGCCCGACGGCTCCCACCGCCCGACCGGAACAGGCGTATGACGACGAAGGCCAGGAGAGCCAGGGCGGCCGCCGCCAGCACCACCTTCGAGTAGGCCGACACGATGGACGTCACCTGCGTCCAGTTGTCCCCGAGCGCGTAGCCGGCGAGCACGAACGCCGTGTTCCATATCGCGCTGCCCAGCGTGGTCAGCCCCAGGAACTGCGGCAGCGGCATCCGCTCCACCCCGGCCGGTACGGACACGAAGCTGCGGAACAGCGGAATCATCCGGCCGAAGAACACCGCCTTCGCCCCGTGCCGCAGGAACCACGCCTCCGTCTTCTCCACGTCCGCCACCTTCACCAGCGGCAGGCGTCCCGCCAGGGCCAGCGTCCGCTCCCGGCCCAGCAGCGCCCCCACCCCGTACAGGGCGAGCGCGCCGATCACCGAGCCGGCGGTGGTCCACAGCAGCACGGCGATCAGACCCATCCGCCCGTTGCTCGCGGCGAAGCCCGCCAGCGGCAGGATCACCTCGCTCGGTATGGGCGGAAAGAGGTTCTCCAGCGCGATGGCGACACCGGCCCCGGGCGCGCCGAGGCCGTCCATGAGGTCGTTGACCCACTGGGGTCCGGCGTCCGCACCCGACGCCGCCGTGATCGTCTGCGCTGCGATGGCTGTCATGTCGTCCACGCTAGGAAATGGGAGCTGAAGGGCCGCTGAGGAAAGCCGCGTGATCGGTGCGGTTGTCCGCGGGAGCCGTTGTGTCTCTCCGCAGGGGGAATCGCGGTTATCCGCAGGGTGTGCCCCCGACCGGCCCGGCTGGTCTCGCGATCATGCGAGTCATGGCGCGGCGTGTGGTGCGGTGCGCGGTCGGTCTCATCCGGGGGGCCGCCGCGGCCGTCGTCGAGCTGGCCGGGACGGTCCTGGCCGGCCTGCTGCCCCTGCTCGTCGTGGCCTGGCCCCGCCCCCGCAGGGCCGTGCTCCGCCCGGTCCTCGCGTGCGCGCGGAAGATGGCGAGCCGCATGGCGCAGGGGCACACCCACGCGGCCGTCGCCCGCCGGCTGCGCCTCTCGCAGAGCGCGGTGGAGAAACACACCGACGCGATCTTCGACAAGCTCGAGCCGGCGGGCGGAGGGGAGGGCTACTCGGGCAGGGTGCCGGCGGTGCTCCGCTACCTCGGCGGCTGACCCGCCGGGCCGGGCGGCGCGGGGTCAGCCGCAGCAGCCCCCGCCGCAGCAACCGCCGGCTCCGCCGCCGCCCGCGCGGGGCGCCGGGGCAGCCGCGGAGGCGGTGCCGCCGACCGCGACCGTGGAGAGGAGCTTGACCGTGTCGTCGTGACCCGCCGGGCAGGCCGCGGGGGCGGAGGACTCCGCCATCGGACGGCTCAGTTCGAACGTGTCGCCGCAGGTGCGGCAGCGGTATTCGTAGCGAGGCATGGGCACAGGTTAACCGGACCGGCGGGAGGGGGCGGGTCAGTTGGCGCCGGAGCCGCGCTCCTCGCGGATCTGGGCGACCACGCGGCTCACGGTGTCCCGGACCGCCTCGGTCTCGGTGAGGAAGTGCCAGTAGTCGGGGTGGCGGCCCTCCAGTCCGGCGATCGCGCGTTCCAGCCGGGCCACGGCGTCGTCGAGGGGGCGGGCGTGGCGCGGGTCGGGGGTGTTGCGGCCGGCCATGGCGAGCCGCTGGGCGTCCCGGATGGTGAACCGGGTGCGTTCGATCTCCTGCTCGGGGTCCTTCTGCACGGCGTTCAGCCGGCGCAGGCGGTCGCCGGCGGCGGAGACGGCCTCGTCGGTGGTGTTCAGCAGGGCCCGCGCGGTGGAGAGCAGGGCGGTGGCGTCGGCCCAGCGCTGGTCGTCGCGGGCCGCCCGGGCCTCGGCGAGGCGGTCCTCCGCCTGCCGGACGTTGCGCTCGGCCAGCTCGGGCACGCCCTGGAGGTCCTGCCAGCAGGCGACGGTGAAGCGCCGGCGCAGTTCGCTCAGGATGGGTTCGACCTGCCCGGAGCGGGTGGTGAGGGCCTGGGCGCGGGTGCGCAGGGAGACCAGCCGGTGATCGATCTCGGCGGCCCGTTCCGGCAGCCGCTCGGCCTCCACGCGGATCGCCTCGGCCTCGCGGGTGACGCGGGAGGCCCGGTCCAGCGTGGCGGGCACGCCGTGCTGTCCGGCGCCCTGGTTGAGCTTGGTCAGCTCGGGGGAGAGGGCGGCCAGCCGGGCGGCGAGGTCGTCGGCCTTCAGCCCGGAACCGCGGGCGGAGTCGAGGGCCTCGGAAGCGGCGAGCAGCGCCTGCCGGGCGCGTTCGACGGCGGGCGCGAGCCGGGCCAGCTGGGTCTCGGCCTTGCCGAGCAGCGGGCCGAGGCCGTCGGCGAACCGGTCCAGGTCCTGTTTGACCCGGCCCAGTTCGTCCTTGGCGGCGGTCAGGTCGGCGCGGGCCCGGGAGGCCGTCGAGGCGTCCAGGTCGTCACGGTCGAGATCGTGGGCGTCGACGGCGCTGATGTAGCGGTGGCTGGCCTCGTCGATGCGCCGGCCCAGCTCCGCGAAGTCCTCCACGGCGCTGCGGGCCGCGGGGGAGTCGTCGACTGCGGTGATCGTCTCGACGGAGATCCGCAGGTCACGCTGGGCGGTGTCGAGTTCGTAGAAGGCGGCGGCCGCGGCGTCCTTGGCGGCCTGCGCCTCGGCCCGCTGGTTCTCGGCACGCCCGCCGAACCACCGGCGGGTGCCGCCCCCGGCGAACGCGGCGGGCAGCACCAGCGCCGCGACCAGCGGCAGGGCAGCCAGGGCGAGCGCGTCACGCAGGGGTCCGGAAGCACGGCGGGCGCGGCGGCCCGCCGGTGCGGGGAACAGGGTGCGGCGCAGGCGAGGCACGCGCGGCTCCGACGGCGAGTACGGCTGTGCTGGTGTCGCCGTCACATCCCTCTCCCGTACTGTCGTTCGCCCTGCCCGTTGTCATTCTCCCACCGGTACAGGACGAACACACGGGCCCGTCAGTTCGCCGTGCGGACGGTGAGTTTGCCGTCGCCGGTGCGGGCGGTCACCACATGGGAGCTGGAGTCGTCGCGCGGGACGGTCACGTCCTCGGCGCCGTCGCCCGTCGAGGTGTCCACCTTGTAGGCGCCGCGGGGCAGGTCGATGGTCGTCGAACCGTCGCCGCTGCGGGACTCCACCCGGTCCGGCACGGCGGTGAGGACGAGGTGCACGGAGCCGTCGCCGCTGTGGGCGCGCACGGTGCGGGAGGACACCTCGGCGCGCACCGATCCGTCGCCGCTGCGCAGTTCCAGCGGGCCGCTGGTGTCGGTGACACGGACCGAACCGTCCTTGGTGCGGACGGTCAGCGCGTCGTGGAAGCCCTCGGCCTGGACGCTGCCGTCGTCGTTCTCGACGGTGACGGCGACGCCGCGCGGCACCACGACGCGGTGCTTGGTGGAGCAGTCGGCGACGACGCCCGAGCAGTGTTCGCGCAGCACCAGCCGGTCGCCGTCCATGGACCAGGTGACCTTCGGGTCCGAGCCGATGGCGACGCTGCCCCGGAACCAGCGGGTGACCGCGATCGCGCCCTCCGGCTGCTCGTCCGAGGCGACGATCTCCAGGGCGGAGTCGTCGGAGTCGATCGTCAGGCTCGCGCCGGGCAGGTCGAAGGCGCGGCGCTCGGGCTCGTCGTCGTCCGCCGCCGACGCCCCGCACGCGCTCAGCACCCCGCCGAGCACCACGGCGGCCGCAGCGGTCGCGAGGGTGCGCGTCCGCAGGCGACGGGAGGTACGGGCGGGTGAGGTGGTGCGGGCGGTGGCGGTCATGACGGGCTCCCCCTGGGCGTACGGCTGACGGGTGGGACGGCCGCGCGGTGCGGCGGCGTCGGACGTCTTCGACCGTACGGAGACGGGGGCCTGAAGAGGATCCGGCCGACCGGCGGATCCGGGGTGGGGATATCCCCCGTGCCGGGGCGTACGGGGTTTGCGGGACCGTGACCCCGGCCATGTAGTCTGTCCACTCGACCCGGGCGTGAGCACGGGTCACGGGTGCGTAGCTCAGGGGTAGAGCGCCTGCCTTACAAGCAGGATGTCGGCGGTTCGAAACCGTCCGCGCCCACACACGACAGGGCCCCCGGAGCATGCTCCGGGGGCCCTGTGCCGTCGGGGGGTGTGCTGCTACGGCGACGCCTCCTCGTCCGTGGTCTCGTGGGCGTGCTTCAGCGCGGAGCGCGCGTGCACGCGGTCGGAGCCGGTGAGTTCGGACCAGTAGCGGTGGGTGCTGACGAACACGGCGAGCTCGTGCTCGCGGCGCCGGAGCTTCTCGACCTCGGCCTGCTCGTCCTCGCTCCAGCCGGGCGAGGCGGGGCGCTCGACCTTGCGCCAGCCGTTGTCGTCGCTGAACCCGTCGAGGGGTTCGACCGACCAGGGGAGCCGCTTCAGCAGGGCCGACAGCTCGGCCCGGACCTGATGCAGTTCCTCCTGACCGGCAAGGAGGTCACTCGGAAAGTCATAGGTCGCAGCCACGACCCAATGATACGCCTGTTCGAATTTGGGTGGCGAGGTGTTCCGGGGTCTCCGGGGCGGTATTCACTCCTTCGTGGCCCCGGGTGGCGGGAGGCGCGAGACTGGGGTCATGTGCCGGAGTATCAAGACCCTGCGTCCGCCCGCGCTCCCCGAGGAGGCCACGGAGGAGGACATCCGGGCCGCCGCCCTGCAGTACGTACGGAAGGTGTCCGGCTTCCGGGCGCCGGCCGCCCACAACCGCGAGGTGTTCGACCACGCGGTCGACGCGATCGCCGCGGCCACGGCCGAGCTGCTGGAAAACCTGGAGGTCCGAGGCGCCCCGGCGCGCCAACCGGCCGGCTGACCGACGCCCTCGGCTGCGGGACGGTTCCCGCCGGCCCGTCCGTGCTTTGCCCGCCGGCCCTCACCGCCTCCGGGCCGTCGGCCCTCGGCCCCCCGGCCCGCCGGCCCCCCCGGCCCCCCCCGGCCCCCCGGCCCGCCGGGTCGACGGGCCGAGCGGCGCGCCCGCCTGCCGAGCCGCCCCCGCTGGGGCGCCGAGCGGGTGACGCGGGCTGCCGGCTCTGGGTCGCAAGCTGGACTAGTCCCACGCGGCGCAAGCTGGACTAGGTGTGTTGTCCCGGGACGTTGGTGACACGCGTGCTGGGTGCTTGAACGGGTGAGGGCCTTCTGGGTTCGGTGTGGATTGCGACATTCACGCCCGACCGCAG
>BNBH01000014.1 GCA_014655195.1 Streptomyces cellulosae | reverse complement strand
CCCGAAACGACAGCAGCAGACTCACGGCCGGCACCCCGTCACCGCATCAGGAATGGTGCACTTTCATCCGTACGAGGTGGTGCACGTTCGCTTGTACGCCGACACTTGGTCGCGTAGTCGGGGTCGCGGGAGGTCTTCCAGGTCTTCACGCGTTGAAAGGAGACGCCCTCCTCGCGGAGCAGGACCCGAAGGCCCTCGTGGCTGATGTCGTCGACCACCCCCTCGGCGACCAGGAAGTCGGCCAGCTTGGCCAGGCTCCAGGTCGAGAACGGCAGGCCGTGCTCGACCGGCTTGGACTTGGCGATCTTCTTGATCTCGCGCCGCTCCGGGAGGGTGAACGTCCTCGGCCGCCCGCCCCGGTATTTCGGGTAGAGCGCCTCGAAGCCGTCGGTGTTGAAGTTGTGGATCACGTCGCGGACCCGGTCCGCGCTGGTGAACGTGACCTCGGCGATCTTCGCCACGGGCATGCGCTGGGCGGACAGCAGTACCGTCTGGGCCCGGCGCCAGGTCACCACCGACCCAGTTCCCCGGCGGACGATCCGCAGCAGCCGTCTGCCCTCGTCGCCGTCGATCTCACGGACCTGCACGCGTTCAGCCACGTGATCATTCTGACGGCCCGGTGCCGCCCCGCACAGCAACCGGGCGACACATCACGACGAGGCGAACGTTTCCTGATGCGGCGAACGTTTCCTGATGCGGCACCCCCGGATCAGGCAACGTTTGCCTTGTAATCGGCGGCGCGTCGGCCGGAATTGCTGCGCCGTAGGCGTGACCGCGGCGGGAGCGGCACGGCGCTGGGCGGCAGACCGCACGTCGGCGTCGCGCCGTGTCAGGAGCTGCTCACGGTGCCAGGGCTCCCCAGGTGCCGGGCGAAGAACCGGATCGAGCTGTCGATTTCGAAGGACGGAATTCCGAAGTGGCCGCCGGGGTTGGCGTGCAGGGTCTTCTCGGCGGAGCCGAGTGCGTCGAACAGCTTCATGACGGAGTCCCGCGGCTGCCCTTCATCGTCCCACTGCAGCACGTACTCGACCGGGACGGTGATCCGTGCGGCGGTGTCGGTGAGCCAGTCGCTTGCGATGAGGCCGAGGACCGCAGCCTTGATCCGAGGTTCGGCCGCGACGAGGCGGATGCCCGCCTCACCGGCAGCGGACAGGCCGTAATACCCGACGGGCTGGCTGTCGCCGACGGAGTCCAGCTTCTGGAGTGCATCGAGGGTGGTCTGCCAGTCGGGTATGAGCTGCGACGCTACGACTTCGTAGAGGGCGGGCCATTCTGGGCCGACGGGCTCGCCTGCCGCCTTTCGTTCGTCGATGACCGCGACCAGCCGCCGGATCTCCGGGTGCTCCGGCCTGTCGCCGGTACCGGGCGCGTCGATCGCGGCGACCGCGAAACCGCAGGAGGTGACGTAGGGGAAGGCTCGGGAGACGACCTCCCAGCCCTTCTTGTGCTGGCCGCCGCCGTGCCCGATCAAGACCAGCGGACGGGGACCGGAGCCCTCGGCAGGCGTCCAGAGCACCCCGGGGATGTCCCCGATAGCGAAGAGCTGTTCGCGGATGCCGTCAGCGACGGTATCTGAGGTGATGCGCATGGCGGGATTGAATCGGTGTTCCCGCTGACGCGGCCAGTTGATTATCCGGGCGGCCGGGCCGGAGACAATGATGTCCGGCGCCGGTTGATCTCCCGTCGCCCGGGCGCGATCGGCCACGCCCGCGGGGCTGCCATGCTCACGCCATCGGCGCAGCGATTCCGACCGACGCGCCACCGACTACTGAGGCAAACGTTGACTGATACGGCACTAGCGGAGTCCAGCAAACACCACAGCCGCGGCCGTCCCGCCCAGGATGGCGCCCACGATGACCTGCCCCATCGTGTGGTCCCGCAGCGAGACCCGCGACCACCCCACAGCGGCGACGCCGAGGAACAGCAGCGCGGCCCACCACCCGTACGCCACGGTGATGACGACCGCGACGCCGGAGGCGACGGCGGTGTGGACGCTGACCTTCCACCAGACGGTGACGGCCATGGTGAGCAGCAGTCCGGCGATCATCGCGGCCACCAGGGCGACGACCTCGCGGGGCGCGTCGAGCGCCAGGAGCAGGCCAGTGCCGACGAGGACGGAGCCGAGGGTGACGAACAGCGGGAGCCACCGCTGCGTGCGTATCTTGAGGTGCTTGTCGGTCCACCGGCCCCGGCGGACACCCGCGACGATGTAGGCGATCGGCAGGCCCCCGCAGAAGGTGCCGGCGAGCAGGCCCCAGCCGACGCCCTGGAGGGAGTTGGTGGAGTGCCAGCCGATGACGAGCAGGACGCCGATCACCAGGTTGGCCGGTGCCAGGACCTCGGTGACGAGCCGGGCGGAGCGCCGTTCGGCAGGCGCGGCTGCGGCGGGCGGCAGTGGTGCGGTGGTGGCGGTCATGCCGGTATCTCCTCGAGGTGGGCGCGGAGGAAGTCCTCGGTGGCGCGGGAGTGGTAGGCGGCGCTCAGGGTGGTAAGGGCCCGGATCTCGGTCGCGAGGTCGCGGCCGCCGCTGGCCGGGGGCATGGCCTCGCCTGAGGCGGTGACGCCGCGGAGTCGTTCTTCGCGGGCGACAGCGAGCCAGCAGGCTTCGGCTGTGATGTCGGCGTGTGCGCCGATGAAGCCGAAGGAGGTGGCGTGGTCGTAGGCGCGGCCCCGCAGTTCGGCGGGCGCGTGGTCGGCGAGGGTGAGGATCGCGTCGCGGATCTCGATGGTGCGCCGGTACAGCCGCTGGTGCGTGCGTCGGGGATCGAGGGCGTCGACGAGCTGAGTAGGTGGTGTCTCGAGGCGCGTGTCCGGGACGGCGTCCGTGAGCGTGCGCCACAGGGGGTAGAGGCCGACGAGCTGCCGATGGGCACGAACCCTGGCGAGAATCCGTGGGAAGGCGGGAAGGGTGCTGCCGAGCACGATCAGCAGCAGCGCGATGAACAGCAATCCGGTGCTGAGAGCGTGGTCGGTGTTTTTGCCGAGCAGGCTGCTACCGGCGTAGTCGACGACCAAGGCCACGATTCGGTGCACGGCGTAGATGAGGCCGACGGCGGTGCCGCTTCCGATCAGGATCAAGCCGCGCCCGACGAGTCCGCTGTCAGGCCGGCGACCCCAGCGGAAGCACAGCATCGTCGCGCTGAACAGGGCCGCGCCGAGATAGGAGGTCCAGACGACGCCGTACGCGACGATCGTGGCGTGATCGGCGTAGTCCGTGAGGAGGTCCTCGGCCTGGTGGGGCTGGGGAGTGGCGAAGAAGCACGCGGCCAGCAGGACGACGGTGACAACCGGGACGGCCTTGTGGAGTCTGGAGGCGCGCATCCCGGTCTTCGACTCGGCCATGTCGGCGACAAAGGTGAGGACCGCTGCCGCGGCGACGGTTCCGCAGATGTGCTTGACCAGGAACGACAGGTTGGTGACGTGCAGGTGCCCGTCTACTGCTGACGCGATGGCGACCGGCCGCACCGTCATGGCCAGGGCGAGGGCTGCGAAGGCGAGCCACAGGCTGAGACGTTCAGGTCTCTGGAAGGCGGAGCGTGCCCGCCAGAGGGTCACGGCCCAGAGCAGGGCCGCTGGTATCGCGTCGATCATCTGTCCGGATTTCAGGAGTCGCTGAGCGCGTCGTTGAGTCGACGCAAAGTGCTGGGGGTGGTCCGATCGCCTGTCCCGCGCAGAGCCGCCCGCGTTGCGATGAGGCCGGCCAGCGTCTCGGCGCTGCGCTCCTCCGCGGTTTCGTAGCTCGTCCGTCCGAGGACGCCGGTCACGAGCTCGGCGTCCAGGTGCCTGAAGGCCCGGCCGAGCGTCTGGCGCGGTGTGTGCCCGAGGAGCATGTGGCTGACCTCGTGCAGGACGATGTGATCCCGGTGGAGCGGACTGGTGGCGTCCTCGACGATGATGTGGTCCGCCTTGTCGGTCGCGATCCAGGCTCCGCAGGGCAGCTCGTCGCCGGGCATTCCGGGGAAGCTGTGCAGGTGGATCGGCTTGCCGCGTTTCTTGGACACGCGGGCGATGAGTTCCACAACATCGAAGGGATCCGGAAGGTCGAGGTCGTCCAGGACGGACTCGAGCCGCATTCCGTGATCTTGGGAGGGCCGCGAACGACTGGTTTTCATCTGCCCTCCGAATTCGCTGTCCGAGACGTCCGGCCTTGCTGCCGTGACGCCGACGGCGAGTATATGAATCGTTTCCGGCCGCACATTCGGAGGGGTGGCGGCCAGTACGGCGAAACGGGCAAACCTGTATAAATGTCTCGACGAAGCAGATCTAAAGGGGCGTCACTTCGACTCGTCGTGACGTTCGCCACTGGAAATTTCATTGACGGTTGAATCATCCTCCGTCATGCCGAGGCCCTCGAGTTCACGGGCTCGTTCGATGAATTCGGAAATGATCTTCAGGCTCTTGTCGGAGAGTCCGGAGGCGCGCAGGGCCACCGATCTCACACCCGCGTCGCGCATGGCGGCGAGCGCGTCGAGTTCGGCGGCGATCTTCTCCGACTCCGCGTCGTCGAAGAAGTAGGCCGGCTTCACCCCGAAGAAGGTGGAGAGGGCCTCGAGGTGCCGCTTGGTGGGGTTGTCCTTGGCGCCGGTCCGCAGCTGCCAGATGTAGCTCGCCGAGATGGTGGGGCCGCCTTGTCTGCGGATGCCCGACGCCACCTCCTCGTAGCTGTAGGGGCCGCGACCCTTCGGGTGGACGGTAACGAACAGGCGGTCCAGGCGGTCGGCGAGCGTGGCCCCGCTCCCCTCCTGTGGTGCAGGGGGAGTGTTCTCGTGCTCCATCGTGGCCGTCCTCCGGTCGCGTCGCGCCTTCACTGGGGTGAATGAAGGCTCCACTTTCATTTTCGCTGGTTGACAGTGGGGCCCCGTCTGAGTCTAGTGTGGCCATCGTGCCATCCACCCATGAAAACGGTCCACGCCGGGGTGGGGCCGAACGACGATGCCCGGGAGCGCCAACTCCCGGGCATCCGTCGGCCGCCCTCGCCGAGGGCAACCAAAGATCCGGGGCTGCGTGGCCGGCTTGCAGGCAACAACCACGCAGCCCCGTCCATAAGGACGGAGTATCACATGCACCCACCCAGCAGGGGAATCCCGGCAGCTCACACGCGGAGTCCGCGCCGGCGGCCTCAGCGTCACGGCGTCCGCCGGGAGGACTGAGATGGCCCGCATCCGCACGGTCAAGCCGGACCTGTTCGTCAACGAACGGGTCGCGGCTTGCTCGGTCACCGCGGTCGTCACCTACATCGGCCTGTTCACCCAGGCCGATGACCACGGACGGCACCGGGACAACCCCGCCATCATTGCCGGAGTCCTGTGGCCGCTGCGCGCCGAGCACAGTCCCATACACGTCGAGGAGGACCTCCAGCAGCTCGCCGACACCGGACTGATCTGCCGGTACACCGGCTGCGACGGTAAGCGGTACCTGCACATCACCGGCTGGTACGAGCACCAGAAGATCGACCGGCCCAGCCAGTCACGCCTCCCGGCCTGCGTCGGCCACCACAGCGACAAGAGGTGCGGTCCCTGCAAGGGCATCTGCGCCGAGGCGGACGCGAAGGCTCGCGGACTCCTCGTCGAACCCTCGCCGAACGTTCGGCGAGCCCTCGACCCGGGTGCCGCACCGCTCAGCGGCCTGCCCGACGACCGCACCACGGCGGCGACGGGCGCTGGAACCCCGCAGGCCGCCGACACCGAGGAGTCCAGCTCCCCAAGCAGGGAACTCACAGGTCAGAGCCGCTTCGACGAAGACTCGCCGAACACTCACCGAGGGCTCGGCGAAGCCTCGACGTCCGGATCCAGGATCTTGGATCCTGGATCTTCTTCACCTACGGGGCGCACAGCGCCCGACGCCACGACCGCCGGGAACCTCCTCGCCGAGTACGTGGGCTCCTGCGGCCAGCGCCCGCCGAGTGACGTCCTCGGACACCTCGGCCGCCTGCTGAAGAAGCTGCTCGCCGAAGGCATCGACGTGGACCACATCCGTGCCGGCCTCGCCCGGTACACCGAGATTCAGGGCCACCCCTCCCGGCTGCCGAGCCTGGTGAACGACGCCATGAACGCCCGCGTCCCCGCCCAGGCCGGACCCCGGACCGGCACGGCCCACCGGGCGTGGACCAACCCGGTCGACGCGGCCTCCGCCTACGCGGAGGAGCTGTGATGAGCCGCGAGCCCGAGCTCCTCGGGGCCGGAGCCCTCCAGCGACTGCAGCGGATCCTCGCCGCCCGGGGCATGAACCCACAGGACCTCCCCGCGGCCCCTGCCGACGCCCAGCCGTACACGGCACTGGCCCTGCTGGAGGCCCGACTGCCCCCGCGCTACCGGACGGCCCGGGCCGACCACCCCGACGTGCTGGCCTGGGCCCGCGACGTCATCGCCCAGGCCGAAGCACCGAACCCCGGCGCGCGCCAGCAGATCACCACCGGCCCCAGCCTGCTCATGGCCGGAGTCACCGGCGCGGGCAAGACCCACCAGGCGTACGGTGCTGTCCGGGCCCTCGCGGAGGCGGGCCTCGTCCTGCGGTGGCGGGCCACCACGGCCGCCGACCTGTACGCGGACCTGCGCCCCCGCTCCGGCCACGACACCGAGCGCGAACTGGAGACGGTCAGCCGCTACCCGCTGCTGATCCTGGACGACCTCGGCGCGGCCAAGGCCTCCGAATGGGTCGAGGAGATCACGTACCGGCTCATCAACCGCCGCTACAACCTGATGCTCCCGACGCTGATCACCACCAACCTCGCCATGCGCGACCTCCGCGACCAACTGGGCGACCGCGTCGCCTCCAGGCTCGCCGAGATGACCACCCGCGTCACCTTCGAGCCCGTCGACCGCAGACGCCGCCACGCCGCCTGACCTCGTCAGAGCGCGCACCGCAACACACCCAGACCATGCACCCTCCGCAGACGCATGCCCGCGCGCGGAACACCACGGAGCAACAGCCCTGATGCACGACACCCCGAACCCCTCGGCCCAGTACCGCCTCCGCGGGGACCAGACCTGGCAGGCCCGCGCCGCCTGCCAGCCGTCCGAACACCACCAGCCCGACCCCGAGTGGTTCTTCCCCGAGGCCGACGAGATCGACAAGATCGCAGCGGCCAAGAGGCTGTGCGCCCAGTGTCCCGTCCGCCGCGCCTGCCTCGACGCCGCCCTGGAAACCAACGACACCTTCGGCATCCGAGGCGGCCTCACCGAGGAGGAGCGCGCCTCGATGCACAGCAAGATCGCAGCCCGCCTCGACCGCCGCCGCGTCGCCGAGGCCCTCGCCGGCCGCGACGTCCACCTCACCCACGCCGAACGCCAGGCGGTGATCCGCGCCGCCTACCTCGGCGGAATCCCCCCGGAGCGCCTCGCCTGGATCCTCCAGGTCACCTTTGAGCACGCCCAGAAGGTCTACCGAGCCGAACGTCGAGCCCACCGCAACCGCGACCTCAGCCATGACCAGGACGCCACCAGCGGTAAGGACCAGCCTGGCAGCTACAGGACAGCGGCATGACCAGCACGACGCCGACAGCGGCGCGCATCAACGGCTACGACCGCGCCGCCATCATCGCCCTCGGCGGCGCGGGCTGTGCCCTCTCCTACGACGCCCTGCAGCAGATGGCCGCCGCCATCCACGTCCGAGGCCTGCTGACCTACCTCTTCCCTCTGGTCATCGACGGCTTCATCGCCTACGGCGTCCGTGCCCTCCTGGTCCTGAAGAACGCACCCCTGCGTGCCCGCTTCTACGTCTGGACCCTCTTCGGCACCGCTACCGCCGCCAGCATCTGGGCCAACGCCCTCCACGCCGTCCGCCTCAACCAGCAGACCGACGCCCCTGGTCTCCAGCTCGGAGACACCGTGGTCGCCGTCCTGTCCACCATCGCCCCGCTCGCCCTGGCCGGAGCCGTCCACCTCTACATCCTCATCGCCCGCGACCCGAGTGTCCGGACGGGCTCCGGGCGGACACCGCTGTCGGGTCCTGGGCCCAACTCCGGACAGCCGACCTCGGTCACGGTCGGCCGGGACAGGGCTCCTGGACAGGCGCACCGTCGGAGCCCCGGTGTCCCGGTCACCGGTCAGCCCGAGCGTCTCCGACTGCCCGAGGGGACAGACACCGAGTCCGGCGGACAGGCAGCGGCCGAGGGCCGGCGGACACCCGGCCCCCTCGGACAGGACACCCGCCGCCCGACTGGCCAGCCGGACACCTTGCCCGCCTCGGACACCAAGCCGCAGAACACCGAGAGGGGACGGCCCGCCACCGGCTCGGACAGGACACCTTCCGCTCCCGGGCAGCGCGGCCACCTGCACGGACACCCGGACAACGCCGAACTCCTCCGCATCGCCAAGGACGCTGTCCGAGCCAAGGAGAAACTCACCCGCCGGGTGGTCGCCGACGCCATCCGCGGTCAGCAGATACCGCTGTCCAACGACGCCCTGACCGCCCTCATGGTCCAGCTGCGCGAAGAACTCGGACAGCCGGCCAGCACCTCCTGACTCAGGGGCGGGTGACCGGACAGCCGGACACCCGGCCGGTCACCCGCCCCGGTCACCGGACAACATTCCTCTCACCGAACCGATTTCGCCGGAGCACCCCGTGCGCACCACCCCTGCCAACGCAGCCGAGGTCGACGCCTGGCTCACCGTTCTGCACCACTACGGCCACATCCACCACGTCCAGCCCCATCCCGACGGAATTTGGGCCGTCCAGCGCCACCCAGGACAACGCCCCTGGACACTGCACGCCCCCGTGCTCGCCATGGACTGGATTGAGGACCTCGTCCGCGAGACCACCGAGCGCCAGCCGGACAGCAACCGATGAGCCGGCCGACCTCCACCGCACCTGACGACGGTCCCGAGCGTGACCACCCCACGGCCACCGGCCGAGCAAGCTATCCCGTACGACACTCCTACCGGGCGACGTACGGACCCGTCCCCGCCCAGGGGGACGAGGACGGAGCGGCGGGTCTCCGGGCGAGGGCGCCCGAAGACCCGCCGGCGCAGAAGGCACCTGGCCCGGGGGAGGATCAGCACGCCCACGCCGTAACCGCCGTCGCGCGCCAGCCGCGTCGTCGTACCCGCGTAGCGAAGCCGCGCCACCGCGAGCGGTTCCTCACCGTCCGCGTCAACGACGACGAATACACCGAGATCACTGCCGAAGCCCGACGCCGAGCAGTCACCACCGCTCGCTACCTCGCTGCCGCCGGTCTCGCCGCCGCACGCGGAAGCGTGTCCCTTGAACCGAACGAACACCGCGACGCGCTGGTGGATGAACTGGCCGCCCTGCGCACCCAGCTCGCCAGGGTCGGCAACAACCTCAACCAGCTCACTCGCGCTGCCAACAGCGGCATGGTCCCTCACCTGGAGGAACTCGCTCCGGTCCTCGCCCGAGTGCGCGGCGTTGTCCACCGCATCGACCAGGCAGCCGACGCC
This sequence comes from Streptomyces cellulosae, assembly GCA_014655195.1. Classification (GTDB taxonomy): domain Bacteria; phylum Actinomycetota; class Actinomycetes; order Streptomycetales; family Streptomycetaceae; genus Streptomyces; species Streptomyces cellulosae. Next base: position 207,971 of record BNBH01000014.1, on the reverse strand, counting down.
CTGGTCACCCGGCGGCCCGCATGAACCCCAACGTCACCCGGGGTAGCCGCACGCACGGTCTGCTCGCTTACCTCTATGGCCCCGGGCGCCACAACGAACACACCGACCCCCACCTCGTCGGTAGCTGGGACGGCTTCGCGCCGGATCCCGGCCGCGACCCACAGACCACGGTCAAGCACCTGGCCACCGTCCTCGACCTCCGCGTCAAGCAGGCCGGCGACCGCGCTCCGGCCAGGCACGTCTGGCACTGCTCTGTACGGACAGCCCCCGAGGACCGCCACCTGACCGATGACGAGTGGGACATGGTCGCCCGCCACGTCCTCCGTGAAGTCGGCATCGCGCGGGACGGCGACCCCGACTCATGCCGCTGGGTCGCCGTCCGGCACGCCGACGACCACATCCACATCGCCGCCACCCTCGTCCGAGGCGACCTACGCCGCGCCCGCATCGACTGCGACTGGCCCAAGACACAAGCCGCGTGCCGAGCTCTGGAGAAGCAGCTCGGCCTGCGCCGCCTCAATCCTGGAGACGGCACCGCCGCCAAGCGCGCCACCGCAGCCGAACGCCGCAAGGCCACCCGCACCGGTCGCCCAGAAACACCCCGCGACACCCTCCGCACCGCCGTACGCCAAGCCCTCGCCGGAGCGGCGACCGAAACCGAATTTCTCCGCCGCCTCCAGGACGCCGGCCTGCGCACCAAACTCCGGCACGCCCCCTCTGGTGACCTCCTCGGCTACGCCGTCGCCCTCCCAGGAGACCGCAACGCCGACCAACAGCCGGTCTGGTTCTCAGGCTCCACGCTCGCCCCTGACCTCTCCCTCCCCAAGATCCGCACCCGCCTCCGGAACGCAGCCGAGGGTGCCACCGGGACGACCCCGGACGCACCGCCCCAGCCCGCGACCGCGCGCCGCCGAGCCGCCACAGTCATCGAGACGACCCTGGCCACCCTGCACGCGGATGATGACCAGGCCGCCGCACTCCTGCCCGCCGTCGGCGAAGTCCTCGACGCCCTCGTAGCCACCTCAGCCCCCGCTACCCGAGTCGAACTCCTCACCGCGGCAAGGGCCTTTGAGCGCGCCACCCGCAGTCACATCCGCGCCGAACGAGCCGACCATCGAGCCCTGCGCTCAGCCGCCCGTGGCATCATCCACGCCGGCGCCGCCCTCGGCCGAGGCGAGGACGGCGGCACCACCGCCATGGTCCTGTCCACCCTTGTTCTCACCACCCTCGCAGCAGCCCGCTGGCACGCTGCCCGAGGCCATGCTCAACAAGCCGCCGCCGCACGTCAGACCGCTGTGCATCTCCGCGCGGCCTACCGACAGGCGGCCGCCACACCGATCAACAACCTCCGCGGCCAAGGGCAGCAGCTACCGGCCATGAACTGGCGCCGCCAGCACGAAACCATCCACGACATCCTTAGCACCACGACCACCCCGATCCTCGGCCCTCAGCAGCCTATGCACGCCCTGAACGCCACCCTCGCCTCGGCCGAAGCCGCAGGTCACGACTCTCGATCCCTCCTGCGTCAAGCCGTCGACCTCCGCGAGCTCGATACCGCCGTCGACATCGAGCAGGTCCTCGTCTGGCGCGTCCGCCGCCTCGCCGACCTACCTGCAGAGCCCAAGCTCCCGCGAGCCCGCGCTGCCGGGGCGACTACCGCGCGCCCCGCCATGGCAACCCTTGAACAACACCGACGCCACAATCCCGGCCGATGAGCACGGACCTACCACCGAGGATCCCTTCATGGAAAGGCCCCACAGTGAACAGAACGATTCCGCGCCCCACCACGACCCAGCATGCGCAGCTTCCGACGGCCGAGCACGGTTCGCTGCTGCAGGTTTGGAACGCCATGGAGCCTTCAACGGGGCCGACGGCGATCCGCGTCATTGGACACCCCGGCGAGTACCCCCTCGGAGGTATCCCGGTGCTGTGCTCCGCGTGTGACGCGCGGCGGGACTGGCTGTTCATCAACCAGGGACGCCACGTCTGGATCCGATGCCGCTGCGGGCATCACTGGGCCGAGCCGGAGATCACCAGAGCGGACTTCGACCACCTCCTCCGACAAGCGCAGCCGAACCGGATGCACTACCCGACGGTCGCGGCAGCCATGGCTGACCTCGGCTTCGACGGAACATTCGCCGGCCTGTACCTGGGCTGACAGACCGAAGGCCGCCCTGCCGAAGGAATCGGCAGGGCGGCCTGAAACGTGAAGACGACCGAGAGGAAAGGGAGGAATGACGTACGGGCGGTAGACCCTCAGACCCAGGCCAAGGACTCGGCCACCGGTCGGGGCAGGTAGTCGGCCTGCCCCGCCTCCGCGATGTAGACGGCACCGTCATGCGACACGATCTGCGGGGCCACGAAGTGCGCGAAGGGCCAGTCCGGCTGAACAGCCAGGCGGACCTGGAGGTCATCCGGGAGACCCTGCAGCGCCTGCACCAGGTCGCCGACGGTGAAGTGATGTGACATGAGAGCGAATTCCTTGATTGATGGTGAGCGTGGAGCAAGAGGAGTCAGCCGAGGCGGAGCAACTCCCGAAGAGCGGGGAACGAGTCCGCGTGGCCGGCCAGGTGCGCCTTCCGGCTCTCGCTGACGTAGCCCTTGATCGGATTGCTCATTTGCCAGTCGCCGCACGAGCAGGCGGCCGACGAGTACGCCCGGCCGAACAGTCGGGATGGCACGGCTTGCCCGTCGTTGTGTGCCGGTGCTCGGCGGGACAGACGGAACCGTCGGCGTGGTGGTTGATCAGAGGAGCGGTATGACGCATGTCGCCTCGTTCGATACGGGTGGGTGGTGGCCGCCGGGGCTGAACAAGCCGTGGCTCGCATGCTCGTTGACCTGCTCTTTTCCGGACACTCGTACGTTGACATGGGTGCCGCCTGAAGTCGTAGTCGTTCCTGGGGCAGTACGTCTGCCTTGAGCGAATCGGGCCCCACGGTGCATGGACTACCTACCTCCTGAGAGAAGCCGAGGACCGTTTCCCGAGGGCCGACGTCACGGGCGGCACGGACTGCTCCGAAATCGAGGAACGGACCTGGCCGGTCGTCGAGGAGGACCTACCGGTCATGGTGGACGCAGCCCGCGGCGAACGGGCGTGGGTTGCCTCCAGGACGTCCGGGACGGGCCCCTCGGCAGGCTCGAGCCCCATGCGACGTTGTGCCGCGCGGTAGACCGCGTAGCCACGGCGTAGTCCTGCTGCCACCAGGTAGATCTCGCGCGCGTGCGCGGAGGGTACGGGTGCCTCCCGTACCTGGACGACGAGGCGGTACTGCACCTCTGGATCGACGTAGACCTTCCGGAACCCTCGCAGCGAGCCCTCCAAGGGCAACCAGTCGTCACTGCCGTGCACCAAGTCCTGCAACTCGACCAGCGCCAGGTTGCGCACGTGCGCCGGCAGCGCCCGCAGATCGGAGAGCGCTTCGGGATGCGCGGCGAAGCCGAACTTCGCCGCGCTCACCGTGTCCTCCACCGGGGCTGGGGTGGGGGTGGAACGCTGGGCGATTGTTCGCAGAAGCGATAAATGCCTGCGCCAAGATTTCCTTCTTCGAGGAACACTCGTACCGGGAGGGAGGAAGTGCCGAGCGCAGCCGCTACGACGTACGCCTCCGCTTCGTCCGTCCACGTCTCCGGGACGAGATCCTGGTCGGCATCGGAGTTGCTCACGCGGTGGTCTCCGCAGTCGGCTCCGGGGCGGACAGCAGTCGGTGCGCGGGTCGCGAAGGGCTGGTGGTGCAGGCGGCGAACGGACCGTCCGGAGCGCGGAGTTGCGCCATGGTGTGATCCAGATGGTCACGGTGCCATGTGGCCGGACCGGTGAGACCGGCCTCCACATCGGTGAGCTGCTGCCAAGCCAGCCACAGCCCGTGCAGCCGCGCGACCGCTTCCGGGTGCTCGTGCCACCTCGAACACCAGGGCCGCGTGCTGTTGACCTCCCGGCCGTATACGGGAAGCAGCAGGAGGTTGACCCAATCGGCCAGCGCCTGCAACTCGGCTGTGTAGGCGTCGCCGCCCAGCGCCAGGATGAAGACGGATGACGGGTCCGCGGGCGAGGTCCGCGGGTGAGGATTGGACGTCTCCGTCCCAGCCTCGGAAGCCAGTCGATCCAGGAGAGTGCCGTGCCGGTTCACCTCGTTCACCGTTCGAGCGAGGGTCGATGCGAGATCTTCCAGATCTCCGTCGGCCAGGCGAAAGGCCTCGGGGGAGGCCGCTGGACGGTCAGACATCATCGGTGCTCCAGTACAAGTGCGATTGCGGGCGGGTGTTCAGCGTGTGGCGCCGCGTACAGCGGGCTGGGGCCGGTCGGCTGCTGGAGAGTGGGTGGACGATGTCATCCCGGGCACCGGCGACGGGGAACGGCGCAGAGTGATGTCGGGTGCGGCGGCTACTGCATGCCCCTCCGCCCGCAGATGGCGGAGCGCGACAGCCGACATGGCTACCGCTGTGCGGTCAGGGGTGTCGGTGGGGAAGGCGAAGAGGTCGACGCTCGCTCGGTACTGGAAGCCGTGGTCGAGGAGGATGGCCTCGGCGCGGGGCAGGCCGTTGGTGACGGTGGCGATGATCCCGAGGCGTGGGTGCCGGCCGAGCACGACGTCGGGTTCCCGGCGAGGCTTCGGGGTCACCCGGGGAAGGATTCCGGGTGGGGTGGCGACCGAGAGACGGGCCTCGTCGAGGACGGCGACGGCCTGGGCGAGGCGGGTCGTGTCGAAACGTTCGGCGCGGCTGCCGGTGAAGGCGTGGAGACTCTGGCCGGGGAGCGGCTCGAAGCCGGTGTTCTCAAGAGTCTCCGGGGCGAGGCCGGGCCGCAGGCGGGCGGTGAAGCCGTACGTGGTGTGGACGCCGATGGAGATGTCGGGCTGGGTGTTCAAGGTGTTGCTCCGCGGGAGTGTGGGCGGTCAGGGCAAGGGGGTGTGACAGCAGGCCACCGGCGGATCGAGGAGTCGAAGGGCGTGGGCAGCTTGCTGGGGCACGACTCCGTTGCCGAGGGCGGTGAGTTGGGCGGGGCGGCCGAGGCCGGGCGTGGCCGTGACCCAGCCGGTGGGGAGGCCTTGCATCCACTCGACGAACGCCGGGCTCAGACGCCCGCCCGCGTCGGTGGGGGTGGGCGCTGGTCGGGTGAGGGATTCCCAGCGAGCGACGGCGGTGGCGTAGCGGCCCCATCGGGTGTCGGCCCGCTGTTCGGGGACGCCCAGAGAGGCAGGACGACCGCCGAGAGCGGCGGCCTCCAACCGGGGCCGGGGCGTCGGCCCGGAGTTCCGTTGTCGCTCGCTCGGGGAATGGGCAGCAGGGAGGCCGCGGCGCTGGGCAGGGTCATGTCGCCGTTGCCGTGTCGCTGGCGCGGGGAGCCCTTCGTGCCGTCCGACGCCTTCGGGGTGGGCAGCAACCACTCGACCTCGTCGGCGAGGTTCGGGCCGTGGCCCCCGAGCCGTCGCTTCGTCGGGTGCTGGCTGCCGCCGTTCGTGCCCAGGTTCCCGGTCGGGGTCTTCAAGAGGTTGCTGGGTGCGGGGCCAGGCGACGACGAAGACGCGTTCGCGGCGGTGAGGGGCACCGACGGCGGAGGCGGGTAGCACGAGCCACCGAGCGTCGTACCCGAGGTCGGCCAGGGAGCCGAGTACGGCGCCAAGTGCGCGCAGAGCAGGCTGGGCTGGCTGGTCTCCCAGACACCACGGGCAGGATTCCACGTCGCCAGAGAGGTGGGCGGGTGCGGTGAGGATGCCACGGACGTTTTCGATCACCACCAGGCAGGGGCGGAGGGCCTCGATGGCACGGGCGACGTGCAGCCAGAGGCCGGAGCGGGTATCGGGAGCGAGGCCGGCTCGGCGGCCGGCGACGGAGACGTCTTTGGCAGGGGAAGCCCGCGGTCAGGACACAGACCTTCGGAACGCCGGTCCAGTCGACCGTCGTGACGTCGCCCAAGTTGGGGACGTCGGGCCAGTGGCGGGCGAGGGTGCGGGAGGCGTTCGGGTCGTTGTCCGCGTGCCAGGCGACGGTGCCACCGAGAACGTCCTGGACTGCGAGGTCCAGGCCGCCGTAGCCGGAGCAGAGCGAGCCGATCAGCCTGGGCGGAGCGGACGGACTACCGGGCGTTGTGTCGGTCGGCATGTCAGCGGCTCCGCGTCACGTGAGCGCTGTTGACCGGTTGGGGCGGGAACGTGGCAGCCGTGAGGATGGTTTCCACCTGCGGAGCCATGCCCGCGCCAGTGGAACGGGCTCGGGCAGCATTGGCCATGGTCAGTGGTGGCGCGTGACGGGACGCGGCTGCGTGGAGGTCGGTGGAGGCACCGTCCAGCGCCGCCTGGGCTTCGACCAGCTCGTCAGCGATCACGGCTACGGCAGACTCCCGTACTTCCTGGTAGCCGGGATGAGTCCGCTGACGGCGGGTGTCGCTCAGGAACGCCAACTGCTCGACGGCACCGCCTAGGTGGGCCGCTGCCTCGGCCGCCGCGTGGGCAGCATCAGCGAAACGGGTCAGCCGGAGGCCGCCGTGTTCGCGAGATGTGCGACCTTGGGCGTTGAGGATCTGGCGGCCGGTCTCCGCCGCCAGTTCGCTGAGCTCGACGAACTGGCGGACCATGAGGACGAGGTCCGGCTGACGGTGCGGGTTCGCGAGGTCAGGCAGTCGGCCGCGATGCGCGTCGAACTGGCTGGCCAGATGACGGAGCCGGTCGGCTTCCGGGGAGGGGATGACGTTCATGTGAAGGGAGCGCTCCAGTAAGAGGGACGGGATCAGGGGAGGGCGTCTGCTTCCGGTGGGTGTCTCCCTGAGCCGCTGACAGCGGGACGGCGGCTGCCGGGCGGTGGCCCGGCCGGGTGGGACGGCGGCGGGCCAGAGCGGCGTCCGCGCGGGAGACGCCGGCCGTGGGCCGACGCTGGGAGCGGTTAGGAGGGCGAGGCCGACCGCTTGCGGTCTCCCAGCGGGCGCGAACGTCGTCCACTGTGGCGAGCGCTGCAAGAGAGCCGGTGATCAACTGGCCGGGCGAGTTACGTGAGTCGTCGGCCAGTGCGCGGATCGCCTGTGCCGCCCCGGCAGCTGAGCGGACGAGACGGGCCTGCAGAACCCGCTCCGCCAGCCACCCCGCACTCGCCGGTCCGGGTTCCGTACCGATCTCGGTCACGTAATCCGGCACACCGTCTCCGCCCAGCACACCGCGGCGCTGAGCTTCCCAGAGCAGGGTGAGGCCGTCGACGGGCTCGCCGCGATGAGTCAGTGCACCGATGCACTGATAGAGCGAGCCGTGAAGGGGTACCGCAAAGTCCTCCGGGAGCAGCCAGGGGGAGACCTCCGGGAAGGAGGCGGGACGGCTGACCAGGCGGGCGAGGAGGAGTTGCTCGTCGTTTGACGATGCCTTGGTGGGGGACGCTGACGGGGCATCGGCTTCCTGCGAAGCTGGACGCGGTGGAATGCCCCACCGGCGGGCGTGAACACTCAGCGCGTCGGTGAATGCGTCGACCTGCTGCAGTACTGCATCGGGCTCTTCGGCCTCCTCGGATCCATGGGCCCTCTGCTCCAGGTTCTTTGCCTGCTGCAGGACAGTGCGGCGGATCGCGCCCTCCAGCACCATCCGTCCGTACACAGGCGCGTGCCCGGTCCGAGGGCAGGCTGAGGCCAGCGCGTGGACGTAGGCCGGGGAGAGCCCGCGCACTTCGCGGGACGCGACCTCCAGAACATCGTTCAGCCACGCCAACGGAACCGGCGCGGGCGGCTGTAGCTGAAGCGCTGGGTGACCGGCGTCGGCGAGGCGGCGGAAGGCGGTGAGTAGAGCGCCATGCGCCGGGTGCTCGAAATCCTCGGTGCGCAGCCAGCCGAGGCGGTCCAGCTGTCGCGGGGCGAGCAGGATGGCGCCGAGGACAGCACGTTCGGCGACCTGCAGCGGGTTCACTCTGCCACCCCGGAAGCGTCGGACTTCGCGAGGGCCCGGGCAGTGATCGCCTCGGTGGCCTGCTGCGAGGCCGGACCGATCGTCTTGGCGGACGCCTCCTTGTACCAGGGCTTGAGGTCGAGCATGGCCACCCGCATGCCGGTGGCGAGCAGCAGCGCCTTGCCCTTCGGCAGGGCACGGATGGCGTCGGGCGGCAGGATGCGCTCGGTGCGCATCGATACCGAGGTGGACCTGGTGCCGTTCGAGGTGGAGACGGAGGTGGTCTGGACGTCGTGGTCGCCGATGATGCGGGACAGCTTGTCGGCGAAGTCGGCGTCGTCGATGCCGCTGCCGACGACCTTGATGGTGGCGGCGGACCACAGGGCGTCCATGCCGGCCTCGCCCCATACCTTCTGGCCCTGACGGTAGGACTGCAGGATGGTGATCGGGATGACGCCCCGGGAACCGAGGTGGGAGTAGAGGTCGGGCAGGTCGCCGATCTTGCAGACGTTCGCGGCCTCGTCCAGCACGCACAACGCGGGCGGGTCCAGACGGCCACCGGAACGCTCTGCCTCTGCGACGGCGGCCCGCATCACGGCGTCGGCTGCGGCCGCGATGATCGCTGAGGCGGAGCCGCCGCCGTCCTTCGACAGCAGGTACATGGTGTCTCGCGAGCGCGCGAAGTCGGCCGGCCTGAACTCCGACAGATCAGGCGTCGGCGTCACCCAGGCCGCGATCTCCGGGTCCAGCAGACAGCTCGCGTACTGGCGTGCCGTCTCGTAGATGCCGTCGCGGGTCTCCACGGCGCCGGCGACCGTGCCCTGCAGTTGCGCGGCGACGGCGTGATGGCCGGCGTCGGTGAGCAGGTCCACCGGGGTGCGGTCGGCCGGAGAGGCCAGCCATTCCAGGACGTCGGTGATTGGGCGGCGATGGGAGGAAGCGGCCAGGAACACGGCGCCGAGGGTGTTGGAGGCGGCGGTGGACCAGAAGTCCGAGCCGGAGGAGTCGCTCACCGACGCGGTGACGAAGTGACCGGCCAGGCGCCGAGCACCGGCGAGGTCCCGGGCGTCGGCGAGGATGTCCCACCACATCTGGCGTGGGTGGTGCGCGATCTGCTGCGGATCGAGGGTCCAGACGGTGCCGACCTTGGCGCGGGCGCCGACCGTGGCGGTGAAGGCGTCGTTGGCTGCCTTGTTGCTCGTCAGGAGAACGGGCCCGGGCGCGGACAGAATGGCTGGGATGGCGAGGGCGGAGGTCTTGCCGGAACGCGGGGCCATGATGGCGACTATCACGTCCTCCCAGCTCGCTCGCACTTCAGCACGACCGGGAGACAGCGAGCCCAGAAGGATCCCGCGATCCGCGGGGGTGATCTCCTTCGGCTTGAGGTTGGCGAGGCCCGGACGCAGGGAGCGGGCCTTTTCGGAGACCGCCTTCTTCAGAAGAGGGCGGATGTCTCCTGTCGAGGCCAGACCCGAGCCGCGCTGCGAACGTCGCCGAACCAGGGCCACGCCGGCAGTGACGAGCAGGCAGAGGACGACAGCCCCCGGAATCACACGGGCGGTGACGAGGAGCACGGTGGGGGAGAGGGCCGGCCAGACGGCCTCCGGGCGCAGCAGGACCTCGGCCATGTCGAAAGCCGTCCAGATGCCGTCGCCTGTAGTGAAGTTGGCCAAGTTCCCGGTCAGCCACCCAGTGGATGCGAAGGCGACAGCGGCGCCCAGTCCTCCGAGCAGGAGAAAGAACAGCAGGTCTGTCCCACCGGCCGAGGACGGTGCACGGGTGCGGGATGTGGACAAGAGACCTCCGGCGAAAGTGAGGGACACCGCTCCCGGTCCGTGAGGACCGGGAGCAAGAACATCGGCCGCCAAGGCGATTTGGCCTTGCCGATGAAGAGTGCTAACAGCAAGAAGCGCGGCTCTCCATCGCAGCAGCGAGCAAAGAACTCACCGGCCAGGGGAGAGGGGCTGCCGCACAGCGGGCGAAGGCGGAGGCTTGGCCAGCCCCCCGTCCGAGCGGAGAACAGCGGAGTGATGTGCTGCCGCCGGAGAGGAGGCACGCGCGGTCACCGGGCGAGCAGAGACAGCTGACCTCGCGTGTGTTCCGGGCCAGGCTGTACATCGTTCGACGGCATGCATGAGTGGGGCGATCGTCCCCGCATGCCGGGCGTCGGGGCCCTGGTGTTCCGAGTCGTAGACCACCTCGTGCAGGTCAGGATTGTCAGCGTGATACCGGGTGACCACCCAACTGTTCGGCAGCTGGGCCGGGTGACGTGTCGCAGGTTCCTGCGGTGGTGAGATCACCAGGAAAGAACCGTCGCGAAGGTACGCGCGGACGATGTAGTCGGACAGCCCGTACTCCACGCTGCACTCCGCGCCGAGTTCACGGAGCCGGTCGGTGATCGGCCGGTACACCTCCTCTGCCTGCGCGCGGCTCATCGCTGGCCTCCCGACATCCGGGCATCCGTGTCGAACAGGGCGCGTTCGTCGGGGTGGAGGATGTGCTGCGTGATGAAGGACCGCCCTGCGACCTTCCAGAGGCCACGGCCCCTGGTGAGTGCGGAGATGGCCTGGGTTTCCACGCCTGTGAGGCCGAGGAGGGAGGCTGCGGCGTCGAGCTGGTCGGGTTCCTGACGGTAGATGATGCGGGTGGAGCAGTCGGCGAGGAGGCCTTCGGCGAGGACGCGGCCTCGGGAGCCGGCGTCGCCGGCGGAGAGCAGGTCGCTGAGGCGGTGGATGACCATGAGGTTCGCGATGCCGAGGCCGCGGCTGAGCTTCCACTGGGACTGCATCCGCTCGAGCAGGCCGACGTGCCGCATGACGCGCCAGGCCTCGTCGTAGATCACCCAGCGGCGCCCTCCGTCGGGGTCGGCGAGCGCGGATTCCATCCAGGCGGAGGCGCAGGTCATGGCGAGGACGAGCGCTGTGTCGTCACCGGCGCCGCCGAGCCGGGACAGGTCGATCGTCAGCATCGGTGTCGTGGGATCGAAGGCGACGGTGCTGGGGGCGTCGAACATGCCGGAGAGGTCGCCGTGGACCAGGCGCCGCAGGGCATGAGCGAGGTCTTCGGCAGCCACGCGCAGGGTGTTGCCCTGGCCGTCGAGCACGGTGGCGAGCCGGTCCGGGGTGCCGAGGACGGTGGCGACGTCGCCGAGCAGCGGAACTGTCCTGTCGCGGTCGGCGTCCGCGACGGCCACGTCGAGCGCGACGTCGAGGGCGGTGTGTTCGACGGGCTGGAGGTCCCGCTTCAGGACGGTGCGGGCGAGACCGGCCAGCAGGAGCAGACGGCGCTTGCGGACTTCCGTCGCCCAGTCGTTCTCGGACACGGAGGCCGGGCGGGTGGGGGCGTCGAGCGGATTGAGGCGTCCGGGCAGGCCGGGCCCGAGCGCGATCGTGGTGCCGCCGAGTGCTGCGGCGACGGTGGTCCATTCGCCCTTGGGGTCGCAGGGCACGTAGATGCGGTAGCCGTGGGCGATGGCTCGGGTGGCGACGGACTTGGCGAGCGCGGACTTGCCCATGCCGATGATCCCGGCCAGTACGGCGTTCGGGTTGGTGAAGCCTTCGACCTTCCCGGAGGTGTAGAGGGCGAACGGGTCGTAACAGAAGGCGGCTTCGGCGTGGACGTCCCGGCCGATGAAGATGCCCTCGGCGCCCAGGCCGCCTTCGGCGAGGAACGGATAGGCCCCGGACACGGTGGCCGTAGTCATGCGGTGCGTCGGCAGACGGAGCCTCCCGCCCCGCGCGGATGCCTGTCCCGGCCGGCCGGAGACCGGATACGTCGGCTGAAGATCGGGATCGAGGCCCGACCGGGAGCGGGGAGCCTCCCCGGGCTCGGCCCGGCGGGCCCGGTGAAGGGCCTGGGAGTACTGGGAGCGGGCACTCTTCTTCTCGGCGCGAGTCGTCCTGCGCGGGACGAACAGAGGCGTCGCGCTGGTACGGGTCCTGGGCATGGGAGGGGATCCTTCGGGAGATAGGTCAGGGCCGGTTGTGGCGCAGGTCGGTGGGTGTGGCGCGACGGCGCAGAAGGAGCGAGGCCTGCTGATGACGGCGGCAGATGGACAACTCTGGGGCGCCGTCCGGCAGGCCGGTCCGACTTCCGGTCGCGTTGTCGGCGTGCGGGACGGCGTGGAAGGCGGTGTGGAGGAGGTCGGCGACCTGCCAGGCCCTCGTGCGGGCCGAGGCGAGCGGTCGGGCGACGCCGGGCACGAGCCCCCGGGAACGCTCGGTCTGCGCGTCGAGCAGTCGGATCAAGGCGGTGAAGTGCCCGTGCAGAGAGTCGAGTTCGGCGCGGTCGGCGACCAGAGGCCCTGTGGGGATGTTGAGGGCCTGGTGGAAGTCGAGTGCCGCGGTGGCGAAGGGGATGAAGCCCTCGGCCGGTTCGGTGCGGTGAGCCATAAAGAGCAGCGGGCTTTCAGGAAGCGAGAGCGAAGGGGAGGGCGGCGGTGGTGAAAGCCTCGGCCTGCTGCCACGTGAGCGGCCGCAGGTCCAGCTGGGCCGCGACGGCGGCCGTCTCGACGGCGGCGCAGGCGATACGGAGTTCGTCCTCGCTGTCTGCGGAGACGGTCAGCAGGCCGGTGAGGGCGATGTCGGCGTGGCCGGCGATGAGCTGGCGTTCGCGGTCCTTGACGTCCTGGTACTCGATGGAGTCGGCCTCGGAGTCGACCTGCCCCCGCCGGGAGCGTTCGGTGGCGTCTGCGATGATGCCCGCCTTGCGCCGCCGAACGTCGCGCAGTGCGGCCTCGATGCCCTTGGGCTCGTAGGAGAGGGAGAGGCTGCGTCGTACTCCGGCGGTGAAGAGGAGTTGGTGGAGGAAGCCGGCGCCGGTTTCGGTGCGGGGCCAGTCCTCCACCCAGTAGGTGGTGTGGACGGCTGTGTCCGTGGCGATGTGGTCGGCCTTCTCGACCATCACCACCGGACCGGCGGCAGACGGATCAGCTGTCGGCTGCCCGCTCTTCGACCAGCGGTCCAGGGCGGAGAGCGCCTTCGGGTCGTAGGCGGTGCGGGCCACGGCGGCGATCTCTTCGGCGGTCAGCCAGCCGAGTGGAGTGAGGCCGGCCGTGCGGGCAGCCTGGTCGAAGGTGGAGGTCAGCTGTCCGAGCACCGCGAATGCTCCAGTCAGGCCGCCGCCAGCCTGGGAGATCAGCCGCCGGGCAGCCTTCATGTCCAGTGCCACCGCCACGTACGCCTCGTGCGGGGCGGCCGCAGGGCCCGCGCTTTTGATCAGCTCTTCGTACAGCGGGCCGGCCAGCTGCTTCTCGAGGAATCCGTGCTCCTGCCAGTAGCGGCGCAGGGCGTCCCCGGAGTCGGGTACGGTCCGCTCCAGGACCTGGATGCGGGCGACCTGCCCCGTTCGGGCGAGGGCCGCCAGCGCGCGCCCCCAACCGGCGACATGTGCCTGCTGCGCGGCCGGATCCAGCAGGGCGTAGGCACGGGCCGTCACCCGGACCACGGCTGTCAGCGTCGCGGCATGCGGGTCGTGCACGGCGGCGTACCGGCGGTTCGGCGATTTCACCACCCGCAGATTCGCGGCCCGGCCGGGCAGATGCAGCAGCCCTTCACGGCGAGGGCGGGAGGACGGCCTCACCAGCCAGACCAACTGGCCCCGAATCCGGCGGAGCGCGAAGCGAGCAACGATTGGTGCCCAGTCGGCGAGCGAGCGGCCGCGGTGACGCAGCAGGATGGCAGCGGCCAGCAGTGCCCACAGCGGCAGCAACTGCAGGGCGCCTGTGACGCCGAGGACAAGGACGACCGTCAGGAGAAGAAGTCCGGACAGGCCAGCGAGGACCAACTGTGGGGCGGTCAGACCGAGCAGGATTCCGCGGCGGGAGCGGTGAGGGAAACGAACGGTAGGTGTTTTGGACATGGCACATCCATGGGCGAGGGAGCGAGCAAGTCGGAGGGGGCGCTGATGGTGGGGGCGGCCTGAGGCGCCGCCCCCACCGAGGTCGTCAGGATCCTTCGGGTGGCTGGACGGTCCAGGAAGCAGGAGCCGGCTGGCCCGATCCCGACGTCGCGGGATTTGTCGAGGGGTGGACCGAGCCGGCGCTGACGGCTGGCCCCTGGGGGAGAGGCGCGGCTGATACAGCGGCAGGGACAGCAGCGCCGTCCGCCGACGGGCGTGTGATCAGTGGCGGGATGCCCGGCCGCTGGATGAGCGGACGGCCCTTGTCCCCGTCTGCGTCAGGATCCTCGCCGAAGCGGAACTGCGTCGGCTTCTGGGACGCACCACCGTCGATGCCCTCCTTGCTGAAGCGGCCCCCGGTCGGATCGATGCCGGACGCCACCCCGCCGCCACCGACCCCCGGCACCGCTGCCGGACCCTGCGGCGACGGCGTCCCGGTGGATGCCCGCATCGCCAGGCCGGCCGCGGTCTTCACAGCCCCAGCCGTCACGGCCATGCCCGCGACACTGCCGCGATGCAGGTCCTCCGGACGGCCGCTGTCACCGGCCCAGTGCACGAACTTGTAGGTGGCGTACGGACAGAGCAGCACCAGGACCATCACGACGATGCCGGCCATGGCATCGGAGAGTGCGGCAAGGCCGTCGTGCGGATCGGCCTTGCCGATCGCGGACACGCCCAGCAGGAAGACCACGGTCATCAGCAGTTTCGAGATGACCAGGGTGGCCGTGGCCTCGGTCCAGCCGCGTCGCCAGCGCCGGGCGATCTCCCAGCCGCCACCAGCTCCGGCGAAGACCGCCAGGGTCACCATGACCAGGACACCGACCTTGCGGGCCACCATTACGCCCCAGTACAGGAACGCGCCGATCGCGCAGCCCAGCCCGACGATCGCGGCGACGGCCCAGCCGAGTGAGAACATCTGTCCCATGTTCGCGGCGTTCACGACGCGGCGGACGGCGTCGTCGACCGAGGTGTTCGCCGCTTTGAACAGCCCGGCGGACAACGCGTCGACGACGGTGACGGCCACCGCGGTGAAGGAGACGGCGCAGAAGCTGAACAGGACACCGGTCATGGTGCCGACGGCGGCCTGGGCCAGGGCGCGTTCGTCTCGCCGCCAGGCGGCCATGATGAGCTGAAGGCAGAAGGTGCCGACGGTGAGCACCAGGCCGATGGGCAGCAGGAGTTCGTAGTTCTCGCGGAACCATCCCGCGTTGAGGTCGATCGTGGTCGTGGAGTCGACTGCGTCCGCGGCGAGGTCGGCGGCGCTGGCGACCATCTCGCCGACGCTCTTGGCGATCCACGCGCCGATGCTGTCGGTGATCGAACCGGCCGGGTTCGAGAGGAAGTCGATCGGTCCGCAGACCTTGTCCATCAGCGGCAGGTCACACACGTCCATGAAGGCGCACCTCCTTTCGGGCTAGGGGCGGTCAGGGCGCCACGGTGGGCAGGACACCGGCGAGCGCGCAGTTCTGCGACGGCCGGCACTGAACGGCGAGGGTCACGGTCCGGGCTTCCGCCCCGCCCTTGGGTGCTCCCTTCCAGGCGACCTTCTGCTTGCCGGAGACGGTCACGGCGTAGATGCGCACCTTCGAGATCGCACCCGGGTCGTCCTGGAGGGCGCGGCTGAACGCGTCCGGGAACCGGGTCTCGTCGGCTGTAGCGGTGGCGTACTGGTCCTGGTCGGCCATCCGGCCCCAGAGCACGGGGGAGGGGACCAGGGCGTCGACCGACTCCTTGTCCGTGTACTTCTTCTCGTCGGACAGCCACCGGTGCAGGACGGTGAGATGGCGCGGCTGGGTGGTCGTCCGTGTGTCGTACGACCACAGCGCCACCGCCGCCGCCTTGGCGAAGGCCAGGGGGTCACGGGTCGCGGGCGGAGCCTTCACGGCACCAGGGCCGTCAGCCTTGCCGGGGGCGCTCTTGGGCGCTGAGGGCGGCGTCGCCTGGGTAGGAGAAGGGCGGTCGGCGGGCGAGTCGTCGGCGCGGGTGAGGTATCCGACGAGGCCGGCGACCGCGACCAGAACGGTCAGCACTGCGCAGCCGAGCAGGACCCGCTGGCCTGTCTGCCTTCGGCCGCGGGAGTAGGAGCGCTGCGTCATGTCAGCGGACCTGCGATCCGAGCGTGGAGAAGAACGTCACGATGCCGTTCGCGGCCCCGAGTAGCAGTGCGGCACCGGCGGACACCAGCACTCCCTTCTTGCCGTTCGCCTCTGCCTGGTGCCCTCCGCTGTGGTGGCCCCAGGCCCACACACCGGCGGACACGGCCATCGAGCCGACCACGGCGATCAGCCCGAACAGGTTGATCGACCCCATGACCTCCTTCAGCACCGACAGGCCTGGCAGGCCGCCCTCGTTGGGGCTGATACCGGGGTCGTAGGCGAGCTGCACGACCGCGTCGAGAGCATGCATAATTGAAACTCCAGTTCTAATTCAAGTGAGTGGGTGAGAGGGAAGCGAAGCGGGCTGCGGGGGAGGAGCGGGTCAGATGACGCGGCGGGCAGCGAGGACGTCGCTCTTCCACGACTTCAGCGTCACGATGCGGACCACGTCACCGGTCCGTGGTGCGTGGATGACCAGGTCCTCGCCGATGTACATACCGACATGCTCGGGTGCGGATGCCGAGCCCTCCGTGAACAACAGATCGCCCGGCCTCAGGGCGTCGACCGAGACGGCCCTGCCCTCCTTGACCTGGCCGTACGTCGTACGGGCCAGCGTGACACCGGCCGCACGGTAGGACTGCTGCATCAGCGACGAACAGTCGCACCGGCCCATCGGATCCGGACCGTGCGCGTCGGTACAACTCCCGCCCCACTGATACGGGGTATCGAGCTGCTCCAACGCCCACCGGATCGCCGTACGAGCCGTGGTCGGAGCGTCAGCAGGGACGGTGTAGCCGTCCGGCAGGGCTCCTGCGGGGATCTCACCGAACCGGGACCCGTCCTCGCTGGAACAGGACTCGAAGGCGACGGCGCTGCCGATCTGATCGGCGTGTTCCCCGTTGTCGAGGCCCGGTGCCAAGGCCTCCTGAAGCGCGGTGGCCAGCGGCTCCCACTTCGCGTAGGCGTCCGGGAAGCCGCTGCGCTGCACGGCCTGCGCCGCCTGGGTGACGGTCATCGACTCCCAGCCCGAGACCTTGCGCAGGCCCTCGTAGAACTTCGTCGACGCATAGGCCGGATCGAGGATCTCCTGCACCGTGCCCCATCCCCGGGACGGGCGCTGCTGGAACAGGCCGACCGAGTCCCGGTCCCCGTACGTCAGGTTCCGCAGGCCGCTCTCCTGCAACGCGGTGGCCAGGGCGACGACCTGACCACGGGCAGGGATCTGCATCGCGATCCCGGTGGCCGTAACGACCCGGGCGTTCGGAATCTGTTCAGCCGGCGACGACAGCCCAGGAACCGACACCTCGTCGTCGGAGCCGCTACCCAGGATGTCCTCCACCTGAGCGGCAACATCTGCAGCATCCACGGACTGCCCTGCCGAGGACTGGCACGAAGCCGAGACCGCCTCATTCGCCGCGAACACGACCGGCACCGCCAGCAGGAACGGAGAGCAGGCCAGTGCGGCGACCACCAGGCCGGCCTTTTTCACCGGACCACTTCCTCGTCGGCCGACTGACTCGCGACCGTCCCGGGGCGCGGGGATATCTCGGGCATGAACCTTCCTGGTAGTGCGACAACGTGGGCCGACGGACGGCGGGACCGGTACTCCACCGGCCCCGCCCCGGAAGGAGCGCGGCAACCAGCCGCGCTCCTAATCTCGGACAGCACACGGGAACCCCTTCCGGCGAGGACAGTAGATGGCGAAAACATGCAGGTCAGAGCCCGCTTCTCTCGGAGATCGGGCTGACGGGGCGAGACGGTAGACGCCGAATCCGGCCGCACCAAACGACCAACGCAGGACGCCGCACGCCAGCCGGTCATCGCCGAGGAGCGGCCGGAATCTTCAGCTACCGTCCGGCTCGTTCACCCCAAGCACCCCAGAAAGGCCTGCCTCTTGAGCTACACGCTCCACCGCGGTGACGCCCTGACTGTCCTCAAGACCATCCCCGACGCCAGCGTCCACGCCGTCGTCACCGACCCGCCCTACAACTCAGGCGGTCGTACCAGCGCCGAACGCACCAGCCGCAGCGCTCGCGACAAGTACGTCACCGCAAACAGCGCCCACGACCTCGCCTCGTTCCCGGGGGAGAACCGCGACCAGCGCAGTTACCGCGCCTGGCTCACCGACCTGCTCACCCAGGCCTACCGTGCCTCCGTCGAGACCGCCCCCGCCCTCGTCTTCACCGACTGGAGGCAGTTGCCCACCACAGCAGACGCGTTGCAGATGGCCGGCTGGACCTGGCAGGGCATCATCCCCTGGATCAAACCGGCCAGCCGCCCCCGTAAGGGAGGCTTCAAGCAGTCCGCCGAGTTCATCGTCTGGGGTACCAGGGGCCGCCTCGACAACACCAGGGATCTCTACCTGCCCGGCGACTTCACCGCGTCCCAGCCCCGCAAGGACCGCGTCCACATCACCCAGAAGCCCGTTGACGTCATGCGCCAGCTCGTTCAGATCTGCCGCGAGGACGGCACGGTCCTCGACATGTTCACCGGCAGCGGCTCCACCGGCATCGCCGCCCTCCGCGAAGGCCGCAACTTCATCGGCATCGAACTCTCCGACCATTACGCCGAGATCGCCGATGAACGCCTCCGGTCCGAACTCACGCAACAGGACGTCGAACTGGCTGGACCGGAAGCATGACGCCCAGACCAACGAGACCATCGCTGATTCCACAAGGGTGGGCCGGTTACCGAGGTGTGGCGGCCCACCCTTCTTCTTTGGGCCGAGGGCGTCGGTTTGCGCGGCTTCGACACCGAGGACGGCGGGGCGCCTGTGGTGCGGTTCGCCGGTGAGGACGGCCGCGAGCATGTGTTCCCGTTCTAGGAGGTGTCGCTGCCCGGGCTGCACTGGACTTCGCGCATGCGCTTGGGGTGAGGATCGGGCCCGGAGGCGGGCGCCGCACGCAGCGGGCGGCAAACAGCCAGTGGCCAAACGATCAAGCGGTTTCTGCTGCTCCTGGACAGGCTCGCAGAACCGCCACAACAGGTTGAGGACCCCGCGGGTGCGTCACCTGGAGCGGTACCTGATGACGCAGTCGGCAGACGTGTGGGGAGAAGTCCGCCTGCCGGCACCTGCAGGACCTGCTGCGGATCGTGCGCGTCCGGCCCGGTCAGGACCGGCTGGACAGGGCCGTACTGGACTACGCCGGGCAGCCCGGGCACGGCGTGGACGCCCAGCAGGCTGGGCGTCCGGGATACTCTGATCGCGAGTTCCAGGCTGTCATGGCCGCCGCACGCTCCGACGTGGCCACCGTCCGCGACTGAATCGTGGCGGGCGAGAAGCTGCTGGGGTGTTTCCTCGCCAACGACGAAAGTCTGTCGGTGGCTGAGCGGGAGCAGGGGGGCGCGGCTGGCCGCGATGGCGGCTACGGGCCGGGTACAGACCGACTACCCCCGGTTCCGACCGTGCGATGGGCACCGTGCACCTGGTCGTCAGCGAGCTGATCACCAACGCCTACAAGTACGCACCGGTCCCTGCCTGCTGGGCCTGGAGGTCAGCGGTGACACGATCAAGGTCAGTGTCTGGGACACCGACCCGGCATTGCCGGCGGCCTGTCCATCAGGTCCGGGCCGGGTAGGACAGCACGGCCTGGAGACCACATGGCCGTGTGCCAGAGCTTCCGAGGTGCGCCGCGAGCCGGTGGGCAAACGCGTCGGGGCCACCATCGTGCTTGCCGATGACCTCGGCGGAGACCCGGTCGGCTGCCTCCTGTGACCGTTCCTGGGCGCCGCTCACACCGTGATCAACCTCAGCGTCAACGGCGGCACCAATCCCAAGGCCGGTGACTTCGGAGAAGACGATGTCAGCCGGAGGGCAGTGCGGCGGGCGCGGGCGCGTCGCGCTCGTCGTAGCGCAAGTCCTCTGTACCGTGCTCGGGAGGACATTTCCGGCGAAGGGGTCAGTGGTGTTGCGGGCGCGCCGAGCGAGGGTGGTGTGGGCCCTGCTCGTCGTGTGTGCTGTCCTGACTGCCGCGCTGGGCGGGTGCCAGGCGAAGCGTCACCTTGTCGGGTCGGCGCCGTCGGCCGGCCAGCGGACGGCTGTCGCCCTGGCGGCGGATTCGGACATCGTCGACAGCCGTGCTGAGACGTGTGTCCCGGCGGGCGTGAAGGCTCCTGAGCCCACTGCGGAACTGCCTATCCGTGAGTCCCTGGACAAGGAACCGACACCGGCGTCTTCTCTGGACCTCGTCCGACCGCACGAGGCGGTCCCGGGCCCTGTCCTTCCGACCGGGCCCCTCGCCGCCGGCGCAGGCAGGCAATCAACCGAGCGCATGCAGGTGTAGAGGCGGCGTGACCTGACAGACGGCCGACGCGTCGGCGGGCAAGCCCCCAACGGATCCGGGGCTGAGCCGGCGTAGGACGGCGTCATGTTCTGAACACCCCAGTCACCGCATCTTCTCCTGCGGTGCCCGCGGACCTGTTGCCCGCGACCTTTCACTCGTCCCGGCCTGGCGGCCTACCCATCGGCTCCGCCGCCGGTCGTGGTGCGGGCGCGATCCGCGTGTTCCGCGTGCCCGTCACGTTCATTCCTGTCTCCCGGAGCCTTTCATGACGAAACGACAGTCCTCCCTCCTGCCCCGACTCTCCGCCTGGCTCAACGCCCGCCTGGGACGTGCCTCCTTCGTGGCCTACCTCATCGCTTTCCTTCTCCCGGGCCCCGGGCGCGTCCTGAGCGAAGCCGGTGTGGACATCGGCGTCGTGCGGACGCGGCCGCCCGCGCTGTTGCTCATCGTGATTCTATTCGCGGCCTCCTACCAGGTGACGCTGCGGAGACTGGCAGCCAGTCTGCGGCGTCCCGCCGTCCTTCTCGGCGGACTCACTGCGCACCTGGTCACGCCCTTCGTCGTCGTGCCGGTCGCTGTCGCGGTCATGGCGGGGACCGGGACCGGCCAGGACGGTCCCTTCGTCCCCGTGGCGCTCGTCCTGGTGACGGCGGCCCCGGTTGCGGCCGGTGCCACCGTGTGGATCCAGCGGGGAGACGGCGACGGTGCGGCCATGATCAGCATCGTGGTGTGCTCCGCGCTGCTCAGCCCGCTGACCCTGCCCGCCACGCTCGGTCTTCTGAGCGCGACCGGACTGCTGGGTGAGTCGCTTCCTGCCGCTTCGGCGGGAAGCGCCCGTGGTCTGGTGGTTCTCACCGTGGCACTGCCGTGCGTCGTGGGACTGGTCTGCAGGTGGCTGAGCCCGCCGCGGGTCGAGAGGCGGGTGCTTGGCCTGGCGCCCGTGGTGGCGATGTCCGCCGTGCTCGTACTGACCTATGTGACCGCCGCGGCCGCCTTTCCCTTGCTGGACCTGTCGTCAGCGGCACCTGCGTTGCTGGCCGTCGCCGCCGCGGGCGGCGCGTGTCTGCTGGCCTTCCAGGTCGGACGGCGCGCGGCACGACTGTTGAGGCTGCCGTGCGAGGCTGCCGCCACGGTGACGCTCGCCTGTGGGATGAACAACGTGAGCGTCAGCTCCGTGCTGGCGGTCACCTTGCTGCCTGCCGAGCCGGGTGTGCTCCTCAGCGTCCTGGTCTACGGCCTGGTCCAGAAGGTCGCCGCGTACCGTGCCATGACCGGACCTGCACGGCCCAGCTCCGATCGCTCGCCCCTCGGCACTCGTCCGCGCCGGCTGGCCCGGAAGTAGTGTGGCGCATTCCAAGATCGTACGACTGGAAGGGACGCACCCGATGGAATCGCTGGAGACCGTCCGGGCCGTGGTGGGGGTGCCGGTGGTGGGCCGGACGCCTCGGAAGATCGGCAATCTCCTGAAGGCGGCGGACCTGCCCCTGGAGGTGGAGGCCGTCTGCTACGGCGACGGCATCGGCCTGGTCCTTGCGGACAGCCCTCATGCCGAGTCCGTTGCCGCTCTCCAAGAGGCAGGCGTGCGTTTCCTGGCCTGTGCGAACACCCTGAAGGACCGGGACCTGACGACGGACACGCTCGGGGAGGGCGTCGACGTGGTCCCGGCCGCCGCCTGGCACCTGGTACGACGTCAGCACGAGGGCTGGTCCTACCTGCCCCTGTGACTCCGGCGCGTGCACGGCCCCGCAGACGGGCCGTTCACCCGGGACGCCGCGAGGGCGCGCCGGGCTCGCTTCCGGTTCTCCTGGTGCGCGTCCCCCGTGGCCGTACGAGAAGTAGTACGGCGGTGAGCAGGGCGGCGGCTGCGACGACCAGCAGAAGCACCCGGTCCGAGATGGTCCGCCCGACGGCCGCCAGGCGCTCCTCCAGGGCCGCCTCCGTCTCCACGTCCAGCAGGGAGGGCAGGGCCGACGTCCCGTCGAAGACCAGGAAGAGCACGCCCAGAACGATGAACAGGGAGCCGCCGATCAGGGAGGTGGTGTGCACGGTCAGCGGCCCCAGGCTGACGCCGCGGCCGCGCAGCCACCGCTTCCCGCCGAGGTCGAACCGGTCCCACAGCAGGGCGAGGACGAACATGGGCAGCGCCATGCCCAGGGCGTAGCAGGCCAGGAGCAGGCCGCCGCGCGCCGGGCTTCCGCCGACGGCCGCGACGGTGAGGATGCCACCGAGGATGGGTCCCGCGCAGAATCCGGCGAGCCCGTACACCGCGCCCAGGACGAGCACCGAGAAGGGTGAGCCGGAGCGGCGCGCCCCGGCGGTCTCGCTCAGGCGCCGCATGCCGAAGCCCAGGCCAAGGATCTGGGCCACCCCCAGCAGGATCACCGTCCAGCCGCCCACGGTGACGAGGGTGTCGCGATGGCCGTAGAAGAGGCGGCCGGCGAGGGATCCCGCCACGCCGAGGGGGACGAGTGTGGTGCACAGGCCCGCGTAGAACAGGAGCGTGCGGGCCAGCAGGGTGGTCGTTCTGGTGAACGAGTAGGCGAAGAAGGCCGGGAGCAGCAGGGCGCTGCATGGGCTGAGCAGGGCGAGGAGGCCGCCGAGGAAGGCGGCGAGGATTCCGATGTCGCTCATCGTCCGGCGGCCTTCGCCGCGTCCTCGACGGCCTTCTCGAAGGCGGCGAGGGGCTGGGCGCCGAGGATGGGCGTGTCGTTGATCAGGAAGGCCGGAGTGCTGGTCACTCCGAGCTGGTAGCCCTCGGCCTGGTCCCGCTGGACCGCGGTCCGGGCCTGCTCGGAGCGCATGTCGTCGAGGAACCTGTCGATGTCGGTGACACCTGCGGCGCGAGCCATGGCCACGAGCTTGTCCTCGGCGAAGGCGCCCTGATTGCGTTCGCGGGTCTTGCTGTACGCCTCCTCGTGGAATTGCCAGAACTTCTGCTGGCGTCCGGCGGCCCAGGCGGCGCGGGCGGCCTGCTCTGATTCCTGGCCGAAGACGGGGAAGTTGCGCCATTCGATGCGCAGAATGCCCTTGTCGACGTAGGAGCGGATCAGCTCGGGCTCGGTGTCGCGGGCGAACTTGCCGCAGAAGGGGCACTGGAAGTCCGCGTACTCGATCATCACGACGGGTGCGTCGGCACGGCCCATGGCCAACGGGTCCTCGGCGTCCCGGCGTGCGAGTGCCAGCAGAGCACTGTCCCGGGGATCCGGCTCGCTGGTCGTGCTGTCGCCGGCCTGGGCCGGGCCCTCCCTTTCCGAGGTTCGGGAGGAGGAACCGCTGTCGAGGGTGAAGGACAGGAGGACGGCGACCGCGGCGACCAGAAGGGCCGCGATCGCGGCGATCAGGCGGCGTCGGCCGTGTGACCGAGGCGTGGGGGAAGCGGGGGACGAAGACATGGGAGACCCCTTCGACGGGTGAAGGAAGCGCATGGAGGGAGGAAGGCAGGGAGAGCGGGGGTCAGCCGGCGGCCGGGACCGGGCAGGCCGCCTCGGTGGCGAGCCTGCGCAGTGCGGCCTCGGCCAGCAGGGCGACGGAGGTCACGGCGACCAGGGGCTGCAGCGGCGCCCAGTAGGTCAGCGCGCCGGAGGCGCCGACGAGGAGGAGGACCACCTTGTTGCAGACGGGGCAGCCGATGGCCAGGAACGACAGCACACCGCCGAGGTAGCCCAGACGCCGGCCGGGGGCCGGATCGGCAGGCCGGACCGCAGGGCCCGCCGCCACATAGGTGGCCAGCACCAGGCCGGCGAGCGCGGCGGTGACAGCCCAGGCGGGGTAGTTCCACCACTGCACAGGGACCGAGCGGGAGAACCACGGAGTGGGAACGACGGCCGTCGGGACACCGGTCACCATGGCCGTGGCCAGCGCACCGGTCATGGCGGCCGCCCACCGGCGGACGGTCCAGCCGCGCAACGCGGCCACCGCCCCACGGACCGAACGAGAAGAAGACATGGAAAGGGAACACTCCGTTCTGCGGACTGGGAAGGGCGCGATCAGCTGATCGGCCTACACCTGCAGAACGGAAAGGACAGACAGAGAAACCGGCGGCGGCCGTCCCACAGACTCCGCGGGCGGGTACCGGCTAGGCGGCGGACACAGGACCGGATCGCCGCCTGCGCTGGCGATCACCCGCGCCGATGAGGCCGCCGAGACCTCGCCCCGGACCGTCTGTGCTCCGGCGAGCGACTTCTTGACGCAGGGGCGTGGTGCGGACCGGTCCTCAAGGACAGTCGACCGGACATGATCGACCGTCGGCCGGTGCCGCTCAGCGGCGTGCCCGTCCGCAGCAGTGACCACCCCCGACCCTCCTACGGTGCCGTTGGGGGCGGTGGCGCGGCCGGCGCACAGCCATGCCGTCAGGACCACGAGGAACGCGAGCGCGATCCGGACACCGTGATGTGCCCTCAACCGCCTCATGGCTCCTCCGGCCCGCTGCTTCCCCGGCATGTGTGGGCCACTCTACCCACGCTGTCTTTCGCCGGACGACCCGGCGTGCGGATGGCACCGGGAGGCGGGATGCGGGTCAGGCGAGGGCGAGGAAGAGCTTTTCCAGTTCTTCCTGCGACATCGGCGGGGCGTCGGAGTCCCCGGCAAGGCACTGCCGCATTCCGCTGGCCACGATCTTGAATCCGGCCCTGTCCAGGGCCCGGGAGACCGCCGCGAGTTGCGTCACCACATCCTTGCAGTCGCGGCCGGCCTCGACCATCGCGATCACGGCAGCCAACTGTCCCTGTGCCCGCCGCAGGCGGTTCAGCACGGGCTGTGTCGATTCTTCGTCCACCTGCATGGGAACCCTCCTCCACATCCCCACCATAATACCCCGAGGGGTATAAACCCGGCTCCCCTGGCATCCGGGCGGTCGGTGCGGTCGGCGAGCGGGAGGGGCGGCGCCGTCCGGGTCCCCCGGCGCGGACGCCTTTCGGTCGGTGCGCTGGAAGGTCCCGCACGCGCCGGCGGGGCGGCCGGGCGGGAGCGAGTTGGCTGCCTTTCTCCCGCCGAGCGACCCCATGGATACCCCCTGGGGTATTTGACAGCTCGAAGGGTGACCCTTTACGGTCGATGACGTAATACCCCAGGGGGTATGGGACGCGTCCTGCCGCGGCAA
The DNA here is from genome assembly GCA_014655195.1 of Streptomyces cellulosae. Lineage (GTDB taxonomy): Bacteria > Actinomycetota > Actinomycetes > Streptomycetales > Streptomycetaceae > Streptomyces > Streptomyces cellulosae. Next base: position 182,740 of record BNBH01000014.1, on the reverse strand, counting down.
TCAACCCGACTGGACGACCCTCAGGCCCGGCCTGGCGTCACGGTCCGTCGTTCACGCTTCGACTCCACGCCGACGCCCCGCTTTCCCCTGTCGTCCGCGCCCGCTCTTTCCGGGAGGGCGCCTCACGGCCGAAATAATACCCCCCGGGGTATGCAGTCCATCTCGTGACGGAGGTTTCCGTGTTCTTCTCGCAGTACTACCTCGAGTGCCTCTCCCAGGCGTCGTACATGATCGCCGACGAGTCCACCGGTCAGGCCGTGGTCGTCGACCCCCGCCGGGACGTGTCCGAGTACCTGAACGACGCCGAGGCCCGCGGCTTCACCGTGGTCGGAGTCATCAACACCCACTTCCACGCGGACTTCGTCGCCGGTCACCTGGAGATGGCCGCCCGCACCGGCGCGTGGATCGGCTACGGGCGCCGCGCGGAGACCGAGTACGCGATCCGCAAGCTGGCCGACGGCGACACGATCAGCCTCGGCGACGTCACCCTGAAGATCATGGAGACTCCCGGGCATACCCCGGAGTCGATCAGCGTGCTGGTCTACGAGCGCGCCGAGGACACCGTCCCGTACGGTGTGCTCACCGGTGACGCACTCTTCATCGGTGACGTCGGCCGCCCCGACCTGCTGGCCTCGGTGGGCGTGACCGCCGACGAGCTCGGCGCGATGCTCCACGACAGCGTGCAGAACAAGCTGATGAGCCTGCCGGACGAGGTGCGCGTCTTCCCCGCTCACGGTGCCGGCTCCTCCTGCGGCAAGAACCTCTCCACCGAGCGGCAGTCGACCATCGGCGAGCAGCGTGCCACCAACTACGCGTGCGCCCCGATGAGCGAGAAGGACTTCGTTGCCATCGTGACCGCCGGGCAGTCGGCTGCGCCGGGCTACTTCGCCTATGACGCGGACCTGAACCGCCGGGAGCGGGAGCTGTTCGACCCGGCGAGCGCGCCGCGGGCGCTGGGCGTGGAGGACTTCCTGGCCCGGCGCGCGGCGGGCGCCGTGGTGGTCGACGCCCGTGACCCGCAGGAGTTCGCCGCCGGACACCTGCGCGGGGCGGTCAACGTCCCGGCCGACGGCCGGTTCGCCGAGCAGGCCGGCACCGTCCTGCCGCTCGGGGCCGAGCTGCTGGTCGTCGCCCCGGAGGACCGTGAGGAGGAGATCGTCACCCGCCTCGCCCGGATCGGCTTCGACCGGGTGGCCGGCTATCTGGCCTCCCCTGACGAGGCGCTGGAGACGGTGGCCGACGAGGTCACCCCGGCCAGCCGCCTGACCGCAGCCCAGCTGCGTGCCGAGCTGGAGGGCGAGACCCCGCCGGTTGTGATCGACGTCCGCAACTGCGGCGAGCGCGGCGAGAACGGGTTCATCGAGGGCGCCCTGCACATCGCGCTCGGCGAGCTCCCGAACCGTCTGGACGAGATCCCCCGCGACAAGCCGCTGGTCCTGCACTGTGCCGGCGGTCACCGCTCCTCCATCGCCGCCAGCCTGCTGCGCCAGCAGGGCTTCGAGGACGTCTCCGACGTGCTCGGCGGCTGGGCCGCCTGGGCCCTGCTGAACACGCCCGCCGCCGTCTGACCCGGCGGGGCGTAACGAGCTGCCGGTGCGCCCGCGGCAGGGAACTTCTGCCCTGACTGCCCCCGGTGCGGGCGCACCGGCCCCTTCCCCCGCATTTCCCTGTTCTCCACCCGTGCCTTGTACGGGTCCGCATCACCCATGGAGTTCTCATGACGACCACCAACGCCACCGCTTTCACCCCCGCCGCGCTCCAGTATCTGATCAAGACCGGCAAGGCTCCCCGTCTGCTGGACGTGCGCACCCCAGGTGAGTTCCAGACCAGTCACATCCCTGGCGCCTACAACGTGCCGCTGGACACCCTGCGCGAGCATCGTTCCGAGCTGCGCCGCTACCTCGATGAGGACGTGGTGCTGGTCTGTCGCTCCGGCGCCCGCGCCTCGCAGGCCGAGCAGGCGCTCGCCGAGGCGGGCCTGCCGAACCTGCGCGTCCTGGACGGCGGCATGATGGCCTGGGAAGCGGCCGGCGCCCCCGTCAACCGCGGCCCGGAGCGTTGGGAGCTGGAGCGCCAGGTCCGCCTGATCGCCGGCTCGGTCGTGCTGGTCAGCGGCGTCGTGGGCTTGTTCGTCCCCGGCGTGCACCTGATCGGCACCGCGATCGGCGCCGGCCTCACCTTCGCCGCCCTCAGCAACACCTGCGCGATGGGCATGATGCTCTCCAAGCTGCCTTACAACCGCGGCCCGCGCACCGACATCCGCACCGTCATCGCCTCCCTGCGGGACCGGTCGTGATCACCCTCGTCCTGGCCGCCTCCGTCCTGATCGGCATCAGCCTGGGCATCCTGGGCGGCGGCGGGTCCATCCTGACCGTGCCGATCCTCGTCTACCTCGCGGGCCAGGACAGCAAGGAGGCCATCGCCACCTCGCTGTTCGTCGTCGGCGTGACCAGCCTGATCGGTCTGATCCCGCACGCCCGCGCGCACCGGGTCCGGTGGCGCACCGGACTGATCTTCGGCGCGGTCAGCATGGTCGGCGCCTACGGCGGCGGACGTCTGGCCGAGTTCATCCCGGGCACCGTGCTGCTGATCGCGTTCGCGCTGATGATGCTGGCCACCGCCGTGGCCATGCTCCGCAAGGGCGCGGGTCGCAAGGCTGGGCACAGGGCCGCCCACGCCGAGCTTCCGGTGAAGCACGTGATCGTGGAGGGACTGGTCGTGGGTGCGGTCACCGGGCTGGTCGGCTCCGGTGGCGGCTTCCTGGTCGTCCCCGCCCTGGCTCTGCTCGGCGGACTGCCCATGAGTGTCGCGGTCGGTACTTCGCTGCTGGTCATCGCGATGAAATCGTTCTCCGGGCTCGCCGGTCACCTGGCCGGTGTCCAGATCGACTGGGATCTCGCCCTGATGGTGACCGCTGCAGCGGTCGTCGGCAGCCTGGTCGGCAGCCGCTTCGCCGGCCGCATCCCTCAGGACACTCTGCGCAAGACGTTCGGCTGGTTCGTCGTCGCCATGGGCGTCTTCGTCCTCAGCCAGCAGCTCCCCGCCGCCGTGTGGACCAGCCCGTTGACCTGGATCGGTGTCGGACTCGCAGCGGCGGCGGCCGTGGGCTGGACGCTGGCGCGCAGGCGCAGGACGGAGGAAGTCGGCGAAACGACGCCGGAGAACACCCGCCAGCTGAGCATGCGCCCCTAACACCACTCGCAGAGGGGGAATCGCACGCCCATACGTCATCACACACGAAGGAGAAGCCCGGTGAAAGTGCAGGAAGAGGCGGTGACCGCAGTCCTCAACCGGCTGCGCCGCGCCCAGGGACAGCTCACGGGAATCATCACCATGATCGAGGACGGCCGCGACTGCGCGGACGTCGTCACCCAGCTCGCTGCCGTCTCCCGCGCCCTCGACCGGGCCGGATTCAAGATCGTCGCCAGTGGCATGCGCCAGTGTCTCGTAGGCGGGGAGGGCGAATCATCGTCGATGACGGAAGAGGAACTGGAGAAGCTGTTCCTCACCCTGGCGTGAACATGCGGCTGTGGCCCGCGGCGGAACTCTGCCGCGGGCCACAGCCGTCCGCATCCGCCGCGCGCCCGCCCCACCCCGTCCGTCGGTTCGACCGCCGTCCCTCTGCGAACCGGTTTGACCGCGGCCAGGCCGAGGTACTCGCCCACGCGGAGGAATACCCCCCCGGGTATCACTGTTACAGTGGTGGACAGATACCTACGGGGGTATTTTCGAGGAAGGGAGCAGCTTCGTGTTCTTCATCGACACCATCGAACTCGAGGGCCTCGGCAACCGGCACTACCTGGCCGGCGGCGAGCGCGCGGCCGTGGCCGTGGACCCGCCGCGTGATATCGACCAGGTCCTGGCGGCGGCGGCCCGGCGGGGCGTGCGGATCACCCACGTGGTGGAGACCCACGTCCACAACGACTACGTCACCGGCGGTCTCGAGCTGGCCCGGATCACAGGCGCCGCCTACCTGGTGCCGGCCGGCGCCAACGTGTCGTTCGACCGGGTGCCGGTGGCCGACGGCGACACGGTGACGGTCGAGGATGGGCTCGAGCTGCGGGCCGTGGCCACCCCGGGCCACACCCCGCACCACACCGCCTACGTGCTGGCCGAGCAGGGCAAGCCGGTGGTCGCGTTCACCGGCGGGTCGCTGCTCATCGGCACCGTGGGCCGACCCGACCTGGTGGAGCCCCGCCTGACCGAGGAACTGGCCCGCGCCCAGCATGCCTCGGCCCACCGGCTGGCCGCCGAGCTGCCGGACGAGACCTCCGTCCTGCCCACGCACGGCTTCGGCAGCTTCTGCTCGTCCGCACAGGCCGAGGGCGACGCCACCACGATCGGCAAGGAGAAGAGCGTCAACACGGCGCTGACCACGGACGTGGACTCCTTCGTCGCCGAGATCCTGGCCGGGCTGGAGGACGTGCCCGCCTACTACGCGCACATGGGCCCGGCCAACGCGGGCGGTCCCGCCCCGGTGGACCTGACCCCTCCGGCCGTCGCGGACGCCCCCGAGATCGCCGCCCGGCTCGCGGCCGGCGAATGGGTGGTCGACCTGCGCAACCGGGTCGCCTTCGCCGAGGGCCACGTCGCCGGATCGTTCAACTTCGAGGCGGACGGCAAGCTCGCCACCTACCTGGCCTGGATGATCCCGTGGGGCAAGCCGGTGACCCTGCTCGCCGAGTCCGCGGAGCAGCTGGCCGCCGCCCAGCGCGAGCTGGTCCGGGTCGGCATCGACCGGCCCGCGGCCGCCGCGACCGGCACCCCGCGGGAATGGGCCGGCGACGGCGCCCCGCTGGCGTCCTTCCCCCGTTCCACCTTCGCGGGTCTGGCCGAGCAGGGCACCGACGGGATCGTCGTGCTGGACGTACGCCGCGACTCCGAGCGCGCCGCCGGACACATCGAGGGTTCCGTCCACATCCCCATCCACCAGCTGCACAAGCGGCTCGGCGAGGTCCCGGCGGGCACCGTGTGGGTGCACTGCGCCGGCGGCATGCGGGCCGGGATCGCGGCCTCGCTCCTCGACGCCGCAGGCCGTGATGTCGTGGCCGTCGACGACGGCTTCGACTCCGCCACCGAAGCCGGCCTGACCGTTCTCCCCGGCTGAGCGGCAGGCCCGGCAACACGGCACCGAACCCCGCCAACCCCGCGGCCGCCCCACCACCTGCACCACTTCTTCTCCGAAGGTCTTGTGATGTCCCTGTTCTCCCGGAATTCAAAGCGTGTCTCCGCGAACGAGGCCCACCGGCGTACCCAGGGCGACGGCGCCACCGCCGTCCTGCTGGACGTACGCGAGCGGGCCGAGTGGGACGCCGGGCGCGCACCCGGCGCCGTCTACGCGCCCCTGTCGGCCCTGGCGGCGGGTGCGGACCTGCCGCAGGCCGCCCAGGGACGGCCGCTGGTGGTGATCTGCCGCAGCGGCAACCGTTCGCAGAAGGCCGCCGAACTGCTCTCCGCGCGCGGCGTTGACGCGGTGGACGTCAGGGGCGGCATGACAGCATGGGCCGACCACGGATACCCGGTCGTCGACGGACGCGGAAATCGCGGCTCGGTGGCATGACGGCTCTGATCCTCGCGCTTGTCGCCGGAGCCGTCGTCGGCCTCGCCCTCGGCGGACTCGGCGGCGGGGGCAGCGTCCTGGCGGTGCCGGCCCTGACCTACCTGCTCGGCCTGAGCCCGGCGGACGCGATCACGGCCAGCCTGGTCATCGTCACCGTGACCTCCGTGACCGCGCTCGCCGGACACGCCCGGGACAGCAACGTCGCCTGGCGGACCGGCCTGCTGTTCGCGGCGGCCGGCGTCGTACCCGCGGCGCTCACCGGGACGGTCGCCGGCCACCTGCCCCCGGTGGGGCTGACCGTCGCCTTCGCGATCGTCGCCTCCGTCGCCGCCGTGGGCATGCTGCGGCCCGCGCGCACCCCGGCCGCCGGCGAGGTGCGTCCCGTCAGGGCGGGCGCCGCCGGCGCCGGACTCGGTGCGGTGACTGGCCTGCTGGGCGTGGGCGGCGGCTTCCTCGCCGTCCCCGCCCTGGTCCGGGTGCTGAACCTCCCCATGCGCCGGGCCCTGGGCACCAGCCTGCTGGTCATCACCGTCAACTCGCTCGCCGCACTCGCCGCCCGCGCCGGAACCGCCACGCACCTGGACTGGACCGTCATCGCACCGTTCACCGCGGCCGCGATCCTCGGCGCCTGGGACGGCAAACGCCACGCGAAGCGGCTCACCGGCGACACACTGCAGCGGATCTTCGCCTACGTACTTCTCGCGGTCGCCGCCCTCATGCTCGCCGACGCCCTCGTCTGACCCCCTCCGACGGCTCCCCCGCCGACTCCCTCCGGCCCGCACAGCAGGCCGGCCGGAACTTTCTCCCCGCCAACTGCACCCGCACCGTTCAAGGACACCGACGCATGACCACGACCACGACCACCGCGACGAAGCGGCCCGCCGGACCCGCCGTGCGCCTCGGGCTGCGGGAGAACTGGCTCCAGTTCACGCTCCTCGTCGTCGTCAACATGGCGGTCGGCGGCCTGGTGGGCCTGGAACGCACCACCGTCCCGCTCATCGGCACCGACGTCTTCGGCCTGACGAGCGACCTGGCGGTCTTCTCGTTCATCATCGCCTTCGGTCTCACCAAGGCCCTGACCAACCTCGCCGCCGGAGCCCTGACGGCACGCTTCCGCCGCAGGCAACTCCTCCTCGCGGGCTGGCTGATCGGTGTCCCTGTTCCCTTCGTGCTCGCCTGGGCGCCGTCCTGGGGGTGGATCATCGCCGCGAACATCCTGCTCGGCCTCAACCAGGGCCTGGCGTGGTCGATGACCGTCAACATGAAGATCGACCTCGTCGGGCCCGCCCGGCGCGGACTCGCCACCGGACTCAACGAGGCCGCCGGATACGCCGCCGTCGGCGTCACCGCACTGCTCACCGGCTACCTCGCCACCGGCTACGGCCTGCGCCCCGTGCCAGAACTCCTCGGCGTCGTCTTCGTCGTCGCCGGCCTCGCCCTGTCCCTCGTCGTCCGCGACACCGCAGCCCACGTCGCCCTCGAACTCGCCCAGCACCCCAAGCCCGCGCCCGCCGACGAGACGCCCGGCCTCGCCGCCACCTTCGCCCGCACCTCCTGGCGCGACCGCTCCCTGCGCGGCGCCAGCCAGGCCGGCCTCGTCAACAACCTCAACGACGGACTCACCTGGGGCGTCTTCCCCCTTCTCTTCACCCACCACGGCCTCGGCCTGGCCGCCGTCGGCCTCATCAAGGGCCTCTACCCCATCCTGTGGGGCATCGGCCAGATCCCCGCCGGCCACCTCGCCGACCGCATCGGCCGCAAACCCCTCATCGTCACCGGCATGCTCGTCCAGGCCGCCGGCTTCGTCCTCGCCCTCGCCCTGCTCGACAACCCCCTGCTCGCCGGCACCCTGTCCGCCGTCGCCCTCGGCCTCGGCACCGCCATGGTCTACCCCGCCCTCATCGCCTCCGTCTCCGACCACGCCCACCCCGCCTGGCGCGTCAACGCCCTCGGCACCTACCGCTTCTGGCGCGACATCGGCTACGCCGCCGGCGCACTCATCGCCGGCGCCCTCGCCGACACCCTCGGCCTGAACGCCACCGTCATCACGGCCGCCGCACTCACCGCCGCGTCCGGACTCCTGGCCGCCCGCTGGATCACCGAGCACCGGCCCGACACCCGCTGAGGGACACAGCGGTCAGAGGCGCCATCACCCAGGTGGGGTCTTCGAAGCCGTGGGCGCCACCCCTGGTGGCCGATGGACAACGGACAAGACGAAGCCCTGCCCATAACAGTTGTGCGGCGGACGAGCCGGAGCGCGGATCGATCACTCATTGGTCCGTATAGACAGCGCATCAGGTGTGCCGACGGCGACTGCGCAGTCGCAAGGGGCCGCAGAGTTGACGAGTCCTCCGTGATGGGCAAGTTTGCGAGCGAGAGGGCAACTCGGCGCAGGGGTGTTCCCTTTGCCGTGTCGTTGAGACGACACCCAGTGCGACGGTCGCCTGTTCTCCTCGCTCCGTGCAGCCGTATGCGGGCGTGCCGCATGCGCACGGATGTGGAGCGCGCAACAACTGCGACGGCTACTAACGGCCGACATCGCGCAGGGTCTTGGAGGAGAAGAAGCGCTGGAACTCGAGGCCGACGAAGCCGAACAGGGGTGTGCTCTCAGGGAAAGAGTCACAGGTCAGAAGGATGTCGGCTAGGTCGCAGCCAGGGACTTTTCAGGGACTTTCTTGCTTGTCCGAGGGGTGCATCAGGGACATTTCCCTGCGTAAGAAGGGACAGCGCCGCATCGCAGGGAAAGCCCAGGGCCGGCGCCGGTCTGGAGCTCTTCTCGTCGTCCCCGCCATGGGCAAAACTGCGGGCCCTGAGCTGAACTCCCAGCTCAGGGCCCATAGTTGAGATGTCAGCCGTACGTGTAGAACCCCGAGCCCGACTTCCGGCCGAGCCGCCCCGCGTCCACCATCCGCTGCAGCAGCGGGGGAGCGGCGTACAGAGGCTCCTTGTACTCCTCGTACATCGAGTACGCGACCGAGGCGACCGTGTCCAGGCCGATCAGGTCGGACAGCTTGAGCGGACCCATCGGGTGGGCGCAGCCCATCTCCATGCCGTTGTCGATGTCCTCGCGGCTGGCGATGCCCGACTCGAACATCCGGATCGCGGACAGCAGGTACGGGATCAGCAGCGCGTTGACCACGAAGCCGGAGCGGTCCTGGGCGCGGATCGCGTGCTTGCCCAGCACCTTCTCGGTGAAGACCTGCGCGCGGCTCAGGGTGCCCTCGGAGGTGGTGAGCGCAGGGATCAGCTCGACCAGCTTCTGCACCGGGGCCGGGTTGAAGAAGTGGATGCCGATGACGTGGTCCGGGCGGGACGTGGCGACGGCCAGCTTCACCAGCGGGATGGAGGAGGTGTTCGACGCCAGGATCGCGTCGGGGCGGGTCACGACCTGGTCGAGGACCTGGAAGATCTCCGTCTTCACCTGCTCGTTCTCGACGACGGCCTCGATCACCAGATCGCGGTCGGCGAACTCGCCGAGGTCCGTGGTGAAGGTGAGCCGGGCCTGGGTGGCCTCCAGCTCCTCCTCGCTGATCTTGCCGCGCTCCGCCGCCTTCGACAGGGAGTTGAACAGCCGGGTCCGGCCGATCTCCAGGGCTTCGCCGGTGGTCTCGGCGACCTTGACGTCCAGCCCGGAACGGGCGCACACCTCGGCGATACCCGCGCCCATCTGACCGCAGCCCACCACTCCGACGCGTTCGATGTCGGTCACATCGTCCCTTTCGCTACTGCTTACGGCTGTGGCAGGGTGCCGGGTCCCGGCGCCTGCTCCGTTCGTGCACGTTACTCCGAAGTATCGATGATCGATCGCGGGGGTGGGGCATCCTGGCCGGGAGACCCGCCCTGACCAGGCGGTTCCGGGACGATCGTGACAGATGTCGCCGCAGAGGGGCGTCAGGGGAGAGGCAGGGGCGAGGGTGCGGGTGTCACGCAGGGGCTTCGCGGCGGCGGCGCTGGCCGCGCTGACGGCCATGACGCAGGGGTCCGCCGCGCCACGGCCGGGGCCGGACACGGGCACGGCGGGAGGGCCCGGACGGGGCGGCGCGGCCGCCGGCGAGATGCGGGGCATGTGGGTGTCCACGGTCACCAACCGCGACTGGCCGTCCCGGCCGGGCCTCAGCGCCGACCGGCAGCGCGCCGAACTGCTCGCCCACCTCGACGCCGCCGTCCGCGCGCGCCTCAACACCGTGATGCTCCAGGTGCGGCCCACGGCCGACGCGCTGTGGCCGTCGCCGCACGAGCCCTGGTCGCAGTACCTCACCGGTACGCAGGGCGCCGACCCCGGCTGGGACCCCCTCGGCACGGCGGTCGCCGAGGCCCACGCCCGTGGGCTGCACCTGCACGCCTGGTTCAACCCGTACCGGGTCGCCATGCACGCCGATCCCATGCGGCTCGCCGCCTCCCACCCGGCCCGCCGCAACCCCGGCTGGGTGATCCCGTACGGCGGGAAGCTGTACTACGACCCGGGTCTGCCGGAGGTCCGGGCGTTCGTGCGGGAGGCCATGCTGGACGCGGTGCGCCGCTACCCGGTGGACGGGGTCCACTTCGACGACTACTTCTACCCGTACCCGGTGGCCGGGCAGACCTTCGACGACGACGCCACGTACGACCGGCACGGCGCCGACTTCCCGGACCGCGCGGCCTGGCGGCGGGACAACGTCGACCGGCTCGTCCACGAGACCGCCGAGGCGATCCGGACGTTCCGCCCCGGCACGCGCTTCGGCATCAGCCCCTTCGGGGTGTGGCGCAACGCCGACGTCGACCCGCTCGGCTCCGCGACGCGCGCGGGCGTGCAGTCGTACGACGATCTGCACGCGGACACGCGGAAGTGGGCGCGGGAGAACTGGATCGACTACATCTGCCCGCAGCTGTACTGGAACGTCGGCTTCGCCGCGGCGGACTACGCGAAGCTCGTGCCCTGGTGGGCCGACGTCGTGCGCGGCTCGGGGACGCGGCTGTACGCGGGGGAGGCGCTGTACAAGGCGGGGGATCCGGCGCAGCCCGCTGCCTGGCAGGACCCCGCCGAACTGTCCCGTCACCTCACGCTGGCGAAGCGGTACCCCGAGATGCGGGGGCACGTGTTCTTCGCGGCGCGCGAGGTGACGGCCGATCCGGTCGGGGCGATGGCACGGGTGGTGGCCGACCACTACGGCCGGCCCGCCGGGCCCCCGTCCTGATCAGTGCCGGGTCACGACCTCCCGGTGCCGGATCTCGGTGTCGGGGCCGGGGGAGCAGATGCCCTCGTGCCCGTCCTCGAACCGGACCCGGTACGGCGGGTCGCCGTCCCGGCCGAGCACTTCGACGATCTCGCCGACCTTGTCGTGCTGGCCGACCACCCTGCCGTGCTGGACAAGCTGGTCACCCACGGTTGCGCGCATCGTCGCCTCCTCACCTGAAGGGAGCAGCGGTCCATGCTCCTTCGAGTCTACGGCGGGGGGCGGAACGCGCCAGCGGGTCGGTCGCGTGTGCGGTCTGGCTCCGCGCCTGCCTGCGACGTCTTGTTCGGTCGGCCGCGCGTGCGACCTGGCTTCGCGCCTGCAGTCTGGCTTCGCGCCCGCGGTCTGGCTTCGCGCCTGCGGTCTGGCTTCGCGCCCGCGGTCTGGCTTCGCGCCCGCGGTCTGGTTCCGCGCCCGCCCGCGGCGCCGCGTTCGGTCGGCCGCCCCCGCGGCCTGGCTCCGCGCCCGCCAACGGCACACCCTGCTCAGTCGGCCGCCACGGTGGCCTACCCCCGCGCCCGCTGCGTCACCGCGATGCACACCAGCACCGCCATCGCCGTCACCGGTGCCGCCCACGGGAGGTGTTCTCCCAGGAGGAACACCGACCAGAACAAGGTCAGCAAGGGCTGGGCAAGCTGCAGTTGGCTCGCCTTCGGGATGCCGATCGACGCCATGCCCCGGTACCAGACGATCAGGCCGAGGAACTGGGAGCCCGCCGCCACCCACAGCAAGCCGGTCACGCTGTGCGCGGTCAGTTCGACTGGTTCCGTGGTCAGGGCCACCGCGGCCACCGGCACCGTGAGCGGCAGGCACAGCACCAGCGCCCAGCCGATGACCTGCCAGCCCGGCATCGCGCCGGCCAGCCGCCCGCCCTCGGTGTAGCCGGCCGCGCAGATCAGCAGGGCGCCGAAGAGGTACAGGTCCGCGGACGTCAGCGCGCCCCCGCTCTGCTGCACGGTGAACGCCACCACCGCCGCCGCGCCCGCGAGGGCCGCGACCCAGAAGGTGCGCGAGGGGCGTGAGCCGGTCCGCAGGGACGAGAAGAGGGCCGTGGTGAGCGGCAGCAGGCCGACCACCACGGCCGCGTGCGCCGTCGTGGACGTCTGCAGCGCCAGCGTGGTCAGCATCGGGAAGCCCAGCACCACCCCCGCCGCGACCACCGCGAGCCCCGCCCAGTGGCGGCGGTCCGGGAGCGGGACGCGCAGGGCCAGGAGACAGCCCCCGCCGATCACCGCCGCGAGCACGCTGCGCACCGCCACCAGCGACCAGGGCCCGAAGCCCTCCAAACCCCAGGCGGTGGCGGGGAAGGTCAGGGAGAAGGCGACCACCCCGAGGGCGGCCTGGACGGTGCCGAAGCCACGGCCGCGCGGGGGAGCGGCAACCGCTATCGGCTCGGAGGTAGTAGCGCTACTCTGTGCTCTCATGCAAGAGCGTAACAGCGTCGGTGAACTGGCGGAACAGCTGCGGCAGGAGCTGGACCGCTACTCTCCCGGTGAGAAGCTCCCGTCCAGCCGTGCCCTCGTCGAGCGGTTCCGGGTCAGCCCTGTGACCGTCTCCCGCGCGCTGGCGCGGCTCGCCGCCGAGGGACTCGTCGTCACCCGCCCCGGCGCCGGAGCCTTCCGTGCCGTGCCCCGCACACCGGCCGCTCCCACCGGGGACACCTCCTGGCAGGAGGTCGCCCTCAGCGCCGACGGCGCCGCCGACCTCGTCCCGCGCTCGGTCGACGCGTCCGGCGTCCTCGTCTCGCTGGCCGCCCCCGCGCCCGGAGTGATCGAGTTCAACGGCGGTTACCTGCACCCCTCCCTCCAGCCGGAGCGCGCCATGGCCGCCGCGCTCGCCCGCGCCGGACGCAGACCGGGCGCCTGGGGGAGGCCGCCCATGGAGGGGCTGCCCGAGCTGCGCGAATGGTTCGCGCGCGCCATCGGCGGACCTGTGACGGCGGCCGGTGTGCTGGTCACCGCGGGCGGACAGTCCGCGCTCACCACCGCCCTGCGCGCCCTCGCCCCGCCCGGCGCCCCCGTCCTCGTGGAGTCGCCCACCTACCCCGGCATGCTCGCCATCGCCCGCGCCGCCGGACTCCGCCCGGTGCCCGTACCCGTCGACGCCGACGGCGTACGCCCGTCCCTCCTCGCCGACGCGTTCCGCGCCACCGGCGCCCGCGTCTTCGTCTGCCAGCCCCTCTTCCAGAACCCCACCGGCGCCGTCCTCGCCCCCGAGCGGCGCGCCGAGGTGCTGCGCATCGCCCGGCGGGCCGGCGCGTTCGTCGTCGAGGACGACTTCGTACGGCGGCTGGTGCACGAGGACGCGGGCCCGCTGCCGCGCCCGCTCGCCGCCGACGATCCCGACGGCGTGGTGGTGCACGTCAGCTCGCTGACCAAGGCCACCTCGCCCAGCTTCCGGGTGAGCGCCCTCGCCGCGCACGGCCCGGTGCTGGAGCGGCTGCGCGCCATCCAGATCGTCGACACCTTCTTCGTGCCGCGCCCGCTCCAGGAGGCCACTCTGGAGCTGGTGGGCTCGTCCGCCTGGCCCCGCCATCTGCGTGCCGTCTCCACCGCCCTGCGCACCCGCCGAGACGCCATGACCGCCGCCCTCCGCCTCCAGCTGCCCGGCCTGTCCCTGCCGCACATCCCCTCCGGCGGCTACCACCTGTGGCTGCGCCTCCCCGACGGCGCGTCCGAGTCCGCCCTGACCGCCGCCGCACTGCGCGCGGGCGTCGCCGTCACCCCCGGACGCCCCTACTTCAGCGCCGAACCGCCCGCAGGGCACCTGCGCCTGAGCTTCGCCGCCGTGGCCGGCGCCGGCGAGATCACGGAAGGCGTGCACCGGCTGCGCGCGGCCTGGTCCCAGGTGGTGGGATAACGGCTCGACGCCCGCCGCCACCGGCTGCCAGCATCGGCGCATGACTGCCGATCCCCGCCTGCCCGAGGGCTACGAGCTCTCCGCCGACCCCACCCGCATCGACGCCGGCACGGTGCACCGCTGGCTGTCCACCGACGCGTACTGGGCCCTCGGCCGCCCCCGCGAGACACAGGACAGGGCGATCCGCGGCTCCCTCAACTTCGGCGTGTACGACACGGTCACCGGCGCGCAGGTGGCGTACGCCCGCGTCATCACCGACCGGGCCACCTTCGCCTGGCTGTGCGACGTGTACGTGGACCCCGCCGTCCGCGGCAAGGGGATCGGCACCGCGCTCGTCACCGCCGTACGGGACGACGTGCGCGAGTACGGCGTACGGCGCGTCCTGCTCGCCACGCACGACGCGCACGAGGTGTACGCGCCCCTCGGGTTCCGGCCACTGGAGCGGCCGGACCAGTGGATGGCGCTGATCTTCGAGCAGGTGTGAGGCCCGATCCGGTGGGCGCATAGGGCCGGGGTTGTGCCGTATGCCCTCGGCGGAGGGTGAGGCCCGCGCCACCAAGCGTCATGGCCGGCCGACACCCCTTGACCAGCCGACCCCGGCGGCTGACCATCGCCGCATGGCACTTCGGGTCACGTTCGTCGCAGCGGCGGGGAGCTCCACGGTGCTGTCCGAGCGCTTCGAGGACTCCCGGCCGCTGGACCAGGCCGGATGGAGCGAGGTGCAACGCGTCGCGCACGAACTGCTGCCCCTGGCCGCGGCCGACCTGCGCTACTGCTCACCGGCGCCCCGCAGCCGCGCCACCGGGGAGGGCCTCGGGTACGCGCCGCTCGTCCAGCTCGCCCTGCGCGACTGCGACATGGGCCGCTGGCGCGGACTGACCCTCGGTGAGGCGATGGCCCGGGAGCCGGAGGCGGTGGACGCCTGGCTCGCCGACCCACGGTCCACACCCCACGGCGGGGAGTCCCTGCTGGACTTCATCGGACGCGTCGGCAACTGGCTCGACACGCGGCCCGCCGAGGACGGCTGCCGGGTGGTCGCGGTGGCCGAGCCGTCGGTGATCCGCGCGGCGCTCGTCTACGCGCTGAAGGCGCCGCCCGGCACCTACTGGAACATCGACGTCCGCTCGCTGTCGACGATCAGCGTCGCCGGGCGGCCGGGCCGCTGGAGCCTGCGGCTCGAAAGCGTCTCGGCCCAGCCCCTGCGCGCCTGACCTCACGTGACGGGAGTGCGTGCGTACTCCGTGACGAGCTCCAGGTCCTTCGCCGGGCCGCGCACCCGCCAGACCACCCGCCAGTGGTCCGCGTCCCGCACGGTGAACTCGCCCCGGTAGAGGTCCGCCGAGCAGGGGTGGTCGGCGGTGTGCCGGCCGGACCCGAGGTCCAGGCCGTGGAAGAAGCGGCCGTCCGCGAACCGCACGTCCGCCGTGCCGTCGGGCCCGCGCAGGAAGCGGAGCGTGCGCTCGGCGGGCCGCGTGACGCCGCGCCAGGTGAAGTCGCCGGACTCCCGCTGCAGCAAGCCGTCCTCGTCGTCGAGCGGCTCGAACACCACGGTCCCGCTGAACCGCCCCTCGTCCCCGCCCGCCAGGTCCCGCACCACGCGCTCGGCCCGCCAGGCGCCGCCCAGATACGCCAGTACGTCGGGTACCGGCCAGAACTCGCCCATGGCGTCCCGTTCTCCCGTGCTCTCTCGTGCTCCGCGGTGCCGCACGCCCCATTGACGTGCTCCTGCCCCCTCCCTATCTTGCCGTTCGAAGTGCTGCACAGCGTCCGACATTACGAACGACCGCCCACTCCCCCCAAGAGCCGCGGAGTATCCATGTCACGCACCGCCCGGCACCGCACCCGCCGCAGAGCCGTCCTCGCCGGCACCGCCCTGCTGACGGCCGCCGTCCTGCTCCCGGTCCCCGCCCACGCGGAGGACGTCACCGACTACACGATCACCGTCGACACCGGCGCCCGTGGCCCGGCGATCGGCGACACGATGTACGGCGTCTTCTTCGAGGACATCAACCGGGCCGCCGACGGCGGTCTGTACGCCGAACTCGTCCAGAACCGCTCCTTCGAGTACTCCACCGCCGACCACGCCTCCTACACGCCCCTGACCTCCTGGACCCCCTCCGGCACGGCCGAGGCGCGGGACGACTCCGGGCGGCTCAACGAGCGCAACCGCACCTACCTGTCCCTCGGGGCCGGCTCCTCCGTCACCAACGCCGGCCACAACACCGGCATCCGGGTCGAGCAGGGCAAGCGGTACGACTTCTCGGTGTGGGCCCGCGCCGAGGCCGGCGCCGCCCTCACCGTCACGCTCAAGGACGCGGCGGGCACCCTCGCCGACAGCCGCACGGTCGCCGTACGGGGCGGCTGGACGCAGTACAAGGCCACCTTCACCGCGTCTCGCACCAGCAACCGCGGCCGCCTCACCGTGGCCACCTCCGCCGACGCGGCCCTCGACATGGTGTCGCTGTTCCCGCGCGAGACGTACAAGAACCGGCCCAACGGGCTGCGCAAGGACCTCGCAGAGAAGATCGCCGCGCTGCAGCCCGGCTTCCTCCGCTTCCCCCGCGGCTGCCTGGTCAACACCGGCTCCATGGAGGACTACAGCGAGGCCTCCGGCTGGCAGCGCAGGCGCGCCTACCAGTGGAAGGACACCGTCGGCCCGGTCGAGGAACGCGCCACCAACGCCAACTTCTGGGGATACAACCAGAGTTACGGACTCGGCTACTACGAGTACTTCCGCTTCGCCGAGGACGTCGGCGCGATGCCGCTCCCGGTCGTCCCCGCGCTCGTCACCGGCTGCGGCCAGAACAGGGCCACCGACGACGAGGCGCTGCTGAAGCGGCACATCCAGGACACCCTCGACCTGATCGAGTTCGCCAACGGCCCGAGGACGTCGAAGTGGGGCGCCCTGCGCGCCGAGATGGGCCACCCCAGGCCCTTCGGCCTCACCCACATCGGCGTCGGCAACGAGGAGAACCTGCCGCACGAGTTCTTCGCCCGCTTCCAGCGGTTCCGCGCCGCCATCGAGGCGGAGCACCCGGAGATCACGGTGATCTCCAACTCCGGCCCGGACGACACCGGCACGGTCTTCGACACCGCCTGGCGGCTCAACCGCGAGGGCGGCGTCGACATGGTCGACGAGCACTACTACAACAGCCCGCAGTGGTTCCTGCAGAACAACGACCGCTACGACTCCTACGACCGGCAGGGCCCGAAGGTCTTCCTCGGCGAGTACGCCTCCCAGGGCAACGCCTGGAAGAACGCCCTGGCCGAGGCGGCGTACATGACCGGCCTGGAGCGCAACGCCGACGTCGTGAAGCTCGCCTCGTACGCGCCGCTGCTGGCCAACGAGGACCACGTGCAGTGGCGGCCGGACATGATCTGGTTCAACAAGCGCGCCTCCTGGGGCTCGGCGAACTACGAGGTCCAGAAGCTGTTCATGACCAACGTCGGCGACCGGGTGATCCCCTCACGAGCCAGTACCACGCCCGACGTCAGCGGCCCCATCACCGGCGCGGTCGGCCTCTCCACCTGGGCGACGAGCGCCGCGTACGACGACGTCGAGGTGACGGCGGCCGACGGCACCACGCTGCTCAGCGACGACTTCTCGGCCGGCGCCGGCCGCTGGAGCCACGTCGGCGGCGGCAGCTGGACCGTCCAGGACGGCCGCTACGTCCAGACCGACGAGGCCGCCGAGAACACCCTGGTCACCGCGGGCGACCCGGAGTGGCGCGACTACGACCTGCGGGTCAGGGCGGTCAAGCGCTCCGGCAAGGAGGGCTTCCTGGTCGCCTTCGGCGTGAAGGACACCGGGAACTACTACTGGTGGAACCTGGGCGGCTGGAACAACACGCAGTCCGCGGTGGAGCAGGCCGTGGACGGCGGCAAGTCCACCCTGATCTCCAGGCCGGGCTCGATCGAGACGGGCCGTGCGTACGACATCGAGGTCGAGGTGCGCGGCCGCCAGGTCACCCTGTACCTCGACGGCGAGGAGTGGGGGAGCTTCACCGACGACAAGCCGGCCGAGCCGTTCCGCCAGGTGGTCACCGAGGACGCCCGCACCGGCGACCTGCTCCTCAAGGTCGTCAACGCCCAGCCGTCCGAGGCCCGCACCTCCGTCGGCCTCGGCACCGCCCACGTCTCCTCCCGCGCCCGGGTCACCACCCTGGCCGCCGACCCGGACGACACGAACACCGAGACGGACACCCCGGTCACCCCGGTGACCTCGACGTTCCGCGGAGTGGCGCCGACGTTCGAGTACACCTTCCCGCCGCACTCGGTGACGTTCATGAGGATCGCCCGGAGGTGACGACGCGGAACGCGTGATCCCCCGGGGCCGGCCGGGCCGGCCGGCCCCGGGGGAAGCCCGTCGGCCTCATGGGCCTGGCAGGGCAATGCGGGACGGGCCGGTTCGGCCCGGCATGCGCAAGCGTTCGGATGCCCCGTCGGCCACGCTGGCTGGAGGACTGGGGGCCGGGACTCGCCCGGCCCCCGCAGCCGGAGGTTGCCGTCATGACCGTGATGTCCATCGCCAGGTTCGAGAGGTTCTTCCGTGCGGCCGCGGGGCTGGACGTCGACAAGAACGATCTCAAGCGCTACAGCGACTTCGTCGACGCCAAGCTCTACGATCTGCTCACCGTCGCCCAGGCCACGGCCAAGGCCAACGGGCGGGACGTCGTCCGGACCTGGGACCTGCCGATCACGAAGGGCCTGCAGGAGAGCATCCACCGCTTCCGGGAGATCGACGAGGAGGTGGAGCTCGAGCCGATCCTCGAACAGCTCGCCACCCACCCCGCTCTCGACCGCACGCCCGACGAGGAGACCGAGGCGGCCTACCCGGAGATCATCGGCGGACTCAGCCTCGCCCTCGCCCAGAGCTTCAAGATCCTCCACCCCGACCTGAAGAACCCGCAGACCCAGCACTGGGACGAGGCCCGAGCCGTCTTCGACCTGCTTCTGTGAGCGGTGGCAGGGATCCTCGAAGGTATGGAGAGAAACGCGTCCGTCGGGTCGGGAGAGCTCCTGCTGGAAGAGTTCGTCGGGGCGGCCCAGCTGGCGTCCCCCGCGGAGCTGCCCGTCGTCCTGAACCGGTACGCCGAGGCCATGGGCCTGGGGACGGCCGCGATCTACCTGGTCGACATCCAGCAGAGACTGCTGGTGCCGTTCGTCGAGGGCGAGCCCGACCTGGACCTCGAGACGTCGCTGGCGGGCTGGACCTACCGCACCGACTCCCTCCGCGTGGAGGAGACCCCGTCCGGCCAGCTGAACGTATGGCTGCCCCTCGCCAACGGGGCGGAGCGGCTCGGCGTGCTGGAACTGACCATGGACTCGCTGGACGGGCTCACCCTGCGGCGCTGCCGCACGGCGGCGTCGCTCCTCGCGTTGATCATCACGTCCAAGCGCACCTACAGCGACACCATCGCGCAGCGGATGCGGACCAGGCCCATGCATCTCCCCACGGAGATGGTGCGCGCCTTCCTCCCTCCCCGGTCGATCGGAACCGGGCGGGTGGTGTCCACGGCGGCCCTGGAGCCGGCGTACGAACTGGGCGGCGACGCCTTCGACCATGTGTTCACCGAGGACATCCTGCACACCACGATCCTCGACGGCATGGGGCACGATCTGGCGTCCGGACTCGCCACCTCCGTCGCCATGGCGGGCTGCCGCAACGCCCGGCGCAGCGGAGCGGGCCTCGACGAACTCGTGGGCACCGTGGACGACGCGCTGGCGAAGTGGCTCCCGGAGCAGTTCTGCACCGGTGTCTTCACGCAACTGCACATGCCCACCGGCGTGCTGAGGTGGTGCAACTGCGGTCATCCGGCCCCGCTGCTCATCCGCCGCCACCGCCTGCTCCACAAGGCGCTGGAGCGGCCGTCCGAGCCCCCTCTGGGACTGCCCGCGCGTCTCGCCGGGACCGCCCGTCAGGTGCACGAGGTCCGCCTGGAACCGGGTGACCGCATCCTTCTCTACTCGGACGGCGTCGTCGAGTCACGCAACGAGAAGGGCGAGCAGTTCGGCCTGGAGCGCTTCACCGACTACATCATCCGGTCCACCGCGGCGGGGCAGAACGCCCCGGAAGTGCTGCGCCTGCTCATCCACTCCATCCTCGACCACCGGCACAACAAGCTCAGCGACGACGCCACCATCCTGATGTTCGAGTGGCAGCCCCCTGATCCGGACCAACCCGATCCGTGACCAGGGGACGCAAACGGCAGGGTCACGGCAGGAGCGCGGCGAACGCGTTCGGCACGCGGGACTTGAGGTGCTCCCATTCGCCGGCGCTCACATGCAGCGCCAGGGTTTTCAGGACGGTGCGCACCAGTTTCTCGGAGCCGCCCTCGACCGCGTAGGGGAATTCGCTCCTGACCCGTGCCATGAACTCGTCGTTGCTCATCCGCACGGGCGATTCGGCCGGTTTCCAGCCGTCGTAGTAGACACCCCTGACGAGGGTCGGCAACTGGGCGCCGAACTGCACGGCCGTGTCCACCGGGAGCCGGTCCCTGAGCGGGTGCAGCACGGCCCGCAGCGCTGCGTAGGACTGCTTGCGCCGGTCCTTGGGCCATCCGAAGGCCTCCTCGATGTCCTTGAGGAGCCGGTTGGCCTTGTCCACCATCGTGTCGAACGAGGAAAAGCCTGTGTCGACCATTTGTGTGGGCCTTTCGTTCCGGGTGCTGCGGGCTCAGCCCGCCAGGTCGGCCTTGCCGAACAGGGCCGCGTAGCTCGAGGGGAGCTGGCTGATGATCTGGTTCAGTTCTCCGCCGGTCACGGCGTCCCCCAGGGTGGACAGGACCGCGCCGGCGTCCCATTCCGCCGTACGCGGCCGGGCCCCGGTGCGCTCGGCGACCCGGCGCAGGAACTCCTCGATCCCGAAGCTCCGCGCCTGCTGCGGCGCGGCGTTCACCAGCACCTGTCCCAGCGGGCCGGGGAGCTGTGACGCCAGATCCCCGACCTCTCCGGGGCTGATCCGCTGGGCCAGCACTTCCAGCACGGCGTTGGTGACGTGCGCGGCCTCGTCGTTGTCCTTGTACTCGCCGCGCTCACGTACACGGGCGAGGAATTCGTCGTACTTCATCGCTGCCTCCTTCTGTTCCGGTCACCGCCGGCGTGGGGCGCCCGGTGCGCTGCCGGACCCGCCGTGTCCGTCCGCCGGCGCGTAGGTGTCGTGGCCGATGTCCTTCACCCTGGACTCACGCTTGGACTCGCGCAGGGCGCGCCGGAAGCGCCGGGGGCCCCAGGAATGGCCGCCCACGGCCTTCTTGAGCTCATCGCGGCTCGTCGGGCCGGATTCCTGGAGGGCGTGGGTGATCTGCTCGATCTCGTCGTCGAGGCGCTGCTCGGCCATGGCGGACGTACGGCTCGCCGCGCCCGCGGTGCCGGCCATCCCCGGCGAGTACATCCTGTTGCCCTGCCCGGTGCCCGGGCGGTAGCGGCGGAGTCCGGCGCGCTGCCGCTCCCGGCGGCGGGCGGTGCGGTCGGCGATCCGCCGGTCGCGCTCGTGCGCCGCCTGCTGCACCTCGGCCGGCCGGCCGAGGTCCCGTTCGGTCTGCGGCGCGGGCTCGCCGCGCCAGTCCGCCTCCACCTCCTCGGCGGTGAGCGGCCGGGCGATGTTCTCCAGGGACTGCTGTTCGGCGCGCACGCCGAAGAAGACCTCGGCGAGACCGCCCAGCGCCATGGCCGCAGCTCCGACGAGGAAGCCGATGGCCACCAGGTCGGCGTTGCCCGTGTGGATCAAGTGGCCGAACAGCAGCGGCCCGGTGATCCCGCCCACGGCCGTGCCGATGGCGAAGAACAGCGAGATGGACAGGGCGCGGGTCTCCATGGGGAAGACCTCGCTCACCGTCAGATAGGCCGAGCTCGCTCCCGCGGAGGCCACGAAGAAGGTCAGCGACACCAGCAGGAAGAACCACAGCGTGGTCAGGGACCCGGTCATCAGCAGGACCGCGAGGACGGTGGCCACGACCGCCGAGCCGAAGTAGGTGGCGGTGATCATCGGCTTCCTGCCCACGGTGTCGAACAGCCGTCCGAGGAGGAGCGGCCCGAGGAAGTTGGCGATCGCGAACAGGGCGAGGAAGTACGGGATCGTGCCGGACCCGATGTCGAAGAATCCGCTCAGCAGCGTGCCGAGGTCGAAGACGATCGCGTTGTACAGGAACGCCTGTCCGACGAAGAGCGCCAGGCCGAGAAGGGCGCGACGCGGGTACCGCCGCAGGGCCACGCCGGCGATCTCCCGGAACGGGATGACCTTGCGCTGCCGCACGGTGACCGCCTCGCCCGGCTCCGGCAGCTCCTGGCCGGTCTCCTGACGCACCTCGGCCTCGATCCCGTCGACGATGCGTTCGGCCTCGTCCTCGTGCCCGTGGATGAACAGCCAGCGTGGACTCTCGGGCACATGGCGGCGTACCAGCATGATGGCCAGGCCCAGGACGCCGCCCAGGCCGAAGGCCAGCCGCCAGCCGAGGTCGGCCGCCAGCAGGCTCTCGTTGAGGAGCAGCACGGCGACCAGGCTGCCGATCGCCGAACCGACCCAGTAACTGCCGTTGATGGCGAGGTCCACCTGCCCGCGGTTGCGGGCGGGGATCAGCTCGTCGATGGCCGAGTTGATCGCGGCGTACTCCCCGCCGATGCCCATGCCGGTGACGAAACGGGCGAGGTACAGGTACCAGGGGTCACGGGCGAACGCGGTCGCGACGGTGGCGAGGACGTAGATGCCGAGCGTGACCATGAACAGTTTCTTGCGCCCGAAACGGTCGGTGAGCCTGCCGAACAGGAGGGCTCCGAGGCACGCGCCCGCCACGTAGATGGCGGCGGCGGTGCCGATGTCGGCGCTGGTCAGGTCGATGCCGCTGCCCGGTTCCGTCATGCGGGCGGCGACCGCCCCGACGATCGTCACCTCGAGTCCGTCCAGGATCCAGACGGTGCCGAGGCCGATGACGATCCTCCAGTGGAAGCGGGACCACGGCAGCCGGTCCAGCCGGGCGGGAACCTTGGTGGTCACCACGCCGAGTTCGGAGGTGCTGGTCATGCGCATGTCTCCTCGATCAGGTTGACGGGCTGATGCCTGGGGGAGCGGAACAGGACGAAAGGCACCTATACGGATAATGTGGTCGTTTATGCTGCGCTGCCACCTGCTGGGACACCGTTTTCGCTTCTTCCACGAGGGCGAGTCGATGCGCTGGCATTGCGCGCGCGGGTGCGGGGCTGAGGGAAGCAAGCGATATCCGACGGCGCGGGACGCGGAGCGTTACGCGCGGGCGTTCGACCGCGAGGACCAGGCCGACCTGGGCCGGCGCGCGCCGCTGGGTCTCCTTCCCCTCCGCCTGTTGCGCGCCTGGCGCCGGCGCGGTGACAGGGGCGACGGCGGACCCCGTACCGTGCCCCGGTCGCGGTAGGAAGGTGTGGCAGGGGACGCCTGTTCATGAGTCACCGCCGGATGTTCGAGCCTCGTCCGGCCGGCCGCGGTTCCGGACGCCGTCCGGAACCGCGGTGGCGTCTCAGGAGCTGTTCCCCGAGCTCTCACTCGTGTCGCTGATCTCGATGTGCCGGGGCCTGGCGACGTCGGCCTTGGGGACGGTGATGCTGAGCACGCCGTCCGACATCCGCGCGGTGATCTTGTCCATGTCGACCTCTCCGGGCAGCCGCAGCCGGTACTCGAAGGCTCCGGTGCGGCGGGTGCTCCGGCGCAGGACGCCCTTGCGTTCCCTCTCCTTGATCTCTCCGGTGACCACCAGCTCCTGGCTGTTGGCCTCCACGTCGACGTCCTTGGTCTTGACGCCGGGGAGTTCGATCTCGACGTGGAAGGCGTCGTCGGACTCCGTGACGTCCGCCATGGGCGTCCACGCCGCTGCGGGCGCCGCGCTTCCCACGGTGGACTCGAGCAGCCCGGTCATCTCGTTGATCAGCTGGTCGAACTCCGTGAGCGGATTGCGGGCCCAGCCGACGGTCCTGTCCTGCGTCGCGCCACCGGGGTGACGCCGTACGGGCGTGGTCATTCCCCTTGCCTCCTCTTTCGGTGATCTCCTCGCGGCCTGGGTGTCATGCGAGCCAAGCGGACTCCTTCGGTCGGACGAGCGGGAAGCTGCCGGCGCCGCCGGGGGTGGCCGTGCGGTCGAGGCAGCGGTGCACGAAGTGGATGCTCATCGCGCCTTCGCCCACCGCGGAGGCCACACGTTTCACCGAGCCGCTGCGGACGTCGCCTGCCGCGAACACGCAGGGAAGGCTGGTCTCCAGGGTCAGGCAGTCGCGGCCCTGGCTCTGCCACAGTCCGGGCACGGAGCAGGCCTGTGCCTCGGCCCCGGTGAGCACGTAGCCCCGTGCGTCGAGCGCCACAGCGCCGGACAGCCACGCGGTGTGGGGGTCGGCCCCGGTGAAGACGAACAGGGCCCGCACCGTGAGGTCGCGGTGCCGGCCCGTGCGGAGATCGGCGACGGTGACCCGCTCCAGCGCCTTGTCGCCGAACGCCTCGGTCAGCCGCGTGTGCAGCAGCACGCGCACCCGCGGATGGCGCTCGATCTGGTCGATCAGGTACCGGGACATGCGGGCCTCGAGGCTCGGCCCGCGGACCAGCAGATACACCTCCGGCGCGAATCCCGCGAGGAAGAGCACGGCCTGGCCCGCGGAGTTGCCGCCGCCGACCACCGCGACCGGGGCGGAACGGCACTGCTGGGCCTCGTGGACCGTGGCCGAGTAGTGCACGCTCGAGCCCTCCAGCGGCTCGATGCCGGGCACGTCGAGGCGGCGGTAGCGGGCGCCGGTGGCCAGGACGACGGCACGGGCCGTGATCTCGCTGCCGTCGGCGAACCCGACGGCGAGGTGGTCGTCCCGCGCTTCGAGCCGGGCCGCCTCCGCCGGGACGCTGATCCGGGCGCCGAACTTCTCCGCCTGGAGCACGGCGCGCTCGGTGAGTTCGGCGCCGGAGATGCCGGAGGGGAAGCCGAAGCAGTTCTCGATGCGGGAGGACGTCCCGGCCTGCCCGCCCGTGGCCAGGGACTCGACCACGGTCGTGCGGAGGCCCTCCGAGGCGGCGTTCACCGCGGCGGCGAGACCGGCGGGACCGGAGCCGACGACGAGGAGATCGCCGCGGCCGTTGCCCGACGGCAGGGGCGGCAGGCCGATCAGCCGGGCCAGTTCGGCGTTGCTCGGGTTGCGCAGCAGGGTCGTGTCCCGCCAGATCACCAGCGGCGTCTGCTCCGGACCGACGGCGAAGCGGCGCAGCAGCGCCTCGGCCTCCTGGTCCGTCTCCAGATCGATCCAGCGGTACGGCAGCCGGTTGCGGGCGGCGAACTCACGCAGCCGCCGTGTGTCGGGCGAATAGCGTGAGCCGATGATGCGGAAGCCCGCACCCTGCCCGACGAGCAGGGCACGGCGGCACAGACAGGCGCGCAGCACCACGTCACCGAGGAGGGAGTCCCGGGTCACCAGGTCACGCAGTTGGTCCATGGACAGGGCGAGGATCTCGCCGGGGTCCCGGACCACGGCGGTGTAGAAGGCCACCTGCCCGCTCGACAGGCCGAGTTCGCCGATGAAGCGGCCGGGGCCGTGCACCCGGAGCAGGTGCTCGTCGGGCGTGCCGTACCCCTCCACGACGGCCACCGCGCCGCTGAGGATGACGTAGAACGTCTCGCACCGCTCACCCTCGCGGATCAGCACGTCACCGGGGCCGACGGCGCGGCGCCAACCCTGCTCCGCCAGGCGGGCCGTCTGCTCCTCCGACAGCCGGGGATAGGCGCCGTGGATGTCGGGCGTCTCGAGGGGGACGCTCTCGTCCGGCACAGGCGTGGTGTCCGGCCGCGTCTCGTCGCCGGGCATCACACGAACGCCTCGTGGACGAAACACCACCGCCAGTCCTCACCGGGCTCGAGCGACGCCGCGATCGGATGCCCTTGGGCGGCCGCGTGACGACGGGCGTGCCGGTTCGGCGACGAGTCGCAGCAGCCGACGTGACCGCAGGTCAGGCAGACCCTGAGATGGACCCAGGACGAACGCGTGGCCAGACATTCCTCGCATCCCGCGGCGCGCGGGGTCACGGGGCGTACGAGGGCGAGGTGGGGGTCGGTCCGTACGGGCATGGCCGATCACCCTTTCCCCGCAGGCGCACGGCCGGCGATCGACTGCTCCACCCACCGCCGCAGGACGGGTGCAGGCGCGGCCCCCGTCTGCCGGGCGACGGTCCGCCCCTTGTCCAGGACCAGCAGGGTCGGTACCGCCTGGACCTCGAAGCGCCGCGCCAGACGCGGATTCCTGTCGACGTCGACCTTGACCAGCTTGATCCGTCCCGCCAGATCGGCGGCGACCTTCTCCAGCGCCGGGCTCACCATGCGGCAGGGACCGCACCAGGTGGCCCACAGGTCCACGACGACAGGAACGGTCGCCCGCTCGACGACCTCGGCGAAGTCGTCGTCGCCCGCGTCGGCGATCCACGGCAGAGGCCCCTCGCAGTTGCCGCACCTGGGCCGGCCCGCGGCGGCCACGGGCACCCGGTTGGTGCGCCCGCAGCGCGGGCAGGTGACGTCGGTGGCTCGCACAGTGCTCATGCCGCTCTCACACCCTCTGCTCCGGGAGGCGGCCGACGGCGCGTCCGGTCTCCTGGTACGTCCCGTACGCGGCAACGCGCCCGCGAGGCTGTTCGGTCATCGCCCGGTCCTTCCTTCCTGCGTCATGCGCTCCGGCACCAGCACGCCCCAGACTCGCGAACCGGGCAGCCCCGTGCATGCGCCGGGCAGGTCGAAGAACGGCGGAACCGGTCGCCCCATGAGCACGAGGACAAAACCGGCTGAAGCCTCAGGTGAGCGGAAAGCGGTGAGGGGTACGCGGCATCTGTTCACCCCTGTGACAGCACGCGAAGGGAGTGATCCCATGGTTGATCGCCGGGTCACCCGGAACATGGGGCGAGGCCGTCCCGCCCGGGACGGCAGCCTTCCACGGAGCCGTTCCGTGCGGCACCCGACCGCCCCGTGGCAAGGGGCCGGCCCGCACCGCCCGGGCCCGGCCGAACTCCCCCGCGAACTGCTGACGGTCTCCCACGCCCTGACCGACGCCCGGAACGAGGACGAGATCCTGCGCCTGGCGATGGAGCACGTGCCTGCCGTCGGCCCGTACACGGCCGAGGCCGGATACCTCAGGGTGAACGGCCGGCTGGCCCCCGTCCCGCGAGCCGGGACGGATCACCCGCCGGCCGTCGACCGGGCGGTGCGGGAGCTGGCGGGGCGGGACGGCCCCGTGGACGTTCCCGGCCGGTCACCGGGCCGGGCCCTGGCCCTGCGCGGACCCGGCGGCGCGCACGGCTACCTGGTGGTGACGTGCCGCTCCCGGCCCACCGACGCCCACGACGTCCTGCTCGCCATGCTGGTACGCCTCACCGCCGCGGCCCTCTCGGCCGCCGTCGCGCACCGCCGCCGGCAGGAGGACGCGCTGGAGCTGCACCGGCTGCGACGGGAACGGGCGACCCTCCAGCAGCGGATGATCTCACTCGTGGTCGAGGCGGGACACCAGCGGGCCGTGCACCAGGCGCTCGCCGACGTCGCGGCCTCCGGCGGCGGCCAGGAGGCCATCACCGGCGTGCTGCACGAGCTCACCGGATTCCCGGTCCTGCTGGAGGACCGCTTCGGCCGGCTGCGGTCCTGGACCGGCCCCGGCCGGCCCGACCCCTACCCGGACCCCGACCCCGCACGCCACGAGGAGGTGCTGCAGCAGGCCGCCCGGCGGGGCGGACCCGTGCGGGTCAAGGACCGGCTCATCCGCGTGATACGCCCCCGCGGCGAGGTCCTCGGCGTGCTGGCCCTGATCGATCCCCGGGAGGAGGCCGACCACTACGCCGAGTTCGCCCTCGAGCACGCCGCCACGTCGCTCGCCATGGAACTGTCGCACCTGCGGCATCTCGCGGAGGTGGAGCTGCGGCTGCGCCGCGAACTGGTCGACGACCTGCTGGCCGGGACGGACGAGACGAGCGCCTACGCCCGGTCCGAGGCGCTGGGGCACGACCTGCGCCGCGACCAGTACGTGGTCGTCGTGCGGTGGAGCAGCCAGGCCCCCGACGACGCCTTCGCGCGGACCGTGGGCCGGGCGGCCTCGGCCGTGGGCATGCGGTCACTGGTGACCCGGCGTTCCGGCCACGTGGTCCTGGTCGCCGAGGGCAGGCCCCACGACCGCGCCCTGTACGAGGCGCTCGTCCGGGAGACCGGGACGCACGACGGGACGATCGGGGTGAGCGCCAGATGCGACACCCTCGACGGCATCCCCGGCGGCTACCAGGAGGCCTTGCGCGCCCTGGAGGTGCGCCGGCGCTCCCGCTGCCGGTACGGCACGACGTTCTTCGACGACCTGGGCCTCTACCGCATCCTGGGACCCGGCGGCGACTACCAGGAGCTGGAGGGGTTCGTCCGGGAATGGCTGGGCCGGCTCGTCGACTACGACGGCCGGCACCGCGCGGCGCTCGTGGAGACCCTGTCCCGGTACTTCGACTGCGGAGGCAACTACGCCGAGACCGCCGAGTCCCTCACGATCCACCGCAGCACCCTGCGCTACCGGCTCCAGCGCATCCGTGAGATCAGCGGCCGCGACCTCACGAACGTGGAGGACCGCCTCAACCTCCAGGTCGCGACCCGGGTGTGGAAGGTCATGCTGGGCGAACCCGGCTGAGCAGCCCATGACGGCGGGTCCGCGACCGGTCGGCCGCGGACCGGACCGCCCGGGCGGCACGTTGCATAAACGTGCAGGGAAACGTATAGTCATGCCATCCAGGAGGAGGGTTTTCCATGGCGGTACGTGCGGCGGTGGCCGGAGCGAGCGGGTACGCGGGCGGTGAGCTGCTGCGTCTGCTCCTGACACACCCCGAGGTCGAGATCGGCGCCCTGACCGGGAACACCAACGCCGGACAGCGCCTGGGCGCGCTCCAGCCGCACCTGCTGCCGCTGGCCGACCGGGTGCTGGAGCCCACCGCGCCCGAGGTGCTCGCCGGGCACGACGTCGTCTTCCTCGCGCTGCCGCACGGCCAGTCCGCCGCCGTCGCCGAGCAGCTCGGCGACGAGGTGCTCGTGATCGACATGGGCGCCGACTTCCGCCTGAAGGACGCCGCCGACTGGGAGGCGTTCTACGGCTCCCCGCACGCCGGCACCTGGCCCTACGGCCTGCCCGAACTGCCGGGTGGCCGCGCCGCGCTGGAGGGGTCCAAGCGTGTCGCGGTGCCCGGTTGCTACCCCACCGCCGTCTCCCTCGCCCTGTTCCCGGCCTACGCCGCCGGGCTCGCCGAGGCCGAGGCCGTGGTCGTCGCCGCGTCCGGCACCTCCGGCGCGGGCAAGTCGCCCAAGCCGCACCTGCTGGGCAGCGAGGTCATGGGCTCCATGTCGCCGTACGGCGTGGGCGGCGGGCACCGGCACACGCCCGAGATGATCCAGAACCTCAGCGCGGCGGCCGGCCAGCGCGTCACCGTGTCCTTCACGCCCACCCTGGCGCCGATGCCCCGCGGCATCCTCGCCACCTGCTCCGCGAAGGCGAAGCCCGGCGTCACCGCCGAGTCCGTGCGCGCCGCCTACGAGAAGGCGTACGCCGACGAGCCGTTCGTGCGCCTCCTCCCCGAGGGACAGTGGCCCGCCACCGCCTCCGTGTACGGCTCCAACGCCGTCCAGGTGCAGGCCGCCCACGACACGGCGGCCGGGCGGATCGTGGTGATCAGCGCCCTCGACAACCTCACCAAGGGCACCGCGGGCGGTGCCGTCCAGAGCATGAACATCGCCCTGGGTCTCGACGAGACCACGGGACTTTCGACGATCGGAGTTGCGCCGTGAGCGACGCACGTGCAGCCGCCGGGCCGCAGACGAGCACGATGCCCGCACCTCTGCGCTGCACGGGCGGCCGTGACATCAGCCGCTACCGCGGCGGGGCGAACGAGGAGACACAGTGAGTGTGACGGCAGCAAAGGGATTCACGGCGGCGGGCATCGCCGCCGGGATCAAGGAGAACGGCAACCCCGACCTGGCCCTCGTGGTCAACAACGGCCCCCGACGCGCCGCCGCCGGCGTCTTCACGTCCAACCGTGTGAAGGCCGCCCCCGTGCTCTGGTCCGAGCAGGTCCTCAAGAGCGGGCAGCTCGCCGCCGTCGTCCTCAACTCCGGCGGCGCCAACGCCTGCACCGGCCCCAAGGGCTTCCAGGACACCCACGCCACCGCCGAGAAGGCCGCCGAGGTGCTCGGCGTCGGCGCCGGCGAGGTCGCCGTCTGCTCCACCGGCCTCATCGGCGTCCTGCTCCCCATGGACAAGCTGCTCCCCGGCGTCGAGACCGCCGCCGGACAGCTCTCCGAGCACGGCGGCGAAAAGGCCGCCATCGCCATCAAGACGACGGACACCGTCCACAAG
This sequence comes from Streptomyces cellulosae, assembly GCA_014655195.1. GTDB lineage: Bacteria > Actinomycetota > Actinomycetes > Streptomycetales > Streptomycetaceae > Streptomyces > Streptomyces cellulosae. The sequence continues at coordinate 152,764 of BNBH01000014.1, read as the reverse complement.
ACCTCCGTGGTCACCAAGGACGGCTGGACCGTCGGCGGCATGGCGAAGGGCGCGGGCATGCTCGCCCCCGGCCTCGCCACCATGCTCGTCGTCCTCACCACCGACGCCGACCTCGACAGCGCGACCCTGGACAAGGCGCTCCGAGCCGCCACCAAGGTCACGTTCGACCGCGTCGACTCCGACGGCTGCATGTCCACCAACGACACCGTGCTGCTGCTCGCCTCCGGCGCCTCCGGCCTCACCCCCGAGGACGCCGACTTCGCCGAGGCCGTACGGCAGGTCTGCGACGACCTCGGCCAGCAGCTCATCCGGGACGCCGAGGGCGCCAGCAAGGACATCAAGGTCGAGGTGATCAACGCCGCGACCGAGGACGACGCCGTCGAGGTGGGCCGCTCCATCGCCCGCAACAACCTCCTCAAGTGCGCCGTCCACGGCGAGGACCCCAACTGGGGCCGCGTCCTCTCCGCCATCGGCACCACCAAGGCCGCCTTCGAGCCCGACCGGCTCAACGTCGCCATCAACGGCGTCTGGGTGTGCAAGAACGGCGGCGTCGGCGAGGACCGCGACAAGGTCGACATGCGCTACCGCGAGGTGCACATCGTCGCCGACCTGTCCGCCGGCGACGCCACCGCCACCATCTGGACCAACGACCTCACCGCCGACTACGTCCACGAGAACAGCGCCTATTCCTCATGACCGTCACCCGTAAGCACACCGCGCTGCCCAAGGCGCAGATCCTCATCGAGGCCCTGCCCTGGCTGACCCGGCACCACGGCAAGACCGTCGTCATCAAGTTCGGCGGCAACGCCATGGTCGACGAGGATCTCAAGGCCGCCTTCGCCCAGGACGTCGTCTTCCTGCGGCACGCCGGACTGAAGCCCGTCGTCGTGCACGGCGGCGGCCCGCAGATCAGCCGCGCCCTCGAGACCCACGGCATCGTCAGCGAGTTCAAGGCCGGCCTGCGCGTCACCACCGAGGACGCCATGGACGTCGTACGGATGGTGCTCGCCGGGCAGGTCCAGCGCGAGCTGGTCGGCCTGCTCAACCGGCACGGCCCGCTCGCCGTCGGCCTCACCGGCGAGGACGCGCACACCCTCACCGCGGTCAAGCACCAGCCCGAGATCGACGGAGAGCTCGTCGACATCGGACGGGTGGGCGAGATCACCGAGATCGACACGGGCGCGATCGAGGCCCTGCTCGCCGACGGCCGCATCCCGGTCGTCTCGTCGATCGCCCGCTCCCAGGACGACCACCATGTCTACAACGTCAATGCTGATACGGCGGCTGCGGCACTCGCTGCTGCACTGGGCGCCGAAACCCTCATGGTCCTCACGGACGTCGAGGGACTCTACGAGGACTGGCCCCACTCCGACGAGGTGATCAGCCGTCTCACCGCGTCGCAGCTCGAGAAGCTCCTGCCGGAGCTGTCCTCGGGCATGGTGCCCAAGATGGAGGGCTGTCTGCACGCCGTGCGGGGCGGCGTGAACACCGCCCGCGTCATCGACGGCCGGGTCCAGCACTCGATCCTGCTGGAGATCTTCACGGACGAGGGCATCGGCACCATGGTCGTGCCCGACGAACAGGGGGAGTCGTGAGCAACGCGGAACTGACCGCCCGGTGGCAGGGCGCGCTGATGAACAACTACGGCACGCCCCGCCTCCCCCTCGTGAGCGGCGAGGGCCAGCGGCTCCGGGACGCCGACGGCAAGGAGTACCTCGACTTCGTCGGCGGCATCGCCACCAACGCCCTCGGCCACGGCCACCCGGCGATCGTCGAGGCCGTGACCCGGCAGATCTCCTCCCTCGGCCACATCTCCAACCTCTTCCTCGCCGAGCCGACCGTCGCCCTCGCCGAGCGGCTGCTCCAGCTCTTCGGCCGGGACGGCAGGGTCTTCTTCTGCAACTCCGGCGCCGAGGCCAACGAGGCCGCCTTCAAGATCGGCCGGCTCACCGGGCGCACCCACGTCGTCGCGACCGAGGGCGCCTTCCACGGCCGCACCATGGGCGCCCTCGCCCTCACCGGGCAGGCCGGCAAGCGGGAGCCGTTCCTGCCGCTGCCCGGGGACGTCACCCACGTGCCGTTCGGTGATGCCCAGGCGCTGGACGCAGCCGTCACCGAGGACACGGCCCTCGTCATCCTCGAACCCATCCAGGGCGAACGCGGCGTCGTCGTCCCGCCGACCGGCTACCTCAAGGCGGCCCGCGCCATCACGGCCGCGAAGGGCGCGCTGCTCGTACTGGACGAGGTGCAGACCGGCGTCGGCCGGACCGGCGACTGGTTCGCCTACCAGGCCCACGAGGGCGTCCTGCCGGACGTCGTCACCCTCGCCAAGCAGCTCGGCGGCGGACTGCCCCTCGGCGCCACCGTCGCCTTCGGCCGCGCCGCCCAGCTGTTCGAGCCCGGCCACCACGGCACCACCTTCGGCGGCAACCCGGTCGCCTGCGCCGCCGGACTCGCGGTGCTCGACACCATCGCCGGCGACGGACTGCTGGAGAACGCCAAGCGGCAGGGCGAGAAGCTGCGCGAGGGCGTCGAGGGCCTCGGGCACGCCCTGATCGACCACGTCCGGGGAGCGGGCCTGCTCCTGGGTATCGTGCTCACCGAGCCGCTCGCGCCCCAGGCGCAACAGGCGGCTCAGGACGCCGGGTTCCTCGTGAACGCCGCCGCCCCCGACGTCGTACGGCTCATGCCGCCGCTGAACCTCGGGGACGACGCGGTGGCCGCGCTCCTCGGGGCGCTGCCCGGCATCCTGGACGCCGCCGGACGCGCGGGTGGGGAAGGACGATCCGGAGAATGAGACGACGATGAGCCAGGAGCAGGACCAGGGGCGTACGGCGGGGCAGGGCGGCCAGGGCGGACAGTCCGCGCAGGCCGGGCCTGCCGTGCCGCAGACCCGTACCGCGCGGCACCGCCGGATCGTGGACATCCTCAACCGGGAGCCGGTGCGGTCGCAGAGCCAGCTCGCGAAGCTGCTCGCCGACGACGGGCTGAGCGTCACCCAGGCGACGCTCTCCCGCGACCTCGACGAGCTGAACGCGGTGAAGATCCGCAACAACGACGGGGATCTGATCTACGCCGTGCCGAGCGAGGGCGGGTTCCGCACGCCACGGGCGCCGCTGGGGGAGTCGGCGAAGGAGGAGCGGATGCGGCGGCTCTCGCAGGAGCTGCTGATCTCCGCGGAGGCCTCCGCGAATCTTGTCGTGCTTCGGACGCCTCCAGGGGCGGCGCAGTTCCTGGCGTCCGCCATCGATCAGGCCGAATTGCACGACATTCTCGGCACCATTGCCGGGGATGACACGCTGTTGTTGATCAGCCGGGAGCCTACGGGTGGGCAGGCTCTCGCCGATCACCTGCTTCGGTTGGCTCAGAACGGCCACTGAGGGAGCTTGTCCGGTTCGTCGCCGGGTGCGGCCCGGTGGGGGCTGGTCGCGCGGTTCCCCGCGCCCCTCCGGGGTGTTTTCCTCAGCCCAGCCAGGTGGCCAGGTTCGCTGTGCAGCGGACCTCGTCCCCTGCTGTGATCAGGAGGGCCTCCGTGTCGGGGAGGGAATCCAGCCAGCGCAGGCCCTCCCGGGAGCCCATCGCGAAGGCCGCCGTGGCCCAGCAGTCCGCCCAGGTCAGGCGGGGGGCGATCACCGTCACCGCGACCAGGTCGGTCACCGCGGAGCGGCCCGTGCGCGGGTCGACGACGTGGTCGCCGCGCTCCGCCGTGCCGGACGTGGCCACCGCCAGCTCCCGCGCCCCGGCCGCCGAGACCACCGCGGCGAGGCCGCCCGGGCGCAGCGGGTCCGACACGCCGACCCGCCAAGGGCGCCCCGTGCCCGGTGAGCCGAGCAGCTGGACGTCGCCGCCGCCGTTGACGCTCACCCCGGACGCCCCGGCCGCGAGGAGCCGGCGTGCCGCGCGCTCCGTGGCCCAGCCCTTCACGATCCCCGTCGGGTCGAGCTGCCCCCGGTACCGCGTGCTGAACCAGCCGTCGCTGACCCGTTCCGCCTCCGCGGCCAGCTCCAGCACCTCGGCGACCTCGGGGTCGCACTGCCCCACGTCCAGCTCGCCGCGCGCGAGACGGGAGATCTGGGTGTCCCCGCGGTAGGTGCTGAACACCTCGTCGACCCGGCGCAGTCCGGCGGCGGCCTCCTCCAGCGCCGCGCGCACCGCGCCGGGTTCCCCGCCGCGGACGTCGAGCGAGAAGACGGTCCCCATCGTCTCCACCACACGACGCTCCGCGGCGGGCGCCTCAACGGGTTCCGCCACCGTCTCAGCCACCGGCCTTGTCCAGGGCGGACTGGAGGGACTCCTTGTAGCCCTCGCTGGTGTAGGTCGCGCCCGACACGGCGTCGATGTCCGCGGTGCCGGCCTGCACGGCCGCCTGGTTCAGCTTCGGCACGGCGTTGGAGGTGATCTGGTCGCTCTGGCCGCCCTTGGGGGCCTGGACGGCCTCGGCCTTGGTGATCTTTCCGCCGCTGACGGTGATCCGTACCTGGACCGGGCCGTACTGGGTCTGCGCGACGTCACCCGTGACGGTCTGCGCCTGGGCCGCGTCGTCGCCGCCGCCGGCGCCGTTGCCCGTGTCGGCCGGAGCGGAGGCGCGGGCCTTGTCGATGGCCGACTGGAGGGACTCCTTGTAGCCGTTGCTGGTGTACGTCGCGCCGGACACCGCGTCGATGTCGGCGCCCTGCGCCCGCACGACCGCCTGGTTGAGCCTGGGCACGGCGTTGGAGGTGATCTGGTCGCTCTGGCCGCCCTTGGGGGCCTGGACGGCCTCGGCCTTGGTGATCTTTCCGCCGCTGACGGTGATCCGCACCTGCACCGCCCCGTACTGGGTCTGCGCCGCGTCGCCGGTGACCGTGCCGTCCCCGACGGGGCGGGCGCCGCCCTGCACGGACTCCGCCGCGGGCGGGGCGCCGCCCGCCGCCTCGGCCGACCCCGGGTCGGACGCGGGTTTCAGCGACAGCAGCAGCACGATCCCGGAGACGGTGGCGGCGGTCGCCAGAACGGCGCGCCGGACGGGGTGACTCTTCCTCATCGCTTCTCAAGCTCCTGATGGGTAACGGGCGATCGGGGCCGACGGCCCGCCGCTCACTCACATCTCGAACGACTCGTGGTGGATCCGGCGCGCGGGCACCCCGGCGTCCCGCAAGGCCGCGTACACCTGCTGGGCGAACCCGGGCGGCCCGCACATGAAGACGTCGTGGCGGTCGACGTCGGGGATCTTGCGGCGCAGGCTCTCCGCCGAGATGTCCGGGCGCTCCCCGTCGGGGCTGTTCACCGCGTACATCAGCCGGGCACCGCGCTCGTCGGCGATCTTCGCCAGCTCGCCCCACAGCGCCAGGTCCTGCGTGCTGTTCGCCCGGTACAGCAGGGTGATGTCGCCGGAGGCGCCGGGCAGCGTCTCGAACAGGGCGCGCATCGGGGTGATGCCCACCCCGCCCGCGACCAGCAGCACCTTGCCGCGGCTGCGGCGCTGCGCGGTCAGCGCCCCGTAGGGGCCCTCCGCCCACACCCGGGTGCCGGGCTCCAGCTCGCGCAGCCGGGAGCTGTGGTCGCCGATCGCCTTGACGGTGATCCGCAGCATGTCCGGGCGGGGCGCCGCGGACAGCGAGTACGGGTGGGAGCTGAACCGCATTCCGGGAGCCAGGAAGCGCCAGCGGAAGAACTGCCCCGCCTCGGCGCCCATCCGGTGCAGCCGGTGCCCGCTGATCAGCACCGACACCACGCCCGGGGTCTCCTCGATGACCGCCTGGACCCGCATCCGGTGCCGCAGGTTCAGCCGGATCGGGGTGAAGATCCGGTACCACAGCACCAGCACGGTCACCGCGCCGTACAGCCCGTACCAGAAGGTCTTCGCGGACGGCGTGACGGCGAACTCGTTGCCGGTGGTGATCTGGTGCCAGAACGTCAGGAACACCGCCGCGTACGTCAGCAGGTGCACGTGGTACCAGCCGTCGTACGGCATCCGGCGCCGGACCGGGCCGATGGACAGGAAGGCGATCACGAAGAGCAGGCCGGTGCCGACGGCGGCCTTGCCCATGTCCGGCAGCGTGTCGATGGAGGTGAGCGTCTGCGACACGATGCCGGAGAGGGTCTTCCCGGCCTGCCGGGCGTAGCCCCACATGATCAGGAAGACATGGGCGACGACCAGGCTGACGGTGTACCGGCCGCTCATCGCGTGCCAGCGGGCGACCCGGTCCGAGCCGACCCGCCGCTCCAGAGCGGGCACCCGCGCCATCTGCAGCACGACCAGGGCCATCAGATAACCGGCGAGCAGGCCCGTGATCCGGCCCGCCGCGATGATCTTCCCGGTGGTGTCCGCGATGGACGGCGTGCTCGTCCACCAGAGCCACAGCACGGCCGCCGCGCCCGCACCCACGGCGAGCAGCAGCGGGACGGCGGGGGAGCGGCGCGGACGGATGCGGCGCATCGTCTGGCGGCGGGCGGCACGGCCGCCGGCGAGCGTGGTGGTCACGGTTCCTCCGTGGGACTCGGCCCTTGGCCCTCACATACGTGCCGCCACGCGGGAGTGTTCAGCGGAAACCGTGGATTCGTCGCCCCTTTCAGTAGCGGGTGATCGCGGTGCGCCCGCCGGTGGTGCCGATCGCGAGGTGCGGGGCCCGCGCGGGGTTCGCCCAGCGCAGGATCTTCCGCATCGCGCTCTTCGGCACGGACACGCAACCGGCGGTCGCACCACGGCCGTTGACGTGCAGGAAGATGCCGGCGCCCCGGCCGCGCACCGGGCGGCGGTAGTTGAAGTCCACGACCAGGGCGTGCGCGTACTGCGTGCGGTAGGTGATCAGGTGCTCGGCCTGGTTCGCCCGGCAGTCGGCGGCCCGGGGCTCGGTCCAGCGGTTGTAGACGCGGGAGTTGTCGTCCTGGCACCACCAGGAGTTCTGCCGCACACGCCGGTAGGCGGAGCGGGTGCCGGAGGGGGCCGCCTCGATGCCGAAGGCGTACGGGAGGCCGTACAGCCCGGTCGGGGTGGTGTTCGTGCCCTGCTTACGGGTCGTGCCCTCGGTGAGCCCGTTCGCGCCGAAGCGGGCCTTCGCGGACCCGGCCGCCACCCAGCGCCCGCCCTTACGGTCCCACCAGGTGACCGTGCCGGTGGTGGACCCGGTCCGCGCCGCCACCGCCGTGATCAGCTGGCTGCCGCCCCCGGTGTCCGCCATCCGCTCCGGCAGCGGCGACGCGGGGCGCTGCGCGGTGCCGAGCGAGAGCAGGGACAGGGACACGAGGACGGCGACGGTGACGTGGCGTGGGCGCATGGCTCACATGGTGGACGGGGGCAGCGGCAACGGCAGCCCGGGAAGCCCGTCCAGGCTCGTCGCGACGTGCTCCTTCTTGGTGAAGTACGCGTCCAGGGAGGCGTCGTCCTCCCTGGCGAACCGCCTCTCGTGCAGGTCCCGCTCACCCTCGTACGCCATGTAGGGAACGGCGTAGCCGCAGGTGTCGCGGATCAGCTCGGCGCGGACGACCACGACCGCGCGCAGTCCGTGGGTCCACGGGTCGATGGCGGGGAAGTGGGCGAGCAGTTCCTTGAAGCGCGGGTCGTCACGGAACACGGGCTCCCCGCGCCCGTGCACGCGCACGATGTTTCGGCGGGCCCTGGAAGGCGCACCACATCAGGGTGATCCGGCCGTTCTCCCGGAGGTGGGCGACGGTCTCGGCGTTGGACCCCGCGAAGTCCAGGTAGGCCACGGTGAGGTCGTCCAGGACCGCGAAGGAACCCTTGAGGCCCTTGGGGGAGAGGTTGACCGTGCCGTCGGCGGAGAGCGGAGCGGTGGCGGTGAAGAAGACCGGCTGCTCCTCGATGAAGGTGCGGAGCCGCCCGTCGATGCGCTCATACGTTTTTCCCATGTCCACCGATTATTCGGGCAGATCTTTCGCCTGTCTAAGCATTTGACGGCCCGGCGTCGGAGGCGGCCCGTCCGGTGGCCACGGCCACCGGACGGGATTGACCGTGGCCGCCCCGGCCGGCGCTTGAACGGGGCGGCCACAGCACCTGTCACGTCACTTGGTGAGCGTGCAGGCGGCGAGGGAGTCGAGACCGGCCGGGCGGTCGGCGGTGCGGCCGACGGCCGTGGCGATGCGGTTGACGGTGGCGATCCGCTTGTCCTCGAGGGGGCCGAGGATGGCGTTCCGGACGAAGTTGGGTCCTCCCTGGCCGACGGTGTCGACCAGGCGCTTGTTGGCCTCGGCGATCTGCTGGTCGAGCTGCTCCAGGTTCCGGGTGACCTCGGCCTGCGCGGAGGCGGGGACAGCCGGGAGCTGCGAGGCGACGTCCGGGCAGGAGATCGTGCCCGGTCCTGCCAGGGTCCGGGCGTCCGCGCCGCCGCCGTCGGACGACTCGCCCGCGAGGGCGGAGCCCGCGATCACGGCGCCGGTCAGCGCCACCGCGGCGGCGCCGCCGACCAGGCCGACGCGGCGCTTGTTGTACTTCGGAAGAGCCCTGGACATGCGATGCCTCACTCGGGTCGGGGGTGTCTCGGGTGGAGCGACGCGGCGCCTGCGTCCGGTGAGCAGTACGCGCAAGCGGTTTCCCGCGTTCAACTTCCGTGCGACATCGCCCCGGTGCCGTCCCGGCAGGCGGCCGCGACCAGGGGAATTGACGAATCATGCGGACTCCTGCATACTCATGCATGTCAGCGAATGCACTGTGAGGAGAAACCCGTGACCGAGCGCGTCGTACTCGCCTACTCAGGCGGTCTGGACACCTCCGTCGCCATCGGCTGGATCGCCGAGGAGACGGGCGCCGAGGTCATCGCCGTTGCGGTCGACGTCGGCCAGGGCGGCGAGGACCTGGATGTCATCCGCAAGCGCGCGCTCGCCTGCGGTGCCGTCGAGGCCGAGGTCGCGGACGCCAAGGACGAGTTCGCCGAGGAGTACTGCCTCCCGGCGATCAAGGCCAACGCCCTCTACATGGACCGCTACCCGCTGGTCTCCGCGCTGTCCCGGCCGACGATCGTCAAGCACCTCGTCGCCGCCGCGCAGAAGCACGGCGCCACCACCGTCGCCCACGGCTGCACCGGCAAGGGAAACGACCAGGTCCGCTTCGAGGCCGGCATCGTCGCCCTCGCCCCCGACCTGAAGTGCATCGCCCCGGTCCGCGACTACGCGATGACCCGTGACAAGGCCATCGCCTTCTGCGAGGCCAAGGGCCTGCCGATCGCCACCACCAAGAAGTCCCCGTACTCCATCGACCAGAACGTCTTCGGCCGCGCCGTCGAGACCGGCTTCCTCGAGGACATCTGGAACGCGCCCATCGAGGACGTGTACGAGTACACGCAGAACCCCGCCGTGGCCCGGGAGCCCGACGAGGTGATCATCACCTTCAAGGAGGGCGTCCCGGTCGCCATCGACGGCAGGCCCGTCACCGTCCTCCAGGCGATCCAGCAGCTCAACGAGCGCGCCGGCGCCCAGGGCGTGGGCCGGATCGACATGGTCGAGGACCGTCTCGTCGGCATCAAGTCCCGCGAGGTCTACGAGGCTCCCGGCGCGATCGCCCTGATCACCGCCCACCAGGAGCTGGAGAACGTCACGGTCGAGCGCGAGCTGGCCCGCTACAAGCGGCAGGTCGAGCAGCGCTGGGGCGAGCTGGTCTACGACGGCCAGTGGTTCTCCCCGCTGAAGCGCGCCCTCGACGGCTTCATCGCCGAGGCCAACCAGCACGTCAACGGCGACATCCGGATGACGCTGCACGGCGGCCGCGCCGTCGTCACCGGCCGGCGCTCGGAGTCGTCCCTGTACGACTTCAACCTGGCCACCTACGACACGGGCGACACCTTCGACCAGGCCGCGGCCAAGGGCTTCATCGACATCTACAGCCTGTCGTCGAAGATCGCGGCCAAGCGCGACCTCGCCTGAGCCGTAGCGCCTGACGAACCCTCACACGCACTAGCCTGACAGCCGCCTCCTCACACACCCGTGGGGAGGCGGCGGCACATCCGGAACCCTCGAGGAGCACGCAGTGAGCAGCAACAGCGGTGACGTCCGGCTCTGGGGCGGCCGTTTCGCCGACGGTCCCGCCGAGGCCCTGGAGAAGCTGTCCGCGTCCGTCCACTTCGACTGGCGGCTCGCCCCCTACGACATCGCCGGCTCCCGCGCCCACGCGCGCGTGCTCCACCGGGCGGGCCTGCTCACCGACGACGAGCTGACCCGCATGCTCGAAGGGCTCGACCGGCTTGAGGCCGACGTCGCCTCCGGCGCCTTCACCGGCACCATCGCCGACGAGGACGTCCACACCGCCCTGGAGCGCGGGCTGCTGGAGCGGCTCGGCCCGGACCTCGGCGGAAAGCTGCGCGCCGGACGCTCCCGGAACGATCAGGTCGCCACGCTCTTCCGGATGTACCTGCGCGACCACGCCCGCACCATCGGCGGTCTGATCGCCGACCTCCAGGACGCGCTGATCGGCCTCGCCGAGGCCCACCCGGACGTCGCGATGCCCGGCCGCACCCACCTTCAGCACGCCCAGCCGGTCCTCTTCGCCCACCACGTGCTCGCCCATGTGCAGTCCCTCTCCCGGGACGCCGAGCGGCTGCGTCAGTGGGACGAGCGGACCGCCGTCTCCCCGTACGGCTCCGGCGCCCTCGCGGGCTCCTCCCTCGGCCTGGACCCGGAGGCGGTCGCCAAGGACCTCGGCTTCGAGCACGGCAGCGCCGGCAACTCCATCGACGGCACGGCCTCCCGGGACTTCGTCGCCGAGTTCGCCTTCATCACCGCGATGATCGGCGTGAACGTCTCCCGGATCGCCGAGGAGGTCATCATCTGGAACACGAAGGAGTTCTCCTTCGTCACCCTCCACGACGCCTTCTCCACCGGTTCGTCGATCATGCCGCAGAAGAAGAACCCGGACATCGCCGAGCTGGCGCGCGGCAAGTCGGGCCGTCTCATCGGCAACCTCACCGGCCTGATGGCCACCCTCAAGGCCCTCCCGCTCGCGTACAACCGCGACCTCCAGGAGGACAAGGAGCCGGTCTTCGACTCCATCGACCAGCTGGAGATCCTGCTGCCGGCCTTCACGGGCATGATGGCCACCCTCACGGTCCACCGGGAGCGCATGGAGGAACTGGCCCCGGCCGGCTTCTCCCTCGCCACGGACATCGCCGAGTGGCTGGTCCGCCAGGGCGTCCCCTTCCGTGTCGCCCACGAGGTGGCCGGCGAGTGCGTGAAGGTCGCCGAGTCGGAGGGCAAGGAACTGAACGACCTCACGGACGACCAGTTCGCGAAGATCTCGGCCCACCTCACCCCCGAGGTCCGCACGGTCCTCAACGTCCCCGGCGCCCTGGCCTCCCGCAACGGCCGAGGAGGCACGGCCCCGAGCGCGGTGGCAGTCCAGCTCGCAGAGCTCAAAGAGAACGTGTCCCTCCAGCACAAGTGGTCGACTGCCAAGAAGCAGTAGAGCAGGACACCCAAAGGGGCGCGGGGAACTGCGCGCCAAGCCCCCACGCACCCGCACGCTCCGAGCCCCCGGAGGACCGACCCCCTCCAGGGGCGCGGGGAACTGCGTGAGAAACCCCTACGCACCCGCACGCACTCCGCCTCCGGAGGACCGACCCCCTCCAGGGGCGCGGGGAACTGCGCGCCAAGCCCCCACCCCGCCGCACCCGCCCCACCCCGGCAAGTCCCGAGCCCATAGGCGACCCCGCACCCACCCCACGGGTTACGTTGGCACAGCCACCCCGCAGCCAACCGACGGAGTCGCCATGCCCTTCTCCCGCCTGGCCACCGCCACCACCCCCACCGCCCACCTGGGCCTGGGCCTCGCCGCGGTAGGCCGCCCCGCCTACATCACCCTCGACCGAACCGAAGCCCTGGGCGAAGAAGACGACCGCACGGTCGAGAACCTCCGCACCCGCACCCACGAACTCCTCGACGCCGCCTACGCCCAAGGCGTCCGCTACATCGACGCGGCCCGCTCCTACGGCCGCAGCGAGGAGTTCCTCGCGGACTGGCTGAAGAGCCGCCCCGACGTCACCGACGTGGTCGTCGGCAGCAAATGGGGCTACACCTACACCGGCGGCTGGACCACCGACGCGGAGCGTCACGAGGTCAAGGACCACTCCCTCGCCGCGTACGAACGCCAGCGCGCCGAGACCGAGGCGATCCTCGGCGACCGCCTGGACCTCTACCAGATCCACTCGGTCACCCCGGACAGCCCCGCCCTCACCGACAAGGACCTGCACGCCCGTCTCGCCGAGGAGTCGGCGCGGGGCGTGACCGTCGGCTTCTCCACCAGCGGCCCGCGCCAGGCGGACGCGATCCGCGCGGCTCTCGAGGTCACCGTCGACGGCGAACCCCTGTTCCGCACGGTGCAGTCCACGTACAACATCCTGGAGACCTCCGCGGGCCCCGCGCTGGCCGAGGCCCACGACGCCGGACTCACGGTGATCGTGAAGGAGGGCATGGCCAACGGCCGCCTGGCCGCCCCGCACGCCCCCGAGCCGCTGCGCACGGTCGCCGAGGAAACGGACCTGGGCTGCGACGCCGTAGCTCTCGCGGTCATCCTGCGCCAGCCCTGGGCCGGCGTCGTCCTCTCCGGCGCGGCGACGGTCGTCCAGCTGACCTCCAACCTGCACGCGGCGGCCGTCGACCTCACCGACGACCAGCTCGCCCGCCTGGTCCCGCTGGCGGAGACCCCCGAGGCGTACTGGGAGCACCGGGGAACGCTGCCCTGGCACTGACCGCGGCGGCGTATCCCGCGCCCCCTGCACCCCGCCCCAGTCATGAGACGAACGCGCCCCTAGTGAGACATGAATGTCTCACGTGGGGTACCGTCGTCTCATGGCTGTCGACCGAGACCGGGTGCTGCGTACCGCCGCCGCCCTGCTGACCCGCAAATCCACCGCGACCATGGACGAGGTCGCCAGGGCCGCCGGGATCAGCCGCGCCACCCTGCACCGGCAGTTCGCCGGCCGGGACGCGCTGGTCCGCGCGCTGGAGGCGCTGGGCATCGCCGAGTGCGAGGCCGCCCTCGCCGCCGCCCGCACCGACGAAGGCCCCGCCACCGACGCCGTACGGCGCCTGGTCGCCGAGATCGAACCGCACGCGGGCCTGCTCGCCTTCCTCTACTCCGAGAACCAGCTCTTCGAGGGCGAGGAGCAGAACGAGGGCTGGGCGAGGATCGACGAGCGCATCGCCGCGCTGTTCCGGCGCGGCCAGTCGAGCGGCGAGTTCCGCATCGACCTCACCCCGGCCTGGCTCACCGAGGCCCTCTACGGCCTGCTCGCCTCCGCAGCCTGGGCGGTCGCCGAAGGCAGGGTCGCCCCCAAGGACTTCACCCACATGATCGTCGAGCTGCTGCTCGGCGGCGTACGACGGCCGGCGGAACCGGCGGCAGGGAAGGAATCATGACCAGCGCCATACCGACGGCAGCCCCGGCCGAGGACACGGCGCCCCGCCCCGGCCGCTGGCTCGCCCTGTCGGTCCTCGTGCTCGCCGTCCTGCTGGTGGCCGTCGACGCGACCGTTCTCGGCCTCGCCACCCCGTACATCAGCGAGGACCTGGCTCCCACCGGCTCGCAACTGCTGTGGATCGGCGACGTCTACTCCTTCGTCCTCGCCGGACTGCTCGTGTCGATGGGCAGCCTCGGCGACCGCATCGGCCGCAAGCGGATCCTGCTGTACGGCGCCGCCGCGTTCGGATTGATCTCCGTGCTCAACGCCTACGCGCACACGCCCGAGGTGATGATCGCGGCGCGCGCCCTGCTCGGCGTCGCGGGGGCCACGCTGATGCCGGCCACCCTCGCGCTGATCCGCAACCTCTTCCACGACCCGCGCGAGCGCAGCCTCGCCATCGGCATCTGGGGCGCGACCGCCTCCGCGGGCACGGCGGTCGGCCCGATCCTCGGCGGACTGCTTCTCGAACACTTCTGGTGGGGCTCGGTCTTCCTCATCAACCTGCCGGTCATGGCGGTCCTGGTGATCGTCGGCGTCAAGCTCCTTCCGGAGTCCCGCACCCCCGAACCGGGCCCGTGGGACCTGACCAGCGTGGCCCTGTCCCTCGCCGGGATGATCGGCGTGGTCTACGCGGTGAAGGAGACCGCGAGCCACGGCGCCGGCGCGGCCGCCCTCGCGGCGGGCCTGCTGGGCGCGACGGCCCTGTACCTGTTCGTCCGCCGTCAGCTGTCGCTCCCGAAGCCCCTCCTGGACATGCGGCTGTTCCGCAGCCGGGGCTTCAGCGGGGCCGTGCTCGCCGACCTCCTGACCATCCTCGGCCTGTCCGGCCTGGTCTTCTTCCTCTCCCAGTACCTGCAACTGGTCCAGGGGAGGCGCCCGTTCGAGGCGGGCCTCGCGGAACTCCCCGCCGCGATCGGCGCGGTGGCGGCCGGCCTGGTCGCGGGCCGGACGGCACGCCGCTTCTCGGTGCGCTCGGTCGTCGCCGGGGGCCTGGCGGCGATCGGCCTGGCCCTGGCCGCCCTCACCGTCATCGGCCAGTCCACCGGCTACCCCCTGCTGGGCACGGCCCTGCTGGTGGTCGGCGCGGGCGCGGGCTTCTCCTTCACAGTGACGGCGGACGTGATCCTCTCCAGCGTCCCGAAGGAACGAGCGGGAGCGGCCTCGGCCGTCTCGGAGACGGCCTACGAACTGGGCGCGGCCCTGGGCATCGCGGTCCTGGGCTCGATCGTCACAGGCGTCTACCGCGGCTTCCCGGCCCCGCAGGGCACCCCACCGACCGCCCACGAATCCCTGGGCAGCGCGGTCGAAGCGGCAACCCACATGCCCCCCGCCACAGCCGAACCCATGCTGGAAGCGGCCCGCGAAGCATTCGTCAACGGCCTCACCCTGGCAGCGGGCACAGGAGCAGCAGTACTCCTCATGGCCTCAGCAGCAGCCTGGCTCATGCTGAAGAACGAACGCCTGGACAACACCCCGTAGGGGCGCGGGGAACTGCCCGAGAAACCCCCACGCACCCGCAGAGAACAACGGCGCCGAAACTAGGCCGCTTCCTTGGCCTTACTGGCGTACATGTCCACGTACTCCTGCCCCGACAGCCGCATGACCTCCGCCATCACCGAGTCGGTGACCGCCCGCAGCACGTACCGGTCGCGGTCCATCCCCTCGTAACGGGAGAACTCCATCGCCTCACCGAACCGGACGGTGACCCGCCCGGGCCGGGGCAGCCCCGCCCCGCCCGGCTGCAGCTTGTCCGTGCCGATCATCGCGAACGGCACCACCGGCGCGCCGGTCATCAGCGTCAGCCGGGCGATGCCGGTGCGGCCGCGGTAGAGGCGGCCGTCGGGGGAGCGGGTGCCCTCCGGGTAGATCCCGAAGACGTTGCCCTCCTCCAGCACCCGGCGCCCGGTCATCAGCGCGGCCACGCCGCCCCGCCCGCCGTCGCGGTCCACGGGGATCATGCCGACGCCGGTGAAGAACCACGCCATCAGCCGCCCCTTGAGGCCCTTGCCGGTGACGTACTCGTCCTTGCCGATGAAGAAGACCTGCCGGTCGCACACCAGCGGCAGGATCATCGAGTCGATGAACGTCAGATGGTTGCCCGCCAGGATCACCGGACCGTCGCCCGGGATGTGCTCCGCGCCCTCCACCCGTGGGCGGAACATCAGGCGCATGATCGGACCGAGCACTGCCTTGATGAGCGCGAAGCGGGACAACGGGCCCTCCGGTGGGAAGCGGACGTCGACGAATGCCGTATGAGTCTGTGCAGGTGAGGACATTACTCGCGGTCCGGGGAGTCGCGCACATCGGGCTCGTGGCAGTTAACCGAGGTCTTACGGACTCTTGACCCGGGTTCACCTGCGCGACCGTGTCCGCGGGCGGCGCGCAACACGGCCGTCACGCTGTGACGCGGCTCGCCCGGACCCGCGCACCGCCCGGGTACCCGAGCCCGCGGACACGAACCGGACGCGCCGTCACATCCCCGCCGGAATACGACAGACGTACGTCATCCGCAGGAGGGATGTACGTCGTGCGACACCACCCGTGTGTTCGGCCCGAGGTCTCCCGTGCGTCAACCGGACACACCTACGATCGGCCCGCACCGCACCAGCCGACACAGGAGGCGTTCATGGCGACACCGGAGTCGAACGAACAGGCGAGCCGGACCGGCCGGCGGGCCGTGCTCGGGGCGGCGGTCCTCGGCGCGGGCGGCACCGTCCTCGGGCTCGCCGGCACGGCCCGCGCGGCCCAGGGCGCCGGACGGGGGAGCGGACGCGGCCGGGGTCTCGACAGCCTGCCCGTGCCGACGATCATCGGTCACCGCGGCGCCAGCGGCTACCGGCCCGAGCACACCTTCGGCTCGTACCAGCTCGCCCTCGACATGGGCGCGGACATCGTCGAGGCCGGCGACCTCGTCCCCACCAAGGACGGTCACCTCGTCTGCCGCCACGAGCCGGAGATCGGCGGCACCACCGACGTCGCCGAGCACCCCGAGTTCGCCGGCCGCCGCACCACCAAGACGCTGGACGGCGTCCAGGTCACCGGCTGGTTCACCGAGGACTTCACGCTCGCCGAGCTCAAGCGGCTGCGCGCCGTGGAGCGCATCCCGGCCAACCGCCCGCACAACACCCTCTACAACGGCCGCTGGGAGATCCCCACCTTCGAGGAGGTGCTGCGCTGGCAGGACGAGCAGACCCGCAGGCGCGGCAAGCAGGTGTGGATCTACCCCGAGCTCAAGCACCCCACCTACTTCCGCAAGCTGGGCCTCGGCCTGGAGGAGCGGGTGGCGAAGGTGCTGCGCCGGCACGGCAAGGACCGCCGGAACTCGCCCGTCATCCTCCAGTCGTTCGAGCCCACGGCCGTCGAGCGGCTGAGCCGGCTGGTCGGCAACCCGCTCGTCGTCCTGCTCGACGCGGCGGGCACCCGCCCCTATGACTTCATCGAGGCCGGCGACCCGCGCACCGTCGACGACCTGATCACGCCCAAGGGCCTGAAGGAGATCGCCTCCTACGCGCAGGGCATCGGCCCCACCCTGAACCTGGTCATTCCGCGTGACTCCGAGGGCCGGCTCACCGAGCCCACCACCCTGGTCACGGACGCCCACCGCGCGGGCCTGATCCTGCACCCCTACACCATGCGCAACGAAAACCCGTTCCTGCCCGCGGAGTTCCGCAAGGGCGCCGACGCCGACGCCTACGGCGACGTCTTCGGCGCCTACCGCGCCTACTTCGCCACCGGCATCGACGGCGTCTTCACCGACCACCCCGACACCGGCCTGCTGGCCCGGGAGGACTTCGTCAACGACTGACCCGCACCGCCCCGGAAGGGGTGAGCTGCGCGCGCCCCGGGCAACCCCGCCCGGGGCGCACGTGTCGATGCGCGTGTGAGCACCCACGCGCTTCCCGCCGACGACCTGATCCTGCTGCTCGGCCCCCTCCTCGCCGCCGAGGCCGCCGCCGAGACCTCCGGCAGCGGCGCCGAACCGGGCGACCTGGAACAGGCGGTCTGGCTCCGCCTCCTCGAGCGGCTCCGCCGCGGGGGACCGCCCGCCGACCCTCCGCTCTGGCTGCGCCGCGCGATCCGCGCCGAGGCCCGCCGCATCCGCCGCACCGCCCGCCGCGAAACCGCGCTGACCTGCGAACCCGCCGACGCCGGCCGGCACGACCCGGAACGGCTGGCGCTCGTCGCCGCCCACCGCCGCGCGCTGCGTGACGCGGTGCGCCGGCTCCCCGGCCGCTGCCCCGGTCTGCTCGCCGCGCTGCTGTCCCCGCGCGAACCGACATACCGGGAAATCGCAGGGGAGTTGGGTATCTCACAGGGCAGTCTCGGTCCGGAACGCTCCAGATGCCTGGGATGTCTGCGTCGTTTACTCGCGGCGGAGGTTGCGGCGGGCTGAGGACGGGGATAGGAGTGGGGGACGACAGGTGATCAGGTGAGCGGGAGGCGTGCGCACATGGGCATGAGCGTGACCATCTCTGCGGCGGCCGAGCAGGACGCGGAGCAGATCTTCAGGTTGCAGTACCTGTGCTTCCAGAGCGAAGCGGCCCTCTACGGCAACTACCGCATCGATCCCCTGGTCCAGACCCTCGACTCGGTCCGCGAGGAGGTCGTCCAGGACTGCGTGTTCGTCGCGCGCCTCGGCGACGAGATCGTCGGGTCGGTGCACGGCAGGATCACCGAGGACGGCGCCGCCGCGATCGGCAAGCTCTGCGTCCACCCCCGCCTCCAGGGCCACGGCATCGGCGCCCGGCTCCTCAAGGCCGCCGAGTCCGCCCTCGCCGGCGAGCG
Organism: Streptomyces cellulosae; assembly: GCA_014655195.1. Classification (GTDB taxonomy): domain Bacteria; phylum Actinomycetota; class Actinomycetes; order Streptomycetales; family Streptomycetaceae; genus Streptomyces; species Streptomyces cellulosae. The sequence continues at coordinate 134,594 of BNBH01000014.1, read as the reverse complement.
CGGCGCCCGCACGTTCCGGCTGCACGCAGGACACCGCAGCGAGAGCAACCTCCGCCTCTACAGCAAGGTCGGCTACCAGCGCGTGGGCACGTCCCGCGGCGCCGACGGCGTACCGATGATCGTGCTGGAGAAGAACGCGGAGACGTACGCGACGACCGCCTGACCGTGACGGCGTGACAGGGCCGGCCGCCCGTCAGGCGGCCGGCTCCTGGGCGCGCGACCGGCGCAGCCAGTACACGGCGGTCAGCGGCAGCAGCACCGGGATGAAGAGGTAACCCATCCCGTAGTCGGACCACACGGTCGCGTCGGGGAAGGCGGACGGCTCCACCAGCGTCCAGGTGCCGACGGTCAGCACGCCCACCAGCTCGGCGGCGCAGCACACCAGCGCCGCCCTGCGGGCCTTCTCCCCGCCGCGCACCAGCGTGTAGGTGATGAAGCCGTAGACCAGGCCGGCCAGCGCGGACAGCGTGTAGGCGAGCGGCGCCCGGTCGAACTCGGTGGCGATCTGGTACGCCGAGCGCGACACCGCGCCCACCACCATCACGCCGTACAGCCAGACCAGCAGCAGTCCGGGGCCGCTCGCCAGCCGCGTCCGCTTCGGCCTCTCCTGCGTCGCGGTCACCTCAGCCTCCCCAGATGTCGAACAGCCGCACCTCGAGCACGGCCAGCACCACGCCGCTCGCGGCGACGGTCACCGAACCCCAGCGGGTGCGCTCGCCCAGCGACAGGAAACCGGCCGCCGGGACGCAGGCGAACGAGCCCAGCAGATACGCCACGAAGATCGTCGTGCCCTGCTCCGGCTTCTCGCCCCGGGCCAGCTGCACGATCCCGACCACCAGCTGCACCAGAGCCAGCAGCGTCACCACGGCCATGCCGATGAAATGCCAGTCCTTCGTCGGCTGGTCACGATAGGCGGCCCAGCCGCACCAGGCGGCGAGCAGCAGCGCGGCGACAGCGGTCACCACGGTCAGGACATCCAGCATGGCAGGGAGCCTATTACGCCGGAAAAGCGGCGCCGACGTCGGCCCCGCGGCCGTCGTTCCCGGTCCGCGCCCCGCGCCCCGTAGGGTCGATGGCATGACCATCCATGCGCGCGCCCTGCTCTTCGACAACGACGGCACCCTCGTGTCCTCCCTGGACTCCGTCAACCGCTGCTGGACGCGGTGGGCCGTGGAATACGGGCTGACGGCCGAGGACTTCGCGCGGATCGAGCTGCACGGACGGCCGGCCGCCGAGATAGCCGCCGACCTGCTGCCCGCCCACGTCGTGCCGCAGGCCGTCGCGCGCATCGAGGACCTGGAGGTGGAGGACGTCACCGACGGCGGCGTCAGCCTGCTGCCCGGCACGAAGGAGTTCCTCGCCGCACTGCCCGCCGAGCGCTGGGCCGTGGTCACCTCCGCCGCCCGGCGGCTCGCCGAGGCCCGGCTGGGCGCCGCCGGCATCCTGCCCAAGACCCTCGTCGCCGCCGACGACATCACCCGCGGCAAGCCCGACCCCGAGCCCTATCTGCTCGCCGCGCGCCTGCTCGGCGTCGACCCCGCCGACTGCGTCGTCTTCGAGGACGCCCCCGCCGGGCTTCAGGCGGGCCGCGCCGCCGGCATGACGACCGTGGCCTTGGCCACAACCCACCGTGCCGAGGAGCTGACCGCCGACCTGGTCGTGAAGGACCTGTCGGCCCTGTCCGCACTGGTCACGGATGCCGGGATCGAGATCGCCGTACGGCCCTGACACGCCGGCGGGGGTGTCCACGACTGTCCACTATGCGGACGGCAGGGTCCGTTCAGAAGTGAACGTCTGCTTTACTGGCGAACATGACCACGACGAGCGACCGCACCCCTGCGACCGAGGCGACCATGACGCCCGGTGCTCGTTGTATGTGTCCCCTCCGAATGCGCGCCTTCTAGAGGGCCCCCGCACCGCCTGAGCCTCGCGCCCCGAAGCGAGAGCCGGCTCGCGTCCGCCCGCGTGCCCCGCACGCGCGACCGAGCCACGCCCCGCGCACGTTTCTCCCCGGTCTTCCGCATGTCCGCGAGATCCGTGCCGCCCTGCCGCCATTCCCTGCATGCCACGTGCCCGGCGCCCACGACGCGCCGCGCACTCGACAGTACGGAAACCCACGTGATCACCACCTCGGGCCTCACCAAGGTCTACCGCTCGCGCGGCCGCGAGGTCACCGCCCTGGACGGCGTCGACCTGCACGTCCGCGAAGGCGAGGTCTACGGCGTCATCGGTCAGTCCGGCGCCGGCAAGTCCTCCCTGATCCGCTGCGTCAACCTGCTGGAGCGTCCCACCTCGGGCACCGTGACCGTGGCCGGGCAGGACCTCACCGCGCTCGCCGGCCGCGGCCCCCGCGCCGGCCGGGAGCTCCGCCAGGCGCGCAGCCGCATCGGCATGGTCTTCCAGCACTTCAACCTGCTGTCCTCGCGCACCGTGCAGGACAACGTCGAACTCCCGCTGGAGATCCTCGGCAAGTCCGGCAAGGAACGCTCCCGCAAGGCGCTGGAACTGCTCGACCTGGTCGGCCTCGCCGACAAGGCCAAGGCCTACCCGGCCCAGCTCTCCGGCGGCCAGAAGCAGCGCGTCGGCATCGCCCGCGCCCTCGCAGGCGACCCCAAGGTGCTGCTCTCCGACGAGGCCACCAGCGCCCTGGACCCGGAGACCACCCGCTCGATCCTCCAGCTGCTGCGCGACCTCAACCGCCAGCTCGGCCTCACCGTCCTGCTCATCACGCACGAGATGGACGTCGTGAAGTCGATCTGCGACTCGGCCGCCCTCATGGAGAAGGGCCGCATCGTCGAGTCCGGCACGGTCACCGACCTGCTGGCCTCCCCCGGCTCGGAACTCGCCGCCGCGCTGTTCCCCGTCGGCGGCGAGGCGAGCGGCGACGACCGCACCGTCGTCGACGTGACCTTCCAGGGCGAGAGCGCGACCCAGCCGGTCATCTCCCAGCTCTCCCGCACCTACAACATCGACATATCGATCCTCGGCGCAGCCATCGACACCGTCGGCGGACTCCAGGTCGGCCGGATGCGCATCGAACTGCCCGGCCGCTACGAGGACAACGTCGTGCCCATCGGCTTCCTGCGCGAGCAGGGCCTGCAGATCGACGTCGTCGGCCACGACGAGCCCGCGCTGGTGAAGGAGGGCGCCAAGTGACCTGGTCCGAGATGCAGCCGCTGCTGGAACAGGCCTGTACCGAGACGCTGATCATGGTCGGCTGGTCCACCCTGATCGCCGTCGTCGGCGGCCTTCCGCTCGGCATCCTGCTGGTCCTCACCGACAAGGGCGGACTGCTGCAGAACACCGTGGTGAACAAGGTCATCGGGCAGATCGTGAACATCGGCCGCTCGCTGCCGTTCATCATCCTCATGGTCGCCCTGATGAACTTCACCCGCTGGGTGACCGGCACCACCATCGGCAGCGAGGCCGCGATCGTGCCGCTCGCCATCGGCGGCATCCCCTTCTTCGCACGGCTCGTCGAGACCGCCGTGCGCGAGGTGGACGACGGGCTCGTGGAGGCCGTGCAGGCGATGGGCGGCAACACCTGGACCATCGTCCGCAAGGTCCTCGTCCCCGAGGCGCTGCCCTCACTGATCGCCTCCACGACCACCACGGTCATCGCGCTCATCGGCTACTCCGCCATGGCCGGCACGGTCGGCGGCGGCGGACTCGGCGACCTCGCCGTCCGCTACGGCTACCAGCGCTTCGAGACCGGACTGATGTGGATCACCGTGGCGGTCCTCGCCGTGGTCATCTCGCTGATCCAGTTCGCCGGCGACTTCGCCGCCCGCGCCCTGCACCGCCGCGGCGCCCGCTCCGGACCCGGTCCGAAGCTGCGGCTGCTGAAGGGCGAGGAGCCCGCTCCCGCCGAGGTCGGCAAGGTCGCCTGACCCGGCCCTGCCACCCGCACTCCCCAGACTCCCCGTGCACCAAGACGGGGTCGCACCACCCAAGGAAAGGCACTTTTCGTGCGTAACACCGCCAAGATCACCACCGCCGTCCTCGCCGCCGGAGCCCTCACCCTCGGGCTCTCCGCCTGCGGCTCGGACAAGGACGCCGCCACCGACACCTCCGGCCCGCTGGTCGTCGCCGCGAGCCCCGTGCCCCACGCCGAGATCCTGACCTTCGTCAAGGACAACCTCGCCGAGAAGGCCGGCCTCGACCTCCAGGTCCGCGAGTTCACCGACTACGTCACCCCGAACACCGCGACGGAGGACGGCTCGGTCGGCGCCAACTTCTTCCAGACCCAGCCGTACCTCGACGACTTCAACAAGAAGAACGGCACCCACATCGTGTCGGTCGTCGACGTGCACCTGGAGCCGCTCGGCCTCTACTCGCAGAAGGTGAAGAAGGCCGACGCGCTGAAGAGCGGTGCCACCATCGCGATCCCGAACGACACGGTCAACGAGAGCCGGGCGCTGCAGCTGCTCGCCGCCAACGGCCTGATCACCCTCAAGGACGGCGTCGGCACCTCGGCCACCCCCGCGGACATCACCGAGAACCCCAAGAAGCTCAAGTTCAAGGAGCTCGAGGCCGCCCAGACCCCGCGCGTCCTGAACGACGTCGACGCCTCCGTGGTCAACGGCAACTACGCCATCGAGGCCGACCTGAAGCCCGCCGAGGACGCCCTGGTCCTCGAGGAGGCCAAGGACAACCCGAACAGCAACCTGCTCGCCGTCAAGGAGGGCCAGGAGAACGATCCGCGCGTCAAGAAGCTCGCGAAGCTCCTCACCTCGCCCGAGGTGAAGAAGTTCATCGAGGACACGTACGCCGGCTCGGTGCTCGCCTCCTTCTGAACCGGCCTCGCACCGGCCACGGGGTCCACTCCGCGCAAGGGGTGGACCCCGTGGTGCGTACCGGTGCTTTCATGCTGCATGCTGGGCAGTTCAGCAGCACCCGACGGTCTCTCAGTTACGGAGCGGCGCATGACGAGCACCTTCCCCGACATCTCCCTCAGCACGGAGCGGTTGGTGCTGCGTCCCCTCGACGCGGACGACGTCCCCGCCCTCGCCGCGATGATGAACGACGAGCAGGTGGGCGCCTGGACCGGCGTCCCTCAGCCGTTCACCGAGGACACCGCCCGCACCTGGATCACCGAGTACGCCCCCGCCGAACGGGCCGCCGGACACGGCCTGGACCTCGCCGTCGCCGAGTTCCTCACCCAGCGCCTGGTCGGCCTCATCCGGCTCACCCGCACCAACTGGCACGTCCGCTCCACCGAACTGTCGTACATCGTCGCCCCCTGGGCGCGCGGCGAGGGCTACGCCTCCGAGGCCGCGCTCGCCACCGCCCAGTGGCTCTTCGGCGACCAGAAGCTCCAGCGCATCGAACTGCGCACCGCCGCCGACAACACCGCCGCCCAGCAGGTCGCCCAGAAGATCGGCTGCATCAGCGAGGGCGTCCTGCGCAACGCCTGTATAGCCAGGGTCCGCGGCGAGGACGGCGGCTGGAGCGAGGTCCGCACCGACTACATCGTGTGGAGCCTGCTGCCCGAGGACATCGAGGGCGCGGACGGACAACTGGCCGACAGCGGCGGCTTCCCCGGCTACACCGACTGGAACTGACGACCGAGGGGCGTACGACGGCCCGCACCGGCGCGGCGGCCCGTGACCGCACCAGGTAATCTCAGCAGACCGCCTCCGGGCGGAACAGCCGACGACTACCTGCGCAAACCTCAGGAGACTGACGACGATGGCCGACCGGGTCACGGTGATCGGCTGGGACGGCTCGCCGCTGACCGACGCGGCACGCGCCGCACTCGGCGCCGCCACGCTGGTCGCCGGCGCCGCACACCACCTGGCGCTCCCCGAGGTGCCCGCCGCGGCCGAGCGCATCCGCCTCGGCTCCGTCTCCCTCGCCGCCCGCCGCATCGCCGCCCACCGCGGCACCGCGGTCGTGCTCGCCGACGGCGACCCGGGCTTCTTCGGCGTCGTACGCACCCTGCGCGCACCCGAGTTCGGCCTGGAGGTCGAGGTCGTGCCCGCGGTCTCCTCGGTCGCCGCCGCCTTCGCCCGGGCCGGGATGCCCTGGGACGACGCCGAAGTGGTCGTCGCCCACCCCCGCACCCTGCGCCGCGCGGTGAACGTGTGCCGCGCCCACACCAAAGTGGCGGTTCTCACCTCGCCCGGCGCCGGACCCGCCGAACTCGGCCTGCTGATGGAGGGCGTCCACCGCTCCTTCGTCATCTGCGAGGAACTCGGCACCGAGCGCGAACAGGTCACCGTCGTCACCTCCGACAAGGCCGCCGACCACACCTGGCGCGACCCCAACGTGGTCATCGTCATCGGCGGTCCCGTGGCCTCCGGCGACTCCGCCGGCTGGATCGCCGGACGCAACCCGTCGGCGGGGCCGCGCGGCTGGACCCTGCCCGCCGGCGAGTACGGCGGCGACCTCGGCGAGGGCGAGCGGGAACCCGTGCGCGTCGGCCAACTCGCCCGCCTGGGACCGGGCCTTGGCGACCTCGTCTGGGACATCGGCTGCGGCTCCGGCGCGTTCGCCACCGACGCCGCGCGGGCCGGGGCCGCCGTCATCGCCGTCGACCGCGACCGGCACGCCTGCGCCCGCACCGACGCCGCCGCGCGCCGCCAGGGCGTCCAGATGCAGATCGTCCACGGCGCCGCGCCGCAGATCCTGGAGAACCTCCCCGAACCCGACGTGGTGCGGGTCGGCGGCGGGGGAGCGGCCGTGGTCTCCGCCGTGGCCGACCGGCGCCCGCAGCGCATCGTCACCCACGCCGCCACCCGCGACGACGCCGAACTGATCGGCCGGAACCTGACGGAACACGGCTACCGCGTCGAGTGCTCCCTGCTCCAGTCCGTCGAACTCGACACCAGGGCCTGGACGGAGAAGGAACGGAGCGTCGCGTTCCTGCTCAGTGGGGTGCTGCCCGCCCGCGGCCGCTGACCCCCATAGCCGTCCCCGTGATCGGTTTGTCGTACTGCGCGCGGTAGGCTGGCCGATCGTTGTACCGCACTGGTCACCCGGCGCTTCGTCGGCCAATGTCCAAAAAGCGCGCCCGTTTTGGGGTGGGTCGTGGTACGGCAGGAACCGGAGGACGCGCAAAGTGGCGCAGTCCACAGCGGAACCGTCGCCGATCAAGCTGACGCGACGGCGGTGCGCCCGCGACAATGCCAGTGAATGGCTTTGTCGCCTTTTTCGGGCGGGCCGTTCGTGCCGCTGGGGACGCACGCTCGTTCTTCAGTGTGGGGCGGTCGGTGCGCCGTTCCGGGTGAGCTGGTCGTAGGAGCACTAACCGATGGGCGAGGGGTACGCATGACCGACACCGGCCAGGTCCCGGGCGAGGGACTGCCGGAGAACGCAGGCAGGGTGGAGCAGCCGGGCGTCGCCGCGCCGGACGCGTACACCTACCTCTCCGACAGTCCCGCCGAGGACGAAGACCTGCTGCTGCCGGGCGCCCAGGGCGCCTGGGGCAACGAGATCGCGCCGCCCGCGCCCGCGCCGGTCGTCGAGACCGTCCACCAGCCGGGCCCGCACGAGACGGACGGCCGTGACAGCGGCTCCGTCGACCTCGGCGGCGTCCGCCCGCCCGAGCCGCAGCCGCAGGCGCCGGCGCCCGCCCCTTCGCCGGCTCCGGCCCCGCCGCGCCGTCCGCTACACCTCGGCCCGCCGCTGCCCGACCTGTCCGCGAGCCCGGTCCGCTCCCTCGCCGACCGCGGCCCCGCCGACCTCCCGGCCCGCCAGCCGGGCCCGCCGACCCTCGGCCCCGAGTACCTCGACGTCCCGCGCACGCGCGAGGCGGCGGCGCCGCAGGCCGCGCCCTGGGTCGCCCAGGTTCCGGCCGCGGGACCGGCGGACCCGGCCCAGGCTGCCGTCGCCCGGGTAGCCACCCAGGCGGTCGGCACGGCGGTCGCCCCGGAGGGCGAGCAGACGCCTGCGGCGGCGTACGGGGAGCAGGGGACGCCGGTGGTTCCTGGGCAGGGTGTGCCCGGGGGCGTGGCGGCTGGTGGCGTGACGGGCGGTGACGCGGGCGCGTCGGCTCCGGTGGACGCGGCTGCTGTCGTTCCGGACGCGGGTGAGGCGGGGGACGGTGGCGTGCCCGTGGCCGAGGGCCAGGGTGCGGAGGTGCCGCCCGCCGCTCACGAGCCTGTCGCTGACGAGCCTGTGGCTCAGGAGGCGCAGGACGCCGACGCGGCGGTGGTCGTGCCGGAGCAGGCGCAGGCACCGGAGGGCGAGGCCGCTCAGGCCGCTGTCGCCGACGCTGACGTGCCGCAGGCGGCCACTGAGGAGACTGCCGGTACGCCGGACGCGGAGGCTGCTGCCGAGGTGGCTCAGGACGCCCCCGTGGCGGAGGCGGTCGCGCCCGAGGCGGTTCAGGTGGCGGAGGCGCCCGAGCAGCCTGCGCCCGTACAGGACGTGCAGGACGTGCAGGACGTGCAGGCCCCGGAGGCGCCTGAGCCCGCCCCTGTGCGGGAGGCCGTAGAGCCGCAGGACGTGCAGGCACCGGAAGCCCCACCCGCCGAGGCGCCCAACACCGCCGTACCGGCAGCGGAGGAACCGGAGACCGTGGCCGCCCAGGCCCCAGACCAGGCCCCGGCCGACGAGCAGGCGCCCGCGCCCGAAGCCGTTGCCCCCGCGCCCGAAGCCGTTGCCCCCGCGCCCGAGGCCCTTGCCCCCGCGCCCGAGGCCCTTGCCCCCGCCTCCGAAGCCGTTGCCCCCGCGCCGGAGGCCGTCGCCCCCACGGCGGAACTGGTCCCCGACGTGGCCCCCGCGCCCGCCGAACCGGCCGCCCCGGAGGCCGTCGAGCCCGCCCCGGGCCCCGCGTCCGCGGTCGAGCCCCCTGCCGCCTCCGAGCCCGTCCAGGGCCCCCAGCAGACGCCCGCGCACGCGACCCCGCTGCCCGGCACCCTGCCGCTGGAGCCCGAGGCGGACCAGCCGCTGGGCCAGTTCGTCCCCGTGGACGGCACCGTGCCCACCGCGCCCCACCTCGCCCCGACCCCGCCGCAGGGCGTGCCGGTCCCCGAGGAGACGGCCCCTGAGGCCCCCGACGCCGACGCCGAACTCGCCCAGACCCCCGACGACCTGGACACCCAGGGCGCCGGCGTCGAGCCCGAGCCCGCGCGGCAGCCCGAGCCGGCCGGTCCCGCCGCCCCCGGTTACGCGGACGCCGAGCGCGAGGCCGTGCTCAAGGTGATGCGCGAGCGCCGCGACATCCGCAACGGCTTCCGCGGCGACCCCATCCCGCACGAGGTGCTGCTGCGCGTCCTGGAGGCCGCCCACACCGCGCCCTCCGTCGGGCACTCGCAGCCCTGGGACTTCGTCGTCATCCGCTCCGAGGAGACCCGGCGCCGGATGCACGAACTGGCGACGCGCCAGCGCGAGGCCTACGCCAAGACGCTCCCCAAGGGCCGGGCCAAGCAGTTCAAGGAACTGAAGATCGAGGCCATCCTCGACACCCCGGTGAACATCGTGGTCACCGCCGACCCCACGCGCGGCGGTCGCCACACCCTCGGCCGGCACACCCAGCCGCAGATGGCGCCGTACTCCTCGGCGCTCGCGGTGGAGAACCTCTGGCTCGCCGCCCGCGCGGAGGGCCTCGGCGTCGGCTGGGTCAGCTTCTTCGACGAGCGGGAGATGGTCCGCGCCCTGGACCTGCCCGAGCACCTGGAGGTCGTCGCCTACCTGTGCGTCGGCTACGTCGACGAGTTCCCGGACGAGCCCGAGCTGATGCAGGCCGGCTGGTCCAAGCGGCGCCCCCTGTCCTGGGTGGTGCACGAGGAGACGTACGGCCGCCGCGCCCTGCCCGGAGAGGACCCCCACGACCTGCTTGCCGAGACCGTCGCGCAGATCCGCCCGCTGGACGCCAAGGCGCTCGGCGAGGCGTGGGAGCGCCAGAAGCGCATGACCAAGCCGGCCGGAGCGCTCGGCATGCTGGAGATCATCTCCGCCCAGCTGTCGGGGCTGTCCCGGCAGTGCCCGCCGCCGATCCCCGAGCCCGCCGCCGTCGCGATCTTCGCCGGTGACCACGGGGTGCACGCCCAGGGCGTCACCCCCTGGCCGCAGGAGGTCACCGCCCAGATGGTGGCCAACTTCCTCGGCGGCGGAGCGGTGTGCAACGCCTTCGCCGCCCAGGTCGGCGCCGAGGTGTGCGTGGTCGACGTGGGCGTCTCCTCCGACCTGCCGGCCACGCCCGGACTGCTGCCGCGCAAGATCCGCGCCGGCACGTCCGACATGACCGCCGGGCCCGCCATGACCCGCGAGGAGGCCAAGCAGGCCATCGAGGTGGGCATCGAGACCGCCCGCGACCTGGTCGCGGCCGGCAACAAGGCCCTGCTCACCGGTGAGATGGGCATCGCGAACACCACGGCGTCCGCGGCCCTCATCTCCGTGTACACCGGCGCCGACCCGGCCGAGGTCACGGGCCGCGGCACCGGCATCAACGACGAGACGCTCGCCCGCAAGACCGACGTCGTGCGCCGCGCCCTGGACCTGCACCAGCCGGACCCGTCCGACCCGCTCGGCGTGCTGGCCGCGGTCGGAGGGTTCGAGCACGCGGCGATGGTGGGCCTGCTGCTCGGCGGTGCGTCGTTGCGTACGCCGGTGATCCTGGACGGCGTCAGCGCCGGCGCCGCCGCCCTGGTCGCCCGCGCCATCGCGCCGGAGGTCCTCGCGGCCTGCATCGCCGGCCACCGCAGCGCGGAGCCCGGCCATGTGGCCGCGCTCAACAAGCTGGGCCTGCGCCCGCTGGTCGATCTCGACCTGCGGCTCGGCGAGGGCACGGGCGCGCTGCTCGCGCTCCCGCTCGTGCAGAGCACGGCCCGCGCCATGCACGAGGTCGCCACGTTCGACTCGGCGGGCGTGACGGAGAAGTAGAGGCACGGACGTCCCCGCCCGCATCGCCACGGGCGGGCGGGGACGCCGCCCGTGGCGGCCGCGTACGGCGCGCCGGTCCCGGGTGAGACCCGTCCCACTCCCCGGACCCACCCCACCTTCGCCGCCCGCGGGCATAAAATGCCACGTCAGGCCCGCTCCGACGCCGCAGCGTGCCCGCTGACCCATCGCTCGTCCGAGGAGCCCCAGCTGATGGCCGAACACCCGCCCTACCCCGTAGGCCTCCGCCTCACCGGACGCCGGGTCGTCGTCCTCGGCGGCGGTCAGGTCGCCCAGCGGCGTCTCCCCGCCCTGATCAGGGCGGGCGCCGACATCCACCTCGTGTCACCGGAGGCCACCCCCTCCGTGGAGGCCATGGCGGACGCCGGTGAGATCACCTGGCACCGCCGCCCCTACGCCGAGGGCGACCTCGCCGACGCCTGGTACGCGCTGATCGCCACCAGCGACCCCGACGCCAACACCGCCGCGTCCGCCGAGGCCGAGGCGCACCGCGTCTGGTGCGTCCGCTCCGACGACGCCGACCAGGCCACCGCCTGGACCCCGGCGACCGGACACAGCGAGGGCGTCACCGTCGCCGTGCTCACCACCGACGCGCGAGGACGCGACCCCCGGCACACCGCGGCCGTCCGCGACGCCGTGGTCGAAGGACTGCGCGACGGCACCCTCGTCGCCCCGCACCACCGCACCCGCACGGCGGGCGTCGCCCTCGTCGGCGGCGGCCCCGGCGACCCGGACCTCATCACCGTGCGCGGCCGCCGTCTGCTCGCCGAGGCCGACGTCGTCATCGCCGACCGCCTCGGCCCGCGCGACCTCCTCGCCGAACTCCCGCCGCATGTCGAGGTGATCGACGCGGCGAAGATCCCCTACGGGCGGTTCATGGCGCAGGAGGCCATCAACGACGCGCTGATCGAGCACGCCAAGCAGGGCAAGGCCGTGGTCCGCCTCAAGGGCGGCGACCCGTACGTCTTCGGGCGCGGCATGGAGGAACTGCACGCCCTCACCGAGGCCGGCATCCCCTGCACCGTCGTCCCGGGCATCTCCAGCTCCATCTCCGTGCCGGGCGCGGCCGGCATCCCCGTCACCCACCGCGGTGTGGCGCACGAGTTCACCGTGGTCAGCGGCCATGTCGCCCCCGACGACGAGCGCTCCCTGGTCGACTGGCCGTCCCTGGCCAAGCTGACCGGCACCCTGGTGATCCTCATGGGCGTCGACAAGATCGGCCGGATCGCCGAGACCCTCGTCGCGCACGGCAAGTCCCCGGACACCCCGGTCGCCCTCGTCCAGGAGGGCACCACCGCCGCCCAGCGCCGCGTCGACGCCACCCTCGCCACGGTCGGCGAGACGGTCGTCGCCCAGGACGTGAAGCCCCCGGCGGTCATCGTCATCGGCGACGTCGTGGCCGTGGGCCCGGACGGGACGGCCGCCTGAGATGGGCGAGATCATCACCGTCGACGACCCCGCCGACCCGCGCCTGCACGACTACACCAACCTCACGGACGTCGAGCTGCGCCGCCGCCGCGAACCCGCCGAGGGCCTGTTCATCGCCGAGGGCGAGAAGGTCATCCGGCGGGCGGGCGACGCGGGTTACGGCATGCGCTCCATGCTGCTGTCGCAGAAGTGGGTCGACGTCATGAAGGACGTCATCGACCGCTCCGAAGCCCCCGTGTACGTCGTGGAACCCGCCCTCGCCGAGCAGGTCACCGGCTACCACGTGCACCGTGGCGCGCTCGCCTCCATGCAGCGCCGGCCGCTGCCCGACCCCGCCGACGTGCTCCGCACGGCCCGCCGCGTCGTCGTCATGGAGTCGGTCAACGACCACACCAACATCGGCGCGATCTTCCGCTCGGCCGCCGCGCTCGGCATGGACGCGGTGCTGCTCTCCCCGGACTGCGCCGACCCGTTGTACCGCCGCAGCGTCAAGGTCTCCATGGGCGCCGTCTTCTCCGTCCCGTACGCCCGCCTGGAAACGTGGCCCAAGGACCTGACGACGGTCCAGGAGCTGGGCTTCACCGTCCTCGCCCTCACCCCGGACGAACGCGCCCACACCCTCGACGAGACGGCCCCGCACCGCATGGACCGGGTGGCCCTGATGCTGGGCGCGGAAGGCACAGGCCTGTCCCGCCGCGCCCTCGCCGCCGCCGACACCTGGGTCCGCATCCCGATGTCCCACGGCGTGGACTCCCTCAACGTGGGCGCGGCGGCGGCGGTCGCCTTCTACGCGGTGACGGCGGGGCGACCGCAGGAGTAGGCAGGCCACGCGCGTCCCAAAGGGCAGCCAGCGGTGCCCTTTTCGTCCTTATGGCCGCGCGCTTCCGTGACGTATGCAAGGTGGGGACCACGTACGTTCACCGGAGGGGCTTCGTCGCATGCGCGCGCAGGACTCGGAGAAGGCGCAGGACGGGACGAGACCGCGCGTCCCTGTCACCAGGAACCCGTCGGCGGACCCGGACCGGGCGTTGCTCTCCCGGGGCGCCGGTCTCACGCCGGGTGACGTCACCGCGCTCCAGCGGACCGCCGGCAACAGGGCTGTCTCACGCGCCCTGCAACGGGAGGCGCACCGGCACGGCGCCGACTGCGGGCACGGGACGCAGACCACCGAGGAGGCGACCGGCGCGGCGGTGAAGAGCGTCCTCGGCTCGCCCGGCCGCTCCCTGCCGACGTCGGTCCAGCGGGACGCGGAGGCCAGACTGGGCACCCCCAGGGACACCTACAGCGCGGTGCGGATTCATGACGGCCCGAAGGACATCGAGGTCTCCCGCGCCCTGGGCGCCGTCGCCTTCACCTCGGGCAGCGACATCGTCGGTGACGTCTCTCAGCCGCAGACCCTCTACCACGAGCTGCATCACGTCGTGCAGCAACGGCGGGGCGCGGTCCCCGGCACGACATGGGCAACGGCCTGAAGGTCTCCGACGAGAACGACCACGCCGAACGCGAGGCGGCCGAGGTCGGCGCCCGGGCAGCGGCGGCGTCACCCGTCCAGCGCGCGACGGACGCCCCGGCCGTCGCGGCATCCGGGACGGTGGCCGGCGGCCACGCCCCCGCGCAGCGGGGGGCCGTCGTCCAACGCGCCAGGGGCGGGCAGGCCACCGCTTCCGCCACGGTGGACGGCAATCAGCTGCTCGACATCGTCGTCGGCCACAACCGCACCCTCGGCGGCTTCCAGTTCGGACCGGAATCCCGCAACAACGGTGGCAAGAACCTCATCTCCCGCCCGTTGGAGGTGCGGGTGCAGGACGGGACGACGACGGCCGTACTGGCGGTCCACCTCAACGTGGTCCTGAACACCGGTGGCGAGGTCGTCGACCGCAGGAGCGGTTCGTCCTCGGTGAAAATAGAGGGTTCGCTCTTCCACCTGACGGCCCGCCTGGCCGGCAGCCAGTCGAGCATCGAGCAGCACGGCGCCTCGATCCTGACGGCCGGGGAGTCGATCCACATCGGGCGGAGCAACGCCGACAAGGGATGGGGCAACAACCCGGCGAACACCCGCGCCCTCGCGGACAAGGCCGGGGTACCGGCGGAGCTGCTCCTGGCGGCGCTGCAGAACCGGTTCCCGCCGGGGGACATCCCCGGCATCATCGACCGGTTCAAGACGGACGTCGGGCGTGTCGTGATCAACGCCCTGCTGCCCGAGGTCGTGACCGTGCACTGGGAGGGCGACAAGTCGTTCGACTGAGGAGGCGACCGGGCCGGCACCGGCCCGAGAGCGTCCGCTCAGGACGGCCCCTGGCACCCCTGCACCAGCGCGATACCGAACGCCACCACCAGCGTCACCACCACGAACACGAACAGCCGCTGCCTCAGCAGCCGCGGATTCGCCGGACGCAGGCCTGAGCCGGTGCGGGGCGCCGGGCGGCGGGCGCCCGTGCCCGGGCGGGTGCCGCCGCGCGACGAGGTTCCGGTACGCGGGCGGGGGCGGGCCGGTGTGCCCTGGCGGGGCGCCCCGTTCCGCCCGGAGCCGTTGCCCCGGGACGGGGGCACGCTGCGGCCGCCACGCGAGGACGAGGGGCCGCCGTTCCGGGAGGCGGAGGCGCCGCGCGGGGGCGTGGCCCGGCCGCCCTGGCGGCGCGGCTCACGGTCGGGGTAGGCGTCGGCGAGCCGCCCACTCGCCCGCTCGGAATCCGGGCTGCGCGGCGCCGGCGGACGCACGTCGGCGAGCCCCTGCGCCTCCCGCGCGGCGATCTCCTTCAGCCGCAGCGACAGTTGCAGCGTGCTCGGCCGCTCCTCGGGGTCCTTCGCCAGACAGGCCCGCACCAGCGGGGCCAGCGCGTCGGGGACGCCCTGCAGCTGTGCCTCCTCGTGCACCACCCGGTACAGCATCACCTCGGAACTGCCGTGCCCGAAGGGCGAGTCACCCATGGACGCGTACGCGAGCGTGGCGCCCAGCGAGAACACGTCCGTGGCGGGAGTGACCGCCGCACCGCGCACCTGCTCGGGCGCGAGGAAGCCGGGCGAGCCGACGGCCGTGCCCACGTGCGTGAGCGTCGACGCGCCGGTGGCCCAGGCGATGCCGAAGTCGATGATCCGCGGCCCCTTCGGGGACAGCAGGATGTTGGACGGCTTGAGGTCCCGGTGCACCACCCCCGCCTCGTGCACCGCGACCAGCCCCTCCGAGAGCGCGGCGCCCACGGCGGCCACCTCGGCGGCGCTGAGCGGGCCCTCGTCGGCGACCTTGTCGTGCAGGGAGGGGCCGGGCACGTACTGGGTGGCGAACCAGGGGCGGTCCGCCTCCAGGTCGGCGGCGACCAGCCGGGCCGTGCAGCCGCCGCGGATGCGCCGGGCCGCCGACACCTCACGGGCGAACCGTGAGCGGAACTCCTGGTCCTCCGCGAGATCGGGGCGGATGACCTTCAGCGCGACCCGCTGCCCCTTCTTGTCGGAGCCCAGATAGACCACGCCCATCCCGCCCGCGCCGAGCCGTCGGTGAAGCCTGAAAGAGCCGACGACGCGCGGGTCCTCGCGCCTCAGGCGCATCATCGCCATGTTCATCCCCGCTGCCCGGTCCTGTGACGTGCCACAGCTTACGTTTCCACAGCCGTCCGTGCGCAGAGGCCGCGCCCTCTCCGCTCGACGGATTGTCAGTGGCCGGTGGGAGACTTGAAGAGTGGTCAGGGAGGGCGTGAACAGGCCGGGTTCACGCCGGTGCCCGCCCCGTCCCAACCACCCGACGCGGGAGGGGGATTGATCGCGTGAAGGGTGACCGGGTCGAGATCGTCGTGGACGCGGGGGACACGACACGGACGTACGAGGTGGTGGCCTCGCGGGCGGGCCGCAGGGTCGAGACGGCGGTGCGACGAGGGGTGGTCGAAGTGAGCGAAGTCACCCGAACCGGTGCTGTGGTGCGGACGGCGCGTTTCATGGCGAACCGGGTGCTGGCCCTGGTGGAGCAGCCCGTCCCGCGCCAGGACACCTCGGAGGGAGCGGGCCGCGGCGGCCGTCCCCTCGGGGATGTCCCCGAGGCGTAGGACGCCGTCTCCACCCAGGGGAGTACGGCGCGCCGCCCCGCTCATCCTCGGGGAGGCCCACCGATCGGTACGAGGGCATGACGTGCGGGAAGCCGGAAACCCCTAGATTCGATGTCGAGCGGCGGGTGCAGCACTCGTCCCCCGAGGTCGGACGCCCGCCGCTGCCAAAGACAACAGAAACGGTCAGGAGAAGGGGCCATGGCCTACACGGCACCGCGGACACTGCTCCGCACGCGGGATCGCGGCGAGGGCCGCCGGCACCCGCTGGTGGCGACGCTCATGGCCCTGCCCCTGGCGGTCCTGCTCCTCCTCGTCTTCGACGGGTGGGAGCTGGTGACCACACAGGCGTCGTCCGTGGGCGAGATGCTGGGGCGCTGACTTCGGCGACCCCAGGCCCGGAAGAGCGGTCCGGGCGGGGACATCCACCCATGAAACCCCGTGGGGACGGGGGTGCGGCGGACGGCAAGATGCCGGCGCAGCTGGGGAGCTGCGCCGGCATTGCTTTTCCCCGGGCGTCTTCGGCCGGCACCCGTGAGGACGCCTGTCCCTCACCGGCGCCGGCGTGGATGTCCGTCCTGCACCGGTGCCTGCCTGGGACGCTCGTTCTTCGCCGGTGCTTGCGTGGATGTCCGTCCTGCACCGGTGCCTGCCTGGGACGCTTGTTCTTCGCCGGTGCTTGCGTGGATGTCCGTCCTGCACCGGTGCCTGCCTGGGACGCTTGTTCTTCGCCGGTGCTTGCGTGGATGTCCGTCTTCCACCGGTGCCTGCCTGGGACGCTCCTTCTTCGCTGGCGCCTGCGTGGACGCCCGACTTGCACCGTCCCCCGCTGGGACGCCCGTCTTCCACCCGCGCCCGCCAGGCCGCCCGTCCGCCCCGCGTAGCCTCCTCCCGTGACCGAGGACCCCCTCCCCGCCCTGTCCGCCCGTGCCGCGGAGGCGGCCCACTCCCGCGACCCCGTCTGCTCCTGCGTCGCGGGCACCCTCGCCCACCGTGAGGACACCACCGTCGTCCGGCACGGCGCCGCCGTGGCCAAGGCGCACGCCCTGGACACGGACACCGCCGCGCTCGCCGTGCGCACCGCCGTCGCCGCCCGCCTCCCCGGCATCCTGCTGCCTCCGCTCACCCCGGCCCCGGCCGAGCTGTACGGCCGCCCGGTCACGTACTGGCCTTACGGCACGCCCGTGGACCCGGACGACCCGGACGCCGCCCCCTGGGAGGAGGCGGGCGTCCTCCTCGCCCGCCTGCACCGCACCCCGCTCCCCGGGGCCGTCCCTCCCATGCGCGGACCCGAGAAGGCCGCCCGCGCCGTCGCGCTCCTCCGGGACCTCGCCCCGCCCCACCCGGCCGTCGCCCCCGTGCTGGACGCGTGGGCGGACCTCCCGCCGTGGGCCCGCGGCGAGGCGCCCGCGCCGGGACCCGCACGCCTCTGCCACGGCGACTTCCACCTCGGCCAGCTCGTACGCGACCCCGCACCGGGAAGCCCCTGGCTGCTGATCGACGTGGACGACCTCGGCGCGGGCCCGCCGGTCTGGGACCTGGCCCGCCCCGCCGCCTGGTACGCGGTGGGGATGCTCGACACCGACGCCTGGCACCGCTTCCTCACCGCCTACCGCGCCGCCGGCGGTCCCGCCGTACCGGCCGACGGCGACCCCTGGCCTGCGCTGGACGTCCCGGCCCGCGCGCTCACCGCGCAGACCGCCGCCCGCGCCGTCACCAAGGCGGCCGAGGCGGGCCGGGCGCTGGACGAGGTGGAGGAGTGGCTGGTCGACGCCTGCGCCCGCATGCGGTCCGTGCCGGCCGCCGCCCCGGCGGACTGAGACGAATTTCCCCGACGTAGGGTGCAACCGGCCCACAGCCGGACAGAGTCTGTCCAGCTGATACGCGAAGCAGGTACGACCGGCGAGGAGTTGACCCGACCATGCAGTGTCCGAAGTGCCGTGCCCCGATGCACACGTACAACCGCAACGGTGTCCAGATCGAGCAGTGCAGCGGGTGCCGGGGGATCTTCCTCGACTACGGCGAGCTGGAGGCGCTGACCCGGCTCGAGTCCCAGTGGTCGCAGCCCGCACCGCCCCCGCCGGCCGCGCCCCAGGCCTACCCGGCCGCGGCCCCGCAGGCCCCGGCGTGGGGAGCGCCGCAGGGCGGCCACCACGGCGGCCACTACGGCGGTCACCGCCGTCACAAGAGCTTCGGCCACATGCTCTTCTCCAGCTGAGGACGCACGACGAAGCCCCCGGTCGCGGGACCGGGGGCTTCGAGCCGTGTGGACGATACTGGGATTGAACCAGTGACCTCTTCCGTGTCAGGGAAGCGCTCTCCCGCTGAGCTAATCGTCCTCGGGACCACGACCACTCCACGGAGCGGATCATGGGCACTGCGTGCGCGATACTGGGATTGAACCAGTGACCTCTTCCGTGTCAGGGAAGCGCTCTCCCGCTGAGCTAATCGCGCGGGGTTCGGATCTTCGCAGATCCAGGATCCGGAGATCCAGTGGACGATACTGGGATTGAACCAGTGACCTCTTCCGTGTCAGGGAAGCGCTCTCCCGCTGAGCTAATCGTCCTTGGAGGTGGAGACGGGATTTGAACCCGTGTAGACGGCTTTGCAGGCCGTTGCCTCGCCTCTCGGCCACTCCACCAGGAGTGTAGGGGACCGGGAAGCCCCCTCTTCCTTCGAGCGGACGACGAGGCTCGAACTCGCGACCTCAACCTTGGCAAGGTTGCGCTCTACCAACTGAGCTACGTCCGCCTGTCGTTTCGGTCCGCATCCGCGTCCCGGCGACGAACTGAACTCTAGCGGATTCCGGGGCCAGTACAAAAACCCGTTTGCGCAGCGTGCTGCGCTGCACCTGCTCACGGGCGTGGCCACGTCACCCGTCCGCCCCCGCCATAGACTCGTGGCGTGCACGACCTGCCACCTCTCGCGCGCTTCGGTGACCGCGTCGCCACCGGCCTCGCCGACGTCACCGACGACCCCGCCGCCCTGGACTCCTCGGGCTTCTGGGCCGTCGCCGCCGACTTCGAGGGGCGTCTGACCTGCGCCCGGTTCCGGGACGTCCGCACCGAGCCGGTGCCGCCGCCCGCCCCGGGCGCCTGGCGCGGACCGGTGGCCGGCGACTGGACGTCCTCCCTCGACCGCGCCGCGTACACGGCGGGCGTGCGCCGCATCCGCGACCACATCGCGGCGGGCGAGGTCTACCAGGCGAACCTCTGCCGCGTCCTGTCCGCGCCGGTGCCCCCGGACGCCGACGTGGACGCCCTCACCGCCCTGCTGGCCCGCGGCAACCCGGCGCCCTACGCAGGAACGATTCGGCTTCCGCGGCACGGCGTGGAGATCGCCACCGCCTCGCCGGAGCTGTTCCTCCGCCGGGACGGGCGGGTCGTCGAGTCCGGGCCGATCAAGGGCACCGGGCGGACCGAGGCGGACCTGCTGGAGAAGGACTACGCCGAGAACGTCATGATCGTCGACCTGGTCCGCAACGACATCGGACAGGTCTGCGCCACCGGCACCGTCACCGTGCCCGACCTGTGCGCCGTCGAGAAGCACCCCGGCCTGGTCCACCTCGTCTCCACGGTCCGCGGCGAGCTGCGCGACGGCGAGGGCTGGCCCGGGCTGCTGCGCGCCGCCTTCCCGCCCGGCTCCGTCACCGGGGCCCCCAAGTCCAGCGCGCTGCGGATCATCGACGCCCTGGAGACCGCCCCGCGCGGCCCGTACTGCGGCGGGATCGGCTGGGTCGACGCCGACCGCGGCACCGGCGTGCTCGCCGTCGGCATCCGCACCTTCTGGATCGACCGGGACGCGGACGGTCCGGCCGTGCTCCGTTTCGGCACCGGCGCCGGGATCACCTGGGGTTCCGACCCCGAGGGGGAGTGGCGGGAGACCGAACTGAAGGCTTCCCGGCTGCTCGCGGTAGCGTCGGGGACGTACCAGGTGAGCGAAAGGATCCAGACGTGAAGATCTGGCTCGACGGCGCGCTGCGGGACTCCGACTCCGCCCGCGTCTCCGTCTTCGACCACGGACTGACCGTGGGCGACGGCATCTTCGAGACGGTGAAGGCCGTGGACGGCCGGCCGTTCGCCCTCACCCGGCATCTCGACCGGCTGACCCGATCGGCCCGGGGCCTCGGACTGCCCGACCCCGACCTCGACGAGGTTCGCCGCGCCTGTGCCGCCGTCCTCGAGGCCAACCCCGCGCCGCTCGGCCGGCTGCGCCTCACCTACACCGGCGGACACGGCCCGCTCGGCTCCGACCGCGGCGACAAGGGCCCGACCCTCGTCGTCGCCCTCGGGGAGACCACCCGCCGCCCGGACACCACGGCCGTCGTCACCGTGCCCTGGACCCGCAACGAGCGCGGCGCGCTCACCGGCCTGAAGACCACCTCGTACGCCGAGAACGTCGTCGCCCTCGCCCGCGCGCACGAACACGGCGCCACCGAGGCGCTGTTCGGCAACACCGTCGGACAGCTCTGCGAGGGCACCGGGTCCAACGTCTTCGTCGTCCTCGACGGCGAGATCCACACCCCGCCGCTCCACTCCGGCTGCCTCGCGGGCATCACCCGCCGGCTGGTCGCCGAGTGGACCGGGGCCAAGGAGACCGACCTGCCGCTGGACGTCCTGCGCGAGGCCGACGAGATCTTCCTCACCTCCACCCTGCGCGACGTGCAGGCCGTGCACCGCGTCGACGACCGCGAACTGTCCGCCGCGCCCGGCCCGGTGACGGCCAAGGCCATGCGGATCTTCGACGAGCGGTCCGCGGCGGACATCGACCCGTGAGGGACCGGAAAACCGGCTGAAGACGGGGCCGCTGCGGGGTAGAACAGCCGTGATGACCACCACCCTGCGGCCGGCCGAGCCGCTCCAGCGGAACCCCGACGGGACGCGTTCGCGTCGCTTCCACGTCTGCGTGAACAGCCGTCCCGTGGGGGAGGTGCACCTCGGCACGGACCCCGTCTTCGGCGACGCCGTGGCGAGGATCGTCAGCCTGCGCATAGACGAACCCGACCGCCGGCGCGGCCGGGGCACGGTGGCCGCCCTCGCGGCGGAGGAGGTGGCGCGCGGCTGGGGCTGCCGCCGCGTCGAGGTCACCGTCCCCGCCGAACCGGGCGCCGCCCTCGCCCTCGCCACGGCCCTCGGCTACGTCGTCCGCAACCGGAACATGGAGAAACCCCTCGGCGCCACCCCGCCCGCCCTGCCGGACGGCACCCGCGCACGGCCCATGACCGAGGAGGAGTACGTCACCTGGCATGCCGAGAGCTCCGCCGCGTACGCGCGGGACTGGACGCGGCGCGGGGTGCCGGAGACGGAGGCGCTGGCCAAGGCAGCCGCCGACCAGGCGGCGTTGCTGCCCGACGGCCTCGCCACGGAGGACATGCTCCTCAGCGTCCTCGAACACGAGGGCGCGGTCGTCGGCACGCTGTGGCTCGCGGTGCGCGGGGAGCGCGCGTTCGTCTTCGACGTGGAGACCCGGCCCGCCCACCGGGGCCGGGGCCACGGACGCAGCCTCATGCTGCTCGCCGAGGGCCAGGCCGCCGCCGCGGGCAACCGGACCATAGGCCTCAACGTCTTCGCGGACAACACCCCGGCCGAGCGGCTCTACGACTCGCTCGGCTACACCACGACCCGGTACTCGCTGTACAAGCCGCTGGTGTAGCCGCCGGGGGAGGACGGGACGTGCAGGTCAGGCGTCCTGGCCGGCCAGCAGCCGGTCCGCGATCTCCTCGATCCGCCCGCGCAGCCCCTCCTGGCTCTTGCCGCCGTCGAGCCGCTCCCCGCCGATGACGTACGTCGGCGTGCCGGTCACGCCGATCGCCTTGCCCTCGGCCTGGTCGGCGTCGACCACCAGGATGTGCCGGCCGTCGATCAGCGCGGTGTCGACCTCGTCGGCGTCGAGGCCCAGCTCCCGGGCGACCTCGACCAGGACGCCCTCGCCCCGGCGCTCCAGCTCCTCGACCCGGCCGAGCACGGCCTCCGCGTACTCCCAGCCCCGCCCCTGCTCCCATGCCTCCTCGGCGGCCTGGGCGGCGGCGAAGGCGTGCTTGTGCTTCTCCAGCGGGAAGTGCCGCAGCCGGACGTCCAGCCGGTCGCCGTACCGGGCCCGCAGGGCGCGGAGGTCGTCCAGGGCGGTCCGGCAGTCGGGACACTGCAGCTCGCACCACACGTCGAGGACGGGGGCGGCGGGGCGGGCGGGGGAGGAGTCACTCATGGCCGACAGTCTTCCAGCAGCGCCCCGGCACCACCCAATCCGGCCCCGGAGCCCCGGATCACCGAGATGCGCCGACCGGCACCTGCGGAGGAGCGGGGACCCGGAGATGTCCCTGATGTCCGCCCGGACCATGGCCGCCCGGAGCGCCGCGGGTGCAGGATGGAAGGGACGGAGGCCAAGCCCGTCGTGACCGCACGCACGCTGCCCTGGAGGACCGGATGATTGCCGAGACCGTCTGCTCCGCCGTCGCCGCGGCAGGCCTGGGCATCGCGGTGGTCACGGCCTACCGCAAGCGCTACCTCACGGCGACCCGTATCGCCGCGTACGCGCTGGTGCCGCTCGGCCTGGTGATGACCGGCGTCGTCGAGTGGCTCGCGGACACCGCTTTCAGTCCCGTCGCGTGGGCGGGCTTCGGCGTGCTGGGCCTGTCCTGGCTGATGTTCGCCACGACCCGCACGGTGGAGCGCCGGCGCGGCGGCACCCGCAAGGAACGCAAGGCGGCCCGGGAGGCGGCCGCCCCCGCCGCCACCTCGCCCGCCGCCACCTCGCCCGCCCTGGGACAGTCCGCCCGCACGCAGAGCCCCGCGCCCCGGCAGAAGCCGGCCGCGCAGGGCGACGACGACTTCAGCGACATCGAGGCCATCCTCAAGAAGCACGGAATCTGACCGAAGTGATCACGCCCTGACCGGTAGACCGCGCTTTCCGTGTGCGCGGATGTTTTCCCTGGGTGTTGATCGCGTCCGGCCCGTCCGATGCGTCATCATCGCGGCGAGATGCTGGACACGACACAGAGCGATGCCGCGCCGCAGCAGGACGAGCCGCGCGGATGCCTCTTCGCCCTATCCCAGCCACCGCTGATGATCTTCCTTGCGGTGATCGGGTGTCTGCTGCTCACGGCCGCCTTGCACGACCTGCTGTGGCTGTGAGCCGTACCCGCGGTTCCCGGCGTCACCCGTCGGGACCGCGTCGGCCCGGTATCTCCCGTCACCGTCCGTGACAGGAAGGGCGGATCAGCCCGCCGCCTCCTTGCGGCGTGCCCGGTAGGCGGCGACGTGCAGCCGGTTGCCGCAGGTGCGGCTGTCGCAGTAGCGGCGCGAGCGGTTGCGGGACAGGTCGACGAAGGCGTGCCGGCAGTCCGGCGCCTCGCAGCGGCGCAGACGCTCCTGCTCACCGGCGACCACGAAGAACGCCAGAGCCATCCCGCAGTCGGCGGCCAGGTGGTCGGCCACGGAGGCGCCCGGGGCGAAGTAGTGCACGTGCCAGTCGTAGCCGTCGTGGTCGGTGAGCCGGGGCGTGGTGCCGGCGGCCGCGATCAGCTCGTTGATCATCGTGGCGGCGCTGCGGGCGTCGGGAGCGGCGAACACCGCGGCGAACCGGCCGCGGATCGTGCGCACCGCCGCCAGGTCGAACTCGGTGAGCACCCCGACCTCGCTGACCTTGTGGTCCCGCACGAACGCCTCGAGGGCGGCGACGTCCGCCAGCCCGTCCGGAGTCGCGTCGTCCTCCGGTGCGGTGTTCACCAGATCCACCACGGTGTCCAGCGCGCACCGGGTGTCATGGGTGATCAGCACGATTCGCTCCCTGGCCTGGGGGTCGGGCGGGCGCCCGCCGATGCTGGCCGATGGTAGTGGCTCGACCTCACCGAGCACCTCCCCGCTCCGCACACGGCTTCGATTCCAACGCGGAGCGACCCCCAAGGGTTCCCGTCCGGGACACGGCTGCGGGGGAGGCCTGAGGGGCCGCGCCGTGCCCGTGCCTCAGGGAAGCGCCCCTGAGGGGCGCGGGGAGCTGCGCGACCAGCCCCAGGGAAGCGCCCCTGACGGGCGCGGGAAACTGCACGACCAGCCCCCGACGGCCCGCAGTCGCCAACGAATCCCAGCCCCCACCCCCTACGCGCCCACACTCACACCGAACCCCCCCGCACGAACACACGGGCACCGGCCCACGGCAAAAATCCCGCGGGCCGAGCCCCTGCATCCGACTGTCCAGGCCGGCGCCGTCACCCCGAGTCGACGGCGCCGAACAACTTCACGGCGGAGCGCGGCGCGCTAACTCTCCGCCAGGATGTGCGACAGCTCCTGATCGAGATCGAAGTGCCGGTGCTCCGTGCCGGGAGGCACAGCGGCGTCTGTGCGCTTCAGGAAGGACTCCAGAGCCCGTGCCGGGGCCTCGAGCAGGGCTTCCCCCTCCGGAGAGCTCAGGGCGATGCACACGACGCCCTGACCATGACTGCGCGACGGCCAGACGCGGACGTCGCCGGTGCCCGTGGGGCGGTGAAGTCCCTCGGCGAGGAGGTCGCGGGCGAACACCCACTCGACGGTTTCCTCGGCTCCGGTGTGGAAGGTGGCGTGCACGGCGTAGGGGTCGGCCGTGTCGTACCGCAGGCCTGCGGGGACAGGCAGGGAGGACTCGCTCGACACAACGAGGCGCAGGTGCAGCTCGCAGCTGACCGTGGTGTTCATAAGCGCCAGGGCCTTTCGCTCAGTGTGCGCTCGGGGATTCGCACGTCGGCGAAATCGACATGCCACCTACGGTGCCGTTGTAAACCCCTCTGAGTGTTTTGCGTGGGATTACGTAACTCTTCCGGCCGAGAGATCGTTCGCGCCCTGCGTCCATTCCGGTGATGTCATTCGCTCGGGTAGTGTTGGGCTGCATGAACACGGGGAGTAACGAGTCCGGCGAGGCCGTGACCGCGGCCCACGGGGTGACGGTGGACGAGAGCGAGCGTCGGGACGAACGGGGACTCGGGTCGAGGGCGCCCGAGTTCGTCAAGGCGCGGCGTGCGCTGCATCTGAGCTGGCAGGTCGGGGTCTTCGTCGTCGGTCTGGCCGTGGTGGTGGCCGGCGTGATCATGCTGCCGCTGCCCGGCCCGGGATGGGTCGTGATCTTCGGCGGCATGGCGATCTGGGCGACCGAGTTCGTCTGGGCCCAGCTGGTGCTGCGCTGGACCAAGCGCAAGGTCACCGAGGCGGCCCAGAAGGCGCTGGACCCGCGGGTCCGCCGCCGCAACATCATCCTGACGTCGGTCGGCCTGGTGATCGTGGCCGCGCTGGCCGGCTTCTACCTGTGGAAGTTCGGCCTGCAGATGCCCTGGAAGATCAAGGACCAGTGACACGGTCCGGGGGCCGGTCCGCCCGGCCCCCGTCGGCCACGGCCGACCGCCGCCAGGGCTGGTCACAGCCACCCCCTGACATGGGGTAATGTTCTTCCTGCGCCCGGGCGATTAGCTCAGTGGGAGAGCGCTTCGTTCACACCGAAGAGGTCACTGGTTCGAACCCAGTATCGCCCACCGGGATCAAGCGGCCCGGCTCACCAACAGTGAGCCGGGCCGCTTCGTCGTTCCAGGGACGGCCCGCCTCCGCCTCGTTCCGCTTGGCCGGCGCTTCACCCAACCGTGACCTCCCCGGCGCCCCGCCACGGCAGCCGCCACCCCGTTCGACCCGTCGGCCGCGACGCCGGAGACCTGCCGCTTTCCGTCCTGCCCGGCGCGATCCCCGGTCGCCCCCGCCGGACGGCCCCCGCGAGCCCCCGCCATCAATTCCTGTCCGAATCATTGACGCGCCCCCGGGCCCTCCGTACCTTGTGCCAGCAAGCGCTTACTTGAAACGATTCATGAGGCGGCCGGGACCGTCGCGGGGAGGCTCGTATGCAGCAGGGCAAGGGTGTGGAGAGGCGGACGGTCCTCAAAGCGGCGGGGGCCTCGCTCGCCGTCACGGGGCTCGGTGCGACGGCGACCGCCTGCGGTGGCGGAAGCGGTTCCGGGGACGGAACGGTGACGATCCGTTATGCGTGGTGGGGCGCCGAGGACCGGGCGCAGCGCATCAACAAGACCATCGATCTCTTCGAGAAGAAGTACCCGCAGATCAAGGTCAAGACCGACTTCCAGCCGTACACCGATTTCTGGAAGAAGTTCAACACGCAGGCCTCCGGCGGGAATCCGCCGGACGTCTTCCAGAATGCCATCGGATTCCTCCGTAAATACGATGCGAAGAATGTGCTCCTGGACCTCAAGGAGCAGGTGAAGGCAGGCAACCTGCGCATGGAGGGATTCCGGGCGGGCCTCGACGCGTTCGGCGAGATCGACGGCAAGCTCCTCGGCGTTCCCGTGGGCTCCAACTCGATGGCCCTCGTCATCGACAAGCCCGTCTACGCCCGTGCCGGCATCACCCCCGAAATGGGCTGGACCTGGGACGACTTCGACGAGGCGATGGCCCGGGTGCGCGACCGCACGGGCCGCGCCGGCGACAGCGGCATGTACGGCGTCATGTACCTCTACGACCTGTACCTGCGTCAGAACGGCAAGGCGTTCTTCACCGAGGACGGTCTCGGTTTCACCGAGGCTGATCTGACCCAGTGGTGGACGAAGGCCGAGAAGGGCGTGCGGTCCGGTCTCTTCGCCGACCCCAAGAAGGTCGCCCAGATCAAGCCCAAGTCGGCGCTCTCCGCCGAACTCGCGGGCTCCGAGTTCACCTGGGACAACTTCACCGTCCGCTACACCTCCGAGGGCAGGAGCGAGTACGGTCTCGCGCCCGTCCCCACCACCGACGGCAAGCGGACCGGCCAGTACCTCGGTTCGCTGATGCTGAGCGCCTCCAAGCGCACCCAGCACCCGGTCGAGGTCGCCAAGTTCATCGACTTCATGGTGCACGACCCCGAGGTCGCCACGATCATGGGCTACGACCGCGGCGTCCCCGCCACCACCGCCCAGTACGAGGCGTACCGGCCGACCGACCCGGTGAACAAGGCGATCGCCGCCTACGAGGAGTCCCTGGTGAAGGCCGGCGTGCTGGAGCCCATCACCCCGCACCCGAACGGCGCCGACATCTGCGAGGCCGCGTTCCTGCGCATCGGCGAGGAGCTGGGGCTGGGCAAGCGGTCGGTGTCCGACGCCGTCGAGCAGTTCTTCAACGAGTCGAAGACCGCCCTCAGCAGCTGATGGGAACCGCCGTGACACACGCCCCCGCGACGGAGGTCCGGGCGAAGGACCCCGGGCCGCGGCACGGTCCGGACACGCCCCCGCGTCCCACCGGAATCAAGCGGCGGGGCCGCCGGGAGAACCTGGCCGGCTATCTCTTCATGTCCCCGTGGATCGCCGGGTTCCTGCTGCTGACGGCGGGCCCGATGGCCGCCTCGCTCTACTTCGCGTTCACCGACTACAACCTGTTCGACGCCCCGCGCTGGATCGGCCTGGACAACTTCTCCGAGATGTTCGGCGACCCGCGCTGGCGCCACTCGGTGCGCGTCACCCTCTGGTACGTCGTCGTCGGCACGCCCGTCAAGCTGCTCGTGGCGCTCGGCGTCGCCCTGTTGCTCGCGCAGAAGCGGCGCGGGCAGGCCTTCTACCGGGCCGCCTTCTACGCGCCGTCGCTGATCGGGGCCAGCGTCTCCGTCGCCATCGTCTGGAAGGCGATCTTCTCGGACGACGCCGTCGTCGACCGGACGCAGAAGGCCTTCGGTATCGACGCGGGCGGCTGGACCGGCGATCCGGACCTCATCATCTACAGCCTGGTCGCCCTGACCGTCTGGCAGTTCGGCGCGCCGATGGTCATCTTCCTGGCCGGGCTGAAGCAGGTGCCGCGGGAGCTGTACGAGGCGGCCGACGTCGACGGGGCCGGCAGGCTGCGGCAGTTCTGGAACATCACCCTGCCGATGATCTCGCCGGTGCTGTTCTTCAACGTCCTGCTGGAGACGATCCACTCGTTCCAGATCTTCAGCTCCGCCTACATCGTCGGCGGCGGCGCGGGCGGCAACGCCTGCGGTCCGGCGGACGGCTCCATGGTCTACACCTGCTACCTGTACGTCCAGGGCTTCGAGAACAGCCGGATGGGCCTCGCCTCCGCCATGGCGTGGATGCTGCTGGTCGCGGTCGCCCTGGTCACGGCGGTGCTGTTCTGGTCCCAGAAGCGCTGGGTGCACTACGAGGAGGGCGGCCGATGACCGCACAGGCCACCGACATCACGCGCGCCCCGAAGACCAGGGGCGCCCTGCGGCGCCGGCTGCCCGGCTCGCTCGCCTGGCACATCGGGGCGCTGGCGCTCCTCGCGGTGATCCTCTACCCGGTGGTGTGGGTCGTCGGCGGGTCGTTCAAGCGGAGCGAGGACATCGTCGGCAGTCTGGACCTCTTCCCGGCCGACCCGATCGTGTCCAACTACACCAGCCTCACCGACGGCATCGCCGACATCTCGATCTCCACCTTCTTCCTCAACTCGCTGTTCCTCGCGGTGGGTTCGGTGATCGGCATCCTGATCTCCTGCTCGCTCACCGCGTACGCCTTCGCCAAGATCCGGTTCGTTGGCCGCAATCTGCTCTTCACGCTGATGATCGGCACGCTGCTGCTCCCGTACCACGTGCTGCTGATCCCGCAGTACGTGCTGTTCCGCAACCTCGACATGATCAACACGTACACCCCGCTGCTGCTGGGGAAGTACCTGGCCACGGAGGCGTTCTTCGTCTTCCTGATGGTGCAGTTCATGCGGAATCTGCCGCGGGAACTGGACGAGGCGGCGCGGCTCGACGGCTGCGGGCATCTGCGCATCTATTGGTCGATCGTGCTGCCGCTGTGCCGGCCGGCGCTGATCACCAGCGCCATCTTCACCTTCATCAATGCCTGGAACGACTTCATGGGCCCGCTGATCTACCTCAACGAGCCCGGGAAGTACACGGTCTCCCTCGGGCTGAAGATGTTCGTCGACCAGGAGGGACTCGCCAACTACGGCGGCATGATCGCCATGTCCCTGGTCGCGCTGCTGCCCGTGCTGGCCTTCTTCCTCGCCTTCCAGCGCCATCTCATCGACGGCATGGCGACCTCCGGACTGAAGGGCTGAGTGAGCTGACGATGTCCCTGGCACGCACGGAATCGAGGGCCTGGGGGAGGTTCGCGCTCTTCGCCGAGTGCCTGCTGACCGGCGTCTGGATCACGCTGGCCGCGCTGCCGCTGGTCACCTACCCCGCCGCGCTCGCGGCGGGGGCCCGGCACCTGCGCCGCCATCTGGCCCACGAGCAGGGCGGATGGCGGGAGTTCACGGCCGACCTCCGGACGGCGGTGCGCGGCGGCTGGGCCGTCGGGCTCGCCGGATGGGCGGCCGTCGCCGTCGTATGGACCGACCTGCGGGCCGTACGGGCCGGTCTGCCGGGCGGTCCGCTGGTCGGGGCCGTCGGGGTGCTGGCGCTCATCGGGGCGGCGGCCGCGCTGCTGCGGGCGGCGGCGCTGTGGCGGCCCGGAGTGTCCTGGCGAACGCTGATGGCGCGGGCCGGGCGGCACACGGTCCGTGACCCCGCCGGATCCTTCCTGCTCATCGGCGGGCTGGCCGTCGTGGTCTGCTCCGCCTGGTTCAGCACCCCCCTCGCGGTCCCCGTGCTGGGGGCCGTCACGGCGGCCGCCGTCGCCGTGGAGGAGCGTCACCGGCACCGCTGACGGGCGGTGCCCCCACCGGGGTGGGCGCTTCGGCGCCGCACCTTTTTCTGTCATGCCCCTGACATCAGTGTGCATCTCCGCAGCATGGAAAGGACGGGCCATGTCCCCCATCCCCCGCAGAACCCTCATCAAGGCCACCGCCGTCGCCGCAGCAGCCACCCAGGCCGGCTGGACCCTCGGTGCGAGGGAAGCTTCCGCGGCGCCCGCAGCCGCGCCCGGCGGCGCCGACCCGGTGACCCTGGACTGGCTGGAGGAGGGCGGCCTGGGCGCCGCCCCCGGCTCCACCGTCGGCGTCCCCTGGCCCCGCGGCGCCCACCCGCAGGACCGCGCCTTCGCCGTGACCGACGCCGACGGCAACGACGTCCCCGTGCAGACCTGGCCGCTCGCCTACTGGCCCGACGGCTCCCTCAAGTGGACCGCCCACGCCGTCAGTTCGGGCACCGGCCGGCTCACCCTGACGGCCGGCACGCCCGCCGCGCCCGACAAGAAGGTCACCGTCACCAGGCGCGGCGCCACCGTCACCGTCTCCACCGGCGTCGTCACCGCCCGGATCGCCACCGGCGGCGACATCCTGGTCCGCTCCGTCACCCGCGGCTCCACCGAGATCGCCCGCGACGGACGACTCGTCGTGCT
Source organism: Streptomyces cellulosae (assembly GCA_014655195.1). Classification (GTDB taxonomy): domain Bacteria; phylum Actinomycetota; class Actinomycetes; order Streptomycetales; family Streptomycetaceae; genus Streptomyces; species Streptomyces cellulosae. The sequence continues at coordinate 104,036 of BNBH01000014.1, read as the reverse complement.
GCGCCAGCCCGAGATCGAGGACGGCGACCGCACCACCGTCCGCACCGAGCGGTTCGACGGCACCGTCTCCGGCGTCGCCGTCGAACAGGACGGCCCCGTCCGGGCGGTCGTCCGCGTCGACGGCACCCACCGCAAGGGCCGCGACACCCTGCTGCCCTTCTCCGTACGCCTCTACTTCTACGCGGGCGCCGAGTCCTTCCGCATGGTGCACACCGTCACCTACGACGGGAAGCAGGAACCCGGCCGGGCCAGGGGCGAATTCGTCCGCGGCATCGGCGTCCGCTTCTCCGTCCCGCTGCGCGACGCGACGTACGACCGGCACGTCCGGCTCGGCGGCGAGGGGGAGGGGATGCTCCGGGAGGCGGTCAAGGGCATCACCGGGCTGCGCCGCGACCCCGGAACCGCCGTGCAGCAGGCCCAGTTCGAGGGCCGCAAGCTGCCCGACCCGACCACCTGGGACCAGCGCGTCACCAGCCGCCTGCAGTACATCCCCGAATGGGGCGACCACACCCTCTCCCAGCTCTCCGCCGACGGCTTCACCGTCCGCAAGCGCACCACGAAGGGCCACGGCTGGATCGGCGCGGGCGGCGGACGGCGCGCCTCCGGCTTCGGTTACGTCGGCGGCGTCAGCGGCGGCCTCTCCTTCGGGCTGCGCGACTTCTGGGAGAAGCACCCCGCCCAGCTCGACGTCCGTGACGCGCACACCGACACCGCCGAGGTCACGCTCTGGCTCTGGTCGCCCGAGGCGCAGCCCATGGACCTGCGCTTCTACCACGACGGCATGGGCCAGGACACCTTCCCCGAACAGCTCGAGGGCCTCAACATCACCTACGAGGACTACGAGCCCGGCTTCGGCACCCCCTACGGCATCGCCCGCACCTCCGAGCTGCTGTTCTGGGCCGAGGCCGCCACCCCGGACGCCGGGCGGCTCGCCGCCCGCGCCCGCGCCGTACGCGTGCTGCCGCAGCTCACCGCGCCGCCCCGGCAGCTCGTCACCGCCGGCGTCTTCGGCAAGGGCCTCTTCGCCGAGCCCGACCGCTCCACCCCCGCCAAGCAGAAGATCGAGGACCACCTCGACTTCCTCTTCACCTACTACAAGGACCAGGTGGAGCAGCGCCGCTGGTACGGCTTCTGGGACTACGGCGACATCATGCACACCTACGACACCGTCCGGCACCAATGGCGCTACGACGTCGGCGGCTACGCCTGGGACAACAGCGAACTCTCGCCCGACCTGTGGCTCTGGTACGCCTACCTGCGCTCGGGACGCGCCGACATCTTCCGCTTCGCCGAGGCCATGACCCGCCACACCGGCGAGGTCGACGTCTACCACCTCGGCGAATGGGCCGGACTCGGCACCCGCCACGGCGTCCAGCACTACGCCGACAGCGCCAAGCAGCAGCGCATCGCCAACACCACCTACCGGCGCTTCTACTACTTCCTCACCGCCGACGAACGCACCGGCGACCTCATGCACGCCAACGTCGACAGCGACGAGACCTTCCTCGCCCTCGACCCGCTCCGCAAGATCCGCACCGAGCCCTACACCCCCGACCGCAATGCCCTGTCCATCGGCTTCGGCACCGACTGGAGCGGCCTGGTCTCGGCCTGGCTCACCGAGTGGGAACGCAAGGGCCCCAAGTGGCAGAAGGCCCGGGCGCGCGTGCTCTCCACCATGGAGACCATCGCCGCCCAGCCCAACGGCTTCGTCCAGGGCAGCGGTCTGTACGACCTCGACACCGGCCGGTTCGCCGTCGCCGACACCCCGAAGGTGGAGGTCTCCCACCTGTCCGCCGTCTTCGGCCTCAACGAACTGTGCGCCGAACTGATCGACCTCGTCGACATGCCCGAGTTCGAGGAGGCGTACTACGACTACTGCCGCTACTTCAACGCCACCAAGGCCGAACAGGCCGCCCGCTACGGCTCCGACTTCGGCAGCCTGATCCTCTTCCAGGGCCACTCCCGCCTCGACGCCTACGCCGCCGTCCGCACCGGCGACGAGGCGCTGGCGAAGCGGGCGTGGGCCAAGTTCTACGACTCCGACGGCTACAAGGAGTCCGCGCCCTGGAAGACCGAGAAGGTGAGCGGCCCCAGCGCCCTGGTCGCCGGCAGCGAGGCTTCCTGGGTCTCCACCAACGACACCGCGCTCTACGGACTCGCCGCCATCGAGAACCTCGCCCTGCTGGGGGACCGCATGCCGTGACGCACGACGAGGGCGCGGGCGGGCACACTCCGTACATGGACCGGAACCATTACCGCTTCCGCACCGTGTGGACGCTGTCCGCGCCCGCCGCGACCGTGTACGGCGCGCTGGAGCGGATCGAGGACTACCCCCGGTGGTGGCCGCAGGTGCGGGAGGTCGCCCGCCTCGACGACACCACCGGCATCGTCACGATCCGCTCCGTCCTCCCGTACGACCTCACCTTCACCCTGCGGGAGGGGCGGCGGGACCGGGAGAACGGCGTGCTGGAGGCAGGGCTGTCCGGCGACATCGACGGCTGGGCGCGGTGGACCGTCACCGATCTCGGCGCCCACGGCTGCGCCGCCCACTACGAGCAGGAGGTCGACGTCCGGGCGCGGCTGCTGCGGCTGCTCGCCGTGCCCGGCCGGCCGCTCTTCCGCGCCAACCACGCGCTGATGCTGCGGGCGGGGCGGCGCGGACTGGAGGCGCACCTTCAAGCGGTTTGAACGAAGCGTCCTGACCCCTGTATTGTTCAGTGCGTTCCCGGGCGATTAGCTCAGTGGGAGAGCGCTTCGTTCACACCGAAGAGGTCACTGGTTCGAACCCAGTATCGCCCACGCTCGGGAGAGCGACGTGTGTCCGTCAAAGACGGACCACGTCGCTCTCTTCGGTTTTGCGCGGCTTCGCCGCGCGTTGTGGGGGCTTCGCCACCCGCACCCCCGCCCACGGTGTCTTCGTGGGCCGGAGACGCAAGGTCACGCCGCCGCCGGCAGGTCCGGGCGGAGCGGCCAGGCCGGGTCGACGATCTCCTCCGTGCCCGTGCGCGCGAACCACGCCTGCAGGCCCCGCGCCTGTGCCGCGTGCCACACCGCCTGCAGGGTGTGCAGCTCACCGGGGGACAGTCGCTCGAGGCGGGACGCGAACCGGCGGCCCACCGCACGCGTCACCTCCAGCGCGGCCACCGCGTCCGCCGCGGCGTCGTGCGCCTCCTCCAGTTCCACCTCGTAGTGCGCGCACAGGTCGGCCAGCGTGCGGCGGCCCTTGCGGTAGCGGTCCAGATGCTTGTCCAGCACCCGCGGATCCAGCACCAGCAGCGGTGACCGCTCGAACCAGCGGTTCAGCGACGACGCCCGGTGCCGGCGCAACTCCCGGTCCAGCAGCGTCAGATCGAACGGCGCGTTCATCACCACCACCGGCCGGCCCACCGCCGCCTGCTCCGCCAGCGCCTGCGCCACCTCGTACATCACCGGCGCCGGCCAGCGGCCGTTGCGCTGCAGATGCTCCTCCGTCAGCCCGTGCACCTCGGTCGCCGCGGCCGGCACCGGCACGCCCGGATTCACCAGCCAGCGCGTCACCCGCGGCCGGGTGCCCGGAGCGTCCTGGACGACGAGGGCGGCCGACACGATCCGGTCGGTCTCGACGTCCACACCCGTGGTCTCCGTGTCGAAGGCGGCCAACGGCCCTTCGTACCAGCACGTCATACCCACCAACCCCTCGCTCACCACCAGCAGTTGACGTGCCGTCCACTGCTCGGACCGGTGATACCCGCCCTGTTTGCGCACTACGCCGGGAGGAGACAACAGGAGTACGGGTCTTTGCAGTTCAGCGACCCGCGCATGGGATTTCGACTGTTCTGGAAGGCTGTTGGTCATGGCCATCGCGCAGCCCGAACGGGGCGGGCTGCTGCCGGAGCGCACACCTGCCGCTCGCGGCACCCTCGCCACCACCGCCTGCATGGAGACCCTGCAGGTCGGCTACCTCCACGCCGTCGCCGCGGCGGCCGGCTGCTCGCTGTCCCAGCCCTTCCCGGACAACGGCATCGACTGGCACGTCAGTCACAGCGCCCCAGGCCACCTCGTCGACGACGAGGTCACCATCAAGGTGCAGCTCAAGGCCACCTCGCAGATCGCCCCGCACCCCCGGGGACGTTCCTTCTCCTTCACCCTGGACAACGCCCATCTGGAGAAGCTCGCCCGCACCCCGGTCACCGTGCACAAGATCCTCGTCGTGATGATCCTGCCGCGCTCCCAGGACGACTGGCTGCGCGCCGGACACGACCGGCTCGACCTGCGCCACTGCTGCTACTGGGTCAACCTCGCCGGACACCCCGTCACCGGCCGCCGCCGCACCACCGTACGGATCCCCACCTCACGCATCTTCGACGACCGGGCGCTGTGCGAGATCATGACGCGGGTCGGCAGGGGAGGCAGACCATGACCCACCGCCCCACCGGCGAACCCGCCCGGCCCGTACGCCCGCACCCCGCCGACGCCTTCCCCGACGCACCGCCGCCCGAGGCATCCGGCGCCGACCCCGCCGTGCTCACCGCCCTGCTCCGCCGGCACGGCTGGGAGCGGCGCGGCGGCGCCCCCGGACGCTACGGCCGCTGGGCCCCGCCCGGGCCGGGCACCGGCACCAGCCTGCTCGTGCCGGCCGGCCGGACCTTCCCCGACAGCGAGGACCTGCTCGCCGAGGCCCTGGACGCGCTGTCCCGCAGCGGCACGCCCTCCGCCCGCGAGATCCTGCTCGCCCTCGCCGTGCCCAGCGACGAGATCCGCTGGTCCCGCGACCTGCCGCCAGGCCCCGGCGATGCCGTCCCCTGGGCCGCGGAGGAACAGCTCAGGACCGCCGCCCGCCGCACCCTGCTCGCCGCCGCGCTCGCCACCCGCGCCCGCGCCGGCTACCACGGCGCCCGCCACCGCCGCCCGGCCGCCGCCGCCCTGGACGGCGTGCTGGTGGGCCCCGCGCCGGACGGCCGCGGCCTCACCGCCTTCGTGCCCGTCGCCACCGGCCGCCCGCTCGCCGTGTGCCTCTTCCACGCCCTGCACGCCGCCCGCGAGGCCGTCGACCACCGGCGGGCCACCGGCTCCATGGACGCCTTCGCCGGCGCCGTCGGCGCGGGCGTCAGCCACGAGCTCACCGAGGCCCTCGTCGTCCTGGTCCGGGACACCGAGGGCGCCCGGGTCGGCGTGGACTGGGCCCCGGCGGCCGGGGTGCCCGAGGGGTGCGCGGCCGCCGGACCCGTCGAGTTCTCGCCCGGCGACCTGCCCGCCCTGCTGGAGGCCGGCCGCCGCTACCAGCGCGCGGAGCCCTCCGTCACCGTCACGGTCACCGGGGCGGTCGTGCGGATGTACCGGTCGCAGCCCCGGGGCGAGGGCCTGGTGCGGCTGCGGGTGCTGGCGGGCGCCGAGGTCGGGCACCTCAGGGTCACGCTCGGCGAGGAGGACTACCGGATCGCCGGACACGCCCACCTCATGGGGCTGCCGGTGCGGATGCGCGGCCGTCTGGCCGGACGCGGCGGGTTCCGGCGCCTCACCGAGGTCCGGCAGGTCGCGCCGGTCCAGGTCGACGAGGCCGAACGCGACCGGCTGCTCAAGGCGATCCAGGAGAGCGCGGACGACTTCGGGGAGGCCTTCGGCCCGTCCTGCGACGGCTGATTTCGCCTGCACCGGCCCCGGGTCGGTACGATCGCACCCATGCGTGCGCTCCGGTATGGCGCCGCGACCACAGCCTTCAGTCAGGAGAGACCGGTGTCAGACGTCCGTGTGATCATCCAGCGCGATTCCGAGCGGGAAGAACGCGTGGTGACGACGGGCACTACGGCCGCCGAGCTCTTCGCCGGCGAGCGCTCGATCATCGCCGCGCGGGTGGACGGCGAACTCAAGGACCTCTCGTACCAGGTCCAGGACGGCGAGACCGTCGAGGGCGTCGACATCTCCTCCGAGGACGGCCTCAACATCCTGCGCCACTCCACCGCGCACGTGATGGCCCAGGCCGTGCAGGAGCTGTTCCCCGAGGCCAAGCTGGGCATCGGCCCGCCGGTCAAGGACGGCTTCTACTACGACTTCGACGTGGAGAAGCCGTTCACGCCCGAGGATCTCAAGGCCATCGAGAAGAAGATGCAGGAGATCCAGAAGCGCGGCCAGCGCTTCTCCCGCCGTGTGGTGACCGACGAGGCCGCCCGCGAGGAGCTCGCCGACGAGCCGTACAAGCTGGAGCTGATCGGCCTCAAAGGCTTCGCCTCGCACGACGACGGAGCGGACGTCGAGGTCGGCGCCGGCGAGCTGACGATCTACGACAACATCGACCCCAAGACCGGCGAGCTGTGCTGGAAGGACCTCTGCCGCGGTCCCCACCTGCCCACCACCCGGAACATCCCGGCGTTCAAGCTGATGCGCAACGCGGCCGCCTACTGGCGCGGCAGCGAGAAGAACCCGATGCTCCAGCGCATCTACGGCACCGCCTGGCCCTCCAAGGAGGAGCTGAAGGCGCACCTGGAGTTCCTCGCCGAGGCGGAGAAGCGCGACCACCGCAAGCTGGGCGCCGAGCTCGACCTGTTCTCCATCCCCGAGCAGATCGGCTCCGGCCTCGCCGTCTTCCACCCCAAGGGCGGCATCATCCGCCGGGTCATGGAGGACTACTCGCGCCGCCGGCACGAGGAGGAGGGCTACGAGTTCGTCTACACCCCGCACGCGACGAAGGGGAAGCTCTTCGAGACCTCGGGCCACCTGGACTGGTACGCCGACGGCATGTACCCGCCCATGCAGCTCGACGAGGGCGTGGACTACTACCTCAAGCCCATGAACTGCCCGATGCACAACCTGATCTTCGACGCGCGCGGCCGCTCGTACCGCGAACTGCCGCTGCGCCTGTTCGAGTTCGGGACCGTGTACCGGTACGAGAAGTCGGGTGTGGTGCACGGCCTGACCCGCGCCCGCGGCTTCACCCAGGACGACGCGCACATCTACTGCACGCGCGAGCAGATGTCCGAGGAGCTGGACAAGACGCTCACCTTCGTCCTGAACCTGCTGCGCGACTACGGCCTCACCGACTTCTACCTGGAGCTGTCCACCAAGGACCCGGAGAAGTTCGTCGGCTCGGACGAGGCCTGGGAGGAGGCGACCGAGACGCTGCGCCAGGTCGCCGAGAAGCAGGGCCTGCCGCTGGTCCCGGACCCGGGCGGCGCCGCCTTCTACGGCCCGAAGATCTCCGTGCAGACGAAGGACGCCATCGGCCGCACCTGGCAGATGTCGACCATCCAGCTCGACTTCAACCTGCCGGAGCGCTTCGACCTGGAGTACACGGGTCCGGACGGCTCCAAGCAGCGCCCGGTCATGATCCACCGCGCGCTGTTCGGCTCCATCGAGCGGTTCTTCGCGGTGCTCCTGGAGCACTACGCGGGCGCGTTCCCGGCGTGGCTGGCGCCGGTGCAGGCGGTGGGCATCCCCGTGGGTGACGCCCACGTCGAGTATCTGGAGAAGTTCGCCGCGGAGGCCAAGCAGAAGGGCCTGCGCGTGGAGGTCGACTCCTCCTCGGACCGTATGCAGAAGAAGATCAGGACGGCGCAGCGGCAGAAGGTCCCGTTCATGATCATCGTGGGTGACGACGACATGAACGCGGGCACGGTGTCGTTCCGGTACCGCGATGGCTCGCAGGAGAACGGCATCCCGCGTGACGAAGCGCTGGCGAAGCTCGTTGACGTCGTGGAGCGCCGCGTGCACGTGTGATCCACTCCCCGCGTCAGCGGGGATGGCCCGATGCGGAAGGCCCACAAGCACAAGGTGCCGTGCTCCCCGCCGCAGCGGGGCTTCGAGGCCCCTGGGTACGACCCGGGGGCCTTTTTGCCGCCTCCCCGCGGTCACGCCATATGCTGCACGCATGACGAGTGAGCCGGAGCAGCAGCTGGGAGTGGGCACGCAGGACGCGTTCCAGCGTCTGTGGACGCCCCACCGGATGGCCTACATCCAGGGCGAGAACAAGCCGAGCGGCCCCGGTGCCGGCGACGGCTGCCCCTTCTGTTCCCTCCCGGCCGAGTCCGACGAGGACGGGCTGATCCTGCGCCGCGGCGAGCTGGTGTACGCGGTGCTCAACCTGTATCCGTACACCGGCGGCCATCTGATGACCGTGCCCTACCGGCACGTGGCCGACTACACGGAGCTCACCGTCGAGGAGACGGCGGAGCTCGCCGCGCTCACCAAGCAGGCGATGACGGCGCTGCGCACGGCGTCGGGCGCGCACGGCTTCAACATCGGCATGAACCAGGGCACGGTCGCGGGCGCGGGCATCGCCGCCCACCTCCACCAGCACGTCGTCCCGCGCTGGGGCGGCGACACCAACTTCATGCCGGTCATCGGCCACACCAAGGTGCTGCCGCAACTGCTGGCCGACACCCGCAAGATGCTCGCGGAGGCCTGGCCGGCGGCCTGACGCCCTGGACGCGGGGGAGAGGCGGGGTCCGCAGCGGCGCACCCCGCCCGCCTTCCGGCTACGCGTCGTACAGGTCGGCCTTGCTCGGCGTCGCCTCCTGGACCGCCGTGGACAGGGACGACGAGCGGGAGCCGAACTTCGTGGTGTCCACGCCGTTCTCCTCCAGCACCTTGATCGCCGCGGAGTGCACCACGCGCAGCACCGGCGTCGCCGCCCGCAGCGCGTCGTCCGCCATGAACCGGTGCCGCCAGGGCTTGTCCGCCCAGGCGTGCCGCAGCCCGAACGGCTCGGGCAGGGTCAGCTTGCCGCCCAGCCAGTACAGCAGCGGCGGGTACTTGGTCAGGGGCGCGCGGGCGGCCAGGCGTACCACCTCGTCCGAGTCGACCAGCGGGAGCTTGATCTTCCGGGTCTCCCAGAACTTGATCGACTTCTGGACCTCCTTCTCCTTCGCCGCCGGCTTGGTGGTGAACAGGGAGTGCACCGGGCCCAGGGCGTGTCCGGTGACCTCGATGCGCAGCGTCTCGTGCAGCACGGTCACCGTGATCAGCATCGTGATCACCAGCTGGCCGTCCCACAGGGTCCACTGCACGCCCAGGTAGTGCCGGTCGCCCGCGCCGAACTGCTGCTTGTTGCAGATCTCCTGCACGGCGTGCTGCTTCACCTGGTACGCCTCGACGTCCGTGCCCTCGGGCCGGGTGACCGCCGTGGCGTTCTCCCCGACGGGGGTGACGATCCAGTGGCGTATCGACGGCTTGGGGAAGCCGCCCGTGTTCAGCGGACCGCGCTCCAGCATGCGCAAACGGTCGTGGATGGCCTTGATGACGTCCCAGCTGCGGAACGGGTGGATCTCCCGGCCGGGGTCGGCGGGCACCAGGTCCTCGGCGAGCTGCCAGCTGCCCCAGCGGGTGCCCATCCCGAGAATGCCCTTGGGGCCGGCGTAGAAGACGGAGTTGGACTGCTGCTCGGCGCTGAGCCGGGCAAGCGACTGGCGCAGCTGCTCGGCCGCCGTCTCGCCGGGGCTGCTCGGCACCGCCTCGGGCACCTTGGCGCCGATGCTGCTGCCGGACAGCAGGCTGTCCCAGCGTTCCCGCAGGTCGCGGGCCGTGCGCTCGCAGATCTGCTTGGCCCAGAACCAGCCCAGCACCGGGGCCACGACCGCCGCGCGCGCGTACCAGGCCCAGAACCCGGTGAACGGCATGCGCAGCAGGAACAGCACGGCGAGCGCGCCGACGCCCACCAGCAGGGCGGTGGCGAGCGCTCCGGCCCGCTTGTCGTCGCGCTTGGCCATGGTCGTGCGGATCTGGAACACCAGCAGCCAGACGAGCAGGCCGGGCAGGAACAGCAGCCCGCACAGCACCATCACGGCGGTCAGCCAGTTGTCGCGCTCGCGGCGGATGCGGTGGGCCGCCAGCGCGTGCTCCACGACCACCTGGGGCTGGGTGCCGAAGGACTGGATGAGCGGGGCGCGGCCGGAGCCCAGCATCCGGTCGATGATCGCCCGGGAGAACGCCTCGCCCAGGTTGGGCCGGAACAGCTTGATCCGCGGCTTGCCCACCTCCGACTTGTGCCACTCGCTGTTGGCCTTGAGTATCTCCTCGGCCTCGTTGTCCCGGTACGCCGCCGAGGCCAGCGCGAACGTGGGCGTCTGGCCCTCGTCGCCCGTGCGCGGTACCTGCGGACCGAAGAACTCCGCGTAACCGCTCTCAACGGTCATTCCCGCCCCCGATCGCCGCGACTGTCGTCTTGCGGCCTTCCCGACTTCCGTGCTGCGCACACCTGTTGATCAGGTGTTCAGCGTATAGGCAGCCACCGCCGTCCGCCGGGGGTCGTTCCAAGCCGTTCTCCGGTACGGGGGAGGCGTCGGGGAGTGAAGCGGAGGCGCGCCCGCGCACACGGGCGCCCGCCGGAGTGACCGGCGGGCGCCCGGCGCGTCAGGAGGCGGCGTGCGCCTCCCTCTTGACCCGTTCCGCGACCTGCGGCGGCATCGGTTCGTGGCGGACGTAGCGGCGGCTGAAGCGCGCGGTGCCGTGCGACAGCGACCGCAGGTCGACCGCGTACCGGCCGATCTCGATCTCCGGCACCTCCGCCCGGATCAGCGTGCGCCCGCCGGGCGACTGCTCGGTGCCCAGCACCCGGCCGCGGCGCCCGGACAGATCGCTCATCACGGCGCCCACGTAGTCGTCGCCGACCAGCACGGACACCTCGGCCACCGGCTCCAGCAGATGGATCTTCGTGTCCGCCGCGGCCTCACGCAGCGCCAGCGCGCCCGCCGTCTGGAACGCGGCGTCCGAGGAGTCCACCGAGTGCGCCTTGCCGTCCAGCAGCGTCACCCGTACGTCGACGAGCGGATGCCCCGCCGCGACTCCCTTCTGCGCCTGGGCCCTTACGCCCTTCTCCACCGACGGGATGAACTGCCGCGGCACGGCGCCGCCGACGACCTTGTCCACGAACTCGATGCCGGAGCCGTTCGGCAGCGGCTCCACCTCGATCTCGCAGATCGCGAACTGCCCGTGCCCGCCGGACTGTTTGACGTGCCGTCCGCGCCCGGACGCCTCGGTACCGAACGTCTCGCGCAGCGACACCCGGTGCGGCACCACGTCGACCTGCACGCCGTACCGGCTGCGCAGCCGCTCCAGCGCCACGTCGGCGTGCGCCTCGCCGAGACACCACAGCACCACCTGGTGGGTGTCCTGGTTCTGTTCGAGCCGCATCGTCGGGTCCTCGGCCACCAGGCGGGACAGCCCCTGGGACAGTTTGTCCTCGTCGGCCTTGCTGTGCGCCTCGATGGCCAGCGGCAGCAGCGGGTCCGGCATCTCCCACGGCTCCATGAGGAGCGGATCGTCCTTCGAGGACAGGGTGTCGCCGGTCTCCGCGCGGGACAGCTTCGCCACGCACGCCAGGTCGCCCGCGATGACGTGCGACACGGGCCGCTGCACCTTGCCGAACGGCGTGGACAGCGCGCCGACCCGCTCGTCGACGTCGTGGTCCTCGTGACCCCGGTCGGTCATCCCGTGCCCGGAGACGTGCACGGTCTGGTCGGCGCGCAGCGTCCCGGAGAAGACCCGCACCAGCGACAGCCGACCCACGTAGGGGTCGGAGGACGTCTTCACGACCTCCGCGACCAGCGGGGCGTCCGGGTCGCACGGCGTCAGCTCGCGCGGCCTGCCGTCGGGCGTGGTCACCTGCGGGGTGCCGTGCTCCAGCGGGGTCGGGAAGCCGCCCGTGATCAGGTCGAGCAGCTCCACCGTGCCGAGTCCCTGGCGGGCTCCGGGGGCGGCGGGCGCGGCGGCCAGGACGGGGAAGAAGACACCCCGCGCCACCGCGCGCTCCGCGTCGTCGATCAGCGTCTTGACGTCGACGTCCTCACCGCCGAGGTAGCGGTCCATGAGGGTCTCGTCCTCGCTCTCGGAGATGATCCCCTCGATCAGCCGGCCGCGTGCCTCCTCGATCAGCGGCACCTGGTCCCCGACCGGCTCGTCGGCCACGCGCTCGCCGCTGGAGTAGTCGAACAGCTTGCGTGTCAGCAGCCCGATCAGACCGGTGACCGGCGCGTGTCCGTCCGGCCCCTCGGGGCCGCGCAGCGGCAGGTAGAGCGGCAGCACCGCGTCCGGGTCGTCCCCGCCGAAGGTCCGCGCGCAGACCCGGGTCATCTCCTCGAAGTCGGCGCGGGCCGCCTCCAGGTGCGTGATCACGATGGCGCGGGGCATGCCGACCGCCGCGCACTCGTCCCACACCATGCGGGTCGAGCCGTCCACGCCGTCCGCGGCCGAGACGACGAAAAGGGCCGCGTCCGCCGCTCGCAGACCGGCCCTGAGCTCCCCGACGAAGTCGGCGTAGCCGGGGGTGTCCAGAAGGTTGACCTTGATGCCGTTCCATTCCGCCGGCACCAGGGAGAGCTGCACCGAACGCTGCTGCCGGTGCTCGATCTCGTCGTAGTCGGAGACGGTGCCGCCGTCCTCCACGCGGCCCGCCCGGTTCACCGCCCCCGCGGTCAGCGCGAGGGCCTCCACCAGAGTCGTCTTGCCCGATCCGGAGTGGCCGACCAGCACCACGTTCCGTACGGACGTGGGGCGGTCGGCCGCCTGTGCCCTGCCGGCGGCCCCGGGGTGTGTGTGCGCCTTGTCGCCCATGATCCTGCCTCCCGTGCACGGTGAGGTCACTGTGGGCGCGGACCCGTGGAAGCCTTCCCCGGACCCCGTCCGGGGGCATCGCCTGCGGTGCGGCTCCGGCGGCGCCCGCGGTTCTTCGAGCTTTCCACTCCCGTCACGGCGCGTCCATACGAAGGACGTGATCCCCGCCGTGGCCCCGGTCCCGGCGTGGCGCCGCGGCGGCCCGTGCGCGGCGGTCCGGGTGCCCCGCAGCCACGCCCGCGCGCGGTGACTACGATGGGCCCGCCGGTGGCCAGCAGGGGCCGCACGGCCACACCGACCGTCGGGAAGGCCATGCTGAACAAGTACGCGCGTGCATTCTTCACGCGTGTCCTCACACCGTTCGCCGCGTTTCTCATCCGGCGGGGGGTCAGCCCGGACACGGTCACGCTCATCGGCACCGCGGGCGTGGTGGCCGGCGCGCTGGTGTTCTATCCGCGCGGCGAGTTCTTCTGGGGCACGGTCGTGATCACGCTGTTCGTGTTCTCCGACCTGGTCGACGGCAACATGGCCCGGCAGCTGGGCCGTTCCAGCCGCTGGGGCGCCTTCCTGGACTCCACCCTGGACCGGGTCGCCGACGGCGCGGTCTTCGGCGGCTTCGCCCTCTGGTACGCGGGCTCCGGCGACGACAACGTGCTGTGCGCGGTGTCGATCTTCTGCCTCGCCAGCGGCCAGGTGGTGTCGTACACCAAGGCGCGCGGCGAGTCGATCGGGCTTCCGGTCGCCGTCAACGGGCTGGTGGAGCGGGCCGAGCGGCTGGTGATCTCCCTCGTGGCGGCCGGGCTCGCGGGCATGCACGCGTTCGGCGTGCCCGGCATCCAGTACCTGCTGCCGGTCGCCCTGTGGGCGGTCGCCGTCGGCAGCCTCGTCACGCTGGTCCAGCGCGTGGTCACCGTGCGCCGCGAGTCCGCCGAGGCGGAGGCCGCGGAGCAGCAGGCGCAGCAGGGGAGCGAGGCCGCCCAGTGAGCGCCGGGGAGAGGCTCACCGACGCCCTGTACGGCGCGGGCTGGGGCACCGTGAAGAAGCTGCCCGAGCCGGTCGCCGGACGCCTCGGCCGGACCATCGCCGACGCCGCCTGGAAGCAGCGCGGCAAGGGGGTGCGGCGGCTGGAGAGCAACTACGCGCGCGTGGTGCCCGACGCGACCCCCGAGCGGCTCGCGGAGCTGTCCCGCGCGGGGATGCGGTCGTACCTGCGGTACTGGATGGAGTCCTTCCGGCTGCCCGTCTGGAGCCCGGAGCGGATCGCCGAGTCGTTCTCGCCGAAGGACCTGCACCACCTCAACGAGGGCATGGAGGCAGGCAAGGGCGTCGTGCTTGCGCTGCCGCACCTCGCCAACTGGGACCTCGCCGGCGCCTGGGTCACCACCCAGCTCGGAATACCGTTCACCACCGTCGCCGAGCGCCTGAAGCCGGAGACGCTGTACGACCGGTTCGTCGCCTACCGCGAGGGCCTCGGCATGGAGGTCCTCCCGCACAGCGGCGGCTCCGCCTTCGGCACGCTCGCCCGGCGGCTGCGCGACGGCGGCCTGGTCTGTCTGGTCGCCGACCGCGACCTGTCCGCCTCGGGTGTCGAGGTGGACTTCTTCGGCCACACCGCCCGCATGCCCGCGGGGCCCGCCCTGCTGGCCCAGCAGACCGGCGCGCGGCTGCTGCCCGTGACCCTCTGGTACGACGAGCCGCCCGTGATGCAGGGCCGCGTGCATCCCCCGGTCGAGGTTCCCGCGTCAGGTACGCGCGCCGAGAAGACGTCTGTGATGACACAGGCGCTGGCCGACGCCTTCGCCACGGGAATCGCCGAGCATCCGGAGGACTGGCACATGCTGCAGCGGTTGTGGACCGAGGACCTCGACCCCGCGCGCGCCCCCGGGCGGGACCGGGAGGGCACGGCGTGAGGATCGGCATCGTCTGCCCGTACTCCTGGGACGTGCCGGGCGGCGTCCAGTTCCACATCCGCGACCTGGCCGAGTACTTCATCCGCCAGGGGCACGAGGTGTCCGTCCTCGCCCCGGCCGACGACGACACCCCGCTGCCCCCGTACGTCGTCTCCGCGGGGCGCGCGGTGCCGGTGCCGTACAACGGCTCGGTGGCCCGGCTGAACTTCGGGTTCCTGTCCGCCGCGCGGGTACGGCGCTGGCTGCACGACGGCTCCTTCGACGTGGTGCACATCCACGAGCCGTCCTCGCCGTCGCTGGGCCTGCTGACCTGCTGGGCGGCGCAGGGGCCGCTGGTGGCGACCTTCCACACCTCCAACCCGCGCTCCAAGGCGATGATCGCCGCGTACGCCATCCTCCAGGCCGCCCTGGAGAAGATCAGCGCGCGGATCGCGGTGAGCGAGTACGCCCGGCGCACGCTGGTGGAGCACCTGGGCGGGGACGCCGTCGTCATCCCCAACGGCGTCGACGTCGACTTCTTCGCCAAGGCCGAGCCCAGGCCCGAGTGGCAGGGCGACACCATCGGCTTCATCGGCCGCATCGACGAGCCGCGCAAGGGGCTGCCGGTGCTCATGCGGGCCCTGCCGAAGATCCTCGCGGCCCGGCCGCAGACGCGGCTGCTGGTCGCGGGCCGCGGCGACGAGAAGGAGGCCGTGGAGGACCTGCCGAGGGAACTCCGCTCCCGCGTCGAGTTCCTCGGCATGATCAGCGACGAGGACAAGGCGCGGCTGCTGCGGAGCGTGGACCTGTACGTGGCGCCGAACACGGGAGGGGAGAGCTTCGGGATCATCCTCGTCGAGGCGATGTCGGCGGGGGCGCCGGTGCTGGCGTCTGATTTGGACGCCTTCGCCCAGGTCCTGGATCAGGGGGCGGCGGGGGAGCTCTTCACCAACGAGGACGCGGACGCGCTCGCGGACGCGGCGGTGCGGCTGCTGGGCGACCCGGAGCGCCGGGAGGAACTCCGGGCGCGGGGGAGCGCGCATGTACGGCGCTTCGACTGGTCGACGGTGGGGGCGGACATCCTGTCGGTCTACGAGACGGTGACGGCGGGCGCGGCGGCGGTGGCGACGGACGACAGGGCGACGGGCCTGAGGGCCCGCCTGGGCCTGGCCCGGGACTGAGCCCTCGCCGACACCGGCGGGGTGAACGCCCTTGAGGGGCGCGGGGAACTGCGCGACCGGCCCCCGACGGGCCGCACCCGGCGTACGACATTGCGAGGCACCCTGTCAGCTGTGGTACGGCGCTGGAGGCGAAATCCGCTGAGGGGCGCCGCCTGCGCCCACCCGTGCCGCCCTAGCGGCACGACTGCCCGCGGACGGCGGCGCCCCTGAGGGCGCGGGGAACTGCGCGACCGGCTCCCTGCGGGCCGCACCCGGCGTCGCAACCGCGCCCCGGGGCGCAGCCCCACGACAGGAACCCGGCGCGGCCGGTACTAGCCTTGCCGCCCGTGACCCCAACCCTCATCTGGATCCTCGTCGTCCTCATCGCCGTAGGGCTGTACCTCAGTTGGACGGCGGGCCGGCTGGACCGGCTGCACGCCCGGATCGACGCCGCCCGGGCCGCGCTCGACGCGCAACTCCTGCGCCGTGCCTCCGTGGCGCAGGAACTGGCCACCTCCGGTGTGCTCGACCCCGCCGCGTCGATCGTGCTGTACGAGGCCGCCCACGCCGCGAGGCAGGCCGTCGAGGAGCAGCGCGAGGTCGCCGAGAGCGAGCTGAGCCAGGCCCTGCGGGCGGTCTTCGCCGACCCCCAGCAGGTGGACGCGGTGAAGGAGGCCCCCGGGGGAGAGGAGGCCGCCCTCGAACTCGCCGAGGCCGTCCGCCGGGTCCCCATGGCCCGCCGCTTCCACAACGACGCCGTGCGCGCCGCCCGCGCCCTGCGCCTGCACCGCAAGGTCCGCTGGTTCCGGCTGGCCGGACACGCCCCCTTCCCGATGGCGTTCGAGATGGACGACGAACCCCCGGCCGCGCTGATCGAGCGCGCCGCCTGAGGACTGCCGGCGGTTTCCGGCCACCCGGCACCCCTCCCCCGACCGAAAACGGGCCACCGGCTCATCATTGGCCCTTGCTGTGGCCTGCTCCGGTCACGTTTCCTCGGTGCTGCAGAATCCCCCTCATCCCAGCGAGGTCATTCGTGTCCAGCACGCTCTCCGAAAACCAGGGTCCCGAGACCGGCACCGCGCGCGTGAAGCGCGGCATGGCCGAGCAGCTCAAGGGCGGCGTGATCATGGACGTCGTCACGCCGGAGCAGGCGAAGATCGCCGAGGACGCGGGCGCCGTAGCCGTCATGGCCCTGGAGCGCGTCCCGGCCGACATCCGCAAGGACGGCGGTGTGGCCCGTATGTCCGACCCGGACATGATCGAGGGCATCATCGACGCCGTGTCCATCCCGGTGATGGCGAAGTCCCGCATCGGCCACTTCGTCGAGGCCCAGGTGCTCCAGTCGCTCGGCGTCGACTACATCGACGAGTCCGAGGTCCTCACCCCGGCCGACGAGGTCAACCACTCGGACAAGTGGGCGTTCACCACCCCCTTCGTCTGCGGCGCCACCAACCTGGGCGAGGCCCTGCGCCGCATCGCCGAGGGCGCCGCGATGATCCGCTCCAAGGGCGAGGCCGGCACCGGCAACGTCGTCGAGGCCGTCCGCCACCTGCGCCAGATCAAGAACGAGATCGCCCGGCTGCGCGGCTACGACAACAACGAGCTCTACGCCGCCGCCAAGGAGCTGCGCGCCCCGTACGAGCTGGTCAAGGAGGTCGCCGAGCTGGGCAAGCTGCCCGTCGTGCTGTTCTCCGCCGGCGGTGTCGCCACCCCCGCCGACGCCGCGCTGATGCGCCAGCTCGGCGCCGAGGGCGTCTTCGTCGGCTCCGGCATCTTCAAGTCCGGCGACCCCGCCAAGCGCGCCGCGGCCATCGTGAAGGCGACCACCTTCTACGACGACCCGAAGATCATCGCGGACGCGTCCCGCAACCTCGGCGAGGCCATGGTCGGCATCAACTGCGACACCCTGCCCGAGACCGAGCGCTACGCCAACCGGGGCTGGTGATGACCGCTCCCGTGATCGGAGTGCTCGCACTCCAGGGTGACGTACGGGAGCATCTGGTGGCCCTGGCCGCGGCGGACGCCGTGGCCAGGCCCGTCCGCCGCCCCGAGGAGCTCGCCGAGGCCGACGGCCTGGTGATCCCGGGCGGGGAGTCCACCACGATCTCCAAGCTGGCCGTGCTCTTCGGCCTGATGGAGCCCCTGCGCGCCCGCGTGCGCGCCGGCATGCCCGTCTACGGCACCTGCGCCGGCATGATCATGCTCGCCGACAAGATCCTCGACCCGCGCTCCGGGCAGGAGACCGTCGGCGGCATCGACATGATCGTGCGCCGCAACGCCTTCGGACGGCAGAACGAGTCCTTCGAGGCCGCCGTCGAGGTCAAGGGGATCTCCGGGGATCCCGTCGAGGGCGTCTTCATCCGCGCCCCCTGGGTGGAGTCCGTCGGCGCGTCCGCCGAGGTGCTCGCCGAGCACGGTGGTCACATCGTCGCGGTCCGCCAGGGCAACGCGCTGGCGACGTCGTTCCACCCGGAGCTGACCGGCGACCACCGGGTGCACCGCCTCTTCACCGACATGGTGCGGGCCAGCCGGCGGGGCGAGTCCTTGTAGGATTCCTGCGTTCGTTGCAGAGATGGGTTACGCGAAGGAGACAGGCAGATGTCCGGCCACTCTAAATGGGCCACGACGAAGCACAAGAAGGCCGTGATCGACGCCAAGCGCGGCAAGCTCTTCGCGAAGCTCATCAAGAACATCGAGGTCGCGGCCCGGATGGGCGGAGCCGACCCCGACGGCAACCCGACGCTGTACGACGCCATCCAGAAGGCGAAGAAGCAGTCGGTTCCCAACAAGAACATCGACTCCGCGGTCAAGCGCGGCGCGGGCCTCGAGGCCGGCGGCGCCGACTACGAGACGATCATGTACGAGGGCTACGGTCCCAACGGCGTCGCGGTGCTCATCGAGTGCCTCACCGACAACCGCAACCGCGCCGCCTCCGACGTCCGCGTCGCGATGACCCGCAACGGCGGCTCCATGGCCGACCCGGGCTCGGTGTCGTACCTCTTCAACCGCAAGGGCGTGGTGATCGTCCCCAAGGGCGAGCTGACCGAGGACGACGTCCTCGCCGCCGTGCTCGACGCGGGCGCCGAGGAGGTCAACGACCTCGGTGAGAGCTTCGAGGTGATCAGCGAGCCGACCGACCTGGTCGCGGTCCGCACCGCGCTCCAGGACGCCGGCATCGACTACGAGTCGGCCGACGCCAACTTCGTCCCGACCATGCAGGTCCAGCTGGACGAGGAGGGCGCGAAGAAGATCTTCAAGCTCATCGACGCGCTGGAGGACAGCGACGACGTGCAGAACGTCTTCGCCAACTTCGACGTGAGCGACGAGATCATGGAGAAGGTCGACGCCTGACGCGTATCGCGGCGGCGGGCCGACGGGACACACCCCGTCGGCCCGCCGCTTTGTCGGTGGCACCCGATAGCCTGCACAAACAGGTGATCGAGCAAGGGGGCGACGCGTGCGCGTACTGGGGGTGGACCCGGGGCTGACCCGGTGCGGTGTCGGCGTCGTCGAAGGGGTCGCGGGACGCCCGCTGACCATGCTCGGCGTGGGAGTCGTCCGCACGCCCGCCGACGCCGACCTCGGGCACCGCCTGGTCGCCGTCGAGCAGGGCCTGGAGCGGTGGCTCGACGAGCACCGCCCGGAGTTCGTCGCCGTGGAGCGCGTCTTCAGCCAGCACAACGTGCGCACGGTGATGGGCACCGCCCAGGCCAGCGCCGTCGCCATCCTCTGCGCCTCCCGGCGGGGCATCCCCGTCGCGCTGCACACGCCCAGCGAGGTCAAGGCCGCCGTCACCGGCTCGGGCCGCGCCGACAAGGCCCAGGTCGGAGCCATGGTGACCCGCCTGCTGCGGCTCGACGCCCCGCCCAGGCCGGCCGACGCCGCCGACGCCCTCGCGCTCGCCATCTGCCACATCTGGCGCGCCCCCGCCCAGAACCGCCTCCAGCAGGCCGTCGCCGCCCACGCGGCGCGCACCCCGCCGACCACACCCCGGGCCCCCGCGGCCCGTCACGCATCGAAAGGCCGTACGGCATGATCGCCTTCGTCAGCGGCACGGTCGCCGCCCTCACCCCCGACACCGCGGTGGTCGAGGTCGGCGGCGTCGGCATGGCCGTCCGGTGCACGCCGGACACGCTGTCCACGCTCCGCGTCGGACAGCCCGCGAAGCTCGCCACCTCCCTCGTCGTCCGCGAGGACTCCCTCACGCTGTACGGCTTCGCCGACGAGGACGGCCGCCAGGTCTTCGAGCTGCTCCAGACCGCCAGCGGCGTCGGCCCCCGGCTCGCCCAGGCCATGCTCGCCGTGCACAGCCCCGACGCCCTGCGCCGCGCGGTGGCCACGGGCGACGAGAAGGCGCTCACGGCCGTCCCCGGCATCGGCAGGAAGGGCGCCCAGAAGCTCCTCCTCGAACTGAAGGACCGGCTCGGCGAGCCCATCGGCGCCCCCGCGGTCGGCGCGCCCGTCACCTCCGGCTGGCGCGACCAGCTGCACGCGGCCCTCATCGGCCTGGGGTACGCGACCCGCGAGGCCGACGAGGCGGTTGCCGCGGTGACCCCCCAGGCGGAGGCCGCCGAGGGCGCCGTACCGGTGGGGCAGCTGCTCAAGGCGGCCCTGCAGACGCTGAACCGCGCCCGATAGACCGCCGCCCGCCGGCCCACGACCGCGCCCGAGTCCGTACGGAGAGCTGAGGCACACGCACATGAACTGGGACGACACGAACGACACCGCCGCCTCCGAGCGGCTGGTGGAATCGGTCGCCGACCGCGAGGACCAGGCCGTCGAGGCCGCGCTGCGCCCCAAGGACCTGGGCGAGTTCATCGGCCAGGAGAAGGTCCGCGAGCAGCTCGACCTGGTGCTGCGCGCCGCCCGCGCCCGCGGCGCCACCGCCGACCACGTGCTGCTCTCCGGCGCCCCCGGCCTCGGCAAGACCACCCTCTCCATGATCATCGCCGCGGAGATGGGCGCTCCCATCCGCATCACCTCGGGACCGGCCATCCAGCACGCCGGCGACCTCGCCGCGATCCTCTCCTCCCTCCAGGAGGGCGAGGTCCTCTTCCTCGACGAGATCCACCGCATGTCCCGGCCCGCCGAGGAGATGCTCTACATGGCGATGGAGGACTTCCGCGTCGACGTGATCGTCGGCAAGGGCCCCGGCGCCACCGCCATCCCGCTGGAGCTGCCGCCCTTCACCCTGGTCGGCGCCACCACCCGGGCCGGCCTGCTGCCGCCCCCGCTGCGCGACCGCTTCGGCTTCACCGCGCACATGGAGTTCTACGAGCCGGGCGAGCTGGAGCGGGTCGTCCACCGTTCGGCGAGCCTGCTCGACGTGGAGATCGACGCCGAGGGCGCCGCCGAGATCGCCGGACGCTCCCGCGGCACGCCCCGCATCGCCAACCGCCTGCTGCGCCGCGTCCGGGACTACGCGCAGGTCAAGGCGGACGGCCGGATCACCAAGGACGTCGCCGCCGCGGCCCTCGCGGTGTACGAGGTGGACGCCCGGGGCCTGGACCGGCTGGACCGGGCGGTGCTGGAGGCGCTGCTGAAGCTGTTCGGCGGCGGCCCGGTCGGCCTGTCCACGCTCGCCGTCGCGGTGGGGGAGGAGCGTGAGACCGTGGAGGAGGTGGCCGAGCCCTTCCTGGTCCGGGAGGGGCTGCTCGCCCGTACCCCGCGGGGACGGGTGGCGACGCCCGCGGCATGGTCGCATCTCGGCCTCACGCCGCCGCGCCCGCAGGCCGCCGGAAACGGACAAGGGGACCTGTTCGGGGCGTGACGGCGAGCACGCTGGCCCGGGCAGGAACCCCGGTGCCATGCTGAGCGTTGTTCCGTTGGTGCGGACTCGCTTAGACTCCGCCGATGCCGCCCTTGCCGGCGGCACCACATACCCCCAACCATCAGGCCGTTCACCAACGCGGTCGTGTGAAGGAAGTTCCGACCCGTGAGTCTCCTGACCCTCCTCCCGTTCATTGTGCTCATCGGGGCCATGTTCCTGATGACCCGGTCGGCCAAGAAGAAGCAGCAGCAGGCCATCGAGATGCGGAACCAGATGCAGCCCGGTTCCGGCGTCCGCACGATCGGGGGCATGTACGCCACGGTCAAGGAGGTCAACGAGGACACCGTCCTCCTCGACGCCGGGCCTGGTGTGGAGCTGCTGTTCGCCAAGAACTCGATCGGCGCCGTCCTGACCGACGAGGAGTACAACCGGATCGTGCACGGCATCGAGCACGACCTGAAGTCCGACGCCGACGTCGTCCCCGACGACGCCTCCTCCCTCACCGAGACCGACGACGCCTCCGACGCTGCCGCCGACTCCGACGACACGCCTGTCGACCTCGGCAAGAAGGACGCGGAGGACGAGCCGGCCGACGCCACGGCGGACGCGCGCGCGAAGAAGTCCGAGGGCGACTCCGACGCGAAGTAGCCGCGTTCCGGGGCGCGCGGGTGAAGCCCGCGCGCCCCGGGCCATGCCCGGCTCGCACGGGATCATCCCGACACCATGTCATGGCCGCCGGCCTCCCGACCGGGGACGAGGCGGCCCGAGAGGGAGTACGAGAAGGTGGCAGCACTCAAAAAGGGACGGAACGCGAGCGCCACAAGCAAGCCGTGGCGCTCGCTGGCTCTGATCCTTATCGCCATCGTGGCGCTCACCGGAGGGATGTTCGCCTCCGGGCACACCACTCCGCGTCTCGGCATCGACCTGGCCGGCGGAACGAGCATCACGCTGGCAGCGGTCCCCGAGGCGGGCCAGGAGTCCGCGATCAACAAGACCAACATGGACACCGCGGTCTCCATCATGGAGCGGCGTGTCAACGGTCTGGGCGTCTCCGAGGCCGAGGTCCAGACGCAGGGCGACCGCAACATCATCGTCAACATTCCCAAGGGCACGAATTCCAAGCAGGCCCGGGAACAGGTCGGCACCACCGCCAAGCTCTACTTCCGTCCCGTGATCGCCACCGAGCTGGCCGAGGGCGGCGCCGCCCCGCAGCCCAGCGCGACCGGCGAGCCCTCCGCCGCCCCCTCCGGCGACAAGGCCGACGACAAGGCCGGCGACAAGGGGGACAAGGCGACGGACGGCGCGAGCGAGGAGGCCACCGACGGCTCCTCCGCGTCCGCCGACCCCTCGGCGAGCGCCACCACCCAGGGCCGCGCGGTCACCGACGCCCTGAAGGCCGACGAGAGCCCCGCCGCCACGGACAAGGCCAGCCCCTCCCCGTCCGCGACGGGCGGCGCGTCCGACGACCCCGACGCCGAGCTCCAGGCCGCGTACGCCAAGCTCGACTGCACCAAGGAGAGCGTCCGCGCCACGGCCGGCGACGGCGCCAAGGCGACCGATTCCACCGTCGCCTGCGGCCAGAACAGCCAGGGCCAGTGGCAGAAGTACATCCTCGGCCCGGCCGCCGTCGACGGCACCGACGTCGACGAGGCCGACGCCGTCCTGAACACCACCTCCGGCGCCGGCTGGACCGTGACCATGAAGTTCACGGGTGAGGGCTCCAAGAAGTTCGCCGACATCACCGGCCAGCTCGCGCAGAAGCAGTCCCCGCAGAACCAGTTCGCGATCGTCCTGGACGGCGAGGTCGTCTCCGACCCGTACGTCCGGCAGGCCCTGACCGGCGGCAACGCCGAGATCTCCGGCAACTTCAACCAGCAGTCGGCGCAGGAACTGGCCAACATGCTGTCCTACGGCGCCCTGCCGCTGACCTTCCGCGAGGACAGCGTCACCACCGTCACCGCCGCCCTCGGCGGCGAGCAGCTCCAGGCCGGTCTGATCGCCGGCGCCATCGGCCTCGCGCTGGTGATCCTGTACCTGCTCTTCTACTACCGCGGTCTGTCGTTCATCGCGATCGCGTCGCTGATGGTCTCCGCGGCCCTCACCTACGTGATCATGGCGCTGCTCGGCCCGACCATCGGCTTCGCGCTGAACCTGCCGGCCGTCTGCGGCGCCATCGTCGCCATCGGCATCACGGCGGACTCGTTCATCGTCTACTTCGAACGGGTCCGGGACGAGATCCGCGAGGGCCGCTCCCTGCGCCCCTCCGTGGAGCGGGCCTGGCCGCGCGCCCGGCGCACCATCCTGGTCTCCGACTTCGTGTCCTTCCTCGCCGCCGCGGTGCTCTTCGTGGTCACCGTCGGCAAGGTGCAGGGCTTCGCGTTCACCCTGGGTCTGACCACCGTCCTCGACGTCGTGGTGGTGTTCCTCTTCACCAAGCCGCTGCTGACGCTGATGGCCCGCCGCAAGTTCTTCGCGAGCGGCCACAAGTGGTCCGGTCTCGACCCGAAGGCGCTGGGCGCGAAACCGCCGCTGCGCCGCACCCGTCGTCCCTCCGCCCCTGCCCAGACGAAGGAGGCGTGAGAGATGTCGAAGCTCGGCACCCTCGGCGCCCGACTGCACCACGGCGAGATCGGCTACGACTTCGTCAAGAACCGCAAGATCTGGTACGGCATCTCGATCCTCATCACCATCACGGCCATCGTCGGCCTGGCGGTGCGCGGCCTGCACATGGGCATCGAGTTCCAGGGCGGCGCGGTCTTCACCACCCCGAAGAACATGAGCGTCTCGGTGTCCACCGCCGAGGACTACGCGGAGGACGCCTCCGGCCACGACGCCATCGTCCAGAAGCTCGGCGACGGCAGCATGCGCATCCAGGTCGCGGGCATCGACACCAAGACCTCGGACACCATCAAGGAGCGGCTCGCCGAGGACCTGAAGGTCGACGCCGAGAAGATCAACGCCGAACTGGTCGGTCCGAGCTGGGGTGAGCAGATCGCCAACAAGGCCTGGCAGGGCCTGGGGATCTTCCTGATCCTGGTGGTGATCTACCTGGCGATCGCCTTCGAGTGGCGCATGGCGCTCGCCGCGTTCGTCGCGCTGATCCACGACATCACCATCACGGTCGGGATCTACGCCCTCGTCGGCTTCGAGGTCACCCCCGGTACGGTGATCGGTCTGCTCACCATCCTCGGCTACTCGCTGTACGACACGGTGGTCGTCTTCGACAGCCTCAAGGAACAGACCAAGGACATCACCAAGCAGACCCGCTGGACCTACAGCGAGATCGCCAACCGGTCGATCAACAGCACCCTGGTGCGGTCGATCAACACCACGGTGGTCGCGCTGCTCCCGGTGGCGGGCCTGCTGTTCATCGGCGGCGGCGTCCTCGGCGCCGGCATGCTGAACGACATCTCCCTGTCGCTGTTCGTCGGCCTCGCCGCCGGCGCCTACTCCTCGATCTTCATCGCCACCCCGCTCGTCGCCGACCTCAAGGAGCGCGAGCCGGCCATGAAGAGCCTGAAGAAGCGCGTGCTGGCCAAGCGCGCCCAGGGCGGCGACCCGGACGAGGGCCAGGACGCCCTCGTGACCGATGACGACCAGGACGAGCCCGACGTCGCGGCGGCGGTCGTCGGGCCCCGCAACCAGCCCGCGTCCCGTGCCCGTGGCCGCGGCCGACCCTCGGGGAAGCGCCGATGAGCGACCACGCCGACCTGTCCGCCCTGCTGCTGAGCCGCATCCGGGACGTGGCGGACTACCCGGAGCCGGGCGTGATGTTCAAGGACATCACCCCGCTCCTGGCCGACCCCAAGGCGTTCGACGCGCTCACCGATGCTCTCGCGGACGTCGCCCGCCGGGCCGACGCCACCAAGATCGTCGGCCTGGAGGCCCGCGGGTTCATCCTGGGCGCCCCGGTCGCCGTCCGCGCCGGCCTCGGCTTCATCCCCGTCCGCAAGGCGGGCAAGCTCCCCGGGGCCACCCTCAGGCAGTCGTACGACCTGGAGTACGGCTCGGCGGAGATCGAGGTCCACGCGGAGGACCTCGGCGCCGAGGACCGCGTCCTGGTCGTCGACGACGTCCTGGCCACCGGCGGCACCGCCGAGGCGTCCGTGCAGCTCATCCGCAGGGCGGGCGCCGAGGTCGCGGGCCTCGCGGTGCTGATGGAGCTCGGCTTCCTCGACGGCCGGGCCCGGCTCGAGCCCGCCCTGGCGGGCGCCCCGCTGGAGGCGCTGCTCACGGTCTGAGAAACCCCTGGGGCGCCGGAGACGGCCCGGGAAACAGTACGCAGGCGGACCCGGAGGAATCCGGCGTCCGCCTCGTGCGTTTCTTCTGTTGACGGTCCTCACACCGCTCCGGAGACGTTCGGCGAGCCCGGGCTCGCTACCATGGGGTCTCCGGAGCCTGACCGGGGACCCGGATCGCGCACGAGGAGCCCTCTTGCCAGACGAGGCCCAGCACCTGACCGCCGCCAAGCCCGAGCCCGCCTCGGCGCCCGCGGCCAAGCCCGCGCCGGACACGCCCCAGGCGAAGAACGACACCCGCGGGCCGGTCCAGCGTGCCCAGGGGGCCCCCGTGGACAAGCCCGAGCAGCCTGCTCCCAAGCCGTCCCCTCCCGAGCGCTCCGCGTCCCGCCCCAACACCGGCCAGCCCCGCTCCGGCTCCTCCAACCGCGTCCGCGCCCGCCTGGCCCGGCTCGGCGTCCAGCGGGCCAACCCGTACAACCCGGTGCTGGAGCCGCTGCTGCGGATCGTCCGCAGCAACGACCCGAAGATCGAGAACGCCACGCTGCGCCAGATCGAGCGGGCCTACCAGGTCGCCGAGCGCTGGCACCGCGGCCAGAAGCGCAAGAGCGGCGACCCGTACATCACGCACCCGCTCGCGGTGACCACCATCCTCGCCGAGCTCGGCATGGACCCGGCCACGCTGATGGCGGGGCTGCTGCACGACACGGTCGAGGACACCGAGTACGGCCTGGAGGACCTGCGCCGCGACTTCGGCGACGTGGTCGCGCTGCTCGTCGACGGCGTCACCAAGCTGGACAAGGTCAAGTTCGGCGAGGCCGCCCAGGCCGAGACCGTGCGCAAGATGGTCGTCGCCATGGCCAAGGACCCCCGCGTCCTGGTCATCAAGCTCGCCGACCGCCTGCACAACATGCGCACCATGCGCTACCTCAAGCGCGAGAAGCAGGAGAAGAAGGCGCGCGAGACCCTCGAGATCTACGCGCCGCTCGCCCACCGCCTGGGCATGAACACCATCAAGTGGGAGCTGGAGGACCTCGCCTTCGCGATCCTCTACCCCAAGATGTACGACGAGATCGTCCGTCTGGTGGCCGAGCGCGCCCCCAAGCGCGACGAGTACCTCGCCATCGTCACCGACGAGGTGCAGCAGGACCTGCGGGCCGCCCGGATCAAGGCGACCGTCACCGGCCGCCCGAAGCACTACTACAGCGTCTACCAGAAGATGATCGTCCGCGGCCGTGACTTCGCGGAGATCTACGACCTGGTGGGCATCCGCGTCCTCGTGGACACCGTCCGCGACTGCTACGCGGCCCTCGGCACGGTGCACGCGCGATGGAACCCGGTCCCCGGCCGGTTCAAGGACTACATCGCGATGCCCAAGTTCAACATGTACCAGTCGCTGCACACGACGGTCATCGGCCCCGGCGGCAAGCCCGTCGAGCTGCAGATCCGCACGTTCGACATGCACCGCCGCGCCGAGTACGGAATCGCCGCGCACTGGAAGTACAAGCAGGAGGCCGTCGCCGGCGCCTCCAAGATCCGCACCGACGCGCCCAAGTCGTCCGGCAAGAGCAAGGACGACCACCTCAACGACATGGCGTGGCTGCGGCAGCTCCTCGACTGGCAGAAGGAGACCGAGGACCCGGGCGAGTTCCTGGAGTCGCTGCGCTTCGACCTCTCGCGCAACGAGGTCTTCGTCTTCACCCCCAAGGGCGACGTCATAGCGCTGCCCGCGGGCGCCACCCCCGTGGACTTCGCGTACGCGGTGCACACCGAGGTCGGCCACCGCACCATAGGCGCCCGGGTCAACGGCCGTCTGGTGCCGCTGGAGTCGACCCTCGACAACGGCGACCTGGTGGAGGTCTTCACCTCCAAGGCGGCCGGCGCGGGCCCCTCCCGCGACTGGCTCGGCTTCGTGAAGTCGCCCCGCGCCCGCAACAAGATCCGCGCCTGGTTCTCCAAGGAGCGCCGCGACGAGGCGATCGAGCAGGGCAAGGACTCCATCGTCCGCGCCATGCGCAAGCAGAACCTGCCGATCCAGCGCATCCTCACGGGCGACTCGCTGGTCACGCTGGCCCACGAGATGCGCTACTCGGACATCTCCGCGCTGTACGCGGCGATCGGCGAGGGGCACGTCTCCGCGCAGAACATCGTGCAGAAGCTGGTGCAGGCCCTCGGCGGCGAGGAGGCGGCCACCGAGGAGATCGACGAGTCGGTCCCGCCCACCCGCAGCCGCCGCAAGCGCCGCTCCAGCGCCGACCCGGGCGTCGTCGTCAAGGGCGTCGAGGACGTGTGGGTCAAGCTGGCCCGCTGCTGCACCCCGGTGCCCGGAGACCCGATCATCGGCTTCGTCACCCGCGGCAGCGGCGTCTCGGTCCACCGCAGCGACTGCGTGAACGTCGACTCGCTGTCCCGTGAGCCGGAGCGGATCCTCGAGGTCGAGTGGGCGCCCACCCAGTCCTCGGTGTTCCTCGTCGCCATCCAGGTCGAGGCGCTGGACCGCTCCCGGCTGCTGTCGGACGTCACGCGCGTGCTGTCCGACCAGCACGTCAACATCCTGTCCGCGGCCGTCCAGACCTCCCGCGACCGGGTCGCCACCTCCCGCTTCACCTTCGAGATGGGCGACCCCAAGCACCTGGGCCACGTCCTGAAGGCCGTACGCGGAGTGGAGGGCGTCTACGACGTCTACCGCGTCACCTCGGCCCGCAACCGCGGCTAGGACGCGGGGAAGACACACGGAAGGGCCCGCCGTACCCGAGGTACGGCGGGCCCTTCGTGTTCGTCGCCCGGGTCAGCCGCCGAACTCCTGGAGACCCTTCAGGGCCTGGTCCAGCAGGGCCTGGCGGCCCTCCAGCTCGCGCTCCAGCTTCTCCGCCTTCGCGGTGTTGCCCTGCGCGCGGGCCTGCTCGATCTGGCCCTTCAGCTTGTCCACGGCGGCCTGCAGCTGACCGGTCAGACCCTCGGCCCGGGCACGGGCCTCCGGGTTGGTCCGGCGCCACTCGGCCTCCTCGGCCTCCTGGATCGCCCGCTCCACGGCGTGCATCCGGCCCTCGACCTTCGGGCGGGCGTCCCTCGGCACATGGCCGATGGCCTCCCAGCGCTCGTTGATCGCGCGGAACGCGGCCCTGGCGGCCTTCAGATCCGTGATCGGGAGGAGCTTCTCCGCCTCGCCGGCCAGCTCCTCCTTGAGCTTGAGGTTCTCCGCCTGCTCCGCGTCACGCTCCGCGAACACCGAGGAACGGGCCGCGAAGAAGACGTCCTGGGCGCCGCGGAAGCGGTTCCACAGTTCTTCCTCGTGCTCGCGCTGGGCACGGCCCGCGGCCTTCCACTGCGCCATCAGATCGCGGTACCGGGCCGCGGTCGGGCCCCAGTCCGTCGAACCGGACAGCGCCTCGGCCTCGGCGACCAGCTGCTCCTTGATCCGGCGGGCATCCTCGCGCTGCGCGTCCAGCTGCGCGAAGTGCTGCTTGCGCCGCTTGGAGAACGCCGACCGCGCGTGCGAGAACCGGTGCCACAGCTCGTCGTCGGACTTGCGGTCCAGCCGCGGCAGACCCTTCCAGGTGTCCACCAGGGCCCGCAGCCGCTCGCCGGCCGCCCGCCACTGGTCGGACTGCGCCAGCTCCTCGGCCTCGGCGACCAGCGCCTCCTTGGCCTGCCGCGCCTCCTCCGACTGACGGGCCCGCTGCGCCTTGCGCTCCTCGCGGCGCTTCTCGACCAGCTCCACGAGCTTGTCCAGCCGGACCCTGAGGGCGTCCAGGTCACCGACCGCGTGATGGGCGTCGACCTGCTCGCGCAGATGGTCGATCGCGGCCATGGCGTCCTTGGACGACAGGTCGGTCGTCCTCACCCGCTTCTCGAGGAGGCCGATCTCGACAACCAGGCCCTCGTACTTGCGCTCGAAGTAGGCCAGCGCCTCGTCAGGGGAGCCGGCCTGCCAGGAACCGACGACCTTCTCGCCGTCGGCCGTACGCACGTACACGGTCCCCGTCTCGTCGACGCGGCCCCACGGGTCGCTGCTCACAGCGCCTCCTCCACATGATGCCGTCGAGGGGCCTGTGTGCTCCCCCGGGCATCGTCCACAGTTTCGTCACGGCCAACATAGGCGACCGACGGGATGCCTGTCCGCATCCCGCGCGACCGAAATTACGCAGTTGGGGCTCAGGATGCGGTGACGGTCGCCTTGTCGATCACGACCGTCGCGTTGGGCGCCCCGTCGCCGGCCCCGGTGCTCTCCCCGGCGTCGGCGATCTTCTTCAGAACCTTCAGGCCCGCGTCCGAGACGGTGCCGAACGGTGTGTAGCTGGGCGGAAGCTGGCTGTCCTCGTAGACCAGGAAGAACTGGCTGCCGCCACTGTCCTTCTGCCCGGTGTTGGCCATCGCGACCGTGCCCGCCGGGTAGGTGTTGTTCTTGAGGCTCGCGTCCTTCAGGTTCTCGTCCGGGATCGTGTAGCCGGGACCGCCGGTGCCGGTGCCCGTGGGGTCGCCGCACTGCAGGACGTAGATGCCGTCGGTGGTGAGCCGGTGGCACTTGGTGTGGTCGAAGTAGCCCTTGCCGGCGAGGAAGTTGAACGAGTTGACCGTGTGCGGGGCGGCCGACGCCTTCAGCGCGACGTCTATCGTCCCGCAGGTGGTCTCGAGCTTCATCGTGTACTTGGCCGACTTGTCGATCGACATCGCCGGCTCCTTCTTCCACGTCTGCTTCCCGGCCTCGCCCGCGGCCGGCTTCTCGCACGGGTCCGGGGCCTTGCTGCTCTCCTCGGCCTCGGGCGTGACCTCCGCGGCCGCGTTGGTCTTGTCGTCGTCCTGCTTGAGCACCCCGGTCGTGTACAGCGCGAGGCTGCCGATCAGGGTCACACCGAGCACCGACGCGATGACCGCGTTGCGGACGCGCGCCTTGCGCCGCGCCTCGGTACGCCGCTGCTGCTGCCGCAAGAACTTCTCCCGGGCGAGCTGACGCCGCCGCTGCTCCTGGCTGACCACCGGGTTCTCTCCTCATGCGTCTCGTGTGCCGGCCGGTACGCGTGCGTGCGTGCGGTGAGCCGACCGCCTGCGTGTGCCCCGTACCGTATATGGGTTCGCTGAGGAATCGGCAGCGCCGGTAGGCTCTGACCACGGGCGCAGCCCGTCGCAAGCCTCCCGTACCGACACAAACGAAGGACGATCGTGCTCATTGCCGGGTTCCCCGCCGGGGCATGGGGGACGAACTGTTATCTCGTCGCCCCCGCCGCCGGCGAGGAGTGCGTGATCATCGACCCGGGCCACCAGGCCGCCGACGGTGTGGCGGAGGCGGTCCGCAAGCACCGGCTGAAGCCCGTCGCCGTCGTCCTCACCCACGGCCACATCGACCACGTCGCCTCGGTGGTCCCGGTCTGCGGCGCGCACGACGTGCCCGCCTGGATCCACCCCGAGGACCGGTACATGATGAGCGACCCGGAGAAGGGCATAGGCCGCGCCATCGGCATGCCGCTCATGGGGGAGCTGACGGTGGGGGAGCCGGACGACGTCAAGGAGCTCACCGACGGCGCCGCGCTGAAGCTGGCCGGTCTGGAGTTCTCCGTCGCGCACGCCCCGGGCCATACCAAGGGGTCGGTGACCTTCAGCCTGCCCGAGTCGGCCGACATCCCGCCGGTCATGTTCTCGGGCGACCTGCTGTTCGCCGGCTCCATCGGACGCACCGACCTGCCCGGCGGTGACATGGCCGAGATGCTCGACTCGCTGGCCCGCGTGTGCCTGCCGCTCGACGACTCGACCGTGGTGCTGTCCGGCCACGGCCCCCAGACCACCATCGGCCAGGAGCGCGCCACCAACCCCTATCTGCGGCAGGTGGCCGCCGGCCCGGGAGCCCGGACCGAGGCTCCCCGACGAGGAATGTGACGAGTACTTCCGTGAGCACCTTCAAGGCCCCCAAGGGCACCTACGACCTGCTGCCGCCGGACTCCGCCAAGTACCTGGCCGTCCGTGAGGCGATCGCCGCCCCGCTGCGCGGCTCCGGCTACGGCTACATCGAGACGCCCGGCTTCGAGAACGTGGAGCTGTTCGCGCGCGGCGTCGGCGAGTCCACCGACATCGTGACCAAGGAGATGTACGCCTTCGAGACCAAGGGCGGCGACAGGCTCGCCCTGCGCCCCGAGGGCACCGCCTCCGTGCTGCGCGCCGCCCTCGAGGCCAACCTGCACAAGGCGGGCAACCTCCCGGTCAAGCTCTGGTACTCCGGCTCGTACTACCGCTACGAGCGCCCGCAGAAGGGCCGTTACCGCCACTTCTCGCAGGTCGGCGCCGAGGCGATCGGCGCGGAGGACCCGGCGCTGGACGCCGAGCTGATCATCCTGGCCGACCAGGCGTACCGCTCCCTGGGGCTGCGGAACTTCCGCATCCTGCTCAACAGCCTGGGCGACAAGGAGTGCCGTCCCGTCTACCGGGAGGCCCTGCAGACCTTCCTGCGCGGCCTGGACCTGGACGAGGACACCCTGCGCCGCGCGGAGATCAACCCGCTGCGCGTCCTGGACGACAAGCGCGAGTCGGTGCAGAAGCAGCTCGGCGGCGCCCCGCTGCTGCGCGACTACCTGTGCGACGCCTGCAAGGCGTACCACGAGGAGGTGCGCGAGCTGGTCACGGCGGCGGGCGTGGTCTTCGAGGACGACCCCAAGCTGGTACGCGGCCTGGACTACTACACCCGCACCACCTTCGAGTTCGTCCACGACGGCCTCGGCTCCCAGTCCGCGGTGGGCGGCGGCGGCCGCTACGACGGCCTGTCCGAGATGATCGGCGGCCCCGCGCTGCCGTCCGTCGGCTGGGCGCTCGGCGTCGACCGCACGGTGCTGGCCCTGGAGGCGGAGGGCGTCGAGCTCGAACTGCCCGCCACCACCAGCGTGTTCGCCGTGCCGCTCGGCGAAGAGGCCCGCCGGGTCCTGTTCGCGAAGGTCACCGAGCTGCGCAAGAACGGCGTGGCCGCGGACTTCGCCTTCGGCGGCAAGGGCCTCAAGGCCGCGATGAAGGCGGCCAACCGCTCGGGCGCGCGGTACGCGCTGGTGCTCGGCGAGCGCGACATCGAGCAGGGCGTGGTCCAGCTCAAGGACATGGAGTCCGGCGAGCAGACCGCGGTCGGCATGAACGAGATCGTGGCGGAGCTCGAGTCCCGCCTCGGCTGAGACGTCGTCCCGTCCCGGGCGCCGGGTCCCCTTCCGAGGGGCCCGGCGCCCGTGTCGTCAACGGCACAGATCCCGGTGCCACCCCGGCGGGGGACCTTTGGCCGGACGCGCGTGCGAAGGGCCCGCGAGGACCGGCCGAAACCCCGCGCCCGGGGTCGAACGCCCGTCCGTCCTTATGCGGGTCCAACGGCGCGTTCACGGGGCCGTACGGCACAATGACCCCTGCCCGAAGCAGGTCCAGACTCACCAGTGACGGAATCGGCGTATGAGCAGGACGACAGTCAGGGACGTCGACATGGAGCCAGAACCCTCCGCCTCGCAGCAGCGGGCCGCGGACGCACCGCGCACCGAGGGCGCCGGCCGCGCCCTCGCGCTGCTCCTGGTGATCACCGGCGCGGCCGGCGTGCTCGCCGCCTGGGTGATCACGCTCGACAAGTTCAAGCTGCTCGAGGCCAAGGTCAAGGGCGAGACGTTCGTCCCCGGCTGCAGCCTCAACCCCGTGGTCTCCTGCGGCAGCGTCATGGAGAGCGACCAGGCCTCGGTCTTCGGCTTCCCCAACCCGATGCTCGGCCTGGTGACCTACGGCATCGTGGTCTGCGTCGGCATGAGCCTGCTCGCCCGGGCCCGCTTCCCCCGCTGGTACTGGCTCACCTTCAACGCGGGCACCCTCTTCGGCGTCGCCTTCTGCGCCTGGCTGATGGTCCAGTCCCTGTACCGGATCAACGCCCTGTGCCTGTGGTGCTGCCTCGCCTGGGTCGCCACGATCGTCATGTTCTGGTACGTGACGTCCTTCAACGTCCGCAAGGGCTTCCTGCCCGCGCCCTCCTGGCTCAGGGGCTTCTTCGGCGAGTTCACCTGGGTCCTGCCCGTGCTGCACATCGGGATCATCGGCATGCTGATCCTGACCCGCTGGTGGGACTTCTGGACCAGCTGACCGCCCGCCCGGGCTGTCGGCGCGGTGCCTTAGGGTTTCAGCGTGGAGCCCGACCTGTTCACCGCCGCAGCAGAAGAACGCCAGGAGAAGGACCCCGCCGGGAGCCCCCTGGCGGTCCGGATGCGCCCGCGCACCCTCGACGAGGTGGTGGGCCAGCAGCACCTGCTGAAGCCGGGCTCCCCCCTGCGCAGACTGGTCGGCGAAGGCTCCTCGGGCCCCGCGGGACCCTCCTCGGTGATCCTCTGGGGCCCGCCCGGCACGGGCAAGACGACCCTCGCCTACGTGGTCTCCAAGGCCACCAACAAGCGCTTCGTGGAGCTGTCCGCGATCACCGCGGGCGTCAAGGAGGTCCGCGCGGTCATCGACGGCGCCCGCCGTGCCTCCGGGGGGTACGGCCAGGAGACCGTCCTCTTCCTCGACGAGATCCACCGCTTCAGCAAGGCGCAGCAGGACTCCCTGCTCCCCGCCGTGGAGAACCGCTGGGTCACGCTCATCGCGGCGACCACCGAGAACCCGTACTTCTCGGTCATCTCCCCGCTGCTCTCCCGCTCCCTGCTGCTCACCCTCGAGCCGCTCACCGACGACGACGTCCGGGGCCTGCTGAAGCGCGCCCTCACCGACGAGCGGGGTCTCAAGGGAGCCGTCACCCTCCCCGACGACACCGCCGAGCACCTGCTGCGCATCGCCGGCGGGGACGCCCGCCGCGCCCTCACCGCGCTGGAGGCCGCCGCCGGCGCCGCGCTCGACAAGGGCGAGTCCGAGGTGAGCCTGGCGACCCTGGAGGAGACGGTCGACCGGGCCGCCGTGAAGTACGACCGCGACGGGGACCAGCACTACGACGTCGCCAGCGCCCTGATCAAGTCCATCCGCGGCTCCGACGTGGACGCCGCCCTGCACTACCTGGCCCGCATGATCGAGGCCGGCGAGGACCCCCGCTTCATCGCCCGCCGGCTGATGATCTCCGCCAGCGAGGACATCGGCCTCGCCGACCCGAACGCCCTGCAGATCGCGGTCGCCGCCGCCCAGGCCGTCGCCATGATCGGCTTCCCCGAGGCCGCCCTCACCCTCAGCCACGCGACCATCGCCCTGGCGCTCGCCCCCAAGTCCAACGCGGCCACCACCGCGATCGGCGCCGCCCTGGAGGACGTCCGCAAGGGACTGGCGGGACCGGTGCCCTCCCATCTGCGCGACAGCCACTACAAGGGCGCCGGCAAGCTCGGCCACGGCAAGGGCTACACCTACCCGCACGACCTGCCCGAGGGCATCGCCGAGCAGCAGTACGCCCCGGACGCCCTGAAGGACCGCGAGTACTACGAGCCGACGCGGCACGGCGCCGAGGCGCGGTACGCGGACGCGGTGGAGTGGACGAGGAAGCACCTCGGTCGCAGGCGGTCCTGAGCACCCTGTAGAATCACGCGAAGTGCTGTGTCCCGTGTCCGGCTCCGGTCGGCGCCTCAGGCGGGACGACCAGCCGGATCTTCGATCCAGGAGCGTCGCGCACCGTTGTAGGTGTCGCGGGCAGCCCACCACCACCCCGTAAGTCCAGGGGACCGGTCGGTGGGCCGTTCGTGTGCTGCACGTATGTGCCCAGACCAGGGAGCGGCTGCCTGGCTCGTCCTTCGCGGACCTGCCGGGATTCCCGGGCTGCGGATGCGACCTCCCGTAACCCTGAGGCAGCCGAAAAGGAAAAGGAAAAGAAGTGGCGAACCAGTCCCGCCCCAAGGTCAAGAAGTCGCGTGCCCTCGGTATCGCGCTGACCCCGAAGGCCGTCAAGTACTTCGAGGCCCGCCCGTACCCCCCGGGTGAGCACGGCCGTGGCCGCAAGCAGAACTCGGACTACAAGGTCCGTCTGCTGGAGAAGCAGCGTCTGCGCGCGCAGTACGACCTCTCCGAGCGCCAGCTCGTCCGTGCCTACGAGCGCGCCTCCAAGACCTCGATGAAGACCGGCGAGGCCCTGGTCATCGAGCTCGAGCGCCGTCTCGACGCGCTGGTCCTGCGTTCGGGCATCGCCCGCACGATCTACCAGGCCCGCCAGATGGTCACCCACGGCCACATCCAGGTGAACGGCAAGAAGGTCGACAAGCCCTCCTTCCGTGTCCGCCCGGACGACGTCGTGGAGGTCCGCGAGCGCAGCAAGGAGAAGACCCTCTTCACGATCGCTCGTGAGGGTGGCTTCGCCCCCGACGGTGAGATCCCGCGCTACCTGCAGGTGAACCTCAAGGCCCTGGCGTTCCGCCTGGACCGCGAGCCGAACCGCAAGGAGATCCCGGTGATCTGCGACGAGCAGCTCGTCGTCGAGTACTACGCCCGCTGATCCGGCAGGCACGCGGTATCCCGAGCCCGTCGTCCCTCCGCCCTCCGGGGCGGGGAGGCGGCGGGCTCGTCCTCGCCCGGGACCCTTCCGCCGCCGTCCGCCGGGACCCGCGCCGTGGCGGACGGTAATCCGGTACGGAGACCCGTCACCGGCGCGATAGGCTCGGTCACACGACTTTCTCGATGTTCAGGCGCGTTTCAAGGGAGCGGGTGCACACAGTGTCCGGTGGCGAGGTGGCCGGAATCCTGGTGGCCGTCTTCTGGGCGATCCTGGTCTCCTTCCTCGCCGTGGCACTGGCGAGGCTGGCCCAGACGCTCCGGGCGACCACCAAGCTGGTGGCGGACGTGACCGACCAGGCCGTCCCGCTGCTGGCGGACGCCTCCACGGCGGTCCGGTCCGCGCAGACCCAGATCGAACGGGTCGACGCGATCGCCTCCGACGTCCAGGAGGTCACCTCCAACGCCTCCGCGCTGTCCACCACCGTGGCCTCCACCTTCGGCGGCCCCCTGGTCAAGGTCGCCGCCTTCGGCTACGGAGTGCGCCGGGCCCTCGGCGGCCGCAAGGAGGACGCGCCGGCCACCAGGACGCGGCGCGACGTGATCGTGGGCCGCACCGTCCCGGGCGCGCGGCGCGGCAAGCGGACCCGGGGAAAGAAGGACTGACCGGACGATGTTCCGCCGTACGTTCTGGTTCACCACCGGCGTCGCCGCCGGCGTGTGGGCCACCACCAAGGTCAACCGCAAGCTCAAGCAGCTCACCCCCGAGCACCTCGCCGTCGCCGCGGCCAACAAGGCGATCGAGGCCGGCGGTCGGCTCAAGGACCGGGCGGTGGACTTCGCCCTCGAGGTCCGCGACCACATGGACCGGCGCGAGGCCGAACTCGGCGACGCGCTCGGGCTCAACGCCCCCGTCGACCGTGAACTGCCCGCCCCCCGCGGCTACGCCGTGATCGAGAACCGCAACAGCCCCCCGTACGTCGAGGGCCCGAAGAAGTCGACGTACCCGACGTACCCGTACAACCGGAATGAGGACCACTGATGGAGTCGGCCGAGATCCGCCGCCGCTGGCTGAGCTTCTTCGAGGAGCGCGGGCACACCGTCGTCCCGTCGGCGTCGCTCATCGCGGACGACCCGACTCTGCTCCTCGTCCCGGCCGGCATGGTGCCCTTCAAGCCCTACTTCCTCGGCGAGGTCAAGCCGCCCTTCTCCCGCGCCACCAGCGTGCAGAAGTGCGTGCGCACCCCCGACATCGAAGAGGTCGGCAAGACCACCCGCCACGGCACGTTCTTCCAGATGTGCGGCAACTTCTCCTTCGGTGACTACTTCAAGGAGGGCGCCATCAAGCTCGCCTGGGAGCTGCTCACCACGCCCCAGGACAAGGGCGGTTACGGCCTGGAGCCGGAGAAGCTCTGGATCACCGTCTACAAGGACGACGACGAGGCCGAGCAGATCTGGCACGAGGTCGTGGGCGTGCCCAAGGAGCGCATCCAGCGCCTGGGCAAGAAGGACAACTTCTGGTCCATGGGCGTCCCCGGCCCCTGCGGCCCCTGCTCCGAGATCAACTACGACCGCGGCCCCGAGTTCGGCGCCGAGGGCGGCCCCGCCGTCAACGACGAGCGCTACGTGGAGATCTGGAACCTCGTCTTCATGCAGTACGTGCGGGGCGAGGGCACCGGCAAGGACGACTTCGAGATCCTCGGCGACCTGCCCAGCAAGAACATCGACACCGGCCTCGGCCTCGAGCGGCTCGCCATGATTCTGCAGGGCGTGCGGAACATGTACGAGATCGACACCTCCATGGCCGTCATCGAGAAGGCCACCGAGCTGACCGGCGTCCGCTACGGCGACGCCCAGAGCTCCGACGTCTCCCTGCGCGTGGTCACCGACCACATGCGCACCGCCACCATGCTCATCGGCGACGGCGTCACCCCCGGCAACGAGGGCCGCGGCTACGTGCTGCGCCGCATCATGCGCCGCGCCATCCGCAACATGCGCCTCCTCGGCGCCACCGGCCCGGTCGTCAAGGACCTCATCGACGTCGTCGTCGGCATGATGGGCCAGCAGTACCCGGAGCTGATCACCGACCGCGAGCGCATCGAGAAGGTCGCCCTCGCCGAGGAGAACGCCTTCCTCAAGACGCTGAAGGCCGGCACCAACATCCTCGACACCGCCGTGTCCGAGACCAAGGCGTCCGGCTCCACCGTGCTGCCCGGCGACAAGGCCTTCCTGCTCCACGACACCTGGGGCTTCCCGATCGACCTCACCCTGGAGATGGCCGCCGAGCAGGGCCTCTCCGTGGACGAGGAGGGCTTCCGCCGCCTGATGAAGGAGCAGCGGGAGCGCGCCAAGGCCGACGCCCAGGCCAAGAAGACCGGCCACGCCGACCTCGGCGCCTACCGTGAGATCGCCGACCGGGCCGGCGCCACCGACTTCATCGGCTACACGGACACCGAGGGCGAGTCCACCGTCGTCGGCATCCTTGTCAACGGCGTTCCCTCGCCCGCCGCCACCGAGGGCGACGAGGTCGAGATCGTCCTGGACCGCACCCCCTTCTACGCCGAGGGCGGCGGCCAGATCGGAGACACCGGCCGCATCCGCACCGAGTCCGGCGCCGTGATCGAGGTCCGCGACTGCCAGAAGCCCGTCCCCGGCGTCTACGTGCACAAGGGCGTCGTCCAGGTCGGCGAGGTCACCGTGGACTCCCGCGCCCACGCCGCCATCGACGACCGCCGGCGCAAGGCCATCGCCCGCGCCCACTCGGCCACCCACCTCACCCACCAGGCCCTGCGCGACGCCCTCGGCCCGACGGCCGCCCAGGCCGGTTCCGAGAACCAGCCCGGCCGGTTCCGCTTCGACTTCGGTTCCCCGTCCGCCGTCCCGCAGACGGTCATGACGGACGTCGAGCAGAAGATCAACGAGGTGCTCGCCCGCGACCTCGACGTGCGCGCCGACATCATGGGCATCGACGAGGCCAAGAAGCAGGGCGCCATCGCCGAGTTCGGTGAGAAGTACGGCGACCGCGTGCGCGTGGTCACCATCGGCGACTTCTCCAAGGAGCTGTGCGGCGGCACCCACGTGCACAACACCGCCCAGCTGGGCCTGGTGAAGCTGCTCGGCGAGTCCTCCATCGGCTCCGGCGTGCGCCGCATCGAGGCCCTCGTCGGCGTGGACGCCTACAACTTCCTCGCCCGCGAGCACACGGTCGTCAACCAGCTCACCGAGCTGCTCAAGGGCCGCGCCGAGGAACTGCCCGAGAAGGTCTCCGCCATGCTCGGCCGGCTCAAGGACGCCGAGAAGGAGATCGAGAAGTTCCGCGCCGAGAAGGTGCTCCAGGCCGCCGCCGGCCTCGCCGGGTCCGCCAAGGACATCAGGGGCGTCGCCGTGGTCACCGGTCAGGTCCCCGACGGCACCACCGCCGACGACCTGCGCAAGCTGGTGCTCGACGTGCGCGGCCGCATCCAGGGCGGACGGCCCGCCGTCGTCGCCCTGTTCAGCACGGTCAACGGCAAGCCGCTCACCGTGATCGCCACCAACGAGGCCGCCCGCGAGCGCGGACTGAAGGCCGGTGAGCTGGTGCGCACCGCCGCCAAGGCCCTCGGCGGCGGCGGTGGCGGCAAGCCGGACGTCGCCCAGGGCGGCGGTCAGAACCCGGCCGCCGTCGGCGAGGCCATCGACGCGGTGGAGCGTCTCGTGGCGGACACCGCCAAGTGAACGGTCCCGCGCACGAGCAGGCGGACGGCCCGGCCATGCGCCGCGGCCGCCGCCTCGCGGTCGACGTCGGGGACGCCCGGATCGGGGTCGCCTCCTGCGACCCCGACGGCATCCTCGCCACCCCGGTCGAGACCGTCCCAGGCCGGGACGTCCCGGCCGCGCACCGCAGGCTGAGGCAGCTCGTCGAGGAGTACGAGCCCATCGAGGTCGTCGTCGGTCTCCCCCGCTCCCTCAAGGGGGGCGAGGGCCCCGCCGCCGCCAAGGTCCGCGGCTTCGCCCAGGAGATGGCGCGCGTGATCGCGCCCGTCCCGGTCAGGCTCGTGGACGAGCGCATGACCACGGTGACGGCCAGTCAGGGACTGCGTGCCTCGGGCGTGAAATCCAAGAAGGGGCGCTCCGTCATCGACCAGGCCGCCGCTGTGATCATCCTCCAGCAGGCCCTGGAATCCGAACGGGTGTCAGGCAGACCACCCGGCGAGGGCGTCGAAGTGGTCATCTGATCGCGATACGGTAACGTTCCGCGCGATGCGGGCGGTGTTCGAACAGCCGCCGCACAGAGAGAGGCGGAACGGACGCCTCGGTCTTCAGGTGGCCGGGCTGCCGCCGCCTCGCGGCTCTAGGGGATCGATGACTGAGTATGGCCGGGGCCAAGGCTCCGAACCGTGGCATCCGGACGACCCGTTGTACGGGGACGGCGGATGGGGAGGACAGCAGGCCGCCCAGCAGGCCCAGCAGTCCTACGGCGGCCAGCAGCAGTACCCGCAGCAGCCGCAGCAGCAGTACGGCGACTGGGGCACGGGTGAGCAGCACGGGTACGGCGATCAGTCGTACCCGCAGTACGACCAGTACGGTCAGCAGTACGCGCCCCAGCAGCCGCAGCACCAGCAGCACCCGCATCAGCACCAGGCGCCCCAGCAGCACCAGCAGTCGCAGTACGACCAGAACGGCTGGCCGACCGGGTCCTATCCCCAGGACCCGTACGCCGGCGGCCCCCAGGACCCGTACGCGCAGCAGCCCGCGCCCTACGGCGGCGAGCAGTCCGACTACTACGGCACCCCCGAGGCCTACCCGCCGCCCGAGCCTCCCGGCCGGCGGCGGCCCGAGCCCGAGCG
The DNA here is from genome assembly GCA_014655195.1 of Streptomyces cellulosae. Taxonomy (GTDB): domain Bacteria; phylum Actinomycetota; class Actinomycetes; order Streptomycetales; family Streptomycetaceae; genus Streptomyces; species Streptomyces cellulosae. The sequence continues at coordinate 63,245 of BNBH01000014.1, read as the reverse complement.
TGAGCCCGAGCCGCAGACCGACTGGGACCCCGGGCCGGACCAGGGCGAGCACGCGTTCTTCGCGGGCGACGACGAGGACGGCCGCGACGGCGGGAGGGACGACCGGCGCGGACGCGGCGAGCGCCGGGGCGGCGGGGACCGCAGGGGCGGCGGCAAGGAGAAGAAGCGGCGCAGCGGAGTGGCCTGCCTCGTGGTCGTCGCCGTCTTCGGCGGCGGACTGGCAGGGGTGAGCTACTTCGGCTACCAGTTCTATCAGGATCGTTTCGGCAGCGCCCCGGACTTCGCGGGTTCCGGCAACGGCGAGCAGGTCACCGTCACCATCCCCAAGGGCTCCGGCGGCTACGCCATCGGCCAGGTGCTCAAGAAGATGGGCGTGGTCAAGAGCGTCGACGCGTTCGTCGCGGCCCAGGCGGCCAACCCGGACGGCAAGACCATCCAGGACGGCGTCTACACGCTCCAGAAGGAGATGTCGGCCGCGAGCGCGGTCGAACTGATGCTCAGCCCGAAGAGCCGCAACAACCTGATCATCGCCGAGGGCAAGCGCAACGCCGCCGTCTACGAGATGATCGACGCGCGCCTCGAGGTCAAGAAGGGCACCACGGCCAAGGTCGCCGAGACCAAGTGGAAGACCCTCGGACTGCCCGACTGGGCCGTGAACCACCCGGACGTGAAGGATCCGCTCGAAGGCTTCCTCTTCCCCTCCAGCTACGCCGTCGCGAAGGGGCAGACGCCGGAGGACGTGCTCAGGCAGATGGTGGCTCGTGCCACCGAGAAGTACGAGTCCCTGGGCTTCGAGACCAAGTCGAAGAGCCTCGGTCTCGAAGGGCCGTGGGAACTGGTGACGGTCGCCAGCCTGGTGCAGGCGGAGGGCAAGACGCACGACGACTTCCGCAAGATGTCGGAGGTCATCTACAACCGGCTGAAGCCGACCAACACCGAGACGAACCAGAAGCTCCAGTTCGACTCGTCCTTCAACTACCTCAAGGGTCAGAGCAAGATCGACATCTCCGAGTCGGAGATCAACAGCAACACCGACCCCTACAACACCTACACCAACAAGGGACTGCCGCCCGGTCCCATCGGCAACCCCGGTGACGACGCCATCAAGGCGGCGCTGAACCCCACCTCGGACGGCTGGATCTACTTCGTGGCCACGGACGGCATGGACAAGACCGAGTTCGCCAGGAACATCGAGGAGCACCAGAAGCTCGTCGACAAGTTCAACGCGTCGAGGGGGAACTGATGGAGGGCGCCCGCCGCGCCGCCGTACTCGGCTCCCCGATCGCCCACTCCCTCTCCCCGGTGCTGCACCGCGCCGCCTACGCAGAGCTGGGCCTCAAGGGCTGGACGTACGACCGGTTCGAGGTCGACGAGAAGGCGCTGCCCGGCTTCTTCGAGACGCTCGGTCCGGAGTGGGCGGGGCTGTCGCTGACCATGCCGCTGAAGCGGGCCGTGATCCCGCTGCTCGACGGGATCAGCGAGACGGCGGCCTCCGTCGACGCGGTCAACACGGTGGTGTTCACCGAGGACGGCCGCCGCACCGGCGACAACACCGACATCCCCGGAATGGTCGCCGCCCTGCACGAGCACGGCATCGACAAGGTCGACACCGCCGCCATCCTCGGCGCCGGCGCCACCGCCTCCTCCGCGCTCGCCGCGCTGTCCCGCGTCTGCACCGGGGAGATCGTCGTCCACGTGCGCAGCGAGGCCCGCGCCGACGAGATGCGGGAGTGGGCGGAGCGCCTCGACGTCGCCGTGCGGATCGCCTCCTGGGACGACGCCGAGGACGCCCTGCACGCGCCCCTGGTCGTCAGCACCACCCCGGCCGGCGTCACCGACGCCCTCGCCCACGCCGTGCCCGAGCGCCCGGCGGCCCTGTTCGACGTGCTCTACGACCCGTGGCCGACGGTCCTCGCCGCCCGCTGGTCCGCGTACGGCGGTGCGGTGGTCGGCGGACTCGACCTGCTGGTGCACCAGGCGGTGCTCCAGGTGGAGCAGATGACCGGCCGCTCCCCGGCCCCGCTGGAGGCCATGCGCCGCGCGGGCGAGGAGGCCCTGGCCGCCCGGTAGGATCCCTCCTCGTTCCGCAGGGGGCGGAACCTTGGGGGAGGGGGACCCTTTTCATATCCGCAGGCATGCCGCTGGCGTCCTGGAAGACGCAGATGTTCGAGTCGCTGCTGGGCTTTCTGCCCGACTGGGTGCAGATCACCGTGCCGGCGCTGGTGCTGCTCGCCGTCCTGACGGCCTGGGCGCCGAAGCTCAAGCGGCGGATCGCCGCCCGCCGCGCTCTGCGCGCGGGCGCGCCCGTCCGCACACAGGCGAGCGGGGCCGACTTCCTCGGCCCGTACGCGCCGCGGAACCAGGCAGGCGGAGCCACCCGGTCGGGCGGCCGCGAGCCCAGCGGGGCCGACTTCCTCGGCGCCTGTGCCCCGCGCCGTGAGGACGGCGGGCGGGGCTGACCACCGCTGCCGCCTGGTGATCCGAGTCGTCCGTCAGGTGGACCGGCGGCCGGACGGAGCGCCCGACGTGGGAGGATCGGAGGACGGCGGACCGGGACCCGCGCACCCCGTCCCGCCGCGCGCGTACGCGAACAAGAGCGTGCGCAGGGCAGTACCGGGGCGCGAACACGGAGGAGCACCGTTGAGCAGGTTGCGCTGGCTGACCGCGGGGGAGTCCCACGGTCCCGCACTCGTCGCGACGCTGGAGGGCCTTCCCGCCGGCGTGCCGATCACCACGGACATGGTGGCGGACCACCTGGCGAGGCGGCGGCTCGGCTACGGTCGCGGTGCCCGGATGAAGTTCGAGCGGGACGAGGTCACGTTCCTGGGCGGCGTCCGGCACGGACTGACCCTGGGCTCCCCGGTCGCGATCATGGTGGGCAACACCGAGTGGCCCAAGTGGGAGCAGGTCATGGCGGCCGACCCGGTCGACCCCGACGTGCTGGCCGGCCTCGCGCGCAACGCGCCGCTGACCCGCCCGCGTCCCGGCCACGCCGACCTCGCCGGCATGCAGAAGTACGGCTTCGACGAGGCCCGCCCGATCCTGGAGCGCGCCTCCGCCCGTGAGACCGCCGCCCGCGTGGCCCTCGGCGCGGTGGCCCGTTCCTACCTCAAGGAGACGGCCGGCATCGAGATCGTCTCCCACGTCGTCGAGCTGTGCTCGGTGAAGGCGCCGCAGGGCGTGTACCCGACCCCGGCCGACGTGGAGAAGCTGGACGCCGACCCGCTGCGCTGCCTGGACGCGGACACGTCGAAGGCGATGGTCGCCGAGGTCGACCAGGCGCACAAGGACGGCGACACCCTCGGCGGCGTCGTCGAGGTGCTGGCCTACGGCGTCCCCGTGGGCCTCGGCTCGCACGTGCACTGGGACCGCAAGCTGGACGCCCGGCTGGCCGGCGCCCTCATGGGCATCCAGGCCATCAAGGGCGTCGAGATCGGCGACGGCTTCGAGCTGGCCCGCGTGCCCGGCTCCAAGGCCCACGACGAGATCGTCAACACGCCCGAGGGCATCAAGCGGGTCTCGGGCCGGGCCGGCGGCACCGAGGGCGGCCTGTCCACCGGCGAACTGCTGCGCGTCCGCGCCGCGATGAAGCCCATCGCCACCGTGCCCCGCGCCCTGAAGACCGTGGACGTCACCACCGGCGAGGCCGCGCAGGCCCACCACCAGCGCTCCGACGTCTCCGCCGTCCCGGCGGCCGGCATCGTCGCCGAGGCCATGGTCGCCCTGGTGCTGGCGGACGCGGTCGCGGAGAAGTTCGGCGGCGACAGCGTCGCCGAGACCCGCCGCAACGTCACCTCGTACCTCGACAACCTGGCGATCCGGTGAGCCCGCGCCTCGTCCTGACCGGTCCGATGGGCGTCGGCAAGTCCACCGTCGGACAGCTCCTCGCCGAGCGTCTCGGCGTCGGCTACCGGGACACCGACGACGACATCGTCGCCGCCGAGGGCCGCGAGATCTCCGACATCTTCGTCGAGGACGGCGAACCCGCCTTCCGCGCCCTGGAGAAGGAGGCCGTGCGGCAGGCGCTCGCCTCGCACGACGGCGTCCTCTCTCTGGGCGGCGGCGCGATCCTCGACGCGGACACCCGCGCGCTGCTCGCCGGGGAGCGGGTCGTCTACCTGTCGATGGACGTCGAGGAGGCGGTCCGCCGCACCGGCCTCGGCGCCGCCCGCCCGCTCCTCGCGGTCAACCCGCGCAGGCAGTGGCGCGAGCTGATGGAGGCCCGCCGCCCTCTGTACGAGGAGACCGCGACGGCCGTCGTGCCGACCGACGGCCGTACGCCCGAAGAGGTCGCCGAGGCGGTCCTTGACGCACTGGAGCTGAAGGAAGCATGAGCAACGAGGCAGTGACCCGCATCCACGTCGCGGGCACGGCGGGCACCGAGCCCTACGACGTCCTGGTCGGCCGGCACCTGCTCGGCGAACTCCCCGGCCTGATCGGCGACAAGGCCCACCCGTCGCCCGCCACCACCCTCAACGGAGGCGCTTCGCGCCACACCGAGGTCCAGCGGGTGGCCGTCATCCACCCCGAGGCGCTCGCCGAGACCGGTGAGGCGCTCCGCGCGGACCTCGCCGGACAGGGGTACGAGGCCGTCGCCATCCAGGTGCCGAACGCCGAGGAGGCCAAGACCGCCGAGGTCGCCGCCTACTGCTGGAAGGCGCTCGGCCAGTCCGGCTTCACCCGCACCGACGTCGTCGTCGGCGTCGGCGGCGGCGCGACCACCGACCTGGCCGGCTTCGTCGCCGCGACCTGGCTGCGGGGCGTGCGCTGGATCGCCGTGCCGACCACCGTGCTGGGCATGGTCGACGCGGCCGTCGGCGGCAAGACCGGCATCAACACCGCCGAGGGCAAGAACCTCGTCGGCGCCTTCCACCCGCCCGCCGGAGTCCTCTGCGACCTCGCCGCCCTCGACTCCCTCCCGGTCCACGACTACGTGTCCGGGCTCGCCGAGGTCATCAAGGCCGGCTTCATCGCCGACCCGGTGATCCTCGACCTGATCGAGTCAGACCCCGAGGCCGCCCGCACCCCCGCCGGACCGCACACCGCCGAGCTGATCGAACGCTCGATCAAGGTGAAGGCCGACGTGGTCTCCAGCGACCTCAAGGAGTCCGGCCTCCGCGAGATCCTGAACTACGGCCACACCCTCGGCCACGCCATCGAGAAGAACGAGCGGTACAAGTGGCGGCACGGCGCCGCCGTCGCCGTAGGCATGCACTTCGCCGCCGAACTGGGCCGCCTCGCCGGCCGCCTGGACGACGCCACCGCCGACCGCCACCGCACGGTCCTCGAGTCCGTCGGGCTCCCGCTGCACTACCGCCACGACCAGTGGCCCAAGCTGGTCGAGAACATGAAGGTCGACAAGAAGTCCCGTGGCAGCCTGCTGCGCTTCGTCGTCCTCGACGGGCTCGCCAAGCCCACCGTGCTGGAGGGCCCCGACCCGACCGTCCTGCTGGCCGCCTACGGCGAGGTGGGGCAGTAACCGCCTGACGGGCACTCATCACCGCCCCCGGCCGTTCCCACAACGACGGCAGGGGGCGGTACCGTTCGGTAACGCGGGGACGGTCCCCGCTGTCAGTGACCCATTGCCTGTACGAGACGGAGTGGCACCGGATGCAGCACGCAGTGGGTTCTCCGCTGCCGCCGCCCCACCAGCCGGGGCACGGACCGGCCGCCGGCTGGTCACCGGCCGCGCACCACCCAGGTCAGCATCAGCAGCAGGGCCCCGCGGCCCCGGCGCACACCCAGCCCCCCGGTTACCCGGCGCCCCCGCCCCCGGCGGGCCCCCGGCACGCCTCCATGCCCCCGCCGCCGGACACCACCGGCCATGTCACGCTGCCGCCCGGCGGCCCGGTCGGCATACCGAGTGCGCCGCAGGCCCCGGCCACCCCCGACCCGACCGCGACGACCCTCGCCGTGCTGCTCATCGGCCCCGCGGGCGCCGGCAAGACGAGCGTCGCCAAGTACTGGGCGGACCACCGGCGCGTACCCACGGCGCACATCAGCCTCGACGACGTCCGCGAATGGGTTCGCTCCGGCTTCGCCGACCCGCAGACCGGGTGGAACGACAACTCCGAGGCGCAGTACCGGCTGGCCCGCCGCACCTGCGGCTTCGCCGCCCGCAACTTCCTCGCCAACGGCATCTCCTGCATCCTCGACGACGCGGTCTTCCCGGACCGTCCGGTCGTCGGCCTCGGCGGCTGGAAGCGGCACGTCGGCCCCGGCCTGCTGCCCGTCGTCCTGCTGCCCGGCCTGGACGTCGTCCTGGAGCGCAACGCGGAGCGCACCGGCAACCGCCGCCTCGGCGACGAGGAGGTCGCCCGCATCCACGGCCGCATGGCCGGCTGGTACGGCTCGGGGCTGCCGATCATCGACAACTCCCAGCTCGACGTGCCGGAGACGGCCCGCGTCCTCGACGACGTCCTCACCCGGGCGATCGCCAGCCCCCCGAAGTGGTGACACGCGTCTCCCAGGGCACCAGGCCCGGCGCGGAGCGGCCGCGCTGCCCCCGGTCGGCCCCGCTCGACCGGCGACATCCCGCGGCCGCTCCTACGCTCGAACCATGTCTGAGGTCTACGCGGTCCGCCGGACGCGCCTCCGGGAACGCTGCAACGCGAGCGGCAGCACCGCCGCGCTGGTGTCCCGGCCCGCCAACGTCCGCTACCTGTCCGGCGCCGCCCCCGAGAACGCCGTGCTGCTGCTCGGCAGGACCGAGGACGTACTGGTGTGCGCGGAGCCCCCGGACGACCGCGTCCCCCACAACCGCCCCGACGAGGCGCTGCGCCTGCACGTCATGACCGGCATCGGCGGCGACCCCGCCGTGGAGGCCGCGAACCTCGCGGTCGGCCAGGGCGTCGACGCGCTCGCCGTGGAGGAGCACCACCTCACCGTCACCCGGCACCGCGCCATCCGCGAGTCCGCCCCCCGGCTGCGCCTCACCGGCGTCGGCGGCGCGGTCGAACAGCTGCGTGTGGTCAAGGACGAGGAGGAGATCTCCTGTCTCCGCATCGGCGCGGAGATCGCCGACCAGGCCCTGGGCGAACTCCTGGAGTCCATCCTGGTCGGCCGCACCGAACGCCACCTCGCCCTGGAGCTGGAGCGCCGCCTGGTCGACCACGGCGCCGACGGCCCGGCCTTCCCCACCTCCGTCGCCACCGGACCCCACGCGGGACGCCCCGGCCACCGGCCCACCGACCGCCGGGTGGAGGAGGGCGACTTCCTCTCCGTCTGCCTCGGCGCCACCTACCGCGGCTACCGCTGCGAGATCGGCCGCACCTTCGTCATCGGCACCGCCCCGGCCGACTGGCAGATCGAGCTGTACGACCTGGTGTTCTCCGCCCAGCGTGCGGGACGCGAGTCCCTGGCGCCCGGCGCCGCGTGCCGTGACGTGGACCGCGCGGCCCGCCAGGTGCTGGACTCCGCCGGGTACGCGGAGGCGCTTCCCGTCCTCACAGGTCACGGCGTCGGACTGGAAATCGACGAGGACCCTCAATTGACCCCGGCGGCCATGGGTAAACTGGACGCTTGCGTGCCGGTCACCGTCGAGCCGGGGGTCCACCTCCCCGGCCGGGGCGGCGTCCGGATCGATGACACGCTCGTCGTGCGCCCCGAGGCGGACGGCGGACCCGAGCTACTCACCATCACGACCAAGGAGCTGCTCGCGCTCTGACCTCGCGCAGTGCGCCTGCCCTCGCCCCGGCCGTCGTCCACGTCAGTCCAGTCCAGGAGATTCCGCAACCGTGGCTTCCACGAACGACCTCAAGAACGGCATGGTGCTCAAGCTCGAAGGCGGCCAGCTCTGGTCCGTCGTCGAGTTCCAGCACGTCAAGCCCGGCAAGGGCCCGGCCTTCGTGCGCACCAAGCTCAAGAACGTGCTCTCCGGCAAGGTCGTCGACAAGACCTTCAACGCCGGCGTCAAGGTCGAAACGGCCACCGTCGACAAGCGCGACATGCAGTTCTCCTACATGGACGGCGACTACTTCGTCTTCATGGACATGGAGACCTACGACCAGCTCATGGTCGACCGCAAGGCCGTCGGCGACGCCGCCAACTTCCTCGTCGAGGGCTTCACCGCCACCGTCGCGCAGCACGAGGGCGAGGTGCTCTTCGTCGAGCTCCCGGCCGCCGTCGAGCTGACGATCCAGGAGACCGAGCCCGGCGTCCAGGGCGACCGCTCCACCGGCGGCACCAAGCCCGCCACGCTGGAGACCGGCCACCAGATCCAGGTCCCGCTCTTCATCACCACCGGTGAGAAGATCAAGGTCGACACCCGTACGAGCGACTACCTCGGCCGGGTGAACAGCTAACCGTGGCTGCCCGCAACACGGCCCGCAAGCGCGCCTTCCAGATCATCTTCGAGGGCGACCAGCGCGGCACCGAGGTCCTGACGGTCCTCGCCGACTGGATCCGGCACTCCCGGACCGACCCCCGGCAGCCGCCGGTGAGCGAGTACACGATGCAGCTCGTCGAGGGCTACGCGGAGCACGCGAAGCGCATCGACGAGCTGATCTCCCAGTACTCGGTCGGCTGGACGCTCGACCGGATGCCCGTGGTGGACCGCAGCATCCTGCGGCTCGGCGCGTACGAGCTGATCTGGGTCGACGAGACCCCGGACGCGGTCGTGCTGGACGAGATGGTGCAGCTGGCGAAGGAGTTCTCCACGGACGAGTCCCCCTCGTTCGTCAACGGCCTCCTCGGCCGCCTGAAGGAACTCAAGCCCTCCCTGCGCCGCGACGAGCAGTAGGGCGCCCCGTCAGGGGCGCGGGGGACTGCGCGCTCAGCTCCGAACGGCTCGCGGCCGACGTCCGACCGCAACCCGCAGACAAAAACCGCCGGGGTGCCGGAACCCATAAGGTTCCGGCACCCCGGCGGCACGTTTCTGCGCCCCCGCGGAGCGCCTACGCGTCCTCGTGGGACGCCACCGCACGCCGCGCGTCCGCGTCAAGCACGCCCCAGCTGATCAGCTGCTCGGTGAGGACCGAGGGCGACTGGTCGTAGATCACGGCGAGCGTGCGCAGGTCGTCCTGGCGGATCGACAGCACCTTGCCGTTGTAGTCACCGCGCTGCGACTGGATCGTCGCCGCGTAGCGCTGCAGCGGGCCCGCCTTCTCGGCCGGCACCGTGGCCAGCCGCTCCAGGTCCAGGACCAGCTTCGGCGGCGGCTCGGCGGCGCCGCCCGGGGTCGTGCCCGGCAGCAGCTCCTGCACCGGGACGCCGTAGAAGTCCGCCAGCTCCGCGAGGCGCTGTACGGTCACGGCGCGGTCGCCGCGCTCGTACGAACCGACCACGACCGCCTTCCAGCGGCCCTGGGACTTCTCCTCGACACCGTGGAGGGAAAGGCCCTGCTGGGTGCGGATCGCCCGGAGCTTGGCCCCGAGCTGTTTGGCGTATTCGCTGGACATATAGCTCCCCGGCACTGTGTCGACGCGGATGGCTGGATTCCATGCCGCGCGGCTGGTAACTCACTGTGAGGTTACGCAGCGTTACTCTTGTGCGTCAAGCCGAATGGTCCACACCGACTCTTCCGTGGTAGCGAAGATCGGTTGCTCCATCCGGGTGATCGGGGGTGTCGCTGCGGCCGGAAAACGACCTGCTAGCCTGAGGGGCGCAATCCGACGTCCTTTAAGGTCCGTCCCGTGAGGCGGAGAAGGAGGTCCGTTTCGTATGGACACGCACGATCCGCAACCACTGCCCGCGTCCCAGGCGGACGCACGGCCCGTTCTCGAGGCCCCCGACATCGCCCGGGTCATGACCCGCATCGCCCACGAGATCGTCGAACGCGCCAAGGGCGCCGACGACGTGGTGCTCCTCGGCATTCCGACGCGAGGCGTCTTCCTCGCCCGGCGGCTCGCCGACAAGCTCGAGCAGATCACCGAGCGCAAGGTCCCGGTCGGCTCGCTCGACATCACCATGTACCGCGACGACCTGCGTCTGCAGCCGCCGCGCGCCCTGGCCCGCACCGAGATCCCCGGTGACGGCATCGACGGCAAGCTGGTCGTCCTCGTCGACGACGTGCTCTTCTCCGGCCGCACCATCCGCGCCGCCCTCGACGCGCTGAACGACATCGGCCGCCCCCGCGCGGTCCAGCTGGCCGTGCTCGTCGACCGCGGCCACCGCGAACTGCCCATCCGCGCCGACTACGTCGGCAAGAACCTCCCCACGTCGCTGCGGGAGACGGTCAAGGTCCTGCTCGCCGAGGAGGACGGGCGCGACACCGTGCTGCTCGGCGCCAAGCAGACCCCCCAGTAGCACCGCGAAGCGCACGCCGGACGGGTGTGCGCCGGCGCGGCACGCCCACGCGCGTACCCGTCTGCCCGATTTCGCCTCATTGAACTGCCTTTACGGAGCCTGACAGATGCAGCGTCATCTCATCTCGGCCGCCGACCTCACCCGCGACGACGCCGTCCTCATCCTCGACACCGCCGAGGAGATGGCCCGGGTGGCCGACCGGCCGATCAAGAAACTCCCCACCCTGCGCGGCCGTACCGTCGTCAACCTCTTCTTCGAGGACTCCACCCGCACGCGGATCTCCTTCGAGGCCGCCGAGAAGCGGCTGTCCGCGGACGTCATCAACTTCTCCGCCAAGGGCTCCAGCGTCTCCAAGGGCGAGTCCCTGAAGGACACCGCCCAGACCCTGGAGGCCATGGGCGTCGACGCGGTCGTCATCCGGCACGGCGCCTCCGGCGCCCCCTACCGGCTCGCCACCTCCGGCTGGATCGACGCCCACGTCATCAACGCCGGCGACGGCACCCACCAGCACCCCACCCAGGCGCTGCTCGACGCGTTCACCATGCGCCGCCGCCTCGTCGGCCGGGACGCCGGGCTCGGCCAGGACCTCGACGGCCGCCGCATCACCCTCGTCGGCGACGTCCTGCACAGCCGGGTCGCCCGCTCCAACGTCGACCTGCTGCACACCCTCGGCGCCGAGGTCACCCTCGTCGCCCCGCCCACCCTGCTCCCGGTCGGCGTCGAGACCTGGCCCTGCGAGGTCTCCTACGACCTGGACTCCACGCTGCCCAAGTCCGACGCGGTGATGATGCTGCGCGTCCAGCGCGAGCGGATGAACGCCGCGTTCTTCCCCACCGAGCGCGAGTACTCCCGCCGCTACGGCCTCGACGGCGACCGCATGGCACGGATGCCGGAGCACGCCATCGTCATGCACCCCGGCCCGATGGTCCGCGGCATGGAGATCACCGCCGAGGTCGCCGACTCCGACCGCTGCACCGTCGTCGAGCAGGTCGCCAACGGCGTCTCCATCCGGATGGCCGTCCTGTACCTGCTGCTCGGCGGAGCCGAGTTCCAGACGCCGAGCACGCCCGCCGCCCCCGCCCGTACCGCCGAGGAGAACCGATAGCGATGAGCAAGACCCTGATCCGTGGTGCGAAGGTGCTCGGCGGCGAGCCCCAGGACGTCCTGATCGACGGCGAAACGATCACTCAGGTCGGCACCGGCCTGTCCGCCGAGGGCGCCGAGGTGGTCGAGGCCGGCGGCAAGGTGCTGCTGCCGGGCCTGGTCGACCTGCACACCCATCTGCGCGAGCCCGGCCGCGAGGACTCCGAGACCGTCCTGACCGGCACCCGCGCGGCGGCCAGCGGCGGCTACACCAACGTGTTCGCCATGGCCAACACCTTCCCGGTCGCCGACACCGCCGGCGTCGTCGAGCAGGTCTGGCGCCTCGGCAAGGAGCACGGCTACTGCGACGTGCAGCCGATCGGCGCCGTCACCGTCGGTCTGGAGGGCAGGAAGCTCGCCGAGCTGGGCGCCATGCACGAGTCCGCGGCCGGCGTCACGGTCTTCTCCGACGACGGCAAGTGCGTCCACGACGCCGTGATCATGCGCCGCGCCCTGGAGTACGTGAAGGCCTTCGACGGCGTCGTCGCCCAGCACGCCCAGGAGCCCCGCCTCACCGAGGGCGCCCAGATGAACGAGGGCGTCGTCTCCGCCGAGCTGGGCCTCGGCGGCTGGCCGGCCGTCGCCGAGGAGTCGGTCATCGCCCGCGACGTGCTGCTCGCCGACCACGTCGGCTCCCGCGTCCACATCTGCCACCTGTCGACCGCCGGCTCCGTGGAGATCGTCCGCTGGGCCAAGTCCCGCGGCATCCGCGTCACCGCCGAGGTCACCCCGCACCACCTGCTCCTCACCGACGAGCTGGTGCGCTCGTACAACCCGGTCTACAAGGTCAACCCGCCGCTGCGCACCGAGCGCGACGTGCTGGCCCTGCGCGAGGCGCTCGCCGACGGCACCATCGACATCGTCGCCACCGACCACGCCCCGCACCCGCACGAGGACAAGGACTGCGAGTGGGCCGCGGCCGCCATGGGCATGGTCGGCCTGGAGACCGCCCTGTCGGTGGTCCAGGAGACGATGGTCGACACGGGCCTGCTCGACTGGGCCGGCGTCGCCGAGCGCATGTCCTTCACGCCCGCGCGCATCGGCCGCGCCGAGGGCCACGGCCGGCCCGTCTCGGCAGGTGAGCCCGCCAACCTCACCCTCGTCGACACGGCATACCGTGGACCGGTGGACCCCGCGGGCTTCGCCTCGCGCAGCCGCAACACGCCCTACGAGGGCCGCGAGCTGCCGGGCCGTGTCACCCACACCTGGCTCCGGGGCAAGGCCACGCTCGTCGACGGGAAGCTCACGTGACATCTCTCATCCTGCTGGCCGCCGAGAAGGAATCGGCGGAAGTGACCGACTGGGCCGCCCGGATCGGCTGGGTCGTCGGCCTCGCCCTCTTCGTCGCGCTCGTCTACTGGCTGATGCGCGAAGGCTGGAAGTGGCGCGGCACGCTCCAGAGCGACCTGCCCGAGCTGCACAGCGCGCCGGACGACCCCGGCCCGGCGACACTGACCATGAGCGGCCGCTACCACGGCTCGACCACCGCCGGTCAGTGGCTGGACCGCATCGTGGCGCACGGCCTGGGCACCCGCAGCCGTGCCGAGCTGACGCTCAGCGACGCCGGACTGGACGTGGTGCGCCCCGGCGCGGACGACTTCTTCGTCCCGGCGGACGCACTGCGCGAGGCCCGGCTCGACAAGGGCATCGCCGGCAAGGTCCTCACCGAGGGCGGCCTGCTGGTGATCACCTGGAAGCACGGCGACCGGCTCATCGACTCCGGGTTCCGCTCCGACCACGCGGCGGAGCACACGGAGTGGGTCGACGCCCTCACGAACATGATCAACAAGACGGAAGGCGCACGATGACAACCTCCACCAGGGGAACCGCCAAGGTTCCCGCCGTACTCGTCCTGGAGGACGGCCGGATCTTCCGCGGCCGTGCCTACGGGGCGGTGGGGGAGACCTTCGGCGAAGCGGTGTTCTCCACCGGCATGACCGGCTACCAGGAAACCCTCACCGACCCGTCGTACCACCGCCAGGTCGTGGTGATGACCGCCCCGCACGTCGGCAACACCGGCGTGAACGACGAGGACGCCGAGTCCAAGCGGATCTGGGTCTCCGGCTACGTCGTGCGCGACCCCGCGCGCGTGCCGTCCAACTGGCGCTCCCGCCGCACCCTCGACGAGGAGCTGGCCGCCCAGGGCGTCGTCGGCATCTGCGGCGTCGACACCCGCGCCCTCACCCGGCACCTGCGCGAGCGCGGCGCCATGCGCGTCGGCATCTTCTCCGGCAACGCCCTGCCCGACGAGGGCACCATGCTCGCCGAGGTCCGCCAGGCCCCCGAGATGACGGGCGCCGACCTCTCCGCCGAGGTGGCCACCAAGGAGGCGTACGTCGTCCCCGCGCAGGGCGAGAAGAAGTTCACCGTCGCCGCCGTCGACCTCGGCATCAAGGGCATGACCCCGTACCGGATGGCCGAGCGCGGCATCGAGGTGCACGTGCTGCCCGCCACCGCGAGCGTCGACGACGTGTACGCGGTGAACCCGGACGGCGTGTTCTTCTCCAACGGCCCCGGCGACCCCGCCACCGCCGACCACGCCGTCTCCGTGATGCGGGGCGTGCTGGAGCGGGGCACCCCGCTGTTCGGCATCTGCTTCGGCAACCAGATCCTCGGCCGCGCCCTCGGCTTCGGCACCTACAAGCTGAAGTACGGCCACCGAGGCATCAACCAGCCGGTGCAGGACCGTACGACCGGCAAGGTCGAGGTCACCGCGCACAACCACGGCTTCGCCGTCGACGCGCCGCTCGACCAGGTCTCCGACACCCCGTTCGGCCGTGCCGAGGTGTCCCACGTCTGCCTGAACGACAACGTGGTGGAGGGCCTCCAGCTGCTCGACAAGCCGGCCTTCAGCGTCCAGTACCACCCCGAAGCGGCAGCGGGCCCGCACGACGCCGCCTACCTGTTCGACCGCTTCGTGAAGCTCATGGAGGGCCAGCGTGCCTAAGCGCACCGATATCCAGTCCGTCCTGGTCATCGGCTCCGGCCCGATCGTCATCGGCCAGGCCGCGGAGTTCGACTACTCCGGCACCCAGGCCTGCCGCGTGCTCAAGGCCGAGGGCCTGCGCGTCATCCTGGTCAACTCCAACCCGGCGACGATCATGACCGACCCGGAGATCGCCGACGCGACCTACGTCGAGCCGATCACGCCCGAGTTCGTCGAGAAGATCATCGCCAAGGAGCAGCCGGACGCCCTGCTGCCCACCCTGGGCGGCCAGACGGCCCTCAACACGGCGATCTCCCTGCACGAGAACGGCGTCCTCGACAAGTACGGCGTCGAGCTGATCGGCGCCAACGTCGAGGCGATCCACAAGGGCGAGGACCGCGACCAGTTCAAGGATGTCGTCGAGGCCGTCCGCGCCAAGATCGGCCACGGCGAGTCCGCCCGCTCCTACATCTGCCACTCCATGGACGACGTCCTCAAGGGCGTCGAGGAGCTCGGCGGCTACCCCGTCGTCGTCCGCCCGTCCTTCACCATGGGCGGCGCCGGCTCCGGCTTCGCGCACGACGAGGAGGAACTGCGCCGCATCGCCGGCCAGGGCCTCACCCTCTCGCCGACCACCGAGGTGCTCCTGGAGGAGTCCATCCTCGGCTGGAAGGAGTACGAGCTGGAGCTGATGCGCGACAAGAACGACAACGTCGTGGTCGTCTGCTCCATCGAGAACTTCGACCCCATGGGCGTGCACACCGGCGACTCGATCACCGTCGCCCCGGCGATGACGCTGACCGACCGCGAGTACCAGATGCTGCGCGACGTCGGCATCGCGATCATCCGCGAGGTCGGTGTCGACACCGGCGGCTGCAACATCCAGTTCGCGGTGAACCCCGAGGACGGCCGGGTCATCGTCATCGAGATGAACCCCCGCGTCTCGCGCTCCTCCGCGCTCGCCTCCAAGGCGACCGGCTTCCCCATCGCCAAGATCGCCGCCAAGCTCGCCGTCGGCTACACCCTCGACGAGATCCCGAACGACATCACGCAGGAGACCCCGGCCTCCTTCGAGCCGACCCTCGACTACGTGGTCGTCAAGGCCCCGCGGTTCGCCTTCGAGAAGTTCCCGAGCGCCGACTCCACCCTCACCACCACCATGAAGTCGGTCGGCGAGGCCATGGCCATCGGCCGCAACTTCACCGAGGCGTTCCAGAAGGCGCTGCGCTCGCTGGAGAAGAAGGGCAGCCAGTTCACCTTCGTGGGCGAGCCCGGCGACAAGGCCGAGCTGCTGCGCGAGGCGGTCCGCCCCACCGACGGCCGCATCAACGCCGTCATGCAGGCCATCCGCGCGGGCGCCACCCCCGAGGAGGTCTTCGACGCCACGAAGATCGACCCGTGGTTCGTCGACCAGCTCTTCCTCATCAAGGAGACCGCCGACGAGCTGGCCGCCGCCCCCGAGCTGACCCCCGAGCTGCTCGCCGAGGCCAAGCGGCACGGCTTCTCCGACCAGCAGATCGGCGAGATCCGCGGCCTGCGCGAGGACGTCGTCCGAGAGGTCCGGCACGCGCTCGGCATCCGTCCGGTCTACAAGACGGTCGACACCTGCGCCGCCGAGTTCGCCGCGCAGACGCCGTACTTCTACTCCTCCTACGACGAGGAGACCGAGGTCGCGCCCCGCGAGAAGCCCGCGGTGATCATCCTGGGCTCCGGCCCGAACCGCATCGGCCAGGGCATCGAGTTCGACTACTCCTGCGTCCACGCCTCCTTCGCCCTGAGCGACGCCGGGTACGAGACCGTGATGGTCAACTGCAACCCGGAGACCGTCTCCACGGACTACGACACCTCCGACCGCCTCTACTTCGAGCCGCTCACGCTCGAGGACGTGCTGGAGATCGTGCACGCCGAGCAGCAGGCCGGTCCTGTGGCGGGCGTCGTGGTCCAGCTCGGCGGCCAGACCCCGCTGGGCCTCTCACAGGCGCTCAAGGACAACGGCGTGCCGATCGTGGGCACCTCGCCGGAGGCCATCCACGCCGCCGAGGACCGCGGCGCCTTCGGCCGCGTCCTCGCCGAGGCGGGCCTGCCGGCCCCCAAGCACGGCACCGCCACCACCTTCGCCGAGGCCAAGGCCATCGCCGACGAGATCGGCTACCCGGTCCTCGTCCGCCCGTCCTACGTGCTCGGCGGCCGCGGCATGGAGATCGTCTACGACGAGAACCGGCTCGAGGCGTACATCGCCGAGTCGACCGAGATCAGCCCCTCCCGGCCCGTCCTCGTCGACCGCTTCCTCGACGACGCCATCGAGATCGACGTCGACGCCCTCTACGACGGCACCGAGCTCTACCTCGGCGGCGTCATGGAGCACATCGAGGAAGCCGGCATCCACTCCGGCGACTCGGCGTGCGCCCTGCCCCCGATCACCCTCGGCGGCTTCGACATCAAGCGGCTGCGCGCCTCCACGGAGGCCATCGCGCGCGGTGTCGGTGTGCGCGGTCTGATCAACATCCAGTTCGCGCTGGCCGGGGACATCCTCTACGTCCTCGAGGCCAACCCGCGCGCCTCCCGCACCGTCCCCTTCACCTCGAAGGCGACCGCGGTGCCGCTCGCCAAGGCCGCCGCGCGCATCTCGCTCGGCGCCACCGTCGCCGAGCTGCGCGCCGAGGGCCTGCTCCCGGCGAAGGGCGACGGCGGCGAGCTGCCGCTGGACGCGCCGATCTCCGTCAAGGAGGCCGTCATGCCGTGGTCCCGCTTCCGGGACATCCACGGCCGCGGCGTCGACACGGTCCTCGGCCCGGAGATGCGCTCCACCGGCGAGGTCATGGGCATCGACAGCGTCTTCGGCACCGCCTACGCCAAGTCGCAGGCCGGCGCCTACGGCCCGCTGCCCACCAAGGGCCGCGCCTTCATCTCGGTCGCCAACCGGGACAAGCGCTCGATGATCTTCCCGGCGCGCGAGCTGGTGGCGCACGGCTTCGAGCTGCTCGCCACCTCCGGCACCGCCGAGGTCCTCAAGCGCAACGGCATCAAGGCCACCGTCGTGCGCAAGCAGTTCGAGGGCACCGGGCCCAACGGCGAGAAGACCATCGTCCAGCTCATCCACGACGGCGAGGTCGACCTCATCGTCAACACCCCGTACGGCACGGGCGGCCGGCTCGACGGCTACGAGATCCGCACCGCGGCCGTGGCCCGCTCGGTGCCCTGCCTCACCACGGTCCAGGCGCTCGCCGCCGCCGTCCAGGGCATCGACGCGCTCAACCGGGGCGACGTGGGAGTCCGCTCGCTCCAGGAACACGCGGAACATCTGACCGCGGCCCGCGAGGACCAGTAGCCCGAAGGGGGACACCGGAAACGGTGTCCCCCTCTCCATGAGGACACCATGTACAGGATTCTCTTCACCCTGCTCTTCTCCCGGATGGACCCGGAGGGGGCCCACCACCTGGCCTTCCGCTGGATCCGCCGCGTCGCCCGCGTCCCCGTGCTGCGCACCTTCGTCGCCGCCCTGCTCGCCCCCCGGTACGAGGAACTGCGCACCGAGGCGCTCGGACTGCGCCTGCACAGCCCCTTCGGCCTGGCCGCCGGCTTCGACAAGAACGCCGTCGGCATCGACGGCCTCGCGATGGTCGGCTTCGACCATGTCGAGATCGGCACCGTGACCGGCGAGCCGCAGCCCGGCAATCCCAAGAAGCGGCTGTTCCGCCTGGTCCCCGACCGCGCGCTGATCAACCGCATGGGCTTCAACAACGACGGCTCGCTCGCCGTCGCCGCCCGCCTGGCCTCGCGCAGGCCGGTGTTCCGGACGGTCGTGGGCGTCAACATCGGCAAGACCAAGGTCGTCCCGGAGTCCGAGGCCGCCGCCGACTACGTGAAGTCCGCCGAGCGGCTCGCGCCCCACGCCGACTACCTCGTCGTCAACGTCTCCAGCCCGAACACCCCGGGCCTGCGCAGCCTCCAGGCCGTGGACCAGCTCCGCCCGCTGCTCACCGCGGTGCGCGAGGCCGCCGACCGCGCGGTCCCGGCCCGCCGGGTGCCGCTCCTGGTGAAGATCGCCCCCGACCTGGCCGACGGGGACATCGACGCCGTCGCCGACCTCGCCGTGGAACTCGGTCTCGACGGGATCATCGCCACCAACACCACCATCGCCCGCGAGGGCCTCGGCCTGACCTCCGACCCGGCCCTGGTCCAGGAGACCGGCGGACTGTCCGGCGCGCCCCTCAAGGCCCGCTCCCTGGAGGTGCTGCGCCGCCTCTACGCGCGCGTGGGCGACCGGATCACCCTGGTCGGGGTCGGCGGCATCGAGAACGCCGAGGACGCCTGGCAGCGCATCCTGGCCGGCGCCACGCTGGTCCAGGGGTACAGCGCCTTCATCTACCAGGGCCCCTTCTGGGCCCGCTCCATCCACAAGGGGCTCGCCGCGCGGCTGCGCACCAGCCCCTACACCACGCTCGCCGACGCGGTGGGCGCCGACGTGAGGACCTCCGCATGACCGGACTCGAACCCTTCGGCGCACGGCTGCGCCGCGCGATGGACGAGCGGGGCCCGCTGTGCGTGGGCATCGACCCGCACGCCTCCCTGCTGTCCGAGTGGGGCCTGGGCGACAACGTCGACGGCCTCGAGCGCTTCAGCCGCACGGTGGTCGAGGCAGTGGCCGACCGGGTCGCCGTGCTCAAGCCGCAGAGCGCCTTCTTCGAACGGTTCGGCTCGCGCGGCCTCGCCGTGCTGGAGACCACCGTGCGGGAGGCCCGGGAGGCCGGCGCGCTGGTCGTCATGGACGCCAAGCGCGGCGACATCGGTTCGACCATGGCCGCCTACGCGGAGGCGTTCCTGCACAAGGACGCGCCGCTCTTCTCCGACGCGCTGACCGTCTCCCCGTACCTCGGTTACGGCTCGCTGAGCCCCGCCGTCGCCCTGGCGCGGGAGTCCGGCGCCGGTCTCTTCGTGCTGGCGCTCACCTCCAACCCGGAGGGCGGCGAGGTGCAGCACGCGGTGCGCGCCGACGGGCGCACGGTCGGCGCGACGGTCCTCGGCCACCTCGCGCTGGAGAACGCGGGGGAGGAGCCGCTGGGCTCCTTCGGCGCGGTGGTCGGCGCCACCCTCGGCGACCTCTCCTCGTACGACCTCGACATGGGAGGGCCGATCCTGGCGCCGGGTATCGGGGCGCAGGGGGCGACGCCGGGGGACCTTCCGTCGGTGTTCGGGCGCGCGGTGCGCAACGTCGTGCCGAACGTCAGCCGGGGAGTGTTGCGCCACGGTCCCGAGACGGTCGCTCTGCGTGACGCCTCGGAGCGGTTCGCGGACGAGATCCGCGCCGCGCTGACGTCCGCCTGAGAGGCGCCACAAGGGGAGTCCGTGGTCGTCGCACTCTGGATACACCCTCAAATCCGAGGAATTATGTCCGGAATGTCGGTCCTGGCGGAGGCTGACCAGGACTTTTCCGCTGTTCTCGCTGACTCAGGGCGCGATGGCCGCTAGTCTCCGACGGAGAGTGAACGGGCGGCACGTGTTGCTCGTGACTCCTCAGGTGTGGGGCGACTAGGTTCCTCACCGGTCCGTATCCGACAGTTCGACATCCGAGGTGACGTAGGCGTGGCTCTTCCGCCCCTTACCCCTGAACAGCGCGCAGCCGCGCTCGAAAAGGCCGCCGCGGCTCGCCGGGAGCGGGCCGAGGTCAAGAATCGACTCAAGCACTCCGGCGCCTCCCTGCACGAGGTCATCAAGCAGGGCCAGGAGAACGACGTCATCGGCAAGATGAAGGTCTCCGCCCTGCTCGAGTCCCTGCCGGGCGTGGGCAAGGTCCGCGCCAAGCAGATCATGGAGCGTCTGGGGATCTCCGAGAGCCGCCGCGTGCGGGGTCTCGGTTCGAACCAGATCGCCTCCCTTGAGCGCGAGTTCGGCGGCGCCGGCTCCTGAGTCACGGGCGTCCCGGGACCGGCGTCCCGGGCACCCCGCGATTGCTGGAATAATCGCCGCATGGCAGCAACACCCCGGGGGGCGACCCCCGTACCCCCGGACGAACGTCCGCGACTGACCGTGCTCTCCGGCCCCTCCGGGGTCGGCAAGAGCACGGTCGTCGCGCATATGCGCAAGGAGCACCCCGAGGTCTGGCTCTCGGTGTCGGCGACGACCCGCAAGCCCCGCCCCGGAGAACAGCACGGCGTCCACTACTTCTTCGTCACCGACGAGGAGATGGACAAGCTGATCGCCAACGGCGAGCTGCTCGAGTGGGCGGAGTTCGCGGGGAACCGCTACGGCACGCCCCGCGCGGCGGTGCTGGAGCACCTGGAGGCGGGTGTGCCCGTGCTCCTGGAGATCGACCTCCAGGGCGCGCGGCAGGTCCGCGAGTCCATGCCCGACGCCCTGCTCGTGTTCCTGGCCCCTCCCTCCTGGGAGGAGCTGGTCCGCAGGCTCACCGGCCGGGGCACCGAGTCGCCCGAGGTCATCGAGCGCCGGCTGGAGGCCGCCCGGACCGAGCTCGCGGCCGAACCGGAGTTTGACACGACCCTGGTCAACACCTCCGTCGAGGAGGTAGCCCGCGAGCTGCTAGCCTTGATGAACGTCGTGTGATCGTGGACGACCGTCCACCGGTCGGAACGACTGAATCTTTCCCATCCATCGGAAGGTAGAGCGTGTCCTCTTCCATCTCCGCGCCCGAGGGCATCATCAACCCGCCGATCGACGAGCTCCTCGAGGCCACGGACTCGAAGTACAGCCTCGTGATCTACGCGGCCAAGCGGGCCCGCCAGATCAACGCGTACTACTCGCAGCTCGGCGAAGGCCTGCTCGAGTACGTCGGTCCTCTCGTCGACACCCACGTCCACGAGAAGCCGCTGTCGATCGCGCTGCGCGAGATCAACGCGGGACTGCTGACCTCCGAGGCCGTCGACGGCCCCAACCAGTGATCGGTCAGTACGTCGTACCATCAGCTCGCAGCTGACTTTTCCACAGGCCCGGCAGACGTCTGCCGGGCCTGTGGTGTTCTCATGGGTGAGGGAAGCAGGATTCCGGAGTGCGGGGAGAGACGGTGGACAAGCCCAAGGTCGTTCTGGGGGTCAGCGGCGGCATCGCCGCCTACAAGGCCTGTGAGCTGCTGAGGCGGCTCACCGAGTCGGGACACGACGTGCGCGTCGTCCCCACCGCCTCCGCGCTGCACTTCGTCGGCGCCGCCACCTGGTCCGCCCTGTCCGGCAACCCGGTCTCCACCGAGGTCTGGGACGACGTCCACGAGGTGCCACACGTCCGCATCGGACAGCACGCCGACCTGGTCGTCGTCGCGCCCGCCACGGCCGACATGCTCGCCAAGGCCGCCCACGGCCTCGCCGACGACCTCCTCACCAACACCCTCCTCACCGCGCGCTGCCCGGTGGTCTTCGCCCCCGCCATGCACACGGAGATGTGGGAGCACCCGGCCACCCAGGAGAACGTGGCCACGCTGCGCGCCCGCGGCGCCGTCGTCGTCGAGCCCGCCGTCGGCCGCCTCACCGGCGTCGACACCGGCAAGGGCCGGCTGCCCGACCCGACCGAGATCTTCGAGGTCTGCCGCCGCGTCCTCGCCCGCGGCGCCACCGCCCCCGACCTCGCCGGACGGCACGTCGTCGTCAGCGCCGGAGGCACCCGCGAGCCCCTCGACCCGGTCCGCTTCCTCGGCAACCGCTCCTCCGGCAAGCAGGGCTACGCCCTCGCCCGCACCGCCGCCGCCCGCGGCGCCCGCGTCACCCTGATCGCCGCCAACACCGCGCTGCCCGACCCGGCCGGCGTCGACGTCGTCCGCGTCGGCACGGCCGTGGAGCTGCGCGAGGCCGTCCTCGGCGCCGCACGCGACGCCGACGCGGTCGTCATGGCCGCCGCCGTCGCCGACTTCCGTCCCGCCGTCTACGCGGCCGGGAAGATCAAGAAGAAGGACGACCAGGAGCCGGCGCCCATCACCCTGGTGCGGAATCCGGACATTCTCGCCGAGGTGTCCGGCGACCGGGTGAGGTCCGGACAGGTGATCGTGGGCTTCGCCGCGGAGACCGACGACGTCCTCGCCAACGGCCGCGCCAAGCTGAAGCGCAAGGGGTGCGACCTCCTCGTGGTGAACGAGGTGGGCGAGGCGAAGACCTTTGGTTCCGAGACCAACGAGGCCGTGGTGCTGGGCGCCGACGGCAGTGAGACGCCCGTGCCGCACGGGCCGAAAGAAGCCCTCGCCGACACGGTGTGGGACCTCGTCGCCGAGCGTCTCGCATGAATGGCTCATCCGTGACCCGGCTCCCCGGAACGCCTCCATCCGGGGTGTGGCGCCTCTGGCGAACCGCGCCCCGCCCGGAGAGAATGCCCGTGCCGCAGGTCACAGCGCTCTCGCGAGGCGAGACGGGGGGACCCGTGGCGACGTACGACCGATAAACTGTTCCACCGACGGCGTCGGGTGCAGCCCCCGCCGTTCGCCCATGATCAGCCAGCAGCCGCTGCAACCCCAGGGAGCATTGTGTCCCGTCGTCTGTTCACCTCGGAGTCCGTGACCGAGGGTCACCCCGACAAGATCGCTGACCAGATCAGCGACACCATTCTCGACGCGCTGCTCCGCGAGGACCCGACCTCCCGGGTCGCCGTCGAGACCCTGATCACCACCGGCCTCGTGCACGTGGCCGGCGAGGTCACCACCAAGACGTACGCGGACATCGCGACGCTGGTGCGCAGCAAGATCCTGGAGATCGGTTACGACTCCTCGAAGAAGGGCTTCGACGGCGCCTCCTGCGGCGTCTCCGTGTCGATCGGCGCGCAGTCCCCGGACATCGCCCAGGGCGTCGACACGGCGTACGAGACCCGGGTCGAGGGCGACGACGACGAGCTGGACCGCCAGGGCGCGGGCGACCAGGGCCTGATGTTCGGCTACGCGACGGACGAGACGCCGACGCTGATGCCGCTGCCGATCTTCCTGGCGCACCGCCTGTCCAAGCGCCTGTCCGACGTCCGCAAGAACGGGACCATCCCCTACCTGCGCCCGGACGGCAAGACCCAGGTCACCATCGAGTACGACGGCGACAAGGCGGTCCGCCTGGACACCGTCGTCGTCTCCTCGCAGCACGCCTCCGACATCGACCTGGAGTCGCTGCTCGCCCCCGACATCCGCGAGTTCGTCGTGGAGCCGGAGCTGAAGGCGCTGCTCGAGGACGGGATCAAGCTCGACACCGAGAACTACCGCCTGCTGGTGAACCCGACCGGCCGCTTCGAGATCGGCGGCCCGATGGGCGACGCCGGCCTCACCGGCCGGAAGATCATCATCGACACCTACGGCGGCATGGCCCGCCACGGCGGCGGCGCCTTCTCCGGCAAGGACCCGTCCAAGGTGGACCGCTCGGCCGCTTACGCGATGCGCTGGGTCGCCAAGAACGTGGTCGCGGCCGGCCTGGCCGCCCGCTGCGAGGTGCAGGTCGCGTACGCGATCGGCAAGGCCGAGCCGGTGGGTCTGTTCGTGGAGACCTTCGGCACGGCCAAGGTCGACGTGGAGAGGATCGAGCGGGCGATCGACGAGGTCTTCGACCTGCGCCCCGCCGCGATCATCCGCGACCTGGACCTGCTGCGTCCGATCTACGCGCAGACCGCTGCCTACGGTCACTTCGGCCGTGAGCTGCCGGACTTCACGTGGGAGCGGACGGACCGCGTGGACGCGCTGCGGAAGGCCGCGGGGCTGTAGCCCACGGGCTGTTTTCGGCCGAGGCCCGGTACGGCTCCCTTTGGGGAGCGTTCCGGGCCTCGGTGCGTTTCGCGTACGGGCCGCGGCCGTTCAACGCCGGGTGCGGGTCGTAGGTGGCCGGTCGCGCAGTTCCCCGCGCCCCTGAGGGGTGTCGCTGCGGGCGGCGGTGTTGTCAGTCGGGTTTGGAACAATGCAGGGGTGAGCAGCGAGGACGGACACACCGGCGGGGACGCGCAAGGCGCGCCCCCCGAGCAGCTCGCGCTCATCCGGGAGACCGTCCGGCAGTCCAAGGCCCCCCGCGCGAAACCCCGCACCTGGCGCGGCGCCGCCCTCGCCAAGAACCTCCCCGTCGCCCGCGTCCTCGTCGACAAGGGCGTCCTCCACCTCGACCGCTACTTCGACTACGCCGTCCCCGAGGAGCTGGACGCGGACGCCCAGCCGGGTGTCCGGGTGCGGGTGCGTTTCGGCGCCGGCCGGCACCGCGTGCGGGACGGGCGGCGCGAGGGCGGCGGCCTGATCGACGGGTTCCTGATCGAGCGCCGCGCCGAGTCCGACTACTCCGGCCCCCTTGCCGCGCTGGCCCAGGTCGTCTCGCCCGAGCGGGTCCTCGACGAGGAGCTGCTGGGCCTCGCCCGCGCGGTCGCCGACCGGTACGCGGGCAGCCTCGCCGACGTCCTCCAGCTCGCGGTGCCGCCGCGCAACGCCCGCGCCGAGCAGCGCCGCTCACCGGACCCGCTGCCCCCGCCTCCGGCTCCGGCCGCAGGGTCCTGGGAGCGGTACGAGCAGGGTCCGGCCTTCCTGGAGTCCCTGGCCACGGGCGGCAGCCCGCGCGCGGTGTGGAACGCCCTGCCCGGGCCGCTGTGGTGCGAGGAGATCGCCCGCGCGGTCGCGGCGACCCTGTCCTCGGGGCGCGGCGCGCTGGTCGTCCTGCCGGACGGGCGGGCCGTGGCCCGGCTCGACGCCGCGCTGACCGAGCTGCTGGGGGAGGGCCGGCACGCGGTGCTCACCGCCGACGCGGGACCGGAGAAGCGGTACGCCCAGTGGCTCGCCGTACGGCGCGGGTCGGTGCGGGCGGTGATCGGGACGCGGGCGGCGATGTTCGCCCCGGTGCGGGACCTCGGGCTGGTCGCGGTGTGGGACGACGGCGACGACAACCTCAGCGAGCAGCACGCGCCACAGCCGCATGCCCGGGAGGTGCTGCTCCTGCGGGCCGCGCAGGACCGGTGCGGCTTCCTGCTGGGCGGCTGGAGCTGCACGGTGGAGGCGGCGCAGCTCGTGGACACCGGCTGGGCGCGGCCCTTGCAGGCAGCGCGGGAGCGGGTGCGGGCGGCCGCGCCGCTGGTGCGGACGGTCGGCGACCAGGACCTCGCGCGGGACGAGGCCGCCCGCGCCGCCCGGCTGCCGACGCTCGCCTGGCAGGCCGTTCGGGAGGGACTGCGGCACGGGCCGGTGCTGGTCCAGGTGCCGAGGCGTGGTTACGTCCCGCGGATGGCGTGTGCGACGTGCCGGGCGCCGGCGCGGTGCCGCCATTGCTCGGGGCCCTTGGAGGCGCACGGCTCGGACGATCTGCGGTGCGGATGGTGCGGGCGCACCGAGGGCGGCTGGCACTGTCCCGAGTGCGGGGGGTTCCGGCTGCGGGCGCAGGTGGTGGGGGCGCGGCGGACCGCCGAGGAGCTGGGGCGGGCGTTCCCGGCGGTGCCGGTGCGGACGTCGGGGCGGGAGCATGTGCTGGACACGGTGCCGGGGGCGCCGGCGGTCGTGGTGAGCACGCCGGGCGCGGAGCCGGTCGCGGAAGGCGGGTACGCGGCGGCGCTGCTGCTGGACGGCTGGGCCATGCTGAGCCGGCCCGACCTGCGGGCCGGGGAGGACGCGCTGCGGCGGTGGATGGGCGCGGCGGCGCTCGTGCGGCCGCAGACGGCGGGCGGGACGGTGGTCGTGGTCGCCGAGCCGACGCTGCGGCCGGTGCAGGCGTTGGTGCGGTGGGATCCGGCGGGGTTCGCGGTGCGGGAGTTGGCGGAGCGGGGGGAGCTCGGGTTTCCGCCCGTGTCGCGGATGGCGGCGGTGGCGGGGCCGGGGGAGGCGGTGGCCGAGTTCCTCGGCGCGGTGGAGCTGCCGGCCAGCGCGGAGGTGCTGGGGCCTGTGCCGGTGCCGGTGACTCCGGCGGGGCGGCCGCGTCGGCCGGGGGCGCCTCCGCCGGGCGAGCAGTGGGAGCGTGCGCTGATCCGCGTGCCCCCGGGGCATGGGGCTGCGCTGGCGAGCGCGCTGAAGGCTGCGCAGGCGGCGAGGATGGCTCGGGGCGGGAGCACACCGGTGTGGGTGCGGATCGATCCGGCGGACATCGGGTGACGCGTGTGTGGCTGGCCGGGGCTGCTCGGCTGGCCCTCCGTCGGGGTGCCGCCGCGCCCACCCTCCCCCACTCTCGGCTTCGCTCGAGCGGGAGGTACCCCCATCGCCCTGGGGGCACCTCCCAGGCCCTTAAGGCACTGGGGGAGGCACTACTGCCCGCGACGGCGGCGGGGGCAGCGCCCCTCAGGGGCGCTGGGAACTGCGCGACCAGCCACGGACTACCCGCACCCGGCGCTGCGACTGCCCCGGAAAAGCCTGCACGCCCTCCCAGGACGGCGGTGGGAGGGCGTCGGCGAGGTCAGCCGTTGCGGGGGGTCGGAAAGGCCGTGGGGCGCGGGTCGTCCCGGAGGGACGGGCTGCCCGCCGTCGGCTGGGTCGGCATCGCACGGGCCGCCGGTACGGTCGGCACCGTGGTCACGCCGGACCCGACGTTGACCGTGCGCGACCCCGACGACTCCGGCGCCCGCTCGCCCTCGGCGGTGGCCGCCGCCTGCGCGGCGGCGGCGCGCCGCGCGCCGTACCGGCGGTGGACGGCCTGCTTGGTGACCCCGAGCGCCGAGCCCACCGCGTCCCACGAGAAGCCCAGGGAGCGGTCGAAGTCCACCGCGGCCGTGACCAGGGTCTCGACGCTGTCCCGCAGTTCCTGGGCGAGACGGACGGTCGGGGCGGGGGCTCGTCCGTAGACGACGAAGCCCGTGGAGGGACCGGAGCGGCGCGGGCGGTAGACGTTGCCGAGCTGGGCGGTGAGCGTGCGCAGTGCGTCCACCTGCCGGCGGACCCGCTCGATGTCCCGCACCAGCAAGTGCAGGCTGGCCCGAGCCTGGGCGTCGTGGGTTGCGTGGTCGGCCATGAACAAGCCTCTCGAACCGGCGTTGAAAGGAATGGACCCCGTCGGGGCCCGTGGTCAACTCTTTCTTGACCAACGCCGTTTCGGTCCCCGGGTCACGGGCTGGGGCGCGGCGGCATATGCGTACGCCCCCGCCGGAATCGGCGCGCACGGGACGGTCCCCAGCTCGGAACGTTCCTGCACCGTGAGCCCGGCCGCCCGGACGCGACGGCCTCTCCCTGCGTCCACGCCCGAGGCCCGCCCCATAGACTGGTGCGTCGCCCGAACCGTTCCCGCCCGAGAGGCCCTCCGCACCCCATGAAGCTCGTCTTCGCCGGTACCCCCGAGGTCGCCGTTCCCGCACTGGACGCTCTTCTCGCCTCCGGGCGGCACGAGGTCGCCGCCGTCGTCACGCGGCCCGACGCGCCTGCCGGACGCGGCCGCCGGATGGTCGCCTCGCCGGTCGCCGAGCGGGCGGAGGAGGCCGGCATCGAGGTGCTGAAGCCGAACAGGCCGAAGGACCCCGACTTCCTGGAGCGGCTGAGGGAGATCGCCCCCGACTGCTGCCCCGTCGTCGCCTACGGCGCGCTGCTGCCCAAGGCCGCCCTCGACATCCCCGCCCACGGCTGGGTCAACCTGCACTTCTCTCTGCTCCCGGCCTGGCGCGGCGCGGCCCCCGTGCAGCACGCGATCATGGCGGGCGACGAGATCACCGGCGCCACCACCTTCCTCATCGAGGAGGGGCTGGACTCCGGGCCCGTCTACGGCACCGTCACCGAGGAGATCCGCCCCACCGACACCAGCGGCGACCTGCTCACCCGGCTCGCCTTCGCCGGCGCCGGACTGCTCGCCGCGACCATGGACGGCATCGAGGACGGCACGCTCAAGGCCGTTCCGCAGCCCTCGGAGGGCATCAGCCTCGCCCCGAAGGTCAACGTCGAGGACGCGCGCGTCGACTGGCGCGCCCCGGCGCTGCGCGTCGACCGGGTGGTGCGCGGCTGCACGCCCGCGCCCGGCGCCTGGACCACCTTCCGCGGCGAGCGGCTGAAGATCGTCCAGGCCAGGCCGGTACCGGAGCGGACGGACCTGGCGCCCGGGCAGCTCTCTGCGGGGAAGAACAACGTGTACGTCGGGACCGGTTCGTACGCGGTGGAGCTGCTGTGGGTACAGCCGCAGGGCAAGAAGCCGATGCGCGGCGCGGACTGGGCCCGCGGGGTGCGGATCGCGGCCGGGGAGACCCTCGGCGACTGACGGCCCCGGCGCCTCCCCGCACAAGCCGTAGGCTGGAGTGCGCACTTCCACCCACATCCGGAGCACCTTTTTCGTGAGCGACCAGCCCCGTCGGCCCCGCAGGCCCGCCAAGCCCTACCGCCGGCCCAAGAAGGACCCCGTCCGCATCCTCGCCTTCGAGGCGCTGCGGGCCGTGGACGAACGTGACGCGTACGCCAACCTCGTCCTGCCCCCGCTGCTGCGCAAGGCGCGGGAGAGCGAGGGACCCGAGAAGTTCGACGCGCGGGACGCGGCGCTGGCCACCGAGCTGGTGTACGGCACCCTGCGCCGCCAGGGCACGTACGACGCGATCGTCGCGGCCTGCGTCGACCGGCCGCTGCGCGAGGTGGACCCGCCGGTGCTGGACGTGCTGAGCCTCGGCGCGCACCAGCTCCTCGGCACGCGGATCCCGACGCACGCCGCCGTGTCGGCCACCGTCGAGCTGGCCCGGGTGGTGCTCGGTGACGGGCGCGCCAAGTTCGTCAACGCCGTGCTGCGGAAGATCGCCCAGGACGACCTGGACGGCTGGCTGGAGCGGGTCGCGCCGCCGTACGACGAGGACCCCGAGGACCATCTCGCCGTCGTGCACTCCCACCCGCGCTGGGTCGTCTCCGCGCTGTGGGACTCCCTCGGCGGCGGACGTGCCGGCGTGGAGGAGCTGCTGCGCGCCGACAACGAGCGGCCCGAGGTGACGCTGGTCGCCCGTCCCGGGCGGTCCACCACCGACGAGCTGCTCACCGAGGAGGCGGCCGTCCCCGGCCGTTGGTCCCCGTACGCGGTGCGGCTCACCGAGGGCGGGGAGCCCGGCGCGGTCCCGGCGGTCGCCGAGGGGAGGGCCGGGGTCCAGGACGAGGGCAGCCAGCTGGTGGCGCTCGCGCTCGCGGCGGCGCCCGTGGAGGGGCCGGACCGGCGGTGGCTGGACGCGTGCGCGGGTCCCGGCGGCAAGGCCGCGCTGCTCGGCGCGCTCGCCGCGGAGCGGGGGGCTTCTCTCCTCGCCTCCGAGAAGCAGCCGCACAGGGCCGGCCTCGTCGCCAAGGCGCTCGCCGGGAACCCCGGCCCGTACCAGGTGGTAGCCGCCGACGGGACGCGTCCGCCGTGGCGGCCCGGCAGCTTCGACCGCGTGCTGGTCGACGTGCCGTGCACCGGCCTCGGCGCCCTGCGCCGCCGTCCCGAGGCGCGCTGGCGTCGCCGCCCCGAGGACCTGGACGGCTTCGCGCCGCTCCAGCGCGGGCTGCTGCGCACCGCCCTGGAGTCCGTACGGGTCGGCGGCGTCGTCGGCTACGCGACCTGCTCGCCGCACCTCGCGGAGACCCGGGCGGTGGTGGCGGACCTTCTCAAGCAGTTCCCGGACGCCGAACTGATCGACGCCCGCCCCCTCCTCCCCGACGTCCCCGACCTCGGCGACGGCCCGGACATCCAACTCTGGCCCCACCTCCACGGCACGGACGCGATGTATCTGGCGCTGTTGCGCCGTACTGCCTGATACAGGGGTGGCGCAGGCGCCGCCCCTGCGACCCCGGCGGAAGATGCCGTGCCGTCGGGCCCACCCGGCTGCGGTCCCGCGCAGCATCTCGCGCGCGGTGGCCGGGCCGCCCGCCTGCGATCGGCCGGCGGACCCGGCCGGCTCGACCGTGCGGGAGGCCGACGGGCGGACCCTGACGACGGCGTGAGGCGGCGCGGATCTCCGCGCCCCCGCCCGCCGTTGCCCAGTCCCCGGACCGTCCGTACCGCCGCGCGGCGCAGCGCATACGCTTGGGGCATGGCCCCGCAGATCAGTCCCAGCATTCTGTCCGCCGACTTCGCCCGGCTCGCCGAGGAGGCGAAGGCCGTGGAGGGAGCCGACTGGCTCCACGTCGACGTCATGGACAACCACTTCGTGCCGAACCTGACGCTCGGCGTGCCGGTCGTGGAGTCGCTCGCCCGGGCCACGGACACGCCGCTGGACTGTCATCTGATGATCGAGGAGCCCGACCGCTGGGCCCCGCAGTACGTGGAGGCGGGGGCCGGCTCCGTCACGTTCCACGTCGAGGCGGCCACCGCGCCCGTCCGGCTCGCCCGGGAGATCCGCGCCAAGGGCGCCCGCGCCTCCATGGCGCTGCGGCCGGCGACGCCGATCGAGCCGTACGAGGATCT
Source organism: Streptomyces cellulosae (assembly GCA_014655195.1). Lineage (GTDB taxonomy): Bacteria > Actinomycetota > Actinomycetes > Streptomycetales > Streptomycetaceae > Streptomyces > Streptomyces cellulosae. The sequence continues at coordinate 32,690 of BNBH01000014.1, read as the reverse complement.
GCTGCCCGAGCTGGACATGCTGCTGATCATGACGGTTGAGCCGGGCTTCGGCGGGCAGGCGTTCCTCGACATCATGCTGCCGAAGATCCGCCGCACCCGTGAGCTGATCAGCAGGCACGGTCTGGAGCTGTGGCTGCAGGTCGACGGCGGTGTGTCGGCCTCGACCATCGAGCAGTGCGCCGACGCCGGCGCGGACGTCTTCGTCGCGGGATCCGCCGTGTACGGGGCGTCGGACCCGGCCGAGGCGGTCCGTGCCCTGCGCAAGCAGGCCGAGGCGGCGACGTCGAAGGCGTCGTGGTTGCACGACCACTGAGCGTCATATACGTGAACGGCGGCCAGCAGGGCTGATCGACAGCGCCGGATCTGCAAGGATGAACGGCGAGTCCAGAGTGTGAACAGCAGTGAGGAGATCGCCGTGTCGGGTATGTCGGCGGGCCGGTCAGCCATGCGGATGGGACCCGCTGAGCTGGTGCAGGCGGCGGCCATGGCCCGCCGCTTCTACCTCGAGGGCAAATCCAAGATCCAGATCGCCGAGGAGTTCGGCGTCAGCCGCTTCAAGGTGGCCCGGGTCCTGGAGACCGCCCTCGAGCGTGATCTGGTACGCATCGAGATCCGTGTGCCCGCCGAGCTGGACGCCGAGCGCTCGGACGCGCTCCGCGCCCGCTACGGCCTGCGGCACGCCGTCGTGGTCGAGTCCCCGGCCGAGGCCGAGGAGACGCCCGACCCCGAGAACCTGGGAGAGGTGGCCGCCGACCTGCTCGGCGAGCTGGTCAACGAGGGCGACGTGCTCGGCCTCGCCTGGGGACGTTCCACCATCCACATGGCGGCGGCCCTGGACCGGCTCCCGCCCTGCACGGTCGTCCAGCTGACCGGCGTCTACGACGCGGGCACGGCCGAGCGCGGCTCGGTCGAGGCCGTGCGCCGCGCCGCGCAGGTGTCGGGCGGCGACGCCCATCCCATCTACGCGCCGATGCTGCTCCCGGACGCCGCCACCGCGGAGGCGCTGCGCCACCAGACGGGCATCGCGCGGGCCTTCGAGTACTTCGACAAGGTCACCGTCGCCTGCGTGTCCATCGGCTCCTGGGAGCCGGGCATCTCCACGGTGCACGACATGCTCAGCGACGAGGAACGCGCCCACTACGCCTCCCTCGGCGTGGCCGCCGAGATGTCCGCGCACCTCTTCGACGCCGAAGGGCGCCGGGTCGGCCGCGACCTGGGGGAGCGCTGCATCACCGTCAAGACCGACCAGCTGCGCAAGGTGCCCGAGGTCGTCGCCATCGCCGGCGGCCAGCGCAAGGGACCGGCCATCGACGCGGTGCTCCGCTCCGGCCTCGTCACCAGTTTGGTGACCGACACCTCGGCCGCCGACTACCTGATGACCGCCGGACCCACCCCGCGCTCCGCCCTCAACCGCGCGGACCCGGACGGCCCCTGACGGGGTGTGGGACCGGGAGGAGACTGGCAGCATCGGCCGCATGACGCCGCTCCGGGTCCTCCTCCCGCGTCTCCTGGCCTGCCTGCTCCTCGCCCTGCCGGCGGCCGGCTGCTCGTCCGGCGGTGACACCGGAGACGACCGCACCGGCATCCCCGCCTGGGCCGAGGGGATGCCCGTCACCGAGGCGTCCGAGCTGCCCGCAGAGGCCCGCCGCACCCTCCGACTCGTCGACGACGGCGGCCCGTTCCCCTACGAACGGGACGGCTCCGTGTTCGGCAACTTCGAAGGGCTCCTGCCCCGGCACGAGCGCGGCTACTACCGCGAGTACACGGTGCCCACGCCCGGATCCGACGACCAGGGCGCCCGGCGCATCGTCACCGGCCGGAACGGCGAGACGTACTACACCGACGACCACTACGCATCGTTCACGGCGGTACTGAGATGACCCACGACCTCACCGGCCGGCTCGTCGTCCCCCTCGACCTCGACGGGGTGACCGACAAGGCGGGCCTGATGGACCGCTGCGCCCGCGCGCTCGGCCTGCCCGACTGGTTCGGCCGCAACTGGGACGCCCTCGCCGACTCCCTCTCCGACCGTACCGTCTGGCCCGAGGGCGCCGACGGACGCGGACTGCTGCTCGTCGTCCGCGGCTGGCGGGCCTACGCCGACGCCCGCCCCGAGGAGTGGGCGACCGCCCAGGAGGTGTTCGCCGAGGCCGCGGAACGCGACCCCGCGCTCACCGTGGCGCTCGCCGTTGGAGGATCCGCCGAGCACCTTCCCGACCGGGCTGGACGATCCGACCGGGACTGACATTCCGGTCGCCGTGGGAGAATGAAGTACGTGCTCTTCCCCCTGGCTGACCTGTCCGGGGGCCACCTCTGATCGACTGGGATGTGCAGCACGTGCGTTTCCTCAACGACATCCAGCCCCCGTACGACCTGACGTACGACGACGTCTTCATGGTGCCGAGCCGCTCCGCGGTCGGCTCGCGGCAGGGTGTGGACCTCACCTCGCCCGACGGCACGGGCACCACGATCCCGCTGGTCGTCGCCAACATGACCGCGATCGCCGGCCGCCGCATGGCCGAGACGGTCGCCCGGCGCGGCGGACTGGTCGTCATACCGCAGGACATCCCGATCGAGGTCGTCGCCGAGGTCGTCTCCTGGGTGAAGTCCCGCCACCTGGTGCTGGACACCCCGATCGTGCTGGCCCCGCACCAGACCGTCGCCGACGCGCTGTCCCTGCTGCCGAAGCGGGCGCACAACGCGGGCGTGGTCGTCGACGAGGAGCGCCGCCCGGTCGGCGTGGTCACCGACGCCGACCTCACCGGCGTGGACCGCTTCACCCAGCTCGACGAGGTCATGTCCAAGGACCTGCTCCTCCTCGACGCCGGCATGGACCCGCGCGAGGCCTTCAACACCCTCGACGGCGCCAACCGCCGCTACGCGCCCGCCGTGGACGCCGAGGGCCGCCTGGCCGGCATCCTCACCCGCAAGGGCGCCCTGCGCGCCACCCTGTACACGCCCGCGACGGACGCCCAGGGACGGCTGCGCATCGCCGCCGCCGTCGGCATCAACGGCGACGTGGCCGGCAAGGCCAAGCAGCTCCTCGATGCCGGCGTCGACACCCTCGTCATCGACACCGCGCACGGCCACCAGGAGTCGATGATCAACGCCGTCCGGCTGGTCCGCGGGCTCGACCCGCAGGTGCCGGTCGTCGCCGGCAACATCGTCTCCGCCGAGGGCGTCCGCGACCTGATCGAGGCCGGCGCGGACATCGTGAAGGTCGGCGTGGGCCCCGGCGCCATGTGCACCACCCGCATGATGACCGGCGTCGGCCGGCCGCAGTTCTCCGCCGTGCTGGAGTGCGCCGCCGAGGCGAGGAAGTACGGCAGGCACGTGTGGGCCGACGGCGGCGTCCGTCACCCGCGCGACGTGGCCATGGCCCTCGCGGCCGGCGCCTCCAACGTGATGATCGGCTCCTGGTTCGCCGGAACCTACGAGTCCCCGGGCGACCTCCAGCACGACGCGAACGGCCGCCCCTACAAGGAGTCCTTCGGCATGGCCTCCGCCCGCGCCGTGCGCAACCGCACCTCCGAGGAGTCCGCCTACGACCGCGCCCGCAAGGCGCTGTTCGAGGAGGGCATCTCCACCTCCCGCATGTTCCTCGACCCGGAGCGCCCCGGCGTCGAGGACCTGATCGACTCGATCATCGCGGGCGTCCGCTCCTCCTGCACCTACGCGGGCGCCGCCTCGTTGGAGGAGTTCGCCGAGAAGGCCGTCGTCGGCGTCCAGAGCGCGGCCGGCTACGCCGAGGGCAAGCCGCTCCACGCCAGCTGGAGCTGACCCGTCCGGTGGGGCGGGTGTGGAACGGCCCACACGGCCGGCGCAACGAACACCCGCCTCACCTCGAGGAACGCAATGATCTTGCGGTGGTGCGCAAGGTTGCTGCATTTCAGCAGCAACGAAGAACCTCGTAGGGTTACGCGCTGCGTGTGTGGCGGGGACCCCGCTCGACGGGTCCCGGCTGTCGCGGGATGCCGTCGGTCCCCGGCCGCGGAAGACCGGCAGCGATCAAGGAGTCACCGCGTGCTCGACCATGGCGCACCCCCGCACAACGGCGGTCCCTCCGCCCCGCACTCCGAGGGCACGGTCATGCGCCTGATGCGCCGCAAACCGGTGGAACGCCTGGTCGCCGAGGGCGGCCACGGAGAGGGCGGCGATCTGCGCCGCTCCCTCGGACTGTGGCAGCTGACCATGATCAGCATCGGCGCCACCCTCGGCACCGGCATCTTCGTCGTCCTCGGCGAGGCCGTCCCCAAGGCCGGACCTGCGGTCACGCTGTCCTTCGTCATCGCCGGTCTGACGGCCCTCTTCTCCGCCCTCTCCTACGCGGAACTGGCCGGCACGATCCCCGTCTCCGGCTCCTCGTACTCGTATGCGTACGCAACGATGGGCGAACTGATCGCCTGGGTCTGCGGCTGGTGTCTGATGCTGGAGTACGGCGTCTCGGTCGCGGCCGTCGCCGTCGGCTGGGGCGAGTACCTCAACGAGTTCCTCGACGGCATCATCGGCGTCACCCTGCCCGCCGCGCTGTCCGCCCCGCCCGGCGACGGCGGCGTCTTCAACGCCCCGGCGCTGATCGTCGTCCTGCTGGCCATGGCGTTCCTGCTCGGCGGCGCCCGCGAGTCCGCCCGCGCCAACACCGTGATGGTCGTCGTCAAGATCGGCGCCCTGATCCTGTTCTGCGCCATCGGCGTCCAGGGCTTCCGCTCCGGCAACTACGAGAACTTCATGCCGCTCGGCATGGCCGGCGTCAGCGCCGCCGGAGCCACCCTGTTCTTCTCGTACATCGGCTTCGACGCCGCCTCCACCGCCGGTGAGGAGGCCAGGAACCCGCAGCGCGACCTGCCCCGCGCGATCCTGCTGTCCCTCGCGATCATCACCGCGCTGTACGTCCTGGTCGCCGCCGTCGCCGTGGGCGCCAAGCCGTGGCGGCAGTTCACCGACTCCGAGGCCGCCCTCGCCCAGATCATGCGCGAGGTCACCGGCCAGAGCTTCTGGGGCACCCTGCTGGCGTTCTGCGCCGTCATCGCCATCGCCAGCGTCGTCCTCACCGTCCTCTACGGCCAGACCCGCATCCTGTTCGCCATGTCCCGCGACGGACTGGTGCCCAAGGTGTTCGCCAGGGTCAGCCCGCGCACCGGCACGCCCCGCGCCAACACCCTGATCGTCTCCCTGTTCTGCGGTGTGCTCGCCGCCGCCGTCCCGCTCGGCCAGCTCGCCGACGCCACCAGCATCGGCACCCTCTTCGCCTTCGCCCTGGTCAACGTCGCCGTGGTCGTGCTGCGCCGCAGCCGCCCCGACATGCCGCGCTCCTTCCGGGTCCCGCTGTCCCCGCTGCTGCCCGCGCTCGGCTTCGGCTTCTGCCTGTGGATGATGGGCAGCCTGTCCACCGTCACCTGGGTCGTCTTCGGTGTCTGGATGGCCGTCGGGCTCGTGTTCTACTTCCTCTACGGCTACCGCCGCTCCCGGCTCGCCGCCCCCGCCCCGTCGGAAGCGAAGTGAACGACCCGCAGTGCTGAACGATCTCGACGAACGCATCGTGCACGCCCTCGCCGAGGACGCCCGCCGCTCCTACGCGGACATCGGGCAGCTCGTCGGCCTCTCCGCGCCCGCCGTCAAACGGCGCGTGGACCGGCTGCGCGCCACCGGGGCCATCACCGGGTTCACCGTGCGGGTGGACCCCGCAGCCCTCGGCTGGGAGACGGAGGGGTTCGTCGAGATCTACTGCCGCAGCAACACCTCCCCGGAGACCATCCAGCGGGGTCTCGAGCGGTACCAGGAGGTCGTGTCCGCGTCCACCGTCACCGGGGACGCGGACGCGGTCGCCCAGGTCTTCGCCTCCGACATGCGGCACTTCGAACGGGTGCTGGAGCGGATCGCGGGCGAGCCGTTCGTGGAGCGGACCAAGTCCGTGCTGGTGCTGTCGCCGCTGCTGCGGCGGTTCTCGTCGGGGTCGCCGACGTAGGGCGCGGGACCTGAGTCCTCTGCCGCGTGCGGCGGTCGTCCCCGCGTGAGGGTCGCTGAATCGGCGTAATCTGGGGCATATGCGGCAGCCCTCCGATTCCGGTGCGGTGACCGGTGAGCCCGAGGGGCCGGATCCGGTTTTCGTCGACGCCTCCGGCCGTCGGGCCCGGCTGCTGCGGCGCACGGGGTACGGGGCCGCAGGCCTGGCGGCCGGATATCTGAGTGTGCTCGCGCTGAGCCTGATGGGGGCGACCCCGTTCGCCCCGGAGGCCCTGCTGCCGCCGCTGCCCGGTGAGTCCTCGCCGACGGCGCCCCTGCGGCAGGACGCGGAGGGTGACGAGCGGTCGCCCGAGGACGCCGGGGCCGGGGTGGGTCCGGGCATGCCGGTCGTCCCGCTGATCGCAGGGGCCGGGGACGACCCGGCGGGCGTGCTGCTTCTGCCGCCCGGCGCCGATCCCGGGAGCGTCGCCGGGGTGCCGGTGGAGCCGCCGGAGCCGCCGGAGCCGGGCGGGGTCGAGGTCACGGACGGGTCGGAGCAGTCCGAGGATCCCGGTGGCTCGGAGGAGCCGGCCGAGCCCGAGGAGCCGGGTGAGCCGGGTGGCGGCGAGCCGTCCGCGCCTGACGACGGCGGTGACTCCGAGGCCCCGCCGCCCGGCACCGACGAACCGTCGGCACCCGGCACGGACAACCCGTCCGAGCCGCCCGGGTCCCCGCAGTCCACCCCCGAGGCGCCGTCCGACAACCCTGGCACCACCCCGCCCGACGACCCGCCGGCCGCCGGGACCCCCTGATGCGGCGGCGACCGCACCGGCAGGTCGGCCCACCGTCCGCGCCCGCGACGCCCGTGCCGCGGCGGCGCTGGTTCCGCATCGTGGTGCCCCTGCTCCTGCTGGCCTTCGTCGTCTCCGTCCTCGCCGTCGAGGGATACACCTCCCGCGGCTTCGCCGGGGACCAGGAGGGCCGCGGGGAGCGGGCCGGACGGAGCGGGGTGGGCGTGCCCGGGGAGGTCGCGGGCGGGGGACCGGTCGTCGACGCCGGCCACGACCCGCCGCATACGTACCGGGCGCCGGCCCGGACCGTCGTGCTCACCTTCGACGACGGACCCGACCCCACATGGACGCCCCGCATCCAGGAGGTCCTCGACCGGCACGACGTGCCGGGCACCTTCTTCGTCACCGGACGGCAGACCGCCCGCCACCCCGATCTCGTACGGGACCTCATCCGCTCGGGACACGAGATCGGGGTGCACACCTTCTCCCACCCCGACCTGGCCGCGCAGTCCGAGGACGCGGTCGACCGGGAGCTTGCCTTCACGCAGCTCGCCCTCGCCGGGGCCGCCGGCGTCCACAGCTCGCTCGTGCGGATGCCGTACTCCTCGACCATCGGCGCGCTGGACGGGCCCTCGTGGTCCGTCGCCCGGTACCTCGGCGAGAAGGGGTATGTGCTCGCCTTCGTCGACCAGGACACCCGCGACTGGAGCCGGCCCGGCGCCCGGGCCATCGCCGACGCGGCCGTCCCCGAGGTCCCCGGCCGGGGCACGATCGTGCTGCTCCACGACTCCGGCGGCGACCGCTCGCAGACCGTGCGGGCGCTGGAGATGCTGGTGCCGCGGCTCAAGGCCGACGGCTACCGCTTCTCCACGGTCGCCGAGGTGGTGGGCGTCGAACGCCTCACGGGCGGTGTCGACACCCCGGAGCGGTGGCGGGGGTGGGTGTTCGTGACCGCCGTGACCGTGTCGGGGACGACGGTGTCCGTGCTGGGGGCGCTGCTGCTGGTGGTCGGGGGGCTGGTGCTTGGGCGGTGCGTGGTGATGCTGGGGCTGGCGCACCGGCATGCGCGGCTCGCGCGGCGGCGGGGACGGGCGGGGCCGGGGTCGGCTGTCGTAGGGCCGGTGTCCGTCGTCGTGCCCGCGTACAACGAGGTCGTGTGCATCGGGAAGACGCTGCGGTCGCTGGTCGCGAGCGACCACCCCGTGGAGATCGTCGTCGTGGACGACGGCTCCGACGACGGGACCGCCGACGCCGCCGAGGCGCTGGGGCTGCCCGGTGTGACCGTGGTGCGGACCCCCAACCGGGGCAAGGCCGCCGCGCTCAACACCGGTGTGCTGCGCGCCTCGCACGAGATCGTCGTGATGCTGGACGCCGACACCGTCTTCGAGCCCTCGACCGTGCGGCGTCTCGTCCAGCCGTTCGCCGACCCGTCCGTCGGCGCCGCCGCCGGCAACGCCAAGGTCGGCAACCGGCACGGCATGCTCGGCCGCTGGCAGCACATCGAGTACGTCATGGGCTTCAACCTCGACCGGCGCATGTACGACCTGCTGCGCTGCATGCCGACCGTGCCCGGGGCCGTCGGGGCCTTCCGCGTCACCGCCTTGAGGCAGGCGGGCATGCTGAGCGGCGACACCCTCGCCGAGGACACCGACCTGACGATGGCGCTGCACCGGGCCGGCTGGGAGGTGCGCTTCGCCGAGCACGCCGTCGCCTGGACCGAGGCGCCGGGCTCGTTGCGACAGCTGTGGCGGCAGCGGTACCGGTGGAGCTACGGCACCATGCAGGCCGCGTGGAAGCACCGGCACGCCCTCGTCGAGCGGGGGCACGCCGGGCGGTTCGGGCGGGTGGGGCTGCCGTTGCTGGCGGTGTTCCAGATCCTGACACCGCTGCTCGCCCCGCTGATCGACCTGCTGACCGTGTACGGGCTGGTGTTCGGGAACGCGGCGCTCACGCTGCTGGCCTGGTGCGGTGTGCTGGCGGTGCAGGGGGTGTGCGCCGCGTACGCCTTCCGGCTGGACGGGGAGTCGCTGCGGCCGCTGTGGGCGCTGCCGGTGCAGCAGGTCGTGTACCGGCAGGTGATGTACCTGGTGCTGGTGCAGGCCTGTCTGACCGCGCTGAGCGGGTACCGGCTGCCGTGGCAGCGGCTCAAGCGGAAGGGGAACGTCGTGGTGCCGCCGAGGGGTGGGGGGCTACCCTCGGGGGTATGACCTGGCGACATTGATCCACGAGCGGATCCACGCGTAGTGCTTCCCGAGGGCCGCCTCGGGCGCCGTTCGACCTCAGCGTCCGGTGTCCGAACCGCCCTTACGGGAAGGCCTCATGACTCTCACGCCCACGCGTGCCGTCGACGTGCGCGTGCGTCGGCTCACGACCACGCTGTACGGCTACTCGTTCCTCGAAGAATTCGTTCTGCTGTACCCGGTGTACGCGCTGCTCTTCAGCGACGCCGGGCTGTCCGTGTGGCAGATCTCGTCGTTGTTCGCCCTGTGGTCCGTCACCGCCGTGGTCCTTGAGGTGCCGTCGGGGGCGTGGGCCGACGCGGTGTCGCGTCGGCTGTTGCTCGTTCTTGGTCCGTTGCTGACGGGCGCCGGGTTCGCTGTGTGGGTGCTTGTGCCGTCGTACGGCGCCTTCGCGGTGGGGTTCGTGCTGTGGGGGATCGGCGGGGCGTTGTGCTCCGGAGCGCTGGAGGCTCTCGTCTACGACGAGCTGGAGCGGGGCGGGGCTGCGGACCGGTACGCGCGTGTGCTGGGGCGGGCGCGGGCGGCGGGGCTGGTCGCCGTGATGGCTGCGATGGGGGCGGCCGGGCCTGTGCTGGCGTGGGGCGGGCATGCGGCCGTGGGGGCGGCGAGTGTGCTGGTGTGCGTTTTGACCTCCGTCACGGCGCTGAGGTTTCCCGAGCATCGGGGCGCGGGCGAAGGTGCGGGGCGTCAGGGTTGGGGTGCCGTGCTGCGGGCCGGGGTGCGTCAGGCTCGGCGGGACCGGTCGGTGCGGGGTGCGGTGCTGCTGGTGCCGGTTGTCGCCGCGGTGTGGGGGGCGCTGGACGAGTACGCGCCGCTGCTGGTGCGGGAGGCGGGGGTCGGCGATGCGGCGGTGCCGGGGGTGCTGCTGGTGATCTGGGGCGGGGCCACGGCGGGGAGCCTGCTGGCGGGGGAGGGGGAGCGGTTCGGCACGGTCGGGCTGGCTGTGCTGCTGGGTGGGGGTGGGGTTGCTCAGGCGGTGGGGGCTGTTGTCGGGAGTGTGGCGGGGGTGGTGCTGCTGGTGGCGGTGGCGTTCGGTGCGTTCCAGGCGGCGACGGTGCTGGCGGAGGCGCGGCTGCAGCACCGGATCGAGTCGGCGGGGCGGGCGACCCTGACGTCGGTGGCGGGGCTGGGGACGGAGGTGGTGACGCTGACGGTGTTCGCGGGTTATGCGGTGGTCGCGTCGGGGCATGGGCACGGGGCCGCTTTCGCGGTGGCCTCGGTGCCGTATGTGGTGCTGGCGGCGGGGTTGGGGGTGGCTGAGGTTCGACGCAGGTTTGTGTCCGGTGGGGGCTGAGGTCTGACGCCTGCGGCGCATCGTCCTGTCCGGTGGGGGTTGCGGTCTGATGCCTGCGGCGCAGTCACCTGTCCGGTGGGGGCGGGTGTAGCGCCTACGGGTGGTGGGTGGTGCGGGGCCGCGGTGGGGGTGGTCGTCCTCGGTCTGGCGCGAGAGTGCGTGTTGTGTGGTGAACGGGGCGGACGCGCCAGCCGCTGCGGGCGCCCACCCCCACCCCGTCCCCTCCCCGCCGCGGGCGGCTACATCGGCACCAGTGGCGGGCACCCGTCCCCCAATCCGCGGGCGGCTGCCGCAATCTGCGGGCAGTCGTGCCTCCCCCAGTGCCTTAAGGGCCTGGGAGGTGCCCCCAGGGCGATGGGGGTACCTCCCGCTCGAGCGAAGCCGAGAGTGGGGGCGGGTGGGCGCGGCGGTGCCCTGTTGGCGCCAGGTGCGCCAACACCCTCCGGCCCGCACCAGCGCCGGTGCCTGGTCCCCCGTGTGCGGCGGCACCCCGTCATAGCCAGATGCGCAAGGGCCTCCACGCAACAAATCGCCGAAAACCGCGTCCGAGACGCAACAACCACCGCCCCGGTGCGCAACAGCTTCTCCTTGTCCCGTACAGGTACCCGCCCGTACCTTCAAGGTTGACCCCGACCCCCCGCCTCCCCGGTGAGGATCACCCATGCGCACCGCCCTGCTCCAAAGCTCCGGTCACCCCGGTCACGTCGTCCGGAACCTCAAGGTTCTCGACGACGCGGCCGCACGCGCGGCCGCGGCAGGCGCGGATCTGCTGGTGACCTCCGAGCTCTTCCTCACCGGCTACGCCATCGGCGACGACCTCGGCCGTCTCGCCGAGGCGGAGGACGGCGACTCCGCGGACGCGGTCGCCGAGATCGCGGACCGGCACGGGCTCGCCGTCGCCTACGGTTACCCCGAGCGCACCGGCGACGCGGTGTACAACTCCGTCCAGCTCGTCGGCCCCAGCGGGGCTCGTCTCGCGAACTACCGCAAGACGCATCTGTACGGCTGCTTCGAGCACGACCACTTCACCCCGGGTGACAACACGGTCGTGCAGGCCGAGCTCAACGGCCTCACCGTCGGGCTGATGATCTGCTACGACGTGGAGTTCCCGGAGAACGTCCGCGCCCACGCCCTCGCCGGCACCGATCTGCTGCTCGTGCCCACGGCCCAGCTGCACCCGTACCAGTTCGTCGCCGAGTCCGTCGTGCCCGTGCGCGCCTTCGAGAGCCAGATGTACATCGCGTACGTCAACCGGGTGGGCCCGGAGGGCGAGTTCGAGTTCGTGGGGCTGTCCACGCTGGCCGGGCCCGACGGGACCGCCCGCGTTCGGGGTGGACGTACTGAGGAACTGCTCCTCGCCGACGTCGACCCCGTGCTTCTCGCCGCGTCCCGCGAGGCCAACCCGTATCTGCGGGACCGCCGGACGCCCCTTTACGGGTCCCTCGTCTGATCTTCCCCTCGTACCACCACTGCAAGGAGTCCCCGCCCCATGACGTCCACGGTGCCCAACGCCGTCGAGCACGCCGACGAGCAGCAGCCGCCGATCACCATGTTCGGCCCTGACTTCCCGTACGCGTACGACGACTTCCTGGCCCACCCCGCCGGGATCGGGCAGGTGCCGGCCACCGAGCACGGCACCGAGGTCGCCGTCATCGGCGGTGGGCTGTCCGGGATCGTCGCCGCGTACGAGCTGATGAAGATGGGGCTCAAGCCCGTCGTGTACGAGGCCGACCGGATCGGCGGGCGGCTGCGGACCGTCGGGTTCGAGGGGTGCGACCCGTCGCTGACGGCGGAGATGGGCGCCATGCGGTTCCCGCCGTCGTCCACGGCCCTGCAGCACTACATCGACCTCGTGGGGCTGGAGACCCGGCCCTTCCCGAACCCGCTGGCCGAGGCGACCCCGTCGACCGTCGTCGACCTCAAGGGCGAGTCGCACTACGCCGAGACCATGGACGATCTGCCGCAGGTCTACCGTGACGTGGCTGCTGCGTGGAACCGGTGCCTGGAGGAGGGCGCCGACTTCTCCGACATGAACCGCGCCCTGCGCGAGCGGGACGTGCCGCGGATCCGGGAGATCTGGTCGCGGCTCGTCGAGAAGCTCGACAACCAGACGTTCTACGGGTTCCTGTGCGAGTCCGAGGCCTTCAAGTCCTTCCGGTACCGGGAGATCTTCGGGCAGGTCGGGTTCGGGACCGGGGGATGGGACACCGATTTCCCCAATTCGATTCTCGAGATTCTGCGGGTCGTCTACACCGAGGCCGATGACCATCATCGGGGGATCGTTGGTGGCTCGCAGCAGTTGCCGTTGAGGATGTGGGAGAGGGAGCCCGAGAAGATCGTCCACTGGCCTTACGGGACCTCGCTGAAGTCCCTGCATGCCGATGGTGAGCCGCGGCCCGCCGTGACGCGGCTGGGGCGGACCGCCGGGAACCGCATCACCGTGACGGATGCGAACGGTGACATCCGGACCTACAAGGCGGCCGTCTTCACCGCCCAGTCCTGGATGCTGCTGTCGAAGATCGACTGCGACGACTCGCTCTTCCCGATCGACCACTGGACCGCCATCGAGCGCACCCACTACATGGAGTCCTCGAAGCTCTTCGTGCCCGTGGACCGGCCGTTCTGGCTGGACAAGGACGAGGAGACCGGGCGGGACGTCATGTCGATGACGCTCACCGACCGCATGACCCGCGGTACGTATCTGCTGGACGACGGGCCCGACAAGCCGGCCGTCATCTGTCTGTCGTACACCTGGTGCGACGACAGTCTGAAGTGGCTTCCGCTGTCCGCCAACGAGCGGATGGAGGTCATGCTGAAGTCGCTCGGCGAGATCTACCCGAAGGTCGACATCAGGAAGCACATCATCGGCAACCCGGTGACCGTCTCCTGGGAGAACGAGCCGTACTTCATGGGCGCGTTCAAGGCCAACCTGCCGGGCCACTACCGTTACCAGCGGCGGCTGTTCACCCACTTCATGCAGGACCGGCTGCCCGAGGACAAGCGGGGCATCTTCCTCGCCGGTGACGACATCTCGTGGACGGCCGGCTGGGCCGAGGGCGCCGTGCAGACCGCGCTCAACGCGGTGTGGGGCGTGATGCACCAGTTCGGCGGCGCCACCGACCCGACCAACCCGGGTCCCGGCGACCTGTACGACGAGATCGCGCCCGTCGAACTCCCGGAGGACTGACGTCAGTCGGGCAGCGGAGTCAGCAGCATGCGGCCTGCGAACCCCACCGCGGTGTCCAGCCGTTCGGTGAACTCCGCCGCCACGTCGGGCAGTCGGCGCAGCGCCCACAGGGCGCGCGCCGCCGTCCACGCCGCGTCCCGGGCGCGGTCCAGGCTCCACGCGCCGAGCAGATGGGTCAGCGGATCGGCGATGCGCAGGGACTCGGGGCCGGGCACCAGCTCGTCGCGGATGCGCTCCTCCAGCGTAAGCAGGAGTTCGCCCACCGCCTCGAACTCGTCCTCCAGGTCGGCGGGTTCGCAGCCGAGCGTACGGCAGGTGTCCACGACGGCCAGCGCGAGGTCGTGCCCGATGTGCGCGTTGATGCCCGCCAGCGCGAACTGCACCGGACGCACGCCGGGATGGCGCCGGAGCTGGAACAGCGGACGCCAGCAGGCCGGGGGACGCCGGCCGTCCGCCGCCGCGTCGACGGCCGCGAGGTAGTACTCCGCGAAGCGGACGTCCAGGGTGATCACCGCACGGGCGTCGGGGAACAGACCGGCGTCGACGCTCCGGTCCACCGCCTGTGTCACGGCGAGGTAGACACGGTTGAAGACCGCGACCCCGTCCCGCGCGGGCAGGGCCGCGTCGAGGGCGCGCAGACGGGCGACGACCCCGTCGACCGGGGTGAGGACTTGTTCGCATTGCGCCATGAGCGCAGGGTGACACCTTTAGTCTGACTCCAGTGACGGCGGGCCCGGCGCTTCCCCGGAACGGGGGAACGCGCCCGCCGTGGGGGAGGGGGGAAGCACAAGGTGGCAGGCTCGCGTGCCCGGAAACTGTCCGCGCGCCGCGCGGAACGCCGGCGTGCCGCACGGAGGGCCACGATGGTCGCGGCGGCCTCGGTCGTGGTCGCGGCCGGCACCGTGTCCGGGGTGATCTCGGCGACGGGGGAGGGGCCGGACGTGCCCGAGGCGCGGCCCGTGCCGTCCGCGTCACCCAGTGTCGTTCCGCTGCCTGTTGTGCCTTCGGCTACCCCTTCGGTCAGCGTGTCCGCGTCGCCGTCCGTCAGCCCGAAGCGGACGAGCGCGCCGGCTTCCGCGTCGCCGCGGGTGAAGAGGACCGCGGCCTCGTCACGGCTCTACCGCCACCCCGCCTCCCGCGTGCTCGACTGGGTGCGGGCGCATCCCGGCGACCCGCGCCGGCCCGTCATCGAGGCGCGGATCGCCGATCAGCCGGCGGCCGTGTGGTTCGCGGACTGGTCGCCCGACACCGTGACCGCGCGGGTGAGAGCGGTGACGTCCGGCGGGGCCGCGCAGGGGCGGGTGCCCGTCGTCGTGCCGTACGCGATTCCCGGGCGGGACTGCGGAGGCTACTCCGAGGGCGGCGCCCCGGATCTCGACGCCTACGACGACTGGATCGACCGGTTCGCCGCCGGGCTCGGCAACGGGGAGGCCGTGGTGATCCTGGAGCCCGACTCGGTCGCGCAGGCCGACTGTCTGTCCGCCGGGCAGCGTGCCGAGCGGTTCGCCTCGCTGGCCCGCGCCGGGCGCGTGTTCAAGCAGGCCAACCCCCGCGCCCGCGTCTACTACGACGCCGGGCACTCCGGCTGGCGCACGCCCGCCGAACAGGCGGACCTGCTGCGTCAGGCCGGGGCCGCCTCGCCCGCGTCGTCGGACGGCGTCTTCAGCAACGTGTCCAACTTCCACGCCACCGCCGACGAGATCGCCTACGACCGCGCCGTGCTCGACGCCCTCGGCGGCTCGGGTCTCGGCGCGGTGATCGACACCAGCCGCAACGGCAACGGCGCCCCCGCCGACGGCGAATGGTGCGACCCCGCCGGCCGCACCCTGGGCCGGGCCCCCACGCTCAGCACCGGCGAGGCCCGGATCGACGCCTACCTGTGGGTGAAGCTCCCCGGCGAGTCCGACGGCTGCAAGGGCGCGCCGGGGACCTTCAGCCCGTCGTACGCCTACGACTTGGCGCGCTGATCCTCGTCGGAGCCGCCCGTGTCGTAGGAGGACGTGCCCTCGTCGAGCAGCGGCTTCTGCGTCTTCAGGTGGGCGGGCGCGAAGGCGCGCAGCGCGTGGTAGCCGGTGATGACGACGACCGTGCCGAGGGCGATGCCGCTGAGCGAGAAGGTGTCGGTGAACTCCATCGAGACGTTGCCGACACCGATGATGATGCCCGCCGCGGCCGGCACCAGGTTCAGCGGATTGCGCAGGTCCACCTTGGCGTTGAGCCAGATCTGCGCGCCCAGCAGGCCGATCATGCCGTACAGGATGACGGTGATGCCGCCCAGCACCCCGCCGGGGACGGCCGCCACGACCGCGCCGAACTTGGGGCACAGGCCGAACAGCAGGGCGAAGCCGGCGGCGGCCCAGTAGGCGGCCGTGGAGTAGACGCGGGTCGCGGCCATCACGCCGATGTTCTCGGAGTAGGTGGTGTTGGGCGGGCCGCCGACCGCGGTGGACAGCATGGAGCCGACGCCGTCGGCGGAGATGGCCGTGCCGAGCTTGTCGTCCAGGTTGTCG
This sequence comes from Streptomyces cellulosae, assembly GCA_014655195.1. Taxonomy (GTDB): domain Bacteria; phylum Actinomycetota; class Actinomycetes; order Streptomycetales; family Streptomycetaceae; genus Streptomyces; species Streptomyces cellulosae. The sequence continues at coordinate 16,725 of BNBH01000014.1, read as the reverse complement.
CCGGTCATCTCGCCGACCGCCTTCACATGGCCCGCGTTCTCGGCGATCAGGGCGATGACCACCGGCAGGGCGACCAGGATCGCCGACCACTCGAACGACGGCCCGTGGAAGTCCGGCAGGCCGATCCAGTCCGCCCGGCCCACGCCGGACAGGTCCAGACGCCAGTGGTCGGTGACCTTGCCGCTCGCGTCGGCCGAGTGGATCTGCCCGAAGACCCGGTCCTGCGCCCAGGACAGCACGTACCCGAAGATCAGGCCGAGGAAGATCGCGATGCGGGACCAGAAGCCGCGCAGGCAGACCACGGCCAGTCCGGTGAACAGCATCACGAACAGCGCGGTCCACTGGTCCTGCGGCCAGTACGTCGAGGCGGTCACCGGCGCCAGGTTGAAGCCGATCAGCATGACCACCGCGCCGGTCACCACGGGCGGCATCACCGCGTGGATGATCCGCGCGCCGAACTTCCGCACCGCGAGGCCCACCAGGAACAGCGCGCCGCCCACCACGAACACCGCGCCCGTCACCGTGGCGCTGGAGCCGCCGTCCGCCCGGATCACCGCGGCGACGCCGACGAAGGAGAGCGAACAGCCCAGGTAGCTGGGCACCCGGCCGCGGGTGGCCAGCAGGAAGACCATGGTGGCGACGCCCGACATCATGATCGCGAGGTTGGGGTCCAGGCCCATGAGGACGGGCGCCACGAAGGACGCGCCGAACATGGCGACCACGTGCTGGGCGCCCAGGCCCGCCGTGCGCGGCCAGGAGAGGCGCTCGTCGGGACGGACCACCGCCCCGGGTGCCGGAGTGCGTCCGTCTCCGTGCAGTTTCCAGCGGACGCCGAGATCCATGGGTTGTCGCTTTCGTCGTGCGGCCAGCGTGTCCGCACCATTGTGCGGCCCGCAGAGGAGTGGTTCGCACAGGTGGGCGGGCACCCGGGCGCTGCTGAGCGTCCGCTTAGGATGAGGGCACGCCGTCGATCGATGCACACGGCACCGATCCCGTACGTCCCAGGAGCACCGCCCGTGACCGCCGAAGCCCCGCCCGCGCCCGCCCTCTCCTACGGCCGGCTGATCCCCGTGACCGTCCACTTCGACGACCTCGACGCGCTGGGGCTGCTGCACAACGCCCGCTACCCGCTGCTCGTCGAGCGCGCCTGGGCCGAGCTGTGGCAGGCCCACGGCGTCACCTTCGACGGCGACTGGGTGGCCGCGGGCGACGCCTGCAACGCGGTCAAGGAACTGCGCCTCACCTACGAGACCCCGGTCACCCGGCCCGGTCCCTACGCCGTCCACCTCTGGCTGGACCGGCTCGGCACGACCGGGCTCACCTACGGCTTCCGGTTCTGCTCGCCGGACGGCGCCGTGACCTACGCCCGGGGCAGCCGGGTGCTGGTGCGGCTGGACGCCACGACCCTGCGCCCGGCGCCCTGGAGCGAGGCGTTCAGGGGCGCGGCTCGGGAACTGCTGCGTCCGGACGCGTGACCTTCACCCGGTCGCCCGCGCGCAGCACCCCGGCGAAGCCCGCGATGCCGCACGTCAGCAGCGTCACCAGTACGAACGACACCATCAGGCTGGTCGCCTGGGCCAGCATCCCGATCGCGCTCGGGGCGATCAGTCCCGAGGTGTAGGTGATGGTCGCCACGCCCGCGATGGCCAGGCTCGGGTTGGAGCCGCTGCGGCCCGCGGCGGCGAAGCAGAGCGGGACGACCACCGCGATACCCAGGCCCATCAGCGCGAAGCCGGTCATCGCCACGGCCGGATGGCCGGCGAACACGATCAGCAGGCCTCCGAGGAGGGCGACCACACCGCTCGCGCGGACCGTGCGCACCGCCCCGTAGCGGTCCACCACCCGGTCGCCCGCGATCCGGGCGACCGCCATGGTGAGCGTGAAACCGGTGGTGCAGGCCGCCGCGAGGCCCGCCGACGTCTCCAGCTGGTCGCGCAGATAGACCGCCGACCAGTCCAGGCTCGCCCCCTCTGCGAACACCGCGCAGAAGCCGATCGCGCCGATCAGCAGCGCCGAGCGGGGCGGGAGCGCGAAGCGCGGCGGCGGCTCCTCGTCCTCGGCCGGCTGGAGGTCGAGCACCCAGGCGCAGGCCGCGAAGCCCACGACCGTCAGCACGGCGGCCGCCAGCGCGTGGTGCAGCCGGGCGTCCGAGCCGAGGTGCGCGGCCAGCGTGCCGGCCGCCGAGCCGACGACCGCGCCGACGCTCCACATGCCGTGCAGGCCCGACATGATCGACCGGTCGAGCCGGTTCTCCACCTCGACGCCCAGGGCGTTCATCGCCACGTCCGACATGCCCGCCGAGGCGCCGTAGACGAACAGCGCAAGACAGAGGGTCAGCAGGTTCGGGGCGAGGGACGGCAGGATCAGCGCGAGCGTCCACAGGGCGAGCAGTCCGCGCAGCGCGTTGCGGGCGCCGAAGCGGTGCGAGATGCCGCCCGCGAGCGGCATCGCCAGGGACGCGCCCAGCGCGGGGAAGGCCAGCGCCAGGCCCAGCTGGCCCGCGCTGACCCCCGCGTGGTCCTGGATCCAGGGGACCCGGGTCGCGAACGAACCGGTGACCGCGCCGTGCACGGCGAACACCGCGGCCACCGCGTATCGCGCCCGCTTCACCTCGCGTGGCGTGTGAACCACTGCACTCATCGACCCGCCCCTCCCTGATCCACCGCTGTCGTGTGCGCGTTCCCCCCTGCTGTGCGCGCCGCCGTAAACTATCAGGAACCCTGCCTGAAAGAAACGGGGTATCCCGGGAGACGGCCCCCGCCGACCGGGCCCGCTGATCTGGAAGGATCCCGGCATGGCCGCATCCCCGAGCACCGCCCGAGCCATCAACGACCGGCTCGCCCTGCGCCTGCTCCAGCAGGAGGGCCCGCTCACCGCCGGGCAGTTGAAGGAGCTCACCGGACTGTCCCGGCCCACCGTCGCCGACCTGGTCGAACGCCTCACCGCCGCAGGCCTGATCGAGGTCGCCGGCGAGGCCCGCGCCCCCCGGAGGGGCCCCAACGCCAAGCTCTACGGCATCGTCGCGGGCCGCGCGCACCTCGCCGCCCTGGACGTGCGCACCGAGGGCGTCGCCCTGGCCGTGTCCGACCTCGTCGGCCGGGTGCTGGCCGAGGCGTCCCTGACCGTCGCCGACGACACGGGCACCGGTCCCGCCGTCGAGCAGGCCGTCGCCCTGGTCGAGCGGACGGCCAAGGAGGCCGGCGCCGACCGGCTGCACACGGTGGGCATCGGCGCGCCCGGCCTGATCGACCCCGCGACCGGCGAACTCCGCGACTCCACCGGCCTGCCCGAATGGCACCGGCGCCTGGTCGCCGCCCTCCAGGAACGGCTGCCCGAGGCCCGGGTCGGCGTGGAGAACGAGACCAACCTCGCCGCCCTCGCCGAGCAGCGCGACGGGGCCGCCCATGACCGGGACACCTTCGTCCTGCTGTGGCTGGGCCACGGCACGGGCGCCGCCGTGATCCTCGACGGCACGCTGCGCCGGGGCGCCTCCGGCGGCACCGGCGAGATCGGCTTCCTCCCCGTCCCGGGCACCCGGGGCCTGCCCTCGGCCACCGACTGCGCGGGCGGCTTCCACTCCCTGGCGGGCGCGGCGGCGGTCGCGCAGCTCGCGACGGAATGCGGGGTCGTACCCGAGCCCCGGTCCGACCCGGAGGCGGCGGGCGCGGTTCTCGCCGCCGTGTCGTCACCGGAGACCGCGGCGCACACGCGCTTCCTCGACACCCTGGCCGACCGGGTCGCGGTGGGCGTCGCCTCCGTGGTCGCGCTGCTGGACCCCGGGTGCGTGGTCCTGGGCGGCGAGATCGGCCGGGCGGGCGGCGAGACACTGGCGTCCCGCGTCCATGCCCGCCTGACGGCGATGTCCCCACTCCCGGTCGAGGTACGCCCCAGCACCCTGGGCGGAGGGGCGGTCCTGCGGGGGGCACTGCTCACGGCCCGCGACCACGCCCAGGACGAATTGTTCGGGGTGCCGGAGCACTGACGGGGCCCCGGCGGGCCGGGCTGCTCTGCCCGGGGTCTGCTGGTGGCCGCCTGGCGGCGGGCGGGGCCGCCTTGCCTGGTGTCTGGGATGGTCGCCTGGCGGCGAGTAGGGGTTGCCGGCGGGGCGGGTCGCCGTGGGTGGTCCCTGGTGGCAGACAGTGGTTCCGGCGGGGTGGGCTGTTGCCCCGTGCTTCGGGTGGCCGACTGGTGGCGTGCGGGGCCCGGCTGGCTGCCCCGCCTTGCGCCGCGTCTCCCGCCTGGCGGCGAGTAGGGGTTTCCGGCGGGGCGGGTCGCCGTGGGTGGTCCCTGGTGGCAGGCAGGGGTTTCCGGCGGGTCGGGCTGCTGTCCCGTGCTTCGGGTGGCCGCCGGGCGGTGTGCGGGGCCCGGCTGGCTGCCCCGCCTTGCGCCGCGTCTCCCGCCTGGCGGCGAGTAGGGGTTTCCGGCGGGGCGGGTCGCCGTGGGTGGTCCCTGGTGGCAGGCAGGGGTTTCCGGCGGGGTGGGCTGTTGCCCCGTGCTTCGGGTGGCCGCCCGGTGGCGTGCGGGGCCCGGCTGGCTGCCCCGCCTTGCGCCGCGTCTCCCGCCTGGCGGCGGGCAGTGGTTCCGGCGGGTCGGGCTGCTGCCCCGCGCTCCGGGTGGCCGCCCGGCGGCGAGCAGGGGTTTCCCGGCGGGCCAGGCCGCCCTGAACCCGGTGTTGCCAGCTGGCGTCCAGCGGCGAGCAGGGCCGGGCCTCGCCCGGCGCCCTTGGGCGCCTATCGCGGACCCCCCGTCACCGCGAACCGTTCCGCCAGGTACTCCTCGAACGTCCGCTTCCCGACCGCCCGTTCCGGGGCCAGGTGGCCCCCCGCGCGGAACGCCTCGTACGCCGAGCCGCGGAGCGGGATCTTCACCACGGCGCGCCGGCGGCCCGACGCGTCCAGGTAGCCGCGCGCCAGGGAGTGGAGCGTGCGGATCTCGGGACCGCCCATGTCGTCCGCGCGGCCGGCGGGGGCGCCCTGGGCGAGTTCGGCCAGGCGGTGCGCGACCTCCCTGACGTCCACCGGCTGGTCCTTCACCCGGGCGGGCAGCGGCATCACCGGTGACTTCGACAGGCCCTGGAACAGCCGGAACAGCAGGTCGTGGAACTGGGTGGCGCGCAGCACCGTCCAGCCGGTCCCGGAGTCCTCGAACTGCCGCTCCACCGCCAGCTTGGTGCGGTAGTAGGGGTACGGCACCCGGTCCACGCCGACGATCGAGATGTAGACCAGATGCTCCACTCCGGCCCGCCGCGCCGCCGCGATCAGGTTCCGCGCGGCCTGCTCGTCGCCGCCGCGCGCCGAGGTGGCGCAGTGCACGACGGTGCCCGTGCCGTCCAGGGCGCGGTCCAGCCCGTCGTCGCCCTCGCGCAGGTCGACGTCGTAGGGCGGGGTGTGACGGGTGAGCACCCGCACGTCGTGGCCGCCCGCCCGCAGCCGCGTGACGACATGCCGGCCGAGGGTTCCGGTACCGCCGGTCACCAGAATCGTGGTCATGCTGCTCAAGTCCCTCCGGACACGGGCGCCCTGGGGTGTCGTACGCGTGGCGCCGTACGGGGTCCAGCTTCGCCGGGGCGGGCGCCGGGCGCATCCGCGCGCGTGGTGGGACCCGGCGGCGGGCAAGGGCCGTCGTCACCGCCGCCGGGCCGGTCGGAGGAGGAGCGCGGCGGATTCTGGTCCGGCCGGCGCTCCGCGGAGGTGGCTCGGACCCTAAGAGGACTAGACCACCCGGGTCAATGGGTATGGACCACTCGCCGGAGGCGGGAGGGGGCGCCAACGGGGCGCATACCCGGGGCAGTTGTGCATCGTGCGACCCTCGGTTGCCTCCACGTCGCCCGCTGTGACTCACTCCACACACCTCACCCGCGTGGCCGAGTCGGGGTCGTGGCAGACTGGGGCTGTACCAGTAGCAGCGCACTCCGGGGTCGGTGAAAGTCCGAACCGGCGGTTACAGTCCGCGACCCGGTCGCTTCCAGCGGCCGGTTGACCAGGTGAAATTCCTGGACCGACGGTTAAAGTCCGGATGGGAGGCAGTGCGCGGCGGGCGGGCATCCATGCGCGCCGCCGTACCGGTCCGCCGTCAGAGCGGGCCCCGTCCGGCGTCGCCCTGGTGTCCTCGCTCGTGATCTGTCGTCATCGACAGCCCCGGAGTCCGTGCCCGAAGAGGCAGGAGGACCCGGGAAGTGTTCACCGGAATCGTCGAAGAGCTGGGCGAGGTCACCGCCGTCGAGACCCTCGACGACGCCTGTCGCTTCCGCCTGCGCGGCCCCGTGGTCACCCAGGGCGCGAAACACGGCGACTCCATCGCCGTCAACGGCGTATGCCTCACCGTCGTCGACCACGAAGGCGACGAGTTCACCGCCGACGTCATGGCGGAGACCCTCAAGCGCTCCAGCCTCGGCGCCCTCGCCGTCGGCTCCCGCGTCAACCTCGAGCGGCCCACCGCCGTCGGCGACCGCCTCGGCGGCCACATCGTGCAGGGCCACGTCGACGGCACCGGCGAGATCCTCGACCGCACCCCCTCCGAGCACTGGGAGATCGTCACGATCTCCCTCCCGGCGGACCTCAGCCGCTACGTCGTGGAGAAGGGCTCCATCACCGTCGACGGCATCAGCCTCACCGTCGTCGACACCGGACGCGACCACTTCACCGTCAGCCTCATCCCCACCACCCTCGCCCTGACCACCCTCGGCATCAAGAAGCCCGGCGACCCGGTCAACCTCGAGGTGGACGTCATCGCCAAGTACGTCGAGCGCATGCTCGGCGACCGCGTCGCGGGCGAGGGGGCCACCCGGTGAACTGGCTCAACTCCGAGGCCTTCACCCTCTTCGGCCAGCACATCAAGTGGGCCGACATGATCGGCAACGTGGTCGGTCTCATCGGCCTCGCCCTCGGCTGGCGCCGCTCCCTGTGGACCTGGCCCGCCCAGTTCGTCTCCGGCCTCATCCTGTTCACGGCCTTCGCCACCGCCCACCTCTCCGGCAGCGCCGGCAAGCAGGTCGTCGTCATGCTCGTCGCCGTCTGGGGCTTCCTCCAGTGGAACCGCGGCCGGCAGCGGGCGCAGGACGGCTCCGTCGCCGTACGGTTCGCCACCTGGCGCGAGCGGGGCGTGCTGCTCGCCGGGGCCGCCCTCGGCACCCTCGCCGTCGGAGGCCTCTTCACCGCCTACCCGTCCCTGTCCTGGGACCCCTGGCCGGACGCCTACATCTTCGTCGGCACCATCGTCGCGATGTACGCCCAGGCCCGCGGGATGGTCGAGTTCTGGTTCGCCTGGCTGCTCGTCGACCTCGTCGGCGTCCCGCTGAACTTCGCCAACGGCTTCGCCTTCTCCGGCTTCGTCTACGTCATCTACGGCGCACTCGTCCTGTGGGGCATGCGCGACTGGTGGCTGCGCTCCCGCGACGCGCGGCCCTCACTGGAAGGAGCGCCCGCATGACCGCCCGCCCGTCACCCGCCACCACCCCGAACGAGGCGCTGCGCGCCACCCCTTCGATCCCGCCGATCCTCTATGACACAGAGGATCTCGACCTCCGGCTCGACCCCGTCGAGCAGGCGATCGCCGACATCGCCGCCGGCCGCCCCGTGGTGGTCGTCGACGACGAGAACCGGGAGAACGAGGGCGACCTGATCGTCGCCGCCGAGAAGGTGACCGAGGAGATCGTCGCCTTCATGATGACCGAGTGCCGCGGCATGATCTGCGCGCCCATGACGGGCGAGGAGCTCGAGCGGCTGCGCATCCCGCAGATGGTGGAGCAGAACACCGAGTCCATGCGGACCGCGTTCACCGTCACCGTCGACGGCTCCGCCGCGCACGGCGTCACCACCGGCATCTCCGCCTCCGACCGGGCCACCACCCTCCAGCTGCTGGCCTCCGGCACGGCCACGCCGGACGACCTCGTCCGTCCCGGCCACATCTTCCCGCTCCGCGCCCGCCCCGGCGGCGTGCTCGAGCGCGACGGCCACACCGAGGCCGCCGTCGACCTGGCCCGCCTCGCGGGACTGCGCCCGGCCGGCGCCATCGTGGAGATCGCCGGCGAGGACGGCCGCATGCTCCGGCTGCCCGAACTGGTCCCGTTCGCCCGCAAGCACGGCTTGTCGATCATCTCCATCGAGGACCTGATCGCCTACCGGCGGAGCAGCGAGCCCACCGTCCGCCGCGAGGCCGAGGTCCGGCTGCCCACCGCCCACGGCACCTTCACCGCGTACGGCTTCCGCTCCACCGTCGACGGCGTCGAGCACGTCGCCCTGGTCCACGGCGAGATCGGCGACGGCGCGGACGTCCTCGTCCGGATGCACTCCGAGTGCCTCACCGGCGACGTCTTCGGCTCCCAGCGCTGCGACTGCGGCCCCCAGCTCGACGCCTCCCTGGACCGCATCCAGGCCGAGGGCCGGGGCGTCGTCGTCTACCTGCGCGGCCACGAGGGGCGCGGCATCGGCCTGATGTCCAAGCTGCGCGCCTACGAACTGCAGGAGCGCGGCCGTGACACCCTCGACGCCAACCTGGAACTCGGCCTGCCCGCCGACGCCCGGGACTACGCGGCCGGCGCGCAGATCCTCGCCGACCTCGGCGTCCGCAGCGTCCGCCTGCTGACCAACAACCCCGACAAGTCCGACGCGCTCGCCCGCCACGGCATCGACGTCGTCCGGCGCGAGCCGATGCCCGTCACCGCGAGCGAGCACAACCTCCGCTACCTGCGCACCAAGCGGGACCGGATGGGCCACGACCTGCCCTGGCTGGACACGCCGACCGTGCCCGCCTGCGGCAACCAGTAACAAGAACCACGAGGAGAGACGTGAGCGGCAAGGGTGCACCGGAGCTGACGGTACGCAATGTGGGTGATCTGCGGGTCGCCGTCGTCGCGGCACAGTGGCACGAGAAGGTGATGGACGGACTGGTGGACGGCGCCCTGCGCGCCCTGCACGACCTCGGCATCGACGAGCCGACCCTGCTGAGGGTCCCCGGCAGCTGGGAACTGCCCGTCGTCGCCAAGGTCCTGGCCGGCCGGGGCTACGACGCGATCGTCGCCCTCGGCGTCGTCATCCGCGGCGGCACGCCCCACTTCGACTACGTGTGCCAGGGCGTCACCCAGGGGCTCACCCAGGTGTCCGTCGACACCGGTGTCCCCGTCGGCTTCGGCCTCCTCACGTGCGACGACGAACAGCAGGCCCTCGACCGCGCCGGACTGCCCGGCTCCCGCGAGGACAAGGGGCACGAGGCGGTCACCGCGGCCGTCGCCACCGCCGCCTGCCTGCGCTCGGTGTCCGAACCCTGGCGGTGAGCAGTCCCCGTCACCGCGTAGGGTAAGGACCACCATGTCCAAGAAGACGTTCGAGGAGCTCTTCACCGAGCTCCAGCACAAGGCCGCCCACGGGGACCCCGCCACCTCCCGCACCGCCGAGCTGGTGGACCAGGGCGTCCATGCCATCGGCAAGAAGGTCGTCGAAGAGGCCGCCGAGGTCTGGATGGCCGCCGAGTACGAGGGCAAGGAGGCGGCCGCCGAGGAGATCTCGCAGCTGCTGTACCACGTCCAGGTGATGATGGTCGCCCGCGGCATCTCCCTCGACGACGTCTACGCCCACCTGTAAGCCACCACCGCACCGCACCACCCTCCACGCAAAGGAAGCCGACCTCATGCTGCGCATCGCCGTCCCCAACAAGGGTTCCCTGTCAGGACCTGCGGCGGAGATGCTGCATGAGGCCGGCTACCAGCAGCGCAGGGAGTCCAAGGAGCTGCGGATCGTCGACCCGGTCAACGAGGTCGAGTTCTTCTACCTCCGCCCCCGCGACATCGCGATCTACGTCGCCTCCGGGCAGCTCGACATCGGCATCACCGGCCGTGACCTGCTGATCGACTCCGGCGCCCAGGCCGAGGAGATCCTGCCGCTCGGCTTCGCCCGCTCCACCTTCCGGTACGCGGCCAAGCCCGGCACGATCACCGGCCCCGCCGACCTCACCGGCAAGACCGTCGCCACCTCCTACGAGGGCATCGTCGCCGCGCACCTCGCGGAGCACGGCATCGACGCCTCCGTCGTCCACCTCGACGGCGCGGTCGAGACCGCCATCCAGCTCGGCGTCGCCCAGGTCATCGCGGACGTCGTCGAGACCGGCACCTCCCTGCGCAACGCGGGCCTCGAGGTCGTCGGCGAGCCGATCATGCAGTCCGAGGCCGTCGTCATCCGCCGTACCGGCACCGACGGCGAGGACCCCAAGGTGCAGCAGTTCCTGCGCCGCCTCCAGGGCGTCCTCGTCGCCCGCACGTACGTGATGATGGACTACGACTGCCGGGTCGAGCAGCTGGAGAAGGCCGTCGCGCTGACCCCCGGCCTGGAGTCCCCGACCGTCTCCCCGCTGCACAACGAGGGCTGGGTCGCCGTCCGGGCGATGGTCCCGTCCAAGGAGGCGCAGCGGATCATGGACGACCTGTACGACATCGGGGCCCGCGCCATCCTCACCACGGCGATCCACGCCTGCCGTCTCTGACGGGGCGGGGAGAGCCACCATGTCCGGCACCGAGCTGCCCGAGCTGCCCGTCACGTTCCGGCCCGGCCGCACCCGCGCCGTGCTGCTCACCGCGGGCGTCGCGCTGTTCGTCGTGGTCAGCCTGATCGGGCTGCTCCTCGACGGGCTGGGCCCGGGGGAGCGGATCAGTTTCGTGTTCACCGCCGCGCTGCTCGCCGGTGTGCTGTTCCTGCTGGCCCGGCCGAAAATCGTCGCCGACGAGGCCGGCGTCACGGTGGTCAACATCGTGAACCGGCGCCGTCTGGAGTGGGCGGAGATCCTTCAGGTGAACCTCCGCTCGGGTGATCCCTGGGTCTTCCTCGACCTCAGCGACGGCACCAGCCTGCCCGCCCTCGGCATCCAGCCCGGCATCGCCCGGCAGCGCGCGGTCGCCGACGCCCGGGCCCTGCGGGCCCTCGCCGAGGCGCACTCCGCACCCGAGGCCGAGGCGCCCCGCGACTGACACGGACATGCCGGGCGTTGTCTCACGGGCAAAAACGCACCTGCCGCAGTCGCCCTTGTCTTGATTAATCTGTTGGGCGGAGGCGCGCCGACAGCGCCTCCGCCCCTGCCGCCCCGCCCGGTGCGCCGAGGGGCCCCAGCTATCCGAGGAGTGACCCTCTCCGGCGATGGACGGATCGTCCTGTAGTACCTGCGCCGCCCCCTGCCGTCATAGCGCTCACCGTCCGGTGGGCGCCCATGCGGAGGCGGCGGCACCATGAGCACCCCTCTGCTGCTCCTCGCAGCCGCCTTTCTGCTGATCCTCGCCAACGGCTTCTTCGTGGCCGCCGAGTTCGGCCTGGTCACCGTCGAACGGGCCGACGCCGAGGAGGCCGCAGCGGCCGGCGACCGGCGCGCCCGCCGGGTCGTCGCGTCCCTGCGCGAACTGTCCTTCCAGCTCTCCGGCACCCAGCTCGGCATCACCATCACCTCCCTGGTGGTCGGCATGCTCGCCGAACCGGCCCTCGCCCAGCTGCTGGACGGCCCGCTCACCGGCGCCGGCATACCCGAGGGCGCGGTCTCCGGCGTGTCCGTGGTGATCGGCATGCTGCTCACGTCCGCCGTGCAGATGGTGATCGGCGAACTCGTGCCGAAGAACTGGGCGGTGTCCCGGCCGATGCAGGTCGCGCGCTTCGTCGCCGGCCCGCAGCACGCCTTCGCCCGCCTGTTCCGCCCGGTCATCGCCGGACTGAACGCCGTGGCCAACCGGCTGGTGCGCGCCATGGGCTTCGAGCCCGCCGAGGAGCTCGCCTCCGCGCGCACCCCCGGCGAACTGGTCTCCCTGGCCCGGCACTCGGCCCGCGCGGGCGCCCTGGAACAGGACACGGCGGACCTCTTCGTCCGCACCCTGTCCCTGGGCGAGCTGACCGCCCAGCACGTCATGACCCCGCGCGTGAAAGTCAGCGCCCTCCAGGCGTCCGCGACCGCGGAGGACGTGGTCAACCTGACCCGCGCCACCGGCCTGTCCCGCTTCCCCGTCTACCGGGAGCGGATCGACGAGATCGCCGGCATGGTCCACCTCAAGGACGCCCTGGCGGTCCCCGCGCACGAACGATTGCGCACCCCGGTCACCCGCATCGCCCGCCCGGCGCTGCTGGTCCCCGAGACGCTGCCGGTGCGCCCGCTGCTCACCCGGCTGCGCAGCGAGCAGCCCATCGCGGTCGTCGTCGACGAGTACGGCGGCACCGCCGGCGTCGTCACCCTCGAGGACATCGTCGAGGAGATCGTCGGAGAGGTACGCGACGAGCACGACGGGCAGGACGTGCCCGAACTCGCCCCGGCCCCGCCGGAGGACGGCAACCCGGCCTGGGACGTCGACGGCGGCGCCCGGGTCGACATCCTGCGCCGCATAGGCCTCGAGGTCCCCGAGGGCCCTTACGAGACGGTGGCCGGCCTGGTCGCCGATCTCCTCGGCCGTATCCCGGCCGTGGGGGACCGCGCGGAACTGCCGGGCTGGCGGCTTTCGGTGCGCCGCGTCGGCCACTACCGCGCGGAACGCGTCCGCCTGGTCCGCACCGCCCGGGTCCCTGTCGTGGAGGCCGCCGGATGAGCGTCCTGCAACTGCTGTTCGCCGCACTGCTGGTGCTGGCCAACGGCTTCTTCGTCGGCGCCGAGTTCGCCCTGGTGTCGGTTCGCCGCAGCCAGATCGAACCGCTCGGCACCGCCCGCGCCCGTCAGGTGCTGTACGGACTGGAGCATCTGCCGCAGATGATGGCGGCCGCCCAGTTCGGCATCACCGTCTGCTCGCTCACCCTGGGCGCGGTCGCCGAACCGACCGTCGCCCGGCTGCTCGAGCCGGTGTTCACGTGGATGCACCTGCCGCACGGGGTGATCCACCCCCTCGGCTACGTCATCGCGCTCGCCGCCGTGGTCTTCTTCCACCTCGTCATCGGCGAGATGGTCCCGAAGAACCTGGCGATGGCCGCGCCCGGGAAGGCCGCCCTGTGGCTCAGCCCGGGCCTGGTGTGGTTCGCCCGCCTGTGCAAGCCGGTCACCGTCGCCCTCGGCGCCTGCGCCCAAGGCGTCCTGCGGCTCTTCCGCGTGGAGCCCAGGGACGAGGTGGAGGCCGTCTTCACCAGCGAGCAGCTCAACCGGCTGGTGGAGGACGCCGGCCAGGCCGGGCTGCTCGACCCGGAGGAGGCGGAGCGTCTGGAGGACGCCCTGGAGCTGGGTTCGCGCCCGGTGACGGACGTCCTGCTGCGCCGCGAGTCCCTGGTGACGGTCACCCCGGCGGTCACCCCGGGCCAGATCGTGGAGCTGACCGCCCGCACCGGCTACTCCCGCTTCCCGGTGGCGGCCGAGGGCGGCGCCTTCATGGGCTATCTGCACGTCAAGGACGTCCTGGACCTGGAGGACGCCGAGCGTGCCGTCCCACAGCATCTGTGGCGCCCGATGACGACGCTGCGGCCCGAACTCCCGCTGGACGACGCCCTCACGGTGATGCGCCGGGCGGCCACCCATCTGGCGCAGGTGGCGGACGCGTCCGGCAAGGTGCTGGGCCTGGTCGCCCTGGAGGACGTGCTGGAGATGCTGGTCGGCGAGGTGCGCGACCCAGCCCACCGGGAGGTCACGCTCACCCCGCAGCGGGCGAGCGGGGCGCCGGAGGAGGCGATGGCCACCTGAACCGCAGGCGGCCGTACGCCGGGACGCCCGTCGGGGTCCTAGGGCCCCGACGGGTCCGACGGGCCCCGCCCCGACAGCACCTCCCCGTACGCCTGCATCAGGTCCGGCAGCCGCAGGGTCGCCAGGTCGTCCCGGGACAGCGGCCCCGGGTAGACGGACAGCCGCAGGTCGCGGTAGGCGCAGCTCTTCTCGTACAGGGTGCGCAGGAACCGGCCGTTGCCCAGCTCGTCGATCCAGCCCTGGTCCACCACGTGCCCGGCGATGGAACGCAGCTCGTCCAGGGCCTCCTCGTCCCACACGTCGCCGTTCTCCGCGGCCAGCACCTCGCCGATCCTCGTCAGCTCCAGCGGCCGGTACGACGGGAAGTCCACGCGGGTGGTGAACCGGGACGACAGCCCCGGGTTGGCCGCCAGCAGCCGGTCCATGCCCTCCGGGTAGCCGGCGAGGATCACCACCAGGTGGTCGCGGTTGTCCTCCGCCCGCTTCAGCAGCACCTGCAGCGCCTCGTCGCCGTACGCGTCGCCCTTGCCGTACCCCGAGTTCGACAGGGAGTACGCCTCGTCGACGAAGAGGACCCCGCCGAGCGCGGAGTCGATCAGCTCGTTGGCCTTCACGGCCGTCTGCCCCAGGTACTCGCCCACCAGGTCCGCCCGCTGTGCCTCCACCAGGTGGTCGCCGCCGAGCAGGCCGAGGGCGTAGAAGACCCGGCCGAGGATCCGGGCGACCGTGGTCTTGCCCGTACCGGAGGGGCCGGAGAAGACGAAGTGCCGTTTCGGCGGCTGCACAGGAAGCCCCTGCCCCGCCCGCAGCCGCGCCATGTTCAACTGCGCGGACAGCGCCTTCACCTGGCGCTTCACCGGTTCGAGCCCGACCATCCGCTCCAGCTCCGCGAGCGCCTCCTCGAGCAGCGCCGGGTCGGTGGGCCCCGGGGGCAGCACAGGGCCGGAGCCGCCGGAGCGCTCGCGGACCCCGGACCCGCCGAACGAGGGCATCGGGGGAGGGGTGGGGTCGGGGTCGGACAGCCGCAGGTCGCGGCCCTCCGTCCCGAAGAGCGGGTCCAGCGTGTCGGGGCCGTCGACGCTGTCCTGCCCGGCACCGGTCAGGGTGATCGCGGCGAGGTCCGCGGAGTCGTCGTCGTAGCCGTCGCCCTCGGCGATCGCCGCGAGCCGGGCGGAGGTGTCCATGAAGGCCGGGTCCACCCGGTGCACGGCCCGGTACAGGGGGAGCGCTGCGGCGCTGCGGCCCGTGCCCTCACGGGCGCGCGCCAGCCAGTAGCGCAGCTCCTTGCGCTGCGGCTGCTCGCTGCGGCACCGCATCAGCGCCGCCGCCAGCAGCGGCTCCGCCTGCCCGTACATCTCCAGGCGCACTCGCGCCATCCCGCCGAACAGGCCCGCCTCGATGCCCAGCAGCGGGTCGTCGACGAGCGGATCGGTGTGCCGGACCAGCTGCTCCCAGTCCTTGACGAGGTAGGCGCGGCAGGCGTGCAGGAAGCGCACCTGCGGGTCGGCGTCCACCGGGGGCAGCCCGGCGAGCGCGCGGTCCAGCTCGGGCACGTGCCGGCCGTCCAGCCAGTGCGAGGCGTGGGCGAGCAGCAGGTCGCGCGGGGTCTCCAGCACGGGCTGCACCCACCAGCCCAGCCAGTACCAGGAGTTGAGGGTGCGGTGGTGCCGGGTGCGCTGTTCGCCGAAGCGGTCGCGGTGGCGGAACATCCGCAGCAGCGCGGTCGTCGTGTCGACGCGCAGCGCGTGCAGTCCGAGCCAGCCGTCCGCCATTCCCGGGTCGATGCGTACGGCGGTGCGGAACTCCTCCTCCGCCTGCGGATAGGCGCCCATCGTGTAGGCGTCCACGCCTCGCAGCCAGGCGAGGTCGGCCGGGGCCTGCGGGCCCTGCGTGCCGAAGTCCATCACGTCCCCCACAAACCGTGCCCCCGTCGGTGTGCCGGCCGGCCCCTCGGCCGCCGGCGCCCTGTGGCCGAACCGCTGTGCCGCGGACCGGAGTTGCAAGGTGCGCGAAGCTTCGTCGTCGGTCGCACCGAGGGCATCGTACCTGCGGGGGCGCGGTGTCCGCAGGGTGCGGAGCGGGTGAAACGGAGAGGGAAAGGGGGCGCGCGGGAGGGGCGCGGAACGTGATCCTCACCGAGGGTGATCGTCATATGCCGCTGCGCGCCCGGAAAACGTGAAAAGGGCAGAACGAAGCCCCCGATCACGGGGGAACAACCGGGGGCTTCGTGTCTGCCGGCGGCTCCCGTAGGGCCGCACATTCAGAACGTAAGACCTGTACGGGCCCTCGGTCAAGCCGAGTTGGGGGACTGCGGCAACTTGTCCTGGACCGCTCTTCACAGGTTCACCACATCGCCTATGACCAGTCACCGTGCGTGATCGCACACGGTGTCTCACCTGTCCCGGCAGGCCCGGGGACCACGTCGTACCCCTGGTGTCGCTGCCGTACCAGCAGCCGCGCGAAGGGGCGCGAGGGATCGTCCGCGAAGTGCGCGCGCTCCGCCCGTTCCCAGCTGTTCCAGAACTCCCGCTGCTCCTCGCCGTCCCGCGCCCGCCCCCGCGCCCAGGACTCTTCACGCGGCACGTCCATCCACAGCAGCAGCGCCAGATATGGCCGCAGCGCCGCGCGTCCCGCACCGACGCCCTCCACCAGCACCACCGGCGCGGCGGGCAGCGGGCGCGGCGGTCCGGGGCGGCGGGCGCGCCAGTCGTAGGGGGCGTAGTGCGCGGTCTCCCCGCGGGAGAGCGGGCCGATCACCTCGTCGTGCAGCCGCGTGGTCCAGTCGAACAGCTCGTCGTGGCGGGCGATGTCGTCGAGGTGCAGCACCGGGGCGCCGCCGAGCCGCTCGGCCAGCAGCCCGGCGAACGTCGACTTCCCCGACCCGGCGTGCCCGTCGACGGCGACGAGCCGCACCGGGCCGCACGAGGGAGGGAGCCGGAGGATGCGGGAGGCGAGTGGGTGAATGGCTGGTTCCCGGGGCTGTGGCGATGGACGGACGGGAGCACTCTAGGTGTGCTGACCGGGCAGGTTGGTGACGCGGCTGGCTGGTGGGTGGCCGCCGATGCCGGTGTGGGGGCGGTGGTAGTTGTACCAGTGCAGCCAGTCGGTGAA
>BNBH01000013.1 GCA_014655195.1 Streptomyces cellulosae | reverse complement strand
CCCGCCACCGCACCAGCGTCCTGTTCGCCATGCTCCGCGACGGAACCTTCTACGAACCGAGAAGCCCCCGACTCGCTTGACGAAGGACATAGAGGCACCCCCCGGGCAGAAGATCGGCCTCGGGCTCGACAACGGCGGCATCATCGTCCGGCTGCCGGTGAACACCACCGTGGACGGCGCCGCCGAGCGCAAGGACCCCCGCTGGGACGTCTTCCAGAAGGTGTACGACGAGCATGGCCGCAACGCGCCCGCCCTGCCCAACTGGGCGACCGTCCGGCAGATCTCGGCCGAGGGGCTGAACGGCGTGGTCTCCGAGTGCTCCCGTGACGTCGCCGGCGCGATGGGCGAGCTCGCCGACGAGATCGACGCCGAGCTCGAGAAGCAGGGGGCCACGGGCTGATGGCGGTGACCGAGGCGCGGGCGGCGTCGCGGAAGGCGCAGGCGCGGCGCCCGGCCCGTCCGGCGGCCCCGGTGCGGTCGCGGCTGCGGCGGGGCGCGACGCCGTGGTTGTTCCTCGCGCCGGCGCTGCTGCTCTTCCTGTACTTCAAGTTCATCCCCATGGCGCAGGCCGTGCGGATGAGCTTCCAGGAGGTGCGGCCGTTCCTCGGCAACACCTATGTCGGGGGCGATAACTACGCGGAGATCGCCGGGAGTTCCGACTTCGGTGCCGCCGTATGGCACACGGTGGTCCTGGCGGTGGCGACGACGGCCGGGTCGATCCTGCTGGGGCTCGCGCTGGCGCTGCTGCTGGAGGGGCAGACCCGCTCGCTGTGGTTCATCCGGTCGGCGATCTTCCTGCCGGTCGTCACGGCCATGGCGGTGGTCGCCGAGGTGTGGCGGGTCATGTACTACCCGGCCGAGGGCGGCGCGCTGAACTCCGTGCTCGGCGTGCTCGGCCTGGGGCCCAGCGAGTTCCTCAACTCCCCCGACAGTTCCCTCGCCTCCATCGCCTTCGTCGGCATCTGGCGCGGCGCCCCGTACGACATGATGATCTTCCTCGCCGGGCTGGCCGGGGTGGACCGGGTGCTCTACGAGGCGTCCGCCGTCGACGGCGCCTCGCGGTGGCGGCGGATCTGGCATGTCACCCTGCCGGGACTGCGGCCCGTGTTCGCCATTCTGCTCACGCTCGCGGCGATCCGCGGCCTGCGCATCTTCACCGAGGTGTTCCTGCTGACCAACGGCGGGCCCGACGGCTCCACCGAGGTGCTGTTGACGTTGACGTACAAACTCGGCCTCGAACGCAACGAGTTGGGTGTCGCCGCGGCCGGGACCGTGCTGCTGTTCCTGGTGCTGCTGGTGCTGACCGTGGCCTCTCGGCTGCGCCGGAGGGAGGTCCGATGAGGAACGAGACGGCGCTCGGACTGGCGGAGGCGCGCGGGCCGTGGGCGCGGGTGCTGCGGTTCGTGCTGTACGCCGCCCTGTTCATGGTGTTCGCGCGGCCGCTGCTCGCGCTGATGGTCGGCGCGTTCACCCCGACCGTGGACCCCACCCAGTTCACCCTGTGGCCCGACCGGCTGTCCCTGGAGAACCTGGAGCGCGCGGTCGACCGCAACGTACTCGACTACCTGCTCAACTCCTTCCTCGTCGTGGGCGGCGGGCTGGCCCTCCAGGTGCTGGTCAGCGTGTTCGCCGGGTACGCCCTCGCCCGCAAGCGGTTCCGGGGGTCAGCGGTGGTGCTGGTGCTGATCCTGGCGACGATGATGCTGCCCGAGGAGGTCCTGGCCGTCCCGCTGTCGGTGCTGCTCGCGGACCTGCCGCTGATCCACGTCAGCCTGGTCGGCTCGCTCGTCGGCATGATCGTGCCGGTCGCAGCCTGGGGGTTCTCCATCCTGGTGATGACCGAGTTCATGAAGGAGATCCCGAAGGAGCTGGAGGAATCGGCGCGGCTGGACGGCGCGGGCGAGTTCCGGGTTTTCTGGCAGGTCGTACTGCCGCTGTGCCGGCCCGCGCTGGGTGTCATCGGCATCTTCGGCTTCACGATGATCTGGGACCAGTACATGTTGCCGCTGCTGGTCGCCACCGACCCCGCCCAGTACACCCTCCCGCTCGCCCTGCGCTCCCTGCGCTCCGACGACCAGGTGGGCATCGGTGTCCTGCTGGTGGGCGCGTTCCTCGCGATGCTGCCGTCGGTGCTGGCGTTCCTCGCGCTGCAGCGGTCCTTCATCCGGGGGCTCACCTCCGGTGCCGTGAAGGGCTAGCGACCACGGCATCCCCTCCTCACGGGGGACGGCGGACGCCCTGTCCCCCGTCGGAGCTACGCGCGGGTGTCCTCTAGCTGGTGACGCTTCCCGCGGCGCGTCTCCGTAGCGTCTGGGGGGTCGGAGCGGCGGTCCGTTCGCCGCCGCGTTTCCCCTGGTCGAGGAGTGAAGTCGTGCGCGTGGTCTGGCAGTTGCTGGCCGTGGTGGTGGTGTCCCTGGTCGGGGGGCAGAGCGTGGCCGCGGTCCAGGACAATCCGTGGGCCACGCTCGGCCTGGGCCTGGTGACGGCGGTGCTGTCCGTGTACGTCTACGCCTGGGTGGTGGGGCGGACGGAGAAGCGCCCGGTCGCGGAGGTGGGCCGGCAGGGCGCCGTCGGCGCGGTCGTCCGGGGTGTGGTGCTCGGGACGCTGGTGTTCGCGTCCGTCGTCGCGAACATCGCCTTCCTCGGGCACTACGAGGTGGACGGCTGGGGGTCGTACACCGGCGCGGTGGGGCTCGCCGGGTTCATGGCGGGCGCCTCCGTCACGGAGGAACTCCTGTTCCGCGGCGTATTGTTCAGGACCATGGAGGAGCGGTTCGGTACGTGGGGGGCGCTGATCACGACCAGTGTGCTGTTCGGCGCCTGGCATCTGCTGAACCCGGACGCGAGCCTGTGGGGCGCCGCCGTGATCGCGCTGTCGGCGGGCCCGATGCTGGCCGCCGCCTACGTCGCGACCCGCAGCCTGTGGCTGCCGATCGGCCTGCACTTCGGGTGGAACTTCGCCGCGTCCGGCATCTTCAGCACCGAGGTCTCCGGCAACGACACCCAGCAGGGTCTGCTGGACGCGTCCACCTCCGGGCCGACGCTGATCAGCGGCGGTGAGTTCGGTCCCGAGGCCAGCCTGTACACGCTGGTGTTCTGGGCGCTGGTGACCGTCGGCCTCCTGTGGCTGGCCCGTCGGCGCGGTCAGATGATGCCCCGCCGTTCGAAGCGGGCCGACGCGGTCGCGCTCGTCCCGTGAACCGTCTGCACGGGCTGCGGCAGGTCTGGGGGCGACTGCACGTCACGGCCCGGGACCTGCCGTTCGCCGTGCTGCTGTGCTGTCTGGCGTTCGTGCCGAGCCTTCGTGGCAGCGGCACGGACCTCGGCGCGATGGCGGAGCGCCCGTACGACACCCTGGCCGTCGCCACCATCGGCCTGCAGTCCCTCGCGCTCGCGCTGCGGCGGCAGTGGCCGGCCGTCTGCCTGTCCCTGGTGGCGGCCGGTTTCGTGCTGGACCAGCTGCGCGGCTACCACACGGTCGCGGGTACGGCGCTGCCCCTGGCGCTGCTGAGCACGGGCGCGCATCTGGAGCGGTACCGGCGCACCACCGTCGCCGCGGGCTCCCTCGCCTACGTGCTGTTCGTCGCCGAGCTGGTGCGGCGCGGTACGGAGGAGCCGCCGGCCGAGCTGGTGTCGTTCTACGTGGCGCTGTGTCTGCTGTGGGGCGGCGGGGCGTGGCTGCGCTCGACGCGGATCGCCGAGGCGGAGCGGCGTCACCAGGTGGCGGAGCAGACGCGGGCGGCCGAACGGGCGCGGATCGCACGCGAGTTGCACGACGTGGTGACCCACCATGTGACCGCGATGGTGGTGCAGGCGGAGGCCGCGCGCTATCTGAAGGCCGCGCCGGAACGGCTCGACGAGGCGCTGACCGCCGTCACCGACGCCGGCCGGCGTGCCGTGGCCGACCTGCGGCACCTTCTCGACCTGCTCAATCCCGACCACGGCGAGAGCTCCCGGACCCCGCCGGTGGGCCGGCTGCTGACACTGGTGGAGCAGACGCGCCGGGCCGGGCAGCCGGTGGAGTTCACCGAGCAGGGCACCCCGGCCGCGTCGACCGGGAGCGCGGACCTGGTGGCGTACCGGGTGGTGCAGGAGGCCCTCACCAACGCCCTCAAGTACGCTCACGGGCAAGCTACTTCGGTTCTGGTGCAGCACAGCGAGAGGGACATCACGGTGGAGGTCGGCACGGACGGTCCCGGGACGCGTCCCGCGGCCTCGCCGGGCGGCAGCGGGCGGGGGCTGGCCGGTCTCCGGGAGCGGGTGGACGTCCTCGGCGGCGAGTTCGAGGCGGGGCCGCGTCCCGGCGGCGGGTTCGCCGTGCGGGCGCGGATACCCACCGGGAGCCGGTCGTGAGCAGCGGGCCGATACGGGTGGTGGTCTGCGACGACCAGACCCTCGTCCGCACCGGGCTGGTGACGATCATCGACGCCCAGCCCGACATGGAGGTTGCCGGCGAGTGCGGGGACGGGCGCGCCGCCGTCGACCTCGCGGAGAAGGCACGGCCGGACGTCGTGGTGATGGACGTACGGATGCCGGTGCTCGACGGCATCGAGGCGACCAGGCTGCTGGCCGGCTCCGAGGTCCAGGACCCCGTGAAGGTGCTCGTGGTGACGACGTTCAACCTCGACGAGTACGTCTACGAGGCCCTGCGCGCGGGCGCGAGCGGCTTCCTCCTGAAGGACGCCCCGCCGGACCGGCTGCTGCACGGTATCCGGACGGTGGCCTCGGGCGCGGCGCTGCTCGACCCGGAGGTGACACGGCAGCTCGTGGGCCGGTACGCGTCCCGGATCCGGCCCTCCGAGGACGGCGGCGACCGGCAGATCCCGCTCACCCCGCGCGAGCTGGAGGTGCTGCGGCTCATCGCGGACGGGCTGTCCAACAGCGAGATCGCGGCGGCGCTGGTGATCAGCCAGGAGACGGTCAAGACGTTCGTGTCCCGCATCCTCTCCAAGCTGCACCTGCGGGACCGGGTGCAGGCGGTCGTCTACGCGTACCGGCGCGGGCTGGTCAACTGACGGCCGCGCGAGCGGACTTCACCGTTCGGCCAGCTCGATCTGATCGCCGTCGCGCAGCCGGTCGTGCAGCCACTCGGCGTCCCGCGCGCTGAGACCCACCCAGCCGGTGGTGCCGGACAGGGAGCGCAGCACCTTGGCGTCGAAGGAGAGGGCGCCCGCGTAGACGGGTTCGCCGCCGGGGGCGCGCAGTTCGACCAGGTAGGGCACCTTGACCTCACGGGTCTCGGTCCTGCTCTTCAACGGCAGCACGGCACCGGAAGTCCTGGCCACCACGGTGAGCCGGGTACCGGGCGGGAAGCGGCCGGCTGCGCGCAGGTCGACCTTCAGCACGCGGTCGGCAAGGGTGAGGGTGCGCAGGTCGACGTCGAGCCGGCCGGAGGGGTGAGGCGCGTGGGCCGAGGGGGACGCGGTGGCGGTCCGGGCGGGCGTGGGCGAGGTGGCCGGGGTGGCGCCGGGGCGGTGCCGTTTCCCGGCGGCGGGGTCGGTGTGCAGAGCGAAGGTGACCACGGTGACCGCGCAGGCGGCCGTGGCCATGGTGCCGAGCGCGAGGGTGGCCCTGCGGCGGCGTGAACGGCGGTTGGCGCGGGCCCGGACCTCGCGGGCAGGCAGGGGCGGCGGAGTCTCATGGAACGCGGCCAACTCACGCAGGGTCCCGCCGATTTCATCCGACACGGCCGCCCTCCTCCCAGGCCGGCTCCTCGGCCTCGTCCACCGCCAGATGCCGGGCCAGTGCCGCCCGCCCTCGGGACAGGCGGGCCTTGACCGTGCCGACCGGCGCGCCGGTCTCGGAGGCTACCTGCTCGACGCTGAGGTCGCACAGATGGTGCAGCACGACGGCCATCCGCTGAGACTCGGGGAGTTGACGCAGGGCGGCGACCAGGGCGGTGCGGTCGGGACCGGGCCCTGGCGTCGTCTGGGGCGGCGGAGAATGCCGTACCAGTTCCAGCCAGCGCCTGGCGCGCCGCCAGCGGCTCACGGCCAGACGCATGGCGACGGTACGCACCCAGGCCTCCGGCGCCTCGTCGGCCATCAGCCGGTGACGCCGGTCCCAAGCACGCACGAACGCCTCCTGCACCACGTCCTGCGCCTCACCGAGGTCCCCGGTGAAGGCGAAGAGCTGGCCGGTCAGGCGGGGGAACGCGGCCGCGTAGAAAGCGTCGAACTCGTTCTCGTCCATGCCCTCCACCGCAGTCTCTGATCACCTGCGCGGCCCGCGGACCGGCCCGGCAGGTCGCGTACGTCGGAACGCGCCCCCTGGGGAAGACGCCGGAACCGG
This sequence comes from Streptomyces cellulosae, assembly GCA_014655195.1. GTDB lineage: Bacteria > Actinomycetota > Actinomycetes > Streptomycetales > Streptomycetaceae > Streptomyces > Streptomyces cellulosae. Next base: position 216,103 of record BNBH01000013.1, on the reverse strand, counting down.
CCCCGGGGATCAGTCGGACCCCCGCACCCATGGAGCCGGAGCCCGGCGGGTCGGCCGTACGGAACGTGACGCGCGCCTCGTTCCGCAGAGGCGGCGACGGCCGCGCACCCTGCCTCCGTGACGTTTTCCACAGTGCTTCTACGTTCCGGTAACTCTGCCTATCCGTAGGCGTCTTGGCGAATGTGTTCCGCGTCACGCGCCTGGTAGACCCGAACAAATCGGACACTCGATGAAGTGGATCGTGGCCCGTTCGCGAGTCGTACAGAACACTCGGAACCGCCCGCAGTACGACAGTTCGGACCAAAGAGAGCATGCCCCGCCATGACCCACTCCCCCGAAACTCCTGAAGTACCGATACGGCCCTACGAGGTGACCGCCGCGGAGGTCGTCCCCGGCGACCTGTTCGCGCTGACCCCCGAGGACGCGGCCGCGCGCCGCTGGCACGTCGTCACGCACACGCTTCCCGTCTCCCCCGAGGTGATCCGGGTCACGCTGCGGCCGCCGCTGGGCGGGGTGGACCACGAGGAGGACCTGCGACGCGAGCAGACGGTGACGGTCGCCGGGCGGCGGGTCGACGCATCCGCAGTGCCGCTGGTGGAGCCGGAGCCCCTGGAGGGCGTGGAGTTCCGCGACGGCGACCGGCTGACCGTCCTGCGGGCGGTGGACCCGCTGGCCGCCGAGGTGACGTACGTACGCCGCTGGGGCGCCTGGCACCGGGACACCACGAACTCCGCGGACGCCCAGGCCGCGACCGACGCGGAGGTTCGCCGCTGGGCCGCCGACGCCGGGCGCGAGGGGACGGTCGTACGGCACGAGCCACGTCCCGTGCGGGAAGCGCGGGCGGCCGGGCCGCGGCGTGTGGTGGTCACCGGGCTCGGCGCGGTCACCCCGCTGGGCGTGGGCACCGGCGAGCTGTGGAACGGGCTGCTCGAAGGGCGGCACGGCATACGGGAGTTGACTGACCCGGAGTTCGACGGGCTGCCGGTGAGGATCGCCGGCACGGTGCCCGTGGACCCGGCCTCGCTGCTGCCCCGGCAGGCGGCGCGCCGGATGAACCGGGCCGCGCAGTTCGCGGTGCTGGCGGCGCGCGAGGCGTGGGCCGACGCGGGGTACGCCTCCGGCGGCACCCGGGAGAGCGGGCTGGACCCGGAGCGGGTCGGGGTGAGCCTCGGCGCGATCCTCGGCGACGCGTCGGTGCTGGTCGGGGGCGACCGGAAGCTGCGGGAGCGGGGACCTCGGGGTGTGTCCCCGCTCACCACACCGATGACGGTGCCGTCGCAGGCGGCGTCCCAGGTCTCACTGGACCTGCACATCACCGGTGAGGCGCGCACCGTGACCAGCGCGTGCGCCTCCGGCACGGAGGCCATCGGGCAGGCGGTCGACCGGATCCGGTACGGGCGGGTCGACGTCGCGCTCGCCGGGGGCGCGGAGGCGGTGATCACTCCCGCGATCATGGCGTCGTTCGCGGCGATGCGGGCGCTGGCGGAGGGCGACCCGTCGGCGGGGTCGCCGTCTCGGCCCTTCGCCAAGGACCGGGACGGGTTCGTGAACGGTGAGGGGGCGGGGGTGCTGGTGCTGGAGTCGGAGGAGCATGCCCGGGCTCGGGGGGCGCGGATCTATTGCGAGGCGGCGGGGTGGGGGCTGTCTGCGGACGCGTACCACGTCGCCGCGCCGGACCCGTCCGGTGACGGCATCGCGCTCGCGCTGCGGAGGGCTGTGCGGGACGCGGGGGGTGACGTCGGGGACGTCGTGCATGTAAATGCGCATGCGACCGCCACGGTCGACGGGGATCTCGCTGAGGCTCGGGCGCTGCGGGGGGTGCTGGGCGGGCGGGATGTCCCTGTGACCGCGTTGAAGGGGCACCTGGGGCATTTGCAGGGGGCTGCGGGTGGGGTCGAGGCCGTGGCGGCGGTGCTGACCTTGCACCACGGGGTGGTGCCGCCCACCGTGGGGGGTGGGGAGGTGGACGACGGGGTCGATCTGGACGTCGTCCGGACGCCGCGTCCTTTGCCTCGGGGTGGCGATCTTGTGCTGAGCAATTCGTTCGGGTTCGGGGGGCACAACGCGGTGCTGGCGTTGCGGCGGGTGGGGTAGCGCGGGTGCCTGGGGCGCCGGGGGGTGTTTGCGCACCTCGGCGTCAACGAGGTACTGCCCGCAGTCGGCGGCGACAGGCACCGGCGTGGGTGTGGGCCGGGGGGTGTTGGCGCACCTGGCGCCCGCAGGGTGCCGCCGCGCCCACCCGTGCCGCCCCAGCGGCACGAATGCCCGCAGTGGGCGAGGGTTGCGCCCGCCGCGCGCCCGCGGGTGGCGGGGGTTGCAACCGCCGCCTGCCCGGGCGCGCGCCACCGGTGTCGGTGTTGTCGCCCGCGGCGGGGAGGGGACGGGGTGGGGGTGGGCGCCCGCAGCGGCTGGCGCGTCCGCGCCCTTCACGTACAAACACGCACTCTCGCGCCAGACCGAGGACGACCGCCCCCACCGCGGCCCCGCACCACCCACCGGCCCTGGGCGCTACGCCCACCCCCACCGGAGCGCAACCCTGCGCCGCAGGCATCAGACCGCAACCCCCCACCAGGTGTCACAGGCTCCCGACCTCAGCCCCACCAAGCAGGACCCTGCGCCACAGGCATCAGACCCCACCTCCCCACCAGGTGTCACAGGCTCCCGACCTCAGCCCCACCAAGCAGGACCCTGCGCCACAGGCACTCGACCCCGCCCACCCCCAGGCCGGTTTCAGGCCGAGCGTTTGCGGGACGTTGTCTTCTTCGCCGGCGTCTTCTTCGCCGCCGTCTTCTTCGTCGCGGTCTTCTTCTCCGACTGCGACGTCTTCGACGTCGACTTCCGCGGCGACGACGCCGTCTTCTTCTTCGTCGTCGACGTCGACTTCTTGCCCCCCGTCTCCTTCGGCGACGACCGGCTCGTCTTCCGCTGCGGGAGGTGCTTCACCTCTGCGTCCTCCCCCCGCGACTCCCGCGCCGCCCGCACGCTGTTCTCCAGCGCCGCCATCAGGTCCAGCACCTTGCCGCCACCCGGCTCCTCGGCCGGCGCCTCCGGCGGCGACTCGCCCGCCGCCTTCGCCGCGACGACCTCCTCCACCGCCTCCCGGTACTCGTCGTGCAGGTCCTCCAGGTCGACCTCCCCCAGCGTGTCCATCAGCGCGTCCGCGAGGTCCAGCTCCTTGTCCCGCACGGTGACGTCCGTGTCCGGCGCGACCCCCTCCGGTGAGCGGACCTCGTCCGGCCACAGCAGGCCGTGCATGGCGATCGCGTCGCCGACGACACGCAGCATGCCCAGCCGCTCCCGCCCGCGCAGGGCGTACTTCGTGATCGCGACCTTCTTGCTCCGCTTCAGCGCCTCCCGCAGCAGCGTGTACGGCTTCGCCGCGGGGGCCCCGCCCGCCTGGAGGTAGTACGCGGCGTCCATCTGCAGCGGATCGATGCGGTCCTCCGGCACGAAGGCGACGATCTCGATCGTCTTGGCGGTCGGGATCGGCAGCTTGGCCAGGTCCTCGTCCGTGATCGGGATGATCGTCCCGTCCGCGTCCTCGTACCCCTTGCCGATCTCCTGGCTGCTGACCTCGCGGTCCTCCAGCTCGCAGAACTTCCGGTAACGGATCCGGCCGCCGTCCTCGATGTGGATCTGGCGGAACGAGATCGAATGGTTCTCGGTGGCGTTCACCAGCTTGATCGGGATGCTGACCAGCCCGAACGAGATCGCGCCGTTCCAGATGGACCTCACGTGCAGCACCTCTCCGGCTCGTCCGCCGCTCGATGTCGGAGCCTTTGTCATGGTTTGCGTGAGATTCTCATCGTATGGCTCCCATCACGGAGGTGGAGGGGCGACGGCTCCCGCTCAGCAATCTGGAGAAGGTGCTGTATCCCGCCACGGGCTTCACCAAGGCGGAGGTACTGCACTACTACGCGACCGTGGCCGACGTGCTGCTGCCGCATCTGCGGGAGCGGCCGGTGTCGTTCCTGCGGTATCCGGACGGACCCGACGGGCAGGTGTTCTTCACCAAGAACGTGCCGCCCGGTACGCCCGACTGGGTCACCACCGCCGAGGTGCCGAGGTCGGAGGGGCCGGCGCGGATGGTGCTGGTGGAGGATCTGCCGAGCCTGATGTGGGCGGCGAACCTGGTCGCGGAGTTCCACACCCACCAGTGGCGCATCACCGACCCGGGCCAGGCGGACCGCATCGTGTTCGACCTGGACCCGGGCTCGCCCGCGACCATCGTGCACTGCTGCGAGGTCGCGCTGTGGCTGCGCGATCGGCTCGCCGAGGACGGGTTCGAGGCGTACGCGAAGACGTCCGGGTCGAAAGGGCTGCACCTCCTCACGGCAGTGAAGGGCTCCTCATCCGAACAGGTGTCCGAGTACGCGAAGGCGCTGGCCGTGGAGGCGGAGAAGGCGATGCCCCGGCTGGTGCTGCACCAGATGAAGCGCAGCCTGCGGCCGGGAAAGGTCTTCGTCGACTGGAGCCAGAACGCGGCCCGCAAGACCACGGCCGCCCCGTACACCCTGCGGGCGCGCGCCGAGCCGCTGGTGTCGGCGCCGGTGACCTGGCAGGAGGTCGAGGAGTGCGAGTCACCCGACCGGATGGCGCTGCAGGCGCCCGACATCGGCCCACGGCTGCAGGACTACGGCGACCTGCTGGCGCCCCTGCTGGATCCGGACGAGGCGGGCACGCTGCCCTGACCACCGCCCGCCCTGCAGCGACCCGTCACCCCGCCCGCTCACAACCCCGCCCACGTCCTCCGGTCCCGCGCAGCCGCGTACAGCGCCTCCACGTCCGCGGGCTTCAGCACACCCCCGCCCCGCCCCAGCCCCGGCACATCCGCGTCCGTCAGGACCCGCACCCCGCGCGGCACGGCGGCGACCGTCACACGGCGGGGGCCGGCCAGGACCAGCACCGGGCGGACCTCGGCGGTGAGGGCGTGGGCGGCCCGGTCGGCGTCGGCGCGCACCCGGTGCAGCAGGGGCTCGGGCGGGCGCCGGCCGATGCGCACCTGGGGCTCCGCGACGGTCACCCGCTGGCGGTGGGCGGCCCGGACGTGCAGGGCGTACAGGCCGCCGGGGCCGATCAGCAGATGGTGGACGCGGTGGCCGCCGGGAAGCGGCAGCGAGTGCAGAGCATGCCCGCCGGCGCCGTCCATGGCGTCGAGGGCGTCGCCGACCGTCCGCTGCGCGGCCAGCTCCGCGCGGCGCGGGTCCGGGCGGAGACGGCGGGCCGGGCCGGGGGCGCGGTCGAGGTCGACGATCAGGGCCTCGCCGGGGCGGTTCGGGGCGAGGTCGTCGTCGGGGTGGAGGGAGAGCCGCTCAAGGTCGGCGGGGGTGGGCACCGGAGGCGGACCGACGGCGACCGGGCCGGTGAGGTACGGGCCCAGGGCGGCGAGCACCTCCGCCTCGTGCTCGGCGTCGAGCAGGTTCACACGGGCCGCCTCACGGTCGTACCAGGCGATGTTCCTGCCGTCCGGGAGGCGGACGTGGAGCCAGTCCCTGCCGTGCCGGCGGGCCGGCACGACGCGTGGTCCGTCCATGCGCCATCACCTCGCCTCCATGGGAACAGGCGGGGTGCTGCGGGGGCAAGAAGCCGGTTACGGTGGACGAGAGTTGGGCGACGAGAGTGGGAGGCGCCGTTGCGTACCCGCGAGAGTCAACCCGACGTACCGGCTCCGGACAGCCCCTGGGACGAGATCGAGCCGGGTCTGTGGATGGGCGGGCACCAGGTGCGCGGGCCCGCGGGACAGGTGGAGCCGGTGGTGGTGCACCGCCAGTTCGACCTGGTGCACACCCTGCTGCGGCTGCCGGGGCACGGGCCCGACCCGGGGGTGGAGCACCAGGTGTGGCCCATCCCGGACGGCCCGCTCGACGGCACCCAACTGGCCGGGGTGATCCGGCTGGCCGAGGCGGCGTGCGAGGCGCTGGACGCGGGCCGCACGGTGCTGGTCCGCTGCTTCCACGGCTACAACCGCTCAGGGCTGGTGGTCGCGCACGCCCTGATGCGCAGGGGCCGTTCGGCCGAGGAGGCGATCGAGGTGATCCGGGCCCGCCGTTCCTCCTGGGCGCTGCACAACGGCCTGTTCGTCGACTACCTGCGGGCGGGGCTCGTCACCGCGCGGATGCTGGAGGAACTCGCGGACTGACGGGGAGCCGGCCGCCTCTCACGGGGTGTGTGACCCGGTAGGCGGAGCGCCCTCCCCGATGGCGCAGCAGGGCGGGCGGGCACCGGAGGGCGCTCCTAATGTGGCGACAAGTCACCTTCGACCTGTTGTCTCCCTCCATGGAGGTACTGCCATGTCCCTACGACGCCCCCGTCCCCCGCTGATCCGCCGTCTGCCCATAGCGCTCGCCGCCGGCGCCCTGACGGTCGCGACCGCCGTCGCCCCCGCCCTCGCCGCCGACGACCCGGGCCAGGGCAACCAGAACAACCAGGGCAATTACCAGAGCGGCCAGAACAACCAGTCCGGGCAGAACAACCAGTCCGGGCAGAACAACCAGTCCGGGCAGAACAACCAGTCCGACCAGCACAACCAGTCCGGCCAGGGCAACTGGAACCAGCAGGGCGGAAACGGCAACGGAAACGGCAACGGCAACGCCACCGGTTCCGGCAACAACACCGGTTCCGGCAACAACACCGGCTCCTACCAGCAGGGCGGCGGCAACGGCAACGCCCAGCAAGGCGGCGGCAACGGCGGCGACTGGGGCAACCAGTCCGGCAACCAGTCCGGCAACCAGAGCGGCGGCAACCAGAGCGGCGGCGGCAACCAGGCCGGCGGCAACCACGGCGACCAGGGCGAGTTCCGCGGCGTGGTGACGGCTGAGAAGCTGGCCCTGCGCAGCGCCCCGAACCGCGGCTCGCAGGTCATCCGGTACGCCCACAAGGGCGAGGTCGTCTCGATCTTCTGCAAGGCGCCGGGCCACGAGGTGGACGGCAACCCGCTCTGGTACCTGCTCACCGACGGCACCTGGGCCTGGGCCCCGGCCCGGTACATCGACAACATCGGTCCCGCGCCACGCTGGTGCTGATGAGCGCACCACACGAAGCGTCGCAAGTGGGTAAGTTCCGGACATGAGCAAGGCCGGTATCACCCTGGCGACGGCGGACCCGCCCGCGCCCACCGTGCGTCTCACCGGGCGCCGCGGCGTGGAACTCGCCCTCATCGTCCTGGCCGTCGGACTGTCGGTGTACGGCTACTGCGCCGTCGGCCTCGCCAGGAACGGCACCGTCCCGCCCGGCGCCGCCGGTTACGGCGCCGGGCTCGGGGTGCTCGCGGTGCTCGCCCATCTGGCGGTGCGCTGGCGGGCCCCGCTGGCCGACCCGCTGCCGCTGCCGATCGGGGTGCTGCTCAACGGGATGGGCCTGGTGCTCATCTACCGGCTGGACCTGGAGACGCCCGGCGACCGGGCCGCCCCGGCCCAGCTGATCTGGTCGACGCTCGGGGTGGCGCTGTTCATCGCGGTGATCCTGGTGCTGCGCGACCACCGGGTGCTCCAGCGCTACACCTATGTGTGCGTGACCGTCGCGCTGGTCCTGCTGACCGTGCCGATCCTCTTCCCCGCGGTGAACGGCGCCCGCATCTGGATCCGGGTGGCGGGCTTCTCCATCCAGCCGGGTGAGTTCGCGAAGGTGCTGCTGGCGGTGTTCTTCGCCGCGTACCTGGCCGCGAACCGCGGTGCGCTGACGTACGCGGGACGCCGCGTGTGGAGGATGCAACTGCCCACCGGACGGGTGCTCGGGCCGATCCTCGCCGTGTGGCTGGTCAGCGTGGGCGTGCTGGTCCTGGAGCGGGACCTCGGCACCTCGCTGCTGTTCTTCGGTCTGTTCGTCGTTCTGCTGTACGTCGCCACCGGCCGCACCGGCTGGATCGCGGTGGGGCTGCTGCTGGCGTCGCTGGGCGCGGTCGCGGTGGGCCGTCTCGAGCCGCACGTGCACCACCGGATCGAGACCTGGCTGCACCCGTTCGCGTCCATCGAGGCGGGCGAGGGCCCCGATCAGCTCGCCCAGTCGCTGTTCGCCTTCGCCGAGGGCGGCATCCTCGGCTCGGGGCTGGGGCTCGGGCACTCTGTACTGATCGGGTTCGCCGTGAAGTCCGACTTCATCCTGGCGACGGCCGGCGAGGAGCTCGGCCTGGCCGGACTGTCCGCGGTGTTCCTGCTGTACGGGCTGCTGGTGGAGCGCGGCTACCGGGCCGGACTGGCGCTGCGCGACCCGTTCGGGCGGCTGCTCGCCGTGGGGCTGGCCTCGCTGGTGGCGCTCCAGGTGTTCGTGATCGCGGGCGGGGTGACCGGGCTGATCCCGCTGACCGGGATGGCCATGCCGTTCCTGGCGCAGGGCGGCTCCTCGGTGGTGACCAACTGGGCGATCGTGGCGCTGCTGGTCCGGCTCAGCGACAGCGCGCGGCGCCAGGCCGCCGCCCCGGGTGCGCTCCGGTGACCCGGCACATCCGGCACGCGGCGCTGTTCTGCGCGCTGCTGCTGGTCGCGCTGCTGGTCAACGCGGCCCGGGTGCAGGTGATCCACGCGGAGGACTACGAGGCCAGCCCGGCCAACCGCCGTGCCGCGATCGTGCGCTACCAGCAGCCGCGCGGCGACATCCTGGTCGACGGCCGCCCGGTCACCGGGTCCCGCGACACCGGCGAACACCTGCGCTACGAACGGACGTACAGGAACGGGCCGTTGTACGCGCCGGTGACGGGTTTCGCCTCGCAGGAGTACGGCACGACGCTGCTGGAGGCCACGGAGGACGCGGTGCTGTCGGGGGCCGCCCCCCTGCTCCAGCCGCTGCCGCTGTGGAACGAGTTCACCCGCTCCCGCAGCGCGGGCGGCGACGTGCTGACGACGATCGACCCGCGGGCGCAGCGGGCGGCGTACAACGGCCTGCGCGGGCGGAAGGGCGCGGTGGCGGCGGTGGAGCCGTCGACCGGGCAGATCCTGGCGCTGGTGTCGGTGCCGTCGTACGACCCGGAGCCGCTGTCGGGGAACGGCAGGACGGCGCGGGAGACGTGGGCGCGGCTGAACGCCGACCCGGACCGGCCGATGCTGAACCGGGCGGTGCAGCGCACCTATCCCCCGGGGTCGACGTTCAAGGTGGTCACCGCGGCGGCGGCGCTGGACGCGGGCGTGGTGAAGGGCGTCGACCGGCCGACCCGCTCCCCCGACCCGTATCTGCTGCCGGGGACGACGACCCGGCTGGTCAACGGGGCGAAGGAGTGCCGGAACGCCACACTGCGGGACGCGTTCGTGCGGTCCTGCAACACGGTGTTCGCGCAGCTCGGGGTCACCACGGGGGTGTCGCGGATGCGGCGGACGGCGGAGAGCTTCGGTTTCAACGACCCGGAGCTGCGCATCCCGTTCCGGGTGGCGCCCTCCACCTTCGACACCACGGTGGACGCGGCGCAGCTCGCCCTGTCGTCGATCGGGCAGTACAACACGCGGGCCACGCCGCTGCAGATGGCGATGGTCGCGGCGGCCGTGGCGAGCGGCGGGCAGGTGCGCGAGCCGTACCTGGTGGAGCGGACCACGCGGGCGAGCGGCGGCACGGTGTCCGCGGCGGGGTCGGGCGCGGTGCGGCGGGCCATGCTCCCGGCGACGGCGAGCCGGCTGCGGGAGCTGATGCGCGGGGTGGTGGAGGACGGCACCGGCAGGAAGGCGGCGATCCCGGGCGCCGTGGTCGGCGGCAAGACCGGCACCGCCCAGCACGGGCTGGGCAACTCGGGCATGCCGTACGCCTGGTTCATCTCCTGGGCGCAGCGCGAGGACGAGCTGGAGCCGAGGGTGGCGGTGGCCGTGGTGGTGGAGGACGGCGAGGGCAGCCGCCGCGAGATCAGCGGCGGCGGCACGGCGGCACCGGTGGCCCGGGCGGTGATGGAGGCGGTGCTGCGGCACGAGTGACTCAAGTCGCGCGCACGGCCCGACCCCGTGCGCCTTCTCGCTCCGCACCCCCTTCCCACCCGGACGGACGCAGGAGGGCGCGGACCGGTCGGTGACAAGTCGTGCGTGAGGGATTGACGGGCTTGCTGACAGGCAGTCTCATAAAGGTGACCTGCCGGTAACCCGAGACGCCCCGAGGTGGAACCGTCATGACCCTGTCGGAGACCGACGCGCTCGACGGCCTGCGGGACGCCCTCGGGCAGCTCAGGAACCGGGAGTCGGTGGCCCTGCGGCTGCTGGAGTCCTCCGCGAAGCACTCCTTCGACCCGGACACGGAGCTGGACTGGGAGGCGCCGTTCGAGGACGGCAAGTGGTTCTGGCCGCCGGAACTGGTGTCGCTGTACGGCACCCCGCTGTGGCGGCGGATGAGCGAGGAGCAGCGTCTGCTGCTCTCCCGGCACGAGGCCGCCGCGCTCGCCTCCCTCGGCATCTGGTTCGAGCTGATCCTGATGCAGCTGCTGGTCCGCCACATCTACGACAAGTCCGCGACCAGCGCGCATGTGCGGTACGCCCTCACCGAGATCGAGGACGAGTGCCGGCACTCCAAGATGTTCGCCCGGGTGATCGCGCACAGCGACACCCCCTGGTACCCGGTGAGCCGCGTCCACCACAACCTGGGGCGCCTGTTCAAGACGATCTCCACGACCCCGGGCTCGTTCACCGCGACCCTCCTCGGCGAGGAGGTGCTGGACTGGATGCAGCGGCTGACCTTCCCCGACGAGCGGGTGCAGCCGCTGATCCGGGGCGTCACGCGCATCCATGTGATCGAGGAGTCGCGGCACGTGCGGTACGCGCGTGAGGAGCTGCGGCGGCAGATGATGACCGCGCCGCGCTGGTCGCAGGAGTTCACGCGGATGTCGTCGGGCGAGTTCGCCCGGGTCTTCTCGGTGGCGTTCGTGAACCCGGAGGTCTACACGAACGTCGGCCTGGACCGCCGCGAGGCCGTCGCGCAGGTGCGGGCGAGCGCGCACCGGCGCGAGGTGATGCAGCAGGGCGCGAAGAAGCTCACGGACTTCCTCGACGACATCGGCGTGCTGCGGGGCGTGGGCCGCAGGCTCTGGCGTTCCTCGGGACTGCTGGCCTGACCAGGCGTTCCGCAGAGCGGGGCGAGAGGCCGGGATCCGGCCGGGGCGGGCCCGCGCCCCCCGTGCGCCGGCCACGGCCGGTTACGCTGCGGGCATGACCTCGCAGGCCCCCACCCCCGCCTACCGGCGCCTCAGCGTCGAGGAGCGCCGCAGCCAGCTGCTGGAGGCCGCGCTGACCCTCTTCGCCCACCAGGTGCCGGAGGAGGTGTCGCTGGACGACGTGGCGGAGGCGGCCGGGGTGTCGCGGCCCCTGGTCTACCGGTACTTCCCCGGCGGCAAGCAGCAGCTCTACGAGGCGGCCCTCATGTCCGCCGCCGACGAGCTGCGCGACTGCTTCGACGAGCCGGAGGAGGGCCCGCTGCTGCCCCGGCTGACCCGGGCCGTGGAGCGCTACCTCGACTTCGTCGGCCGCCACGACGCCGGCTTCAGCGCCCTGCTCCAGGGCGGCAGCGTGGTGGAGACCTCCCGTACGACCGCCATCGTGGACGGGGTGCGGCGGGCCGCGGCCGAGCACATCCTGCGCCATCTCGGCGTGGAGGAGCCCGGGCCGCGGCTGCGGATGACCATCCGGACGTGGATCACGGCCGTGGAGGCCGCCTCCCTGATCTGGCTCGACGAGGACAAGCAGCCACCGCCCGAGGAGCTGCGGGACTGGCTGGTGGAGCAGTTCGTGGCGGTGCTGACGGTGACCGCGCGGCGGGACGCGCAGACCGACACCCTGGTGCAGGCGCTGGCCGCGGACCTGTGACCTGGGCCGGGGTCCCCGGCCGATGGCCGAGACTGGTGGGGTGAAGAGCGAAGACACCCCCTTCGAGGGCGGCCCCATGGACGGGCGCGTCCTGCCTGTGCTGCTCGGCATCACCGGGCACCCGCCCAAGACGTACCGCATCCCGGTCCCGGCGCCGGACGGCGGGCCGTCCACCGTGCTGGTGTACCGGAGGGTGCCGCGCGGCAGCGGCAGACTCACCGGCCTGACCGCCCGCTGGAAGTACCTCTACGACCCCACGGGCCGGGCCGGGAGCGAGCGGCGGTGGCCGTGGTCGAAGCCGGCGCCGCGTCCTGACGCCACGCCGGAGGGCAAGCCGGACGACGCCGACGGGTGACCCCGTTGCGCCGAACCGCGCACACTCGGCGAGCGGACCGCGCACACCCCCCTGATGCTCGCGGTGCGGAGCGGACGAGCCGCCCCGCGTCGGAGGTGATGGCGTGTCAGGAATGCTTCTGCGTCTGGTGTGTACGGCGGCGCTGGCGGCCGGGACCGTGCTGGCGCCTTTGCCCGCGGCGGCCGCCCCGGAGCCGGGCGGCGGTGCCGCCGCGTCCGGCGGCCGCTCCGTCCCCGAGCTGCTGACGGACCTTCAGGCCCTGTACCGGGAGGCCGAGAAGGCCACCGAGCGCTACAACGCCACCGAGGAGGCGCTCAGGAAGCAGCGCGCCGAGACGGAGCGGCTGGAGAAGGCGCTGGCCCGCACCCGGCTCTCCCTGCACGACAGCAAGGGCGCCGCCGGACGGCTCGCCCGGCAGCAGTACCAGTCGCTGAGCGGCATCTCCCCCTACGTCCGTCTGCTGTTGGCGCGCGACCCGCAGCGGGCCCTGGAGCAGGGGCATGTGATCGGGCAGCTCGCGCGGGAGCGGGCGCACACGGTGGGCCGGCTGACCGGGGACGCCGAGGAGGCGGACGAGCTGGCGCGGCGGGCGCGCACGGCGCTGGACGCGCGGCTGGCGCTCACCGAGCGGCGCAAGAAGGAACACGACCAGGTGGTGGAACGGCTGCGGGACGTCGAGGAGTTGCTCGCGTCGCTCACCGCGGAGCAGCTCGCGGAGCTGGCCGAGCTGGAGCGCGGCCGGGTCGACGAGGCGCAGCGGGAACTGGTGGCGTCCGGCGCGCTGAGCGGCGTCGGCGCCCCGTCCGCCGCCGGTGAGCGGGCGGTGCGGTACGCGGTGGAGCAGCTCGGCAAGCCGTACGAGTGGGGCGCGGAGGGCCCGGAGACGTACGACTGCTCGGGGCTGACCTCGGAGGCGTGGCGCGCGGCGGGCGCCGAGGTGCCGCGGACCAGCCAGGAGCAGTGGGCGCGGCTGGAGCGGATCGACCTGACGGAGCTGCGGCCGGGCGACCTCGTCGTGTACTTCCGCGACGCCACGCACGTCGCCCTGTACCTGGGCGACGGGATGGTGGTGCAGGCGCCGCGGCCCGGCGCGCGGGTCAAGGTGTCGCCCGTCGCGGCGAACCCGGTGCTGGGCGCGGTGCGGCCCGACCCCGGCGGGGAGCCCCTGGAGCACTATGTGCCGCCGGAGCTCCCCGAGGGGGCGACGGACGGGTCCGACGAGGGGTACGGCGCCGGCTACGCGCCGGCCGCGGCGGCGACCTCGGCCAGGTAGGCGTTCGTCTTCTCCGGCTCGTAGAAGAAGTTCTCGAAGTCGGCCGGGTCGTTGAAGCCGTTGGCGAAGCGGTCGGCGACGGGCTGCATCTGCCCGGCGGCGCCGATCAGATTCAGGACGTGCTCCGGCGGCGGCGCCAGCATGGCGTTCGTCCACTTGGTCACGTACTGGGCGGTCTCCCAGTAGCGGTCGAAGGTCTGCCGCATCCAGTCCTCGTCGAACGGCTTGTCGCCGTGCTCGACGATCGAGGCGAGGTAGGCGGCGGCGCACTTGGACGCGGAGTTGGAGCCCTGGCCGGTGATCGGGTCGTTGGCCACGACGACGTCGGCGACGCCCAGCACCAGGCCGCCGGAGGGCAGCCGGCCGACGGGGTTGCGGACGGTCGGGGCGTAGCGGCCGGCCAGGGTGCCGCCGGCGTCGGTCAGTTCGACCTTGGTGGCGCGCGCGTACTCCCAGGGCAGGAACTTCTCCATCAGCTCCAGGGTCAAGGAGAGGTGCTCGGCCGGGTCCTTGACGTCCGCGAACGCGTCGAGCGGGCCGCCGGGGATGCCCTCCCAGAACAGGATGTCGGCGCGGCCGGACGTGGTGTACGTCGGCATGATGAACATCTCGCCGACGCCGGGCACCAGGTTGCAGCGGACCGCCTCGGTGTCCGGGTGCTCCGGGCGCGGGCCCATGCCGTGCACGTAGGCGACGGCGAGGGCGCGCTGCGGGGTGGAGTACGGGGAGCGCTCGGGGTCGCGGGAGAACATCTGCACCAGCTCGCCCTTGCCCGCGGCGATGAGCACCAGGTCGTAGGCGCGGGCGAGGTAGTCGAGGTCGCCGACGGCCGCGCCGTGGATGACGAGCTGTCCGCCGCGCTGCGCGAAGGTCTCCATCCAGCCGGCCATCTTGACCCGCTGGTCCACCGACTGCGCGAACCCGTCGAGGCGGCCCAGCCAGTCGATCGCCCGCTGCGAGGGGCCCGGGTCGAAGGAGCCGGGGGCGGCGACCGAGACGCCGAGGCCCTGGATCTTCGGGGCCTGGGACTCCCAGAAGTTCAGCTGCAGGTCACGCTCGTGCTGCAGGGCGGTGTGGAACATGCACTGCGTGGACATGACCCGGCCGGTGCGGATCTCGTCCGCGGTCCGGTTGGACATGAGGGTGACCTCGTACCCTTGCGACTGGAGTCCCAGGGCGAGCTGGAGACCGGACTGGCCGGCCCCCACGACGAGTATCTTCCGCATACGGGGGACGCTCCTAAGGGGCTACTCGGGGGTTTCGTCGAGCGCGTGGCCCACGAGGGACAAGAGGGTCTCGATGACCGAGATCCGGCGGCGCGCATCCATGATCATGACAGGTATGTGCGCCGGGATCGTGAGGGCCTCCCGCACGTCCTCGGGTTCGTAGCACTCGCTGCCGTCGAAGTGGTTCACGGCCACGACGTACGGCAGTCCGCAGCTCTCGAAGTAGTCCAGCGCGGGCCAGCAGTCCTTGAGCCTGCGGGTGTCGGCGAGCACGACGGCGCCGATCGCTCCGCGCACCAGGTCGTCCCACATGAACCAGAACCGCTGCTGGCCGGGCGTGCCGAACAGGTACAGCACCAGGTCGTCGTCGAGCGTGATGCGCCCGAAGTCCATGGCGACGGTGGTGGTCGACTTGTCCGGCGTGGCGGTGAGGTCGTCGGTCTCCTCGCTCGCCTCGGTCATCAGCGCCTCGGTCTGCAGAGGCGTGATCTCGGAGACGGAGCCGACGAGGGTGGTCTTGCCGACGCCGAAGCCGCCGGCCACGACTATCTTCGTGGCGACCGGGGCCCGGGTGGGGTCCGTCTGCCAGGGCAGCAGGGGCTCGTCCCCCTGGACGAGCGGAGTGACGCCGGGTGCGGCGTCAGAGACGGCGGAGTCCACTCAGCACCCTTTCCAGCAGCGCGCGGTCCGGGCGGCCCGTGCCGTGGCCGGTGCCCGTTCCGTAGACACGGATCTTTCCCTGGTCCGCGAGGTCGCTCAGCAGCACGCGGACCACGCCGAGCGGCATCTGCAGCAGCGCGGCGATCTCGGCCACCGTCCGCATGCGCCGGCACAGTTCGACGATGGCGCGCACCTCCGGCATGACCCGGGCGAGGCCGCCGGAGGTGAGCTCCTTGCGCTCGTCGGAGGCCTCGATCGCGGCGGTGGCGGCCGTGGCGCCGACGAACGTCTCGACCAGCAGGACGTGGCCGAAGCGGGTGCGGCCCCCGGTGAGCGAATAGGGGCGCACTCGGGCGGGTTTACGGTCCCCGCCGCGGACGGGGAGCTGGTGCTTCGGGGCACTGCTCATCGGGGGCTCCCGGCGGACTCGTGCCCCGCGCTCCCTGCGGTCTCCAGGCTTCGGCGCAGTTCGTTGCGGAGTTCGGGGGTCAGGACGTGGCCGGCGCGGCCGACGAACAGAGCCATGTGGTACGCCACGACGCTCATGTCGCACTCCGCGGAGCCGTGCACGCCGAGCAGCGAGCCGTCGCTGATGGACATCACGAAGAGGCTGCCCTCGTCCATGGCGACCATCGTGTGCTTGACGGGGCCGTAGTCCATCAGCTTGGAGGCGCCGACGGTGAGGCTGCCGATGCCGGACACGACGGTGGCCAGGTCGGCGGAGGAGCCGCGCGGGCCCCGCTGCTGCGGAGCGGGTCCGCTGCGGGCGTGGGCGAGCGCCTCGTCGGAGGAGAGGAGCAGCAGGCCGTCGGAGGAGACCACGGCGACGGACTGGATGCCGGGCACCTCCTCGACGAGGTTCGTCAGCAGCCAGTGCAGGTTGCGGGCCTCATGGCTCAGTCCGAAGGTACTGGGCGCGGTCAACTGCTTGCCTCCTCGACAGTGCCCCCCGTGGCTTCTTCGGTTGTGACGTCCCCGCGGGACGTCTCGGACGCCAGTTCCGCCTCGACGTCCCGCCGCCCGGCGTCCGCGCCCCGGCGGAAGCCGCCGAGCCGCTTGCGCAGGGCCTCGGCGTCCACCGACCCGGACCGCGGCCGCGGGGGAGCGACCGGCGCGGTGATCTTCGGCGTCCGCTTCGGCAGCCCCTTGGCGGTGACGGGCTCCTCGCCGCCGGGGCCGTCGGTGACCCGCTGGTGCTCGGGCTCGCCGGCGGGGGTGCCGGCGGCGGGGGTCTCGGCGGCCGGCGTGGTGTCCGGCGTGGGCGCGGGGCCCGCGGGTGCCGGTGCGGTCTCGGGGGCGGCGCCCCCGGCGGCCGGCGCGGGCGCGGCCGGGGACTCGGGCGCGTGCCCGGCACCCGGGCGTACGCCTTCCTCCGGCTGCGCCGGGATGAACAGCTCCATGGTCGTCTCGGCGTGCCGCTCCACGGGGGCGGTACGCCCGGCGCCGGGCTCGCTGGAACGGGCCGGGGGGACGTCGTGGGTACGGGGCGCGTCGACGTCACCGGGGCCAGCGGGCGTCTCCGGCGCACCGGGCGCGCCCTGGCCCGGTGCGGGCCGCGAGGCGGCGTCGGCGGTCAGGCCGGCCGACGCGGCAGCGTCCGTCCGCTCGGCGTCATGACCGGTGCCCGGAGCCGCCGCGTCCGACTGCGCGGGGGCGCCGGCCTGCGACCGCGTCTCCTCCGAGGCGGCACGAGCGGCAGCGGCCGTGGTTCCGAGGCCGGCCGCCTGCTGGGCGGACTGCCCTGCGGCAGCCGGAGCGGCCCCGCCCGGACCTGCCGACAGGGCGGCATCCGTCCCGCCGTCGGCGAGGGCGGAGTCCCGAGCCGCCGCGGGGTCCGCGGCGGGCGCCGGGGCGCCGTACTGCGGCTCCTCCGGAGCGACGCGGGCGGGCTCGCCCGAAGTCGGCTCTGTGGCGGGGCCCGAGGCGGCCGACGGCTGGGCCCCGGCGGGCGGCGCGGCAGAGGGCGACTGGGCGGCGGCGTGGGCGGAGCCCGGCGTCGCCGGGGTGTCCGTGGCCTCCGCGGTGTCCTTCGTGCTCTGCGCGTCCGGCGCCGCAGGCGTCTCGGAGGCGGGCGTCCCGGAGGCAGGCGTCCCGGACGCTGCCGCTTCCGCTGCCTCCCGGGCCTCGATCGAGCGTTCTGCCAGGTCGACCAGGAGGTCGCCCGACTTGCTGCGGCCGCGCAGGACGTTGGAGTTGGCCTCCGCGTCGGCGCCCGGCAGGGACACCGTGTGGGCGGCTCCCGGGACGGACGCGGGGACGGCCGTGGGGGTGGCCGGCGCCAGAAGGGGGTCCGGCAGGACGACCACCGCGGCGATGCCGCCCTGCTTCTGCTTGCGCAGCTGCACCCGCACCCCGTGCCGGTGGGCGAGCCGGGCGACGACGTACAGGCCGAGACCGAGACCGTCGCCGGACTCCGCCTCCGCGTCGTACCCCGCCTCCGGGTCGAACTCGGACAGCCGCGTGTTGAGCCGCTCCAGCCGGTCGTCGGCCATGCCGATGCCCTCGTCCTGGACGGAGAGCATCACCTCGCCGTTCTCCATCAGCCAGGCGGAGACCTCGACGGGCATGTCCGGTGGGGAGAACGCGGTGGCGTTCTCCATGAGTTCGGCGAGCAGGTGGGACAGGTCGTCCGCGGCGAACCCGGCGATGTGCGCGTGCGGCGGCAGCGCCGCGATCCGCACCCGCTCGTACCGCTCGATCTCGCTGACCGCGGCCCGCACGACGTCGACCAGCGGGACCGGGCCCGCCGTCCGCCGGCCCTGCTCGGTCCCGGCGAGGACCAGCAGGTTCTCGCTGTGCCGGCGCATCACCGTGGCGAAGTGGTCGAGCTTGAACAGCGTGGCCAGGCGCTCCGGGTCGTCCTCCCGCTCCTCAAGGCCTTCGATGACGCCGAGCTGCCGCTCGACCAGGCCGAGGGTGCGCAGGGCGAGGCTGACGAAGGTGCTGCCGATGCTGTGCCGCATCCGCTCCATGTGGGCGGTGGCCTCGGCGAGTTCGCCGCGCAGTTCCTCGCGGGCGTCGGCCATCTTCTGCCGCTGTCCGACGAGGTGCTTGCGGTCGGCCTCCAGCGTGGCGATCCGCCGGCCGAGCCCGGCCGCGTGCGCGTGCAGGGCGTTGACGGAGCGGACGACCTGCGCGAACTCGTCGTTGCGGCCGGTGAAGGTGACGGGCTCCTCCGTGGCCGGGTCCTCCGCCTCGGCGAGCCGGGCGGAGCCGCGCCGCAGCACCGACAGCGGCCGGGTGAGGGTACGGGCCATCGCGGTGGCGACGCCGACCGCGAGCAGCAGCAGGGCGCCGAGGACCGCGATGCGGATCTCCAGCTCGGTGACGTCCTCGTCGCGGAGTTCGGCGAGAGCCGTGGTGCGCTGTTCGAACAGCGAGGCCTCGACGCCGCGCATCATCTCGATCCGCGCGGTGAGCGCCGCCGCGAGCTTCTTCGGGCTGGTGTCGACCTCGCCGTCGGACAGCGTCGGCTTGTCGGTGAGCTTCTCGAGGTACTTGTCGGCGTTGTCGACCTCGGGCCCGGTGACCGTGGAGTCGTAGGAGGCGCGCGCGGCCTTCGGGGCGGCGTCGCGGAAGTCGGCGAGTGCCGCGTCGGAGCGGACGCGGGCCAGGAGCGCGGCGGCGGACAGTTCGTCGCGCCGCTCCTCGTCCTCCTCGGAGGCGCCGTCGGAGGTGACGGGCAGTCCGGTGACCGGGTCGATCACGGTCTCGCTGGAGCTCGGCACGTTCAGCGCGGCGAGCAGCAGTCCGCGGGTGGCGGCGGCCTGCTGGACGGCGGTGTCCAGCTCGGTGAGCGCGTGCGCGCCGGAGCCGGCGCGGGGCGGGGTGGCGTCGGCCAGCCGCGCAGCGAGCTTGTGCAGCCGGGAGATGGCGTCGGAGTACGCCTGGTGGGCCTCCAGCGGGCCCGACTTGCCGGTGAGGGCGGCGCGGCGCACGGTGGCGACGGCGTCGAGCTCGTCGCGCAGCGCCTGCGAGGTGTCCTCGTCGGCGCGCAGTTCCTCGACCTGGCGGTCGACGCGGGCGCTGTGCTCCTCGGAGGGCGCCTTGTCCTTGGGGCGGCCGGCCGCGATGTAGGGGACGACCTCGTCACGCTCGTCGGCCAGGGAGTGGGCCAGGGCGAGCGCGTCCTGGGTCCGCTCGGCGAGCGTCACCAGCTCCTGGGAGTCGTGCAGCTGCTGGGACGCCGCCAGCACGGAGGGCGCCCCGGCCCCGGCGATCGCCGCGGCCACCACGGCGACGGCGACGACAAGACGGTTGCGCACGTGGGTGGGGCGGCCCTTGCCGACGGTGGGCGTCTGCTGCGCGTCCCCCGTGAGGGCCGCCTGCTTGTCCTTGCGACGAGGCCGCGTCTTCTGCACCGGTGCTCGCATTCCTGACTCGTGTACCCGTGGGCCCGGGTGACGCTCCGTCAACGGGCGCGGGCGCTCTCCCCGAGCCGCTGGCCGCGCTCGGACAGTGAGGCGCCCCCAACGCTCCCCGACCCTCCCAGTGCCCGTGGACAGTGGATGCGCATCACCTGACCCGCCACTCGAAGGAGTGAACATCGGAGGCGAGTTGAGGGGCAAGTTCCGTTGTGCACCGCAGCGGACCTGCGTGGCAAGCCGGTTGGACGTCTGCGGCGTGCGGTGGCAATATTCGCCGCCACGTCTTCCCGGAGGGCTTCATTCCCTCCCAAATCAGGCGCGTGACCTGCGCGCCTGTGGAGAAGGAGCGTCAATTGCCGTGCTCCGGCGGCGGTTGTGGGGAGCTCGTGCAGACTGGCCGGATGCGCACGGAGCTTGTTTCGGAACCCGGTGATCCAGGACGGCCCAACGAGGACTTCGCGAGTGTCGCGCTCCCCGCCTCCGGACAGGGCGGCGCGCTCGTGGTCCTGGACGGCGTGACGCCGCCGTCGGACGGGGGCGGGTGTCTGCATTCGGTGCACTGGTTCACCGCCCGGCTGGGCGGCGCCCTGACCGAACTGACCGTTTCCCTCCCGGATGTTCCGCCCGCCGGGCTGCTGTCGCGCGGGATCGCGCGTACGGCCGAGAGTCATGCCTCGACCTGTGACCTTTCTCACCCCCGAACGCCGCAGGCAACGGTCGTGCTGGCGCGCTGGTCACCCGACTCGGTGGAGTGTCTGGTGCTGTCGGACTCGGTCCTGCTGGTCGAGGCGCCGGAGGGCACGGTCACGGCGGTATTGGACGACCGGCTGGACCGGCTGCCCCGTTCGGCCCTGTCCAGCCACGAGGTCGTGGACACGACGCTGCGGAACAAGGAGGGCGGGTTCTTCACGGCGGCGGCCGATCCGTCGGTGTCGTCACGCGCTGTGACCGTCTCCCTGCCCCGGGAGCGGGTGCGGTCGTTGACCGCCCTGACGGACGGGGCGTCGCGGTGGGTGGAGCGGTTCGGGGAGGGGGACTGGGCGGACTGTGTGGGGGTGGTCCGGGAGGAGGGGGCCGGGGGGTTGGTACGGAGGGTGCGCGCGCTGGAGCGGGGGCGTGGCCTTGGGGGCAAGACGCATGACGATGCGACGGTGGTCCACGTGGAGCTGCCGTTCGCGTGACGGCGCCACCCGGACGGCGGAGCCGTGTCCGGCTGCGGGCCGGTGGGCGCCGATCGCGCAGTTCCCCGCGCCCCTGAAGGGCGCCACCGCCGCCGCAGTTGCGGGCACCCCTGTCAGCGCCGGGTACGGGCCGTCCGCGGCTGAGCGCGCGTTTCCCCGCGCCCCTGAGGGACGCCCGAGCTGCGGGCAGTCGTGCCGCAGGGCGGCACGGGTGGGCGCAGCGGCACCCCTCCGACACCGGGTGCGGGCCGTCCGTGGCCGATCGCGCAGTTCCCCGCGCCCCTGAAGGGCGCCACCGCCGCCGCAGTTGCGGGCACCTCTATCAGCGCCGGGTGCGGGCCGTCCGTGGCCGATCGCGCAGTTCCCCGCGCCCCTTGAGGGACGCCACCGCTGCCGCAGCTGCGGGCACCTCTATCAGCGCCGGGTGCGGGCCGTCCGTGGCCGATCGCGCAGTTCCCCGCGCCCCTTGAGGGACGCCCGAGCTGCGGGCAGTCGTGCCGCAGGGCGGCACGGGTGGGCGCAGCGGCACCCCTCCGACACCGGGTGCGGACCGTCCGTGGCTGGTCGCGCAGTTCCCCGCGCCCCTTGAGGGCGTTGACCGCGCCGTGGCGGCAGAGGAGACGCCCCCCTGGCGGAGAGGCCCCCGGATGCGGGCCGGTGGGGCCGGGCGCGCGGTTCCCCGCGCCCCTCAGGGGGTTGCACGGACCCGCTACTTCTCCGTCCCCCGGTTCAGCCTGTGCAGCAGCCTCGCCAGTTCGTCGACCTCCCCCGGGTCCCAGTCGGCCAGGCGGCCGGCGTAGCGGGCCCTGCGGGCCTCGCGGACGCGGCTCACGCGGCGGCGGCCCTCCTCCGTCAGGGTGACGAGCCAGGCGCGTCCGTCGGCGGGGTCGGGCTCGCGGCCCACGAGTCCGAGCTCCTCCAGGGCGCGCAGCTGGCGGGACATCGTCGCCTTGCCGACGCCGATGTAGGAGGCCAGTTCGGTGGCCCGCTGCCGCCCGCACTCCTCCAGACGGACCAGCAGCCCGTACGCGGACGGCTCGAGGTCGGGGTGGACCTCGCGCGCCATCTCCCCCTGGCTGGCCCGTGCGCGCCGCAGCAGGACCGTCAACTCCCGTTCCAGCGCCAGGAACGCGGGCTGTTCCACCCCGGACGCGGGTTCCGGCGAGCCGGCGTGCTCCTCGCCGCCGTTTCCGTCTTCGTGCACGTTGGCCCCTGCCTCGGTTTCCCGTTCTGAAAGTTCTGGCCGAGTGGCGGCGTCGCCCCAGCTCCATAAGTATTTCGCAGGCGTAGACCAACGGCAGTGCGCGGCGACCCGGCCCGCCGCCGTGGCCGGCGCCCGCAGTTTCTCTACCAGGCCATTACGTGGCATGCCCACTACATGCGACGTGGGTCACATTCCGGGTTCGCCCCATGACCGTTCGGAGATGCGTCATGCCTGTGCACAGATCCCGACTCGTCCGCATACGCGCGCTCGGCACCGCCGGCGCCGTCCTGCTCACGCTGCTCGCCCTCCCGCAGACCTCCGCCGTCGCCGGCGGCTCCTCCCCCTCCGTCCCGCCGCGCGGCTCCGCGCACATGGGCATGGGCGTTCTCGCCCACGACGGCCAGGCCGGCCTGCCCACCTCCCGCTCCACCCAGACGGAGGGCGTGGACGTCTCCAGCCACCAGGGCAACGTCGCCTGGCCCACGCTGTGGAACAGCGGGGTGCGCTGGGCCTACGCCAAGGCGACGGAGGGCACGTACTACACCAACCCGTACCACGCGCAGCAGTACAACGGCTCGTACGACGTCGGCATGATCCGCGGCGCGTACCACTTCGCCACCCCCGACACCACGAGCGGAGCCGCCCAGGCGGACTATTTCGTGGACCGCGGGGGCGCCTGGTCCGCCGACGGACGCACCCTGCCGGGCGTCCTGGACATCGAGTGGAACCCGTACGGCGACGACTGCTACGGCAAGTCGGCGAGCTCGATGGTGAGCTGGATCCGCGACTTCCTCGACCGCTACCGCGCCCGCACCGGCCGCGACGCCGTCATCTACACCGCGACCAGCTGGTGGAAGCAGTGCACCGGCAACTACGCGGGCTTCGCCTCCACCACCCCGCTGTGGATCGCCCGGTACGCCTCCACCGTCGGTGAACTGCCCGCGGGCTGGTCCACGTACACGATGTGGCAGTACACCTCGACCGGCCCGACGGTCGGCGATCACGACCGCTTCAACGGCACCGTCGACCGGGTGCGGTCCTTCGCCGCCGGAAGCTGACCCGAGGCCTCGGCGGCACGGGAAAGGCCCGGGCCTCCCTCACGGAGCCCGGGCCTCCCCTTCATCCGGCGGCCCCCGTCACGCGGCCACCGGAACCTCGGGCGCGGCCCCGTTCGTCGCCGGGGACAGCGCCAGCTCCAGGACCTGGCGGACGTCGGTGACGGCGTGCACGTCGAGCTTCTCCAGCACCTCCGCCGGGACGTCGTCCAGGTCGGGCTCGTTGCGCTTGGGGATGATCACGGTGGTGACTCCCGCCCGGTGCGCGGCGAGCAGCTTCTGCTTCACCCCGCCGATCGGCAGCACCCGCCCGGTCAGCGACACCTCGCCGGTCATCGCCACGTCCGTGCGGACCAGGCGCCCGGAGAGCAGCGAGGCCAGGGCCGTGGTCATCGTGATGCCCGCGCTCGGGCCGTCCTTGGGCACCGCGCCCGCCGGGAAGTGGATGTGCACGCCCCGGTCCTTCAGGTCGCCCACCGGCAGCTCCAGCTCGGCGCCGTGGCTCCGCAGGAAGCTCAGCGCGATCTGCGCCGACTCCTTCATCACGTCGCCCAGCTGGCCGGTCAGGGTCAGCCCCGCCGCGCCCGTCTCCGGGTCGGCCAGGGACGCCTCGACGTAGAGGACGTCACCGCCGGCGCCGGTCACGGCCAGCCCGGTGGCGACGCCGGGCACCGCGGTGCGCCGCTCGGCGGGCTCCTGGGCGGACTCCGGCACGTGGTGCGGCCGTCCGATCAGACCGCGCAGGTCGCCCTCGGTCACGGTGAACGGCAGCTCCCGCTCCCCCAGTTCGTGCTGGGCCGCGACCTTGCGCAGCAGCCGCGCGACGGACCGCTCCAGGTTGCGCACGCCGGCCTCGCGCGTGTACTCGCCGGCCAGCTTGCGCAGCGCGCCCTCCTCGATCGTCACCTCGTCCGGCTGCAGACCGGCGCGCTCCAGCTGGCGCGGGAGCAGGTGGTCGCGGGCGATGACGATCTTCTCGTCCTCGGTGTAGCCGTCGAGGCGGACCAGCTCCATGCGGTCGAGCAGGGCCTCCGGGATGGCCTCCAGGACGTTGGCGGTGGCGAGGAACACCACGTCGGACAGGTCGAGCTCGACCTCCAGGTAGTGGTCGCGGAAGGTGTGGTTCTGCGCCGGGTCGAGGACCTCCAGCAGGGCCGCCGCGGGGTCGCCGCGGAAGTCGGAGCCGACCTTGTCGATCTCGTCGAGCAGGACGACCGGGTTCATCGAGCCGGCCTCCTTGATCGCCCGCACGATCCGGCCGGGCAGCGCGCCGACGTAGGTGCGGCGGTGTCCGCGGATCTCCGCCTCGTCGCGGACGCCGCCGAGGGCGACCCGGACGAACTTGCGGCCCATGGCGTGCGCGACGGACTCGCCGAGGCTGGTCTTGCCGACGCCCGGCGGGCCCACCAGGGCCAGCACCGCGCCGCCTCGCCGCCCGCCGACGACGCCCAGACCCCGGTCGCTGCGCCGCTTGCGCACGGCCAGGTACTCGGTGATGCGCTCCTTCACGTCCTGCAGCCCCGCGTGCTCGGCGTCCAGGACCTCCTGGGCGCCGCGGATGTCGTAGGAGTCCTCGGTGCGCTCGTTCCACGGCATCTCCAGGACCGTGTCGAGCCAGGTGCGGATCCAGGAGCCCTCGGGCGACTGGTCGGAGGAGCGCTCCAGCTTGTCGACCTCCTTGAGAGCGGCCTCGCGGACCTTCTCGGGGAGATCGGCGGCCTCGACGCGGGCCCGGTAGTCGTCGGACTCGTCGCCGTCCTGCTCGCCGTTCAGCTCGCGCAGCTCCTTGCGGACCGCCTCCAGCTGGCGGCGGAGCAGGAACTCCCGCTGCTGCTTGTCGACGCCCTCCTGGACGTCCTTGGCGATGGTCTCGGCGACGTCCTGCTCGGCGAGGTGGTCACGCAGCTGCTGGGTGGCGAGCTTCAGCCGGGCCACCGGGTCGGTGGTCTCCAGCAGGGCGACCTTCTGCTCGGTGGTGAGGAACGGCGAGTAGCCGGAGTTGTCGGCGAGGGCGGAGACGTCGTCGATGGCCTGGACCCGGTCCACGACCTGCCAGGCGCCGCGCTTGCGCAGCCAGGCGGTGGCGAGCGCCTTGTACTCCTTGACCAGTTCGGTCACGTGGCCGGGCAGCGGCTCGGGCACGCTCTCGTCGATGCGGGTGCCCTCCACCCACAGCGCGGCGCCCGGACCGGTGGTGCCGGCGCCGATGCGCACCCGTCCCCGGCCGCGGATCAGGGCGCCCGGGTCGCCGTCGGCCAGCCGGCCGACCTGCTCGACCGTGCCCAGCACGCCGGTCCCGGCGTAGGTGCCGTCGACGCGCGGCACGAGGAGCACCTTGGGCTTGCCCGGTTCGTCACGGGCGGCGGCCTGGGCGGCCTCCACCGCCGCGCGCACCTCGGAATCGCTCAGGTCCAGCGGAACCACCATCCCGGGCAGCACGACCTCGTCGTCGAGCGGCAGCACGGGCAGGGCGAGCGGTGTGGACTCAGCAGCCATGATCTCCCCTTCGGCAGTCAAGTTGAGCTACGTCGACTCAATGCAGGGGAGCTTGCGAATGTTCCCGGGGCGGCGTTCGCTCTCAGCGATCACCGGGCCGGGCCGCGCGGGCCCGGATCGCCGCCCACCGGGACCTGCCAGGATGAACGCATGTCCACCCCCTACGGCATTCCCGAAGCTCCCGAAGTGCTGGACCGTCGCGAGGGCCCGTACGGCGAGGTCGTGCTGCGCCGCCACGGCGGGCTGCTGCAGATCATCGCCAACGGCTGCTTCCTGATGGACACCTCCGACGGGCGTTCCGAGCGGCTGCTCGTGGACGCGGCCCTGGCGGCCGTGGACCCGGCGACCGCGGAGCCGTCGGTGCTGATCGGCGGGCTGGGCGTGGGCTTCTCCCTGACGCACGCGGCCGGACAGGAGCGCTGGGGGCGGATCGCCGTGGTGGAGCGGGAGCCCGCGATCATCGAGTGGCACCGCTCGGGCCCGCTGGCCGAGCTCTCCGGGGCGGCGCTGGCCGACCCGCGGACGGAGATCGTCGAGCAGGATTTGATTACTTACGTCAATGAGACATCCGACACATTCGACGCGCTGTGTCTCGACATCGACAACGGACCCGACTGGACCGTCGACGAGGGCAACGAGGGGCTCTACTCGCCCGACGGACTCGCCGCGTGTGCAAGGGTGTTGAAGCCGCGCGGGGTCCTAGCGGTATGGTCCGCCAAGCCTTCACCGGAATTCGAGGGAACCTTGCGGAATGCCGGGTTCCGGCAGGTGCGTACCGAAGAGATCCCCGTTGCCCGGGGCGTTCCGGACGTCGTGCACATCGGCGTCCGCCCTGGATAGCAAAGCCGAGGTGAATCCCCGTACGCTGCTGCCCTGACGCGGATCATTCAAGCGTCAATCGCAGTGATGCGCAGACGACGGATCACCCCACGGATTCCGGAAAAAGCACACCTCAGGGGCGGGCGATGGAGCAGACACACACCTCCCACAACGGCACGGCGACGACCACCCCCGGCGCGCAGCGCAGGGTCCTGGTGGTCGAGGACGACGCGACGATCGTGGACGCCATCGCGACCCGCCTGCGTGCCGAGGGATTCCTGGTGCAAACGGCGGGCGACGGCCCGTCCGCGGTGGACACGGCGGAGGCCTGGCAGCCCGACCTGCTGATCCTCGACATCATGCTGCCGGGCTTCGACGGCCTGGAGGTCTGCCGGCGCGTGCAGGCCCAGCGGCCGGTGCCGGTGCTGATGCTCACCGCGCGCGACGACGAGACCGACATGCTGGTGGGCCTCGGCGTCGGCGCCGACGACTACATGACCAAGCCGTTCTCCATGCGCGAGCTGGCGGCCCGGGTGCACGTGCTGCTGCGCCGCATGGAGCGCGCGGCCCTCGCGGCCACCACCCCGCGCAGCGGCATCCTGCGCCTGGGCGAGCTGGAGATCGACCACGCGCAGCGCCGGGTGCGCGTGCGCAGCGAGGACGTCCATCTGACGCCCACCGAGTTCGACCTCCTGGTGTGCCTGGCCAACACCCCGCGCGCGGTGCTCTCCCGTGAGCAGCTGCTGGCCGAGGTCTGGGACTGGGCGGACGCCTCCGGCACCCGGACGGTGGACAGCCACATCAAGGCGCTGCGCCGGAAGATCGGCGCCGAGCGCATCCGCACCGTGCACGGCGTGGGCTACGCCCTGGAGACGCCGACGCCATGAGCGGGGGTCCGGCGGGACGCGGACAGCGGAAGAAGCAGCCCTGGGGCGGTGTGCGCCCGTTCTCGATCAAGACCAAGCTGGGCGCGCTGGTCGTCGTCTCGGTCCTGATCACCACCGGACTCTCGGTGATCGCGGTGCACACCAAGACCGAACTGCGCTTCATCACCGTCTTCTCGATGATCGCCACGCTGCTGATCACGCAGTTCGTGGCGCACTCCCTCACCGCCCCGCTGGACGACATGAACGCCGTCGCGCGGTCCATCTCGCACGGCGACTACACCCGCCGGGTGCGCGAGAGCCGCCGCGACGAGCTGGGCGACCTGGCGCAGACGATCAACGTCATGGCCGACGAGCTGGAGGCGCAGGACAGCCAGCGCAAGGAGCTGGTCGCCAACGTCTCGCACGAGCTGCGCACCCCCATCGCGGGGCTGCGCGCGGTGCTGGAGAACATCGTCGACGGGGTCACCCGGGCCGACCCCGAGACCATGCGCACGGCCCTGAAGCAGACCGAGCGGCTCGGCCGCCTGGTGGAGACGCTGCTGGACCTCTCGCGCCTGGACAACGGCGTCGTCCCGCTGAAGAAGCGCCGCTTCGAGGTGTGGCCGTATCTGTCGGGCGTGCTGAAGGAGGCCAACATGGTGGCCTCCGCCCGCGCGAGCATGGCGTCCGGCTCCGGCAGCCACACCCGTACGGACGTGCATCTGCACCTGGACGTCTCGCCGCCCGAGCTGGTGGCGCACGCCGACCCGGAGCGGATCCACCAGGTGGTCGCCAACCTGATCGACAACGCGGTCAAGCACAGCCCGCCGCACGGCCGGGTGACCGTCCGGGCCCGCCAGGGTGCCGAGCCGGAGTCGCTGGAGCTGGAGGTGCTGGACGAGGGGCCGGGCATCCCGCGCACGGAGTGGCACCGGGTCTTCGAGCGGTTCAACCGCGGCAGCGTCAACCGGCCGCACGGCCCCGGCAGCGACGGCGGCACCGGTCTGGGCCTCGCGATCGCCCGCTGGGCCGTGGATCTGCACGGCGGCCGGATCGGGGTGGCGGAATCCGAGCGCGGTTGCCGGATTCTGATCACTCTTCCGGGGCCCTCGTCTGTGCCAAGTTGACGTAAAGTTCGAACCGGAGCCTCAAGATCCATCTGCGTTCGCCCTGGCGGACACGTGTGATCAGGCACAGGCCCGCGCGCGGAGCGCGTCGAGGCCTGGTCGAGTGATGCCTGATACCGTCGGAAGAAGCGGAACCTCGCTTGTTTCCCGCCAAATCCAGCGCCGAAACACCCGCCGAGATGTGATGTGCACGACGTTGCACGGGCCCGGCCTGACCTTCTCGCGCGGGGAGGCGTAGCCTTTATTTCCGCTGTCCATCATCTTGCGAAGCGGAAGAGGGCGGTTGACGCCGTGTCGCCACAGTCCCCCAGTAACTCGAGCATCTCGACCGACACCGACCAAGCGGGAAAGAACCCCGCAGCGGCCTTCGGTGCCAACGAATGGCTCGTCGACGAGATCTACCAGCAGTACCTCCAGGACCCGAACTCGGTGGACCGAGCCTGGTGGGACTTCTTCGCCGACTACAAGCCGGGCGCTCCCGCGTCCCCGGCTCCGGCGGGTGACGCGGCCGCGGGGGCCGCGGTGACCCCCACCGCTCCGTCCCGGCCTGCCGCGCCCGCGCAGGCCCAGGCGCCCGCGCAGCCCGCCGCGCCGGCACAGCCCGCCCCGGCCGCCAAGGCCCCGGCCCAGGCGAAGGCCCCGGCCCAGCCGGCGAAGCAGGCCGCTCCCGCCGCCAAGCCGGCGCCGGCCAAGAAGGCCGAGCCCGCGGGTGAGGCGAAGGCCGGTCCCGAGCAGGTCACCCTGCGCGGTCCGTCCGCCGCGGTGGCGAAGAACATGGACGCCTCGCTGGAGCTGCCCACGGCCACGTCCGTGCGCGCGGTCCCGGTGAAGCTGCTGTTCGACAACCGCATCGTCATCAACAACCACCTGAAGCGCGCCCGGGGCGGGAAGATCTCCTTCACGCACCTCATCGGCTACGCCATGGTCCAGGCCATCAAGGCCATGCCGGCCATGAACTACTCGTACGCGAAGGTGGACGGCAAGCCCACCCTGGTCAAGCCGGAGCACATCAACCTCGGTCTCGCCATCGACCTGGTCAAGCCCAACGGCGACCGCCAGCTCGTCGTCGCGGCGATCAAGAAGGCCGAGACGCTGAACTTCTTCGAGTTCTGGCAGGCCTACGAGGACATCGTCCGTCGCGCCCGCGACAACAAGCTGACGATGGACGACTTCACCGGTGTCACGGTCTCCCTGACCAACCCCGGCGGCCTCGGCACGGTCCACTCCGTGCCGCGTCTGATGCCCGGCCAGTCCGTGATCATGGGCGTCGGCTCCATGGACTACCCGGCGGAGTTCCAGGGCACCTCCCAGGACACCCTGAACAAGCTCGGCATCTCGAAGGTCATGACGCTCACGTCGACCTACGACCACCGGGTGATCCAGGGCGCCGCCTCCGGCGAGTTCCTGCGCCAGGTCGCGAACCTCCTGCTCGGCGAGAACAACTTCTACGACGAGATCTTCGAGGCCCTGCGCATCCCCTACGAGCCGGTCCGCTGGCTCAAGGACATCGACGCGAGCCACGACGACGACGTCACCAAGGCCGCGCGGGTCTTCGACCTGATCCACTCCTACCGGGTCCGCGGCCACGTCATGGCCGACACCGACCCGCTCGAGTACAAGGTCCGCAAGCACCCCGACCTGGACATCGTCGAGCACGGCCTCACCCTGTGGGACCTGGAGCGCGAGTTCGCCGTCGGCGGCTTCGCCGGCAAGTCGATGATGAAGCTGCGCGACATCCTCGGCGTGCTCCGCGACTCGTACTGCCGCACCACCGGCATCGAGTTCATGCACATCCAGGACCCCAAGCAGCGCAAGTGGATCCAGGACCGCGTGGAGCGCGGCCACACCAAGCCGGAGCGCGAGGAGCAGCTGCGCATCCTGCGCCGGCTGAACGCGGCGGAGGCCTTCGAGACCTTCCTGCAGACCAAGTACGTCGGCCAGAAGCGCTTCTCGCTGGAGGGCGGCGAGTCCGTCATCCCGCTGCTCGACGCGGTGCTGGACTCGGCCGCCGAGTCCCGCCTGGACGAGGTCGTCATCGGCATGGCCCACCGCGGCCGCCTGAACGTCCTCGCCAACATCGTCGGCAAGTCGTACGCGCAGATCTTCCGCGAGTTCGAGGGCAACCTCGACCCGAAGTCGATGCACGGCTCCGGCGACGTGAAGTACCACCTGGGCGCCGAGGGCACCTTCACCGGCCTGGACGGCGAGCAGATCAAGGTCTCGCTGGTCGCCAACCCCTCGCACCTGGAGGCGGTCGACCCGGTCCTGGAAGGCGTCGCCCGCGCCAAGCAGGACATCATCAACAAGGGCGGCACGGACTTCACCGTCCTGCCGGTGGCCATCCACGGCGACGCGGCCTTCGCGGGCCAGGGCGTGGTGGCCGAGACCCTGAACATGTCGCAGCTGCGCGGCTACCGCACCGGCGGCACCGTGCACGTCGTCATCAACAACCAGGTCGGCTTCACCGCGGCCCCCGAGTCCTCGCGCTCCTCCATGTACGCGACGGACGTGGCCCGCATGATCGAGGCCCCGATCTTCCACGTGAACGGCGACGACCCGGAGGCGGTCGTGCGCGTCGCGCGCCTGGCCTTCGAGTTCCGCCAGGCGTTCAACAAGGACGTGGTGATCGACCTCATCTGCTACCGCCGCCGCGGTCACAACGAGTCGGACAACCCGGCCTTCACCCAGCCGCTGATGTACGACCTGATCGACAAGAAGCGCTCGGTGCGCAAGCTCTACACCGAGTCCCTCATCGGTCGCGGCGACATCACCCTGGAAGAGGCCGAGCAGGCGCTGCAGGACTACCAGGGCCAGCTGGAGAAGGTCTTCACGGAGGTCCGCGAGGCCACCTCGCAGCCGGCCACGGCCGCCCCGTCCGACCCGCAGGCCGAGTTCCCGGTCGCCGTGAACACCGCGGTCACCTCGGAGGTCGTGAAGCGGATCGCCGAGTCGCAGGTGAACATCCCCGACCACATCACCGTCCACCCGCGTCTGCTGCCGCAGCTGCAGCGCCGGGCGTCGATGGTCGAGGACGGCACCATCGACTGGGGCATGGGCGAGACCCTCGCCTTCGGCTCGCTGCTCCTCGAGGGCGTCCCGGTCCGGCTCGCCGGCCAGGACTCGCAGCGCGGCACCTTCGGCCAGCGTCACGCGGTCATCATCGACCGTGAGACGGGCGAGGAGTACACGCCGCTGCAGTACCTCTCCGAGGACCAGGCGCGGCTGAACGTCTACAACTCCCTGCTGTCCGAGTACGCGGCCATGGGCTTCGAGTACGGCTACTCGCTGGCCCGCCCGGACGCGCTCGTACTGTGGGAGGCGCAGTTCGGCGACTTCGTCAACGGCGCGCAGACGGTCGTGGACGAGTTCATCTCGTCGGCCGAGCAGAAGTGGAACCAGACCTCCGGTGTGGTCCTGCTCCTCCCGCACGGCTATGAGGGCCAGGGCCCGGACCACTCCTCGGCCCGCCCGGAGCGCTTCCTGCAGCTCTGCGCCCAGAACAACATGACGGTCGCGATGCCGACCTCGCCGTCGAACTACTTCCACCTCCTGCGGTGGCAGGTGCACAACCCGCACCACAAGCCGCTGGTGGTCTTCACCCCGAAGTCGATGCTGCGCCTCAAGGCCGCCGCGTCGAAGGCGGACGAGTTCACGACGGGCCAGTTCCGCCCGGTCATCGGCGACGACACGGTCGACCCGGCCGCCGTGAAGAAGGTCGTCTTCTGCGCGGGCAAGGTCTACTACGACCTGATCGCCGAGAAGAAGAAGCGCGGCGCGGACG
Source organism: Streptomyces cellulosae (assembly GCA_014655195.1). Lineage (GTDB taxonomy): Bacteria > Actinomycetota > Actinomycetes > Streptomycetales > Streptomycetaceae > Streptomyces > Streptomyces cellulosae. The sequence continues at coordinate 183,934 of BNBH01000013.1, read as the reverse complement.
ACACGGCGATCATCCGCATCGAGCGCCTGTACCCGCTGCCGGGCGCCGAGCTCCAGGCGGAGATCAAGAAGTACCCGAACGCCGAGAAGTACCTGTGGGCGCAGGAGGAGCCGGCGAACCAGGGTGCCTGGCCGTTCATCGCGCTCAACCTGATCGACCACCTGGACCTGGCGGTCGGCGCCGACCTGCCGCACGACGAGCGTCTGCGCCGCATCTCGCGGCCGCACAGCTCGTCCCCGGCGGTCGGCTCCGCGAAGCGCCACCAGGCCGAGCAGGAGCAGCTGGTGCGCGAGGTCTTCGAGGCCTGAGCAGCAGCGTCACGCGGTACGTGAGCGGGCCGCACTCCCTTCCCGGGGGTGCGGCCCGCCCCGTTTTCCGGCACATATCCTTGACCTCATGTACTTCACGGACCGTGGCATCGAGGAACTGGAGAAGCGGCGCGGCGAGGAGGAGATCACCTTCGAGTGGCTCGCGGAACAACTCCGCACCTTCGTCGACCTGAACCCCGACTTCGAGGTCCCGGTGGAACGCCTGGCGACATGGCTGGCCCGCCTGGACGACGAGGACGACGAGTAGTCCGCGCGCTCCCCGCGGACCCCTCCACCGCTCCCTGCGGACCGCTCCGCCGCTTCCCGGGGGCAATCGTGCCTCCCCCAGTGCCTTGAGGGCCTGGGAGGTACCCCCGGGCGGCACGGGTGGGCGCGGACGGCGCCCCGCAATCGCCGGGCTGCGAGACACCCGCGCCCACCCCTCCACACACCTCCCCGTACAAGAGACCCAAGGCACCGTTCACCCGAACGCGTGCCTTGACTTTCGCCTGCCGCGATATATCGTGAATCGAGTAATACGCGATATGACGCAAGCCGCCCGCGCCCAAGCCCAGGTGGCACCCCGCGATCAGGAGGCCGTCCATGCCCGAGTGGTCCGTCCAGGACAAAACGAACCTCACCTTCGACGCCCCCCTGACCCACCTCAACGTCCGCATCGTCAACGGCACGGTGAACGTCGTGGGCACGGACGAACCGCACGCCCACCTCCAGGTCACCGACGTGGAAGGCCCACCCCTCCTCGTGACCCACCAGGACGGCGTCCTGACCGTCGCGTACGACGACCTCCCCTGGAAGGGCTTCCTCAAGTGGCTCGACCGCAAGGGCTGGCGCCGCAGCGCGGTGGTCTCCCTCGCGGTCCCGGCGCAGACCCGCGTGGAGGTCGGCGTCGTCGGCGCGGGCGCCGTCGTCTCCGGCATCCGGGGCCCCGCCGCGGTGAAGGGCGTCGCGGGCGACACCACCCTGGTGCACCTGTCGGGCCCGGTCCGCGCGGACACCGTCTCCGGCAGCGTGGAGGCCCAGTCCGTGACCGGCGACCTCCACTTCGCCTCCGTCTCCGGCGACCTCACGGTCGTCGAGGGCTCCGGCCCCTCCGTCCGGGCGGACACGGTCAGCGGCTCGATGATCGTGGACCTCGACCCCGAGGGCCCCACCGACATCCGGCTGACCAGCGTCTCGGGCGAGATCGCCGTCCGGCTGCCCGACCCGGCGGACGCCGAGGTGGAGGCCAACACGGCGAGCGGCGCCATCTCCAACGCCTTCGACGACCTGCGGGTGCAGGGCATGTGGGGCGCACACAAGCTCACCGGCCGTCTCGGCGCGGGCAGCGGCAAGCTGCGGGCCACCACCGTCTCCGGCTCCATCGCCCTGCTGCGCCGCCCGCCCCGCGAGGACGAGCCCGGCCTGCGGGGCGGCCCGGGAGACAATGCCGGTACGACCGACAAGAAGGTGTGCTGACATGCCCCCCGTCTTCGCCCACGGACGCCTCCGCCTCTACCTGCTGAAGCTGCTCGACGAGGCCCCCCGGCACGGATACGAGGTGATCCGCCTCCTCGAGGAGCGCTTCCAGGGGCTGTACGCGCCGTCCGCGGGCACCGTCTACCCCCGGCTTGCCAAGCTGGAGGCGGAGGGGCTGGTCACCCACACCACCGAGGGCGGACGCAAGGTCTACTCGATCACCGACGCCGGCCGCGCCGAACTGGCCGACCGCAGCGGTGAGCTGGCCGACCTGGAGCTGGAGATCCGCGAGTCGGTCGCCGAGCTGGCCGCCGAGATCCGGGCCGACGTCAGCGGCGCGGCGGGCGACCTGCGCCGTGAGATGCGCGCCGCGGCCGGGCGGGCCCGGCAGGGGCGCGGCGGCTCCGCGTCCGGCGGCAAGGACGCCCCCTTCGGCGACTTCGACCTCGGCGACTTCTCGATGTTCGGCGACAAGGAGGCCTGGCGCGCCGCCAAGGAGGAGATGCGCCGCGCCAAGCACGAGTGGAAGGAGCAGGCCCGGCGCGCCAAGGACGAGAGCCGGCGCTCCCGTGAGGAGGCCCAGCGCGCCCGCCGCCAGGCCAAGGAGGCCCAGGACCGGGCGCAGGAGCAGATGCAGCGCCTCGTGAAGCAGGTCCAGGAGCAGGTGCAGGGGCACTTCGCGCGCGGCGACTGGCCGTCAGGCCTGCGTGAGGGCCTGGGTGAACTGGTCAAGGAGATGGGCGAGTTCGGGAAGGACTTCGGGCTGGGCCGTACGGGCTCCGGGAAGGGCCCGGAGTCGCGTCCGTCGTACTCGGCGGCCCCCGAGGACTTCCCGGTCGACTACGCGCCCTCCTGGGGCCATGAGAGCGCCGCGGAGTCCACGGGCGACCCCGCGCGCGACCTGGAGCGGCTGCTGGACCGCTTCCGGGACGACGTCCGGGACGCCGCGCGGGACCACGGGGTCACCCAGGAGCAGCTGCGTGACGCCCGCCGCCATCTGTCGGAGGCGGCCGCCCGCATCGGGGCGCTGCTGAAGGCGCCGAAGTCCTGACACCGGGGCGCCCCGGTGCCTGGGCCCTCAGGCCCGTCAGCCCGCCTTGGCCTCGCCGGTGCCGTAGAGCACCCGGGTGACCGACGCGTGGGTGACCCCGTGGTCGGCGAGGACCTCGGCGGGCACGCCGGGGCGGACGGTGAGCGAGAGCAGCAGATGCTCGTCGCCGATGTGGCGGTGGCCGCGGGCGGTGGCGGTGCGCAGGGCGCCCGTCAGGACGTCCTTGGCCGCCCGGTCGAAGGGGCGGTGCCCCCGCCACCGGGAGCGGGACGGCTCCGCGGACAGCGCACCGGGGCCGTGCGTCTCCTCCACCCGGGCGACGATCTCCGGGACGTCGATGCCCAGCCCGGCGAGGGCGTCCGTCTCGGCCTGGGTGAGGCCGCCACGCCGCCGCGCCCGCTCCAGGGCCTCCCGTACGGGCTCACGGCGTTCGTCGAGCCCGAGGGCGGTCAGGGCGAAGGAGGCGCGGCTTCCCTCCCGGTCGAGCAGGGCGAGGAGCAGATGCTCCGCGCCGACGCGGGCCGCTCCCGTCCGTTCGGTGTGGGCCACGGCCTCCTTGACCACGTCCCGGGCGTCCTTGGTGAACCGTTCGAACATCAATGCCTCCCGTACTTCTTGTGCACGGCCTGCCTGCTGACCCCGAGTTCGGTGGCGATCTCCTGCCACGACCAGCCGTGGTTGCGCGCGTTGCGCACCTGTACGGCTTCCAGCTGCTCCAGCAGCTTGCGCAGCGCGGCGACGGCCCGCAGGCCGACCCGCGGGTCGCGGTCGCCCGCCCGCTCGGCGAGATCCGTAGCCTCAGTCATGACGTCAACTTACGTTGACATCGATGCTCTGTCAACCGCAGTTGACATGCGAGCGGCCGGCCCGGGAGCACCGGACCGGCCGTGGAAGCGGGGAAACGACCCTCAGGGGTTGGTGAGCACGATTTTGCCGAACAGCTCGCCGGACGCCATCCGTTCGAAGCCCTCGCGGGCCCGGTCCAGGGGCAGCACCTCGTCGATGACGGGCCGCACCCCGGTCGCGGCGCAGAAGGACAGCAGGTCCTCCAGCTCGTCCTTGGTGCCCATCGTGGAGCCCACGACCTTCAGCTCCAGGAAGAAGATGCGGGTCAGCTCGGCGTGCGAGGGCCGGTCGCCGCTGGTGGCGCCGGAGATCACCAGCGTGCCGCCGGGACGCAGCGACTTCACCGAGTGGGACCAGGTGGCCGCGCCCACGGTCTCGATCACCGCGTCGACGCGGTGCGGCAGCCGCGCGCCGGGCTCGACGGCCTCCAGGGCGCCCAGCTCCAGCGCGCGCTTGCGCTTGGCCTCGTCGCGGCTGGTGGCGAAGACCCGCAGGCCCGCCGCCTTGCCGAGGACGATCGCGGCGGTCGCGACCCCGCCGCCGGCGCCCTGCACCAGCACGGAGTCGCCGGGGCGCACGCCCGCGTTGGTGAACAGCATCCGGTAGGCGGTCAGCCAGGCCGTGGGCAGGCAGGCCGCCTCCTCGAAGGACAGCTCCTTCGGCTTGGGCAGGATGTTCCAGGTGGGCACGGAGACCTGCTCGGCGAAGGTGCCCGGGTAGCGCTCGGTCAGGATGGAGCGGGGCTCCTTGGGCCCCACGCCGTGACCGGACTCGCCGATCACCGAGTGGAGGACGACCTCGTTGCCGTCCTCGTCGATCCCGGCTGCGTCGCATCCGAGGATCATCGGGAGCCTGTCCTCCGCGAGGCCGACGCCGCGCAGGGACCAGAGGTCGTGGTGGTTGAGGGAGGCGGCCTTGACCGTGACGGTGCTCCAGCCCGGCCGGGACTCGGGAGCGGGTCGCTCCCCCGACTCCAGTCCGTTGAGCGGCTCATCGCGGTCGATTCGGGCGGCGTAGACAGCGAACATGACCTTGACGATAGGTTCCGCGCCCCGCCGAAGGAACCGTGCCCGCCTGTGACACACGCCCCCTTGCGCCGGACCGCGTCCCCACGAAAGGGGCTCCTGACATGCGTGAGCCCCGTCCACGGCCTGGACGGGGCCCTCACACACGTGCGCTCAGCGCCGGGCGACGCCCTCCGCCCGGGCGGCCGCGGCCACGGCGGCCGTCACCGCGGGGGCGACCCGCTCGTCGAACGGGGACGGGATGACGTAGTCCGCGGCGAGGTCGTCGCCGACGACGGAGGCCAGCGCCTCGGCCGCGGCGAGCTTCATGCCCTCGGTGATGCGGGAGGCCCGCACCTGGAGCGCGCCGGCGAAGATGCCGGGGAACGCCAGGACGTTGTTGATCTGGTTCGGGAAGTCCGACCGGCCGGTGGCCACGACGGCCGCGTACTTGGCCGCGACCTCCGGGTGCACCTCCGGGGTCGGGTTGGCCATGGCGAAGACGAACGCGCCCTCGGCCATCGACGCCACCGCGGGCTCGGGAACCGTGCCGCCGGAGACGCCGATGAAGACGTCGGCGCCCGCGAGCGCGGACTCCAGCGTGCCGGAGATCCCGGCCTTGTTGGTGAACGACGCCAGCTCCGCCTTGATCGGCGTGAGGTCCTCGCGGTCCCGCGAGACCACACCCTTGCGGTCGGCCACCGCGACGTCCCCGATGCCGGCCTCGACCAGCATCTTGGCGATCGCGACACCCGCCGCGCCCGCGCCGGAGATCACCGCCCGCAGGTCGCCCAGCGGACGCCCGCTGAGCCGCGCCGCGTTCCGCAGCGCCGCCAGCGTCACGACCGCCGTGCCGTGCTGGTCGTCGTGGAAGACCGGGATGTCCAGACGCTCCTGGAGCCGCCGCTCGATCTCGAAGCACCGAGGCGCCGAGATGTCCTCCAGGTTCACCCCGCCGAAGGAGGGGGCGAGCCGGACCACCGTCTCGACGATCTCGTCGACGTCGGTGCAGTTCAGCGCGAGCGGGACCGCGTCCACGCCGCCGAACTGCTTGAAGAGGATGGCTTTGCCCTCCATCACCGGGAGGGAGGCCTCGGGGCCGATGTCACCGAGCCCCAGCACGGCCGTGCCGTCGGTGACGACGGCGACGACCGAGGACTTCCACGTGTAGTCGTGGACCAGCTCCGGCTGCTCGGCGATCGCGCTGCACACCTTCGCGACGCCGGGCGTGTACGCCAGGGACAGGTCGTCCTTGTCGCGGACCGGCACGGTGGCCTGCACGGCCATCTTGCCTCCGCGGTGCAGCGCGAACGCCGGGTCGAAGGACTCGAGGGGCGCTGCCCCGCCGCCCTGCTCGGAAGCGTCCCGGTTCTCGCTGTCGCTGCGAGGATTGACAATCTCCGCTGCCACTTGGTTTTACCCCTTAAGTGTTCATTGTTTGAGGGTTGCCACTCCTGGTGAGGGGTGGGCGGGGACGTGTCAGGCCCGGAGGGGTTGTTGCGTACGGGCCGAACACGACGGGCGCGCCGCACACGCGCCCTGAGCCCCGGATGAGGGGTGTAAAGAACCTTCTTACCCGACGGACGCGGTCGGCGACGAGTCCATAACGCGAAGGTCACATGCCGACGCCATGAAGCATCGTCCGATATCAGGACAAGACCTGGACGAAGTCCCAGCAAGCCCACAAGTACCCCTCCGACTCGGCGGGTCGCCCGCGTAACAGACGTATCGGCGAAGATCTTGCGGCCGGAATGAAGGATTCCCGGAGAGTCTGCGGCGGCGTTGTACCCAAGATGCCGGGTTCGAGGACCCGCCGTTATCCGATTTTGACATCGCAAGCCCCCTGAACGGTCCAATCCGAATGGCAAGATGCGGTAATCACACGAGGTCGCGGCACTCGAAGGTGTGTGCTCCCGTCGACCCCGCGGCGATGCCGACAGGCAGTCGCCGGCCCCATCGGCAACTCCACCCATCCGCCGGAGGAACCCACATGACCGCAAGCACCACCCGTCGTACCACCGCCGCGCGCTCACGGATTGCAGCGGTCGGCGCGATCGCGGTCGCAGGCGCACTGCTTCTCACCGGCTGCGGTGACCAGACCAAGAGCAAGGACTCGGGCGGCAAGGACGGCGCGTCGAAGAGCACCGCCCCGCTGGCCGACAAGCTGCCTCAGGCGATTCGTGACAAGGGCGTCATCAAGGTCGGCTCGGACATCGCGTACGCCCCGGTCGAGTTCAAGGACGACTCCGGCAAGGTCGTCGGCATCGACCCGGACCTCGCGGAGGCCATGGGCAAGCAGCTCGGGGTGAAGTTCGAGTTCCAGAACGCCACGTTCGACACCCTGATCGGCGGCCTCGCCTCGAAGCGCTACGACATCGCCATGTCCGCGATGACCGACACCAAGGACCGCCAGGAAGGCATCGACGGCGACACCGGCAAGAAGGTCGGCGCCGGCGTCGACTTCGTCGACTACTTCACCGCGGGCGTCTCGCTCTACACCAACAAGGGCGACACCAAGGGCATCAAGACCTGGGACGACCTGTGCGGCAAGACCATGGCCGTACAGCGCAACACGTTCTCGCACGACCTTGCCAAGGACCAGGCGAAGAAGTGCACGGACGCCGGCAAGAAGACCCTGAAGGTCGAGGAGTTCGACACCAACCCCGAGGCCGAGACCCGGATGCGCTCCAAGGGCGCGGACGTCGTCTCCGCCGACTTCCCGATCGCCGCCTACTCCGTGAAGAACTCCGGCGGCGGGAAGTACTTCGAGATCGTCGGCGAGCAGGTGGAGGCCGGCCCTTACGGCATCGCCGTCGCCAAGGGCAACGACGAACTGCGCGACGCCCTCCAGGCCGCGGTCCAGGCACTCATCGACAACGGCGAGTACAAGAAGATCATCGAGAAGTGGGGCGTCGAGGACGGCGCGATCACCGAGGCCAAGATCAACGGCGGTTCCTGAACCGCTTCGTTCGACTCGGCTCTGAAAGGCTCCACCCGTGACTGTTGACGTCAGCAAGACGGACGGTCCCGGCGCGACGCCCCCCGCCGGAGCGGAGGCCATCAAGGCCATTCCGGTCCGGCACCCGGGGCGGTACGTGTCCGCGGCCGTCGCCCTCGCTCTCCTGGGGGCGGTCGTATACGCCTTCGCGCAAGGCAAGATCAACTGGGGGGCGATCCCCGAGTACTTCTTCGACGGACGCATCCTCGACGGTGTCTGGAACACCCTGCTGCTCACGGTGCTGTCGATGGTGATCGGCATCGCCGGCGGCATCCTGCTCGCCGTGATGCGCCTGTCGAAGAACCCGGTGACCTCGTCGATCGCTTGGTTCTACATTTGGTTCTTCCGCGGTACCCCGGTCCTGGTCCAGCTCTTCGTCTGGTTCAACCTCGGCCTGGTGTTCGAGTACATCAACCTGGGTCCGGTCTACAAGGACTACTGGTCGTCCTTCATGACGCCGCTGCTGACGGCGCTGCTCGGCCTGGGTCTCAATGAGGCCGCGTACATGGCCGAGATCTGCCGAGCCGGCCTGCTTTCGGTGGACGAGGGACAGACCGAGGCATCGCACGCCCTGGGCATGAGCCACACCAAGACTCTCCGCCGAATCGTCGTCCCCCAGGCCATGCGGGTGATCGTGCCGCCCACCGGCAACGAAGTCATCAACATGCTGAAGACGACCTCGCTCGTCTCCGCGGTTCAGTTCGCCGAACTCTTCCAGGAAGCCAAGGACATCGGCCAGAACTCGGGCTCACCGGTGGAGATGTACTTCCTCGCCGCCGCGTGGTACCTGATCATGACGTCGATACTGAGCGTCGGCCAGTACTACATTGAGCGTCACTACGCCCGCGGCTCGCTGCGCTCTCTGCCCCCGACGCCGATGCAGCGCCTGAAGTCGGCCGTCCTGCCCACCCGCCGCGCGAAGGGAGTCACGGCATGACGCAGTCCTCCCCCGCCATGGTCAAGGCCGAGGGCGTGCACAAGTCCTTCGGCCAGGTCGAGGTTCTCAAGGGCATCGACCTGGAGGTGCAGTCCGGCGAGGTGTTCTGCCTCATCGGCCCCTCCGGCTCCGGCAAGTCGACCTTCCTCCGGTGCATCAACCACCTCGAGAAGATCAACGCCGGCCGTCTTTATGTGGACGGCGAGCTGGTCGGCTACCGCCAGAAGGGCGACAAGCTGTACGAGCTCAAGGACAGCGAGGTCGCCCTCAAGCGCCGGGACATCGGCATGGTCTTCCAGCGCTTCAACCTGTTCCCGCACATGACCGCCGTCGAGAACATCATGGAAGCGCCCGTACAGGTCAAGGGCGTGGCCAAGGCGGCGGCCAGGGAGCGGGCGATGCAGCTCCTGGAGCGCGTGGGCCTGGGCGACAAGGCCGGGAACTACCCCTCCCAGCTCTCCGGCGGCCAGCAGCAGCGGGTGGCGATCGCGCGTGCGCTCGCCATGGATCCCAAGCTGATGCTGTTCGACGAGCCGACCTCGGCGCTCGACCCGGAGCTGGTCGGTGACGTCCTCGACGTCATGCGCGACCTGGCCGAGTCGGGCATGACGATGATCGTCGTCACCCACGAGATGGGCTTCGCCCGCGAGGTGGGTGACAGCCTGGTGTTCATGGACGGCGGTGTGGTGGTCGAGTCCGGCCACCCGCGTGACGTGCTGACCGACCCGCAGCACGAGCGCACCAAGTCGTTCCTGTCCAAGGTCCTCTGACCTCGGGGCCCGGGGCACAGGGAAGGGGCGGTACGGAGGACTCCGTACCGCCCCTTCCCTGTGCCCCGGGCCCGCTACTTCAGGGCGAGCAGCAGTGTGTCCGACGGTGAGCACCACACCGGGCGGGCCTCCGCGAAGCCCGCCTCGCGCAGGGCGCGGGCGTGCCAGGCCGGGGACGGCATGTCGCCGTCGGCGTGCTCGCCGTAGATCTCGAAGCGGCGGGCGGTGGGGCCGGCGAGGACGGGGTCCTGCGCGGCGAGCTGCCACCACTCGGCCCAGTCGAGGGCGCCCCGCTCCTTGGCCTGATCCATGCGTGCGTGGCGCTGCGCGCGCTCGGCCGCGTTGATCCGCGGGGTGGTCTCGTCGATCATGTGGTCCGCGTTCATGAAGACGCCGCCGTCGCGGACCAGGCCCGCGATGTGTCCGTAGAGGTCCGCGAGGGGTTCCCGGTGCAGCCAGTGCAGGGCCGTCGCGGTGAGCACGGCGTCGTAGGAGTCGTGCGGGAGCTGTGTGGCCCAGCCGGGGTCCTTCAGGTCCGCGGTGACGAAGGTGACCCGGTCGTCGCCCGCGAAGGTGCCCTCGGCGATGGCAAGCAGCGCCGGGTCGAGGTCGACGCCGGTGCTGGTGGCGTCGGGGAAGCGGTCGAGCAGGCGGGCGGTGATGCTGCCGGTGCCGCAGGCCAGGTCGAGGACGCGCGGGGCGGTCCCGACGAGGGCCTCGACCATGTCGAGCATGACCCGGAAGCGTTCCTCCCGGTCGGGCATGTACCACTCCTGCTGGCGGTCCCAGCTCTCCTGCCAGGCGTGCCAGTCGGTGCCGGCCGTGGTGGTGTGCGAGTCCGTCATGGCCCCTCCCTCGCGGTGCACTCCGTAATACCCTGGAAGCACGATCGTCTGTTACCCGACCGCACGCACGACCATAGAGCCCCTGCGTAAGGACTACAAGTGGAACTGGCCTATTACTCGGACTACGCCGTCCGTCTCGTGAACACCGAGGAGCCGGTCCGGGGCACGGACGCGCTCACCTCGGTCGAGGCGGTACGGGACCTGTTCGGCGGCAACCGGTCGGCCGCCCGGCGGGCCACCGAGGCGGACGTGACGCGGTTCCGCTCGGTCCGGGCCAGGCTGCGGTCGGTCTTCGAGGCGGCGAACGACGGGGACGAGACCCTCGCCGTCGACCTGCTGAACTCCCTGCTGCTGGAGTTCCCGGTGAGCCCGCAGATCTCCGGCCACGACTTCCGCGACGACGACGGCCGCCCGCTGTGGCACATGCACCTGGCCGACCATCCGTCCAACGCGACCGCCGGGTACGCCGCGATCGCCGCGATGGGCCTGGCCTTCCACCTCACCGAGTACGGCGTCGACCGCCTCGGCCTCTGCGAGGCGGCGCCCTGCCGCAACGCCTACCTGGACACCTCGACCAACCGCTCCCGGCGCTACTGCTCGGACCGCTGCGCCACTCGTGCGAACGTGGCCGCCTACCGGGCCCGCAAACGCCTGGAGGCGGACCGGTCGGAGAGCACGGGACGGGCCGACGTCAGCAGCCAGACCAGCAGCGCCAGCGGCGACCGCCGGGCCGTGGAGCGCGGCCGGTAGCGGAAGCGGACCCGGCCCAGCACCAGCTCGTCGGGGACGACGCCGTAGTCGGTGCTGTCGCCGCCCGCGTACGCGTTGTCCCCGAGCACCCACCAGCCCCCGTCGCGCCGCTCGGCCGCTCGCTTGACGACCAGCAGATCCTGCTGGAACGGATGGCGCAGCACGATCACGTCGCCGCGTCTCACCCTCGCCCCGTAGTGGACCAGGAGCCGGTCCCCGTGGCGCAGCGTGGGCACCATCGACGGACCGGTCACCTCGGCCACCCCGAAGGGCAGCGGCGCCCTCACCCGCTCGGCGTCCTGCGACAGCTCCGGCATCTCCCGGCACCTCCCCGGTTCTTCCTCCACCAGTCTCAGTCTGACCCCGGACTTTTGTCCTAAGCCCACGGGGGCACTCGCGAAAACCGGTCCGTCACGGAGTAATGTCCCCTGTGAGAAGACGATCACGAGGAAGGAAACGCTTCATGCTTTCCCGCCTGTTTGCCCCCAGGGTCAAGGTCAGCGCCCACTGCGACCTGCCCTGCGGCGTGTACGACCCGGCCCAGGCCCGCATCGAGGCGGAGTCGGTCAAGGCTGTCCAGGAGAAGATGGCCGGCAACGACGACCCGCACTTCCAGGCGCGTGCCACGGTCATCAAGGAGCAGCGCGCCGAGCTGGCGAAGCACCATGTCTCCGTGCTGTGGAGCGACTACTTCAAGCCGCCGCACTTCGAGAAGTACCCGGAGCTGCACCAGCTGGTCAACGACACCCTGAAGGCCCTCTCGGCCGCCAAGGCGTCGACCGACCCGGCCACCGGCCAGAAGGCGCTGGACTACATCGCCCAGATCGACAAGATCTTCTGGGAGACCAAGAAGGCCTGACCCGGCCTTGCCGCTCCTCGCGGCCGGCGATCGGTGCACCATCGCAGGTCCTGGGGCTTTTTCCGAAGGGGACCCGTCGCTTCGCGCGGCGGGGCCCCTTCGGTGTTCTCCGGCGCCGTCCTTGGGGCCCATGGGATGCTGGGCACATGGAGCTGGAGGATCTGGTGCGGCTGCGGCGGGTCCGGGACCGGATGGACCGGGAGTACGCCGAGCCTCTCGACATCGCGGAGCTGGCGCGGACGGCTCTGATGTCGCCGGGGCACTTCCAGCGCAGCTTCCGGGCCGCGTACGGGCAGACGCCGTACGCGTATCTGATGACGCGGCGGATCGAGCGCGCCAAGGCGCTGCTGCGCAAGGGCGACCTGACGGTGACCGAGGTGTGCCTCGCGGTCGGCTGCACCTCGCTCGGGTCGTTCAGCGCGCGCTTCACCGAGCTGGTCGGGGAGACGCCGAGCTCCTACCGGGCCCGCTCGCACGAGGAGACCGCGGTCATCCCGCCGTGCTTCGTGCGGACGTACGCCCGGCCGGTGCGGGTGCGGCGACGGGCCGACCCGAGCGGGAACTTCTAGAGGGAGCGGGACGGGTATGGACAGGGCGACGGACGTGCGGCTCGCCCAGTGCTTCGTCGCGGTCGACGACCACGACAAGGCGCTGGCCTTCTACTGCGACGTGCTCGGCTTCGAGGTGCGCAACGACGTGGGGTACGAGGGGATGCGCTGGGTGACCGTCGCCTCCCCCGAGCAGGACGTGGAGATCGTCCTGGAGCCGCCGGCCGCGAGCCCGGACGTCTCCCCCGCCGACAAACAGGCGATGGCCGAGCTGCTCGCCAAGGGCCTGCTGCGCGCGGTCAACTTCACCACCACCGACTGCGACGCCCTGTTCGAGCGGGTGCGTGCCGCGGGCGCAGACGTGATCCAGGAGCCGGTGGACCAGCCGTACGGAATGCGGGACTGCGCGTTCCGCGACCCGGCGGGGAACATGGTGCGCTTCCTGGAGCGCCCCGCGGAGTGAACGGCCGTCGGGCTGACGCCCGTTCAGCGCTGTCGGCGGTACGTCCGCACCAGCGTGCCGTTGCCGAAGGCGCGGTGCGACTCCAGCGTGAACGGCGTGATCGAGAAACCGGCGGCGAACATCGGCATGCCCGAGCCCTGCACGATGGGGTACGTCTTGATCACCAGCTCGTCGATCTCGTCGACCAGCGCCCCGGCCAGCTCGGCACCGCCGCACAGATAGACGCCGTACGCGCTGTCCTCCGCCTTCAGCGCGCGCACCCGGCCGACCAGGTCGTCGGAGATGATCTCGACGTCGGGGTCGGGCGACTCCCCCAGCGTGTGGGAGGCGACGTACTGCCGCAGATGGGCGTAGGGACTGGTGACGCCCTCCTTGAGGGCCAGGTCGTAGCTGCGGCGGCCCTGGACGATCGTGTCGAACTTCTTGTTCGGCAGGTCGTCGATGCCGAGCGGACGGCGGCCCGCGGTCGGCAGCGTCTCCGGGTACTCCGTCTTCAGGAAGTCGAAGAACTCCGCGTCGACCAAGGACACCATGGCCGACGCATCGCCCTCCGGGTCCCCGATGAAGCCGTCGATGGAGCAGGCGATGAAGTAGGTCAGATTGCGCACTGCGGCCTCTTTCCCCGGGGTTTCCGGAGTGGTGGCGAATTCGCGACAACTCCAGTTGTAGTACTTCGCTTGTAGTGGTGCAACGCCTTTAACGCGCCAACGCCAGGCCCGTGGCCGGAACCAGCACCGCCACCGACACCGCGACCGGGAGGGTGACGGCCAGGGCGGCGACCGCCCCGCGACGGACCGCCCGCGACGGCAGCGGGCCGTCGGGGGTCAGCCCCTCCCACAGCCGGGCCGTCTCACGGCGCTCACCGGCGCGCCTCACCGCGGCCCGGATCCGCAGGAGAGCGGTGGCCGTACCGCCGGCCGCCGTCACCGCGCACGGCGTCCACCACGACGCCGTGAGCAGCAGGGTCAGGCCGACGGCCGCGACCGTGGCCCAGCCGGTCAGGCAGGCGAGCGCGGCGGTGCGGCGGGAGGGCGGCCGGTCGGCCGCCCCGGCCCGCAGGTCGGCGAGGGCCGGCAGGTACCAGACGCAGCCGGCGCCGGTGACCAGCGCGCACCCGAGGGCGAGGACGGGCTGCGCCATGGCTCACTTCCCCGCTTCCAGGGCGGCGACCTCGGGATGGTGCAGGTCGAACGCCGGAGACTCGCTGCGGATGGTCGGCAAGGAGACGAAGTTGTGGCGCGGGGGCGGGCAGGAGGTGGCCCACTCCAGGGAGCGGCTGAAGCCCCAGGGGTCGTCCACGCCGACCGGTGTGCCGTACCTGGCCGTCTTCCAGACGTTGTAGAAGAACGGCAGCACCGACAGGCCGAGCAGGAACGAGCCGACGGAGGACAGGGTGTTGAGGGCGGTGAATCCGTCCGCGGCCAGGTAGTCCGCGTACCGGCGGGGCATGCCCTCCACACCCAGCCAGTGCTGGACCAGGAAGGTCAGGTGGAAGCCGGCCGTCAGCGTCCAGAAGGTGATCTTCCCGAGCCGCTCGTCGAGCATCTTGCCGGTGAACTTCGGCCACCAGAAGTGGAATCCGGCGAACATCGCGTACACCACCGTGCCGAACACCGTGTAGTGGAAGTGCGCGACCACGAAGTACGTGTCCGAGACGTGGAAGTCCAGCGGTGGCGAGGCCAGCAGAACACCCGTCAGACCGCCGAAGAGGAACGTCACCAGGAAGCCCAGCGTCCACAGCATCGGGGTCTCGAAGGAGAGGCTGCCCTTCCACATGGTGCCGATCCAGTTGAAGAACTTCACGCCCGTCGGCACCGCGATCAGCATCGTCATGAACGAGAAGAACGGCAGCAGCACCCCGCCCGTGACGTACATGTGGTGCGCCCACACCGTCACCGACAGACCCGCGATCGCGATGGTCGCGCCGATGAGGCCCATGTACCCGAACATCGGCTTGCGGGAGAAGACCGGGACCACCTCGGAGACGATGCCGAAGAACGGCAGCGCCAGGATGTACACCTCGGGATGGCCGAAGAACCAGAACAGGTGCTGCCACAGCAATGCCCCGCCGTTCGCCGCGTCGAAGATGTGGCTGCCGAACTTCCGGTCGCACTCCAGCGCGAACAAGGCTGCCGCCAGCACCGGGAAGACGATCAGCACGAGCAGCGCCGTGAGCAGCACGTTCCACGTGAAGATCGGCATGCGGAACATCGTCATTCCGGGCGCCCGCATGCAGATGACGGTGGTGATGAAGTTGACCGCGCCGAGGATCGAGCCGAAGCCGGAGAGGGCCACGCCCATGATCCAGAGGTCGGCGCCGATGCCCGGCGAGTAGATCTCGTTCGACAGCGGCGCGTACAGGAACCAGCCGAAGTCGGCGGCCCCTCCCGGGGTGAGGAAACCGGCCGCCGCGATCGTCGAGCCGAACAGGAACAGCCAGAACGCCAGCATGTTCAGCCGCGGGAACGCCACGTCGGGCGCACCGATCTGCAGCGGCATGATCCAGTTGGCGAAGCCGGTGAACAGCGGCATGGCGAACATCAGCAGCATGATCGAACCATGCATCGTGAACGCCTGGTTGAACTGCTCGTTCGACATGATCTGCAGGCCTGGCCGGGCGAGTTCGGCGCGCATCATCAGCGCCATGACGCCGCCGACGACGAAGAAGACGAACGCGCTGACCAGGTAGAGCGTGCCGATCTTCTTGTGGTCGGTGGTCGTCAGCCAGTCCACCCAGGCGGCCCGGCGCATCGCGGCCGGCTCCGGCGCGGGCCGCGCGGGCGTCTCCGTCCCCGGCGCGGTCCGGGGCCGCTCGTCCACGGCGGCTTCCAGGTGCTGCGTGCGTATCTCGTCCACCGGACGTCTTCCTCCCCATGTGTGGTGCGCGCCCATGATCGGCGTGGGGAGGACGGCTCCACATGGGTCGAAAGGGCCCCGCGCGGGTCCCGGGGCGGGGGCCGAAGGTCCCGTGTCGCGGCGTCAGAACGGCGTGCGCGCGTGGGGGATGCGCGGGCGGGGCGCGCGGACGCGGGCGGCGCCCTCGGGCCACAGGACCTCCACCGGGATGCCGCGCGCACGGGCGTAGGTCACCAGGTGGGCGGTGGCGTCCCGGCCGTCGGAGGGGGAGCCGTCCCAGACGGCCAGGAGCAGGGTGCCGGCGCCGACGAGGCGTTCGTCCGCGCCGACGCAGGAGTCACGGTCGGTGGGGTCGTAGTCGAGGAGCCTCACCTGGTCGGCGAGGGTGAGCAGTTCGCCGGTGGCCGGACGGTCCCGCGGGGGCGGCAGCGCGGGGACGCCGATGCTGGTGGGGATGACCACGGCCAGCGGCCGGCCCGAGGCGCGCGCGGCGCGGCCGGACGCCAGGGCGGTGCCCGCGGCGGCGCGGACCATGGCCCTCGCCCCCTCGGCGTACCGCGCCAGCCGGTCCCGTACGGCGGACTCCACCAGCCACAGTGATCCGTCGGTCAGGTCGTGGTGTCCCACGACCGCGATGTCCCCGTGCGCCGTCGGCCCCATAGGCGTCCCGTTCCGCTCGACCTCCGTCCGCGAGCCAGTGAAGCCGGGCGCGCGAGGCGCCGTACAGGGCCGAACGTCCCTGTACGGCACGGGTTGCATCCCGCGAGGAGACGGGTGTCGGCTCAGCTCTGCGCGCCGGACGCGCGGGGTTCGCGCCACATCGGGTACATCAGCGGGCCGTCGGGAAGGCGCAGCGGCTCACCGGTGAGCTCGAAGCCGAGACGGCGGTACAGGCGGACGCTGCGCTCGCTGCTCGCCTCCAGGTAGGCGGCGCGGCCCTCCTGGTCGCAGCGGTCGAGGACGGAGCCGATCAGCGCGGTGCCGAGCCCCTCGCCCTGACGCCCCGGAGCCACGCCGATCATCCACAGGTACTCGTGGGCGCGGCCCTGGGGGTGGATGCCCGCGGTGAGGCGGCCGATCAGCTCGACCCGCTCGTTGTCCGGGTCGACGGCGCGGCGCAGTTCCACGAACTCGTCCTCGCCGCCGTCCGCTTCGCCGTGGCCGGGGTCCTCCGCCGGGACGGACATCCACAGGGCGCACGCCGAGCCGTCCTCCACGAGGTCGACGCGCCCGTCGGCGAGGGTGGCGTCGGTGAAGGCGGCCATGAGCCGGTGGTGCGTCGCACGCCGGTACTCCGTGCCGGGGAACACCCAGCTGCTGACCGGATCGTCCTGGAACGCCTCGTCCAGCAGCCGGACCACCCGCTCCCGGTCGTCCCCGCCGGCCGTCCGGATCGCCACGCCCATGTCCGCCCCTTCGCCTCAACCATCGCTGTCGGTACGGGGGTTGAGACTAGCCGGGGCGTGCCGGGCGAACAGGGGGCGGGCCCCGCACACCGTGGGGAAGTGCGGGACCCGCCGGCCCGGGGCCACGGCAGCCGTACGGGTCAGGGTCCGCACGGCGGCCCATGGCCCCGGGGTCGGGTGGGGCGGCCTGCGCCGTCCGGTCAGGTGGAGCGCCGGGTGACGAACTCGGCGAGGGCGAGGAGACCTCCCGCCGCCTCCGGGTCCGGCACCGCGCGAGCCACCTCCTGCATCGCGCGGGCCATCCGGTCCGCCGCCTGGGTCTGCGCCCAGTCACGGCCGCCGGCCCGCTCGACGAGCCGGGTGAGCTCCTCGGCCTCCTCCTTCCGGTGCGGGGCGGCGTACGCGGCGGCGAGCTCCGCGGCCTCCGGGGTGCCGGAGGTGAGCGCGGCGACGACCGGCAGCGACTTCTTGCGGGCGGCGAGGTCGGCGCCGGCCGGCTTGCCGGTGCGGCGCGGGTCGCCCCAGGTGCCGATGACGTCGTCGATCAGCTGGAACGCCAGCCCGGCCTCGCGGCCGAAGGCGTCCATCGCCGCCACCTCCGCGTCCCCCGCGCCCGCGTACAGCGCGCCGAGGGCGCAGGCGCAGCCGAGCAGGGCGCCGGTCTTCGCCTCCGCCATGGCGAGGGTCTCCTCCAGGGTGACCTCGTCGGGGGCGCGGCGCTCCAGGGCCGTGTCCGCGTGCTGCCCGGCGCACAGTTCGACCACGCACTGGGCGAGCCGGGCGGCCGCGGCCGGGGCGGCAGGGTGGGGGTCCTCGGCGAGCAGCCGCAGGGCGAGCGCCTGGAGGGCGTCCCCCACGAGGATCGCGTCGGCGTCCCCGAACACCGTCCACACCGTGGGGCGGTGGCGGCGGGTGGTGTCCCGGTCCATCACGTCGTCGTGGACGAGCGTGAAGTTGTGGACCAGTTCGACCGCGGCCGCCGCCCGCAGGGCCGCCGTCCGTGCCGCGGAGCCGCCGAGGGCGGAGGCCGCCGCGAGCACCAGGGCGGGCCGGAGCGCCTTCCCGGAGCCGCCGGAGGACGGGGTGCCGTCCGCGTTCTGCCAGCCGAAGTGGTAGAGCGCGACGCGGCGCATCGACGCGGGCAGGGACCCGAGGGCCGTGCGCAGCACCGGGTCGACGGCGGCCCGGGTGCGCTCCAGCAGGGCGGCCGCCTCGTGCCCGTCCTCCATGTGCTGCTCCGGTCCGCGTGCGCTGTCGGGCGCGGTGCGTGCCGTGCGCTGCTCCGGGCGGCCCGTGGTCGGCCGGGCCATGGACTCCGTCATCGACTTCCCCCTGGGACCGACTCGGTGGAGGCACGGAGGGACGGCGCTTGCGCACCTGGCGAGCTCGTTCCCCCCAGATCTACCCGCCCGGGAGGGCGGGGACACGGCGCGCGCGGCGGGAGCCGGCGGACGGTCACCGCCAGCGTCCGATCTCGACGTTCTCCAGGACGCCCAGCGCGTCCGGGACCAGCACCGCTGCCGAGTAGTAGGCCGTGACCAGGTACTTGATGATGGCCTGTTCGTTGATGCCCATGAACCGCACGGACAGGCTCGGCTCGATCTCGTCGGGGATGCCGGCCGCGCGAAGGCCGATGACGCCCTGGTCCTCCTCGCCGGTGCGCAGCGCGATGACGGAGGTGGTGCGGGCCTCGGTCACCGGGATCTTGTTGCACGGGTAGATGGGAACGCCCCGCCAGGTGGGGATGCGGTTGCCGCCGACGTCGATCGTCTCCGGGACGAGTCCCCGCTTGTTGAGCTCGCGGCCGAACGCGGCGATGGCGCGCGGGTGGGCGAGCAGCAGCCGGGTGCCGCGGCGCCTGCTGAGCAGCTCGTCCATGTCGTCGGGGCCGGGCACGCCGTCGTGCGGCTGGATCCGCTGGTCGTACTCGCAGTTGTGGAGCAGGCCGAAGTCGCGGTTGTTGATGAGCTCGTGCTCCTGGCGCTCCTTCAGCGCCTCCACGGTCAGCCGGATCTGCTGCTCCGTCTGGTTCATCGGCTGGTTGTAGAGGTCGGCCACGCGTGTGTGGATGCGCAGCACGGTCTGGGCGACGCTGAGTTCGTACTCGCGGGGCCGGGCCTCGTAGTCGACGAAGGTGTGCGGGATGTCCGGCTCGCCGCTGTGGCCGGCCGCGAGGTCGATCTCCTTCTCGCCGTACTTGTTGGTGCGCTGCTGCGGGACGTCCGCCCGGCGGCGCAGGTGCTCGCGCAGGGTCTCGGACCGCTCGGCGACCTGGTCGACCGCCTCGCGGGGCAGCACCAGGACGGTGCACGCGGTCAGGGTGCGGGCCGTGTACTCCCAGATGGCGTCGTCGTCCTGGAGGGCCTGTTCGCCGAAGTAGGCGCCGTCGGCGAGCACCCCGAGGGACTCGTCCTCGCCGTAGGGGCCGGTGCCGACGCGCTCCACCCTGCCGTGCGCGAGCAGGTACACCTCGTCGGCGGGGCTGCCGAAGGAGGCGACGACCTGCCCGGCCGCGATCTCCCGCTGCCGGCACCGGGAGGCCAGCTCGGCGAGCACCTCCTGGTCCTCGTAGTCGCGCAGCACGGGCAGTTCGCCCAGTTCGGCGGGGATGACTTCCACCCGGTCGCCCGTCTTCACGAAGGTCAGCCGGCCGTTGCCCACGGCGTACGTGAGCCGCCGGTTGACCCGGTACGTGCCGCCCTGCACGTCGACCCAGGGCAGCATCCGCAGCAGCCAGCGGGAGCTGATCTCCTGCATCTGCGGCGCGGACTTGGTCGTGGTGGCCAGGTTCCGCGCCGCCGCCGTCCCGAGGCTCTGCTGCTGCCCGGTCTGCTCCGTGCGGACCTCTTCGCCTACCGACATAGAGAAATGCCCTCCCCAATAGATCCACGCCCGGCCGTGCCGGGCGTCGCAGTGCGTGATCAAGCGTTCCTCACGCAGAGTGTCCGCGCCATTACACGATCGAGCGGGGTTGGATCTTGGGGAGCCTGGACAGACTGACCGCCCCGCCGGGCGCGGCAACGACCTCCGGGCGGAAGGAAATTGTCCGGATCGGCTCGCACAGCTGACGGACGAGTACTTGAAAGGCCGACTTCCGGCTATAGGCCCTGTACGAGACGGCCGCGCCCGGTGGCCGTCGTCCGGTACGGAGGAGGGCGGCATGGCCCCACCCATGTCCGCGAGCGCGTTCCTGCGCGCTCTCAGAGCGGAGGGTCTCACGGTCGTCGAGGTCGGCGACTGGCGTGACCACAACCGCAACCACAAGGGCCCGTGGGGTCCTGTGCACGGGGTGATGATCCATCACACCGTGACCAAGGGCAGCAAGGCGACGGTCGACATCTGCCGCAAGGGCTACTCGGGTCTTCCGGGTCCGCTCTGCCACGGCGTGATCACCAAGGACGGCCGGGTGCACCTCGTCGGGTACGGACGCGCCAACCACGCGGGACTCGGCGACGACGACGTGCTGCGGGCGGTGATCGCCGAGAAGAAGACGTTCCCGCCGGACAACGAGGCCAACACCGACGGCAACCGGCACTTCTACGGCTTCGAGTGCGAGAACCTGGGCGACGGGAAGGACCCGTGGCCGGCGGCGCAGCTGGAGGCCATCGAGAAGGCCGCGGCGGCGGTCTGCCGCTACCACGGCTGGAACGAGCAGTCGGTGATCGGCCACCTGGAGTGGCAGCCGGGCAAGGTGGACCCGCGCGGGTTCACCATGGCGTCGATGCGCAAGCGGATCCGCGACCGTCTGAAGTGACCCGGACGAGGCGACGTCCGACGTGACCCTGGGCGCTCGTCGCCGGTGTTCCGCCCTCCTGACACCCCCCACACGGAACACCGGCGCCCGCCCGCCGTGACCTCGCGCGACAATGGCCCCCATGACCAGCTCCGACGCCCTCGCCGGCCTGCGCCCGCGGCTCCCCTCGCCGCTGGAGGAGGCCGTCGACGCGCGGTTCGAGCGGCACGGGGTGCGGCTGCTGCTGAAGCGGGACGACCTCGTCCATCCCGAGCTGGTCGGCAACAAGTGGCGCAAGCTCGCCCCGAACCTAGAGGCGGCCGGCGGGCGGACGGTGGTCACGTTCGGCGGGGCGTACTCCAGCCATCTGCGGGCCACGGCCGCCGCCGGACGGCTGCTCGGGCTGCGCACGGTGGGCGTGGTGCGCGGCGAGGAACTGGCGGACCGGCCCCTCAACCCGTCGCTGGCGCGCTGCGCGGCCGACGGCATGCGCCTGTGCTTCGTGGCGCGGTCGGTGTACCGCCGCAAGACGGATCCGGACACGCTCGCTGAGGTGCTGCGCGCGGCGGACGCGGAGGACGCGTACGTCGTGCCGGAGGGCGGCAGCAACGCGGCCGCGGTGCGCGGGTGCGTGGAGCTCGGCCGGGAACTGGCGGGCGCGGCGGACGTGGCCGCGGTGGCCTGCGGCACGGGCGGCACGCTCGCGGGACTGGCCGCCGGGCTCGGCGGGAGCGCGCGCACGCTCGGCATACCGGTGCTCAAGGGCGGCTTCCTCACGGCGGAGATACGGGCCCTGCAGACGGCGGCGTTCGGCGGTCCGCGCGGGGAGTGGAGCCTGGACGAGCGGTTCCATCACGGCGGCTACGCGCGCGTACCGGCCGGCCTGGAGGAGTTCGCCGCGGACTTCGAACAGCGTCACGGGGTCCCCGTGGAACGCCTCTATGTCGCCAAATTGCTTCATGCCCTCGTCACCCTGGCCGGGGAGGGCGCCTTCCCGCGCGGGAGCACGGTCGCCGCGGTGGTCACCGGGCGTCCGTTCCCCTGAGCCGGCGCGCCCGCTCCGGGACGGCCTACCCCGCCTCCCGGTAGGCCGCGGCCTCCTCCAGGTCCAGCCGGCGCAGCAGCGTCCGCAGCATCTCGTCGTCGATGTAGCGCCCGTCGCGCAGCTTCACGAACACGTCGCGCTCGGCGCCGATCATCTCCCGGGACAGCCGCCGGTAGGTGTCGTCCACCGACTCCCCGGTGACGGGGTTGACCTGCCCGAGCCGCTCCCAGACGGCGTTGCGGCGGCGCTCCAGGACGCTGCGCAGCCGGTCGGCCAGCGGCGCGGGAAGGGCGTTGCGCTCGTCGGCGAGCAGGTCGTCGAGGCGCTCCTCGGCGACCCGGGACGCCTGCGCCTGCGCGTTGGCCTCGGCGAGGGTCTCGGCCCGGGCGTCGCGGCCGGGCAGCTTCAGCATCCGGATCAGCGGAGGCAGGGTGAGGCCCTGCACGACGAGGGTGCCGATGACGGTGGTGAAGGTCAGGAAGAGCAGCAGGTACCGGTGCGGGAAGTCCTCGCCCTCCGCGGTCACCGGGATCGAGAAGGCGATCGCGAGGGACACCACCCCGCGCATCCCCGCCCACGCGATCACGAACGGGCCCTTCCAGTCCGGCTTCTCCTCGCGCGCGCGGACCCGCGCCGAGACCCGCCACGGCAGCCAGACCGCCGGGTACACCCAGAGGAACCGCACGGCGACGACGACCGCGAAGACGGCCAGGGCGTACCAGGCGGATTCGATGCCCTCGTGCTCACCGAGCCCGCGCATCACGACGGGGAGCTGGAGACCGATGAGGGCGAACACGGCCGACTCCAGGACGAACGCGACCATGCCCCACACCGCGCTCTCCTGGAGCCGGGTGGCGAAGTCGACCTCCCACGCGCGGTGCCCGAGGTAGAGCGCGACCACCACGACGGCGATCACCCCGGAGGCGTGCACCTGCTCGGCGACGCCGTACGCGACGAACGGGATGAGCAGCGACAGCGTGTTCTGCAGCAGCGTCTCGCGCACGTGGGTGCGCAGCCAGTGCAGCGGCGCCATCAGCACCAGGCCGACCGCGGTGCCGCCCAGCGCGGCCAGCAGGAACTCCCCCACTCCCCCGGCCCAGCTCACGCCCTCGCCGACGGACGCGGCCACGGCGACCCGGAACGCGGTGATGGCGGTGGCGTCGTTGAACAGCGACTCGCCCTGGAGGATCGTCGTGATCCGCGAGGGCAGGCCGACCCTGCGGGCCACCGCCGTCGCCGCGACGGCGTCCGGGGGCGCCACCACGGCGCCGAACACCAGCGCCGCGGTGAGCGGCAGGTCCGGCACCAGCAGGTGCAGCACCCAGCCGACGGCGAGCGTCGCGAACAGCACGTAACCGACGGACAGCAGGGCCACCGGCCGCAGGTTCGCCCGCAGGTCCAGGTAGGAGCTCTCCACGGCGGCCGTGTAGAGGAGCGGCGGGAGGATCAGCGGCAGCACGATGTGCGGGTCGAGGGCGTAATCGGGCACGCCGGGGACGTAGCTGACCAGCAGGCCGGCCGCGACCAGGACCAGCGGCGGCGGAACCGGGGTCCGCCGGGCGGCGGCGGCCACGGCGGCGCTGCCCGCGACGAGCAGCAGCAGGGGCATCACGTCCATGTCGGGCCCACCCTCGTTTTTCCGCGCGGCCTTCCGCGCGACCGTCGTAATCTGGCAATCATGAAACAGTGCACGCACGTCGAGGCGTTGCCGCACCCGGAACCGGCCCCGCTCGGTGAGACGTGTCCGGAGTGCCTGCGGGAGGGGACGGATCCGGTGCAGCTGCGCCTCTGTCTCACCTGCGGTCACGTCGGCTGCTGCGACTCCTCGCCGAACCGGCACGCGACGAGGCACCACAGGGAAACCGGCCATCCCGTGATGCGGACCCACGAGCCGGGCGAGGACTGGCGCTGGTGCTTCGTCGACCACGTACTGGTGTGACGTGACGGGACCACGGTGCCGGACGGTTCGACGGTCCGGCGCCTGGGTACGTCAATGCGGCGCGCGCTCTTCCCATTTGGCCGTCGCAGACCCCTAGCCACGGAGCGTGTTCATAGTTTTACTATGAGTGACGGCAACGGGTCGGGGTCCCGGCGACAGGACCGCCGGGAGCGCGATAGCGTCACCGCTGAACCACGTAGCGCGTTGCCCGGGGGCGAACACAGGCCCTGAAACGCTTGTACCACCTTGGAGGTGAGGGTGTCCCAGATCGCAGGCGAGCCCGCGACCCAGGACTTCGTGGAAGTCCGGCTGCCGGCCGCGGGGGCCTACCTGTCGGTGCTGCGTACGGCCACGGCCGGCCTCGCGGCCCGTTTGGACTTCACCCTCGACGAGATCGAGGACCTGCGCATCGCGGTCGACGAGGCCTGCGCGATCCTGCTGCAGCAGGCCGTGCCGGGATCGGTGCTCAGTTGCGTCTTCCGCCTCGTCGACGACTCGCTCGAGGTCACCGTCTCGGCGCCCACCACGGACGGCCACGCCCCCTCGCGGGACACCTTCGCCTGGACCGTGCTGTCCGCGCTCGCGGGCAAGGTCTCCTCCGCCGTGGACGAGGACAAGACCGTGTCGATCAGCCTCTACAAACAGCGCGGCGCGGGACCCGGGCCGGCGTGAGGAGCGAGGACGGGCCGGTGCGGGACGAAGAACGCGGCACACGGGAGCTGCCGGCCGAGCGCGTGCCGGACGGCATCGACGGCATCCCCGAGCAGGCCCGGCCGCATCCGGAGGACGACTCCGCGGGAGACGTCCGTCCAAACGGCGGGCAGGCCGGCGGCGCCGTGCGGGACACGTCCGCGGCCGGGCCGGCCGCTCCCGGCGGGGACGCCCCCGCCCTGGCCGAGCCGGTGGCGGGGGACGAGGCGAGCGCTCGGGGAAGGGCGACGGGCGGGACGATGAGCGAGCACGAGCGAGAGGCCGAGGAGCAGGCGGCGCCTGCCTCCGGCGCACGGAGCACACCGGGTGTGCCGGGCACGCACGCGCACCACGACCCGCAGGACCGCAGCGGGGCGCGCGCCCTCTTCCTCGAACTGCGCATGCTGGACAGCGGCACCCCGGAGTACGCGGAGCTGCGCAACCGGCTGGTGCGGATGCATCTGCCGCTCGTCGAGCACCTGGCGCGCCGCTTCCGCAACCGCGGCGAGCCGCTGGACGACCTGACCCAGGTCGCCACGATCGGTCTGATCAAGTCCGTCGACCGCTTCGACCCGGACCGTGGCGTGGAGTTCTCCACGTACGCCACCCCGACGGTCGTCGGCGAGATCAAGCGGCACTTCCGCGACAAGGGCTGGGCGGTCCGCGTGCCGCGGCGGCTCCAGGAGCTGCGGCTGTCGCTCACCACGGCCACGGCGGAGCTGTCCCAGCTGCACGGCCGCTCCCCCACGGTGCACGAGCTCGCCGAGAAGCTGGGGATCTCGGAGGAGGAGGTCCTGGAGGGCCTGGAGTCGGCGAACGCCTACTCCACGCTGTCCCTGGACGTCCCCGACACCGACGACGAGTCCCCGGCGGTCGCCGACACCCTCGGCGCGGAGGACGAGGCGCTGGAGGGCGTGGAGTACCGGGAGTCGCTCAAGCCGCTGCTGGAGGACCTCCCGCCGCGCGAGAAGCGGATCCTGCTGCTGCGCTTCTTCGGGAACATGACCCAGTCGCAGATCGCGCAGGAGGTCGGCATCTCGCAGATGCACGTCTCCCGGCTGCTGGCCCGCACCCTGGCCCAGCTGCGGGAGAAGCTCCTCGTCGAGGAGTAGTCGAGGGGCAGGGGAGCAGCCGCGTCACTTCGCGGCGTCGCCCGCGTTCCCGGGTCCGCGGATGCCGAGGGCCCGGGTGGTCTCGGCGTTGATCAGCAGCACCAGCGCGGTCACCGCGACCACGGCGAGCACGATTCCGGCGGGGATGGCCGCGCCGTCGGACATCAGCATGTTGTAGGCCACCGGCAACGCCATGATCTGCGTGATGACGGCGGGCCCGCGGCTCCAGCCCTTCCGGGCGAACAGGCCGCGCGCGGCCAGCAGCGGCAGCAGCGCCAGCACGATCAGCGTGACCCCGCCGGTGACGGCCTGCTGCCGGTCGTCCGGCTCGCCCGCGAGGCCGAGCACCAGCAGCCAGACGCCGCCGACGACCAGCGCGAGCCCCTCCAGCGCGGCGAGGGCCGCGGCGTACGTCAGACGGCGCGGACGGGCGCCGGTGTCGTCGGGGCTGGTGACGGGGGTCTGCTCGCTGCTCACCCCTGCAGGGTAGCCGCCGCCCGGGAGCCGTCCCGTGGCGAGGTTCACGGCCCGCGTCGTCCACAAGGGCGGGACCTCGGTCTGGGCCGGGTACCGCTGAGTAGGTACCCTGCACGTCATGCGTGCACTTCTCGTGGTCAACCCGGCGGCAACCACCACCAGTGCGCGCACGCGCGACGTGCTGATCCACGCGCTCGCGAGTGAGATGAAACTCGACGCGGTGACCACGGAGTACCGCGGTCACGCCCGGGACCTGGGCCGGCAGGCGGCGGAGAGCGGCGAGGTCGACCTGGTGGTCGCCCTGGGCGGCGACGGCACGGTGAACGAGGTCGTCAACGGCCTGCTGCACGCGGGCCCCGACCCGGAGCACCTGCCCGGTCTCGCGGTGGTCCCCGGCGGCTCCACCAACGTCTTCGCCCGCGCCCTGGGTCTGCCCAACCAGCCCGTGGAGGCGACCGGCGTGCTGCTGGACGCGCTGCGCGAGGGCCGGGAGCGCACGGTGGGCCTGGGGCTGACCTCGGGCACGCCGGGCACCGAGGACGAGGCGGTGCCCGCCCGCTGGTTCACCTTCAACGCGGGCCTCGGCTTCGACGCCGGCGTGGTGGGCCGGGTGGAGCAGCAGCGGGAGCGGGGCCGGAAGTCGACGCACGCGCTGTACATGCGCCAGGTGGTGCGCCAGCTGCTGGGCGACCCGCACCGCCGCAACGGGATGATCACGCTGGAGCTCGAGGGCGAGGACCCGGTCGAGGACCTGGTGCTGTCCATAGTCTCGAACACCTCGCCGTGGACGTTCCTCGGCAACCGTCCGATCTACGCCTCCCCCCAGGCGTCCTTCGACACGGGACTCGATCTGTTCGGTCTCACCCGGATGTCCACCCCCGCGGTTGCCCGGTATGGCACGCAGTTGCTCACTTCGTCCCCGGAGCGCGGCCCCCGCGGCAAGCACGCCGTGACGCGGCACGATCTGACACGCTTCACCTTGCATTCGAAGGTGCCGCTGCCCCTTCAGATGGACGGTGACCACCTGGGGCTGCGCACCAGCGTGACGTTCACAGGCGTTCGCCGTGCACTGCGTGTGATTGTGTGAGCAGAAAGGGCCAAAGTCCTTTCAGTCGAACGTTTAGGCCAGGGTCCACCCCATGGAAGTACGGCTGTGACCTAGTCGACACCGAAGAATCAAAAAAAACTTTCCGGAAGGGGTTGTATCCGCCGCCGAGGTTTGCGAGTCTCTTCTTGGCGATCGGGACGGCCCGCTACACCGGCCTCCACAGATCACCGGAACCCCTCTTCAAACCCAAGGACCACGCCAGGGAACCTGGCGGTCGGCCCTTCACTTGTTGGGGGATTCGTGAAAGCGTTCACATTCACAAGCACCTGCAGTAATACCAAGGAGAGGTAGCAGCCATGGACTGGCGTCACAACGCCGTTTGCCGCGAGGAAGACCCCGAGCTCTTCTTCCCCATCGGCAACACCGGTCCCGCGCTGCTGCAGATCGAGGAAGCCAAGGCCGTCTGCCGCCGCTGCCCGGTGATCGAGCAGTGCCTGCAGTGGGCGCTCGAGTCCGGTCAGGACTCCGGCGTCTGGGGTGGTCTCAGCGAGGACGAGCGTCGCGCGATGAAGCGCCGCGCTGCCCGCAACCGGGCGCGTCAGGCCTCCGCCTGACGACCCCGCCCCAGCAAACAGCCTGAGCTTGGCGGCGCGTGTGCGCTCGTCCGGATGATTCCGTGGACGGCGCACACGCATCTCCCGCCCCGAGCCGCAGCGCGAAGTTCCCCCGATGTCCGTCCCGATCGGGCAGGGGAAACGAGGAACGAGCATCAGCCCCGGACCACGGTCCGGGGTCTTTTGCTGTCCGGGGGTGTGCTGCCCCGGCGAGGGCGCGCCGGGCCCCGGCGGTCAGGCGTCCGCCTGCACCGGGATGTCGAGGATCACCCGGGTCCCCCGCTCCGGCGCCGGCACCATGTCGAAGGTGCCGCCCAACTCCCCCTCCACCAGCGTCCGTACGATCTGCAGGCCCAGGTTGCCCGCGGTGTGCGGGTCGAAGCCCTCGGGCAGGCCCACCCCGTCGTCCTGCACGGTGACCAGCAGGCGCGCCTCCCGTGAGGTGCCGCCGCGCACCGCGGACACCTCGACCGTGCCGGTCTCACCCTCGCGGAAGCCGTGCTCCAGCGCGTTCTGCAGCACCTCGGTCAGCACCATCGACAGCGGCGTGGCCACCTCGGCGTCGAGTATCCCGAAGCGGCCCGAGCGCCGGCCGGTGACCTTGCCCGGGGAGATCTCGGCGACCATGGCGAGCACCCGGTCGGCGATCTCGTCGAACTCCACGCGCTCGTCCAGGTTCTGGGACAGCGTCTCATGGACGATGGCGATGGACCCGACCCGTCGCACGGCCTCCTCCAGCGCCGCCCGTCCGCGCTCCGACCCGATCCGGCGGGCCTGGAGGCGCAGCAGCGCGGCCACGGTCTGGAGGTTGTTCTTCACCCGGTGGTGGATCTCCCGGATGGTGGCGTCCTTGGTGATCAACTCCCGTTCCCGGCGGCGCAGTTCGGTCACGTCGCGGAGCAGCACCAGGGAGCCGATACGGGTGCCCTTCGGCTTCAGCGGGATCGCGCGGAACTGGATGACGCCGTCGTCGGACTCGATCTCGAACTCGCGGGGCGCCCAGCCGCTCGCGACCTTCGACAGCGCCTCGTCCACCGGCCCGCGCGAGGGCGCCAGTTCGGCGGTGGTCCGCCCGAGGTGATGGCCCACCAGATCCGCGGCGAGACCGAGACGGTGGTAGGCGGACAGGGCGTTGGGCGAGGCGTACTGGACGACGCCGTCGGCGTCGAGCCGGATCAGACCGTCGCCGACACGCGGCGAGGCGTCCATCTCCAGCTGCTGGTTCGCGTACGGGAAGGCGCCGGCCGCGATCATCTGGGCCAGGTCCGAGGCGCTCTGCAGATACGTGAGCTCCAGCCGGCTGGGCGTGCGCACGGTGAGCAGGTTGGTGTTGCGCGCGATGACGCCGAGGACCCGCCCCTCGCGCCGCACCGGGATGGACTCGACGCGGACCGGGACCTCCTCGCGCCACTCCGGGTCGCCCTCGCGCACGATCCGGCCCTCGTCCAGGGCCGCGTCCAGCATGGGCCGCCGGCCGCGCGGGACCAGATGGCCGACCATGTCGTCCTGGTACGAGGTGGGGCCGGTGTTGGGCCGCATCTGGGCGACGGAGACGTAGCGCGTGCCGTCGCGGGTGGGGACCCACAGGACCAGGTCGGCGAAGGAGAGGTCGGAGAGCAGCTGCCACTCCGAGACCAGCAGGTGGAGCCACTCGAGGTCGGTGTCGTCGAGGGCGGTGTGCTGGCGTACGAGTTCGTTCATGGAGGGCACGTCAGCGAGCGTACCTGTGTGCCTGTGACCCCCGGAAACACCCGCGGGCCGCGGCGCCTGGGAGGGACCCTCAACCCTCCCGGCACCGCAGCCCGGAGCAATATCGGCCGGTGGGGTGTGCGGTCCCGGTCGGCCGAAGGATGAGGAGCCGGGGCAGTCAGGGCAGAGAGCCTCGGATCCTCGGTCCGCCTTCCTGTGCGGGGAAGGCAGGTCTGTGTGTCCTGCTACGCATTGTGGACTAGACCACTGCCCCTGTAAATGCGTCGTACGGCGTTCTTCCGGCGTCCCCCGCGCCCTGGACGGACGCAGACGGGTCCACCACGCAGCCTAACCCGACCGGGGTCCCGGCGGGGCGGGTCGGACGCCACGATTTCGGGACACCCGGGCGCCGGGGGCGGTTTCGGACCGGGTGCGGGTTTCGCCTCGGCGGGCGGGCGGCCCTCTGCTAGATTGAGATTGGTCTAAACCACATGGTCCCGGCACCTCCCGGGGCCCGTCCCAGTCGAGTCCACCGGAAGATCGGCAGGCCCACCGTGGAAGTTGTCATCGTTGCGGACGCCAAGGCGGGAGGCGAGCTCGTCGCCGAGGCCATGGCGCGACTGCTGCGGCACAAGCCCGACGCCCTGCTCGGCGTGGCGACCGGCTCCACGCCGCTGCCCGTCTACGAGGCGCTGGCGGCGAAGGTCCGCGCCGGCGCCGTGGACACCTCCCGTGCGCGGGTGGCCCAGCTCGACGAGTACGTGGGACTGCCCGCCGACCACCCCGAGTCCTACCGCTCGGTGCTGCGGCGCGAGGTGCTCGAGCCGCTCGGCATCCCGATGGACGCGTTCCTGGGCCCGGACGGCACGGCCGAGGACGTGCAGGCCGCGTGCGAGCGCTACGACCGCGCGCTGGCCGAGGCCGGCGGCGTGGACCTCCAGCTGCTCGGCATCGGCACCGACGGGCACATCGGCTTCAACGAACCGTGCTCCTCGCTCGCCTCGCGCACGCGGATCAAGACGCTGACCGAGCAGACCCGGGTGGACAACGCCCGCTTCTTCGACGGCGACATCGGCCAGGTGCCGCACCACGTCATCACCCAGGGCATCGGCACCATCCTGGAGGCCCGGCACCTGGTGCTGCTGGCCACCGGCGAGGGCAAGGCGGACGCGGTCGCCGCCACCGTCGAGGGCCCGGTCGCCGCGGTGTGCCCGGCGTCCGCGCTCCAGCTGCACCCGCACGCCACCGTGGTGGTCGACGAGGCCGCCGCCTCCAAGCTGAAGCTCGCCGACTACTTCCGCCACACCTACGCCAGCAAGCCGGAGTGGCAGGGCCTCTGACCACCGCCCGTGGTCTGGACCATCACTGGTCACAGGGGTATACAAAAGGGATCACGGAGCGCGCGAGGGGCCCGCCCCCGCCCGGAGCCGTGCCACGATGTCAGCCGTGGCCGACGGTCTGTCGGCCGCTTCGGCAGCCGGAGCCGGGAAGGCAGAGCATGAGCACCGACGTCAGCAGTACGGAGAACGAGGGTGGGACCGCGGTCCGTACGGCGCGCGTGCCCAAGTACTACCGGCTGAAGAAACACCTGCTCGACATGACCGAGACCGCGCCCCCCGGCACGCCGGTCCCGCCCGAGCGCACGCTGGCGGCCGAGTTCGACACCTCGCGCACCACCGTGCGCCAGGCGCTCCAGGAACTGGTGGTCGAGGGCCGTCTGGAGCGGATCCAGGGCAAGGGCACCTTCGTCGCCAAGCCCAAGGTGTCCCAGGCGCTCCAGCTCACCTCGTACACCGAGGACATGCGCGCCCAGGGTCTGGAGCCGACCTCGCAGCTCCTCGACCTCGGGTACATCACGGCCGACGACCGGCTCGCGGGTCTGCTCGACATCACCGCGGGCGGACGCGTGCTGCGCATCGAGCGGCTGCGCATGGCCAACGGCGAGCCCATGGCCATCGAGACCACCCACCTCAGCGCCAAGCGCTTCCCTGCCCTGCGCCGCAGCCTGACGAAGTACACGTCCCTCTACACGGCCCTCGCCGAGGTGTACGACGTCCATCTCGCGGAGGCCGAGGAGACCATCGAGACGTCCCTGGCCACGCCGCGCGAGGCGGGCCTGCTGGGCACCGACGTGGGCCTGCCGATGCTGATGCTGTCCCGGCATTCGCTCGACCGGGACGGGCAGCCCGTGGAGTGGGTGCGGTCGGTGTACCGGGGCGACCGGTACAAGTTCGTCGCGCGCCTCAAGCGCCCCCAGGACTGAGACAAGCAGCCGCCGGCGTGACCGCAAAACCCGACAGACCGGGTGGTTGACAGGATTTTCGTTGCTGTTGCCTTGCGGTTGCGCTGCTGCTGCATTCCGCCCCTCCTACGGGGGGTTACGACCGCCCCGCGCCCTCACCTACATTGCCGCGAGCCAACGTCGGCGATCAGTGAGGGGACGGGAGCCGTCAGATGTCACAAACCCCGCAAACAACTCCAGGGCCGGTGGTGACGCCCATGCGCGTCGTCATCGGCCTCTGCCTGCTCGCACCATTCGTCGCCATGCTGTGGGTCGGGTCCTACGCAAAGACCGACCCGGTCTTCATCGGCATCCCGTTCTTCTACTGGTACCAGATGCTGTGGGTGCTGATCTCCACCGCGCTGACGATGACCGCGTACAAGCTCTGGCAGCGTGACCAGCGCGCCCGCTCGGCCGCGAAGGGTGGTGCGGAGCAGTGAACGACGGCGTGAACGGCGTGGCACTCGCCGTCTTCATCTTCTTCTTCGTGCTCGTCACCGTGATGGGCTTCCTGGCCGCGCGCTGGCGCAAGGCCGCGAACGAGCACACCCTCGACGAATGGGGCCTGGGCGGGCGCTCGTTCGGCACCTGGGTCACCTGGTTCCTGCTCGGCGGCGACCTGTACACCGCGTACACCTTCGTGGCCGTCCCGGCGGCGATCTACGCGGCGGGCGCGGCCGGCTTCTTCGCGGTGCCGTACACGATCCTGGTGTATCCGCTGATCTTCACCTTCCTGCCCCGGCTGTGGTCGGTGTCCCACAAGCACGGCTATGTGACGACCTCCGACTTCGTGCGCGGGCGGTTCGGCTCGAAGGGGCTGTCGCTGGCCGTCGCGGTCACCGGCATCCTGGCGACGATGCCGTACATCGCGCTGCAACTGGTCGGCATCCAGGCCGTGCTGGACGTGATGGGCGTCGGCGGCGGCGAGAACACCAACTGGTTCGTCAAGGACCTGCCGCTGCTGCTCGCCTTCGGTGTGCTGGCCGCGTACACCTACTCGTCGGGTCTGCGGGCGCCGGCGCTGATCGCGTTCGTCAAGGACACGCTGATCTACATCGTGATCGCGGTGGCGATCATCTACATCCCGATCAAGCTGGGCGGGTTCGACGAGATCTTCGCCTCCGCGCAGGAGGCGTACAGCGAGACCAACCCGGCCACGGGCGCCCCGCGCGGCGCCCTGGTGCCGGGCGAGGCGGGCCAGTGGACGTACGCCACGCTGGCGCTGGGCTCGGCGCTCGCGCTGTTCATGTACCCGCACTCGATCACCGCGACGCTGTCCTCGCGCAGCCGTGACGTGATCCGCCGCAACACCACGATCCTGCCGCTGTACTCGCTGATGCTGGGCCTGCTGGCGCTGCTCGGGTTCATGGCGATCGCGGCCGGGGTGAAGGTGCAGAACGGCCAGCTGGCCATCCCGCAGCTGTTCGAGAACATGTTCCCCGACTGGTTCGCCGGTGTGGCCTTCGCGGCGATCGGCATCGGCGCGCTGGTGCCGGCGGCGATCATGTCGATCGCCGCGGCGAATCTGTTCACCCGCAACATCTACAAGGACTTCATCAAGCCGGACGCGACGCCCAAGCAGGAGACCGCGGTCTCCAAGATCGTGTCCCTGCTGGTGAAGGTGGGCGCGCTGGTCTTCGTCCTCACCATGGACAAGACCGTCGCGATCAACTTCCAGCTCCTCGGCGGCATCTGGATCCTGCAGACCTTCCCGGCGCTGGTGGGCGGCCTGTTCACGCGGTGGTTCCACCGCTGGGCGCTGATCGGCGGCTGGGCGGTCGGCATGATCTACGGCACGGTCGCCGCGTACGGGGTGGCGTCGCCGACGCAGAAGCACTTCGGCGGCTCCGCCAAGGAGATCCCGGGCATCGGGGAGATCGGCTACATCGGTCTCACCGCCTTCGTGATCAACGTGCTGGTCACGGTCGTCCTGACTTTCGTCCTGCGGGCGGTCAAGGCGCCGGAGGGCGTCGACGAGACCCAGCCGAAGGACTACACGGCGGACGCCGGCGACCCGGGCGTGCAGGTGGAGCTCCCTCCGGCCACGGCGGGCAGCGCGCACTGACGCGGTCGTACATTCACACGCGGCGGGCCGCCGGTGGAAAACCGGCGGCCCGTTGCCGTGCCCGTGCGGCAGACTCCCCGCATGGACATCGTCATCCGGCCGGTGACCGCCGGCGAGCACGCGGAACTCGGTGAGATCACCGCGCAGGCCTATCTCGGCGACGGCCTGCTGGACTTCGGGGAGTCCGACGCCTACCTGGGCGAGCTGCGGGACGTGGCGAAGCGGGCGGCGGCCGCCGAGGTGCTGGTCGCCGTCGCGGACGGCACGCTGCTGGGCGGGGTGACCTTCGTGCCGGGCCCCGGCCCCATGGCGGACCTCGCCGGGCCCGGCGAGGCGGAGATACGCATGCTGGCGGTCTCCGCCGCCGCCCGCGGCCGGGGCGCCGGCGAGGCCTTGGTGCGCGCCTGCGTCGACCGCGCGAGGGCGCTCGGCCGTACGCGGATGGTGCTGTCCACGCAGCGCAGCATGCACGCCGCGCACCGGGTGTACGAGCGGCTGGGCTTCACGCGTAACCCGGCGCGGGACTGGAACCCGCTGCCGGAGGTGGACGACATCATGCTGCTGGTCTACGAGCTGACGCTCTGACAGCCCACTCCTGCCTCTCCGCGCGACACCACTGTAACCCCTGCGCGACACAACATATGGGTCCGTCAGCGGCACCCGGCACAAGATGTATGCTCATGCTCGCTGTCGTCGCAGGGGAATCCGGTGCGAATCCGGAACTGTCCCGCAACGGTGTACCCATGCCTGCCCACGGGCGCGCACGGGAGTCAGTCCGAGGACCTGCCGACAGTGCGCCCGGCCCTTCCGGTCCGGGTGCCCTGACGTCCGGGCCTCGCGGAATGGGCCGGTGGACGCGACGCCGCGTGCGTTCGTGTGCTGCCCCCTGCGCTCTTCGAGGCCCCCGTGCCGAGCGAGGGAGAGCCCCACGTGACCATCGCGCCAGCCGATCCGGCTTCAGCGACCCGCGTGACCGAGGAGAGCGACGGCCCCGGGGCCGCGCTGCTGCGGACCCTGACCCAGCTGACCGCCGACCTGCCCGACGCCGACCCCGGCCGGGTGGCCGCGGCCGCGCTGCGCGGCCGGTCCGCCGCCGCCGACGAGGCGGAGCTGCGGGACCTGGCCACCGAGGCGGCGGCCGGGCTGATCTCCGAGGACCCTGCCTACTCCCGGCTCGCCGCCCGGCTGCTGACGCTCGGCATCCGCGCCGAGGCCGCCTCGCAGGGCGTCACCTCGTTCACCGGCTCGGTGGCCGCCGGGCACCGGGAGGGCCTGATCGGCGACCGGACCGCCGCGTTCGTCCGGCTGCACGCGGACCGTCTGGACGCGCTGATCGACACGGACGCCGACGACCGCTTCGGCTACTTCGGGCTGCGCACCCTGCACAGCCGCTACCTGCTGCGCCACCCGGTGACCCGCAAGGTCGTGGAGACGCCCCAGCACTTCCTGCTGCGGGTCGCGTGCGGGCTCGCCGAGGACGAGAGCGAGCGGGCGCTGGAGGAGGTCGCCGCGCTGTACGGGCTGATGAGCCGGCTCGACTATCTGCCCTCCTCCCCCACGCTGTTCAACTCCGGCACCCGCCACCCGCAGATGTCGTCCTGTTACCTCCTGGACTCCCCCCAGGACGAGCTGGACTCCCTCTACGAGCGCTACCACCAGGTCGCCCGCCTGTCGAAGCACGCCGGCGGCATCGGCCTGTCCTT
This sequence comes from Streptomyces cellulosae, assembly GCA_014655195.1. Taxonomy (GTDB): domain Bacteria; phylum Actinomycetota; class Actinomycetes; order Streptomycetales; family Streptomycetaceae; genus Streptomyces; species Streptomyces cellulosae. The sequence continues at coordinate 148,421 of BNBH01000013.1, read as the reverse complement.
CTCCCGCGTCCGCGCCCGGGGTTCGCTGATCCGCGGCACCAACGGGCACTCCAACGGCATCGTGCCGTTCCTGAAAACGCTGGACGCCTCGGTCGCCGCGGTGAACCAGGGAGGCCGCCGCAAGGGCGCCGCCGCGGTCTACCTGGAGACGTGGCACGCGGACATCGAGGAGTTCCTCGAACTGCGCGACAACACCGGTGAGGACGCCCGCCGTACGCACAACCTGAATCTGGCGCACTGGGTGCCGGACGAGTTCATGCGCCGGGTCGCCGACGACGCGCAGTGGTCGCTGTTCTCCCCGGTGGACGTGCCCGAACTGGTCGACCTGTGGGGCGAGGAGTTCGACACGGCCTACCGGGCCGCCGAGGCCAAGGGCCTGGCCCGCAGGACGCTCCCGGCGCGCGAGCTGTACGGCCGGATGATGCGCACCCTCGCGCAGACCGGCAACGGCTGGATGACCTTCAAGGACACCGCCAACCGCACCGCCAACCAGACCGCCGAGCCGGGCCACGTCGTCCACTCGTCCAACCTGTGCACGGAGATCCTGGAGGTCACCGACGACGGGGAGACGGCGGTCTGCAACCTCGGCTCGGTCAACCTCGCGGCGTTCGCCGGCGAGGACGGCATGGACTGGGAGCGCCTGGACGCGGCGGTCCGCACCGCCGTGACGTTCCTGGACCGGGTGGTCGACATCAACTTCTACCCGACCGGGGAGGCGTCCCGGTCCAACAGCCGCTGGCGCCCCGTGGGTCTGGGCGTGATGGGGCTGCAGGACGTGTTCTTCCGGCTGCGGCTGCCGTTCGACTCCCCCGAGGCGAAGGCGCTGTCCACCCGGATCGCCGAGCGGATCATGCTCGCCGCGTACGAGACGTCCGCGGGACTGGCCGAGCGGCACGGCCCGCTGCCCGCCTGGGAGAAGACCCGTACCGCGCGGGGCGTGCTGCACCCCGACCACTACGGCGTCGAGCTCGCCTGGCCGGAGCGCTGGGAGGCGCTGCGGACCCGGATCGCCGCGACGGGCCTGCGCAACGCGCTGCTGCTGGCGATCGCGCCCACGGCGACCATCGCGTCCATCGCGGGCGTGTACGAGTGCATCGAGCCGCAGGTGTCCAACCTGTTCAAGCGCGAGACGCTGTCCGGGGAGTTCCTCCAGGTCAACTCGTACCTGGTGGAGGACCTCAAGCGGCTCGGCGTATGGGACACGCGCACCCGGGAGGCGCTGCGCGAGGCCAACGGTTCGGTGCAGGACGTCGCGTGGATCCCCGAGGACGTACGGCGGCTGTACCGCACGGCGTGGGAGATCCCGCAGCGCGGACTGATCGACATGGCCGCCGCCCGCACCCCGTTCCTGGACCAGGCGCAGTCGCTCAACCTGTTCCTGGAGACGCCGACCATCGGGAAGCTCTCCTCGATGTACGCCTACGCCTGGAAGCAAGGGCTGAAGACCACCTACTACCTGCGCTCCCGCCCGGCGACCCGGATCGCCCGCGCGGCCCGCGCCGCCGTCCCCGCCCAGCAGCCGGCCGACCCCGAGGCCGTCGCCTGCTCCCTCGAGAACCCCGAATCCTGCGAGGCCTGCCAGTGACCAGCACGACCAAGAACCTGCTCGACCCCGGCTTCGAGCTCACCCTGCGCCCCATGCGCTACCCGGACTTCTACGAGCGCTACCGGGACGCGATCAAGAACACCTGGCACGTCGAGGAGGTGGACCTGCACTCGGACGTCGCCGACCTGGCGAAGCTGACGCCCGAGGAGCAGCATCTGATCGGCCGGCTCGTGGCGTTCTTCGCCACCGGCGACTCGATCGTGGCGAACAACCTGGTGCTGACGCTGTACAAGCACATCAACTCGCCCGAGGCGCGGCTGTACCTGTCGCGGCAGCTCTTCGAGGAGGCCGTGCACGTCCAGTTCTACCTGACCCTGCTGGACACGTATCTGCCCGATCCGGACGACCGGGCGGCGGCCTTCGCGGCCGTGGAGAACATCCCGTCCATCCGGGAGAAGGCCGAGTTCTGCTTCCGGTGGATGGACTCGGTGGAGAAGATCGACCGGCTGGAGTCGAAGGCCGACCGCCGCCGTTTCCTGCTGAACCTGATCTGCTTCGCCGCGTGCATCGAGGGCCTGTTCTTCTACGGCGCGTTCGCCTACGTCTACTGGTTCCGCAGCCGGGGCCTGCTGCACGGCCTGGCGACCGGCACCAACTGGGTGTTCCGCGACGAGACGATGCACATGAGCTTCGCCTTCGACGTGGTGGACACCGTGCGCAAGGAGGAGCCGGAGCTGTTCGACGAGGAGCTCGGCCGGCAGGTCACCGACATGCTGCGCGAGGCCGTGGAGGCGGAGCTGCAGTTCGCCCGTGACCTGTGCGGCGACGGACTGCCCGGCATGAACACCGCGTCGATGCGGCAGTACCTGGAGTGCGTGGCCGACCAGCGTCTGGTGCGCCTGGGCTTCGCTCCTGTGTACGGCTCGGAGAACCCGTTCTCCTTCATGGAGCTGCAGGGCGTGCAGGAGCTGACCAACTTCTTCGAGCGCCGTCCGTCCGCGTACCAGGTCGCCGTGGAGGGCACGGTCGACCTGGACGAGGACTTCTGACGCCGGGGCGCCGGGGCCGTCTCACGCCGCCCGTGCGGGTCGGCGCGGGGCGGTCCCGTGCGCCGGACGGGACGCGGCCCGGGGGTCGGGCGGTTCCGTGTCAGGGACCGCCGTGGCCTCCCGGATCTGCCGGTCGATGCGGCGGTCGCGCAGGATGCCGATCACGGCGGGCGCGACCATGAGGACGAACAGGCCGAGAACGGCCACCATCGCGATCAGTGCTTCTGTCTGCGTCGTGTTCATGGACACCACTGTGGCGCCGGACACTCCTGACGGGGAGTGGCAGGACTGCCGTACACCCTCGATTTACTGCCAAGAGCGAGGCACACTGGGGGCATGCTCCGGAATGTGGCGGCCGTCCTCCTCGACGGCGTGAATCCCTTCGAACTCGGCGTGGTCTGCGAGGTCTTCGGCATCGACCGCAGCGACGACGGGCTGCCGGTGTACGACTTCGCGGCGGTCTCGGCGCAGGGGCCCTCGGTGCGCGCGAGCACCGGCTTCACTCTCGGCACCGAGCACGGGCTGGAGCGGCTGGAGACGGCCGACCTGATCACCGTGCCCGCCGGCGCCTCCTACGCCTCCCGGGAGTTCCCGCCGGAGATGCTGGACGCGCTGCGCCGGGCGGTGGACCGGGGCGCGCGGGTGCTGAGCGTGTGCTCGGGGGTGTTCGTGCTGGCCGCCGCCGGGCTGCTGGAGGGGCGGCGCGCGGCGGTGCACTGGAAGCACGCGGAGGAGCTGAGCCGCCGCTATCCGCATCTGACGGTCGAGCCCGACGTGCTCTACGTCGACGAGGACCCGGTGATCACCTCGGCGGGCACCGCCGCCGGGATCGACGCCTGTCTGCACCTGGTGCGCAAGGAGCAGGGCCCGGAGGTGGCCAACCGGATCGCCCGGCGGATGGTGGTCCCCCCGCACCGCGACGGCGGGCAGGCCCAGTACATCGAGCGTCCGCTGCCGGAGCCCGGGGGCGACTCGGTGGCCGGGGTGCTGGTGTGGATGGAGCAGCATCTCGACGAGGAGGTCACCGTCGAGCAGCTCGCCGCCCGCGCCCATATGTCGCCGCGCACCTTCGCCCGCCGCTTCCAGCAGGAGACCGGCACCACGCCGTACCGCTGGATCCTGCGTCAGCGGGTGCTGCTGGCCCAGCACCTGCTGGAGCGGACGGACGAGACGGTGGACGCGATCGCCGGCCGCACGGGCTTCGGCAACGCGGCCGCGCTGCGCCACCACTTCGTGCGCGCGGTGGGGACCACCCCGCAGTCCTACCGGCGCGCGTTCAGGGGCCCGGAGGCCGCCTGACCGCGCGCCGGACGGCGGGACGGCGTCAGCGGGGCCGCGCCCGCAGCATCAGCCGGCGGGGCCGCAGCGTGATGCCGATGCGGGGCCGGGGGTCGGACTCCGACGCGTGCTCGAAGCCGTAGGCGTGGGCGACCACGGCGGTGATGAGCGTGAGCTCCGCCATGGAGAAGTGGTCGCTGGGGCACTTGCGGTTGCCGACGCTGAACGGGCTCATGGCGTACTTCGGCACGTCCTTGGACCGCCCGGGGAGCCAGCGGTCCGGGTCGAAGTCCTCGTTCCGCTCGTACGACCGCCGGTCGCGCTGGACCGCGTACGGGCTGTAGATGAGGTCCGCGCCCTTCGGAATGCGGTAACCGCCGAGTTCCGTGTCGGCGACCGCGCGGCGGGTCAATATCCATACGGCCGGATACAGCCGCAGGGTCTCCGTGACGACATTCGCGGTGTACGTCAGCTTCCGCACGTCGTCGAATGCGACGTGGCGGTCGCCGACCACGGATTTCACCTCGTCGCGGATCTTGTCGCCGAGTTCCGGGTGCTCGGTGAGAACCAGGAGCAGCGACATGATCGTGGATCCGACGGTTTCGGCGCCGGGGGTCAGGATGGCGATGACCTGATCGTGGATCTCCTGTTCCCCGATGGGGTCGCCATTGTCGTCCTTCGCCTCCAGCAAAGCCGTCAGCAAATCGTTCGGCTTTTGACCGCTTGCCCGTCGGTCGGCGACGATCTCGTCGACCAGGACATGCAAATCGGCCAGCGCCCGGTTGAATTCCCGATTGGCCGGGAGAGGAACCTTGTAGAGCGGTCCGAGCGGCACCACCATGCGCTGGTACATCCCCGCGAACAGGGTGGTGAGGTCGGCGCATATGCGGTCGGCGTGGGCGTCCATGTAACCGCCGCGCATCAGGCAGCGGGCGGCGACCCGCACGGCCGCGCGGAACGACTCGTACGTGATGTCCAGGACCCCGTCCGCGGCCCGCCAGCGGTCCACGAGCTCGTACGCCTCCTCGGCCATGATCGGGCCGTAGGCGGGGATCGCGTCGAGCCGGAACGCGGGCTGGATGGTGCGCCGCTGACGCCGGTGCAGCTTGCCGTTGGCGGTGGCCACGCCCTCCTTGCCGAGCAGGCTCTCCAGCGACTCCCACAGGGGCCCGGCGATGATGTAGTCCGGGCTGAGCGCCACCTCTCCGGTGAGGGCGGGGGTGGTGACGGCGTAGACGGTCTTGGGACCCAGCTTCAGTCGCACCACGTCGCCGTGGTCGCGCAGCTGGGACAGGAAGGCCAGCGGGTCGCGCGCCAGGCGCCAGCCGTGGCCGAGGAACGGAACGGCGCCGCCGGCCACTGGCGGCTCCTCCGTCGCGTTGGCGTCCTTCGGGCGTACGGACTCGACGGTCATTTCTCACCTTCCGTTGCGTTGTTGACGTACGGGGGCGTGGACCGGTCGTCCCAGCTGTCGACCCGGTACCGGCCGGACTCGTGGTGGAACCAGTAGACGGAACTGAACCAGTTCCGCATGTTGGCGACGCAGACGCGCACGGCGGCGCCCGTCTCCTTTCCGCCCACCGTCCCGTCGTCGAGCCGGTCGGCGAAACGTAATGCCTCCTGTTCCGCGTCCAGGAATTCGCTGATGCATTCCTCCACGCGGTGCCGCATGTCGGCGATCGCCTCTTCGAGGGTCATTCCCTCGTGGGTCACGAGACTGATGCCGAGATTGTGCACCTCGTTTCCGGCGATTTCCTTGGGGAGCGAGCAGAGGTCGTTGTACCAGGCGGCGAATTCCTGGCTGAGCAGCGCCGGTTTCCGATAGGCCGGGTTCTTCCGCACCGCGTCCGGGAGTTCGTATCCCGCGCTTGGTTCCAGAAGGTCGGTCCAGATCCAGTGCGCGAACGTGAGGCGGCGCAGTTCGAGGTATTCCTCGACGGTCGGGACGATGCCTTCGGTGCGGTTGTGGAACTCCCGGTCGTACGCCTCGATCACGGCGTGGAAGTGGCGCGCGAACCGCGCGTTCCAGGTGTCCGGAAGGAACGCGTAGAGCCGCCGCACGCTGTCGGCGAGACCCGCGACCACGGGGTCCTGGTGACCCAGGTGGTCACCGGGGCGGTCGAGGGCGCTGTGCAGCAGGTCCTTCAGCCGCCGCCAGGCCACGGGCCGGCCGTGCACGATGTCGCGATCGTGACGGTCGTCCCAGACGAAGAACCAGGCGCTGTAGTCCGCTATCGCCTGGAGGACCTCGTCGGGCGCGCCTATGTAGAAGCCCGCCATGAGGTCCGTGTAGCACAGGCCGTCGGCATATGACTCCACCTTCTCCGGGGTCATGAGCCGCTTTTCGAGCAGCCATGCCCGGGTCTCCCTCTGGAGCTTCGGCCAATACGGGTGGAGTTGCCGGGGAAACGCCGCCTCGATCACCGGAAGAGACAGCGCCGGTGGAACTGCGATGGTGGTCGGTGTCGATGTGGAGCCGTGTGACAAAGCATGCACGAACATTCCCCTCTCAGCCGCCAGTTGAGCGTCCGCCCCCCGAGCCGGGCGTACGCCGTGCGTATCCCCGTACCTCCATTCAGCACCACAACCGACCGTTCTGGGAACGGATTTGCTTCTTTCACTACCTTTGGATGCGCACAGACGAACGGCGCCCGTCCGGGATGTGCCGGATCGGGCGCCGTGTGCGCGATGTGAAGGAAGCCTTGAAGGCGGTCAGTCGTTGGCGACCACGGGGTAGCGCGGCTCGTTCTCCGCCATCTGCTTCAGCGCGGCCTTACGCTCGCGCTTCGACAGACGGTCGATGTACAGGTAGCCGTACAGGTGGTCCGTCTCGTGCTGGAGGCAGCGCGCGAAGTAGCCCGTTCCGCGTACCCGGATCGGGTTGCCCTTCTCGTCCTGACCGGTCACCTCGGCGTAGTCGGGCCGGGCCAGGGACGCGTACGCGGTGGGCACCGACAGGCAGCCCTCGCTGCTGTCGTCCAGCCGGCGCCGCTCGGCGGGCAGTTCGACCAGCTTCGGGTTGCAGACCACGCCGACGTGGCGCACGCCCTCGTCGTCCGGGCAGTCGTACACGAAGACCTTCAGGTCGACACCGATCTGGTTGGCGGCGAGCCCCACGCCCTCGGCGGTGCGCTGGCTGGCGAACATGTCGGCGACGAGCTGCTGGAGCTCCTCGCCGAAGTCCGTGACGTCCTTGCACTCCTTGTGGAGCACCGGGTTGCCGACCACGGTGATCGGGCGCGAGGTGCCGCGCTCCCGCCACGCCGCCTCGCGCTCCTCGCAGTCCTCCGTGTCGATGACGTAGCCCTCGTCGTCGACGGGGAGCACGCCCGCGTGCTGCTGATCGGTGTCCTGCTGAGCCATGACCGACGTGTGCCTTCCTGAGAAACCGGAGGTGATGTGACAAGGGTAAGCGGCAGCGCCCCGTGAGGGGCGCGGGACGGTATCGATATGCGGCCCCGCCGCATGGGCGCGATCGACCACAGCGAACCCGCACCCGGCGAGGGTGCTAACAGACCTCTTCCAGATCCCGCCAGTCCCGAGAGTCCGGACTGTCGGCCACCCACCCGTCCAACAACCCCCGAACCAGAGAAGCCGGGGCAGCGATGCCGCACTCCCGCTCCGGCACCCACAACTGCCCGTCCGTCCGATGCCCCAGCGGCCCGGGATGCCCCGGCTCACTGTGATCGTGAGGATCGAGGTGCTCCCCGTCACCCTCGTCCGACGGCATCCGTGACTCCGAGCACATCCGGCACAGCAGCCGCACCGACGACGACCAGTCCTCCGCCGCGAACCCGGCGTCGGAGGCGAGCTGTTCCAGCGCGTCCCGGTCGGCCTCGGACGCGGCCTCCAGCAGCACCACCCAGGTCGGCACCGGCGAGGGCGCCCACAACTCGATCTCGTCGAACACCGGGTAGGTGTGCCCGGCGGCGGTGCTCCGCTCGCCGTGCGGCACCCCGTCGTGCAGGACGACCTCGCCCCAGCGGCGCCCGGAGGACGGCAGGGGGATGGACAGCACCTCGATGCGGGCGGGGTCCAGCCGCCTCCCCCACACCACTTCGGCCTCCCCCTCCGGGGACAGCCGTACGGCCGCGCTGCCCAGGTCCATGCCGAGGGGCTCGCCCGAGTCGGTCGCGGGGCCCGGCACCTTGAGCCCGTAGGCCTGCCAGGCGCGGCGGGCCAGCGGCCAGTCCTGGAGGGCGGTCGCGGCGATGCCCACGTTCCACCAGTCCGGGGCGCCGGTGTCGCGGTCGAGCAGGGCGACGGCGCGCAGTCCGGCCGCGCGCGCCTGCTCCCAGTCGTGCCGGAACTTGTGCAGCAGCGCCAGGTTGAACCAGGACTCCGACAGCCAGGGCTCCAGATCGGCGGCGCGGGTCAGCAGCGCGCCCGCGTCCTCGTACCGGCCGTCGCCGATGAGCGTGAACGCGCGGTCCGTGGCCTGCCGCCAGGAGGCGGAGGGCCGGTGACGTCCCTTGCCGAAGATCCTCACGATTCCCGCCTGCCAGTTCCGTTCGGTGGGCCGGCCACAGCGATCGGCACCCCCGGACACCCTCTCCTTCGCATCCAACCACGTACGGCCGCGAGGGCGCTCATTACCCATGGGTTACCCAGCTCGGCCGGGAACCAGACCGCCCGCTCCGCCCTCTCACCACGACCGGTCCACCTGCTCACGCGTCCCCTCCGTGTCCCGGGACAGAACTCTGGCCAGGGCCTCGACGACTTCCGGCGCGTACTCCCCGGCGGCCCCCAGCCGCAGTTCCTCCAGCGCGGTCAGCGGCCCCCCGGGCCCTCCTTCCCTGCACTTCTCGTCGTACGCGTTGACCACCCGGACGATCCGGGCGGCGAGCGGCTGCTCGGTGTGCGGGTCGGCCTGGCGTTCGACGATCCCGGCGACGCGGGGGTCCACGCCGGTCTGCCGGACCACGGCGCCGCCCAGGAGCGCGATCCTGCGCTGCTCGGCGGGCGGCAGCCCTGCCGTGGCGCCCTCGGGCACCGGGTCGACGAGGCTGAGCTGCCCGATGTCGTGCATCAGCGCCGCGTACTCCAGCACGGTCAGCTCCGGCTCGGTCAGCCCGAGGTCCCGGCCCACCGCCTGGCTGAGCGCGGCGACCCGGCGCGAGTGCCCGTGCGGGGTGTACCCGGCGATCTCGGTGGCCCGCGCGAGGGACGCGATGGTCTGCCGGTAGGTGGCGCGCACCGCCGTGAACCGCCGGTGGGACAACTGCGCGAGCAGCAGCGGCACGGAGAACACGGGCAGCGCCCACAGCCCCACGACCGCCGCGCCCAGCGCCATCACCGCACCGGTGGCGACGACGGCGGCGCCGATGCCGGGGACGGCCCGCAGCTCGTCGCGCAGCAGCGGCGGGAAGGGCCAGCCGGTGCGGGAGTGGGCCAGCGCGGCGGCGAGCACGGCGTCGCACAGCGCGGTCAGGGTCAGCAGGACCAGCAGCAGCAGCGCGTGTCCCGGCCCGCTCCAGTCGTCGAACGCGCCCCGGGCGTGCAGCGGGTGGAAACACACGGCGACGAAGCCGACGGTGAGCACCCTGCGGGTCACCGGGTCCAGGGACGGCCCGTCGCCGCGTCCGACGTGCGGGACGCTGCCGAGCAGCGACGCGGCGAGCACCACGGTGACGACCTGGGCGGCGCCGTGCTCGGCGGGCCGCCCTCCGACCTCGCCGAGCAGCGCGTACGCCAGTGAGCCGGCCGCGGCGAGCGGTGCGGGCTCCCGGATGCCCCGGCCGCCGCGCCGGGTCAGCTCGCCGACCGCGACGAGCGTGCCGAAGGCGAGGGCGGTGGAGCGGTCCTCGACGCCGTGGTACAGGGTCGTGCCCAGCGACCCGGCCGCGAGGACGGCGGCGCACAGGTGCACGACGGTGTGCAGCGGGACGGTGTGCGCGCGGGGCCTCACCGGCGCGCCCCGTGACGGCCGGTGACGGGTGCTGTCGGGCCGGGGACGGCCGTACGCCGGGGTTCGTCGGCGGTCACCGTGGGGTGCCAGCCGACGCGGCCGACCGCGCGGACGAGGGCCTTCACCATCCGCGGGTCGAAGTGTGTGCCCGCGCACCGCTCGAGCTCCTCCAGCGCCACGGGCACCGGTCGCGCCCTGCTGTAGCTGCGGGTGGAGGTCATCGCGTCGAAGGCGTCGGCGACCGCGACCACCCGCGCCGACTCCGGGATCTGACCGCCCGCCAGCCCGTAGGGGTATCCGGTGCCGTCGAGCCGCTCGTGGTGGTGCAGCACGGCCGCGCGGGCCTCGCCGAGGAAGGAGATGCCGCGCACCATCTCGTGCCCGTACTCGGGGTGCAGTTCGATGACCCGGCGCTCCTCGGGGGTGAGCGGGCCGTTCTTGGTGAGGACGCGGGTGGGCACGCCGAGCTTGCCGACGTCGTGCAGGATGCCCGCGAACCGCAGCATCTCGACCCGCTCGTCGTCCATGCCGAGTTCGCGGGCGATCAGCACGGAGGCGCGGCCGACGCGCTCGCTGTGGCCGCGCGTGTAGCCGTCCTTGATGTCGACGGCCTGCACCAGGGCACGGATGGTGGCCTGATGGGCGGCGCGCTCCCGGTGGTACTGGGCGAACGCCCACCAGGAGACGCCCATCGGCAGCAGCACCAGCAGCGCCGCGACCGGGCCGTAGGGGCTGCGCCACAGCAGGGCCATCATCAGTCCGGCGAGGCCGTGCACGCTGAGGGGCGCCAGGGAGCCGAGGAACAGCCGCCACCAGGCGGCCACGGGACGGGTGCGGGGCAGTCCGCCGGGGGCGGGCGCCAGGACGCCGCCGTCGAGCAGGGTGAGGACGAGGCAGAACGCGAGCACCGCGACGCCGGCCGTGGCGAGGGCGCCCGGCATGTCGCAGTTCGCCACCGCGTCCCGGCCGCCCGTCTTCAGATGGACCAGGCTCGCGGCCCACACGGCGACGACGAGCCGGCCCGTGCGCCACAGCCGGCGTGCGAGACGCGGGCCGTGCTCGACGGGGAGCAGCAGCGCCCCGGGCAGCGCGACGAGGGCGGCGGCGGTGGGCGGCAGCAGGAACGCCCCGGCGAGCAGCACGGGGTGGAAGGTGCCGCCGGGGTGGGGTCCTGCGGCGAGGCGGGACCGGGCGAGGCGCTCGCACCCCGCGTACAGGGCGGCGAGCAGGACGACCGGCCACCAGGGGACGCGCGGGTCGGGCAGGGAGGACAGCACCCCCGGCCGGGGGACGCCCGGCAGGGGGAGCAGACAGCACAGCCCGAGCAGGGTGACGCCGGTGAGATACACCCGGGCCCGCGCCGGTAACGCCTCCATGAGCCCCTCCCCCGACCGCGCCGCGCGCGGCTTCCGTCGCCCGTCGGCTTCTGGAGCCTAGGACGGGCGGAGGGGCCGCCGCGGGCGGACCGCCCGCCGATTAGCACAATCGGGTGACGCGGCCCGGGGGTTGGGACGGTGTCAGGACTCCTGCGGAGCGGCCGTGACGTCCTGCTCGGGAACGTTCTGGCCGGAGCGGATCAGCTCGATCCGGCCCATGACCTTCGACCTCAGGTCGCCCGGCACGTCGTCCTGTCCGCAGCACCGCTTGACGAGCTTCTTGACCGCCTGCTCCAGCCCGTACTTCTCCAGGCAGGGCGAGCACTCCTCGAAGTGGTGCTCGAACTTCTGGCAGTCGTCGTCCGGCATCTCACGGTCGAGGAACTCGTAGAGATGATCGAGGATTTCGCTGCAATCCGTCTCGTGCGGCTCTCCGCAGCTCATGACCCCGAGCCTTTCGCTTCGTTCGACTCTCCGGCACCGGCCGGGACCAGTCCGCGCTCGCGCGCGTAGTCCTCGAGCATGCCGCGCAGCTGGCGACGTCCCCGGTGAAGCCGGGACATCACCGTACCGATGGGTGTCCCCATGATGTCGGCGATCTCCTTGTAGGCAAAGCCCTCGACATCGGCGAGATAGACCGCGATGCGGAACTCCTCCGGGATCGCCTGCAGGGCTTCCTTCACGTCCGAGTCCGGCAGGTGGTCCAGCGCCTGCGACTCGGCGGAGCGCAGACCCGTGGACATGTGCGACTCGGCGCGCGCGAGCTGCCAGTCCTCGATCTCCTCGGCCGCGGAGCGCTGGGGTTCGCGCTGCTTCTTGCGGTACGAGTTGATGAAGGTGTTGGTGAGGATCCGGTACAGCCACGCCTTGAGGTTGGTGCCCTCGCGGAACTGGTGGAAGGACCCGTACGCCTTGGCGTAGGTCTCCTGCACCAGGTCCTCGGCGTCGGCCGGGTTGCGCGTCATGCGCAGCGCGGCCGAGTACATCTGGTCGAGGAACTCGAGCGCGTCCCGTTCGAAGCGCGCGCTGCGCTCCGCGGTCGACTCCGCGCGCGTGTCGCCCTGGCCCTCGGGCTGCTCCGCCTGGCCGTGTTCGGTCCCTGCGTCGGTACCGGGAACCGGACCCACCTCCTTGAAAGTCGTCGCGAGACCGAGACCGGCCTCACCCGAATCGGAGGATAGACGACGATCCGGTCCGCCCGCCGCCCGAACAGGGGCGGTCTTGGCCGCGTGCAGCACCGTCCAGTCGAGGCCGGCGCGGGCACTGCGGCTCGGGCAGAACGTGGAACCCATGCGGTGGACTTCCTCTCCTACGGCGACGGTGCCGTTCGACCGGCACGTACGCCCCCCTCAACAGCAGGGGCCCCGCCCGCATTCCCGGCGCCTCAGCCGAGGGCGGCCGTCCACCGCACGACCGCGTCCGTGATCACCCGGAGGGCCTCCTCCTGCGTGAGGTCCGCCCGCTTGGGCACGGCGAAGCCGTGATCGGCCCGCGGGACCTCCACCAGTTCGTGGTCGCCCTCGGGGAATTCGGCGGGCTTCCCGAAGGGGTCGTTGCCGCCCTGGACGACGAGGGTGGGGACGCCCGCGCCCAGCAGCTCCTCGGCGCGGGACTTCTCCGGCTTGCCGGGCGGGTGGAGCGGGAAGCTCAGCGCGAGCACGGCCCGGGCGCCCAGTTCCGTCGCGGTGCGGCAGGCGACGCGGGCGCCGGCGCTGCGCCCGCCGGAGATCACCGGCAGGCCGGGCTTCGTCAGGGTGGGCCAGACGCCGCGCCAGCCGGTGTCCAGGGTCTTCGGCGCGGGGGCGAGCTTCTTGCCGGCCACCCGCCAGGGCTGCTCGACGAGGGCGACGGTCACGCCGTGCGCGGGGAGGACTGCGGCGAGCGCGGCGAGGTCACGGGCCTCGATGCCGCCGCCCGCGCCGTGGCTCGCGGCGAGGACGAGGCGCGGCGTCGCGGCGTGGTGCCAGGTGACGCGGGCGTCGCCGGCGTCCGTGCCGACCGTCTCGGTGGTCACGTCGGACTTGCTGGTCACATCGGACTCGGGGGTCACGTCAGACTCGGGGGTCACGTCAGACTCGGGGGTCACGTCAGACTCGGGGCTCACGTCAGACTCGGGGCTCACGTCAGACTCGGGGCTCACGTCAGAAGAGTGTGCCCTCTTCCGGGGCGGCCAGCTCCTTCAGCAGCTCCGGGCCGTTGTTGCGGACGTTGCTGACGGCGGTGGCGACCGGGTAGGCGCGCATCAGACCGGGCGGCGGCGGGGCGAGCAGCCCGCGCAGGTCCTCGGGGTCGGTGCGGGACGGGTCCAGCCAGTCGTCCCAGCGGTCCGGGGTGAGCATCAGCGGCATCCGCGGGTGGATGTCGGCGAGGGAGTGAGGTCCCTCGGCGGGGGCCACGGCCAGCGGGCTCGTCTCCGCCTCGGTGGTGATCACGGAGCAGGTCACCCACCAGGCCCGGGGGTGGTCGTCGGGCAGGGTGCGGTCGCGCCAGAACTCGTACAGCCCGGCCATCGCGAAGACCGAGCCGTCGGCCGGGGTGACGAAGTAGGGCTGCTTGCGGGGGCGCTTCTTCTTGCCCTCGACCTCCAGATCGCGCTCCTGCTTCCCGGTGACCCACTCGTAGTAGCCGTCGGCGGGGAGGATGCAGCGGCGGGAGGAGAAGGCGCGGCGGTACGACGGCTTCTCGTGGACGGTCTCCGCGCGCGCGTTGATCATCCGCGCGCCGCCCTCGGGGGTCTTGGACCAGGAGGGCACCAGGCCCCACTTGAGCGTGCGCAGCTGCCGAACCGGGCGGGGGTCGTCCGCGTCCTTCAGAGGACGGTCGAGGACGGCGTGGACCTCCTTGGTCGGCGCCACGTTGTAGTCGGGCTCCAGGGTCTCCTCGGGCTCCCACTTCTCGATCTCGAAGATCCCGGCGAGATCCTCGGGCCTCCGACTCGCTGCATACCGTCCGCACATACGTGCAACACTGCCAGACTCCGCACGCGCACAGGGAGCGATCCAACACACATGACGAGCATGGCCAGCACCGCGTCCGCGTCCCTCGCCTCCCTCTGGGACGAGGTCGCGGGCACCCAGCCCGACCCGGACCTGTGGGTGGTCGTCGCTACCCTGGTGGCGGCCCTCGCCGTGGTCGTGCCGCACGCGCCCTGGCGGATCGCCCGGAACGCGATCACGATCGCGCACGAGGGCGGGCACGGCCTGGTGGCGCTCCTCACCGGCCGCACCCTGACGGGCATACGCCTGCACTCCGACACCAGCGGCCTGACCGTCAGCCGGGGCAGGCCCACCGGCATCGGCATGATCCTCACGGCCGCCGCCGGCTACACCGCTCCCCCGCTGCTGGGCCTGGGCGGGGCCGCGCTGCTCGGCGCGGGACGCATCACGCTGCTGCTGTGGCTGGCCACCGCGCTGCTGCTGGCGGTGCTGGTGATGATCCGCAACGCCTACGGGGCGGTGTCGGTGCTGGTCACCGGGAGCACGTTCGTGCTGGTGTCCTGGCTGGCGGGGCCGCAGGTGCAGGCGGCGTTCGCGTACGCCGTGGTGTGGTTCCTGCTGCTGGGCGGGGTGCGCCCGGCGTTCGAGCTGCAGGCCAAGCGGCGGCGCGGCGGGGCGGGCGACTCGGACGCGGACCAGCTGTCCCGGCTGACGCACGTCCCGGCGGGGATGTGGCTGTTCCTGTTCCACGCGGTGTCGGTGTGCTCGCTGCTGGGCGGGGGGCGCTGGCTGCTGGGGCTGTGACCCCGCGGACCGACGGGCGACCGGGCGGTGTTCCGCCTGGCGGGCACGGAACGGCCGGGCTCCTCACCTCCTTATAAAGTGGCCTCATGGCCCCGAATCCCACGCACACCGCCCTCTGGCCCGCCCCGCACGCGAGCGGAGCCGTCGACGCGACGGTCCACGTGCCCGGGTCCAAGTCGGTCACCAACCGCGCCCTCGTCCTCGCCGCCCTCGCCTCCGAGCCGGGCTGGCTGCGCCGCCCCCTGCGCTCGCGCGACACGCTGCTGATGGCGGGCGGGCTGCGTGCCCTGGGCGTGGAGATCGAGGAGGGCGTCGGTCCCGACGGGACGGGCGAGGCGTGGCGTGTGGTCCCGGCCGGTCTGCACGGCCGGGCCACCGTGGACGTGGGCAACGCGGGCACGGTGATGCGCTTCCTGCCGCCGGTGGCCACCCTGGCGGACGGCCCGGTGCGCTTCGACGGCGACCCGCGGTCCTACGAGCGCCCCCTGAACGGCGTCATCGACGCGCTGCGCCGGCTGGGCGCGCGGATCGACGACGACGAGCGGGGCGCTCTGCCGATGACGGTGCACGGCGGGGGCGCGCTGGACGGCGGCACGGTCGAGGTGGACGCGTCCTCGTCGTCGCAGTTCGTCAGCGCCCTGCTGCTGTCGGCGCCGCGCTTCAACCAGGGCGTGGAGGTGCGGCACACCGGCGCGACGCTGCCGTCGATGCCGCACATCCGGATGACGGTCGACATGCTGCGCGCGGTCGGCGCCCAGGTCGACACCCCCGAGTCGGGCGGCGAGCCGAACGTCTGGCGGGTCACCCCGGGCGCCCTGCTCGGCCGGGACCTGACGATCGAGCCGGACCTGTCCAACGCGCAGCCGTTCCTCGCGGCGGCGCTGGTCACCGGCGGCAAGGTGGTCATCCCCGACTGGCCCGCGCGGACCACCCAGCCCGGCGACCGGCTGCGGGAGATCTTCACCGAGATGGGCGGCTCCTGCGAGCTGGCCGAGTACGGACTGGTCTTCACCGGCTCCGGCGCGGTGCACGGCATCGACGTGGACCTCGGCGAGGTGGGCGAGCTGACCCCGGGCATCGCGGCGGTCGCGGCCCTCGCGGACTCCCCGTCGACCCTGCGGGGCGTGGCCCATCTGCGGCTGCACGAGACGGACCGGCTGGCGGCGCTCACCAAGGAGATCAACGAGCTGGGCGGCGACGTCACCGAGACGGCCGACGGTCTGCACATCCGCCCGCGCCGGCTGCACGGCGGGGTCTTCCACACCTACGAGGACCACCGCATGGCCACCGCCGGTGCGATCATCGGCCTGGCGGTCGAGGGCGTGCAGATCGAGAACGTGGCGACCACGGCGAAGACCCTGCCGGACTTCCCCGAGCTGTGGACCGGGATGCTCGGGGCGTAGGGGTTCACGATGCGCCGCTACGGCAAGCACACCGACGAGGACGACATCCGCTCGCGCCCCAACCGCAAGGGCAACCGGCCGCGCACCCACATCAGGCCCAAGCACGAGGACGCCGCCGAGGGCATGGTGCTCACGGTCGACCGGGGCCGGCTGACCTGCCTCGTCGAGGACCGCGTCGTCACCGCGATGAAGGCCCGCGAACTGGGCCGCAAGGCCGCCGTGGTGGGCGACCGGGTGGCCCTCGTCGGTGATCTGTCCGGCAAGAAGGACACCCTCGCCCGGATCGTGCGGATCGCGGAGCGCTCGTCGGTGCTGCGCCGCACCGCCGACGACGACGATCCCTACGAGCGGGTGGTCGTCGCCAACGCCGACCAGCTCGCCGTGGTCACCGCCCTCGCCGACCCCGAGCCCCGGCCGCGCCTGATCGACCGCTGCCTGGTCGCCGCCTACGACGGCGGCCTGGAGCCGCTGCTGGTGCTGACCAAGTCCGACCTGGCCCCGCCCGACAAGCTGCTGGAGCTCTACGGCGACCTGGACATCCCGTACGTCGTCACCAGCCGGGCGGAGCTGGAGAGCGGCGAGGCGGTGGAGCGGGTGCGCGAGCAGCTCGACGGCCGGATCACGGCGTTCGTGGGCCACTCGGGCGTCGGCAAGACGACCCTCGTCAACGCGTTGGTGCCGGAGGAGCGGCGCCGTGTCACCGGTCACGTCAACGCGGTGACCGGACGCGGCCGGCACACCACGACGTCCGCGCTGGCGCTGCCGCTCGCGGGCGCCGAGGGCTGGGTGATCGACACGCCGGGCGTGCGGTCGTTCGGTCTGGCGCACGTCGACCCGTCGCGGGTCATCCACGCCTTCCCCGACCTGGAGCCGGGCACGGAGGGCTGTCCGCGCGCGTGCAGTCACGACGAGCCGGACTGCGCGCTGGACGACTGGGTGGCGGAGGGCCACGCGGACCCTGCGCGGCTGTACTCGCTGCGTCGGCTGCTCGCCTCGCGGGAGCGGAGCGACGGGGACTGACCCGCGTCGTGTTTGCCCCGTGGTGTCGCCGGTAAGTGCATAATCGCACCGAGCCGGACACGAACCCAGACGAAGCGGTCACTGTACGCGGGGAATGCGGGAGGACACACATGGCGTGGCTGCTGGTCATCGTCGCCGGGTTGCTCGAGACCGGTTTCGCCGTGTGTCTGAAGCTGTCGCACGGGTTCACCCGGCTGTGGCCGACCATCGCCTTCTGCGCGTTCGCCCTGGGCAGCTTCGGACTGCTCACCCTGGCGCTGAAGAAGCTGGACGTGGGACCGGCGTACGCGGTGTGGACGGGCATCGGGGCGGCGGGGACGGCCATCTACGGGATGGTGTTCCTCGGGGACCTGGTGTCCACGCTGAAGATCGTCTCGATCACCCTGGTGATCGTCGGGGTGATCGGGCTGCAGCTCTCGGGGTCGGCGCACTGAGCCGTCCCCTTCATCAATGGAGACGTATTACCCCTTCATTGGTCGAGACGTATTAAAGGGGACGCGCCCTATGGCACCGCCTGCCGGTGCAGCGCGCCCCGGACCAGCTCGGCCACGCCCTCGTCGGGCGGGGGCGCGACGACGCAGGACAGCGCGAGTCTGATCACCAGCTCGCAGGACCGGGCGAGGTCGGCGGCGTCGCCGCGCGCGTGCCCCGGACCGGCGAGCACGGCGACGGCCCGGTCCCGGACCAGGTGCACGAAGTCGGAGGGCGAGGGCAGCGGCCCGTCGGCGCGGCGCTGCGCGGGCACCGGGGAGCCGGAGGCCACAGCCGTGAGGGCGGGCATGGGCAGGCGCTCGTTCCAGCAGCCGGTGAGCATGGCCCGCACCAGGGCGTTCTCGCGGGCGCTCAGCGTGGTCCACTCGGCGGTGGCGGTGAGGCGGTCGCGGGGGTCGGCGTGCGCGGTGAGGGCGCGGTCGACGCCGGCCAGGTAGCCGTCGGCCTCCCTCCGGACCAGGGCCCGGGCGAGACCCTCCTTGCTGCCGAACTCGTTGTAGAGGGTCTGGCGGGAGACCCCGGCCGCGGCGGCGACGTCCACCATCCGCACCGCCGACCACGGACGGCGGGCGAGTGCGGTGTAAGCGGCGTCCAGCAGTGATTCCCGCGCTGCAGGCATCATCGCCTCCCTCGGGGCGAGCGGCCGAGACCCTGCGGTTCAGATTTGACGGGGTGTCGGGGACTGTCAAGGGGTCTCGGAACGGGCCCCGGTGGCCCGGAACCGATCTCGGCCTATACCGTTCGTTGCATGCCCGACTACCTCGACGACCTGCGTCTCGCCCATGTCCTCGCGGACGCCGCCGACGCCGCGACCATGGACCGGTTCAAGGCTCTCGACCTGAAGGTGGAGACCAAACCCGACATGACGCCGGTGAGCGAGGCGGACAAGAACGCCGAGGAGCTGATCCGCGGCCACCTCCAGCGCGCCCGCCCGCGCGACGCCGTGCTGGGCGAGGAGTACGGCGTGGAGGGCACAGGACCGCGCCGCTGGGTGATCGACCCGATCGACGGCACCAAGAACTACGTGCGCGGCGTGCCCGTGTGGGCCACGCTGATCGCGCTGATGGAGGCGGGCGAGGGGGGCTTCCAGCCGGTCGTCGGCGTGGTGTCCGCGCCCGCCCTGGGCCGCCGCTGGTGGGCGGCGAAGGGCCACGGCGCCTACGCGGGGCGCAGCCTGTCCTCGGCGACCCGGCTCCAGGTCTCCCGCGTCTCGCGGATCTCCGACGCCTCCTTCGCGTACTCCTCGCTGACCGGCTGGGAGGAGCAGGGACGGCTGGACGGCTTCCTGGACCTGACCCGCGAGGTGTGGCGCACGCGCGCGTACGGCGACTTCTGGCCGTACATGATGGTCGCCGAGGGCTCGGTGGACATCTGCGCGGAGCCGGAGCTGTCGCTGTGGGACATGGCGGCCACGGCGATCGTGGTGACGGAGGCCGGCGGCACCTTCACCGGCCTCGACGGCCGCCCGGGCCCGCACAGCGGCAACGCCGCCGCCTCCAACAGCCTGCTCCACGACGAGCTGCTGGGGTATCTCAACCAGCGGTACTGATCCGGACGCGAGGGCGCCGCACGCCCCCGGGCGGCCGCGTGCGCCCTCTTGTTGACCCCCGCTTTGCCTGCCACTCTGAGAGTTCCCTCACTTGTGAACTTGTGAAAGCGCGAACGAGCGGGTCCCCGGGCCCGTGAGCTCGCGTTTTCCGGTAGGAGGTGGCTCCATCCATGCTCGTCCGTGACGCCATGAGCACCGTGGTCCTCACCATCGGCCCCGCCCACACGCTCCGCCAGGCCGCCGCCCTGATGTCCGCGCGCCGGGTGGGCGCGGCCGTGGTCCTCGACCCCGACGGCACCGGGATCGGCATCCTCACCGAACGGGACGTCCTCAACTCCGTGGGTCTGGGCCAGGACCCGGACGCGGAGCGCGCCCACGCCCACACCACCACCGACGTCGTCTTCGCCGCCCCCTCCTGGACCCTGGAGGAGGCCGCGTCCGCCATGGCCCACGGCGGCTTCCGGCATCTGATCGTCCTCGACCGGGGCGAGCCCGCGGGCATCGTCTCGGTCCGCGACATCATCCGCTGCTGGGCGCCGGCCCGGCAGCGGGCCCCGCAGGTGCCCGCCTGACGGACACCAACTGACGGACACCAACTGACGGACACCGCCTGACGGGCACGAGAAACGGGCCGGAGCCCCGGGAGGGGATCCGGCCCGTCGATCGGCAAGCGGTCCAGCGCTGGAATCAGCCGCGCAGGGCCTGCACCGCGGCCTCCAGCCGCTTGCCGAAGTCCTCGTCGGCCTGGCGGAAGTTGTTGATCGCGCGCTCGGCGATGTCGTCGCGCGTCACACCCGAGATGGCGTTCGCCAGGTTCTTCACCAGGCGCTCCTTCTCGTCCTCCGACATCAGCCGGTAGAGGTTGCCCGCCTGGACGAAGTCGTTGTCCTCGGCGTGTACGGGCGTGACCGACTCGCCGGTGACCCCGGTGACCGGGACGCCCTGCCACAGCGGACGGTCCGTCTGGAAGGGGCCGCCGAAGCTGTTCGGCTCGTAGTTCTTCGCGCCCTTGTGGCGGCCGTCGTACAGGTAGCCGTCACGGGAGTGGGTGCGCGCCTCGGTGGCGTGCGGGCGGTTCACCGGCAGGTGGTCGGCGTTGATGCCGACGCGGTAGCGGTGGGCGTCGCCGTACGCGAAGAGACGGCCCTGGAGCATCTTGTCCGGGGAGGGACCGATGCCCGGCACGAAGTGGGCGGGGCTGAAGATCGACTGCTCGACCTCGGCGAAGATGTTCTCCGGGTTGCGGTTGAGCTCCAGCTTGCCGAACTCGATCAGCGGGTAGTCCGCGTGCGGCCAGACCTTGGTCAGGTCGAACGGGTTGAAGCGGTAGGTGGCCGCCTCGGCCGCCGGCATGATCTGGACGTACACGGTCCAGGACGGGTACTCGCCGCGCTCGATGGCCTCACGCAGATCACGCTGGTGCGAGTCGGGGTCCTTGCCCGCGAGGACCTCGGCCTCCTCGGCGGTCAGGTTCTTGATGCCCTGGTCCGTCTTGAAGTGGTACTTGACCCAGAAGACCTCGCCGGCCTCGTTGTTCCACTGGTAGGTGTGGGAGCCGAAGCCGTCCATGTGGCGGTAGGACGCCGGGATGCCACGGTCGCCGAACAGCCAGGTCACCTGGTGGGTCGACTCGGGCGACAGGCCCCAGAAGTCGAAGACGTTGTCCGCCTCCTGCGAGCCGGTGTACGGGTCGCGCTTCTGGGTGTGGATGAAGTCGGGGAACTTGATCGCGTCCCGGATGAAGAACACCGGGGTGTTGTTGCCGACGAGGTCGTAGTTGCCCTCCTCGGTGTAGAACTTCACCGCGAAACCGCGCGGGTCGCGCACCGCGTCCGCCGCGCCCAGGTTGCCCGCCACGGTCGAGAAGCGCAGGAAGACCTCGGTCTCCTTGCCCACCTCGGACAGGAACTTCGCCCGGGTGTACTTCGTGACGTCGGCGGTCACCTTGAAGGTGCCGTACGCACCGGCGCCGCGGGCGTGCACCACGCGCTCCGGGATGCGCTCACGGTTGAAGTGGGCGAGCTTCTCGAGCAGGAACTGGTCCTGGACGAGGACCGGGCCGCCGACGCCCGCGGTCTCGCTGTTCTGGTTGTCGGCGACCGGAGCTCCGGCCTCCGTCGTAAGCGGTCCCTGCGTCACGTGCGCCTCCTGCGTCAGTACTGCAACTTGTGCCTTGGCTAAAGCCTGGCTCGATCCTACAATGGACATTGTCTAAGTCAAGTAAAGCTCCAAAGTCACACCCGTTCGGGATTCGACTCCCCCCTGCTGTTAGGCTGGTGCCTATGAGTGACCTTCTGGAACGACTTCGCGGACGCGGTTGGCGGATGACCGCGCAGCGCCGTGTGGTGGCCGAGGTCCTCGACGGCGAACACGTCCACCTGACGGCCGACGAGGTGCACGCCAGAGCTGTCGCCAAGCTGCCCGAGATCTCCCGGGCGACCGTCTACAACACCCTGGGCGAGCTGGTCTCGCTCGGCGAGGTGCTGGAGGTCGCGACGGACCAGCGGGCCAAGCGCTACGACCCGAACGCGCACCGTCCGCACCACCACCTGGTGTGCGCGCGGTGCGGGGCGATCCGGGACGTCCACCCGACCGGCAACCCGCTGGCCGACCTGCCCGACACGGAGCGGTTCGGTTTCACGGTGTCCGACGTCGAGGTGACGTACCGCGGCCTGTGCCCCAACTGCGCGTCGGCCTGACCGGCACATAGGGCTTCGACGAAGCCCCGGCCACCTACGGGTGCCCGGGGCTCTTCGTCATGCCTGGACACGGAACGCGTCCGCACAGGAAAACGCCGAGGGCCGAAACCCTTTCGGATTCCGGCCCTCGGCCATCAGTAGCGGGGACAGGATTTGAACCTGCGACCTCTGGGTTATGAGCCCAGCGAGCTACCGAGCTGCTCCACCCCGCGGCGATGTCTTAAAGCTACGTCAAGGTGCCCGACAGAAGCAAATCGATTCCGGGGACCCTCGAGGAGGGCCCGCGGAACAGCGCCCCATAGGGGCACGGGGAACTACGCGAAGGGGGCCCAGAGGCGAAGCCCTCGAACCACCCCGACCCCCGCACGCCCGCACAGACTCACGCGGACAGCTCTTCACGGAGCGCGTCCCGCAACCGCGTAGCCCTCTCCGTAACCGCCGGAGGCCCCAGCTCCGCCGCCCGGTCGGCCCACCGCTGCCCCTCCGCCAGCTCACCCCGCCGCGCGTACACCAGCGCCAGCCGCAACGCCGCACGCCCGTGCCCCGCGTCCGCCGCCCGCGTCCACCACACCGCCGCCTCCGGCTCGCTCCCCTCCCGCGCCAGCAGCAGCCCCAGGTTGAACGCCCCGTTGCGCGACCCGGCCTCCGCGGCCTCCCGATACCACCGGGCCGCCTCGACGACGTCGCCCCGCGCCGCGGCCAGCATGCCGACCCGCACCTGGGCGCGCCGGTGTCCCTGGGACGCGGCCCGCTCGTACCACTCCTCGCATTCGCTGCGCCGGTGCACCGGCTCCCCCAGCTCGTGCGCGGGCTCCGGCGGCCTGCGGGCGTCCAGCACGGTCGCCAGCCGGTACGCGGCCTCGGCGCTGCCGCCGCCCGCCGCGCACCGCAGGAACCGCTCGGCCTCGCCCTCCTCGCCGTCCCGCAGCCGCGCCATGCCGACCTGGAGCGCCGCCTCGGTGTGCCCGGCGGCCGCCGCCCGCTCGTACCAGCCCAGCGCGGCCCGGTCCTCGCCCCGGCCGGCGTGCAGGATGCCGAGGTTGAACGCGGCGTCGACGCTGCCGGCCTCCGCGGCCTTGGAGAACCACGGCTCCGCGCCGGTCTCGTCGCCCGCCCGCAGCAACAGGATCGCCAGCGCGTTCGCCGCCTCGCGGTGTCCGGCGTAGGCGGCGCGGCGGTACCACTGCTCGGCCTGGGTGGTGCGCCCCTGGTCGGCGCAGAGCAGACCGAGGTTGTACGCGCCGTTGATGTCGCCGGCGTCCATGGCGGCCCGGTACCAGCGCTCGGCGGTCTGCGTCTCGCCCCGCTCGGCGTGCAGCGCGCCCAGCGCGTTGGCGGCGTTGCCGTCGCCGTCCTGGGCGGCGCGCAGCCACCACACGGCGGCGTTCTCGGTGTCACCGGCGTCGCGCAGCAGGAAGCCCAGCGCGCACGCGGCGCGCGGCTCGCCGTCCTTGGCGGAGGTCAGGTACCAGCGCCCGGCCTCCTTCAGCTCGCCGCGCTTCTCCAGGATCGTGCCCAGGTGGAGGGCGGCCCGGCGGTGTCCGCGCGCGGCGGACTGCCGGTACCACTGCTCGGCCTCCTCGACCAGCGCCGTGCCCTCGTCTCCGGAGGCGCGGGCGGCCTTGCGGTCCAGGGCGCGGGCGAGCCGGTAGGCGCCCTCGCGGTGCCCGCGCTCCGCGGCGGCCCGCATCCAGCGCTCGGCGCCCTCCGTGTCCCCCCGGTGCTCCAGGAGGTCGGCGAGGGCGTAGGCGCCGAGGGTGTGGCCCTGCTCGGCGGACTGGCGCAGCCAGTACTCGGCGGCGGGTTCGTCGCCGCGCTCGCGGTGGTGGCGGCCGAGCGCGTGGGCGGCGGCCGTGGAACCGGCGACGGCGGCGATCCGCCACCAGCCTGCGGCCTCGTCCGGGTAGCCCCGCTGGTGCAGCAGGACGCCCAGGTTGTTGGCGGCGGCGCGGTCGCCCGCGGCGGTGGCGGCACGGAGATGGGGTTCGGCACCGTCGAGATCACCGCGGCGCAGCAGCATGGCGCCGAGGACGCTCATCGCCTCGACGTCGCCGGCCTCTGCGGCGAGCCGGCGGCGCAGCTCCTCCGCCGCCTCGTCGGCCGCCTCCCCAGCGTCGTGGGGATGCTCCTCCCGGGGGGAGGACTGCACAAAACGCCCTGACTCGAACAGAGTTGCCTTGTCCCCCATAACATCCATCGTCGCACCACCTGCAACCTGGGTACACCTGGTATACCGCAGTCAGTGAGGTCACTACAGCGTTTTGTCGACATGCCCACAGAGAGACAAGTCAAACACAGATCGCCCAACTCCCGTCGGCGGCAGGGCCGTCGAGAAGCCGGGCACATGCGTTCGCCCACCACAAAGGCCCGGATTCCCTTGGGAATCCGGGCCTTCGGTGTCGCTGTCGCGACGTCAGTAGCGGGGACAGGATTTGAACCTGCGACCTCTGGGTTATGAGCCCAGCGAGCTACCGAGCTGCTCCACCCCGCGCCGTTGTGTTGCAACCGTAGCACGGCGCGGGGTGGGCCTATGACCAGGCCTTCGGATCAGCTGTTCGAGCCTGGGCTCGCGCTCGGTGCCGCGCGCGGGCTGCTCCGCGCGCCGCCGGCTCCGCCGGCCTGCGCCTCCTCGGCCTTGCGCAGCGCCTCCTCGAGGTCCTTCTGCGCCCGGCCGTAGGCCTCCCAGTCGTTGTTCTTCAGGGCTTCCTGGCCGGCCTCGAAGGCCTTCTGCGCGTCCTCCAGGGCCTCCTGGACCGTCGAGGGCTGCTCCGTGCTCGGCGGGGGCGTGGTGCCCTCGTCCTCCTCGGTGCCGTCGTCGGCCGGCGGTTCGACCGGTGTGCCCTCGCCGCCGAAGACCTTGTCGAGCGCCTGCTCCAGCGTGTCCTCGAACGCCGTCTGGCCTCCGTAGGTCACCAACACCTTGCGCAGCAGCGGGTACTTGAGTCCACCACCGCGTACGTAGACCGGCTCGACGTAGAGCAGTCCGCCGTCCAGCGGGACGGTCAGCAGGTTGCCGTACTCGACCTCGGAGTCGCCGCCTCGCAGCAGCCTGATCGTCTCGGCGATGTCCTGCTGGGAGTTGAACTGGCTCTGCACCTGCTTGGGTCCGGAGACCGTGGTGCTGGTCGGCAGTTTCAGGATTCTGATCTTGCCGTAGTCCTGGGTGCCCGGATCGGCGTTGACCGCCATGAACGCGCTCAGGTTGTCACGGCCGTTCGGTGTGAACGTCGTGGTGAGCGAGAAGACCTGCTCGTTCTGGTCGGGCATCTTCATGCTCAGGTAGTACGGCGGGACCGCGTCGCCCGTCTTGTTCGTCGGGTCGTCCGGCACCTGCCAGACCTCGCTGCCGGAGAGGAACGTGTTGGCGTCCTTCACGTGGTAGCGGGTGAGCAGTTCGCGCTGGACCTTGAAC
This sequence comes from Streptomyces cellulosae, assembly GCA_014655195.1. GTDB lineage: Bacteria > Actinomycetota > Actinomycetes > Streptomycetales > Streptomycetaceae > Streptomyces > Streptomyces cellulosae. Next base: position 122,949 of record BNBH01000013.1, on the reverse strand, counting down.
AGGTCCTGCGGGTACCGCAGATGGGCCATCAGGTCCTGGGAGATCTCGCTCCGCGGCTGCACGGTGTCCGGGAACGCCTTCATCCACGTCTTCAGGACGGGGTCCTGGGTGTCCCACTGGTAGAGCTTGACCTCGCCGCTGTACGCGTCGACGGTCGCCTTCACCGAGTTGCGGATGTAGTTGACCTGGTTCTGCTGGGCCACCACCGCGCGCTGGTCGTTGGTGGCGGTCAGCGAGTCGGCCGTGGTGTCGCCGAGCGTCGTGCGGGACGCGTACGGGTAGCCGTTGGTGGTCGTGTAGGCGTCGACGATCCACTGGATCCGGCCGCCGACGACCGCCGGGTAGGCGTCGCCGTCGATGGTCAGCCAGGGCGCGATCGCCTCGACGCGCTCCTTGGGCGTGCGGTTGTACAGGATCCGCGAACCCTCTCCGATGGCGCCGGAGTAGAGGATCTGCGGCTCGCCGAACGCGACCGCGTAGGCGGCCCGGTTCACCGGGTTCTCGAGGTTGACGCCGCTGTCGCCCTTGTAGCTGTACGTCTTCTCGCCGCTGTCGTCGGAGTAGTCGATCTCCTTCTGGGGACCGCCGACGATGGAGTACGTGGTCGTCCGCTCGCCGTAGTAGACGCGCTGCTCGTACGTGCCGAGGTCGCCCTTGGAGGGCAGGTCGGACTCGGTGAACGCGGGGCGTCCGCCGGAGTCGGCGGTGGTGCCCTCGGCGGCGACGACGCCGTAGCCGTGGGTGTAGCGGAAGTGGTCGTTGATCCAGTTCCGCTTGGGGATGCCCGCGTAGTTCAGCTCGCGCAGGCCGATGACGGTGTCCTGCTCCTTGCCGTCCTTGGCGTAGCGGTCGACGTCCAGGTTGGTCGGGAACGCGTAGTAGTTCCTGATCTGCTGGAGCTGCTGGAACGTCGGCGAGACGATGTTCGGGTCCATGATGCGGATGCTGGCCGCGTCCGTGACGTCGTCCCGCAGCTTCGCCTGGTCCTTGGTCTCGGCGATGCCCGGGTACTCGGTGACCTGGGAGTCGTCGATGCCGTAGGCCTCACGCGTGGCCGCGAGGTTCTTCTCGACGTACGGCGCTTCCTTGGCCTGCTCGTTGGGCTGGACCTGGAACTTCTGCACGATCGCCGGGTACAGGCCGCCGATGAGGATCGCCGACAGCACCATCAGGCCGAAGCCGATGACCGGCAGCTGCCAGGTGCGCCGCCACAGGGTGGCGAAGAACAGCAGCGCGCAGATCACGGCGATGCAGAACAGGATGGTCTTCGCGGGCAGATAGGCGTTCGCGTCGACGTAGCGCAGACCCGTCCAGCTGTCCGTGGCCTTGAAGTCGCTGGACTTCACGGCCAGTCCGTACCGGTCGAGCCAGTACGCGACCGCCTTCAGCGCGACGAAGATGCCGAGCAGCACCGACAGGTGCCCGGTGGCGGCGGCCGTGGCGCGCGCGCCCGGGCTGGTGATGCGCAGCCCGCCGTACAGGTAGTGCGTGAGCGCGGCGGCGATCAGGCCCAGGATGGCGGCGGCGAAACCGAAGCCCAGCAGGAACCGGTACCAGGGCAGGTCGAAGGCGTAGAAGGAGACGTCGAGGTTGAACTGCGGGTCCTTCTCCCCGAAGGACACGCCGTTGACCCACATCAGCCACGTACGCCACTGGCTGGAGGCCGAGGCGCCCGCGATCAGGCCGACCAGCGCGGTGATGCCGAGCAGCAGCCACTTCTTGTAGGGCGCGATCCCCATCCGGTACCGGTCGAGGTTCTGCTGCTCCATCGACATGGCGCTCAGCGGGGGCCGCAGGCGGTGCGCCAGCCAGATGTTGAAGCCGACCGAGACCGCCATGAGCAGGCCGAAGACGAAGAACAGCCCGATCTTGGTCGACAGGGTCGTCGTGAACACCGACGAGTAGTCCACCGACCGGTACCACAGCCAGTCGGTCCAGAACCCCGCGAACATGGTGAACACCATGCCGAGGACGGCAAGGACGCCCAGTGTCATGAGCAGGGTCCGGACCCGTCGGGACGGCCGGCCCACTCTGATCCGTGGCCCCGTCGGGCCTCCGCCGCGGTCCGGCATCTGGAAAGCCAAGGTAGGCACCTCGAAGTTCGCTGTTGATTCGTCGAGCCCGCGTCTTCACGGACCGTCGTGGTCCCCCGTGATCGCGGGCCCACACCCTATGCAACTTACTCACGCTTTACTCGGTTCCCGATTCCGGCCAGGAACGAGAGAGGATTGTGACCATGTCCAACACACCCATGGCCGCGAACCCCCTCACCCGGGCCGTGCTCGAGATCGACGAGTACGTGTCCGGACTGGGCTGGGACCAGCCCGCCCGCCTGTTCGCCCTCGTAGACACTGCCCGGCTCCGGGCGGAACAGCCCTCCCTCGCGGACCGCCTCGGCCTCGACGGCGGTGAGGAGGCCGCCGCCCTCACCCCGATCGAGCAGGAGGAGATTCCCTCCGGCAAACCCCTCGACGAGTTCCTCGGCACCATCGCCTGGCCCGACGCGGTCACCGGCTGCGCGCTCACCGTGGAGCGGCTGATGCTGCCGCCGTCCGCGGAAGCGGAGGTTCCGAAGGACCTGGACGAGGCCGCCCTCACCAAGTGGGTGGCGGAGCACCCGGAGCGTCAGGAGGTCCGGATGACGGTCGCGGTGCTGCGCGACGGCTCCCGTGAGTCGGCGCTGCGGCTGCGGGAGAAGGACTCCCCGACCGAGGTGCTCACCGGCTCGGACCTGGTGCCGGGTCTGGCCCAGGCGCTGACGGCGACGTTCGAGGACTAGGACCTCAGGTCAGGACGCGGTGCACGTCGGCAGGTCGGCGGTGTCGCCCGCGCGGATGTCCTTCAGGGCGTCCAGGGCGTCGTCGATCGTGCCGACCTTCACCAGCGTGAGGCCGTCGGGGGTGTCCTCGGCTGCGGCGGCGCAGTTGTCGGCGGGCGTGAGGAAGTACTCGGCGCCCTTGTCTCGCGCGCCGACCGTCTTCATCTCGATGCCGCCGATCGGCCCGACCTTGCCCTCGTCGTCGATGGTGCCGGTGCCCGCGACGAACTGGCCGCCGGTGAGACTGCCCGGGGTGAGCTTGTCGTAGATGCCGAGCGCGAACATCAGGCCGGCGCTGGGGCCGCCGACGTCGGCGAGCTTGATGTCGATGTCGAACGGGAAGGTGTGGTCGGTCCCGGCGGAGATGCCGACGACGGCGCGCTTCTCGCCGGCGTCGTCGGAGGCGCGGGTGGTGATGGTGACCTTCTCCGTCCGCTCCGCCGTCCGCTTCTCCTTCTCGGCGGCGGCCTGCTCCTTGGCGGGGACGATGGTGAAGACGACGTCCCCGCCCGGCTTGTGCTGGGTCACCAGGTCGGCGACGTCGGAGGGCTCCTTCACGGCCTTGCCGTCGACGGCCTTGATCACGTCGCCCGCGTGCAGCTTGCCCTCGGCGGGGGCGTCCTTGACGACCGTGGAGACGATCACCCAGGACTTCACCGGGATGTCCAGCTCCTTCAGGGCCGCCACCTTGGCGCTCTCCTGGGACTGGCTGAACTCCTCGGCGTTCTCCTGGGTCGACTCCTCCTCCGTCTTGCCGTCCGGGTAGAGGGTGTCGTGCGGGACGACCTTGGTGTCGTGCGCCAGCCAGCCGTACACGGCCTCGACGAGGTTCATGCGGTACTCGGCGCTGGTGACCCGCACGGTGGTCATGTTGAGGTGACCGTCCGTCGGGTAGGTCTTGCGCCCGGCGATCTGGAGCACCGGCTCGCCGTCGTGCTCGCCCAGTGTGTTCACCGTCGGCCCCGGCGACATCTCCGCGTACGGCACGGGGATGAAGACTCCCGCGCACAGGAGCGCGATCAGCATCAGGGTGGAGGCGAGCATCGTCGCCGTACGGCGTGGCATGACTCGACAGTACGGGACGGACCTGTCAGCGCACCGTCAGGGCCGCCCGGTCGAGCGGCCCCGGCCCCTTCGCCCGTCCTGGCCTGCGGTTTCCGGGCTCAGCTGCCCGTACGCTCCCGCTCCATCGCCTCACGGAAACGGGCATAACCTATGAGTTCGGGACCGTCGCCGCGCACGTTGCGGGTCCGGTTGGCCCAACTGCCCCACAGTCCCGCTCCGATCGCGGCCACCAGCGGAATCAGCAACCAGGCAAGCGCCGCCATGCCGACCTCCCAACCCCATGAGCGTCCGCAACACTGACTGATCAGCAGATTAACCATCCGCAGTGACAACGCTCACCTCAGGGGTGCGGTTACGCAACCGCACGGGAAGGCGTCCCGGACGCGCGGGAGAGGCATGCCGCGCGGAAAGGGCGAGGCTAGACGCCGACCCATTCCTCGGTGCCGTCGGAGAAGCGCTGGTGCTTCCAGATGGGCACCCCGTGCTTGATCTCGTCGACGAGCCGGCGGCAGGCCTCGAACGCCTCGCCCCGGTGCGCGCACGACACGGCGGCGACCACGGCGAGGTCCCCGATCCTCAGATCGCCCACCCGGTGGGCCGCGGCCAGCGCCCGCACGGGGAAGTCCGCGGCGACCTTCTCCGCGATCCGCCGCATCTCGTCCTCGGCGCTCGGATGGCAGGAGTAGCCCAGCTCGTCCACGTCGGCGCCGCCGTCGTGGTTGCGCACGGTGCCCACGAAGAGCGCCGTGCCGCCGGCCGCGTCGTCGCCGACCGCGCGCAGGATCTCGTCCACCGACAGCGCGGTGTCGCGGATCGCGATCAGCTTGATCGGGTCCTGGGCGGGCTGCTCACCGGGGTGGTCCGTCACGGGTGCCATGCCCCCATCGTGCCCCACCCCGCCGACGGTGCGGAACAGCCGGATCGCCCGGTACGCGCGCGTGGTGCTTCGGAGGGTCCTCCAAGGGGACGCCTCCGCGGGGGCCGGTCCGGTCAGATCCGGCGGCGCGCCTTCCGGGCCCGGCGCACCACCGCCGCCGCGCCGAGCAGCGCGACCGTCGCGCCCGCCGCGCCCGCGGCCGTCGCGTCCTTGCGGCCCAGCCGGCGGCCCGCGACCGTGTGCCGCCCGGAGACCTCGTCGAGCAGCTGCGCGAGCACCTCCTCGTTGGTGTACGCGGGACGCCACCCGGCGTCGTGCAGCCTGCTGCCGCTGACCACCCAGGGGTACATCGTGTACGCCAGGTCCCCCGCCGGGGACGGGGTGAGCCCGATGCGGTGCAGCCGGGCCGCCGCGCCGAGCGCCACCGCCGACGGCAGCTCCATCCGCCGGATGCCGCTGAGCTCCTCGACCTCCTCCTGCTCCAGCCAGCCGTCGCAGCCCACGGCCAGCTCGCCGTCGACCTTCTCCAGCACCGCGTACTCCAGGGCGCTGCACAGGTCGTCGACGTGGCAGAACTGCCAGGCGGGCCGGGAACCGGCCACCACCAGCAGTCGCGGCGACTCGAAGTACCTGGTCAGCGCGGTGTCGGTGCCGCCGACCAGCACGGCGGGGCGCACCACGGTGACGTTCAGCCCGGGGTGCGCTCGGGGCGCCCGGCGGGCCAGCCGCTCGATCTCCAGGAGGTCGCCGACGCCCGTGGCCTCGGCGGTGGCGCGCAGCTCCGCGTCCTCGGACAGCGGCAGCTCGTTGTCGGGCAGCGCCCCGTAGACCATGGTCGAGGTGCACAGCACCACCCGGTGCACGCCGGCCGCCGCGGCCGCGGTCAGCACGGTCTGCGTGCCGCGCACGTTGTAGGCCGTACGGGCGGCCGCGTCGGTCTCCAGGTCCAGGTCGAGGGCCAGGTGGACCACCACGTCGGCCCCGCGCAGCCGGTCCGCGATCGCGGGGTCGCGGACGTCCAGGATGTGCCACTCGGCCTCGGCGCACTCGCCGCGCCGCTCGTCGATGGCGACGACCTGCTTGACCTCCTCCGACGCGGCGAGCCGCTCGGTGAGCAGGGCCCCGACGCCGGAGGCGGCACCGGTGACCGCCACGACGGGCCCGCGGGGCGGAGGACTGGTTGACTTGTTTCGCGCTGCGCGAACCTGCGGATCTGGGGAACTCACCGGGCGTCTCCAGCGGTTGTCTTCAGTACGAGCGCGAGCGACGCGTACGTACCAGGTGGCATCCATCCTGCCGCAGGCCTCCTGTCGGCGAAGCACCGAGGCCCGAACCGTCTCAGGTGTCTACGCTGGGTGGTGTTGTCGGGCAGCCGTGCCGCCGGAAAGAACCGGTGGCCCTACAAGCCGAGGAAACCCGTGAGTGACACCCCATTCGGATTCGGCCTTCCGCCGGAGGAGCCGGACGACGGCGACGAAGGCAAGAAGAAGGACCCGCAGGGCGGCGGTGGTCAGGGCCCGGCCAACCCGTTCGGCTTCGGCACGCCCGGGGCGGGCGGCTTTGGCGGCTCCGGCGCGGACAATCCGTTCGCCGCGATGTTCGGGTCGATGAACCCGGGCGATCTGGGCGCCGCGTTCCAGCAGCTCGGCCAGATGCTCTCCTACGAGGGCGGCCCGGTGAACTGGGACATGGCCAAGCAGATCGCCCGCCAGACGGTCGCCCAGGGCACCGCGCAGGGCTCCAAGGACGCCAGCGTCGGCCCCGCCGAGCGCAGGGCCGTGGAGGACGCGGTCCGGCTGGCCGACCTGTGGCTGGACGACGCCACCTCCCTGCCGTCCGGCGCCAACTCGGCGCTGGCCTGGAGCCGCGCGGAGTGGGTCGAGGCGACCCTGCCCGCGTGGCGGGAGCTGGTCGACCCGGTCGCCGAGCGCGTAGGGAACGCGATGGGCGACGTCCTGCCGGAGGAGATGCAGGCCATGGCCGGCCCGCTGATCGGCATGATGCGCTCCATGGGCGGCGCCATGTTCGGCACCCAGATCGGCCAGGCCGTCGGCGTGCTCGCCGGCGAGGTCGTCGGCTCGTCCGACATCGGCCTGCCGCTGGGCCCGGCCGGCAAGGCCGCGCTGCTGCCGCTGAACATCGAGAACTTCGGCAAGGACCTGGGCGTCCCGCAGGAGGAGGTGCGGCTGTACCTGGCCCTGCGCGAGGCCGCCCACCAGCGTCTCTTCGCGCACGTCCCGTGGCTGCGGTCCCACCTGTTCGGCGCGGTCGACGGCTACGCCCGCGGCATCAAGGTCGACACCGGCAAGCTGGAGGACGTGGTCGGCCAGTTCGACCCGCAGAACCCGGAGCAGCTGCAGGAGGCGCTCCAGCAGGGCATGTTCCAGCCGGAGGACACACCGGAGCAGAAGGCGGCCCTGGCCCGTCTGGAGACGGCGCTGGCGCTCGTCGAGGGCTGGGTGGACGCGGTCGTGCACGCGGCGGCCAAGCCGCGGCTGTCGTCGGCGGACGCCCTGCGGGAGACGCTGCGCCGCCGCCGCGCCTCGGGCGGTCCCGCCGAGCAGACGTTCGCCACGCTGATCGGCCTGGAGCTGCGTCCGCGCCGGCTGCGCGACGCCTCGCGTCTGTGGGCCTCGCTCACCGACGCGCGCGGGGTGGACGGCCGGGACGCCCTGTGGGCGCACCCGGACATGCTGCCGACGGCCACCGACCTGGACGACCCGGACGGCTTCGTGCACCGGGAGCAGATCGACTTCTCCGAGCTGGACAAGATGCTCGGCGAGGCCGCCGACAGGCCCGACCTGCGCAAGAAGGACGCCGGTGAGGCCAAGGACGCCGACGCCGACGCCCCGGACGAGGACGGCAAGGGCGACGAGAGCAAGGGCGACGGCGCCGAGTGAGCCTGCACGACGACGCGGTGCTGGTCCTCAAGACGTACGAGGACCAGCCCGAGCTGAGGGACGCGTACCTGGAGCATCTGGCCGCGCATCCGGACGGCCTGTGGAAGGCGTGCGGGGCCGGTCATCTCACGGCGAGCGCGCTGGTGGTCGACCCGGAGCGCGGCCGGGTGCTGCTGACCCTGCACCGGAAGCTGCGGATGTGGCTCCAGATGGGCGGCCACTGCGAGCCGGGCGACGCCACGCTGGCCGCGGCCGCGCTGCGGGAGGCGACCGAGGAGTCCGGCGTCGCGGGTCTGACGCTGCTCCCGGGCGGTCCCGTGCGGCTGGACCGGCATCCCATCCCGCCGCCCTGCCACCGCCACTTCGACGTGCAGTACGCGGCCCTGGCCACGCGGGACGCCGTGCACGCGGTGAGCGACGAGTCGCTGGACGTGCGCTGGTTCGCGTACGACGAGGTGCCGGAGGTGGCGGACGACTCGGTCGTACGGCTGCTCGACGCCACGCGCGCGAGGCTCGACGCCTGAGCCATGCGAAGAGGGGCGGCGCCTTGTGGAAGGCGCCGCCCCTCTTCGCGTGCTCGCTCGGGTGTCCGGGGCGTCAGCTCCAGACGTTGCCCTGGTTCTGACCGCGGGCGCCCTGCTGGCCCATGCCGTACTGCGCGGCGAGGCCGGAGCCGATCTGAGCGCCCTGCGGCGGCAGCAGTTCACTCGGCTGGACCAACGCGAACCCGGTTCCCATGAAACTGAGCTCCCAGCCCTCGCCGGTGTTGCCGCGGCGCCGCCACACCCCGGAGGAGTGCGTCTGTGCCTGCATCTGCACCCGCAGCGACGTGGACCAGGCGACGATCGCGTCGGCGTCGCAGTTGACGTACTTGTCCGGCGTCACCTGGAGCAGCAGCGGCATGCCCGAGGTCATCAGCGCGACCTTGCCCCGGCCGGTGATGTTGAGCTGGTACTTCCCCGAGCCGGAGATGCCGTAGAGGCTGTCGACGGCGATGACCTCGTGGTGCAGCGAGGAGTCCATGGCGAGGACGTAGCTGCTGTCGACCGTCAGGCCGTCCTGCTCCACGTCCATGATGTGGATGCGCTGGGCGAGATTGGCGAGGTAGACGGTGCCCTGCCCGTGGCAGCGCATCAGCTCCAGGCCCTCACCGGTGCGCGCCCGCGCGCGGGACTGCTCGTTGCTCTGGTACTCCGCGTCGAACTCGACGAGACCCTGGTAGGCGACCATGGCGCCCTTGCGGGCGAGGACGTCGTCGTGCCCCTCGAGGGCGACCCGGAGCATCTGCCCGTTCTGCAGGCTCCAGCGGTCCTGGGTCTGCTGCTCGTTGTGCGCGAAAAGCGGACTCTGCATGGTGTGCTGCTCCCCCTCAGCCCCGGACCCGGAGACGGTCGGTGCTGTCCTCACTGGGCTGGACGACGACGATGCCCTGACCGGAGAAGGCCATCTGGTAGGCCTCGCCGCTGCCGCGGCCGATCAGCGACTGGGCGCGGAAACTGCGCTTGCCCTTCACCTTGAGGTTGGGGGACCAGGCGACCAGCGCGTCCGGGTCGACGTACGTCTCGTCCTCGCCGCCTCCGCAGTCGACGACGATCGGCTTGCCGCGCGAGGTCAGCGCGACCCAGCCCTGCCCGGAGATCTTGGTGTTCCACAGGCCCTGCCCGGCGAACTTCGCCAGGCCCTTGACCCGCTCCACGCCCCAGGTGAGGTGCGCGTCGAAGGCGAGCAGGTTGGTGGCGTTGACGGAGATGCCCTCGCCGTTGAGGTTGATCACGACGACGTTGGCGCCGTAGTCGGCCAGGTAGAGCAGGCCGTCGCCGGAGCACTTCATCAGGGGCGCGCCCTCGCCGGTGAGCCAGTCCTTGGCGATCTGGCGGACGGCGGGCGGGTTGGGCTCGTACTGGACGAAGCCCTCGTAGGCGACCATCGAGCCGACGCGCGCGAGGAGGTCGTGCCCGGTCTGCAGGGCGACCTTCAGCATGTGGTTGCCGTGGTTCTCCATGCGGGCGGTGACAGGTGCGGGGGCGAAGCCCGCGAGTGGCTGGTTCATGACGGGCTCCCTCAGATCTCGTACGGCTGGACGACGATGAAGTTGCCGGGCGCTCCCCGGAACTGCAGGTTCACGCTCTCGCCGGTGGCGCCGGGGTAGGAGTTGCGGCGCATCCGCACCTGGCTGGAGACGACCACCTGGGCGGCGGCCGACCACGCGACGACGGCGTTGGCGTCGGCGAACGTGGTGGGCGTGACCGGCAGCACCACGGGGATGCCGTGCGTCTTCACGACGATCGTGCCGGTGCCCTGGAACTGCATCGTGAACAGCGCGCCGCCGGGGATGCCGTGCCCCTCGATGCGGCGGACCTCGTACTGGAGGCCCTCGTCGAAGGCGAGGACGTTCTCCGCGGAGACGCACACGGCGTCGCCCTGGAGCTCGATCGGGTGCAGCATCGTGGAGTTCTCGGCGAAGAACACCTGGCCCTGGCCGGTGCAGCGCATCAGCTGCATCTCCTGGCCGGTGGCGTTGCCGACGAGACGGCCGGTGAAGCCGGCGCCCTTGTAGCTGAAGTCGACCTTGCCCTGGTAGAGCACCATGCTGCCCTGGCGGGCCAGCACGGGCGTGCCGCCGATGCTCAGGTCGGCGCGGACCAGCTTCTTGTTCTGCTGGGTCCAGCGCTGTCCGGTGGGCGTCTCCTTGAACTGCTGGAGCGCGCCGAGCACGCCGGGCGTCTGGGGTGCGCCCTGCGGCATGCCCTGGGGCGCTGCCTGGGGTGCGCCGTAGGGGGCCTGCTGGTGGGGCATCTGACCCGGCGGCATCTGCCCGGGCGGGGGCTGCTGTCCGTAGCCGGGCGGCGGGGCGGGCGCCTGCGGGGCGGCGGGTGGCTGGCCGTAACCGGGCGGAGGCGCGGGGGCCTGGGGCGCGGCCTGGCCGTAACCCGGCGGCGGGGCAGGAGCCTGCGGCGGGGCGGGCGGCTGCCCGTAGCCCGGGGGCGGCGGAGGCGTCTGGCCGCCGTAGGGGGCGGGCGCCGGGGCCGGGGGCGGCACCGGGGAGCCGCCGGGCGGCGTCTGCATGGGCGCCACGATGGTCGGCGCGGAGTGCACCGGCGGGGCGGCGGGTGCGGGGGCCGGCGGGGGCGTGAACCCCGGGGCGGGCTGGGGCGCGGGAGCCGGGGCCGGTGCGGGGGCGCCGCCTCCGGGGACGCCGAACGCGGGCGGGGCGAAACCGGGCGCGGCCTGCGGGGCCTGGGGCTGCGCGGGCTGCTGCGGCTCGGGCGCGGCGGGCTCGTCGTCGGCCACCTCGCCGCCGAAGTTGCGCAGCAGCGCCTCGAGTCCGCCGTCGAAGCCCTGGCCGACGGCGGCGAACCGCCACACGTCCTTGAAGTAGAAGTCGCCGAGCATCACGGCCCGCTCGGTGGTGAATTCCGAGCCGCTGAACGGGTACCGGGCCACTTCCTCGCCGCCGGCGACGATACGGATGTACCCGGGACCGATCTGCGACATCTGCCCGGCGCCGTCGAGGGTCGCCGTGAAGGAGAGCTTCTTGATCTGCTGCGGGATCCGGTCCAGCGTCACGCGGAAGGACTCCGTGTCGCCCGCCTGGGCGCCCAGCAGCTGAATGGACTCCTCGGGGGACTTCGGCTGGTTGTAGAAGATGAAGTACCGGTCGTCGGAGAGACGTTCGTCGGCGTCGAGTCCGAAGCAGCTGATGTCGAAGCTGAGCCCCGGGCCGGCGATCTGTACCCCTACGTACAGGTCCGTGCCCGCGGTGAGGTCACTGATCCTGGCCTTGTGGCCGCGTTGGAATTCCCTGGCCATACGTACGACCGTCCCCCATCCCGTATGTGAGTGCGTCGCGCCAGGCTAACGGCAATCACGGACACCGGAGGAAGTCGGTACAGACCCGGTACACAACGCGCAGGCGCCCTCGCTCCGCGTTCACAAGGGGAGGCGGTCCTGGGTGCCGGCGCGGGGAGGTGTCACTCGTCCCGGGCGCCGGGGGCGTGCGGCAGACGGTCGGCCGCGACCACGCCCTCGAGGTAGCCGCGGGCCCGTTCGGTCTTCGGGTACGCCTCGAGGAGCCGCCAGAACCGGGGCCCGTGACCGGGCACCAGAAGGTGCGCCAGTTCGTGGCAGAGCACGTAGTCGACGACGTACTCCGGCATGCCCTGGAGCCGGTGGGACAGCCGGATGCTCCCGTCGGACGGGGTGCAGGAACCCCATCGCGTGTTCTGGTTGGTCACCCAGCGCACCGAGCGGGGGCGGGCCCGCCCGTCGAAGTACTGCTCCGACAGCCGCCGCGCGCGCTCGGCCAGCTCGGCGTCCCCGAGGGTCCGCCTGCTCTCCTGCGCGGCGAGCTTGTCGAGCATGACGCGCACCCAGCGCTGCTCCTCCGCCTCGGACATCCGGGCGGGGATGAGCACGACGGTGCGATCGCCCTCGCGGTACGCGGAGACCGTCCGGCGTCGGCGGGCACTCCTGCGGACCTCGATCGCGCTCGCCCGTGAGCCGTCCTTCGGCTGGCTCTTCGCGCTGCGCTGAGACGGTCCGGCGCGGTGCAGTGGGTCGGCGGGCACGTCCCGACCGTACCCGCTGGACCGGGGGAAGTCCCGGCTCCGGGACGCTTCTCCGACGATCCCGTCACCGGGCGCCGGATTTGTACGACGAATTCGGGTGCCTGTGGACAACTCTCGACGGCCCTCCGACCGGCCCGGGCATGCTGGCAGCGCCGGCCGGGAGCCCCGGCGGATTCGGTTTCGGGGCGATCGGTGAGGTGTGTCATGCCTGGCCGCAGGGGCGGATCAGGCACGGATCAAGTACGTGTAAGGACAGACGGGGGTCAGTCATGCATCCGATGCTCAAGCCCGCACTCAGGCGCGGCTGGCGGGACCGCAACACCGTGCAGTTCGGGATGACGCCGGCCCAGGCGCTGACCCTGGGGCCGGTGGACACGGCCACGGGCAGCCTGCTGGAGCTGTTCGACGGCACGCGGGGTCTTGAGCTGCTGCGCGAGGAGGCCCGGCGTATGGAGCTGCCCGACGGTCATGTCGACCGGCTGGTGCGGCGGCTGTCGCGGGCGGGGCTGCTGGACGACTCGCGGGGCGGCGGGCCGGCCGCCGACGCCCTGCGCGCCAGACCGGAGGCGCTGGACCGGCTCCGCCCGGACTGGGCCTCGCTCGGCCTGACCACTGCCGGTCCGGGCGATCCGCTGCGGGTGCTGGCGGCGCGGCGGAGCATGCGGGTGCAGGTCAGAGGCGTGGGCCGGGTGGGGGCGACGGTGGCGGCGCTGCTGTCGGGCGCGGGCGTCGGCGAGGTCGAGGTACGGGACGTCGGCCGGGTGGAGCCGTGGGACGTGGCGCCGGGCGGGCTGCCGGCCGAGGCGGTCGGCGAGCGCAGGGAGGAGGCGGCCCGTCGGCTCGTACGCCGGTGCGCGCCGGACCGCCCTCCACGCGGCACGGCCCGCTCACCCCTGGCCGAGGACGTCACCGGGCACTCCCTGGTGCTGCTCGCCCCTCGGGACGACGTCGCCGTGCACGCGCCGGATCCGGCGTCCAACGAATCCCTTCTGGCGTCGGGCACTCCTCATCTATATGCGGGGGTGGTGGAGGGCACGGGTGTGGTCGGTCCGCTGGTCCTGCCCGGCGAGACAGCGTGCGCGGGCTGTCTCCAGGAGGACCGGATCGACCGGGACCCGGCGTGGCCGCGGCTGGTGGCGCAGTGGCGCTCGGGACGGCAGCGCAGGGTGGGCGCCTGCGATGCGGCGCTGGCCGCGACGGTCGCGGGACTGGCCGCCGCCCATGCGCTGGCCTTCCTCGACGGGCGGATGCCGTCCAGCGCGGGCGCCCGCTGGGAGGTGTCCCTGCCGCAGCTGCACTGGCAGCCCCGGCCGGTCACCCCGCACCGCCGCTGCCCGTGCGGGGCCGCGGGCACCGGCCCGGAAGGGATTGACGGAAGCCCGGAGAAAGGTAAGGGAGAACACACCTCCGCCGACGGGGGGTCGCACGAGACAATGGCCGGGCACGGGCCGTCGAAGGAGTCGCGCCGTCAGGCGGACGCGGAGCGGCCGGCAGGGACCTGGAGGGCGCATGTCTGATCTTCCCCGCAAGGCGGTCACCCGCACCGCCAAGCTGGCCGCGCTCCCGCTCGGCTTCGCCGGGCGGGCCACCTGGGGACTGGGCAAGCGGATCGTGGGCGAGTCCGCGGAGCTGGTCGGCCGGGAGCTTCAGCAGCGCACCGCCGACCAGCTGTTCAAGGTGCTGGGCGAGCTCAAGGGCGGCGCCATGAAGTTCGGCCAGGCCCTCTCGGTCTTCGAGTCGGCCCTGCCCGAGGAGGTCGCGGGACCTTACCGCGCCGCTCTGACCAAGCTTCAGGAGGCCGCCCCGCCGATGCCGACCCGCACGGTGCACGGGGTGCTGGCGGAGCGGCTGGGCGAGGACTGGCAGGAGCTGTTCCGGACGTTCGAGGACAAGCCGGCCGCGGCGGCCTCCATCGGCCAGGTGCACCGGGCGGTGTGGCACGACGGCCGTGAGGTCGCGGTCAAGGTGCAGTACCCGGGCGCCGGTGAGGCCCTGCTGTCCGACCTCAACCAGCTGAGCCGTTTCGCGCGGCTGCTGGGCCCGCTGGTCCCCGGCATGGACGTCAAGCCGCTCATCACGGAGCTCAAGGACCGGGTCTCCGAGGAGCTGGACTACGGCCTGGAGGCGCAGGCCCAGCGGGCGCACGCGGAGGAGTTCGCCGGCGACCCGGACGTGGTCGTGCCGGACGTGGTGCACCAGTCTGACCAGGTGCTGGTCACCGAGTGGATGGACGGCGTCCCGCTGTCGGAGGTCATCGCGGACGGCACCGAGGAGCAGCGCGACCGGGCCGGTCAGCTCCTGGCCCGTTTCCTGTTCTCCGGCCCCGCCCGCACGGGCCTGCTGCACGCCGACCCGCACCCGGGCAACTTCCGTCTGCTGCCCGGCGGCCCCGGTGGCGAGGACGACTGGCGCCTCGGCGTCCTGGACTTCGGCACGGTCGACCGGCTCCCGGGCGGGCTGCCCTCCCCCATCGGCGAGGCGCTGCGGATGACGCTGGACGGAGAGGCGGAGGCCGTCTACGGGATGCTCTGTGCGGAGGGCTTCGTCAAGGAGTCCATCGAGCTGGACCCCGACGCGGTCCTCGACTATCTGCTGCCGATCATCGAGCCGGCGCGGGTCGAGGCGTTCACCTTCACCCGGGGCTGGATGCGCAGCCAGGCGGCCCGGATAGCGGACGTCCGGTCCCCCGCCTACCAGTTGGCCAAGCAGCTCAATCTGCCGCCGGCGTATCTGCTGATCCACCGGGTCACGCTGAGCACCATCGGTGTGCTGTGCCAGCTGGGGGCGACGGTGCGGCTGCGGGACGAACTGGAGGACTGGCTGCCGGAGTTCGTCCCCGGGGAGCCGGGCGAGGAGGAGGAAGCGGCGCAGGCCTGACGGCACGCAGGGCGGCCGGGCGCGCCTGAGACGGGCCGAGTTCGTCTCACCACCACTGCGAGTCGAGGCGCCCCTCGATCGCGCGCAGGTTCTCGCGGGAGCAGCGCTCGCAGTAGTGCAGACGGACGCCGTTCTCGACGGAGAGGGTCCAGGTGGGCGGCGGCCGGTCGGCGCGGACACCGCAGCGGGCGCAGGCGAGCGGCGCGGGCTCCGCGGCGGAGCCCTCGTCGTCGCTTCCGCTGCCGCCTTCGTTGCCGCCTTCGTGAGGACTGGTCACGCGGCGACGATAACTCCGCGCGGAGGGTGCCGCGCCGTCAACGCACCGCGGGGGCCGGTCCGTTCGCACGGACCGGCCCCCGCGGGGGGATCGGGGCCTCCGGCTGGGGAGGCCGCCTCGGACGGCATGCCCTACTGCATGACCGCCATGGCCAGCGCCCGGCGGGCGCGCCGCGAGGCGCGCTCGGCCCGGCGCTGCATCCGGCGCGCGGTCAGCAGACCGCTGGCCCGCCTTTCCCGTTGCGCCTCCTGCAGTCGGTCGTGCATATGCGCACGAGCCAGGGCTTCTGGGATGAGTTGCATCTCTCGGGTCCTGTTCTGGCGCGAGTCGTTCGCACCGCTGGTGGTGAAGTCTTCGGTCGCGGAGCCTGCGGGCTCGTGGGCGGACGGCGTCATCGGGGCCTGCTTCTGGGGGTCGTGCGTGAGGGGGCGGTCGATCGTTCCGGGGGTGTTCATGCCGAGACCGGGTTCTTGCGCGGGCGGCCACGCGGCCGCTTCCGGGCGACGACAACACCCTGGACGAACAGCTCGCCGCCCCAGACGCCCCAGGGCTCACGCCGCTCCTTGGCGCCGGCGAGGCAGGCCTCGACCAGCGGGCAGGTACGGCAGAGGGACTTGGCGTACTCGACGTCCGCGGGCGACTCGGCGAAGAAGACCTCCGGGTCGTAGGAGCGGCACGGGACGGGTACGCCGAGGTTCTCGATGGCGTCGTCGAGCGCGGTGAGCGCGGTGAGCGGAGTCAAGGTCGGGTCCTCCGTGGAGCCGGGCTTGGGGATCGTGTCGGAAGGCGGTACGGACGGGGCGTGCGCTTCGAGTTGCACGGCTGGTCTTCCTCGTCTGGTCGTTTCCGGCCGGTCGGCCGGGTGTGCGGCTGGTACCGGGTTCTCTTCTTGTCCCGAGGCGCCTTGTCCTGTCTCCCCGTTCGGGCAAACAGAAGGGCCGCGGATCCCGGATGGGGTTCCGCGGCCCTGAAGGCGCCGGCCTGACGAATCAGGCTGGATCACTCCAGGGTTCTGGCCCACGGAAGGCCCACATCAGGTGGTGCTGCGTCGTCTGCTTCCGGAATCCGGCACCGGCCGCCGCAAAGGCATAGGCCTGCGCCTGTGCCACTACTGCTGCTTCCAGTGCCTTGGTCGGTCGCTCATCGCGCTCACGGACGACAAGGCCCGCGGGAGCGAGGGAGGACGCCGGACGGACGGCACGAATGCCGGACAGACCGGTGCCCCGGTCGGAGGCGCCGAGAATGCACAGGGAGACGGCCGAGCGATCGGTCAGTTTGACGCTGGTGCTGGTGTTGATGCTGATCACTGGACTCGCCTCCTCTCGGCGTCTCGGGGGACCGGGCGAACCGGTCCGCGGATATGCAAGTACAACACGGAATCAGGGCCTCCGAGAAGGCCGCTGTCCCCGTGGCTAAGAACCTATGGGGATTCCCGGGGCATGCGCAAACTATTTTTCCGACGAGTTCGCGTCAGTCCTGATCTTGTCCCTCGGCGGGGTCCCGGCCCGCGCAGAGGGCCAGCACGTCGGCTCCGTAACGGCGCAGCTTGCGCATGCCCACCCCGGGAATCCGGGCCAGTTCGTGCTCGTCGTCGGGGACGGCCTCGGCGATGGCGATCAGCGTCTTGTCGGTGAAGACGCAGAAGGCGGGCTGGCCGCTGCGCCGCGCCTGCTCGCCGCGCCATTCGCGCAGCCGCTCGTACAGTCCCTCGTCCATGTCGGAGGGGCAGTCCTCGCAGCGCATCAGTTTCATCTCGCCGCCGTCGGTGAGCGTGCGGCCGCAGACGCGGCAGCGGGCGGGGGTGCGCTGCCGGCGGCGCGGGGCCTGTTCGAGGACCGCGGTGGCCGCCGCCGTCCAGGAGCCGCGCTCCACTCCGCCCGCGCCCGCCGCGCCCGCGCGGCCCGCGACGGCGTGCGAGCCGGGGCGCAGTCCCGTGAGGAAGCGGCTCGGGCGCCGGTTCGGGCGGCCTCCCGGGGAGCGGGAGAGCGCCCAGGAGAGGTGCAGGTGCTCACGGGCGCGGGTGACGCCGACGTAGAGGAGACGGCGCTCCTCCTCGATCTGCTCGTCCGTCTTGGCGTAGGTGATCGGCATCATGCCCTCGGCGACGCCGACCAGGAAGACGACGTCCCACTCCAGGCCCTTGGCGGCGTGCAGCGAGGCGAGCGTGACGCCCTGGACCGTGGGGGCGTGCTGGGAACCGGCCCGCTCGTCCAGTTCGACGACGAGGTCGGCGAGCGTCGCGCCGCTCCTGGCGGCGGTGAAGTCCTGGGCGAGGTGCACCAGGGCGGCGAGGGACTCCCAGCTCTCCCGGACCGCGCCCGATCCGGCGGGCGGCTGGGGCGTCCAGCCCTTGCCGGAGAGCACGGCGCGCACCTGGGAGGGCAGGTCGGGGGCGTCGTCGAGGAGGGCGTCGTTGCCGCCGAAACGGGCGGCGGCACGCAGGGCGGTGATCGCGTTGCGCACCTCGGGGCGGTCGAAGAACCGCTCGGCCCCGCGCAGCTGGTAGGGCACGCCGGCGTCGGCGAGGGCCTGCTCGTAGGTCTCGGACTGGGCGTTGGTGCGGAACAGGACGGCGATCTCGCCGGCGGGGACGCCGGAGTCGATCAGCTCGCGGATGCGGCGGGCGGCTCCCTCGGCCTCGGCGGGCTCGTCGGTGTACTCGGTGAAGACCGGTTCGGGTCCGGCGGGGCGCTGGGAGACCAGTTCGAGGCGATGGTCGGCGGCGCGGCCCCTAGCCTGGGCGAGCAGGCCGTTGGCGAGGCGGACCACCTGGGGGGTGGAGCGGTAGTCGCGGACGAGCTTGACGACGGTGGCGCCGGGGTGGCGGACGCGGAAGTCGAGGAGGTGGTCCGGGGTGGCGCCGGTGAAGGAGTAGATGGTCTGGCTGGCGTCGCCGACCACGCACAGGTTCTCCCGGTCGCCGAGCCACAGCTCCAGCAGGCGCTGCTGGAGGGGGCTGACGTCCTGGTACTCGTCGACGACGAAGTGCTGGTACTGCGCCCTCACCTGCTCGGCGATGTCGTGCCGGTCCTGGAGGACGGCGACGGTGAGCAGCAGGACGTCCTCGAAGTCGATGACGGAGCGCTCGCGCTTGAGGTCCTCGTAGGCGGCGTAGAGCTGGGCGATCTCGGCGGGGTCGCGGGGGGCCTCCCGGCCGGCCTTGGCGGCCGCGGCCGTGTAGTCGGCGGGGACGGTCTGGGTGACCTTGGACCACTCGATCTCGGCGGTGACGTCCCGCAGCTCTCCCCGGTCGAGGCGGATCCGGCAGGCGGCGGCCGCGTCGGCGACAAGCTGGATCTTGCGGTCGACGAGCCGGGGCAGCGTCCCGCCGACTGCCTTGGGCCAGAAGTACTGGAGCTGGCGCAGGGCCGCGGAGTGGAACGTCCGCGCCTGGACGCCGACCGCGCCGAGCTGGCGCAGCCGGCCGCGCATCTCCCCCGCCGCGCGGTTGGTGAACGTGACGGCGAGGACGCTGGACGGCTGGAGGATGCCGGCGCGCACCCCGTAGGCGATGCGGTGGGTGATCGCCCTGGTCTTGCCGGTGCCGGCGCCCGCCAGCACGCACACCGGCCCGTGCAGCGCGGTGGCGACGGCGCGCTGCTCGGGGTCGAGACCTTCGAGCACCGCGTCGGCCGAGTCCGGTACCCGCGGGAAGAGGGTGGAGTGCGTTGCTGCTGTCACACCGCCATGCTGCCAGGTCGCCCGGGACGGGTGAGCCGGTTGTCCACAGGGAAGGGCTCGTGGTCGTACAAATGCGACAAGCGTCACGTCACCGGCTCAGGGGGGCGGGGCCGGGGGACGGCGGGAATGCCTTCGCTTTCACGTACGTTCCCCCGGAGACCGAGGACTTCCCCGAGCCGCCGAAGGAGCGCGAGAGGCATGCAGGGCACTGTGACGATGTACAGCACCACGTGGTGCGGCTACTGCCGCCGGCTGAAGAGCCAGCTGGACCGTGAGGGCATCGCGTACACCGAGATCAACATCGAGCAGGACCCCGAGTCGGCGGCCTTCGTGGAGAAGGCGAACGGCGGCAACCAGACGGTGCCCACCGTGCTGTTCCCCGACGGTTCGACGCTCACCAACCCCTCGCTCGCGCAGGTGAAGCAGAAGATCGGCGTCTGAGCGACTTCGTACGGGCCTCCCGTACCAACGAAGCGGGTGGCCGTCCCTCATGGGACGGCCACCCGCTTCGTCATGCGTGGAGTGTGCGAGGTTCTCCGGCTCAGAAGGCGCTGCGGACGGGCAGGTCCTCGCCGTACCAGCGCTCGATCAGCCGGGCCGCGATGGAGATGCCGTACGGCGGGAGTACCTCGCCGGACTCGAAGGCGGCGCGCAGTTCGTCGCGGGAGAACCAGCGGGCCTCGTGGATCTCGTCGCCGTCCACCGTGATCTCGGAGGAGGTGGCGTGGGCGACGAAGCCGAGCATCAGGCTGGAGGGGAACGGCCAGGGCTGGCTGGCGACGTACTCGACCTCGCCGACGGCGATGCCGACCTCCTCGTGCACCTCGCGGCGCACCGACTGCTCGATGGCCTCGCCCGGCTCGACGAACCCGGCGAGCGTGGAGAAGCGGCCCTCGGGCCAGTGGACCTGGCGGCCGAGCAGGATGCGGTCCTTGTCGTCGATCACCGCCATGATCACCGCGGGGTCGGTGCGCGGGTAGTGCTCGGCGCCGCAGGCCGGGCAGCGGCGGATGTGGCCGGCGGCGGCGATGACGGTGCGCTCGCCGCATCGGGAGCAGAAGCGGTGCAGCCGCTGCCAGTTCTCCAGGGCGACCGCGTGCACCATCAGGCCCGCCTCGCGCGGGGACAGCAGCAGTCCGGCCTCGCGCAGGCCCGCCGGGCGGGCGGAGTCGTCCATGCGGCCGGGCAGCGAGTCCTTCTGCAGGGCGAAGTAGCTGACGCCGTCCTCGTCGATGCCGAGGAAGTAGCGGTGGGCCTCGGTGAGCGGGGCCTCGAAGGACGGGGTCATGACGAGTTCGGTGCGCCCGTCGGGCGTCTCGTCGATGAGGACCTGGCCGCCGGAGACCACGAAGCAGCGGGTCGAGGGGTGGCTCCACGCCGCCGCGAGCCAGGCCTCGTCGAGCCGGTGGTGGGCGGCGCGGTCGATGCCGCTCGGGGCGGTGAGCGAGATGGGTCGGTCGGCGGTGTGGTCGGTCCTGGTGGTCACGGGTGCTTCCAACTCCCCCGGGGGAACGGATCGGGTCGCGGGCGGTCTGGCGGACGTGGGCGGGAGGGACCGGGTCCTGCGGGCGCGGCGGTGGCGCGGCTCTTCCAGTGTGCCGCGCGCGGGCGCCCGCTTCGGACGGCGTGGGTGGTCAGGGGGCGTGCCGCCAGTGCTCGGCGAGGTCGCCCCAGAGGTGGGCGCTGGTCTCGGCGCCCTTGAGCAGCAGGTCCAGTTCGACCTTCTCGTCGGGGGCGTGCCAGCCGTCGGACGGGACGGAGATGCCGAGGAACAGCACCGGGGCGCCGAGGACGTCCTGGAGATCGGCGGCCGGTCCGGATCCGCCCTCGCGGGTGAACAGCACCGGTTTGCCGAAGGCGCGTCCCATCGCGCGGACGACCGACTGGAGGGCGGGGTGGTCGAGCGGGGTGAGGCAGGGGCGGGTGGCCGGGCTGAAGGTGATCTCGTGCCGGACGCCTTCGGGCAGCCGGCCGGGCACCCAGGCGGCGACCGCGTCCTGGATGTGCGCGGGGTCCTGGCCCGCGACCAGCCGGAAGGACAGCTTCACCATCGCGGAGGACGGGATGATCGTCTTGCTGCCGGGGCCCTGGTAACCGCCGCCGATGCCGTTGACC
This sequence comes from Streptomyces cellulosae, assembly GCA_014655195.1. Lineage (GTDB taxonomy): Bacteria > Actinomycetota > Actinomycetes > Streptomycetales > Streptomycetaceae > Streptomyces > Streptomyces cellulosae. Next base: position 101,771 of record BNBH01000013.1, on the reverse strand, counting down.
TCGGCGGTGGGGCGCGCCCAGATGCGCTCCAGGGTGCTGTAGCCGGCCTCGCCGCCGGTGCCGTGCGACTTGGCGGTGCGCAGCCAGCGCTCCTCGTCGAAGGGCAGCCGGGCGAAGAGCTCGCGTTCGCGGTCGGTGAGCTCGACGACGCCGTCGTAGAAGCCGGGGACCGCCACCCGGCCCTGCTCGTCGTGCAGGGCGGCGACCAGGCGGGCTGCCGCGGTGGCCGGGTTGGGCACCGCGCCGCCGAAGGAACCGGAGTGGATGTCCTGGTCGGGGCCGTACAGGCGGATCTCGCACTCGGCGAGGCCGCGCATGCCGGTGCACACGGTCGGGGTGTCCTCGGACCACATGCCGGTGTCGGAGACGATCACCGCGTCGGCGGCGAGCCGGTCCGCGTGCCGCTCGACGAGCTCACGGAAGTGCGGGGAGCCGGACTCCTCCTCGCCCTCGATCAGCAGCTTGAGGTGGACGGCGGGGCTGGTGCGTCCGGTGGCGGCGAGGTGGGCGCGCACGCCCAGGGTGTGGAAGAAGACCTGGCCCTTGTCGTCGGCGGCACCGCGCGCGTAGAGGCGATTGCCGCGGATCTCGGGCTCGAAGGGGTCGCTGTTCCAGCCGTCCTCGCGGGCGGCGGGCTGCACGTCGTGGTGGCCGTAGACGAGGACGGTCGGCGCCTCGGGGTCGTCGCCGGGCCACTCGGCGTAGACCGCCGGGGCGCCGGGGGTGTCCCAGACCTCGACGGCCGGGAAGCCGGTGTCCTTCAGCGCGGCGACGAGCCAGTCGGCGCTGCGGCGCACGTCAGGGGCGTGATCGGGCTGGGCCGAGACGGACGGGATGCGGAGCCACGCGGAGAGGTCGTCGAGAAACGCCGTGCGGTGGTCTGCGATGTACGTACGGACGGCGTCGACGGCATTGTCAACGTGCTGGCTCATGTCTACGAGCCTATCGGCCCGCGGGGGTGTCCTCGGAGTGCGGTATCTCACCGTGCGGCGTGCGCGATGTCACCCTCCGGCGTGCCGTGTCTCATCCTCGGCGTGCGGCGTCCCCTCCTCCGGATCGTCGAGCAGCAGCCGCTCCAGCTCGGCGCGGCCGGGGAGCCGCTCCGGGCGGACCACCTCGCCGGTGCGGACGTACAGGAACGCGGCGGTGACGGACTCCAGGGGGACGCCCTGCTGCTCGGCCCAGGCGAGCCGGTAGACCGCCAGCTGCAGCGGGTCGGCGGTGCGGCCCCGGCCGGTCTTCCAGTCGACGATCTCGTACGTGACGCCGTCGCCGTCCCCGGAGTCCCCGGCGCTCTCGTGCCGGTACACGGCGTCGATGCGGCCCCGGACGACCCGGCCGGCGATCGACAGCTGGAACGGCGCCTCCACGCGGTAGGGCGTGCGGTGGGCGTACTCGGTGCGCTCGAAGGCGTCCTTCAGCTCCTCCAGGTCGCGCTCGTCGGCGATCTCGGCGTCGGCTCCCGGCAGCTCGTCCGGGTCGAGCATGGGCAGGGTCAGCTCCTCGAAGCGCGCCTCGACCCACGCGTGGAAGCGGGTGCCCCGGCGCGCGGCGGGCTGCGGCGGGCGCGGCATGGGGCGGGCCAGCTCCCGGGCGAAGGCGTCGGGGTCGTCGGCGAGCCGCAGCAGCTGGGACGCGGTGAGGGAGGCGGGCAGCCGCACCTCGGTGACCGTCTCACGGGCGCGCAGCAGCTCCCCGGTGAGGGCGTCCAGGTCGCGGTCCCAGGAGGCGACGGTACGGGCCTCCTCGGGGGTGAGGCGCGCCTCGGCGGGGGCCGGGGGGTCCGGGCGCGGGCGGGCGGACTCCTCCGGGGCGGTGGCCTGGTGGGGGACGACGGGGTGCTCGGCGGGGCGCTTCGTGGGGCGCTCGATGGGCAGGGAGTCCCAGTCGTCGGCGTACGGGTCTTCGGCGTACGGCTCGTCGGCGAAGTCCTCCGGGTACGGCTCCTCGTCGTCCGGCGGGGGCGGCCAGTCCGGGTCGTCGTAGGCGCCCGGGTCGTGGACGGCGGCCGCGCCGTGCGGGTCGGCGGCGATGCGGTCGAGGTGGGCGAGGACGGTCGCGGCGGCGGCGCGGCGCCGGGCGAGGGCCGCGTCGTCCAGGGGCAGCGGCCACTCCTGGACGTCGCCGGCCTGCCGCAGCGCCGGGTTCTCCTCGTCCTCCTCGGGCTCATCCGCCCACACCTCGATCTCGCCGTACCCGGCGGCGCAGTGGTCGTGGAGGGCGAGCAGGAACTCGGAGGGGCCGCGCGGCTTCTTCTGGCTGGGGCCCCACCAGTGGCCGGAGCCGAGCAGCAGGGAGCGGGGGCGGGTGAAGGTGACGTAGCCGAGGCGCAGCTCCTCGGTGTGCTGGTGCTCCTTCATGGCCTCGTGGAAGGCCTTCAGGCCCCGGGAGTCCCAGGACGGCACGTCGGGGAGGGTGTCGGCGTCGCCGCGCAGCGCGTGCGGCAGCACCTTGCCCTGCGCCGTCCACTTCTCGCGGCCCCGGTCGCTGGGGAAGGCGCCGGTGACCAGGCCGGGGACGGCGACGACGTCCCACTCCAGGCCCTTGGACTTGTGGGCGGTGAGCACCTTGACGGTGTTCTCGCCGCCCGGCAGCGCGTTGTCCAGGCCCTTCTCGTACTGGGCGGCGGTGCGCAGGAAGCCGAGGAAGGCCAGCAGGGTGGCCTCGTTGTCCCCGGCGGCGAAGGACGCGGCGATGTCGAGGAAGTTGGACAGGGTCTCCCGGCGGCGGGCGGCCAGCGCGTGCGGGGACGCGGACAGCTCGACCTCGAGACCGGTGACGGCGAGCACCCGGTGCAGTACGTCCATCAGCGGGTCGGAGAGGGAACGGCGCAGGTCGCGCAGCTCGGCGGCGAGGCGGGCGAAGCGGACGCGCGCGTCGGGCGAGAAGGGCAGCCCGTCGTCGTCCCCGCCGCCCTCCAGCGGGGTCTCCAGGAAGGTGTCGAGGGCGTCGGCGAGCGAGATCACCTCGGCGGGGTCGACGCCCTCCACGGCTTCGGCGAGCCGCCGGTCGGGGTCGTCGTCGCCTTCCACACGCGCGTGGGACACCAGCCGGCGCGCGCGGCGGCCGAGCAGGGCGAGGTCGCGGGGGCCGATCCGCCAGCGCGGGCCGGTCAGCAGCCGGACGAGGGAGGCGTTGGCGCCGGGGTCCTGAAGGACCTCGCAGACGGCGACCAGGTCGGCGATCTCCGGCAGGTGCAGCAGCCCGGACAGGCCGACGACCTCGACGGGCACGTCCCGGGCGACCAGCGCGGCCTGGATCTCGGCGAAGTCCGTGGCCGTGCGGCACAGGACGGCGATCTCGCCGGGCGCCTTGCCGGTGTTCACCAGGTGCGCGATCGAGTCGGCGAGCCAGTCGATCTCCTCGGCGTGGGTGCGCAGCAGGGCGCAGCGGACGATGCCGTCGCGCTCGGCGCCGGGTGCCGGGCGGAGGGCCTCGACGCCCGCGTGCATGGCGCGCAGCGGCTCGGCGAGGCCGTTGGCGAGGTCGAGCAGCCGGCCGCCGCTGCGGCGGTTCTCGCTGAGGGACTGGCGGGTGGCGGGGCGGCCGTCGGCGTGCGGGAAGTGCTCGGGGAAGTCGTCGAGGTTGGCGACGGAGGCGCCGCGCCAGCCGTAGATGGCCTGGCAGGGGTCGCCCACGGCGGTGACCGGGTGGCCGGTGCCGCCGCCGAAGAGGCCCGCGAGGAGGACGCGCTGGGCGACCGAGGTGTCCTGGTACTCGTCGAGGAGGACCACCCGGAACTCGTCGCGCAGCACGCGGCCCACCTCGGGCAGGCCGGCGAGCCGGGCGGACAGGGCGATCTGGTCGCCGAAGTCGAGCAGATCGCGTTCGCGTTTGGCGGCCCGGTAGCGCTGCACCAGCTCGGCCAGCTCGCGGCGGGCGGCGGCCGCCTCGGGGACCTTGCGCAGGTCGGCGTTGGTGAGCTTGGCGTTCTCCAGGGCACGCAGCAGCTCGGCGTCGTGGGCGCGCAGGTCCTCGGGGCGCACCAGGTGCTCGGAGAGCTCCGAGTCGAGGGTGAGGAGGTCGCCCACCAGATCGGCGAAGGAACGCGTGAGGGCCGGGTAGAGGCCGGGCGCCTCGCGCAGCACGCGCGCGGCGAGCTGGTAGCGGGTGGCGTCGGCCAGCAGCCGCGACGTCGGTTCCAGGCCGATGCGCAGCCCGTGGTCGGTGAGGAGCCGGCCGGCGAAGGCGTGATAGGTGGAGATCACCGGCTCGCCCGGGGGGGTGTCCGGGTCCGACGGGGAGGAGTGGTGGTCGGGTGACGGGAGGGGGTCCGGGTCGGTGACGCCGGCCTTGATCAGGGCCGTACGGACGCGCTCGGCGAGTTCACCGGCGGCCTTGTTGGTGAAGGTGAGGCCGAGGACCTGCTCGGGGGCGACCTGGCCGGTGCCGACCAGCCAGACGACGCGGGCCGCCATCACCGTCGTCTTGCCGGAACCCGCTCCGGCCACGATCACCTGCGGGGCGGGCGGCGCGGTGATGCAGGCCGTCTGCTCCGGGGTGAACGGAATCCCGAGCAGCTCCTTGAGCTGGTCGGGATCGGTGATTCGGGCGGGCACACCGAGAATCTAGCGGCGGCCACCGACAGCTCGGGCCCACCTAGCCCGCCGGGAGGGAAGAAGCGCAGGTCGGCGGGGGTGGTGCGATACGTCACGCACGCTGCTGGAGCCGTTCACTCGACGACGTGGCGGCCCTCGGGGCGGGCGCTGCACGACGCCCGGAACGCGCAGTGCGCGCAGTGCTGGCCCGCAGTCGGGGTGAACCGCTCGTCGAGGACCTTGCCGGCGGCGGTGGCCAGCAGGTCGCCGACCCACTCCCCCTCCAGCGGCTCCTGCGCCTGCACCTTGGGCAGTGTCTCGCCGCCGTCCCGCTTGGCGGCGCCCTGCCGCAGCTGGACCAGCTCGGCGCCGCCCGGCTCGGGCCGCACCCCGTCGAAGACGTCGTCGACGGCGCCCTCGCGGACGGCGAGCTGGTACACGGCGAGCTGGGGGTGGCGTTCCACCTCCCTGGAGCTGGGCGCCTGCTTGCCGGTCTTGAAGTCGACGACGTAGGCGCGGCCCTCGCCGTCGGCCTCGACGCGGTCCATCTGGCCCCGGATGCGGACCTGGTAGTCGCCGGACTCCAGGGTGACGTCGAAGTCGTGCTCGCTGGCCACCGGGATGCGTCCGGTGCGGTCCATGACGTGCCACTTCAGGAAGCGTTCGAGCGCCACGCGCGCGTTCTCCTTCTCCTGCGCCGACTTCCAGGGCGCGTCGAAGGCGAGGGCGTTCCACACGGAGTCGAGGCGTTCCATGAGGACGTCGAGGTCGGCGGGGGTGTGCCCGGAGGCGACCTCGTCGGCGAGGACGTGGACGACGTTGCCGAAGCCCTGGGCGGCGGTGGCGGGCGCGTCGGCCTTCACCTCGCGGCCGAGGAACCACTGGAGGGCGCAGGTGTTGGCCAGCTGGTCGAGGGCGCTGCCGGAGAGCACCACGGGCTGGTCGCGGTCGCGCAGCGGCACCTTGCTGTGCGTGGGTTCGTACATGCCCCACCAGCGGTAGGGGTGCGCGGACGGCACCAGGGGGCGGCCGTCCTCGTCGGCGAGTGCGGCGAGCCGGGCCAGCCGGCGGGCGGCGGCCTCGCGCAGGGCGTCGGAGACGCGGGGGTCGACCGTGGTGGCGCGCAGTTCGGCGACGAGCGCGGCGACGGACAGCGGGCGACGCGGGCGTCCGGTGACGTCCTTGGGCTCGACGCCGAGCTCGGTGAGGAAGCGGGAGGGCTGGTCGCCGTCGTCGGAGGACGCCTTCACGGCCGTCACGACCAGGCGGTCACGCGCGCGCGTGGCGGCGACGTAGAAGAGGCGACGCTCCTCGGCGAGCAGCGCGCCGGGGGTGAGCGGTTCGGCGAGTCCGTCGCGGCCGATGCGGTCGGCCTCCAGCAGGGAGCCGCGGCGGCGCAGGTCGGGCCACAGGCCCTCCTGGACGCCGGCCACGACGACGAGCCCCCACTCCAGGCCCTTCGAGCGGTGCGCGGTCATCAGGCGTACGGCGTCGGGGCGGGCGGCGCGGCGGGTGAGGGTGTCGGCGGCGATGTCCTCGGCCTCGATCTCCTCGAGGAAGTTGAGGGCGCCGCGCCCGCCCGTGCGCTCCTCCGCGCGCGCGGCGGTCGCGAACAGGGCGCACACGGCGTCGAGGTCGCGGTCGGCGTTGCGGCCGGCGGCGCCGCCACGGCGGGCGGCGCGTTCCAGGCGCTGTGGCCAGGGGGTGCCGTCCCACAGCTCCCAGAGGGCCTCCTCGGCCGTGCCGCCGCCGGCCAGGCACTCGCGGGCGCGGCGCAGCAGGGCGCCGAGCCGTTGCGCACCGCGCGCGTAGACGGGGTCGTGCACGGCGAGCCGCTCGGGCGCGGCCAGCGCACGGGCGAGCAGCTCGTCCGAGGGCGGCGGCAGGGGGTTCCCGGCCGCCCGCTCCTCCTCGCGCAGCGCGCGGCCGAGCCGCCGCAGATCGGCGGCGTCCATGCCGGCGAGGGGGGAGGTGAGGAGGGTGAGCGCGGTCTCGGTGTCGAGCCAGCAGGGCTCGTCGTCGGAACCGGCGCCCGCGCTCGCACCCGCCTCGCCGGACCCGGCCGCCAGGCCCTCACGCACACCCGCCTCGCCGGACCCGGCCGCCAGGCCCTCACGCACACCCGCCTCGCCGGCCCCGGCCGCCGCACGCTCACTCGCCCCCGTCTCGCCTGACCCGGTAACCGCACCCGCGTCACCCGACCCCGCCGCGACGCCGCCCGGCCGCTGTTCCTCCTCCGCCCTCGCCACCGCGCGCAGCGCGGTCAGCAGCGGGGCGACCGCCGGCTCGTGCCGCAGGGGCACGTCGTCGCCGTCGACGTCGACGGGGACGCCCGCGGAGGTGAGGGCGCGGCGGACCACCGGAAGCGTGCGGGCGCCCGCGCGGACCAGGACCGCCATGTCGTTCCAGGGGACGCCGTCCTCCAGATGGGCGCGGCGCAGGATGTCGGCGATGTTGTCCAGCTCGGTGCCGGCCGTCGGGTAGGTGTACACCTCGACCCGGCCGCCCTCGCGCTCGGGCGCCGGCTCACGGTGCAGGCGGACCTTCTCGGCGGGCAGCCGGGGCAGCGGCATGCGGCGGGTGATCCGCCGGGTGGCTTCGAGGAGCGCGGCGCCGGAGCGCCGGGAGGTGCGCAGCACCTGGACGGGTGCGGGGCGGCCGTCGGCGCGCGGGAAGGCGTGCGGGAACTCCAGGATGCCGCCGACGTCGGCGCCCCGGAAGGCGTAGATCGACTGGTCGGGGTCACCGAAGGCGACGAGGGTGCGGCCGCCGGACGCCAGGGCGTGCAGCAGCCGTACCTGAGCGGGGTCGGTGTCCTGGTACTCGTCGACGTAGACGGCGTCGTAGCGGTCGGCGAGCCGCCCGGCGGTCTCGGGCCGCCGCGCGAGGAGCACCGCGCGGTGGACGAGTTCGGCGTAGTCGATGACGCCCTGGAGGTCGAGGACGTCGAGGTACTCGGCGAGGAAGGCGGAGGCGGCGCGCCAGTCGGGGCGGCCGATGCGGCGGGCGAAGGCGTCCAGGGCGCGGGGGTCGAGCCCGAGCTCGCGGCTGCGGGCGAGCACGGCGCGGACCTCGTCGGCGAAGCCGCGGGTGGTGAGGCAGGCGCGCAGGTCGTCGGGCCAGCGCACGTGGGACAGCCCGAGCCGTTCCAGGTCTGCCTGGCCGGCGAGCAGCTCACGCACGGTGACGTCCTGCTCGGGTCCGGAGAGCAGACGCAGCGGCTCCACGAACAGGTCGCTGTCCTGGTGGGCGCGGACCAGGGCGTAGCAGAAGCTGTGGAAGGTGGTCGCCTGCGGGGCGCGGGCGGCGCCGATGCGCAGCGCCATGCGGTCGCGCAGCTCGACAGCGGCCTTGCGGCTGAAGGTGAGCACCAGGATGCGCTCGGGGTCGCCGCCGCCCGCGATGCGGGCGGCCACGGACTCGACGAGCGTCGTGGTCTTGCCGGTGCCGGGACCGGCGAGGACGAGCAGCGGGCCTGAGCCGTGCTCAACCACGGAGCGCTGGGCGGCGTCCAGTGGAGGGGGATCCACGCGGGTCGGCGGGGTACGCACCAGTCGATAGGCGCCACGGCTCCCCCGCCGCACCGGGGGGTGCGACAGGCCGCTGGTGGAGGAAGAGGAGCTCACGTGGTTCGCCGGTCCTGGTTGGGTGTGCTGTGGGGCGCCGCGCCGCGTGTGCGGGGCGGTGGTCGGGGGGTGAGAGGGCCACGCGCAGCCGACGCTACGCCGGGGACCGGAGCGGAAGCAGGGTTTCCGCTTCTTCCCTCCGGTCACTCCGGGCACCCACGCCCCTCGACCCACGAACGTACGTCATGCCGTGGATGTGCCACATGTCCCCCTGACGGATCACACGTCACACGGCGGCGGCGGGGATGGCGGAAGCTGTCAGGTGTGACCCCCGGTGTCCGCGCCGCCGTCCCACCGCGCGCGTCTCATGTCGAGGCGTGGCACATGGCCCTCCGCCGCCCGGCCCGCCTCCCGCAGCGGTGTGCCCTCCGCGCGGTAGTGACCGAGGGCACGCAGCTCGTGGCCCGGCAGCAGCACGCCGTCCGCGCGGACCACGCGCCACCAGGGCACGGCCCCGCCGTAGAGCGCCATCACGCGCCCCACCTGCCGGGGCCCGCCCTCCCCCAGCCACTCGGCCACGTCCCCGTACGTCATGACACGCCCCGGCGGGATCAGCTCGGCGACCTCCAGGACCCGCTCGGCGTACGCGGGCAGGGCGTCCGGGTGCTCCGGACCCCCGTCGGACGGAAGACTCTCCTGGCTCATCCGGACCATCCTGCCCCACCCCACCGACAACGCGGCGCGGCCGCGGACACGGGCGGGCGACTCGCCCCGGAGCACCGCTTCGGGCAGACTGTGCCGCCCCGCTTGTGGACCCTGATGCCCCCTTGTGGCGGTACGGCATGCCACCATCGTGCGGGCGGTGACCGGTGATACGAGATCGAGAAGAGACGATGAAGCAGCAGGGTGCGCACCCCGGGGACACGGAGGGCACCCCTGAGGCCTCGTCGCGCCCGGACACCGCGAAGGAGGCCGGTGGCGCACACCGGGACGTCGCGCACATCGACGAGGTGGAGGGCGACGAACCGCTGCTCCCCGCGCGCGTGCACCGCCCGTCCGACCTCATGCGGCTGGTGGGCGGCGTGCTCGCGGTCGTGGTACTGCTGGCGATCGCCGCGTTCGCGCACGGCACCACCTCGGGTCTCGAACAGGACATCAACAAGGGCACCGGACAGGCGCCCGACCTGCTCATCAAGATCGCCGGTCTGGCCTCCAGCATCGCGATCCTGCTGGTCCCGGTCGCCTTCGCGATCGAACGCCTGATCAAGCGGGACGGGCTGCGGATCGCCGACGGTGTGCTCGCCGCCGTACTCGCGCACGGAGTGACGCTCGCCACGGACCTGTGGGTCGCGCGGGCCGCCCCCGACTCGATCCAGGACGCGCTCACCCAGCCTTCCCCCGGCGACATCCACGCGCTCACGGACCCGGTGCACGGCTATCTCGCACCCGTCATCGCCTACATGACCGCCGTCGGGATGTCCCGCAGACCGCGGTGGCGCGCGGTGCTGTGGGTGGTGCTGCTGCTCGACGCCTTCTCGATGCTGGTCACCGGGTACACCACCCCGTTCTCGATCATCCTCACCGTGCTGATCGGCTGGACCGTCGCCTACGGCACGCTCTACGCCGTCGGCTCGCCCAACGTCCGGCCCACCGGCCGCACCCTGATGGCAGGGCTCCGGACGGTCGGCTTCCGCCCGGTGACCGCGTCCCGCGAGGAGGCTGCCGACGCGGCCGAGGGCGGCGACCGGGGACGGCGCTACTTCGTCACCCTGGAGGACGGCCCGCCCCTCGACGTCACCGTGGTCGACCGCGAGCAGCAGGCACAGGGCTTCTTCTACCGCGCGTGGCGCAACCTGGCGCTGCGCGGCTTCGCCACCCGCCGCAGCCTGCAGTCGCTGCGCCAGGCGCTGGAGCAGGAGGCCCTGCTGGCCTACGCCGCCATCGCCGCCGGCGCCAACGCGCCCAAGCTGATCGCCACCTCGGAGCTGGGCCCCGACGCGGTGATGCTGGTCTACGAGCACACCGGCGGCCGCACGCTGGACTCCCTGGACGACGAGGAAATCACCGATGAACTGCTGCGCGACACCTGGCACCAGGTGAAGGCGCTGCAGTCCCGCCGTATCGCGCACCGCAGGCTGGTCGGCGACGCCATCCTGGTGGATCATTCCGGCACGGTGATCCTCACCGACCTGCGCGGCGGGGAGATCGCGGCCGGCGACCTGTTGCTGCGCATGGACGTCGCCCAGCTGCTGGTGACGCTGGGGCTGCGGGTGGGCGCCGAACGCACGGTGGCCTCCGCGCTGAGCGTCCTCGGCCCCGACGCCGTCGCGGACTGTCTGCCGATGCTCCAGCCGATCGCGCTCAGCCGCTCCACGCGCGCGACGCTGCGCAGGCTCGCCCGGGAGCGCGCCGAGCGGGAACGCGAGGCGGTCCTTGAAGCCTCCCGCCAGTCCCGTCCCGCCCCCGCCGACGACGCCGACGGGTCCCGCCCCGTCGTGCTCGACAAGGCGGACAAGAAGGCCGTACGGGCGGAGCAGCGGGCCGAGAAGCGGGCCATCGACGAAGCTCTGGAGGAGGCGCGCGAGGAGGATCTGCTCAGCCAGATCCGCCAGGAGGTGCTGCGGATCAGGCCGCAGGCCCCGGTCGAGCCGGCCCGGCTGGAGCGGGTGCGTCCGCGCACGCTGATCAGCCTGATCGCGGGCGCGATCGGCGCGTACTTCCTGCTGACGCAGCTCACCCACATCGAGTTCGGCCCGCTGATCTCCAACGCGGAGTGGGGCTGGGTGGCCGCGGCGGTGCTGTTCTCGGCGCTGAGCTACGTGGCGGCCGCGATGGCGCTGCTCGGGTTCGTGCCGGAGCGGGTGCCGTTCCTGCGCACCGTGGCGGCCCAGGTCGCCGGCTCCTTCGTGAAGATCGTCGCCCCGGCCGCGGTCGGCGGCGTCGCGCTGAACACCCGGTTCCTCCAGCGCGCGGGGGTGCGTCCGGGGCTCGCGGTGGCGAGCGTCGGCGCGTCCCAGCTGTTCGGGCTCGGCTGCCACATCCTGATGCTGCTGGCGTTCGGTTATCTGACCGGAACCGAGAAGACGCCTTCGCTGTCGCCGTCCCGGACGGTCATCGGGGGTCTGCTGACGGTCGCGGTGCTGGTGCTCGTGGTGACCTCGGTGCCGTTCCTGCGGAAGTTCGTCGTCACGCGCGTGCGGTCGCTGTTCGCGGGTGTCGTGCCGCGCATGCTCGACGTGCTGCAGCGGCCGCAGAAGCTCGTCACCGGCATCGGCGGCATGCTGCTGCTGACCGCCTGCTTCGTGATGTGCCTGGACGCCTCGATCCGGGCGTTCGGCGACGAGTCGACCTCGGTGAGCATCGCCAGCGTCGCCGTCGTCTTCCTCGCGGGCAACGCCCTCGGGTCCGCCGCGCCGACACCGGGCGGTGTGGGCGCCGTGGAGGCCACCCTGACGGTCGGTCTGATCGCGGTCGGCCTCCCCAAGGAGGTCGCGGCGCCCGCCGTGCTGCTCTACCGGCTGCTGACCCTGTGGCTGCCCGTGCTGCCGGGCTGGCTCGCCTTCAACCACCTCACCCGCAAAGCGGCGTTGTGACCGGCTGAGACGCCGGCCGGGCGGGGCCCTCCCTCGGACGGCCCGTGCCCCGCGCGCGCCGCCGCGGGCGACCGCAGGATGGGGACATGTCCCGCCCCTTCCGGCTCCGCGCAGCCGCCCTGTCCGCCTGTGCCCTTCTGCTGCCCGCGCTGCTGGCGGGCTGTGCCGAGGGGGACGACCCGGCCCAGGACCTGACGCGGCAGAAGCTGGACTGGAAGGCCTGCCCCGCGCCGGACGAGGCCCAGGGCGGCGGTGCGTCGCCGTCGCCGTTGGCGGGCGCCCGGGGCCAGTGGGAATGCGCGACGCTCAAGACGCCGCTGGACTGGGACGACCCGGACGGCGACACCATCGGCCTCGCGCTGATCCGCGTCCGGACGAGCGGCCCGGAGAGCGAGCGGATCGGCTCGCTGCTCTTCAACTTCGGCGGCCCCGGCGGCTCCGGCGTGACCACGCTCCCCGCGTTCGGCCGGGAGTACGCCACCCTGCGCACCCGGTACGACCTGGTGAGCTTCGACCCGCGCGGGGTCGGCCGCAGCGCGCCCGTCACCTGCGAGGACGACCAGCAGCTCGACGAGCACTTCCAGCAGGACGGCACCCCCGACGACAGCGCCGAACGCGCGGAACTGCTGGACAGCACCAAGGAGTTCAACGAGGCGTGCGAGGACAACTCCGGGCGGATGCTGCCGCATGTGCGCACCACCGACGCGGCCCGCGACCTCGACCTGATGCGCCAGGTCCTCGGCGACGACAAGCTGCACTACTTCGGCATCTCCTACGGCACCGAACTCGGCGGCGTCTACGCCCACCTCTTCCCCGACAAGGTGGGCCGCGCGGTGTTCGACGCGGTCGTCGACCCGGCGCTGAACTACGAGCAGGCCTCGCTCGGTCAGGCCCGTGGCTTCCAGCGCGCCCTGGACAACTACGCCGAGGACTGTGTCTCCCAGGTCGAGGAGTGCCCCGTCGGCGACAGCGTGCAGGACGTGGAGAACCGCATCGCGAAGCTGCTGCGGGACCTGGACCGCCGGCCCATCCCGGGGGTCTTCCCCCGCCAGCTCACCGAGACGATGGCGACGAGCGGCATCGCGCAGGCCCTGTACTCGAAGGACTTCTGGGCGTTCCTCACCGACGGCCTGGAGCAGGCGTACGACGGCGACGGCACGATCCTGATGGTGCTGGCCGACTCGATGAACGGACGCGGCGAGAACGGCGAGTACAGCAACCTGGTGCCCGCCAACGTCGCCATCAACTGCGCCGACGCCAGGCCCCGTTACACCCCGGAGGACGTGGAGCGACTGCTGCCCCAGTTCCGGAAGGCCTCTCCCCTCTTCGGGGACTTCATGGCCTGGGGGATGATCACCTGCACCGACTGGGCGGTGCCGGGCGCCGCCGACCACCCGGACGTCAGCGCCCCGGACGCGGCCCCGATCCTGGTGATCGGCAACACCGGCGACCCGGCCACCCCGTACGAGGGCGCGCGCAGCATGGCGAGGGCGCTCGGTGAGGGCGTCGGCGTGGAACTCACGTACGACGGGGAGGGGCACGGCGCCTACAACAGCGACGACCGCTGCGTGCGGAACGCGGTCGACGGCTATCTGCTGGACGGCAAGGTGCCGGAGGCCGGAGAGGTCTGCCCCTGACCCGCCCGGCCGCGCGACAACTGGGGGGGTTACGGCAGGACCGGCGACGAAAGCCCAGCTCAGAGGGTTTTCCACAGGCCTCCCCGGCCGACGCCGGACCTGCCTACGATGTCGGGACAGCCGTTCGCCGCACGACGCGGACGGTCCACGAGGGGGGATGTGGCAGATGACCCGGTTCACACGATGGGCGGCCCTGACCGCCGCCGCCGCACTGCTGACGGCCGGCTGCAGCGGGGGCGGACCGTCGAAGGACGACTCCGGCAAGGACGACAAGGGGAGCGACGGCAGTACCGCGCTCGACTGGGGGCGCTGCGAGGCGACCGCAGAGGGCCCGGCGCCCGGCGACGAGTGGCGGTGCGCCACGCTGAAGGTGCCGCTGGACTGGTCGAAGCCGGACGGCGAGACGATCGATCTCGCCCTCATCCGAGCCGAGGCGACGGGCGACGACCGCATCGGCTCCCTGCTGTTCAACTTCGGCGGGCCGGGCGGCTCGGGCGTCTCCACCCTGCCCGCCTACGCCGACATGGCCGCCGATCTGCGCGAGCGCTACGACCTGGTGAGCTGGGACCCGCGCGGCACGGGCGCGAGCGGCGGCGTCCGCTGCCGTGACGACAAGGCCATCGAGGCCGCCGAGTCCTCCGTGGACTGGACGCCGGACACCCCGGCGGAGGAGCGGGTCTTCCTCGAGGACGCGGCCGACTTCGGCAAGGGCTGCCAGACGGCCGCCGGGAAGCTGATGGCGCACGTCTCGACCACCGACACCGCCCGTGACATGGACCGCATCCGGCAGGCCCTCGGCGACGACCGGATGCACTACTTCGGCATCTCCTACGGCACCGAACTCGGCGGGGTCTACGCCCACCTCTTCCCCGACAAGGTCGGCCGGATGACGCTGGACGCGGTGGTCGACCCGACGGCCGACGCGATCGGCCACGCCAAGAACCAGACCCGCGGCTTCCAGACCGCCCTCGACAACTACCTGCGGTCCACCGGACGTGACCCGCAGGAGGGCTCGCGGGAGATCGCGGACCTGCTGGACCGGATCGACGCCGAGCCGTTGCCGACGTCCTCCGACGGCCGTGAGCTGACGCAGTCGCTGGCGATCATCGGCATCGTGCTGCCGCTCTACAGCGAGTCCAGCTGGCCGGCGCTGACCAGCGCGCTGGAGGCGGCCGAGGACGGGGACGGCACGGAGCTGCTGGCCCTCGCCGACGGGTACAACGAGCGCGACGCCTCGGGCAGCTACGGCACGACGACGCACGCCCAGCGGGTCATATCGTGCCTGGACGACAGGCAGCGGCCGACGGTCGAGGAGACGAAGAAGCTGCTGCCCGAGTTCGAGAAGCTCTCCCCCGTCTTCGGCCCGTTCCTGGGCTGGGACACGGCGGGCTGGTGCCACGACTGGCCGGTGCCCGGCCAGTTCGAGACGCCGGAGGTGAGCGCCCCCGGCGCGGAGCCGATCCTGGTCGTGGGCAACACGGGCGACCCGGCCACCCCCTACGACGGGGCGCGGCGGATGGCGGACGAGCTGGGCGAGGGCGTCGGGGTGGTGCTCACCTGGAAGGGCGAGGGCCACGGCGCCTACGGCAGCGGCAGCGACTGCGTCGACTCGACGGTGAACGCCTACCTGCTGGACGGCACGGTGCCGCAGGACGGCAAGGTCTGCTCGTAACAGCGCTGACCGAAACGGCGTCGGGGGCTCCAGGCACACCCCGAGGTGGTGCCCGGAGCCCCCGACGAGGACCCGGTGACGTCCGGCGCGGTCGCAAGGACCGCTCCGGCCGGTACGGCCTAGTAGACCGGCTTCTCCGGCTCGATCTGGTTCACCCAGCCGATGACGCCGCCGCCGACGTGGACCGCGTCGGAGAAGCCCGCGGACTTCAGGACCGCGAGGACTTCCGCACTGCGGACACCCGTCTTGCAGTTCAAGACGATCTTCTTGTCCTGCGGCAGGCTCTCCAGGGCGTTGCCCATGAGGAACTCGTTCTTGGGGATCAGCCGGGCGCCCGGGATGGACACGATCTCGAACTCGTTCGGCTCGCGGACGTCGATGAGCTCGATGTTCTCACCGTCGTCCATCCACTCCTTGAGCTGCTTGGGAGTGATCGTGGAGTCGGCGGCCGCCGCCTGGGCCTCCTCGGACACGACGCCGCAGAAGGCCTCGTAGTCGATGAGCTCGGTGACGGTCGGGTTCTCGCCGCAGATCGCGCAGTCGGGGTCCTTGCGGACCTTGACCTGGCGGTACTGCATCTCCAGGGCGTCGTAGATCATCAGGCGGCCGACGAGGGGTTCGCCGATGCCGGCCAGGAGCTTGATGGCCTCGTTGGCCTGAATGGAACCGATGGACGCGCAGAGCACGCCCAGGACGCCGCCCTCGGCGCAGGAGGGGACCATGCCGGGGGGCGGGGGCTCCGGGTAGAGGCAGCGGTAGCAGGGGCCGTGCTCGGACCAGAAGACGGAGGCCTGGCCGTCGAAACGGTAGATGGAACCCCAGACGTACGGCTTGTTCAGCAGGACGCAGGCGTCGTTGACCAGGTAGCGGGTCGCGAAGTTGTCCGTGCCGTCGACGATCAGGTCGTACTGGCTGAACAGGTCCATCACGTTGTCGGCCTCGAGCCGCTCCTCGTGCAGGACCACGTTCACGTAGGGGTTGATCCCCTTGACCGTGTCACGGGCGGACTCGGCCTTGGAGCGGCCGATGTCGGACTGGCTGTGGATGATCTGGCGCTGCAGGTTCGACTCGTCGACCTCGTCGAACTCCACGATGCCGAGCGTGCCCACGCCCGCTGCGGCCATGTACATCAGACCCGGCGAACCCAGGCCGCCGGCGCCCACAAAGAGCACCTTGGCGTTCTTCAGCCGCTTCTGCCCGTCCATGCCCACGTCGGGGATGATCAGGTGGCGGGAGTACCTGCGGACCTCGTCTACGGTGAGCTCGGGGGCCGGCTCGACCAGGGGTGGCAACGACACGGGGACTCCGTTGGTCGGTCAATCACTACGGTTGTTCTCGGCTCAACACTGCCATGCCCTTTTTCATTCCGAGACACCTGTTCCGACACGCGAGACGATGTCGTCCCAGTAGCCGGGCAGCGGCCCCCATGGATCCGCCGGCCCGGCGCGGCCGGAGACCCGGTCGGAGTGGTCGGTGAACCAGATGGTGTCGGCGCCCTGCCAGCGGGCGATGCGCAGCGCCTCCTCCAGATGCGGCCGGGGCACGCCGTGCACGAAGTGGCAGAACCGCTCGGGCGGATGATCGGCGGTCCACTCGGCCACCTGGGACCAGCGGTAGTCGCTCCAGGGGCCGGAGTAGGTGACGAGCTGGTCGGCGTGCTCGGCGTAGCCGGGGTACGGGTGGGTGCCGTGCCCGAGGACGACGTGGGCGTCCTCGTGGATCACCCGCAGGGTGGCGACGGTGCGCCGTACCTCGGGCAGGTCCTCGCGGCCGGAGGGGCAGCGGTCGAGGAGGAAGCCGTCGACCTGGTACCAGTCGAGGAAGCGGTGGGCGTCGGAGATGATCTCGCCGAAGCCGCGCAGCCCGTAGGCGGTGTCGATGCGCCCGAGGACGCGTACGCCCGCGTTGCGCAGCCGGCCGGCCGCCTCCAGACAGTGCGGGTCGGGCTGGACGCCGGGGCCGTCGGCGACGTCGAGGACCACCCAGTGCAGGGGTGTGCCGGGGCGGGTCAGCCGGTTCCACTCGTCGGGTGCGAGGAGCGGGTGGGCGACGCCCGGGACGCCGAGGCCGGTGCCGAGCCCGGTGGCGGTGGGGCCCTGTCTGGTCCGGGTCAGATACGGCATGCCGCCTCCATCCAGATGTCCGCGAGCGACTCCTCGAGGTTGATGCGGGGGCGCCAGCCGAGGCGGTCGCGGGCGGTGCGCACGTCGGCCTGCTGCCAGGCGCCGCACCCGTCGGGGTACGGGAACACGGCGGGCGAGGCGGCGGTGGGGTGGTGGTCCGTCTCGGCGCGCGGGTGTCCGATGGTGGCCCGCAGGTGGGTCGCGTGGGCGGTGTGGGCGGCGTGGACGGGCCCGGGGTGGGGCAGGCCGTCGAGCTCGTTGAGGGCGCCGCCGTAGCCGGCCACCCGGGCGAGGATCCCGGCGGCGTCGCGGAGGCGGACGGCGCGGCCTGAGCCGATGTTGATGACGCCCTGCGCGGCGGAGAGCGAGGCGGCGTGCACGGCGCGGGCCACGTCGCGGACGTCGACGAAGTCGCGCTGGGCGCCGAGCCCGCCGAGCTTCAGTTCGCCGTCGCCGGACTGCATGGCGCGGCGCATCGCCTCGGCGAGCCGGCCGAGCGGGGAGCCGGCGGGGGTGCCGGGTCCGACGGGCGAGAAGACCCGCAGCACCACGGCGTCCAGGCCGGAGCCGAGGACCAGTTCGGTGGCGGCGAGCTTGCTGACGCCGTACGGGCCGCCGGGGCGGGGGACGGCGTCCTCGGCGGTGGAGGAGCCGGGCTGGCTGGGGCCGTACTCGGAGCCGCAGCCGATCTGGACGAGCCGGGCTCCGCAGCCGCTGCGGCGCAGGGCCTCGCAGATGGTGGCGACGGCGACGGTGTTGTGCCGGGTGAGTTCGCGGGCGCCGCCGCGGGTGGCGCCCGCGCAGTTGATGACGACGCCGGGGTGGACGGCGTCGAGGAAGCGGGTGAGGGCGCCGGGGCTGCCGGTGGCGAGGTCGAAGCGGACGTCGGCGTCGTCACCCCGGCCGAGGGCGGTGAGCTGGACGGCGGGGTCGGCGAGCAGGCGGTCGGCGACGAAGCGGCCGATGTAGCCGTTGGCTCCGATCAGCAGGACCCTCATCGGTCGGCTCCTTCGCGGCGTTCGGTGACGGGACGGCAGGTCATGCGAGGTTCTCCTTCAAGGGGGGTCGAGGGGTCCGCGGCCGTCCGGGCGGCACGGCGGTCGCGGCCGGTCACCGCGCCTGCTCCGGACGCAGGTGCGCCGAGGCGCGGGCGAGGGTGCGGGAGGCGTGCACGAGCAGGGTCAGGGCGCCCGCACCGCAGGTCAGGACGGGTACGGCAGTGGGTCCCCAGGCGGCGGCGAGGGCCTCCACCGGTGCGCCCAGCGCACCGCAGCCGGGCAGCCGGGCGGCGAAGACGGTGGCGGGCGCGAGCACCTGGACGACCACGGTGAGCATGAGGATCACGCGCGGGGCGTGGGTGAAGCCGTGCACGGTGAGCAGACGGGCGACGAAGAGGAGGGCGCCCAGGGCGAGGACCGCCGGGGAGACGGGCTCCGCGTCGAGGAACGGCGCGCAGAGGGCGACGAGCCCGGCCAGCGCCACCAGGAACAGGGTGACGGCCCCCAGCAGCACGGGCCGGACCGAGGCGGCGAAGTCCTCCAGGCCGCGGCTGGTGGCGAGCTTGCGGCGCGCGTAAGTGAGGAAGAGGCCGGCCGTCCAGGTGGCGGGCGCGACGGCGAGGGTGAGGGCCAGGAGCGGCGCGAGGGCCAGGGGCCAGTCACCGCCCGTGGTGCCGTCGGGCAGCCCGTCGGGACCGCCGGCGATCGCGGTGCGCAGCAGGCCGTCGCCCAGCACGGCGTAGGCGAGAAGCCAGCACGTCCAGGAGCCGGTGGTGGACCGTGAAGGGAGGCCGCCGGGGAGGGCCAGCGGCCCGTGGCGCAGGGCGGTGCGCAGGGCGAGGGCGACGGCGAGCACGCCGGCGGCGGCCGCGTACAGGCGGGTCTGGCCGTTTGTGCGGGCCAGGGCCACCGGCGCGGCGGCGCACAGCGCGCCGGGCAGCAGCGGGAGGAGGAGCAGGGTGACGGACCGGCGGCCGCCTCCCTCGCGGGCCGGGGCGTCCGGTGCGCCGGCTGTGCCGGTCGCGGTGTCGGCGTCGCGCGGGACGCGGGCGTAGAGCTCCTCCGCGAGGGAGAAGACGTCGCGGTGGCGGAAGCGGGCGGCGGTGCGGTCGGTGATGCCGTGGGCCTCCAGACCCGCCGCGATCTCCAGCGGGTCCACGGCGCGTTCGCACAGCTCGCGGTGGCGGTGGAGCAGCACCTTGACCGGGTCGGCCGCACCGGGGGCGGCGCCGCGGTCGAGTTCGTTCAGGTCGGTCATCGGACGGTCTCCGTGACGGGCTCCGGCGTCTCCACGGCCCAGGTGGGGACGGCGCGGGGGGTGGGTTCGGTCCAGTGGCCGGCGACGTGGGCCTCGGCGGGCGCGGCGAAGGGCTGCGGGTCTCCGTCGGCGGCGAGGACGGGCCGGTGCACGGGGGTCCGTGCGACGGTCTCGAGGTAGAGGCCGTGGAACGCCGCGACGTTCTGCTCGACGCTGAACAGCTCCAGCGCCCGGGCGCGCGCGGCCTCTCCGAGGCGCGCACGGCGGTCGGGATCGCGCAGCAGCGAGACGCACGCCTCGGCGAGCGCCCGCGGATTGCGCGGCGGTACGACGAGACCGGTACCGCCGATCACCTCGACGACCGCGCCGACGTCCGTGGAGACGGTCGCGCGTCCGCAGAACATCGCCTCGATCAGCCCGACCGGGAACCCCTCGACGACGCTGGAGAGCACGGTGACGGTCCCGCCGGCGTGGACGTCGGCGGTGGTCTCGGCGCCGGGGCCGCCGAGTTCCTCGAAGGACACCGGGTTCTGTCCGACGGCGTGCGGGCCGTCGGCCTCGTCCGGGAAGAGCTGAACGGCCAGGGCCCGGCAGTGGCCGAGGTAGGCCTCGCCCTCCGGTCCGGAGGGGCGGCCGACGATGCGCAGCCGGGTGCCGGGCTCGGCCGCGCGGACCTCCGCGAAGGCGTGCAGCAGCGAGACCAGGTCCTTGGCGGGCTCCACCCGGCCGAGCCAGACGAGGGTGTGCGGCTCGGTGTGCTCCCGCTTCTCGCGCCGCTCCCCCTTCTCGCCCTTCTCGCCCTTCTCGCGGCCCTTCCGGTCCTCCGGCCGGTCCTCCTCGCCGACGTGCGTGAAGGGCGTG
Source organism: Streptomyces cellulosae (assembly GCA_014655195.1). Lineage (GTDB taxonomy): Bacteria > Actinomycetota > Actinomycetes > Streptomycetales > Streptomycetaceae > Streptomyces > Streptomyces cellulosae. Next base: position 81,525 of record BNBH01000013.1, on the reverse strand, counting down.
GCGTCCAGACCCGGGTAGATGGTGCGCAGCTTGGCCCGGTCGGCGCCGCAGCGCTCCTGCCAGCGGCGGGCGTGGGCGTTCCCGGGGACGAGGTAGGAGGCGGCGCGGTAGGTCTCGGCGGTCAGCAGGCCGTGGAAGGCGGCGAGCAGGGACCGTACGGCGGGTGAGGCGTCGGGGCGCGTGAGGTAGTGGGTGCGCAGGCGCACGCCGTACTCGGTGACCAGGAGCGGGACGCCGAAGAAGTGCCGGGCGAGCAGGCCGGGGATCGCGGCGACGCCGCCCGACGCGGCATGGCAGAGGTCGACGGCGCCGAGGCCGTCCTGCTCGTACCAGTCGAGCGAGAGGGGGCGAAGGGCGCGTTCCAGGTGGTCGGCGACGGCCAGCAGATCCGGGACGCGGGCCTCGTGCGCGGTGCGGCGGGCTCCGGGCGCACGACAGGCGCTTTCCAGGGCGCGTACGGCCTGTTCGGAGCGCAGTGCGGCGACCAGTCCGCCCTCGTCACGGGCGAGTTCGGCGAGCCCGTGGAGCGCGTTGGCGAAACGGTCCGCCTCAGCGGTGAGGGGCTTCTCGGCGGTGCCGGGCTCCGGGGCCGCGCAGAGAGCGGCGGCCAGTTCGCCGTAGTGCTCGGTGAAACGCCGGCGGGCGCGGCGGCCGTGGACGACCCCGTCCTCCTCGGCGGTCCACAGCGGCGCCGTACGCACCCGCTGGACCTGGGGCGGCAGTTCGACCCAGCCCGCGTCCTCCTGGGCCTGGCCGGTGCTGAACGCGTAGACGTCGAACTCGTGTCGGTCGAGTCCGCGCACCAGGCGGTCGCACCACACCCCGCCCTCACCGCCCACATACGGATAGCCACCCTCCGTAAGCAGTCCGATGCGCACGTGTGCACCCCCGTTCTCCCGTCGGGAGCCGCCGTTGGCCCGGCGGCTCGCAGCGGGACGAACGTATGCGGACAGGACGGTGGCGCGATGGACGGTTGTCCATCACGCCACCAAAAGGGGTGAACGGGCGTAACTTTCCCGCGCGGATCGCGTTCGCCGTGCTGAGACCGGCGCACGACGGGCGCGCGCCGCTCCGGGACCACTGCCCGGCGCGCGCCCCTACGCCTCAGAGCCGAAGGTTCAGGCCTTCGGGTAGGGCCAGGGGTTGGGCCGGCAGCTGATTCCGTCGTACTCGAGGAACTTGGTCTGCTGCTGCATCACCGGGGCGAGGTCGCCGTTCTTGTCACAGGTGACGTGGTTGTGGCCGAGGCGGTGGCCGATCTCGTGGTTGATCAGCATCTGGCGGTAGGCGAACATCTTGTCGCCGTACGTCTCGGCGCCCTGCGCCCAGCGGTAGGCGTTGATCAGCACGCGTTCGGTGGCCGCGGAGTCGCAGGAGACGTTGTCCTCGGTGGTGTCGAGGCCCGACTTGGCGCACCAGTCGGCGGTCGTCTCGGGGCTGGCCAGGGTGATCACGAACTCGGCCTCGCCGGACTCGATCCGCTCGAAGGTGAGTCCGTCGTGCGCCCAGCTGCGGCTGTCGTTGAGCGTCCGGTGCACGGCCTCGGCGAACAGCGCGCCGTCCAGGTCGAGCCCGCGCTCCACATCCACCCGGTAGGTGATCTTCCGCCCCTTGCCGGGCGCCTTGTCGATCCCCTTGACGGCGTAGAACTCGCCCGTGCCCGCACGCGTGGCGGCCAGCGGGAACTTGCGGTCCATCTGCTGCTCGTACGTGAGCGGCTTCGCGGTGGGCGCCCCGGGCGTGGCCCGGTCGTCGCCGCGGGAGGCGGAGTCGCGCACGTCGCGCGCCTGCTCGCCGGCGGACTGCGACTGGACGCCCGGACTGTCGTGCTCCTCGGCGACCTGCCCGGCGACCACGACGGCCAGCACGGTGGTGACGGCGGCGGCCGCTATGCCGGTGAACGCGCGCCCCTTGCCGCCCTTGGCCTGCGCGGGGACGCCCGTCGGCGGCTCGTCGTCGTCGACGGCGTCGGTGTCCGACGGGACACCCGTGGCCTCGGCGCTGTCCCATTCGGTGACGGCGGTGTACGCGTCCGCGGGGCTGCCGGTCGCGGGCTTGCGCGGGGTGAAGAGGTCGTCGCTCTTGTCGAACGCCTCCACGTAGTCGCGGCGCGGGCCCTCGGCGGGCGCCTGGCGCTGCCTCGGCAGCGGCACGCCCTGCCCGGCGGCCGGCGCGCCGTACGCGGCGGCCGTACGTCCTTGCGGGGTGCCCCAGCCGCCCCCGGCCTCCTGCTGCTCGGGGTGTCCGCCGCGGACCCGGGGGGTGCCATGCGCGGGGGTGCCGTCCACGTAGCGCGGGACACCGTGCGGAGGGGTTCCGTCCCCATACCGGGGGACACCGTGAGCCGGAGTTCCGTCGCCGTACCGGGCCCCGCCCTGCGGAGGGGTGCCGCCGCCGGGGCGGGGCGCGCCCTGTGCGGGAGCCGCGTCCCCGTACCGGGGGACGCCATGTGCGGGAGTTCCGTCGCCGTACCGGGCCCCGCCCTGCGGAGGGGTGCCGCCGCCGGGGCGGGGCGCGCCCTGAGGGGGAGCCGCGTTCCCGGAACGCGGGAATCCGTGGGCGGGAGTCCCCTCGCCGTACTGCGGCACACCGCGCGGCGGAGTTCCGTCGCCGTACCGGGGCGCGCCCTGCGCCTGGCCGTCGTATCGCGGCCCACCCGGCTGCCTGCCGCCGTACCGAGGCCCGCCCCGCGCCTGATCGCCGTACTGCGGCACACCCCGCGCCGGGGTCCCGTCCTGCTGCCAACCGTCCGGCACGGGCGGTACGCCCGCCCCCGGCCTGCCGCGTCCCGGCGCCCCGTACCCGTGCACCGGGGTGCCGTGCGGCGGGGTGCCGTGCGGCGGGGTGCCCTGGGGCGGTGCGCCGTACCCCGGAGCGCCCTGCGTCTGCTGCCGCGGCCGTGCCGCGTCCTGGCCGGCGTCCCACCGGTCGTCGTACCGCGCCTCGGGGGCGTCACGTACGCCGCGTGCGGCGGCGGGGGCGGTGATGTCCGCGGTGGTGTCGCCCTTGGGGGCGGGGCCGCGCCGGCTGTGGCGTCCCACGTCGCGCCTCAGCCCCTCGTCGTCTCGGTCGTGGCGGTCGGGCCGCCGGTGTCGGCGGACGGACCCGGATCGCCCTGTGCGTCCGGCTGCACAGTATCGCCCCCGTCCGCGGGATCCGCCGCATCCCTCAGGAGTTCACGGAACGCCGACGCCACGGTCTCGGGGTACTCCATCATCGCGACGTGGCCCGCGTCCGGGAGTGTCACAAGCCGGGAGCCCCGGAAGTGACGGGCGGCGCGCTGCGCCATGCGGAAGCCGACGAGCTGGTCGCGGCCGCCGTAGATCAGCAGGGTCGGCGCGAGCACCCGCTCGGCCTGACGCCACAGTCCTTGCTGGCCACCGAGCATGTAGGCGCTGACGAGGCCCCGCGCGGAGCGCGCCATCGCGTCCCAGAAGTACGGCAGCCGCTGCCGCCGCTCCATCTCCCGCACGGCGTGCCGGAAGCCTTCCGGCGTCACCCGTGAGGGGTCGCCGTAGCAGAGGTTCAGGACGCCGCGGACGCGCTGCTCGGCCGTCCACCCACGGGTGAGCCGGGTGAACAGGAGTGCGACGCCGGGCACGGCCAGCAGTCCGGTGGGGACGGCGGACCGCTGCACGCGCAACTCCGGCAGCGCCGGGGAGACGAGTGTGAGGGTGCGGACCAGGTCGGGGCGCACGGCGGCGACCCGGGTGGCGACCGCGCCGCCGAGGGAGTTGCCGAAGAGGTGCACGGGGCCGCGGCCGGACGCCTCCAGACAGCGGATCACCGCGCGTGCGTGCGCGGTGATCGAGTAGTCGCCGTCGTCCGGCGGCGGGGAGTCGCCGAAGCCGGGGAGGTCCACGGCCTCGCTGTCCACGGCGTCGTCCAGCAGGGCCATGAGAGGCGACCAGTTGAGTGACGAGCCGCCGAGTCCGTGGACGTAGAAGGCGGGCGGGAGTCCTTCGCGGGCCGGCGGCCGGGATCTGACCGTGAACGTCGCGCCGGGCACCCGCACCGACCGCAGCCGCTCGCCCTCGGCCACCCTGACCGCCGCCGGTTCGGGCAGCACGCTGGTCGGCGGCACGGACGGCAGCTCGGTCGAAGACATGCGGCAATGTTACGAGACGATCACGCCCTGGCTCATGTGTTCGGCGTCACAGGATGGCATGGCGTCGAAATCGGGTGTCTCCTAGGCTCGTGGAGAGGGCACCCGTACGTGGCCCCTGCGTGTCCCAGGGGCGTGACCAGGAAGGGAGCCCAGCGATGGCCGTGGATCCGACCGACCCCGAGACGTTCGAGGAGGACGAGGACGTGCAGGAGGGTGAGGAGTACGACGTCGAGGCGCCGGAGGTCGACGCGGCCGAGCAGCAGACGGAGGTACGGCCTCAGGAGGACGACCCGCTGGAGGAGGTCGACCCTGACCGCGCGAACGAGGCGGATCTGGTGGAACAGGCGCGCGTCGTCCAGCTCGACGAGGACGACTATCGGTGAGGCGACCGCCGGAAGGGGACGCGTTTTGCCCGCTCTGACAGTTCCTGAAACCGTCCGTACGGGTTCTCCCGCTGTCCGGTCCGTGAAATTCTGCACGTGCACCGCGCACATCAGGATTACCGAAAAGTACGATGGCGACGCGGCTGATCCCGCATGTGGACGACAATGGGAGGCGGCGTGACAGCCATCGAGCAGACGGACGCGGTACGCCCGAGGGGTACACGCCTTCCGCGCCGTGCCCGACGGAACCAGTTGCTGGGCGCCGCCCAGGAGGTCTTCGTCGCGCAGGGCTACCACGCGGCGGCGATGGACGACATCGCCGAGCGCGCGGGTGTCAGCAAGCCGGTGCTCTACCAGCACTTCCCCGGCAAGCTCGACCTGTACCTGGCGCTGCTGGACCAGCACTGCGAGGCGCTGATCCAGTCGGTGCGGCAGGCGCTGGCGTCGACGTCGGACAACAAGCAGCGTGTACGGGCGACCATGGACGCCTACTTCGCGTACGTCGAGGACGACGGCGGCGCGTTCCGCCTGGTCTTCGAGTCGGACCTGACGAACGAGCCCGCCGTGCGCGAGCGGGTCGACAAGGTCACCAACGACTGCGCGGAGGCCATCTGCGACGTCATCGCCGAGGACACGGGTCTGTCGCGCGCGGAGTCGATGCTGCTGGCGTCGGGGCTCGGCGGGCTGGCCCAGGTGGTGGCGCGGTCGTGGCTGCACAGCGACCGCAGCGTGCCGCGCGACCAGGCGGTCGCGCTGCTGACCTCGCTGGCGTGGCGGGGCATCGCCGGGTTCCCGCTGCACGGGAGCGACCAGCAGCACTGAGCGGCGCGGCCGACGGGTTCGTCTGTTCCCGTCGGCTGTTCGCTGTTGGCGTTGCCGGGCGGAGCGTGGGGATCCCCTCACCGGGCTAATGTGTGCAGGTACGGCGCGGAAGGTCGCGCACTTCACTGACCGTCGGAGGGACATAGCCGTGGAGGTCAAGATCGGCGTGCAGCACGCGCCCCGCGAGATCGTTCTGGAGAGCGGTCAGAGCGCCGAGGAGGTCGAGCGCGTGGTGGCCGAGGCGCTGGCCGGGAAGTCGCAGCTGCTGAGCCTCGTGGACGAGCACGGCCGCAAGATCCTGGTCCCGGCCGACCGTCTCGCCTACGTCGAGATCGGTGAGCCGGCCCCGCGCAAGGTGGGTTTCGGCGCGCTGTAGGGCTGTACGCGTGGCGGAAGGGCCCGGCGGTTGTCACCGCCGGGCCCTTCCGCGTGTGTCAGGGCGTGCGCACCTCGGAATCTCGGGAACCCCCGGAGAAACCTCCGGACGGCCTACAGGCGGGGCCGTGTGGGGAGGATTGGATTCCGCAGGTCAGGGGTAAACCGGGACAGGACCAAGACATGGACGAGCGAGCCGGCCGTGTGGGAGGGACCCCCGACATGCTTCTGGAAGCCATCAGCTCCGCGATTCTCGGCCTGGCCCTGGCGTGGGGGGCGTACCACCGCCTGTCCCACCGGCTCCCCCGGCGCGCCCTCGTGCTGGCGACCGGAGTGGCGGGGGCACTGTTCGGCGCCTTCGTCATGAACACCGCGCTGGACGCGGGCAATCTGCTGACGATGCTGCTGGGAGCGGCGATCGTCTCGACCGCCTCCCTCTCCCTGCTGCTGCGCCCCGCGGGAAGACTCCGCCACTCGGCAACGGCCTGACCGCCTTCGGGGGGCGGTCGCCCCACACCTTCGGCCTAGCACCGGGCCCTGCGGCGCGGACGCCCGCCTCCAGTCCGGGCCACCGTCCGCCCGGGTGCGACTGTCACCACAAGAGGCCCGCCCGCTGCCTCCCGGCGCCCTCACGTCTCCGGCCGAGCGCCGGACCACTACCACCGCCCTGCTGGGCGGACGCCCGCCTCTCCGGTCGGGCACCGTCCGCCCCGGGTGCCACTGTCACCACGGCGGACCGACCCGCTACCTCCCGGCACCCCCACGTCTCCGGCCGAGCGCCGGACCACTACCACCCCCCTGCTGGGCGGACGCCCGCCTCTCCGGTGGGGCACCGTCCGTCCGAGGGGCGACAGCCGCCTCGGTGGGTGCCGCCGAATCGCCGACGTCCCGCTGCCTCCCGCTGATCGGCGTCGGCCTGCTCCACCGGCTCGGCCGCCGTCCTCGGACAACAACTTCCGTCCCGCCGCCGCCCGAGGCGCAGCCTCAGGGGCCGTCCGGCCGAAGCGGCTTCCGCGCGCCCCCGCCCGAGGGGGACTGTCCCCCCAGATGCCACCGTTGGTCTCCCGCCGGCCCTCGGACAGCAGCATCATCGGTCCCGCCGCCGCCCGAGGCGCAACCTCAAGGGCCGTCCGGCCGAAGCGGCCGCACAGGGGGGCGGCGGCCTTCAGGCCGCCAAGCCCAGTGCCGCCATCCGCTTCGTGTGGGCCTCCGTGATGCGCGAGAACATGCGGCCCACCTCCGCCAGGTCGAAGCCGTCCGCCACGCCGCCCACGAGCATCGTCGACAGGGCGTCGCGGTCGGCGACCACGCGCTGGGACTGGGAGAGGGCCTCGCCCATCAGCCGGCGGGCCCACAGGGCGAGCCGGCCGCCGACGCGCGGGTCGGCCTCGATGGCCGCACGCACCTTCTCCACGGCGAAGCCACCGTGCCCCGTGTCGTCCAGGACGGCCAGGACCAGCGCGCGGGTGTCGGAGTCCAGGCGCGCCGCGACCTCGCGGTAGAAGTCGCTGGCGATGGAGTCGCCCACGTACGCCTTGACCAGACCCTCCAGCCAGTCGGACGGCGCCGTCTGCTTGTGGAAGCCGTCGTAGGCGGCGACGAACGGCTCCATGGCCTGCGTCGGCTCCTCGCCGATCTCGGCCAGCCGGTCCCGCAGCCGCTCGAAGTGGTGGAACTCGGCCGAGGCCATCTTCGCCAGCTCCGCCTTGTCCGCCATCGTCGGTGCCAGCTTGGCGTCCTCCGCGAGCCGCTCGAACGCCGCCAGCTCCCCGTACGCGAGCGCGCCGAGCAGATCCACGACAGCGGCACGGTACTGGGGATCGGCGGAGGCGGCCGCCCAGTCCATGGCGGCGACGCCGGTCCGCGCGGCAGGGGTCTCGGGGTTTTCCGCGGCGTTGTCAGGGCTGTCAGAGCTCGTCATGCAGCGCACAATAGCCCGCTCGGCCTGCCCCGGAAGGTCCTGGTCGATCAGTGTGACGACGACTACGTGACCAAATCGGCCATGGCGTGTGCGCGAATCCGGGGTATGGTGGTAATGCGCCTGCTGAACACTCTGACGTTCTCGGATGTGTTCGACGGGCCGCATGTATGAGGATGCCCGGTCGGTGGCCCGATCGGCTCCGACCCGACAGCCCTCTGTTCGTACGGCACATCGCGTACGTAATGCGGAGGGACACCTCAGCGGTACGAGCGCTCGAGCGTCGGCAGTGGTCCCGTGTCCTACGGCTCCGACCGTATGGCAGCCGTCGTCCCCGGCACGGTCCCTACACGACCCCCGCGCTCGCCTCGCACCGCGCACACAGAAGAGGCAGCACCCTGACTACGACGTTCCGAGAGCTCGGGATCCTTCCCGAGACAGCCGAAGCCCTTGAAGCCGTCGGCATCATCACCCCCTTCCCCATCCAGGAGATGACGCTCCCCGTGGCCCTCACGGGCACGGACGTCATCGGCCAGGCCAAGACCGGCACCGGCAAGACGCTCGGCTTCGGCCTCCCGCTCCTCGAGCGGGTCACCGTCCCCGCCGACGTCGAGGCGGGCCGCGCCAAGCCCGAGGACCTCACCGACACGCCGCAGGCGCTGGTCGTCGTCCCCACCCGCGAGCTGTGCACGCAGGTCACCAACGACCTGCTGACCGCCGGCAAGGTGCGCAACGTGCGCGTCACCGCGATCTACGGCGGCCGTGCCTACGAGCCCCAGGTCGAGGCGCTGAAGAAGGGCGTCGACGTGATCGTCGGCACCCCGGGCCGCCTGCTCGACCTCGCCGGACAGAAGAAGCTCAACCTGTCCCACGTCAAGGCCCTCGTCCTGGACGAGGCCGACGAGATGCTCGACCTGGGCTTCCTGCCCGACGTCGAGAAGATCATCAACCTGCTTCCGGCGAAGCGGCAGACCATGCTGTTCTCGGCCACCATGCCGGGCGCGGTCATCGGTCTGGCCCGCCGCTACATGTCGCAGCCCACGCACATCCGCGCCACCGCGCCGGACGACGAGGGCGCGACGGTCGCGAACACCAAGCAGTTCGTCTACCGCGCGCACAACATGGACAAGCCCGAGATGGTCGCGCGGATACTGCAGGCCGACGGCCGTGGCCTGGCCATGATCTTCTGCCGCACCAAGCGCACCGCCGCCGACCTGGCCGACCAGCTCAAGCAGCGCGGCTTCGCCTCCGGCGCGGTCCACGGCGACCTCGGCCAGGGCGCCCGCGAGCAGGCGCTGCGCGCCTTCCGCAACGGCAAGGTGGACGTGCTCGTCTGCACCGACGTCGCCGCGCGCGGCATCGACGTCGAGGGCGTCACGCACGTCATCAACTACCAGACGCCCGAGGACGAGAAGACGTACCTGCACCGCATCGGCCGCACCGGCCGCGCGGGTGCGAAGGGTACGGCGATCACGCTGGTCGACTGGGACGACATCCCGCGCTGGCAGCTGATCAACAAGGCGCTGGACCTGGGTCTGGGCGACCCGGCGGAGACGTACTCCACCTCCCCGCACCTGTACACGGACCTGAGCATTCCCGAGGGCACCAAGGGCACCCTGCCCCGCTCCGAGCGCACCCGGGCCGGTCTGGACGCGGAGGAGATCGAGGACCTCGGCGAGGTCGGCGGCCGTGGTCCGCGTGGCCGCGGAGGCCGGGACAGCCGTGACGGGCGCCGCGGTTCCCGTGACGACCGGTCCGGGCGTTCCGAGCGTTCCGAGCGTTCCGACGAGCGTGAGGCGTCCTCGCGTACGCCGCGTCGCCGTCGCCGTACCCGTGGCGGGGCGCCGCTCGACGCGGCGGGCCAGCAGCCTGCCGCGCAGGCCGCCGTGGGCGCCGGGGAGGCGGAGGCCGGCGAGGCGTCGCGCACCCCGCGCCGTCGCCGCCGCACCCGTGGCGGGGCTCCCTCCGCCGTGGGCACCGTCGAGCAGGCGGCCGCCGAGACCGCCGTCGACACCGTCGAGGTCACCGAGGCCGTCGAGAAGCCGCGCCGTCGCCGCACGCGCCGGTCGGCCGAGCAGGCCCCGGCCGTGACGGAGCAGCCGTCGGTTCCGGCGCCCGCATCCGAGCCCATCGTGGCGGAGTCCGCCCCGGCGGAGGAGGCCGCGCCGCGCCGCCGCCGTACCCGCAAGGCGGCCGAGGCCGCCGAGACGGCGGTCGCCACCGCCGAGGGCGCGACGGAGACGGCCGAGGCCGCGCCGAAGCGCACGCGCAAGGCCGCCGCGAAGGCGGAGGCCGCCGTCGACACCGTCGAGGCGCCCGCCGAGGCCGAGACCAAGCCGCGCCGCACCCGCAAGAAGGCGGTCGCGGCCGAGGCGGACGTCGCGACCGAGGCCCCCGTGGCCGAGGAGAAGCCGAAGCGCGTGCGGAAGACCGCCGCCAAGAAGGCCGAGGCCGCCGTCGACACGGCCGAGGCCGTCGAGGCCAAGCCGCGTCGCCGGACCCGTAAGGCCGCCGAGGCCGAGGCCGTGGAGATCCCGGCGCAGTCCGCGCCGGAGGCCGAGGAGAAGCCGAAGCGCACGCGGAAGACCGCGGCCAAGAAGGCCGAGGCCGCCGTGGACACCGCCGAGGCCGTCGAGGCCAAGCCGCGTCGCACCCGCAAGACGGTGCCCGCGCAGACCACCCCGGAAGGGGAGGTCGCCGAGGCCGCCGCGCCGCGCCGCCGGACCCGCAAGGCCGCCGCGTCCGCGCCGGAGGCCACGGAGACGGCGGAGCCGAAGGCGCGCCGCACCCGTAAGGCCGCGGCTCCCGCGGACTCCGCGGAGAGCTGACGCCGCACCGACGCCCGACGGCCCGGTCCCCGCTCGTGGGGGCCGGGCCGTCGGCATGTGCGCACCCGCTACCCTCACCCGGGTGATCAGCGCCTTCTCCCCCCCTCGCCTCCCCGAACTGCGCCCTCGCCGGCTCGCCACCGCGCGGGGCGAGTTCGCCGTCCTGGACGTGCCGCCGCCCGCAGGTGTCCCGGTGCGGGGAACCGTGCTGATGCTGCCCGGCTACACCGGCAGCAAGGAGGACTTCACGCTGGTCCTCGAACCGCTCGCCGCGCTCGGCTACCGGACCGTCGCCGTGGACGGCCGCGGCCAGCACGGCTCGGACGGCCCCGCCGACGACGAATCCGCCTACGCGCAGGACGAGTTGGCGAAGGACGTGCTGGCGCAGGCGCGCGCGTTCGACACGCCCGTGCATCTCGTGGGCCATTCGATGGGCGGTCAGATCGCCCGCGCGGCCGTGCTGCTGGACCACACCCCCTTCCGCTCGCTGACGCTCGTCTCCTCGGGCGCCGCGCGCGTCTCCCTCTCGCAGGAGCAGCGGGTGACGCTGCTGCGGGACGCCCTCGCGGTGATGACGATGGAGGAGTGCTGGGAGGCGATCCTGGCGATGGGCCCGCCGGAGGAAGTGGGCGGCCCGGCGCGGGGAATCGGCGGCCCGGAGCAGCTCCGGACACGCTGGCTGTCCACCAAGCCCGCCCAACTGCTGGCCACCGGGCGTCAGTTGTGCGCGGAGCCGGACCGGGTCGCGGAACTGGCCGCCGTACCGCTGCCGTTCCACGTACTCTCCGGTTCGCACGACGACACCTGGCCGGTCCCCGGCCTCGACGCCATGGCCCGCCGCCTGAGGGCCCGCCGCACGGTGGTCGAGGGCGCCGGCCACAGCCCCATGGTCGACCACCCCACCCCCACGGCACAGTCCCTCGCCGACTTCTACGACACCTTGGCGGTCAGATGAACCACGCCCGCGGCGCGGCCGTACTCCTCCTGCTCTCGGCGGCCGTCGGCTGCACGTCGGAGGAGGCCACGGCCGAGCCCCCCGGCCCCATCGCCTCCGGCCGCCGCTTCCAGCACCCGCCCCGGCCCCTTGCCGGCCGCCACGGTGTCCGTGCCGGAATTCGGCAACCCGGTCGGCACGTACGGCCCCGCCCGCGGCAGCGCGGTCTTCGACTACGCGGCCGGCGGCCGGGACCTTCCGGTGAGCGTCTCCTTCGAGTGCCAGGGCACCGGGACCCTTCAGGTGCGGATACCCGTGCTGCGCGCGGCCTTCCCGGTCGAGTGCGACCGAGGGGAACTCATCGCGAAGGGCGGCGAGTTCGCCGTCTCGACCTCCCACCTGGCCGGAACGGTGCACGTGAGCGCGCCGCCCGGGGTGACCTGGGCCGGAGCCGTCGGCCGGGCCGAACCCGAGAAGGAGCCCTCCATATGGCAGCGGGGGCCGGGCGAAGGGTCGTAGTCACCGCACGGCCGCGCCCGGCCCCCGCACGGGCCGGGCGCGGGGCGCGTCCCTACGCGGGGACGCGCACCTCCTCGGCGGGGAGGGAGGCGTCGTGCTGCTCGACGCCCCGCGCGAGGACGTAGTAGAGCACCCCGGAGACGAGGAGTCCGACGACGAACGCCAGGTCGGCGCCGCCGAGGGCCTTCGTCACCGGGCCCGTGTAGAAGCTGAGGGTGACGAAGGGGATCATGGACACGAAGCCGCCGAAGTAGGCGGTCAGTCCCCGCCAGGCCCAGTGGCCGTAGGCGCCGTGCGGGTCGATGATGTCGGCGATGGCGTAGCGGCCGCGCCGGACCACGTAGAAGTCCACGAGGTTCACGGCGGTCCACGGCACCAGCAGGTAGCACATGACGGCGATGAACGTGTGGAAGCTGTCCATGTAGGCGGCGGGCATGCTCAGGGTGATGCCCAGTCCCACCGCGCCCACCGCGCACACGCCGACGACGCGGAGCCGCAGGGTGGGATTCACGCGCCTGACGCCGTCCAGGACCGTGGTGGCGCTGAGCATCGCCCCGTAGGCGTTGACGCCGGAGGTGCCGATCAGCGCCGGCAGGGTGGCGAGGACCGCGACCGCGCCGAATCCGGGGAAGACGGTGTCGCCGACGAGGTGCAGCTGGCGCAGCGCGTCCGGCGCGGGGACGTAGGAGGCGAAGATCGCGCCGAGGCTGCCGAGCCAGGCGGCGCCGGTGAAGCCGCCGAGGAACGTCCAGCCGATCAGCTTGCCGTCGGGGATGTTCTCGGGGAGGTAGCGGGAGTAGTCCGAGACGTAGATGCCGTAGCTGATCTGGTAGCCGCCCGCCGCGGCGAACTGGGCGAGGAAGGCGGCGCCGGAGAACCCGGTGGCGACGGGAGTCGCGTCGCTCATCGGGTAGTGCAGGACGGCCGCGACGGTGACGACCGCGAAGATCGTCATGGTGAGGTAGCTGAAATAGCGCTGCACGGTGTGCAGGAGGTCGTGCCCGACGACGGCGATCACGACCGCCACCACCGCGAGGACGACGTACCAGATCTTCTGGCCGGGCAGGAACATCGACAGCGCGTCGCCGGCGAGCACCATCTGGAAGACGTTGTAGCCGACGTAGATGAAGACGGCCATGGCCAGCGGGAAGATCGCTCCGCGCGAGCCGAACTGGGCCCGCGACTGGATCATCTGGGGGAGGCCGAGGCGGGGGCCCTGGTTGGCGTGCAGCGCCATGAACAGCGTGCCGAACGCCATGCCGGAGACGACGGCGATCAGCGACCAGCCCATCCCCAGCCCCATGGACGGGCCGAGGAAACCGATCAGCATGGACGGCAGCATGAAGCCGCCGGTCAGCCAGAACGGGCCCTGGTGCCACGCCTTGCCGTGTCGCTCAGTGGAGGGGACGTGGTCGATCGACCGCCTCTCCACACCGTCCATCAAGGCACCCGAGGGATTGTGTGCCATAACGGTTTCCTCCTGCTGTCTGCATGATGCTCAAAGGGTCCTTGGTTCCGTGGGGGTGGGTGGTGCTCGGCGGGAGGGGCGCCGCGAGCGGTGCGGCGCCCTGTCCGTACGGGTGGGTCAGCCGGCCCGGCGGAGGCTGGGGCGGACGGACTCGGCGCCCTGGTGCGCGGCGACGTTGACCCGCTCCTGCCAGCGCTTGGAGCGTCCGGCCGCCCAGACCAGGGCGGAGCGGACGTCGGCGACGGGGCGCGGCCAGCGGGTGCCGACGCGGCCGTACAGCCGGGAGTAGCGCTGGGTCGCGTCGGTGACGGGACGCTGGCGCGCCTCCCAGGCGAGCAGCCCGCTGGGCACCTCCGTCCGGCCCTCCAGCATCAGGGCGAGGCCGTAGCCGTTGGTCATGGCCAGGCAGGCGGCCTGTCCGAGGTTGGGCGACATGGCGCTGGCGGCGTCGCCGACGAGGGCGACGTGCCCGTTGACCCAGCGGTGGCAGCGGACGTCGGAGAAGGAGGCCCAGCGGGAGACGTCCGGGATGCGGTCGAAGATGCTCCGCAGGTGCGGGAACGACTCGGTCCAGGACTCCTTGTTGAACGGCCGCTGGCGCCCGAGGAGGTCGCTGGAGGGGCAGCAGGTGTAGATGTAGACCTGGTCGGGGGTGACGGGGACGACGCCCACGCGCCGGCCGCCGTTCCAGTACTCCAGGGCGTTGTCGACGGGGTCGTGCGGCAGCCGGGGGATGAGGCTGCGCATGCAGCCGTCCTCCAGGTCGCGGACGACGAGGTTCAGACCGACCGAGTTGCGCACGGGCGAGCCGACGCCGTCCGCGCCGACGACGAGGTCGGCCTTGAGGACCTTGCCGCTCTCCAGGATCAGCTCGCCCTCGGGGTTGGCGCCCGCGACCAGCGAGTCGGTGACGATGTCGACCCCGGCCCTGGTGGCCGCGTTGGCGAGCGCCCGGTGCAGGTCGGGGCGCAGCACGGTGTACAGGCGGGTGTCGCCGCCCTTCATCCAGTCGTCCTGGAGCCGGCGTTGCCGCTCGTCGTACAGCCGCCAGCTGTCGATGCGTTCGGCGCGGTGGACGGCCTCGTCGAAGGCGCCGATCTCCTCGAGGACGCGCAGGGCGTTCTCCCACATGAAGATGCCGGCGCCGATCTCGCGCAGCTCACGGCCGCGCTCGTGCAGGCGCACGCTCCAGCCGCGCTGGGCCAGGGCGGTCGCCGTGGTCAGGCCGGCCAGGCCGCCGCCGGCGATTTCGGCGTGACGGGTGGGCGATGACATGGAGCCTCCATGCAGAAGTGACGGGTGCGGATGTCCGGACGCGGTGTCCGGTACGGCGATGCCGTGGGAGATCACCGGGCGAGCGGTGGCGGAAAGGCCGCACACTTCGCGGTGCCCGAACGGAATCAGTCATCGGGTGCGCTGTCAAGGGTTGATTTCGTTATGCACAACGACCCAGCGGGTTGAATTAGTCATTGACATGCGGCGCAGTGCGCGATTACGTTCCCGCTTCAACGACAGCCCCGTCGGGCGGACCATCGAGGAGGCGTACATGAGCGAGGGCACCGCGGAACTCGTCCTGATCTCGGACAAGGTGATCCGGATGACCGAGGGCGAGCCGATGGGCCCCGGCTTCGTCGCCGTACGGGACGGGGTCGTCGTCGCCACCGGCCCCAAGGAGGACGCCGGCGCCCACATCGGTCCCGGCACCCGGGTGCACGACGTCGGCGGCCGTCCCGTCATGCCGGGCTTCGTCGACGTGCACGCCCATATGGAGGTCGCCGCCCGTACGCACTACCAGACCGTCGACTGCCGGGCGCCGCGCTGCGGCTCCGTCGCCGACGTCCTCGCCACCCTCCGCGCACACCTCGACGAGGCGGTCGACGGCTGGCTGGTCGGCCAGGCCAACCTCTTCTTCGACCAGAAGCTCACCGACAAGCGCCTGCCGACCCGCGCCGAACTCGACTCGGTCAGCACCGAGGTGGCCATCGCCGTACGCGCCGGGGGTCACATCACCGTCCTCAACAGCCGCGGCCTGGAGCTGGCCGGCATCGACCGCGACTACCGCGAGGCCGACTACAGCATCACCGGACTGCCCACGGTCCTGCGGGACGAGACCGGGGAACCCACCGGCGTCGTCAAGGAGATGGACAACCTCCTGCCGCTCCCCCGGCTCTCCGGCGACGCGCTGCACCACGCCATCGAGCGCGGCGTGCGCGAGCTGTTCACGGCCCACGGGGTGACCACCATCGGCGAGATCTCCGAATCGGTGGACGGACTGCGTGCCATGGACCGCCTGCACCAGGACGGCGAGCTGGGCGCCCGGCTGCGGATCTACCTCTGGGCCCCCGGCACGGTCTCCCTGGACGAGGCGTGCGCCCACCGCGAGTGGCTGGACCTCAAGACTCCCGAGGAACTGCTGCGCGTCCACGGCGTCAAGATGTTCGCCGACGGCGGCTACTCCGCCGCCAGCGCCGCCGTCAAACAGCCCTACGTCAACGACGACCACGCCGGCCACCACCACTGCGGCGAGGTGGCCCTGAGCCCGGATCAGATCGGCGAGGCGCTGCGCCGCACGGCGGAGGCCGGCCTCCAGCTCGCCGTCCACGCCAACGGCGACCGCGCCCAGGACGAGGTCTGCGAGGCCGTCGCCGCCGCGGGCGGCGCCCCCGCCGGGGTCCCCGCTCCCCGCGTCGAGCACGCCGGCAACTTCCTTCCGGACCCGGCGGCGACCGCGCTGTGGCGCAAGGCGGGCATCATCCCCGTCCCGCAGCCGGTGTTCCTGTACACCTTCGGCGACTTCTTCCCCGCCTACCTCGGCGACTACGGCCGGCTCGGCCGCTTCCCGTTCCGGCGCCTGCTGGACGAGGGCTGGCCGATCACCGGCAGTTCGGACGTCTGGATCGGCTCCGAGGAGCGCGCGACGAACCCCTTCTTCAGCATCTGGTGCACCCTGCGGCGCCGGTCGTTCCTGGGCGAAATCCTCGACGCGGAGCAGGAGATCACCCTCGACGAGGCCCTGCGCATGCACACGATCAACGCCGCCCGGACGCTCGGCGAGGGCGACCGCTACGGCTCTCTGGAGGCGGGCAAGTACGCGGACGTCGTCGTCCTGGACCGCGACCCCTTCGCCTGCCCGGTGGACGAACTGCTCGACGTCCGGGTCGACGAGGTGTATCTCGCGGGGCGCCTCGTCCACGAAGCCGCGCCGATACGATGACTGCCATGCGCGGCCCCTCCCACCTCGTCTCCGGCTTTCTCGACGGCTCGCTGCCGCTGCCCGACCAGGACGAGGTGGACGCGCGGCTCACCGAACTCGACCGCCAACTCGTCCGCCTCCTCCAGGCGGACGGACGCCGGTCCTTCGCCGGCATGGCCCGCGAGCTGGACGTGCCGGAGAAGACGGTCCGCCGCAAGGTCAACCAGCTCCTCGACGACAACGTCATCCAGATCACGGCGGTCGCCGACCCCGCCCTCCTCGGCTTCCCGGTGATGGCCCTCGTCGGCCTCTGCTTCGACGGCGGACAGGCCGTCAAACCGCTGATGAACTCCCTCGCGGAGCTGCCCGCCGTCGACTACGCGGTCATCACCACGGGCCGTTACGACGCGTTGGTGGAGGTGCTCTGCCGTGACACGGCGGAGCTGCTGACCGTCGTCCACGACACCCTGGCCCGGACACCGGGCGTCGGATCGGCCGAGGTCTTCCCCTACCTCCAGCTCCACTACCAGGAACCGGCCTGGGACGTCGCCCAGGACAAGGCGGCGCCGGAGCGGACGGAGGAAGGCGACAGCCCGCACGCCACCCCGCTCGACGCCACCGACCGGCAGATCATCGGGGAACTCAGCCTGGACGGCCGGCTCCCCTTCCAGGGCATCGCGGAGACGGTGGGCATCTCCGAGTCCCAGGTCCGCAAGCGCGTCACCCGCATGATCGGCGACCGCGTCCTGCGCATCACCGCCATCGCCAACCCGCGCAGTCTCGGCTTCGGGATGCAGGTCTGGGTGGCCATCCGCTGCCGCCCGGGCCAGGGCGTCGAAGCCCTCGCCCAGCTCCTCACCAAGATCCCGTCGATCACCTATGTCGTGGCCTGCGCCGGCCGCTTCGACATCTTCGCCGAGGCCGTCTGCCGTGACGCCCAGGACGTCATGCGGCTGATCGACTCCGAGATCAGAACCCTGCCGGGCGTGGAACGGACCGAACTGCTGATGTGCCTGGACCTGTACTACCGGGCCGTGCGTCCCGCGGAACGGCGGACGGGAGACAGCGCCTAGTACTGCGCCTGCAGGTGGTCCCAGAAGCCGTCGCGGAGAGCGCGGCGGAGGTCGGCCTGGCCGCGCAGGGAGTACTGGAGGAGGCCCTCGGCCTCCACCAGGAGGTCCTGGTCGACGGAGCCGGGCAGGTAGGGGTGGCCGGGGAGCAGCTCCATCATGGTGTCGCGGCCACGCGAGACCAGCCACTTCGCGGCGATCTGCGCGCCGACGAAGCGCACGTCCTCGCGGGTGGGCCGGCCGCCCGCCGGTTCGTACGCGGGCGCGGCGCGCCGGGAGACGTACGGCTTGAAGAAGTCGAGGTCGAGGGTGCGCTGACTGTCGACCTCCCAGAGCAGCGGCTCGGCCTGGTTGCGGCCCTCCGGCGCCTCGATGCCCCACAGGTGGACACGGGCGCCGTACCCCTGGGCGGCCTCGACTGCGGAGACCAGGTCCTCGTCGCCGCCGAGCAGCGCCGCGTCGCTGATGGCGCGGTGCCGGGCCAGTGACTCCAGGTCGGAGCGGATCAGGGAGTCGACGCCCTTCTGCTGGTTGTTGGCGTTGAGGTTGCCGAGGCGGACCTTGACGTCGGGCAGTTCGGCGATGGACTGCTGCTCGGCGGTGTGGATGCGGCGCCGGGCGCCGTCGTACCAGTAGACGCGGAGCAGCCTGCTGTCGGCGAAGATGGTGCGGGCGCGGTCGATGAGCGCGTCGATCAGCCCTTCGGCGTCGAGGTCGAAGGCGCGGCGGTCCTCCGTCCCCGCGACGAGCCGCCCCGCGGCCGCGTAGAGGTAGCCGGCGTCCACGAAGATCGCGTGCGTCGAGGGCGTCTTGGCCACCTCGGCGAGCATGCGCTGGAGCAGCTCGTTCGTGCGGTCGATACGGGCCTGCAGAGCCGCGAGGTCGTCGTTCATCACCTCTCATTGTTCCGCTCGTCACGCTACGAACACAACCGGTCCCGGTCGGTCCCGTTCGGAAAACCTTACCCGTCAGTATTTAGCCGCTCGAAAATTTTCCTTAGCGTAGGGAATGTTTGCACCACACAGCTCGTTGAACCCTTCGCGGCACACGGGCCCGTCCGGCCTGTGGGCCTTCACCCAGTAGTTCTCCTTCAGGAGGATGACCAGACGAAGGGAGAAGCCCTTGCGCTTCGAAATCATGCGACTCGACGACGTCGACGGCACGACCGTGGACTCGACCGTTGTGGACGCCGCCTCCGTCAACCGCATCGTTCAGCAGGCCGCCGCCATCGGGCAGCGCCTGTGGATCCGCCCGGCCGACACTCCGGCCTCGTAATCTGTGCGCATGCTTGAGGAGCCCCCGTACCACTCGGGTACGGGGGCTCCGGTGTGTCCGCGGCCGGGCGTCACGCGCCCTGGATCACCTGCGTGACGCCGTTGATGATCTGCTGCACGGCGATGGCGGACAGCATCATGCCCGCGAGCCGCGTCACCAGGACCACGCCGCCCTCCTTGATGACCCGGATGGTCAGCAGCGAGTAGCGCATCACCAGCCACAGGACGACATGGATGGCGAGGATCGCCGACCACACGGAGACCTGTCCCGCCACGCTGTCGGCCTTCTCCACGGCGAGGATGACCGACACGATCGCGCCGGGACCGGCCAGCAGCGGCATGCCCAGCGGGACCAGCGCGACGTTGACGTCCTTGGTCTGCTGGGGCTCGTCGGTCTTGCCGGTGAGCAGGTCCAGCGCGATCAGCAGGAGCAGCAGACCGCCGGCGATCATCAGCGCCGGTATGGAGACGTGCAGATAGTCCAGGATCTGGTGGCCGAGCAGGCCGAAGACCACGATCACACCGCCCGCCACGCACACCGCCTGGAAGGCCATGTGCCGCTGCGCCTTGGCCGGACGGCCCGCGGTCAGCGCGAGGAAGATCGGAGTGATCCCAGGGGGATCCATGATGACGAAAAGGGTCAGGAAGAGAGAGCCGAAGACGGCGACGTCGAACATGACTGCCTAGCGCGAGAACGTACGTGAGAAAGAAAGGGGTGGGAGCCGGACACCGGGGCCGGTGGCCCCGCGGGTGTCAGACCGCTCCGCCGGTCCCCGGCACCGGGAACGCCCCGGTCGCGCGCCGCGTGATCTCGCCGTAGACCTCGGGGTCCGTGGAGAACTCGCCGAGGACGCAGGTCTTCCGGCTGCCGTGGTAGTCGCTCGACCCGGTGACCAGCAGCCCCAGCTCGCCCGCCAGGCCGCGCAGCCGCGCCCGGGTGTCGGGGTCGTGGTCCATGTGGTCGACCTCGATGCCGTCGAGCCCGGCCTGCGCCAGCTCCGCGATCGCGGAGTCCGGCACGGTCCTGCCCCGCTTGGCCGCGGCGGGGTGTGCGAAGACGGCGACGCCGCCCGCGTTCTTCACCAGCCGTACGGCCTCGAAGGGGTCGGTCTCGTGCTTCGGCACGTACGCCCGGCCGCCGTCGGCGAGCCACTCGGGCGTGAAGGCGTCGCTCACGCTGTCCACCACGCCGAGTTCGACCAGGGCGCTGGCGACGTGCGGGCGGCCCACCGAGCCGTCGCCGGCGATCCGCGCGACCTGTTCCCAGGTGACGGGCACGCCCAGCTCGTTCAGCTTGGCGATCATGCCCTTGGCGCGCGGCACCCGGTCGTCCCGGACCAGCTCGCGCTCGGCGAGCAGGGCGGGCTCCTCGGGGTCGAAGAGGTAGGCCAGCAGATGCATGCTGACGCCGTCGAGACGGCAGGAGAGTTCGGCGCCGGTGACCAGGGTGAGGCCCTGGGGCAGCGCCGCGAGCGCCTCCGCGTGGCCGCGCGTGGTGTCGTGGTCGGTGAGGGCCACGACGTCGAGTCCGGCCGCGGCGGCCTTGCGGACCAGCTGGGCCGGGGTGTCCGTGCCGTCGGACGCGGTGGAGTGGGTGTGCAGGTCGATGCGCACGACGCGGTACTCCAAGCGGGACGGGCGGACGGGGACGCTCCAGGATAACCGGATTTTCGGCCGCCGCTGTCACAGCCGAAACGGTTGAGCGCCCCCTACATCAGCACCCCTACTTCTCCAGCAGCCGCGGGGACAGCGCCCCGCACGGCACCAGCTCCACCTCGGCGCCGGCGTCCCGCAGATCCGCGAGCACCAGCTCGTCGTACATCAGCAGGCCCGACTGCTCGGGCCACACCACCGCCCACAGCCACAGGCCGAGCGCCTCCCCCGCGAACACGGCGCGGTCGTCGGGCGTGCGGGCGACGTGCCAGAGCGGGGTGGGGCGGCCGGCGGCCAGCACCTTGGCCTGGGGCGGCTTCTCGACGTTCATGTAGGGCCCGGGGTCGGGGCCGTCGATGCCCGCGTAGCGCGCGCCGAGTCCGACGCCGAGCTCCTCGGCGACCAGGATGAGCTCACCCATCCCGCCGAGCGGCCCGGGGCCGGTGCACGCGACGGCCGTCGCCCGGCCCCCGCTGCGGTCGTCGCCCGCGGACGCGACACCGGTGAAGAGCCAGCCCACCGGCAACGGCCACGGCATCCACACCGGCACCTTGGTGCGGTGCACGACGACTTCGAGGGCCTCGACGCTCGGCGGTATCACGGGCTGCAGCGGGTGCACGGTGCCGTGCACATCGCACTGCCAGGCATCCGAGAAGAGGCCGGGAGCCCTGACCCGGCCACCGCACTTCGGGCAACTGGGTTCGCCCCTCATAGGGCCCCACGGTCCTAGGTCCGCAGCGCCACGTCAAGGACGATCACCCGACCGGGCGGAACGGCGGCCCAAGACCGAGATAGATGTAGCTTACATTAATTAGATTGGCTAACCTACTGTGTGCGCATTCCATCCATCTCGTCGGCCGTCCGGCGCCTCCCCTCCCGCGGCCGGCATCCCCCACGTCCGGGATTGGAGCACCCATGGACCCCATCGACACGGGATCCGGCAGCATCCTGAAGCAGCCGAAAGCCGTGTGGGCGACCGCCGGGGCGTCCGTCGTCGCCTTCATGGGCATCGGCCTCGTCGACCCGATCCTGCCGTCCATCGCCGAGGGCCTCGACGCGACCGCCGGGCAGGTCTCCCTGCTTTTCACCTCGTACTTCCTGATCACCGCGCTGGCGATGCTCGTGACCGGCTTCGTCTCCAGCCGGATCGGCGGGCGCAAGACCCTGCTGCTCGGGCTCGCGCTCGTGGTGGTCTTCGCCGGGCTCTCGGGCACCTCGGGGTCGGTCGGCGAACTGGTCGGCTTCCGCGCCGGCTGGGGACTGGGCAACGCGCTGTTCGTCTCGACCGCCCTCGCCGTCATCGTCGGCGCCGCGGCCGGCGGCAGCGCGGCCGCCATCCTGCTGTACGAGTCCGCCCTGGGCCTCGGCATGGCCTGCGGCCCGCTGGTGGGCGCCCTGCTCGGCGACGCGAGCTGGCGCTACCCCTTCTTCGGCACGGCCGCCCTGATGGCGGTCGGCTTCGTGTGCATCACCGCGTTCCTCAAGGAGCAGCCGCGGCCTGCCCGCAAGACCTCCCTGCTGGACCCGGTCAAGGCACTCGGGCACGGAGGGCTGGCCTCCACGGCGGTCTCGGCGTTCTTCTACAACTACACGTTCTTCACCGTGCTGGCCTTCACGCCGTTCGTGCTGGACATGTCCCCCTACCGCTCCGGCGCGGTGTTCTTCGCGTGGGGGTTGCTGCTCGCCGTGTTCTCGGTGCTCGTGGCCCCGCGCCTGCAGCGGCGGTTCGGCTCGCTCCAGGTACTGGGCGGCTCGCTGGTGCTGCTCGCGGTGGACGTCCTGGTGCTCGGCTACGGCGGCCACACCACGGTGGTGGTGTGCACCGTGCTGTCCGGCGCGCTGATCGGCGTGAACAACACGGTGTACACGGAACTGGCGCTCGGGGTGTCGGACGCGCCGCGTCCGGTGGCGAGCGCCGGGTACAACTTCGTGCGCTGGTTCGCGGCCGCCGCGGCGCCGTACTTCGCGCCGAAGATCGAGGAGTGGAGCGACGTCCACATGCCGTTCACGGTCGCCGCGGTGACGGCGGTGCTGGGCGCGCTGGTGGTGCTGGTGCGGCGCCGGGCGCTCACCGCCGAGGCCGAGGAGCCGAAGCCCGCCCACGCCACCGAGGACGGCGTGGGCGTCTTCGCCAACTGAGCCTTTGGGGGCGGGCGTTGGTGAGCTTCCTCACTCCGGCGCTAGTCCAGCGGCACGGACTTCCGGGACGGGTCCCTGAGGTCCGTGCCGTGGTTCAGCCACCGCTCCTGGAGGGCCTGCGCTCCGTGCACGCGCTTCCAGGCGGCCTCGTTCGGCGTCATCGGCAGCAGCGGAAGGAAGCGCACGGGCTCCAGCGGCGCGTCGAGTTCGAGGTCCTCGACCAGGCCGCCCGGCTCGGCGACCAGCACCGAGGTGAACGGCGCGCCCGGCCACAGCGGCTCCCCCACGTCCAGCGAGGCGCCCGGCGCCACGACGAGCCCCTCGACCTGCGGGGACGCTCCGAGCACCGCGAGCGGGCGGAGCACCTTGTCGGTGTCGGCGACGCCGCCGCGCACGGACAGCACCAGCTCGGCGCGCGGCCCGGCGACCGGGTCCGCGATCACTGCCGTGGGGTCCGTCATGGGCTGCGCGGACATGCCGAGGGTCGCGTAGCGCACGATGTCCCCCTCGTGGAACCGCAGCACCTCGATGCGGTCCGTGCCCAGAAAGGTGACCGCCGCGCGCGCGTCCGGTTCGCCCAGCGCGCTGCGCAGCCGGGCCTCGACCAGAGGAAGAACATCAGCCATGCGGCGAGCATAGAACTCGTCAGTACCGGGCAAAGCAGAGCCTTGACACAGCAGTCGGCTGATACGCTTGGCCGGTGGTTCGGGCAGCACGCGTCAAGCGTTCCGACACTGCCTGAACGCCTGTGTGACACTCCCCGCTCATAGGGGGAATCCCCCCAGGGGATCGCGATCGTCCCTCACGAGGGACCGGCCGGAGGAGGTGGGGCTGGCATGGACCGAAGTCGACCGTGCAGTATCACCCGCTCTTCCGCCCGCTGAGGCCGCTGTTCTCCTTTCGGCTCCCGCCTTTCGCTTCGCGCGTCTTCATCGGAAGAGCACTCGTTTCGTTCTGACTGATCTGCCCCAGTAGCTGTATCAGCGACGAAGCTCGCCACCGCGACGGTGCGGTGCTCCCCGCTTTGTGGACGTGCCAAACATGCGCAGTCCAGGACGTCCTCATTCCGGGTTGTTCCACCCGTCGCCCCGGCGCCTTTCGTTGCCCGTTCGCGAAGGAGCCCGCCATGTCGATGATCCGCGACCTGCGCGCCGTGGTCCGTCCCGCCTCCCGCATCTCGCTCCGCAAGGAGAGCGGCCCGTACGAGACCTCACGGGAGCGCTCGGCGGCCACCGCCGTCGTCGACTGCGCCGTCTACCGGGACGGCCGCCGCCAGGACACCGAGGGCGGCCCGCTCAGCCCCCAGGACGCGATGCGCCGGGTGCGCCGCGACGGGGGCTTCGTCTGGATCGGCCTGCACGAGCCCACCGAGTCCGAATTCGCGGGGATCGCCGCCGAGTTCGGGCTGCATCCGCTGGCCGTGGAGGACGCCGTCCAGGCCCACCAGCGGCCCAAGCTGGAGCGCTACGACGACTCCCTGTTCACGGTCTTCAAGACCGTCCACTACCTCGAGCACGACCGCGTCTCCTCCAGCAGCGAGATCGTGGAGACCGGCGAGGTCATGTGCTTCACCGGACGGGACTTCTTCATCACCGTCCGGCACGGCGGCCAGGGCTCCCTGCGCGCCCTGCGCCACCGCCTCCAGGACGACCCCGAGCTGCTGGCCAAGGGCCCCTCGGCCGTGCTGCACGCCATCGCCGACCACGTGGTGGACGGCTACATCGCGGTCGCCGACGCCATGCAGGACGACATCGACGAGGTCGAGACCAAGGTCTTCTCCCCCGGCCGCAAGGGCACCCCGCGCGGCACCGACGCCGGTGAGATCTACCAGCTCAAGCGTGAAGTGCTGGAGTTCAAGCGGGCCGTGGCGCCGCTGCTGCGCCCGATGCAGCTGCTCTCCGAGCGGCCGATGCGGCTGATCGACCCGGAGATCCAGAAGTACTTCCGGGACGTCGCCGACCACGTGGCCCGGGTGCAGGAGCAGGTCATCGGCTTCGACGAGCTGCTGAACTCCATCCTCCAGGCCAACCTCGCGCAGGCGTCCGTCGCGCAGAACGAGGACATGCGCAAGATCACCTCCTGGGCCGCGATCATCGCCGTCCCGACCATGGTCTGCGGGGTGTACGGCATGAACTTCGACTACATGCCGGAGACCCACTGGAAGTTCGGCTACCCGGTGGTCCTCGGCGTCACGGTCGCGATCTGCCTCGGCATCCACCGCACGCTTAAGCGCAACGGCTGGCTCTGAGACGGCCGGCCCCGCCTGGATAGGCTGGGCGCATGACTGGCGAGCTGCTCGACCGGGCCCTCATCGAGGAGGCCTCGAAGAAGTCCGGCCTCATCTGGGTCGAAGCACCCGGCGTCCCGGCCCGTCCGCTGTGGCACGTGTGGCACGAGGGCGCCGCCTGCGTGGTCGGCGACGGCCCCGGCGAACAGCCCCTGACGGGACTCGCCGACGGGGCGCGCGCCGAGGTGACCGTGCGCAGCAAGGACAAGGGCGGCCGGCTGGTCACCTGGACGGCGACCGTCCGCGAACTGGCCTCCGGCTCCGAGGAATGGACGGCGGCCGTCGACGGCCTCAAGGGCAAGCGGCTCAACGCCCCCGACGGCGAGGCCATGCCGGAGCGCTGGGCCCGCGAGTGCCGGGTGCTGCGTCTGGAGCCGACCGGCGCGACGGGCACGCTGCCCGACGGCGACCTCTCCGCCGCCCCGCTGCCCACCCCGGCGACGACCCGGACGCCGATGCCGGCCGGTCTGCCGCGCCTGCTGGCGAAACGCAAGCGGCGCGGCTGACAACCGGGGCGTTCAGGACGTCGGGAGCTGCTTTCCGTAGTCGAGGGTGTCGTCCTTGGCGGGCTTCTTCAGCGGGAAGTCGGCGCCCCAGGCGGAGAAGGTGAGCGTGCCGGCCTCCCCGGCGCGCACCAGCCGCAGCGGGTACGGCTTGCCCTCGAGGGAGACATCCAGGGTGCCGCCGGCGCCGTCGTCGCCGGTGACCCGGACGGTGCGGGTGCCGTCCTGCTCGTGGTGGCCGTCCGTGCTGAGCTTCCCGTGCAGCGTCAGCAGCCCGCTGAGCAGCACGTTCTTGTCGGTGAAGCCGATGAACTCGGTGTACGAGGGGTCGCCCTTGGGCACCTTGACGTACTTCGAGGCGAGCTTGTCCGCCGCCTTGGAGTCGCCGTCCTCGCCGCCCTTCCCCCAGAAGGCCGCGTCGGCCTTCAGGTACAGCTCCTGGCCGACCCGCAGCAGCCGGAAGGTCTGCCCCTCGGTGCTGACCGAGCCGATGCCGCCCTGCGGCTTCAGCCGCATGTCGAGGTCGTAGGCACGGCCGCCGGCCTGCACCGAGCCGTGCAGCCGCACGGTGCCCACGGACGCGGCGGCCTTCTGTGCCTTGGTCTGGATCTGGTCGGCGGGGAGTCTGCCGACGCCGTTCGTTCCCTCGTTCGGATCCTCGGAGCATCCCGTGAGCGCCGTCCCCGCCACGAGCAGCGCGCACACGGCGCCGGCCAGCGTGGCCCTTCGGGAACGGCCCGGGGAGATCGGAATCACAGGTGGGCTGCCTCTCTGACGGGGGACCTGAACGGAATACCGCAGAGTACCGGGGCCGGTGGGGCCGGACGGAGTCAGTCCGTCCGGACCGGCCACCAGCGCGGCACCGATCGGGACGGGCTAGCCTGAAGCCCGTCCGAGCGGGCAATCCGGAAAACAGACGCAGCAGGAAGTACACGGCAAGGAAGCACCTCGCACGCACGCAAAGGAGCCGCCGGAATGGCATCGGGCGCACCCCGGTTCTTCGTCTCGCACATCGCCGGCGTCGCCGTCTTCGACCCGGCGGGCGACCAGGTGGGCCGCGTGCGCGATCTCGTCGTCATCCTGCGTCCGGGCCGCCGTCCGCCCCGGCTGCTCGGCCTGGTGGTCGAACTCTCCACCCGTCGCCGCATCTTCCTGCCCATGACCCGGGTGACGTCCGTGCAGGCCGGCCAGGTCATCACCACCGGCGTGCTCAACGTCCGCCGCTTCGAGCAGCGGCCCACCGAGCGGCTGGTCTTCGGCGAGCTGCTCGACCGGCGCGTCACCCTCGTGGAGACCGGCGAGGAGGTCACCGTCCTGGACCTGTCGGTGCATCAGCTCCCGGCGCGCCGCGAGTGGGAGATCGACCGGGTCTTCGTGCGCAAGGGGAAGAAGGGCGGCGCGTTCCGGCGCGGCAAGGGCGAGACGCTGACCGTGGAGTGGTCCGCCGTCACCGGCTTCTCGCTGGAGGAGGCCGGGCAGGGCGCGGAGAACCTGCTCGCCACCTTCGAGCAGCTGCGCCCCGCCGACCTGGCCAACGTGCTGCACCATCTGTCCCCCAAGCGGCGGGCGGAGGTGGCCGCGGCCCTGGACGACGACCGGCTCGCGGACGTCCTGGAGGAGCTGCCCGAGGACGACCAGATCGAGGTCCTGGGCGTCCTTGCGGAGGAGCGCGCGGCGGACGTCCTGGAGGCGATGGACCCCGACGACGCGGCCGACCTGCTGGGCGAGCTGCCGGAGGCGGACAAGGAGCGCCTGCTGAGCCTGATGCGGCCCGCGGACGCGGCCGACATGCGCCGTCTGATGTCGTACGAGGAGCACACGGCGGGCGGTCTGATGACCACCGAGCCGATCATCCTGCGGCCGGACGCGACCGTCGCGGACGCCCTCGCCCGGATCCGCGAGCCCGACCTGTCGCCCGCGCACGCGGCGCAGGTGTACGTGTGCCGGCCGCCGGAGGAGACCCCGACCGGCAAGTACCTGGGCACCGTGCACTTCCAGCGGCTGCTGCGCGACCCCCCGTACACGCTGGTCGGCTCGATGCTGGACGACGACCTGCGGCCGCTGGACCCGGAGGCGACGCTCCCCGTGGTCGCCGGGTTCTTCGCCACGTACGACATGGTCGCGGCGCCTGTCGTCGACGAGGCCGGGTCGCTGCTGGGCGCGGTGACCGTGGACGACGTGCTGGACCACATGCTGCCGGGCGACTGGCGCGAGACCGAGTTCCATCTGGAGGAGGGGGAGGTGCCCGATGGCGGGTGAGCGCGACGCCGTGCGCGACCGGACCCTGGCCGGGGCCACGGCGGCGGGGCGGCCGCGCGCGCCGCGGCTGGACCAGCCGCGCCCTCCCCGGCGGCGGATCCTGCCCGAGTGGGACCCGGACGCCTTCGGGCGGCTCTCGGAGCGTATCGCGCGGTTCCTGGGCACCGGGCGGTTCATCGTCTGGATGACGGTCGTCATCATCCTGTGGGTGCTGTGGAACGTGTCCGCGCCGAAGGACCTGCGGTTCGACGAGTACCCGTTCATCTTCCTGACGCTGGCGCTGTCCCTCCAGGCCTCCTACGCGGCCCCGCTGATCCTGCTCGCGCAGAACCGGCAGGACGACCGCGACCGGGTCAACCTGGAGCAGGACCGCAAGCAGAACGAGCGGTCGATCGCCGACACCGAGTATCTGACCCGTGAGGTGGCCGCGCTGCGGATGGGGCTGGGCGAGGTGGCGACCCGGGACTGGATCCGCTCGGAGCTGGAAGGTCTGTTCAAGGAGCTGGAGATCCGGCAGAACGGCCACAAGGAGCACCACGGTACGTATCCGGCGATGCGCGCGGAACATCCGCCGGGACGTGACGCAGACGACCGCTGACGTCCTTACCGGCGGGTGTACCGGGAGCCGTACCATCGTCCTTATGGCTACGGAAGACGCGGTGCGCGAAGCACTGGCGACGGTGAACGACCCCGAGATCAACCGGCCCATCACCGAGCTCGGGATGGTCAAATCGGTGGAGATCGGTGCGGACGGTGCGGTCGCGGTCACCGTGTACCTGACGGTCTCCGGCTGCCCCATGCGCGACACCATCACCCAGCGCGTGACGGACGCGGTGTCCCGCGTCGAGGGCGTGACCCGGGTCGACGTGACCCTGGACGTGATGAGCGACGAGCAGCGCAAGGAACTGGCGAGCGCCCTGCGCGGCGGCCAGACCGAGCGCGAGGTGCCCTTCGCCAAGCCGGGCAGCCTCACCCGGGTGTACGCGGTGGCGTCCGGCAAGGGCGGTGTCGGCAAGTCCTCGGTGACGGTGAACCTGGCGGCGGCGATGGCGGCCGACGGACTGAAGGTCGGTGTCGTGGACGCCGACATCTACGGCCACAGCGTGCCGCGCATGCTGGGCGCCGACGGCCGTCCCACCCAGGTCGAGAACATGATCATGCCGCCGTCGGCGCACGGCGTGAAGGTCATCTCCATCGGCATGTTCACCCCGGGCAACGCGCCCGTGGTGTGGCGCGGCCCGATGCTGCACCGCGCGCTCCAGCAGTTCCTGGCGGACGTGTACTGGGGCGACCTGGACGTGCTGCTGCTCGACCTGCCGCCCGGCACCGGCGACATCGCGATCTCGGTCGCGCAGCTCGTGCCGAACGCGGAGATCCTGGTCGTCACGACCCCGCAGCAGGCCGCGGCCGAGGTGGCCGAGCGCGCGGGTTCCATCGCCGTGCAGACGCACCAGAAGATCGTCGGCGTGGTCGAGAACATGTCGGGGCTGCCCTGCCCGCACTGCGGCGAGATGGTCGACGTGTTCGGCACCGGCGGCGGCCAGACCGTCGCGGAGGGCCTGACCCGCACCACCGGCGCCAACGTGCCGGTGCTGGGCGCCATCCCGATCGACGTGCGGCTGCGCGAGGGCGGTGACGAGGGCAAGCCCGTGGTGCTGTCCGACCCGGAGTCCCCGGCGGGCTCGGCGCTGCGGTCCATCGCGGGCAAGCTGGGAGGCCGTCAGCGCGGCCTGTCGGGCATGTCCCTGGGAATCACCCCGCGCAACAAGTTCTGAGGCCCGTACACACGCCTGAGGGCGCCGTCCACGGCGGACGGCGCCCTCAGGCGTTCCCGGGCGGGAGCGCCCTCAGGCGTTCCCGGGCGGGCTCGCTCAGCCCTGGTAGGCGGCGATGTCCTTCACCACGGCGAAGCCCAGCCCGTACGCGCTCATCCCCCGTCCGTACGCGCCCACGTGGACGCCGGCCTGGGTGGAACCGGCGAGGACCCAGCCGTACTCGGACTCGCGGTAGTGGAACGGCGTGGGCACGCCGTCCACGGGCAGGGACAGCGTCGACCAGTCCTCGCCCTCCAGGTCGTCCGCGAGCACCCAGGCGGTCTCCGTCTGCTGCTCCAGCCAGTCGTCGCGCAGGGTGTGGTCCATCTGGCCGGGCCAGGTGAAGGACAGCAGCCCCACGCCGGCGAGCCAGGCGGCGGAGGACACCGAGGTGGCCTCCAGCAGGCCCGTGCCGTCGGCGCTGCGGCGGACCGGGTTGGCCGCCACGGTCACCACGACCGCGAACTTCTCCTTGGCGTCCTGGTCTCCCCCGGCCCCGAACTCGCTGCGGACGGACGGCTCGTCACCGTGCCCGACCGATCCGTGCTCCACGGCCCCGTCGGCCGAGAGGCCGACCTGCATCAGCCAGCGCCGCCCCGTGAAGGCCTCGTCGAGGCCGTACCACGGGAAGGGCGCACGCAGGTAGCCGTCGACCGTACGCCGGGCGGAGGGGACTGGTTGTCCGTCCTCCGCGGCCGGCGCCTGCGCGACTGCCGAACTCGTCGTCTCCATGTGCCCGGACGCCTCCTCGCTCTCGTCGGACCGGGCGGCCCGCCCCCCTTTCGGGCGTACTCGTCCGTTCCGCACAACAACTCGGCAGCATAACCATCCTGCGGCCAGGGGCAGGGAAACCGCCCGGCGCGTGGGGCGTTCGGGCGCCCGTATCAGGCCGTCCGCAGCTCGGGTGGAGTATGAAACGCGTCACGTACGCGCCGGCGCACGCCTGGGGACCGGTCAGGTGGCGTCCATGTCGAAGGGCGGGCGGTCGTCGGCGGCCGGCGTCTCGGGCTTCTTCACCATGTCCACCCGGCCGCCGGGGGCGGCGGGCGAGGGGGACGGGTCGGTGTCGCGCCCGTGGACGGCGTCCGTGACCTCGGCCATCTCCTTCTTCAGGTCGAAGCCGTTGCGGATCTCCTTCAGCCCCAGGTCGTCGTTGTCCAGCTGCTTGCGGATGAACGTCTTGGGGTTGAGGTCCTCGAACTCGAAGTCCTTGAACTCCGGGCCCAGCTCCTGCCGGATGTCCTGCTTGGCGCTCTCCGAGAAGTCCCTGATCTTCCGGATCGTGCGGGTCACGTCCTGGATGACCTTGGGGAGCTTCTCCGGACCGAAGATGAGCACGGCGAGGACGATGAGCGTCACCAGCTCGAGCGGTCCTATGTCATTGAACACCTGAAGCTCCTCGCGATGCCTTCGGTCCTCGGCCCTCGGTGCCGGTCGTCGCCCTCCGTGGTCCGGGCCGGGTCCACGGTACCCGGACCTCCCGCACCACCGGTACCGTCCCGGCGTCCCGGAGGCGTCGGAGGGGTGGCGGCCCGGCCGTCGTCGGAGGGTCAGCCGCCGTCGGAGGAGCCGAGCACCAGGGACACCGTGCGTTCCTCGCCGTCCCGCTCCAGGGTCAGCTCCAGCCGGTCGCCGGGGCGGTGGGCGCGGGTCTTGACGATGAGTTCCTCGCCGGAGTGCACGGGGCGGCCGTCGACCTTGGTGATGACGTCGCCGGGGCGGATGCCCGCCTTGGCGCCGGGGCCACCGGTGGTGACCGGGGGGCCGCCGTCGCCGCCCTCGGCCGCGACGCGGGCGCCGTCGCCGCCGTACTCCATGTCAAGGGTGATGCCGATCACCGGGTGGGTGGCCTTGCCGGTCTCGATCAGCTCCTCGGCGACCCGCTTGCCCTGGTTGATCGGGATGGCGAAGCCGAGCCCTATGGAGCCGGACTGGCCGCCCTCCGGGTCAAGACCGCCGTCGGCCGAGCGGATGGCCGAGTTGATGCCGATCACCCGGCCCTTGCCGTCGAGCAGAGGGCCGCCGGAGTTGCCGGGGTTGATGGGCGCGTCGGTCTGCAGCGCGTCGACGTACGACACGTCGCTGCCGTCGCCCTTCTCGCCGCCGGCGGTGATGGGCCGCTCGCGGGCGCTGATGATGCCGGAGGTGACGGTGCCGGCCAGGTCGAAGGGGGCGCCGATGGCGACGACGGGGTCGCCGACCCGCACGTTGTCGGAGTTGCCGAGCGGCAGCGGGGTGAGTCCGCGGACGCCCTTGACCCGTACGACGGCGAGGTCGTAGCCGCTGTCCCGGCCGACGACGGTCGCCTCGGCGGTGTCGCCGCTGTGGAAGGTGACGGTGATGTCGCCGTTCTCCCCGGCGGGCTCGACGACGTGGTCGTTGGTGAGGATGTGGCCCCGGTCGTCCAGCACGAAGCCGGTGCCGGTACCGGCGCTGCCGCTGCCGCTGACGTGCAGGGTGACGACGCTGGGCAGCGCCTGCGCGGCGATCCCGGCGACGCTGTCGGGGTCCCGGTCGGGCGCCTCCACACCGGCCTGCGGCAGCTCCACGGCGCCTATGCCGCCGTTGCGCTCCAGGTGCACGCCGACGACACCGCCGGCGACGCCGGACACGAGGGCGAGGGCGACGGCCCCGCCGACGAGCGTCCGCCTGCGGCGACTCCGCCGCCGCTTCACGTCCTCCTCGACGGCATCGGCCTGCTGCAACGGTGCGACGGCCACCCGGGCGGCCCAGGGGTCGTAGCGCGCCCAGGGATCGGCGGAGGCGGCGACGGGAGCCGGAGAGGCGGCCGGACCGGCCTCGGGCACCACCGGGGGCACGCCCACGGCCACACCGTGCGCCGGGGTGGCCGCCGGGTGCTGCACAGGCGGCGCGGGCGCCCACGGCCCGGGCTCACCGTAGGGCGGGGTGCTGTAGGGGTCGGGGTCGTGGAGGGGTTGGGGGTGGGCGAGGGTGTCGGCGGCCGGCGCGGGGGCCGCCGGGGAGGCGTCAGCTCCTGGCACGAAGGTGGCCGCGGGGGCGGCTGCCCCGGGCGCAGGCGCGCCGCCGGGGCTCGAGGCGGTCGTCTCGGCGCCCGGCACGGGGACGGTGTCGCCGGCACCTGAGCGGGCCCCGGCGCCCGATGCGGCGTCGGCCGGATCCGCGTCGGCGGGCCCGCCGGAGACGCTCGCGCCGTGACCGGCGGCGCCGTCCACCGCGTGCTCGGTACCCGCGCCAGAGGCCTGCGCCGCTCCCGTCGCGGTCCCGGCCTCCCGTCCGGCGGGCGCGGGTTCCGCGACCGGCCCTGCCCCGGCAGCATCCGCCGTGCCGCCCCGGCGCCCCGAGTCGGCTGCCGCGCCGGCGTCGGACATGCCGTCCGTCGGTGACGGAGCAGCCGCCGTGGCCAGAGGGTGCCGTAGTTCGTAGTCGCCGTCCGGGCGTCGGGGGCGGGCGAGTTCGAAGTCGCCGTCGGGTCCTTCGGATGACCCCGGCGTGACCGGCTTCCCCTCGTTCATGCTCTCCCCACGGCTGGACCGGCACGGATCGTCGGCGCCGTGCTCCGGTCCGCCCGTGCGGTGGAGCCCGGCTCGGCGCCCGGCCGTAGTGGGCATGGGCGCGCCACCCGGAATCTAATCAGGTTCGCGCGCCCCCGCGCAGGGGCCCGGTCAGCGGGCGGTCCGTGCGCCGTGAGTGGGTGAGGGGGAAGGCGACGGCGCGGCCGTGACCAGGCCGGGGCTCTTCAGCCCGGTCGCGGACGCCCATGCGCTCAGTCCGAACGGCGGGGCCGAGTTCAGCGGGCGTATGTGCGGGGACACCGCCGTGGCGCCGCCCTGCGAGGGCGACGGGATGCCCGGCAGCAGCGGGGCCGCGATGCCGGTGGGGACGACGGGGCCCGAGCCGAGCGCGCTCTGGCCGCCGGCCACCTGGCCGAGCAGCGGGCCGACACGGCGCCGGGAGTCCGGTGTGGTGGCCGCGCCCGCGCCCTGCGTGCGCGCCGGTGTCACGTTGCTCCCCTTGCCCTGGCCGCGCGTCTCCGCGTCGACCGGGGTGACCGTGGAGACGCCACCGAGGGCGATCGCGGCCAGCGACACCGCGCCGGCGGCGACGAACGCGAGCCGCACCCCGCGCGAGGACGGCCGGGCGGCCGCGGGCTGGTGGCGCCGTACGGGCGCGTAGGCGAACTCGAAGCGCTCGCCGCGCCGTGCCCCGAAGACTCCGGCAGTGGAGCCGCCCGGCAGCGAGGAGCCGCCCAGCGGTGAGCCGCCGTCACCGAATCCGCCTCCGGCGGGCAGCCCTTGCAGGCGCGCCAGGAGGCTCTCGGAGGGCGGCGGCGGCGCGGCGGCCGCGAACACGTTCTTCAGGCGGCGCTGCTCGTCCACCTCCGCCTTGCACTTGGCGCAGGTGGCGACATGCGCCAGTACGCGCTCACGCGCGTCATGACCGAGTTCGCCGTCCACGAGGGCGGCGAGCCGGTCTCCCAGATGATGCTCCGCGAGGTGCCCCTCGGGGGACTTCGGCAGTGAACTGCTCACGCGCTCGCGCCCCCTCCCCCCAGTGCGGGGACACGCGGCACGAAGGAGGGGCGGTCCGCGCGCGCCTTGGGCGAACGGTGCGCGAGGGCCTTGCGCAGCTGGGAACGGCCGCGGTGGATACGGGACCGGACGGTGCCGAGCTTCACCCCCAGGGTGGCCGCGATCTCCTCGTACGACAGTCCTTCGATGTCGCACAGGACGACGGCGGCCCGGAACTCCGGGGCGAGCGTGTCGAGGGCCTGCTGGACGTCGGCGTCGAAGTGCGCGTCGTTGAAGACCTGCTGCGGCGACGGCTCCTTGCTGGCGAGCCGCTCGGCCGCGTCGTCGCCGAGCGCGTCGAAGCGGATGCGCTGCTTGCGGCGGACCATGTCCAGGAAGAGGTTCGTGGTGATGCGGTGCAGCCAGCCCTCGAAGGTGCCCGGCGTGTACGTCGACAGGGAGCGGAAGACACGGACGAAGACCTCCTGCGTGAGGTCCTCGGCGTCGTGCTGGTTGCCCGTGAGACGGTAGGCGAGCCGGTAGACCCGGCCGCTGTGCATGCTGACGATCTCCTCCCACGTGGGCGGAGTCCACGCCTGCCCGTCCGCGTCGCCGGAGAAGGTCGCGGTCTGGGCCGGGTCGCCGGCGCGGTCATGGTCAGCAGCGGTGTTGTTCACGGATTTCGGCCTGCCCGCCGATCCGAGGAAGCGCCGCAGCACTCCTGCGCGATCCACAGGCGCAGCCGCACCTCCCCTGTCGGCTCTGGTGGTGTCCAGTGGAGCCCCTACCATAGCCACCTCGCC
The DNA here is from genome assembly GCA_014655195.1 of Streptomyces cellulosae. Taxonomy (GTDB): domain Bacteria; phylum Actinomycetota; class Actinomycetes; order Streptomycetales; family Streptomycetaceae; genus Streptomyces; species Streptomyces cellulosae. The sequence goes on along the minus strand of BNBH01000013.1, from coordinate 46,685 downwards.
CGTTAGCTCCGGATAAGCGGTTTTACGAGAATTTGATTCGGGCCGGCACGGCTCGTACGACTGCGCCCGCACTTGCTCGGCGTCCGCGTCCACTCCTCGCCCCCCTTCCCGGCACGCGTCTCTCTCTTCTCCTTTGAACGACTGGTCCCATCTGCGGGTTCCCGACGCCAACGGATACAGTCACGCCCAGGCAACCACGGGGACAGGAGAGGGTCATTACCGCCAACCGGCAGACGAGCTGGGCGTTCGCCGACGCCTATGTCGCCGAGGACGAGGCGCTGAGCTGGGCCCGCGACCGGGCCCGCGAGGCAGGCCTGCGCTCGGTGTCGCCCGGCACGGGCGCGGCCCTGCGGTTGCTCGCCGCCAGCGTGGACGCCAAGGCGGTCGCGGAGATCGGCACGGGCTGCGGCGTGTCGGGGATCCATCTGCTGCACGGCATGCGCCCGGACGGGGTGCTGACGACGGTCGACCAGGAGCCGGAGCACCAGCAGTCGGCCCGGCAGGCCTTCCGCGAGGCCGGCTTCGCCGGCAACCGGGCCCGCTTCATCCCCGGCCCCGCGCTCGACGTGCTGCCGCGTCTCGCGGACTCGGGCTACGACCTGGTGTTCTGCGACGGCGACCGGCAGGAGTACCAGGACTATCTCGCTGAATCGTTGCGTCTGCTGCGCCCTGGAGGCCTGGTCGCCTTCGAAGGCGTCTTCGCGAACGGACGCACCGTGGACTCCGGCCCCCAGCCGACGGAGGTGCTGCGGCTGCGGGAGCTGGTACGGGCCGTTCGCGAGAGCCAGGAGCTGGTGTCGTCGCTCCTGCCCGTGGGGGACGGGCTGCTGTGCGCCGTCAAACGGTGACCTGCGGTTTCGCGGCACTTCTCCGAGGGCGGTTCCCCCGGACGTGTGCGCAAACAGCCGCCCCGGCACCGCGTGCGGCACCGGGGCGGCTGAAAGGGTATGGTCGCTTGCGCGTCAGCCGACGACCTTCTTGAGGGCGTCGCCGAGCGCGTCGGCCTCGTCCGGGGTCAGCTCGACGACGAGCCGACCGCCGCCTTCGAGCGGAACGCGCATGACGATGCCCCGCCCCTCCTTGGTCACCTCGAGCGGGCCATCACCCGTCCGCGGCTTCATGGCCGCCATGCTCGTTCCCCTTCCTGAAACCCAGCTCAACCGTCTAAGCCGACGGCCCACTGAAGGGCACCTGCGGTCCTTGAAGCAGGACACACGCCACCGGCATCGAACACATTGCTTCCAGGCCATTATCCCGCATGGCGGACCCCGATGACCAACATCAGTAGGCATCGCTTGGGCAACGCACGCGAGCAAAACCACTCAATTCGGCGATGTGGCTGCCATACTGCGCCCTCGCATGGACATTCGGACGCCGGAATCCCGACACGAATATTTGACGCAGGTCACACCGAGGCCGTCCGCCGGGACCCGTGAACTGGGTCATGCTGTCCTCCGGAAGAGGACGTACTCACCAGTACGTCTCGAGCCGCACACGGAGGGATACGACCATGGCCGACACCGTGCTCTACGAGGTGAGCGACGGACTCGCGACGATCACGCTGAACCGCCCCGAGGCGATGAACGCGCTCAACGTCGCGGCGAAGGTCGCCCTCCGGGACGCGGTCAGGGCCGCCGCGGACGACGACGCCGTACGGGCCGTGCTGCTGACCGCGGCCGGCGAGCGGGCGTTCTGCGTCGGGCAGGACCTCAAGGAGCACATCGGGCTGCTGGCCGCCGATCGGGAGAACGGGTCGGGGCAGACCATGTCGACGGTGCGGGAGCACTACAACCCGATCGTGAAGGCGATCGCGGGCGCGGCCAAGCCGGTGGTGGCCGCCGTGAACGGCGTCGCTGCGGGGGCCGGGTTCGGGTTCGCGCTGGCGGCGGACTACCGGATCGTCGCGGAGACGGCGGCGTTCAACACGTCGTTCGCGGGGGTCGCGCTGACCGCGGACTCGGGGATCTCGTGGACGCTGCCGCGCGTGGTGGGACCCGGGCGGGCCATGGATCTGCTGCTGTTCCCGCGGAACATCTCCGCGCGGGAGGCGTACGAGCTGGGGATCGTGAACCGGGTGGTGCCGGGGAGTGAGCTTCGGGCTGAGGCGGAGAAGGTGGCGCGGGGGCTGGCCCAGGGGCCGACGGTGGCTTACGCGGCGCTGAAGGAGTCTGTGGCGTTCGGGATGTCCTCCTCCTTGGAGGAGGCGCTTGAGAAGGAGGACGAGCTGCAGACTCGGGCGGGGTCGTCCGAGGATCACGCCATTGCCGTGCGGGCTTTTGTGAACAAGGAGAAGCCGAAGTATTTGGGGCGGTGAGGTGGGGTTGCGACGGGGTCGCGTATGTGCGGCTCCGTCGTGGCTTGTCGCGCAGTTCCCCGCGCCCCTGAGCGCCGTTGGGGTACGGCGGCGTCGCGAGGTGCGGGTTCGTTGTGGTTTCTCGCGCAGTTCCCCGCGCCCCTGAGGGGGGTTTCTCGTGCCGCTTTCCGCGAAGCTCAGCGCGTTGTTCTTGCCGCGCAGGTTTCCAGGTGGTCGTTGACCAGGCCGCAGGCCTGCATCAGGGCGTAGGCCGTGGTGGGGCCTACGAAGCGGAGGCCCTCCTTTTTGAGGGTCTTCGCCAGGGCCGTGGATTCCGTCGTCACGGCGGGGACGTCCGCCAGGGTGTGGGGGGCCGGGCCCGGGGTTTCGGGGGCGTGGGACCAGATCAGGGTGTCCAGGTCGCCGCAGTTCCAGGTGGCCAGCACGCGCGCGTTGGCGAGTGTCGCGTCGATCTTCGCGCGGTTGCGGATGATGCCTGCGTCCGTCAGCAGGCGTTCGCGGTCGGCGTCGGTGAAGGCGGCGACGTCGGCGATGCGGAAGTCGGCGAAGGCGGCGCGGAAGCCGGGGCGGCGGCGCAGGATCGTGATCCACGACAGACCCGACTGGAACGCCTCCAGGCTGAGGCGCTCGAAGAGGGCGTCGTCGCCGTGCACCGGGCGGCCCCACTCCTCGTCGTGATAGGCGAGGTAGTCCGGGGCGGACAGCGCCCAGGGGCAGCGCGGCAGGCCGTCAGGACCGACCGGCGTCTCGGCGGCGGGATCGCTCATCGCTGCTCGTCCTCCGGGGGCGAGGCGGGCTTCTCCATGGACAGGTGCGCCGCGGCGGCGCGGGCTCCGGCCAGCGCGGACTCCAGGTCGGCGATCCGCGCGTCCCGCTCGGCGAGTTCCGCGGCGAGGCGGCCGAGGGCGTCGTCCACGTCCGCCATGCGGTAGCCGCGGGCGGCGAGCGGGAAGCGCAGGCGGTCGACGTCCGCGCGGCCGACGGGGCGGTCGGGCGGCAGGGAGTCCTGGAGCCGCTCCGGCGCCGCCTCGGGCAGCGGGGCGCTGTCGCCGCCGCCCACCACGGCGAGGGTCACCGCGCCCACCACGACGGCCAGCGCGACGACCAGGAACAGGAACATAACCATCGCCGGGGCCCCCACGGTCGGATGAGTCGGAGTCGGATGTGTGGCTCCGATCGTGCCATGCGAGTCTGACAGTCGGGACCGCCGGGCGGACGGAGGCGGCCCGGACGGCCGGACGAGGAGAGGTTCCAGGGGATGCTCAGGCTGGGCAGGCGTGAATTCGCACCGCACGAGCGGGTGATCATGGCGATCGTGAACCGGACCCCGGACTCCTTCTACGACCAGGGCGCCACCTTCCACGACGAACCGGCGCTCGCACGCGTGGAGCAGGCGGTGGCCGAGGGCGCCGCGATCATCGACATCGGCGGGGTGAAGGCGGGGCCCGGCGAGGAGGTCTCCGCCGAGGAGGAGGTGCGGCGGACGGTCGGTTTCGTGGCCGAGGTGCGCCGCCGCTTCCCGGACGTGGTGATCAGCGTGGACACCTGGCGGCACGAGGTCGGCGAGGCCGTGTGCGAGGCGGGCGCGGACGTGCTGAACGACGCGTGGGGCGGGGTGGACCCGCGCCTCGCGGAGGTGGCCGCCCGGTACGGCGCCGGGCTGGTGTGCACGCACGCGGGCGGAACCGAGCCGCGGACCCGGCCGCACCGGGCGACGTACGACGACGTGATGGCGGACATCCTCGACGTGACCCTGGGGCTGGCCGAGCGGGCGGTGGAGCTGGGGGTGCCGCGGGAGTCGGTGATGATCGACCCGGGGCACGACTTCGGGAAGAACACCCGGCACAGCCTGGAGGCGACCCGGCGGCTCGGCGAGATGGTGGCCACCGGCTGGCCGGTGCTGGTGTCGCTGTCCAACAAGGACTTCGTCGGCGAGACGCTGGACCGCCCCGTGAAGGAGCGGGTGGTGGGGACGCTCGCGACGACGGCGGTGTCGGCGTGGCTGGGCGCCCAGGTGTACCGGGTGCACGAGGTCGCCGAGACGCGTCAGGTGCTGGACATGGTGTCGTCGATCGCCGGGGACCGGGAGCCGGCGGTGGCGCGGCGCGGGCTGGCGTGACACGAGCCGGGGCGGCGGGGTTCCAGCCTCGCCGCCCCGAGGGTGCCCAAAAACCTCTAGCGGCCCGCTTCCTTGGAGACCAGGGCCACGGCCTCGTCCACGTCGTCCGTGACGTGGAACAGCAGCAGGTCCTTCTCGGCCGCCTTGCCCGTGCCGATCACCGTGGAGCGCAGCCATTCGACCAGGCCGCCCCAGTACTCCGTGCCGAACAGCACGATGGGGAACTGGGTGACCTTCTGGGTCTGCACCAGGGTGAGCGCCTCGAAGAGCTCGTCGAGCGTGCCGAGGCCGCCGGGCAGGACGACGAAGCCCTGCGCGTACTTGACGAACATCATCTTCCGGACGAAGAAGTACCGGAAGTTCAGACCGATGTCGACGTACGGGTTGAGGCCCTGTTCGAAGGGCAGCTCGATGCCGAGGCCGACGGAGACGCCCTCGGCCTCCAGGGCGCCCTTGTTGGCCGCCTCCATGGCGCCCGGGCCGCCGCCGGTGATGACGGCGAAGCCCGCCTCGACCAGCCCGCGGCCGAGCCGTACCCCGGCCTCGTACTCGGCCGAGTCGGCGGGGGTGCGGGCGGAGCCGAACACGCTGATCGCGGGCGGCAGTTCGGCCAGGGTGCCGAAGCCCTCGATGAACTCCGACTGGATGCGCAGCACCCGCCAGGGGTCGGTGTGCACCCAGTCGGTCGGCGCGCGCTCGTCCAGCAGCCGCTGGTCGGTGGTGCTGGACTGCACCTGACCGCGCCGGCGGAGGACCGGCCCCAGGCGCTTCTCCTCCGGCGGCCGCCGCTTCCCCTCGGGGTTGCCCGTAGCCATGTGCGCTCCCTCCGATTGCCAGGTCGTACCGCCTCAGCGTAGATCTACGCGGGTTACGTGCGGGGGACGTCAGCATGTCCACGGGTGAGCGTTCCAAACGCGCCCCCGCGGTCACGGGCGTCAGGCGGTCAGCCAGGACCGCAGCCGCTCCTCCCCCGCGAGGATCTTCGCCGTGTCGACACGCTCGTCCCGCTTGTGGGCCAGATGGGGGTTGCCGGGGCCGTAGTTCACGGCGGGGACGCCCAGCGCGGAGAAGCGGGAGACGTCGGTCCAGCCGTACTTGGGCTGCGGGGTGCCGCCGACCGCCTCGATGAAGGCGGCCGCGGCCGGGTGGGACAGGCCGGGCAGGGCCGCGCCGCTGTGGTCGTCGACGACGAACTCGGTGACGCCGCAGTCGGCGAAGACCTCCCGCACGTGCGCCAGGGCCTCCTCCTCGCTGCGGTCCGGGGCGTAGCGGAAGTTCACGGTGACGACGCACTCGTCGGGGATGACGTTGCCGGCGACGCCACCGGAGATGCCGACCGCGTTGAGGCCCTCGCGGTACTCCAGGCCGTCGACGACCGGCCAGCGGGGCTCGTAGGCGGCGAGGCGCTGGAGGATGGGGGCGGCGGCGTGGATGGCGTTGGAGCCCATCCAGCCGCGCGCGGAGTGGGCACGCTCGCCGGAGGTCTTCAGCAGCACGCGCAGGGTGCCCTGGCAGCCGCCCTCGACCTGGCCGTCGGAGGGCTCCAGGAGGACCGCGAAGTCGCCCTCCAGCCAGTCGGGGTGCGCCTCGGCGACGTGCTTGAGGCCGTTGAGGTCGGCGGCGACCTCCTCGTTGTCGTAGAAGACGAACGTGAGGTCGCGGTTGGGCTCGGGGACGGTGGCCGCGATGCGCAGCTGGACGGCGACGCCCGCCTTCATGTCGCAGGTGCCGCAGCCCCACAGGACGCCGTCCTCGTCGAGGCGGGAGGGCACGTTGTCGGCGATCGGGACCGTGTCGATGTGGCCGGCGAGGATCACCCGCTCCGGGCGGCCGAGGCGGGTGCGGGCCACGACGTTGTTGCCGTGCCGGTCGACCGTCAGGTGCGGCAGCGCGCGCAGGGCGGTCTCGATCGCGTCCGCGAGCGGCTTCTCGGTGCCGCTCTCGGAGGGGAAGTCGACGAGCTGCGCGGTGAGGCGTGCGGCGTCCAGCGTGAGGTCAAGCGGGGTGTCGGCCATGCCGTCGACCCTAGCGCGGACGGGCCCGGGCCCACTGTCCACACCCGGCTCACATGTGAACGTACTCTCCAGTACCTTGTACGCGTGCCAGAGCCGTCCCCCACTCCCCAGCGCAAGCGCCGTGGCCGTCTGCTCCGCTGCGGCGCGGCCTTCGTGGTGCTGTCCGCGGTCGCCGGTTACCTCGTGGTGCAGTACGTCACCGGGGGCACGGGCGGCCCCGGCTGCAAGGTCGTGTCCGGCAAGGGCGACGGGGCGGTCTACGAGTTCTCCCCCGAGCAGGCCGTGAACGCGGCGACGATCACCGCCGTGGGCACCGCGCGCGAGCTGCCCGAGCGGGCCGTGACGATCGCGCTGGCGACCGCCCTCCAGGAGTCGGCGCTGCGCAACATCGACTACGGCGACCGTGACTCGCTGGGCCTGTTCCAGCAGCGTCCCTCGCAGGGCTGGGGGACGCCGCGGCAGATCATGGACCCGGCGTACGCGTCGGAGAAGTTCTACGAGCACCTGGAGGAGGTGCCGGGCTACACGCGGCTGCCGCTCACCGTGGCCGCGCAGAAGGTGCAGCGCAGCGGCTACCCGCAGGCGTACGCCAAGCACGAGCCGGACGCGACGCTGCTCGCCGCCGCCCTCACCGGGCGCTCGGGCGCGACGCTGACGTGCGACGGCCGCCCGTCGGCGACCCGGGCGAAGGGCGCCGACGCGGTACGTGCCGCGCTGGCGCGGGACTTCGGACGCGACGTGCTGGAGCCGGCGGGCGCCGAGGTGGACGACGGCAAGGGGCGCGCCTCCGCCTCCCCGGAGCCGTCCGGCACCGAAGCGGAATCCGGCGACGGCACCGTGACGCTGCCGGTCACCACCGTCTCCGGCGACCGGCGGGACACCGCGACGCGGGGCTGGCAGCTGGCCCACTGGGCCGTGGCCAACGCCTCCGAGCTGCACATACGGAGCGTGTCCTACGCCGGCCGGGAGTGGGTCGCCGGGCACACCGACAGCCAGTGGCGGCCGCTCGACGGCAAGGGGTCGGCCGGCTCGGACGGAGAAGCGGAAGCCGTGCGGATCACCACCGGGCAGTAGCCCGCGGCGTTCCCGCGCAGGCGTGCGGGTGATCACCCGCAGGCGTTGAACGGGTCCGACATTGCGCCGCATTGCCGACTCTTTGCCGGACACGCGCGCAACCTTCTTGGCGCTCGGGCGGTAATCAGTGCGTCCGGGCGGGGCCGGTCCTGACCCTCCGCCCGGACACCACTGTCGTCTGCCGTCGAAGGAGCACCATGTCCCTCCCCCTGACCCGTCGGATCGCCCGTGCCGCGCTGCTCGTCGCTGCGGGAGCGGCCGCCGGGGTCGGTGCGGCCGGTTCCGCGAGCGCGGCGCCGGCGCTGCCGTCCGCCCCGAACCTCGGGCTGAGCGCCCTGGACGGTGCGCCCGGCAAGACCGTGGACAACGTGACGCGGGGTGTCGGCAAGACCACCCCGGACGCCACCGAGGTGGCCCCGGCCGCGGGCAAGACCGTGAAGAAGGCCGTGCCGGTGGTGAAGGAGCTGCCGACCGACTCCCTCGGCAAGAGCGGCCCGGCGAAGAAGCTGCCGGTCAAGGACCTGCCCCTCGGCTGACCCCCTGCGCCGAAGGCGCCCCCGGCGAGACCGAAGGGGCCCGGGACCTCTCCCCCCGGGCCCCTTCGGCGTGCCTGAGCGGTGCCGGGGTGCGGTCAGGCGGTGAGGCGGGCGACCGCGGCACGGACGCGTTCGTCCGTCGCCGTCAGGGCCACGCGGACGAAGCGGTCGCCGGCAGGGCCGTAGAAGTCGCCGGGGGCGACGAGGATGCCGCGGTCGGCGAGGTGGGCGACGGTGTCCCAGCAGGACTCGTCACGGGTGGCCCACAGGTAGAGGCTGGCCTCGCTGTGCTCGATGCGGAAGCCGTGGGCGAGCAGCGCGTCACGCAGGGCGGTGCGGCGGGCCGCGTACCGCTCGCGCTGGACGCGGACGTGCTCGTCGTCGCCGAGGGCCGCCACCACGGCCGCCTGGGTGGGCGCCGGGGTCATCATGCCGCCGTGCTTGCGGATCTCCAGCAGCGGGCCGAGCACGGCAGGGTCGCCGGCCAGGAACGCGGCGCGGTAGCCTGCCAGGTTGGACCGCTTGGACAGGGAGTGGACGGCGACGATGCCGTCGTAGGAGCCGCCGTTGACGTCCGGGTGGAGCACCGAGACGGGGTCGGCCTCCCAGCCGAGCTCGATGTAGCACTCGTCGGACAGGACGAGGATCCCGTGCTCACGGGCCCAGGCGACGATGCGGGTCAGCTCCTCCTTGGGGAGCACCCGGCCCGTCGGGTTGGACGGCGAGTTGAGCCAGAGCAGCTTCAGCCGCGAGGGGTCCAGCTCGGTCGGGTCGTCGTACGCCACGTGCTCGGCGCGTGCCAGGCGGGCGCCGACCTCGTACGTCGGGTAGGCGAGCCGCGGGAAGGCGACCTGGTCGCCGGGGCCGAGGCCGAGCTGGGTGGGGAGCCAGGCGACGAGCTCCTTGGAGCCGACGACCGGCAGGACGTGCCGGTGGGTCACCTCGCGGGCGCCGAGCCGGTGTTCCACCCAGCGGGTGAGCGCGTCCCGCAGTTGCGGGGTGCCCCACACCGTGGGGTAGCCCGGCGAGTCCGCGGCGGCGATCAGCGCCTTCTGGATGTGCTCGGGCACCGGGTCGACGGGCGTGCCGACCGAGAGGTCGACGATGCCGTCGGGGTGCGCGGCGGCCGTCTTCTTGTACGGCTCCAGCTTGTCCCAGGGGAAGGCGGGCAGCCGGTCGGAGACTGCGGACACGGGGGATGGCTCACTTTCTGGTTCGGCGAACGCCTCGGTCCCGTACGGCGGGCGTGCCGTACGGGACCGAGGGCGACGCGTCGGTGCGGGGCCGCTGCGGGACGGTTACGCCTGCGGCGGCAGCGCGGCGATGAACGGGTGGTCCCGCTCGATCAGACCGAGCTTGCTGGCGCCGCCCGGGGAGCCGAGCTCGTCGAAGAACTCGACGTTCGCCTTGTAGTAGTCCTTCCACTCCTCCGGGGTGTCGTCCTCGTAGAAGATGGCCTCGACCGGGCAGACCGGTTCACAGGCGCCGCAGTCGACGCATTCGTCCGGGTGGATGTACAAGGACCGCTTGCCCTCGTAGATGCAGTCGACCGGGCACTCCTCGATGCACGCCTTGTCCTTGACGTCGACACAAGGCTGCGCGATGACGTAGGTCACGCTGTCGTTCCTCCTCGATAGGGCGCTGGCGGGCCTCCTCAGGCTCCGCCGCCTGGCGCGCGGGAGCGCGGCGTCGTCGATGCCCGCCCCTAGTATCTCCGTTCCGGAGCATGATCCGAACAGGAGGGGTGAACTGACCTGTGGAAATATCGGCCGCCGGGCGCCTCGAGGTCCGTATCACCGCTGCTGACGTGGGAAAACGGGTCTCCGTGAGGAGCTTGATCGAACATGGTCCCTCGGGTGAGAAGTTCAGCGACACGGTCGGCGTTCTCACATCATGGGACAACGGTGTGTTGCGGATCACAAGGAAGAGCGGTGAAAGTGTTCGCGTCGCCGAGTCGGCGCTGGTCGCGGGCAAGGTCGTCCCGGCCGCCCCGGCGCGTCGCCGTGGCCCCGCCGCCACCTACGAGGAGCTGGCGCGGGTGGCCGCGCGCGGCTGGCGTCCCGTGGAGAGCGAGCGGCTCGGCGGGTGGGAGCTGCGGGCGGCCGCGGGCTTCACGCGGCGGGCCAACTCCGTGCTGCCGCTGGGCGACCCGGGCCTGCCCCTCGACGACGCGCTGACGGCCGTACGCCGCTGGTACGCGGCCCGCGGGCTGCCGGCGTACGTGCAGACCGCGACCGGCGCGGAGGGCACGCAGGAGCTGCTCTGCGCGGAGCTGGAGCGGCGCGGCTGGGTCCGCGAGGTGACCGCCGAGCTGTGGACGGGCGGTCTCGCCCCGGTGGCCGATCTGGACGAGGGCACCTCCGGGGTGCTGCTGTCCCGGAACGCGGACGAGGCGTGGCTGGCGCGGTACCGGCGCAAGGGGGTCGGCGAGGTGGCCCTGCGGGTGCTGGGCGGAGGCGCCCCGGCCTCCGGTGAGCCGTCGGTGTGGTTCGCGACGGTGCCGGGAGAGCCAGGCGCGTCGGCGCCGGCGGCGATCGGGCGGTGTGTCGTGGACGGCCGGTGGGCCGGGTTCGCGGCGGTCGAGGTGGATCCGGCGCGCCGCCGGGAGGGCCTGGCGACGGCCGTGATGGCGGCGCTGGCCGCCCGTGCCCTGGAGGAGGGCGCCTCGGCGGCCTGGCTGCAGGTCGAGACGGACAACGAGGGCGCGCGGGCGCTGTACGACCGTCTGGGCTTCGCCCCGCACCACGCGTACCACCACTACCGCGCGCCGGAGGAGCCCGCATCGGAAGAATCCGCTCCGGATTCGTCGGGCCCGGCGGGTGACGGCGCGTCGTGAGCGGGCACGAACCGGGTATGCGCTCCCCCGGTCCCCCACCGCCCGAACGCTCCGCCGAACTGCGCAAGCGGTTCGCCGAGGAGGCGCGCGGCGAGCGGCCCGGCCTGTCCGCGCTGTGCCTGCTGGTGGCCGCGGAGGGCGACGGCCGGCTCGGCGAGACGGGCATGGACGCGGTGGAGATCGAGCTGGACCGGCTGGCGGGCGAACTGCCGCACCGGCCGGGCTCGCCGCACGCGTGGGCGGTGGCGCTGCGCGACCTGCTGGGCGAGCGGTACGGCTTCCACGGCCTGCCGGACGACTACCGGAGGCTGGAGTCCTCGCTGCTGCACGAGGTGCTGCGGCGGAGGCGCGGGCTGCCGATCCTGCTGTCGGTGGTGTGGATCGAGGTGGCCCGGCGGGCGGGCGCGCCGGTGTACGGGGTGGCCCTGCCCGGGCACTTCGTCGTGGGCTTCGGCGCCTCGGAGGGGCCGGGCGCGGGGCAGGTGCTGGTGGACCCCTTCGACGGGGGCCGGGTGCTCACCGGATCGGACACGGAGCTACTGGTCGCCGGGGCCACCGGAGGGCCGCTGGAGCCGTCCATGCTGACCCCGGCGGGGACGCTGGAGGTCGTCGCGCGCATCCTGAACAACGTCCGCGCCTGGGCGGCGTCCCGCCCCGAGCGCACCGACGTCGGCCTGTGGGCCCTGGACCTCGCCCTGCTCCTCCCCTCCCACCCGGCCCGCCTGCGCTACGAACGCGCCCGGCTCCTCGTGGAGCGCGGCGAGTTCACGGCGGGCGCGGGGGAACTGGAGGCGTACGCGGAGGTCGTCGCGGCGGTCGACCCGGCCGCGGCGGACCGCATCCGGGGGGAGGCGCTGGCGGCGCGGGCGTTGCTGAACTGAGGCGGACGCGAGCCCGCGCGGCACCGCGCGCTTTGACATAGGTATGACGGGATACCTATCCTCACGTACATGTCCCCCTCCCGTGCCTCCGAGGAGCGCGTCGCGTCTCTCGCCGCCGATCTCGCGGCGAGCCTTCCGACGCTGCACCGGGCGCTGGACCGGCGGGTCGCGGGCGAGTACCCGCATCCCAGGCCGCCGGAGGGACAGCTGGCGCTGCTGCGGTACGTCGCCGGGCACGAGGGCTGCACGGTGGGCGAGGCGGCGTCGGCGCTGCTGATGAAGCCCAACAACGTCAGCGCGCTCGTCTCCCAGCTCACCGAGCGGGGCGAGCTGGAGCGCCGTCAGGACCCCGCCGACAAGCGGATCGCCCATCTCCACCTCACGGCCACCTCGCGTCGCCGTATCGCCGAGGTGCGCGCCCTCGAGGAGCGTCTGCTCGGCGAGGCGCTGCGCTCGGTCACCGACGGCGAGATGGACGCGCTGGGTTCGGCGCTCGGCGCCCTCAAGGCACTCGCCGACCACCTCCACGCGGCGACCCGCTGACCCACGCCCCTCCCGGGCGTCTCCCCGTCACACGCGTCGCCCCGCGCGGCGACGCCCCGGGCGCCGTTCGCGCGTTTCTCTCCCCCCTTTCCGAGAAAGAAGCGGCTCCCCATGTCGTCGTCCACCTCCGTGGATCGCTCCCCTGCGCGCCGGGGCAATCCCTGGCTCGCCCTGATCGCCGTGTCGTTCGGTCTGCTCATGGTGCAGCTCGACGGTTCGGTCGTCGCCATCGCCAACCCGGCGATCGGCAAGGACCTCGGCGCCAGCACCGCCGAGCTGCAGTGGGTCACCAACTCCTATCTGCTGGCGCTCGCCGCCTCGATGATCCTGGGCGGCAAGCTCGGCGACCGGTTCGGCCGGCGCCGGTACTACCTGGTCGGCGTCGGCGGCTTCGTCGTCACGTCGGTCGCCATCGGCCTCGCCGGCAGCATCGAGGGCGTCATCGCCTTCCGCGCGCTCCAGGGCCTGTGCGGCGGCATCCTGATGCCGAACACGCTGGGCATCCTGCGCGCGGTGTTCCCGCCGCGGAAGTTCGGGCTCGCGGTGGGCATCTGGGGCATGGTGTCCGCCGTGTCGACCTCGCTGGGCCCGATCCTCGGCGGTCTGCTCGTCGAACACGCCGACTGGACCTGGGTGTTCTACCTGAACGCGCCCATCGGCGTCGCCGCCCTGGTGTTCAGCGCGGCCGTGCTGAAGGAGTCGCGGAACGCCGAAGGGGAGCAGCGCTTCGACGTCGTCGGGGTCGCCGTGCTCGCCGCGGGGCTGCTGGCGCTGGTGTTCGGCATCGTGAAGGGCGAGACCTGGGGCTGGGCCTCGGGCGGCACGCTCGGCTCGATCGGCGCCGGCCTCGTCCTGCTCGTCCTGTTCGGCTGGTACGAGACGCGACAGGAGCACCCGCTGCTGCCGATGCGGCTGTTCCGCGACCGGTCGCTGACCACCGGGGCCGTGATGACCGCGCTGAACTTCTTCGTGATGCTCGGCGGAATCTTCTTCGTCATGCTGTACCTGCAGAACGTCCGCGGCTACACGCCCGTCGAGGCGGGTGTCAGCACCCTGCCGCTGTCGCTCGCCTCGCTGGTCGCCTCGCCGCTCGGCTCGCAGCTCACGGCGCGCTTCGGCCCGCGGGTCACCATCCCGCTGGGGCTGCTGCTGTCGGCGGCCGCCATGTTCTCCCTGCTCACCTGGTCCACCGACTCCTCCTACGCCACCATGTGGCCGCCCTACATAGCGCTCGGCCTGGGCGTGGGTGTCGTCCTGCCCGCGACCGCCGCCGCGATCATCGGCAACGCACCGGTGCGGGACGGCGGGGTGGCCTCCGGGCTGCAGTCGACGATGCTGCAGATCGGCGGCGCGCTGGGCACGTCGGTGCTGGTCACCGTGATCGCCGGCAAGGTCGGCTCCTCGCTGTACGGCGAGCTGACCGGGGCGGGTGTGCCGTCCTCCGTGGCGCACGGGCTGGAGGCGGCCGAGGACGCCGTGGCGATGGGCATCGCCCCCGTCTCGCCGGACATGCCGGAGGGGCTGCGGTCGGCGGTCGTCGAGGGCAGCGCCCAGGCGTTCGTGAACGGGATGCACGCGGCGGTCACCGTCACCGGTGTGCTGTGCCTGATCGGCGCGCTGGTCGCCGTGGCGGGCATCCGTGGCCGCTCCCCCGAGGCGGCGGGCGCGGAGGCCCCGGTGCCGGTCGTCGCGCACTGAGGACACGCGCGTACACGAAAGCGGCGCCGCACGGAAACCTTCGTGCGGCGCCGCTCACGTGTGTGCTGTCGTCCGTCAGCTCGCGTTCGTCTCGATGACGGCCGTACGGTCGCCCTTGCTGACGAGCGCCTGGCGCAGGGCGCCGTAGACGTCCTGCGGGGTGACGGGGGTCTTCTCGCCGTTTCCGCGGGTGATGAGCACGCCGTCGAAGGCCTGGCCGTACAGGTCCTCCAGGGCCTTCAGGTCGGGCTTCTCGACGAGCTTGCCGTTGACCGCCTCGACGCGCAGGAACTTCCACAGCGACTTCTCGGGGCTCATCGGCACCGAGTGCGCCGCGTCGGTCTGCACGGTGACCCGGTCGGACATCGCCGGCTCGGCGAACTCCTTCATCATCCGGTCGACCTCGGCCTTGGTGACCTTCGGCTGCCGGGTCGTCGTCGGGACGTTCACCGCGGCGGCGGTGCCGGTCTCCACCTGCGTGCGGTACGCGGCGGCGACCACGTCGGCCGCCTTGGCGACGTCGACGCCCTTGCCCGCCTGCGGGTACACCGGGACGGCCTTGCCGGACTCGAACGTGATCGAGCCCTCCTTGACCGTGCCGGCGCCTCCGGCGGCGTTCTCCAGGGCGGCCTGCAGCTTCTCGTGGTCGACGGGGATCTCCGGCTCGACGACGCGCGACTGGCCGAACAGCGAGCCGATCACGTTGACCGGGTTGTAGTCGCTGGTGGCGGCCTTGCCGACGGTGGCGTCGATGTCGACCTGGAGACCGGCGTTGTCCGGCTGGAGCTCGAAGGTCTTGCCGTCGACGGACAGCTTCAGCGGCTTGTTCAGCCGCCCGTCGAGCGCGCCGTCGAGCTTCTTCACGGCCTCGTCGCGGGTGCCGCCGCCGATCTCGATGCCGAGCACCGTGGTGCCCTTGGGCACGTCGGAACGGTTCATCAGCAGGCCCGCGCCGTAGGCGACGCCGGCGACCAGGACGACGCCGGTGGCGAGGAGGACCAGCTTGTTGCGGCCCTTCTTCTTCGGCGCCTTGGCGGAGCCGGCCGGGGGCGGGCTGACCGGGTCGGGCAGCTTGGGCGGGGTGTGCGGGCCGGGCGCGTTCGGGCCCATGCCGGGCGCGTCGAAGGAGGCGCTCGGCGGGATCACCGGGATGCCGCTGGTCACGGTGTGCCCGGAGACGTTGTCGTGGCGCGGGTAGCCGGGGTCGCCGGGCACGGCGGGCTTCTGCGGGGTGAGGATCGCGGTGTCGTCGCTCAGGCCGCCGCCGGGCATCGCGTGCGAGCCGGTGCGCTCCTCGGTGAAGGGCGCGCCGCCGCCGGGCGGGGTCCCGCCGCCGGGCGGGGTCATCGGGCCGTCGCCGGTGACGGGGCCGCCGGTGGGTCCCGTGGGGGCCTTAGGACCGCCGGGACGCCCGGGTCCGGGCACGCCCGCGCCCGGGCGGGCGCCGGGGCCGCCCTTGGCCTGGTCCCCGAAGTACGGCAGGTCGTCGCGGCGGGGTTCGCCGCCGCGGTCGGCGCGGTTGCCGCCGGGAGCGCCGGCCAGCGCCTCGGTCACGTCGAAGGAGCCGGTGCCGCCGCCGTGCCCGGGAGCCACGGGTCCGCCGGTCGCACCGGTGGGTCCTGAGGGCGCCTTCGCGCCGCCGGGGCGGGGTGCGCCGGGCGTGCCCATGGAGCCGACCACACCGCCGGGACGTCCGGCGCCGGGACGCGCCCCGTTCGGGGCGGAGGGACCGCCCGGGGCCTTGGGAGCGGCACCCGGAGCCTTCGGGGCAGCACCCGACGGCGTGCCGGAAGTGCCCGTCGCGGGCGCGCCGTTGGCCGGGCCGCCGGCCTGACCGGGCTTGCCGCCCGCGGACTTGCGCGGCGCGAACCAGTCGCTCGCGGGCTTCTCCTCGGCGGCGGGCTTGTCCGCGGTCTCGGGCCGCGCGGGCGGCTCGACGGGGTCGGCGGCGGGTGCGGCGGGAGCGGGTCCGGCGGCCGCCTCGGTGTCGGCGGCCGCCTTCCTGCCGTCCGCGTCCGTGACGGGCTTGCGCACGACGACCGGCGGAATCGGGCGCGACCCGGGGATGTTGATCCGGATCCGGGTCGTCAGCGTGGTCTCGGTCTTGCGTTCCTCCGGCCGCGCGGCCGGACGGCCCGCGTCCGTGCCCGCGTCCGGAATCGCCGGGATCCCGTAGGGCGGGGTGCCCGACGGGTAGGCGGCACCGCCGCGCCCGTCGGGCCCGGAGGACGGAGTGTCAGTTTCACGACTCAAGGCAGGTTCTCCCGGTTGGCTCCGCCGCCCGTCACTACCTCACGGTGGGGGTCCTCCCAGCTCGGGCGAGGCCGAGGGTTCGAGGGAGGCTCGGCGGCGCGCACCACCTTACTGGCCATATCCGGCCCGTATCCCAGTACCGCCGGGGAAACCCACACCGGACCATCACGCCCCTGGCACGGCGAAGTGGTTCGTCACTTGGGAAGTCGGGCGGGGTCCCCGTCCGGTTGCCTACCGGGTCCGAAGGTGGCGCAGATCACACCTACGGCGATGCCGCCGAGCAGGAAGAGGTAGGAGCCGCTGCCCGCGGCGAACAGGAAGTCGCCTTCCGGACGGCTGGCCGTCAGCAGCACGACGGTGATCATCCAGCCGGCGGCGACGGCGATGCCGCCGGAGCGGCTCCGGGTCAGCCGCGCCGCCCCGAGCACCGTCCCGGCCTCGCCGGCGAGGGCGAGCAGCAGCCCGCCGGGGAACCAGGCCGGCTGGACCAGCGCCCCGGCGACGCCGACGAGGGCGCCGAGCACCAGCAGTCCGAGCAGGGCGGCGGCGCGTGCCGGGGACGGGGGGCGCAGGGGCTGTGCCATCAGGGGCGCGCGGTCGCCGCTCACGACGCCTCTCCCGTGGTGACGCCGGCGAAGAGGTCGTCCTCACGGCCCGCGGGGCGCTCACCGCGCACCAGTTCGTAGTACTCGGTGGTGAAGATCGGCTGCGCGAGTTCGTTCGACAGTACGAAGTACGACTGGCCGGCGACGGTGATCTGGGTGGCGTGGGCGCGCATCGCGGCGGCCTTCGCGCCGGCGTACGCGGTGCCGTCGACGGCGGTGGTGATCCGCTCGTCGTCGACCACACCGGGGACGTCCCCCACCGTGGCCGCCTTGTCGAAGGGCAGGTCGGGCAGGTCGCGCTCCAGCCGCGCGAAGGCTTCCTCGGCCACGGAGCGGGGGACGCGGTTCCAGTAGACCTTGGGCACGTGCCACCCACGTCCGGCGGCCAGTTCGACGGCGCGCATGGCGACGCGGTGGGCCTGGATGTGGTCGGGGTGCCCGTAGCCGCCGTTCTCGTCGTACGTGACCAGCACCTGCGGCCGTACCTCGAGGATGACGTCGGCGAGCAGTCCGGCGGCCTGGTCGACGTCGGCCTGCCAGAAGCAGCCGGGGTCGTCGTTGTCGGGCAGCCCCATCATCCCGGAGTCGCTGTACCGCCCGGCCCCGCCGAGCAGCCGGAAGTCCGTGACTCCGAGCGCCGCCATGGCCGCGCGCAGCTCGCCGAGCCGGTGTCCGCCGAGGGCGGCGCCGCTGAGGTGCCGCAGCTCGGGCGGGATGACCTCGCCGCGCTCACCGAGGGTGCAGGTGACCAGCGTCACGTGGGCGCCCTCGGCCGCGTAGCGCGCCATGGTCGCGCCGTTGTTGATCGACTCGTCGTCCGGGTGCGCGTGCACCAGCATCAGACGCCGCTCGGGCAGTTCCGTCATGGGCTCAAGCCTATGGGGCGCGGGGCGCGTCCTGGGGACCCGTCCGGCCGCTCTCCTCGTCGCGGTAGCGCGGCAGGCCGTCCGTGGGGATGGTCCATTCGCCGATGGTGACGTCCTCGCCGTAGACGAAGTCCTTGCGAGTGGCGTAGCGGGGACCGTCCGGGGTCGGGTGGATGTCCGTGAAGACGGCGCCGGTGCCGGTGCGGGGGTCGAAGACCGCGTAGACGGGGACGCCGAGCAGGGGATAGTCACGCGTCTTGCCGACCCAGTCGTTGTCGGGGTTGGACCGGGAGACGATCTCAACCGCGGCCACCAGGGTGCGGGGATCGAAGGTGCCGTCCCCTTCCATGTCCTCCTCGGCGATCACCATGACGTCGGGGCGGCGCATGATCCCCTCGGGTTCGCCCTCCACATCGGGTTCGCCCGTGTGCGCGACGATCTCCTCCGGCATGACCTTCTCCAGCCGCTTCCGGAGACGCAGCACGGTCAACTCGTGCTGCTTCACGGGCGCCATCATGTCGTGGACGATCCCTTCCTTGGTGATCTCGAACTTCCCGGGCAGCGTGTCGTCCATCGACTGCACGAAGTCGCGCATGGCCCGGTACAGGTGGGAGGCGTTCTGCCGAGCGTCGTCGGGTGCGATGGTCATGGCGCTCGCTCCTCGTGGTCTGTGCCCAGGGGCAAGGGTCGTCACGTTCATGCTAGGCGGCCTCCTGGAGGTCGGTTCGACAGTCGCGGCAGTGGGTCGTGGGGGCGGGGGCGCGGAAGGCGCGGTCGCAGCCGTCGCAGGTGCGGAGCGGGTGGCGGACGGGCGGCGGCGGGGCGGTGGTGGCCTGGGCCCGGAACGGGGCGGGGGGCGGGAGCTGGGAGGCGAGGCGGTGGGCCAGGAGGGCCGCCGGACGCCGTAGGCCCTCGGGCGGCAGGTCGGCCGTCAGGGCACGGCGTACGGCCGCGGGGGTCACGTCGCGTTCGAGCCAGGCCGCGACACCGGGCGCCAGGTGGGCGGTGTCCTCGGCCGAGAGGAGCAGACGGGAGTCGTGGCGGCGCAGGTCGGCGAGGAGGTCGACGGCGGCCTGGAGGAGCCCGGGTCCGGAGTACGCGGGTCGCGGCACGGCGGGGAGGGCCTTGCGTACGCGCTTCTCGCGCGGTGCGGGCGGCGTGCTCTCCCGGCACGGCTGCTCCGCCCGCTGCCGGGCGGCGGCCGGCTGGTTGCAGGAGATCGTGCGGGTGACGATGCGGCCGGAGGGCGTGCGGACGCGCTCCCGCCGCAGATAGCCGTGGGATTCCAACTCCCGCAGCGCGGCCGCGATACGGGTCGCCCCCTCGGGGAAGCGCGCGGCGAGGGTCTTGATGTCGGCGGGGGCGCCCTTCGGCAGGGACTGGAGGTGGGTGCCGAGGCCGATGGCGAGGAGCGAGAGCTCCGGGTGCTGGGCCAGGTGGTTGCCGATCACCACGAAGCGGGTGTCATGGCGGGTGTTCTCGTGCTCGAGCCCGCCGGCGGTGCGGTGGACCCGGTTCGGGTGCTTGTTGCCCGCAACGCGGGTCGGCGTGCGCGGGGGCACGCTAGGGTTCTGGATACCCACGGGAAGCCCTTATCTTCCTCGGTGGTCAGGCCCTCGCACTGGGATTGCCGTCCCGGCGGGGGCCGTCTCATGTCTGCGGTTGTGGTGGGGCGTTGGTACGTTGCCCTGCGCTGAGCGTGGGGCCTGGACGGCGAGGAAATCCAGCCGGTTCGAGAGGGTTCACCCGCCCGAGTGAGCGAGATCGCGGGCGGGAGGGGTGGGGCTTGGTGGGGTGCTTTTCCCCCGAGTTCTTTGGTCTTCTAGCCGCCGACGTCACCGAAGCGCGACGTTCCGCGTTCCGGTGCCGGAGTGAGGTCGATCTCCGCCCAGACCGTCTTACGGGGGTGGCGGCCCTCGGCGACTCCCCAGCGGTCGGCGAGCGCGTCCACGAGGAAGAGACCGCGACCCGACTCCGCGATGCCGTCGGGCTCGCGCAGCACGGGCCGGCGGTCACCGCGTGTGTCGGTGACCTCGACACGGAGCGTGGCGCCGACGACGTACAGCGTCAGCCGGAAGCTGCGGCCGGGCACGCGTCCGTGCGTGGCGGCGTTGGCGGCCAGCTCGGCGACGACCTGCCCGGCCGTCTCGTACGGAACACCCCAGCTCCGCAGCGCGTCCACGGCGAGCAGGCGGGCGAGGCGGGCACCTCGCGCGGTCGACGACAACAGCACGCTGATGTGCCGCACTTGGGCATCGGGGCGGGTGGTCCTTGTGAGGGCGATTTCCTGATTCACGTGACTCAGCGTGGCCGAACGGCCGTACCGTGATGAGTGATCGCAGCGCTGCGTAGAGTGACCGTCCACTGCTTGTCCGGCCGTGTCCGGACTGTCGGCCGGTATGCCGCACGCGGAGCCGCGACCACGGAACGGCACCACGGAGGGGCACACGACGGGGTCGTTTCAGGTCTGCTGCGAGTGTGACGGGCCGTCGTACTCTCGGAACATGGCTGAGCATCTGGGAGACCGCCTCGCACGGCTCCGGAGGATGGCCGACCTCACGCAAGAGGGCCTGGCCGAGCTGTCGGGCGTCTCCGTGGATGTCGTGAAGAAGCTTGAGCAGAAGCGGAAGCACTCCGCCCGCCTGCCGACGCTCCACGCCCTCGCGAAGGGCCTCGGCGTCGAACTGACGGCACTGCTGGGCGATCCGCCCGGCGTCCCTTCGACCGGGGAGGTCGACTCGCCCCAACTCGTCGCTCTGCGCCGCGCTGTAAGCCCTCCCATGTTCGCACCGCCGCCCGAGCCCGCCGACAGCGAGCACCTGACCGTCCCTCTGCTGCGCCGTGAGATCGCCGACGCCTGGACGCTGTACCACGATGCGGAGTTCGGCCGACTGATGTCGGTGCTGCCCGGCATCGTCAACGACGCCCGCTTCACAGCCTCCGTAGGCAACGCGGACGACCGGGCAGCCGGGCAGGCGGCACTGGGCAAGTCGCTCCAGCTGGCCGGGCACCTCGCGATTCGACTGGGCAAGACGGACCTCGCGCTGTCCGCGCTGGAGCGTGCGATGACGGCGGCCGAACAGTCCTCCGACCCTCTGCTCCCGTCGATGGTGTCGAACTCGGTGGCATGGAACTACCAGCGCCAGAACCGGCTCGACGACGCCACGAACCTGGCCGTATTCGCCGCCGACCGTGTCGAGAGGGAGCAGACCGACACGGCGGAGTCCGTGAGGGTGTGGGGTGGGCTGGTGATGTCGGCCGCGACGTCCGTGGCCCGCTCCGGGGACTACTCCACGGCCGACGAGATGATGACGACCGCCGAGCAGGCCACCAGGCGGCTGTCGACGCTCCCTCCGCCGGTCGACGGCAAACTGGTGTCGGTCTTCAGTCGCTCCTCGGTCAGGATCGAGCGCGTGAGGCTCGCGGTGCAGCACGAAAGGCCCGAAGAGGCCCTCCAGCTCGCCAAAGGCATGAGGTTGAGCGCGGATACGCCCCCGTCGTGGCGTACGTGGCTGCTCCTGGACGTAGCGCGGGCGCACACCGACCTGGGGCAGGCCGAGGAAGCCGTGAAGGCCCTGACGAGGCTCCGGGAGATCGCGCCCAGATGGATGCGCCACCACAGCCTTGCCGTGGCCATCGTGAGCGACCTGTGGGCCGGGCCTGCGCGTCCTCCGGGTCTGCGCAAGCTCGTCGAGTTCCTCGGGGTAGCTGCGTAAAGGGCGCCAAAGGGGGACGTTACGTCCCTGTAATGGCCGCTTCCCCGGCAGGAGGGTGTCGTCACACGGACGACACGAGGGGTAATTGCCATGGCGCGCAGCGCGAGAGAGATCCTGTCCGAGGCGATCGCAGAGTACGGCGTCGACGGCACGCTGATCGTCTTCCACGATGCCGACGACCCGTGCGGCACCACGGCGGAGGGGGCGGACTTACCTCCTGCCGGGCTGGAGCCCGTGCGTCCGGATCTAAGCGAGCGGGTGTCGGAGGCCAACGCCCGGAGCCGTGGCGAGCGGCTGTAGTGGCCCGTACGGACCCTCGCCGGGGAGTCGATCCGACCACCGCCCTGTGGAAGTGGGGTGACCTGTGCGGGACGTGCGCAGGCAAGGGCCTGATCTGGTGCCCGATCTGCTTCGGCTTCCGAGGGTGCTACGCCTGCTGGCACCTGTGCGAAGTCTCCTGCCCCGATTGCTCGTGCGGAACACTGGAAGCCCTGCGCTGGTAATGAGCCGGCCCCACCCCTGCTGTCCCTCCTCCCCCCGTGACGCTCGGGCGGGGCCTCCAACCAACGCAACCCCCTGGCCAGTTGGCCGGGGGGTTGACTGTTTGTGATCAAGCCGTCGCGCCCGTACTATCGTCCTCATAGAGCGGACCCCCGCCTAGTGATGGGGGTCTGATGAGCCCCGGACGTAGTCCAGCCGGGACCGCCTTGGCCCCCCTAGTGGGAGTGCGCTGAGACATAAAGAGCAACACCCCCGAGTGATGTCCTCTTGGACTAGCGCGACAGAACTCGACCGAGCAGCGGAGACCGCCAACTTCGCTCGCTCAGGTTGTGGGCGTCCGGCAACCGCCAGTCGGACAACCGCGACCTTGGACACCTACACGTAGGTGGCCGGTCGAGTCTGTCTGAGTCGCCCGGCCACCCCTGATAGAGAAGGGGGATACCGGGCATGAGCCCCAACCACAGGACGAGCTTTGTCTTCATGGCCTTTGCCGCCCTGAGCGCCCTGGCGGTCGGATGCGGCACGGGATGGATCGTCGCCGTGATGGACGAATCCCGAAACCCGCTGACGTCGCTGAGAGCTGGAGCCGCCGCCTTCTGCCTGATCTTCTTCGGCTCCGCAGGTTGGGCTGCTGTGTTGAAGTCCTCCGACACCTCCGCCCAGGGGGGCCAGCCGTCCCCGTCGGCCGCCAACCAGGCGCCCCCGAACAACCAGTCGGGGACGCCTGTTGCTTGACCTAGCGGACGGGGCAAGCTCCGGCCGCACAGTCCTCGTCGGTGGAGTCCCCGATCGAGGTCACCGCGGAAGCGGCGAACTCCTCGGTGTGAGCCGCTCGTACGGGGCCTGGGGTCGGCCGTCGACCGTGATCGTGGTGCCCTTGAGTTCGGGCAGCCACCGCTGGACCGTGGCCATCACGTCCTCGACCTCCAGGCCCTCGGGGACATTGGCCGTGAAACTCACGGCGTTGTCCGCTTACTCGGTCTGGTAGCGGGCCTGGAAAGGCGAGGAGCTGGTCCAGGGTCAGCTCGTCCTGCGACTCGACGGTGTCCGCCGGGTAGCCCATCGCCTCGGCCTCGGCGACCAGCTTGTCCTTCTCGGGATCGTCACGACCATCGTGTTGCTGGACTCGTCATGCGCGCACTTCTCGACGTGGAAGCCCTGCGATGAAGTCCTACAACTGGGCGACCTCTTCGGGACGGAGCATCGAGAAGCAGATATGGAGGTTGAAGTGCCAGCCGTCAATGGCGTGACCGCTCGGGGTGACGCCCGGAATGCGGGAGGGGACTGCCTGCCCCCCAAACTCGTCCAGACTCACACAGGTTGGGAGGTGCAAGTCTGGGGGCATCATCCGGGTGTTGGTGCTCACGTCACGGGGACGACCGCCCTCCGCGAGGCGGCTGTTGGAGGGGAATCATGATCAGCGACCGTGTGTGGCTCAAGAGCAGCTACAGCAGTGGGGCCGAGGCGGATTCGTGTGTGGAGGTCGCCACCATTGCGCGCACCATCCACGTCCGCGACTCCAAGACCACCGACGGCCCCCGCCTCACCTTCGCCCCGGCCGCCTGGGCCGGCTTTCTCACCTCCGTGGGCCACGACGGTCCGGCGTGAGGTCGCTGCGGCGCAGGACCGGTGAGGCGGTCGGGCAGCTGTTCGTGTTCGGGTTCGCGGTCCTGCGGCCCTCCCGTTTCTGGCCGCCGAAATGGATGCTGAGGCGGATCGCCGCATCGGCCGAGGTGCAGGCCGAGCGGACGGCGGCCGCGGAGAAGCTCGTCGCCCGCGTGCGGGAGATCGAAGCGGGTGTGCCCTGGCTGCGGGCGCTCGACGTCGTCATCCGTGACGAGTGTGTCGACGTCCGCGGACATCACATCAGCCTCTTCGAGGCGAGCACTTCGACGCGAGAGTCGATGACATGCCGGATGTCCGCGTTCATCGTCTTCTCCCCGGAGCGGGATCCCGAGGACGCCGTGGCGGAGATCCGCCGCACGTTCCCGCCTCCGGACGGACTCTCCGCCGGTGGGATCAGCGAGTCGCTGCACTGGGACACCGACGAGCGGAAGGTCGCCCTCGAGGGCGCGCACGACGTCATGGGGGCTCGGCTCACCCGGCGTCACGGTGAGAAGTCCCTCGGTCAACTCCGGCGGGAGAACGGCGCCCTGTGCGTATGGGCCCTGCACGGGCAGCCGTACTTCACGGTCGTCTGAGGCGAACGCGGACAGACGCCCAGGTCCGGTCATAATGCGCGGGTGTCCAGACAACCCGTGCCGTTGCCCGCGGAGCACATACCTCCCGGGACTCCCCCGTGGCGGACCGTCGACGTCCGTCGTTGGCTCGATGCCGTGCCCGCGCGTTGGGCGCATCCGCTCCTCGCCGTCCTCGCGGTGGCAGTCTCCGTCGCGTGGGAGGTGGTGGCCGGGCCGGTGCCCGCCTGTACGTCCGCCGAGCCGTGCGGGAGTGACTGGACCGGGCTCGCGGTGGCTGTCGTTCTCGTGTTGTCCCTGTACTGGGTGTGGCGGCAGCCGCGGCTCGCGATCGGCGGGCTCGCGTTCACCGTGCTCGCCCTCGCCGTGGAGGACGGCGTCACCGCGTTCGCCCGGCCCTCCGCGCTCGCGTATCTGCTCGCCACCGGGTTCGCCGTGACCGGGCTCGTGCACCGGCTGGCCGTCGCCGGACGCCAGCGCGCGCTGGCGTTGGAGGCCGCCGGGTCGGCCACCCAGCCGCTCCCCGACGCCGCCCGGACCTTCCGCCGGGGTCGGATGTCCTTCGTACTGGCCGTCCTCTTCCTGGCCGTCGCCGGCTTCGGCGTTCATCAAGCCCTCGGGGTCGCCGACACCTACGAGAAGCGCGCCGCCACCGCCTCCCACCTCTCCGGTGAGGTCACCGCCGTGGACGAGGACGACGGCCTCCTCACCGTCACCGCCGAGGGGCGTACCCACCGCATCGAGACGGCCTTCCCCGAGGACTTCCCCGTCGACACCCGCGTCGATCTCGTCGTGGACGGCGACGGGGCCGTGCTGGTCGCCGAGCCGTACGACGCCTTCGGGTGGGAACTCCTGGTGCTGGCCGGCTCCGCGACCGGGCTCGGGTTCCTCGTGAACGGCGTCGCCGGACGGCTCGGCGCGCGGCGGCTGCGGAGCGGGCCGCTGCCCGTCCTGCACGTGCTGGTGCGCGAGGGCGAGGAGGACGGCCGTACGTGGGTGTACGCGGCCGACGACACCGAGGGCCGCCGGCCCGTGCTGTGGTTCCACTCGCTGTACGCCGACGACGACGGCGGTGAGGAGGACGAGGACGACTACGAGACGGAGGACGACGACCCCGGCCTGGAGCGGCTCGCGGCGACCCTGCGCGGTGACGGGCCCGCCCCTCCCCTGCGGGAGGCCGTCCTGTACGGCGCCCCCTACACCGGCGCGGAGGTCGCCTTCGTCGCGCGCGACGACGAGGACGACCCGGAGGTCGCGGTCGAGTGCAGCGTCACCTCGGTGAAGCCGGCCGTCACCCTGTGGAACACGGGCGGTCCGCAGGCGCGCGGGCGGAAGCACATCCGGCGGCCCGTCGAGGAGATCGCCGCCAACCTGATGCCCTCGGCGGAGCCGCGGGTGTGGCGGGCGCACGGCTTTTCGCGGGGGCTCGGCGCGGGGCTGCTGGTGGTGCAGGGCGGCGGCGTGTGGGCCGCGCTGGAGGAGGGCCCGTCCTGGCACTGGCTCATGCTCGCCGTCGCCCTGCCGTGGCTCGTGACGTCCGTGGCGACGGCGACCACCTGGCGGATCACCGCCGACCGCGACGGCTTGTGGGTGCTGACGGCCTGGCGCGTCCGGCGCGTCCCGTGGGAGGCCGTCCTCTCCGTGACGCACCGGGACGACGGCATCGACATCGGACGCGCCGAGGACGACGCCGTGCGCGTCTCCCCCACCGGCTGGGCGTGGCTGGAGCGCCGCCTGGGCCGCGAGCCGGGCGCGCAGCGCGTCGCCGACGAGCTCCGCGCCCTCCTCCTGCGCCCGGACCTCCGCCCGACGGCCGAGGCCCTCTCCGACCGCCAGGGCATGCCCGTCGGGCCCCCACTGGTCGCCCTGACGGTCCTCTGGGGCGCGGCGGTCCTGCTTCTGTTCTGACCTCTAGACGTCCCGGATGCCCGGGAACCCCTGCTCCGCCTCCAGCTCGAACGCCAGCTCCAGCAACGTCCGTTCCGCCCCCGGCCGCCCCGAGAACATCACGCCGATGGGCAGGCCCTCCGGTGTCAGGGACGCGGCCGGGACGGAGATCGACGGCGTGCCCACGACGTTGTTGACCGGGGTGAACGCCACATACGCCAGGATGCGTTCGATCAGCGTGGCGTACGGGACGGACGGGTTGAGGTGGCCCAGCGGCGGGCTGGTGTGGGCCAGGACCGGGGACAGGATGACGTCCAGGCCCCGGAACGCCGCCGCGTACGCCTCCCGCGTCCGCCGCAGCCGCCGCAGCACTCCAGGAGTACGGCGCCAGTTGGCGACGTAGGTGGCGCGCAGGCCGCGGCTGAGGCCGTCCATGCGGTGGCGGTCGAACTCCGCGCCCATGGTGCGTCCCGTGGCGCCGATGAGGAACGACAGCAGGCCCCAGTAGGTGAGGAAGTCTTCGGTGAAGCGCGGGTCGATGGCCAGCTCCACCGGGGTCACCGTGTGGCCGAGACCCTCCAGCCGCCGGGCCGTGTCGGTGACGGCCGCGCGGGTGGCGTCGTCGGTGCGGGCGCCGTTCGGGGAGTCGACGAGGAGGCCGATCCGCAGCCGACGGTCCGAGGGACCCTCGACGAGCCCGAGGGAGGGCAGCTTCGGGTTGCGGTGGTGCAGCTCCGCCGCCGCGAGGAACGCCGCGCTGTCCCGCACCGTACGGCTCACGACGCCGTCCACCACGATGTCTATCGGCAGTTGGCGGCCCTGCGCGTTCGGCACGGTACGGCCGCGGGTCGGCTTGAGGCCGACGAGACCGCAGCACGCGGCCGGGATGCGGATGGAGCCGCCGCCGTCGTTGGCGTGCGCGACCGGCACGGCGCCCGCGGCGACCAGGGCCGCGCTGCCGCCGGACGAACCGCCCGCCGAGTGGCCGGTGTTCCACGGGTTGCGGACCGGCGGGCCCTCCTCGAACTCCGTGCTGGGGCTGAAGCCGAACTCGGGCAGCCGCGTCTTGCCGAGGACCGTGACGCCCGTGCTCAGCAGCTGGCGGGTGAACCCGGCGTGCCGCCGGGCCGGGCGCGGCACGAAGGCGGCGCTGCCGTGGCCCGTGGGCAGACCCGCGAAGTCGGTGTTGTCCTTCACGAAGGTCGGCACCCCGGCGAACGCGCCGCCGTCGGCGTCATGGTGAGCCGGGACGTCGAGGTGCACCTGGACGGCGTCCAGTTGGGCGTCGGCGTCCCGCACCCGGGCCGCCGCGTCGCGGGCGACCTCGGCGGCGCTCACCTCGCCCCGCCGGATCGCCGCGGCGAGACCCACCGCGTCCAGGTCGCCCAGGGCGTCGTCACGGAAGACGTGGACGCTGGTCCGCGTCTCCTTGCGTCCCTGGCTCTGTTCCTCGGATGTCGTCACCGTCGGCTCCGCCCTGCGCGCGTGAATGCTGGCCCGGCCATCATGGCTTACCGGCGGGTAACACGCGAGAGGCCGGCGACGGCCGCGCTCAGAAGTTGAGGCTGCCGATCATCCCCGCGATGTTGGAGGTCACTTCACTGATCGTGGGCGCGATCGTCGACGAGGCCAGGTAGAAGCCGAGCAGCATGCACACGATCGCGTGCCCTGCTTTCAGTCCCGACTTCTTGATCAGCAGGAAGACGATGATCGCCAGCAGCACCACCGCCGAAATCGAGAGTGCCACGGCGGCTCACCTCCAAGGATCCCAGGGACGCGGGGGGACAGGAATATGGGGGCAGTACGTCCACACAGCAGGCAGCAGGTTCATACCCACTATGCGCTAACGATCATAACTATCCGTACGTGCGCATCGATCGGCGCACGGCCGCACAAGGGGGCGCATGGCCAATATGGTCAGGGCATGACGACCGAGACGGACTCCTTCCCCCGGCGGCACGCCCGCACCCTCCGCTTCACCCTCGGCGCGCCGCGTTCCTTCAGCGTGGCGCCCGACGGCTCACGTGTCGTGTTCCTCCGCTCAGGCTCCGGCACGGACCGGGCCAACGCCCTCTGGGTGCTCGACACGGACGGGGGCGGGGAGCGCGTGGCCGCCGACCCGCGCGCCCTCCTGGGCGGCGCTTCGGAGCAGCTCTCCGCCGAGGAGCGCGCGCGGCGCGAACGCAGCCGTGAGGGAGGCGCCGGCATCGTCGGCTACGCCACCGACGCGGCCGTGGAGTTGGCGGCTTTCGCCTTGTCAGGGCGGCTTTTCACGGCCGAGCTGCGGGCCGGCACGGCCCGTGAACTGCCCACGCCCGGACCGGTGATCGACCCCCGTCCGTCGCCCGACGGACGGCATGTCGCGTACGTCGCGGGGGGCGCGCTGCGGGTGGTCTCGGCGGAGGGGGCGGACGACCGCGCGCTCACCACCCCCGAATCGGAGGAGGTCACGTACGGGTTGGCCGAGTTCGTCGCGGCCGAGGAGATGAGCCGCTCACGCGGCTTCTGGTGGTCCCCGGAGTCGGACCGGCTGCTGGTGGCGCGGGTGGACGACACGCCGGTGCGGGAGTGGTGGATCGCCGACCCGGCCCACCCGGACCGGGCTCCGCACCGCGTCCGCTACCCGGCGGCCGGCACCCCGAACGCGGACGTACGGCTGTTCGTCGTGGACCTCGCAGGCACGCGCACGGAGGTCTCCTGGGACCGCAAGCGCTACCCGTATCTCGCGCGAGTGCACTGGTCAGGGGCGGGTGCTCCGCTGCTGCTCGTACAGGCGCGCGACCAGCGGGCGCAGCTGATCCTGGCCGTCGACCCGGACACCGGGGCGACCCGGATGGTGCACGCCGACGAAGATCCGGAATGGCTGGAACTTTTCCCCGGTGTGCCCTGCTGGAGCCCCTCAGGGCAGCTGATCCGGATCGCCGACGAGGGGGGAGCCCGGCGCCTCGCCGTAGGTGAACGACCGCTCACCGGACCGCAGTTGCACATCCGGGCGGTGCTCGACGTCTCGGACGACGACGTGCTGGTCTCGGCGTCGGCGGGGGCGGAGGCGGCCGCTCCGGAAATTGGCGAGGTCCATGTCTACCGGGTGAACGAACTGGGCGTGGAGCGCGTCTCCGAGGAGCCCGGCGTGCACACCGCGGTGCGCTCCGGAGGGGTCACGGTGCTGGTCTCGGCGACCCTGGATCGGCCAGGTTCGCGGGTGCGGGTACTGCGTGACGGGAAACAGACGGCGACTGTCCCCTCGTACGCCGAAGAGCCCGGTTTGTCCCCCCGTGTGACGCTGACACAGGGGGGCGCACGCCGCATCCCGTGCGCCGTGCTTATGCCTCGGGACTACGCCGGTGACACCCCTCTGCCGGTGCTCATGGACCCCTACGGCGGTCCGCACGGCCAGCGGGTGGTGGCCGCCCACAATCCGCACCTGACCTCGCAGTGGTTCGCCGACCAAGGCTTCGCGGTCGTCGTCGCCGACGGGCGCGGCACCCCGGGACACTCCCCCGCCTGGGAGAAGTCCGTCAAGGACGACCTCGCGGCCGTCGTCCTCCAGGACCAGGTCGACGCGCTCCAGGCGCTCGCCGGGGACTTCCCGCTGGACCTGGACCGGGTCGCGATCCGCGGCTGGTCCTTCGGCGGCTACCTGGCCGCCCTCGCCGTCCTGCGCCGCCCCGACGTCTTCCACGCGGCCGTGGTCGGCGCCCCGGTCACCGATCTGCGCCTGTACGACACCCATTACCAGGAGCGCTACCTCGGGCACCCGGACGAGCAGCCGGACGTCTACCGCCGCAACTCCCTGATCGACGACGCCGGTCTGGTCGACGCGGCCGAGCAGCACCGGCCGATGATGATCATCCACGGCCTCGCGGACGACAACGTGGTGGTCGCCCACTCCCTGCGGCTGTCCTCCGCCCTGCTCGCGGCCGGACGCCCGCACGAGGTGCTGCCGCTGTCCGGCGTCACCCACATGACCCCGCAGGAGGAGGTCGCCGAGAACCTGCTCCGCCTCCAGCTCGGCTTCCTCAAGCGCTCCCTGTCCCTCCCGGGCACCTCCGCCACGCGTTAACACCGGGGCAACTCACCGGAAGCGGTACCGATATACGGACAGGGAAGGCTGGTCAGCGTACGGCCGTGCGGGTGCCGTGAACGGGCCGGGGTGCGCCATGTCACCCCGGCCCGTACCCGTACAAGGGTGCGTCACCCGCGCCCGTCCTCCGCCGGCACCACGTGCTTCTCCTCCGCGAAGTGGCACGCCGAGTCGTGCGCCGCCGGGCCCCCGGCCTCCGCGAACCAGGGCGGCACCGCCAGCGCGGGCACCTCCACCGCGCACCGTTCCCGCGCCTTCCAGCAGCGGGTGCGGAACCGGCACCCGGAGGGGATGTTCGTCGGCGACGGCACGTCCCCGGTGAGCACGATCCGCTCCCGGTGCTCCCGCGCCCTCGGGTCGGGCACGGGCACGGCGGAGAGCAGCGCCTGGGTGTAGGGGTGCGTGGGGTGGTCGTAGATCTCGGTGTCCGTGCCGGTCTCCACGATCCGGCCGAGGTACATCACCCCGACCCGGTCGGAGATGTGCCGGACGATCGACAGGTCGTGCGCGATGAAGACGTACGACAGGTCGAACTCGCTCTGCAGCCGGTCCATCAGATTGATGACCTGCGCCTGCACCGACACGTCCAGCGCGGACACCGGCTCGTCGGCGACGATCACCTCGGGGCGCAGCGCCAGCCCCCGCGCGATGCCGATGCGCTGCCGCTGGCCGCCGGAGAACTGGTGCGGATAGCGGTTGATGTACTCCGGGTTCAGGCCCACCACGTCCAGCAGCTCCTGCACCCGTCGCCGCCGGTCCCCCTTCGGCGCCACCTCGGGGTGGATGTCGTACGGCTCCCCGATGATGTCGCCCACCGTCATCCGGGGGTTGAGCGAGGTGTACGGGTCCTGGAACACCATCTGGATGTTGCGGCGCACCGCCTTGAGCGCCTTGCCGGACAGCCGGGTGATGTCCTCGCCCTTGTAGCGGATCGAACCGGCCGTCGGACGCTCCAGGTTGACCAGCATCTTCGCGACCGTCGACTTGCCGCAGCCGGACTCCCCCACGATGCCCAGCGTCTCGCCCGCGTCGAGCCGGAAGTCCACGCCGTCGACCGCCTTCACGGCCCCGACGTGCTTGCGGAAGACGATGCCCCGGGTCAGCGGATAGTGCTTGACCAGGCCGCTGACCTCCAGGATCGGCTCAGCCATCCAGGCACTCCCTCCAGAAGTGGCAGGCGCTCCCGCGCGTGCCGGAGACCTCGTACAGCGGCGGGTCGTCGGTCGTGCACACGTCCCGGGCCAGCGGGCAGCGCGGATGGAAGGGGCAGCCCGGCGGGATGCGGGTGAGGTTGGGCGGCAGGCCCTTGATGGCGTACAGCTCCCGGCCCTTGTGGTCCAGGCGCGGGATGGAGTCCAGCAGGCCCCGCGTGTACGGGTGCGCCGGGGCCTTGTAGATGTCGTGCACCGGCGCCGACTCCACGATCCGGCCCGCGTACATCACCGCGATGCGGTCGGCGACGTCGGCGACCACCCCCAGGTCGTGGGTGATGAGGATGAGCCCCATGCGGTACTCCCGCTGGAGCTCCGCGAGCAGCTCCATCACCTGCGCCTGCACGGTGACGTCGAGGGCGGTGGTCGGCTCGTCGGCGATGATCAGCGCCGGCTCCAGGGCGATCGCCATCGCGATCATGATGCGCTGGCGCATGCCGCCGGAGAACTGGTGCGGGTACTGCCGCACCCGCTCCCGCGCGGCCGGGATGCGCACCCGGTCCATCAGCTCGACCGCCTTGACGCGCGCGTCCTTGCGGGACATGCCCCGGTGCACGGTGAACATCTCGGCGAGCTGGTCGCCGACGGTGATCACCGGGTTCAGGGCGGACAGCGCGTCCTGGAAGATCATCGCCATCTCGGCGCCCCGGATCCGCCGGCGCTCCTCCTCCTTGAGTTTCAGCAGGTCCCGGCCCTGGAACATCACCTCCCCGCCGGTGATACGCCCCGGCGGGGTGTCGAGGATGCCCATCACGGCCTGCGCGGTCACCGACTTGCCGGAGCCGGACTCGCCCAGCACGGCCAGGGTCTCCCCCTCGTCCACGCCGTAGGTGACCCCGTTGACCGCCTTCGCCACCCCGTCCCGGGTCCGGAACTCCACGTGCAGGTCGCGCACTTCGAGCAGCACCGCGGCTCACCTCAGCTTCGGGTCGAGGGCGTCGCGCACCGCGTCGCCGAGCATGATGAACGCCAGGACCGTGATCGCCAGCGCCCCGGACGGCCACAGCAGCGCGTGCGGGGCGTTGCGGATGTACGGCGAGGCCGAGGAGATGTCGATGCCCCAGGAGACGCTGGGCGGCTTCAGCCCCACCCCGAGGTACGACAGGGTCGCCTCCAGGGCGATGTACGTACCCAGCGCGATGGTCGCGACGACGATGACCGGGGCGACCGCGTTGGGCGCGATGTGCCGCAGCAGCAGCCGGGAGTTGGAGGCGCCGAGCGCCCGCGCCGCCTGCACGTAGTCGTTCTGCTTGGCTGTGATGACGGCGCCGCGGGCGATGCGGGAGATCTGCGGCCAGCCGAGCAGCACGATGAAGCCGATGACGGGCCACACGGTGTTGCTGGTGATGACGGACAGCAGCACCAGGCCGCCGAGGACGACCGGGATGGCGAAGAAGACGTCGGTGATCCGGGACAGGATCGAGTCGGAGAGCCCGCCGAAGAACCCGGCGAGCGCGCCCAGCACGCTGCCGAGGACGGCGACCCCGAGGGTGGCGAGCACGCCGACCGCGACGGAGGTGCGGGCCCCGTACACGGTGCGGGTGTAGACGTCGCAGCCCTGCCCGTCGAAGCCGAAGGGATGCCCGGGCTGGGAGCCCTCCTGCGCCTTGGACAGGTCGCACTTCAGAGGGGAGCCGGAGGTGATCGCCGACGGCCACAGGGAGATGAAGACCAGGAACAGGATGACCAGCGCCGAGACGATGAACACGGGGTTGCGGCGCAGGTCCCGCCAGGCGTCCGACCACAGCGAGCGCGGCCGGTCCTCCGGTCCGGCGCCGTCCGGGCCGGCCGGCACCTTCTCCAGCGTCTCGGCCTCGTCGACGCCCAGGTCCATGGCGCCGCCCATGCTGGTGCCCGCGACGGCGGCCTCGGGTTCGTCAGGACGGTCAGACATAGCGGATCCTCGGGTCGAGTACGGCGTACAGGAGGTCGACGACGAGGTTGGCGACGAGGAAGACCAGCACCAGCACGGTGACGAAGCCGACCACCGTCTGCGTGTTCTGCCGCAGGATGCCCTGGTAGAGCTGGTAGCCGACGCCGTGGATGTTGAAGATCCGCTCGGTGACGATCGCCCCGCCCATCAGGAAGCCGATGTCGGCGCCGATGAACGTCACCACGGGGATCAGGGAGTTGCGCAGCAGGTGCCGGACGACGACCCGGCGCCGGGGCAGGCCCTTGGCGACGGCGGTGCGCACGTAGTCGGAGCGGCGGTTCTCCGCGATGGAGGTGCGGGTCAGCCGGGTGACGTAGGCGAGGGAGACCGACGCCAGCACCAGGCCGGGCAGGATCAGCTCGTCGAAGGGCGCCTCCGAGGACACCGAGGGCCGGATCCAGCCCCACTTCACCCCGAGCAGCAGCTGGAACAGCAGACCGGTGACGAAGGTGGGCACGGAGATCACCACGAGGGTCAGCAGCAGCACCCCGGTGTCCACCGGGCGGCCCCGGCGCAGTCCGGTGACCACGCCGAGGGTGACGCCGATGACGATCTCGAAGAGGATCGCGATCAGGGTGAGCCGGATCGTGACGGGGAACGCCGTCGCCATCAGCTCGGTGACCTCCTGGCCGTTGAAGGCCGTGCCGAAGTCGCCGGTGAAGAGGTTCCCCATGTACGTCAGGTATTGCTGCCAGACCGGCTTGTCGAGGCCGAACTCCTGCTCGAGGCGGGCGGCCGTCGCCGGGTCGCACTGCCGCTCGCCGCACAGTCCCGCGATGGGGTCGCCCATCACGTTGACCATGAGGAAGATCAGCAGCGTGGCCCCGATGAAGACCGGGATCATCTGGAGCAGTCGCCGGACGACGTAGCGCCCCATGGCGGATCAGCTGACCTTGATCTCGTTGTAGACGGGGACGCTGAAGGGGTTGAGCTTGACGTTGGAGAGCCGGTCGGACCAGCCGGCGCTGCCGTTCTGGTACCAGAGCGGGATCGCCGCCATGTTGTCCCGGACGACCTCCTCGGCCTGCTGGAACAGGTCGATCGCCTTGGCCGTGTCGGTCTCCTGGTTGGCCTGGTTCACCAGGTCGTCGAACTGCTTGTTGGACCACTTGCCGTCGTTGGACGAGGCGTTGGTGTAGTACAGCGGCTGGAGGAAGTTCTGGATGAGCGGGTAGTCCATCTGCCAGCCGGCCCGGAACGGACCGGTCATCTTCCGGTCGGTGATCTGGTTGCGGAAGTCCGCGAAGGTGCCGACCGGGTTGGCGGTGCAGGCGCGCTCGTTGTCCAGGGCGTTGTTGATGGAGTTGCAGACGGCGTTGACCCATTCGCGGTGGGAGCCGGTGTCGGCGTTGAAGGTGATGGTCACCTTGCCGCCGGGCAGGCCTCCGCCCTCCTCGATCAGCTTCTTCGCCTCGTCGGGCTTGAACTCGCAGAACTCGCCGCACAGTCCGTCCTGGAAGCCTCCGTCCTCGCCGAGCACCGGGGAGGTCCAGTCGGTGGCGGGGGTGCGGGTCTCCTGGAAGATCGTGTCGGTGATCTGCTTCCGGTCGATCGCCATGGACAGGCCCTGCCGGACCTTCTTCGCGCCCTCGGTGTTCCACGCCGGGTCGTAGAACGGGAAGGCGAGCGTCTGGATGATGCCGGCGGGGGTGTTCAGGTAGCGGTCGCCCAGGTCGTTCTTCACGTTCTTCAGCTGCGCGGCGGGCACGTCGTCGACCAGATCGAGGTTGCCGGCCAGCAGGTCGGTGTAGGCGGTGTTGTTGTCGGTGTAGACCTTCAGGTCGACGCCGCCGTTCTCCGCCTTGTCGTCGCCCGGGTAGTCGTCCCACTTGCGCAGCGACATCTGCGAGCCGCGCGTGTACGACTCGACCAGGTAGGGACCGTTGCCGACGGGCTTCTTCACCCAGGCGTCGTGGTCGTCGAAGAACGCCCGGGGCAGCGGTGCGAACGCGTTGTAGCCGAGGGTGTCGGGGAACGTCGAGAACTTCTGGGTCAGCTTCACGGTGAAGGTGCGCTCACCGGTGACCTTCAGCCCGGACAGGGTGTCCGCGGTCTGCTCGCCCTCCTCCGGGTGCACCTGGTCGTAGCCCTCGATGTAACCGAAGAAGTACGCG
Organism: Streptomyces cellulosae; assembly: GCA_014655195.1. GTDB lineage: Bacteria > Actinomycetota > Actinomycetes > Streptomycetales > Streptomycetaceae > Streptomyces > Streptomyces cellulosae. The sequence continues at coordinate 11,301 of BNBH01000013.1, read as the reverse complement.
TTGCGCTGGTTGTTGCGCAGGCTGGCGCCGTAGTTCCAGGCGTCCACGAAGGACTGCGCGGTGACCTTCTCGCCGTTGCTGAAGGTCCAGCCGTCCTTGACGGTGATGGCGAAGTTCTGCGAGTCCGAGGTCTCGATCTTCTCGGCGAGCATGTCCTGCGCCTCGCCGGTCTCCGGGTCGTAGCGCTTCAGCCCGCGGAAGATCATGTCGAGGACCTTGCCGCCCTGCACCTCGTTGGTGTTCGACGGCTCCAACGGGTTCTGCGGGTCGCCCCAGGAGGCGCTCAGCACGGCCTCGGAGTCGCCGCTGCCTCCCCCGCCCCCGCCGCACCCCGCCGTGGCGAGGGCGAGCGCCATCGCGCAGACGGCCCAGCTGGCGTGCGTGGTGATGCGCATGGGTGCCTCCTCGTGCCCGGGTCCCTTACCGGGCCAGCCTGGGAGGGGGTGCCCCCGCGCGCACGCCCGCCGCGGCCGTACGGGGGTGCGAGATCCACCGGACGGGCGCACGGGGGCGGGCACGCGAAAGGACCGGGGGCGGGAGGTGCGTGTCCTCCCGCCCCCGGTCCTCAGGGCTGTGCGTCCTTCAGAGCCTTCTGCGAAGGGGGTCAGTCCTTGGAGACGTTCCCGTCCTTCTCCAGCGCCTTCAGCGCCGGGTCCATCACGACGTCCTCGGAGCGGGCCTCGATGCTGGGCTCCTCCGGGAAGTGGCACGCCGTCAGGTGGCCCTCGCGGTTGCCGCCGATCTGCAGCAGCGGCGGCTCCTCCGTGGCGCACTTGTCCTGCGCCTTCCAGCAGCGGGTACGGAAGCGGCAGCCGGACGGCGGCGAGATCGGCGAGGGGACGTCACCGGCGAGGCGGATGCGCTCGCGGTTCTCCGTCTCGTCGTCCACCGCCACCTCGGGCACGGCCGAGAGCAGGGCGTGCGTGTAGGGGTGGCGCGGGCGGTTGTAGATGGAGTCGCGGTCGCCGACCTCGACCACCTTGCCCAGGTACATGACGGCGACGCGCTGCGAGAAGTGCCGCACGACGGCGAGGTCGTGGGCGATGAAGAGGAAGGCGATGCCCATCTCTTCCTGGACCTTCTGCAGCAGGTTGACGACCTGCGCCTGGATCGACACGTCGAGCGCGGAGACCGGCTCGTCCGCCACGATCAGCTTCGGGTTGAGCGCGAGCGCGCGGGCCACGCCGATGCGCTGGCGCTGGCCGCCGGAGAACTCGTGCGGGAAGCGGTTGTAGTGCTCCGGGTTCAGGCCGACGAGCTCGAGCAGCTCACGGACCCGCTTCTCCCGGCCGCCCGCGGGGTTGATCCCGTTGACCTCCATCGGCGACTTGATGATCGTGCCGACGGTCTGGCGCGGGTTCAGCGAGGAGTACGGGTCCTGGAAGATCATCTGGATCTCGGACCGCACGGGCGCCAACTTCTTGCGGTTGGCGTGCGTGATGTCCTGGCCCGCGTACTCGATCTTCCCGCCGGTGGGCTCCAGGAGCCGGGTGATGAGCCGGCCCGTGGTGGACTTGCCGCAGCCCGACTCACCCACCAGGCCGACGCTCTCGCCGACGCCGACGGTCAGGTCGACGTTGTCGACGGCCTGCACGGCACCGACCTTCCGCTTGATCGGGAAGCCGCCGTAGATCGGGAAGTGCTTGGTGAGGCCCTCGACCTTCAGCAGCGCCTCGGTCGACGCGCCGGTGGAGCCCTGCTGTGCGGGGAGGGTGAGGTTGTCGCTCATGTCTCGGATCTCCCTAGCGCAGCCGGGGCTGGATCTTGTCGATGAAGATGGTCTGCTTCTGCTCCGCCGTCAGGTGGCAGGCAGCGGCGCGTCCGTCGCCCAGCGTGGGCCGCTCGGTGCTGCAGCGGTCGCCCGACACCTTGTCCGTGAACGTGCAGCGGGGGTGGAACGGGCAGCCGGACGGCGGGTTGAGCAGGCTGGGCGGCGAGCCGGGGATCGGCGTCAGCGGCTGCGAGGTGCTTCCGCCGAGGCGCGGCATCGAGCTGAGCAGGCCCCAGGTGTAGGGGTGGCGCGGCTCACGCAGCACCTCGCGGACGCTGCCGCGCTCGACGGCCCGGCCGGAGTACATCACCAGCAGGTCGTCGGCCATGTCGGAGATGACGCCGAGGTCGTGGGTGATGAAGATGATCGCCGATCCGAACTCCTGCTGGAGGTCCTTGAGCAGGTCGAGGATCTGGGCCTGGACGGTCACGTCGAGGGCGGTGGTCGGCTCGTCGGCGATCAGCAGGTCCGGGTCGCAGACCAGGGCCATGGCGATCATGGCGCGCTGGCGCATACCGCCGGAGAACTGGTGCGGGTAGTCGTCCACGCGGGTCCTGGGCTGCGGGATGCCGACCTTGGTGAGCATCTCGACGGCCCGGTCCCGGGCCTCCTTCTTGGAGGCGCCGGTGTGCTTCATGAACGGCTCGGCGATCTGCCGGCCCACCGTGTAGTACGGCGAGAGCGCCGTCAGCGGGTCCTGGAAGATCATCGCGACCTTGTTGCCGCGGAGCTTCTCCATCTCCTTCTCAGGAGTGGTCACCAGGTCCTGGCCCTCGAGGAGGATCTCGCCCTCCACGGTGGTGGTCTTGGGGTTGTGCAGCCCGAGCACGGTCAGGTTGGTCACGGACTTGCCGGAGCCCGACTCGCCCACGATGCCCAGGGTCTTGCCGCGCTCGACGTCGAAGGACAGCCCGTCGACCGCCTTGACGATGCCGTCCTCGGTGGAGAACCGCACCCGCAGGTCGCGGACCGAGAGGAAGGAGTCGGGCCCGGTCGGGGCCTTCTCGCCTTCGGTCTTGGTCAGTGTGGTCACGGTGTTTCTCCTAGCTGAGCCGTACGCGCGGGTCGATGTACGCGTAGGCGAGGTCGACGAGGATGTTCAGGAGCAGGATGAAGAAGGCTCCGAACAGCATGACACCCATGGTCACCGGCAGGTCCTTCGTCAGCGAGGAGTCCACCGCGAGACGGCCGATGCCGGCCAGGTCGAAGGTGAACTCGGTGACGACCGCGCCGGACAGCAGCGCGCTGAGGTCCATGCCGAGGATGGTGACGATCGGGATCAGGGAGCCGCGCCAGGCGTACCGGAAGAACACGTAGCTCTGGCGCATGCCCTTGGCGCGCGCGGTGCGGACGTGCTCCTCCTGGAGCTGCTCGATCATCGTCGAGCGGGACATACGGGTGTACTGCGCGGTGAAGATGGTGGCCATGACCACCCAGGGGATGAGCATCCCCAGGAACCAGGCTCCGGGCTCCTCGGTGAAGTTGTAGTACTTCGGGAACTCCATGATGCCCGTGCTGTAGACCAGCAGGCCGAGGACGATCGGGCCGAGCAGGTAGATCTGGAAGGAGCTGAGCACGATCGAGGCGCCGCTGACGATCTTGTCGACGACGGTGCCGCGCTTCCAGGCGGCCAGCAGACCCGAGCCGAGGCCCAGGATCAGGAAGATCACGAGACCGCCGACGGTCAGCGACAGCGTCAGCGGGAAGCGGTCGATGATGGAGTCCCAGACGAACTCGCCGCTTTCGAAGGAGACACCCAGGCACGGCGCGGAGCAGTGCCCCTGCGGGAAGTCGCGGCCGGCCACGATGCCCGACATGAACTCCCAGAACTGGGTGGGAAGGGGCTTGTCCAGACCCAGGTTCTCGCGGATCACCGCGAGGTTCTCGGGCGAGCAGTTCTTGCCGCAGGACAGCGCAGCGAAGTCCTGAGGAACTGTGTAGAACAGGAAGAACGTGAAGGCGCCGATCAGGAACATGATGACGACGGCGCCGGTCAGCCTGCGGATGAGGAACTGAAGCATGGCGGGTGGATGCTCTCTTCGAAACGCGGCGGCAGGTGAGGGGTACCGTCCGCGGGGGTGTGCTCCGCCTGGCGCACACCCCCGCGGTCAGCCGAACTGAGGGCTTACGGCTGCTTCAGGTACAGGTCGGTGATGTTGATGTAGCTCGACTCGGTGCTGTACCGAGCGCCACCGATGTTCGACCCGTAGAGCTGGAGCTGCTTCGAGTAGTAGACCGGGGCAGCCGGGTTGATCTCCTCCACGATGCGGTGGTGGGCCTGCTCCCAGGTCTTGGCCGCCTCCTCGGGCTCCTGCTTCAGGGCCTTCTGGATGAGCTCGTTGACCTGCTTGTCGTTGACGTGCGAGTAGTTCGACGCACCGTCGGCGATCAGCTCACCGTCGTAGACCGGGGTGATGACCGTGGACGGGGACGGCCAGTCCTGGCCCCAGCCGGTCATGTAGAGGTCGTACGGGTTGTTGAGCTTGCCGACCTGCTCGTAGAAGCTGGCGCGGTCGATCTCCTTCGACTGGACGTCGAAGCCGAGCTTCTCGAGGGCGTCCTTCAGGATGACCTGCTGGGCCTGGCCGCGCGGCGTGTTGGAGTAGGCGTAGGTGAGCTTCGTGCCCTCCTTGACACCCGCCTCCTTCAGCAGCTCCTTGGCCTTCTCGATGTCGCCGTTGGGCTTCTTCAGCTTGCCGAACGGGTCGTACGTCGGGTCGAAGCCCGGCAGGGTCGGGGCGAGCAGACCGCCGGCGACCTCACCGCCGTAGCGGCCGCCGTCCGCCTGGACCATGGACTGGCTCGGGATCGCGTAGGTGATCGCATCGCGGACCTTCTTGTCCTTGATGCGGTCCAGGTTGAAGGTGAGCTGCCACACGTACGGCTGGTAGCCCGCGATGGTGCGCTTCTTGGTCTCCGGGTTGGTGACCACGTCGGCCATCTGCGCCGGGTCCACCGAGTCGGTGAACTGGATGGCGTTCTTGGCCTCGCCCTGGTCCGAGATCAGACGCTTGGTCTGGCTGGCCTGGGAGACGGTGTTGGTGAAGTTCCAGCCGTCCACGTACTGGTGGCGCACGGCGTCGGTCTTCGGGTCCCACTGGTCGTTCTTGACCAGCTTCATGGACTTGCCCGGCTTGTACTCGGCGATCTTGTACGGGCCGAGGGCCGCGGGGGCCTTGTCGTACTTCGCCTTCGTGTCCTGCTTGGCGGGCACGATGGAGTAACCGGCCATGGCCAGGGCCTGCGGCAGGTCCGGGCGCGGCTGGCTGAACTTGAAGATGACGGTCTTGTCGTCCGGCGTCTCGAGGACCGTGTCGGGCAGGTGCTTGCCCTTGTACGGGCCGTCGGGCAGCGCCTTGCGGTAGTCGTTGCCGGAGAGCCAGGACTGGACGAACGTCGGGCCGTCGAAGATGACCTTCGAGTACAGACGCTCGATGGTGTGGCGGACGTCGGCCGAGGTGATCGGGTTCCCGTCCTCGTCCTTGATGCCGTCCTTGAGCTTGTACGTCCAGACCTTGCCGCCCTCGGAGGACTGGCCGGCGTCGGTGGCGATGTCACCGACGACGGTGAGGTTGCCCTCGGCGTCCTCCTGGTAGTTCGTCAGGCCTCGGTGGATGAGGTTGGAGAACTGGCCGGCGTCGCTGACGTAGATCTGACCCGGGTCCATGTGGGACAGGTCCGACTGCATGTAGACGTTGATGAAGCCGCCGGGCTTGGCGCCCGCGACGTCCTTCGCCGGGCCGGTCGACGCGGCCGCGTCGCCGTAGACGACAGGGTCCTGCTGCTCGGCGGCGTCCTTCTGCGACTTCGCGTCGCTCTCCTTGCCCCCGCCGTTGTCGCTGCCGGAGCAAGCGGTCAGGGTCAGGGACCCCGCCACGATGGCCACGGCTATGGCGCGCGCGGTACGCGTTCTGATGGGCTTCATGATGCCGATGCACCTACCTGTCGATAGTTGTCCACGAGTTGCTGCCTGACAGTCCGGTAGCCCGGCCGGGGGCGGCAGCTCCCCCACCCACCAATGGACGATCAGCGTCCGGTCTTGGGGTCGAATGCGTCCCGGACGGAGTCTCCGAGAAGGTTGAAGGCGAGTACGAAGATCACCAGCGCCGCTCCGGGGAAGAGCAGGAACATCGGGTCCTGCTCGTACACCTCGGTGCCGACCTTGAACATGCGGCCCCAGTCGGGGGTCGGCTCGACGAAGCCGACACCGATGAAGGAGAGGAACGCGATGGTGAGGATCGTGCTGGGCAGGATGTACGTGGCCTGCACCAGGATCGGGGTGACGATGTTCGGCAGGATCTCCTTGCGCACGATGCGGCCGGGAGGGGCGCCGGACACCTTGGCCGCCTCGACGAACTCACGGTCCCTCAGCGACAGCACGGAGCTGCGCACCAGACGGGCCAGGCCCATCCAGCCGAGGAACCACATCACCATGATGATCGCGACGGCCCGCAGGTAGGTGGGGGTCTCGTCCTGCGGGTCGACGAACATCGCGGTGACGACCGGCATGAAGGCGATGAAGAACAGCTGCTGGGGGAAGCCCAGGAAGAAGTCCGTCACCCGGCCGATCCAGTAGTCGACACGGCCGCCGAAGTAGCCGCCGATCATGCCGATGATCACGCCCGTGATCACGCTGAGCAGCGTGACGAGCACGGCCATGTACAGCGACGTCCGCATGCCGTACAGCAGCATGGTGAACACGTCGCGGCCGAGCTTGGGCTCCACGCCGAACCAGAAGTCGCCCGAGATGCCGCCGAAGTCCCCGCTCGGCATCGCGAAGTCGTCGAGCAGGAACGGGTAGTCGGGCTCCTGGGCGTACAGCGTGTAGGGGTCCTTGCCGTACAGCTTGGAGATCACCGGCGCGAGCGCGGCCACCACGAAGAAGAAAATGACCACACACGCGGAGACGACTCCGGTACGGTCGCGCTTGAAGCGCTGCCACATCAACTGGCCGGGGGAACGGCCCTCGGGCTGCTTCTCGCCCTTGACGACGTCGGTGGTCGCCGTGAGCTCAGGGTCCAAGACAGCCGCGGACCCGGAGTCCTCAGCCTTAGTTGGACTGGTCATCGTGTTCGTCCCCCGGGGGGTTGGAGAGTTGAGCGCAGCGCAGATACCGGCAGGTTCTGCGGTTTGGGGGAACTTTCGCCAAGAGACTCAACGCGCGTCAAGGGCGAACGACATAGGGATCTCCCTACCGTCGTTTTTTTGAGGAAATATTGCAGAGATCGACACCTGCGCGCGCTTGACACCCTTGAATCGAATTCGACAATCCGGACATTCTGCGCGCGTTTTCGGTTTACATGTCCGAAACCCGCGTGCCTGATCACCGATATGCGAACGAGATGTTGCGTTTGCCGGAAGCACGTGCGAGCGCCCTGAGACGTCCCCCTGACCCGGGCGCCGGCCGCCCAGGACCCCGGCCCCCCGGCGGGCGCGGGCATACGGGGTGACGGCCCCGTACCATGGAGGGAGGCCGAGGCGTGTCCAGCCCGGCAGGGCCCTCGCACCACAGACGTCTGCGGCGGGCAACCTTCACCACCTCCGGGAGTACGCCTTTCATGGCACCGTCTGTAACGCGTCACGACATCCGCAACGTCGCCATCGTCGCCCACGTCGACCACGGCAAGACCACCATCGTCGACGGCATGCTCAAGCAGGCCGGCGCCTTCGCGGCCCACCAGCTCGACCAGGTCGACGACCGCATGATGGACTCGAACGACCTGGAGCGTGAGAAGGGCATCACGATCCTCGCCAAGAACACGGCGGTGAAGTACCACCCCAAGGACGGCGGGGAGCCCATCACGATCAACATCATCGACACCCCCGGCCACGCCGACTTCGGCGGCGAGGTCGAGCGCGGTCTGTCGATGGTCGACGGCGTCGTGCTGCTGGTGGACGCCTCCGAGGGCCCGCTGCCGCAGACCCGCTTCGTGCTGCGCAAGGCGCTGCAGCAGCGGCTGCCGATCATCCTGTGCATCAACAAGACGGACCGCCCCGACGCCCGGATCGACGAGGTCGTCAACGAGACCTACGACCTCTTCCTCGACCTGGACGCGGACGAGGAGCAGATCGAGTTCCCGATCGTCTACGCCTGCGGCCGTGACGGCGTCGCCTCGCTGACCAAGCCCGACGACGGCACGGTCCCCGGCGACTCCGACTCCCTCGAGCCCTTCTTCTCGACGATCCTCGAGCACATCCCCGCCCCCACCTACGAGGAGGGCGCCCCGCTCCAGGCGCACGTCACCAACCTGGACGCCGACAACTTCCTCGGCCGTATCGCGCTGCTGCGCGTCCACCAGGGCGAGCTGAAGAAGGGGCAGACCGTCGCGTGGATGAAGCGCGACGGCTCGGTCGCCAACGTCCGCATCTCCGAGCTGATGATGACCGAGGCGCTCACCCGCAAGCCCGCCGAGAAGGCCGGCCCGGGTGACATCTGCGCGGTCGCGGGCATCCCGGACATCATGATCGGCGAGACCCTGGCCGACCAGGAGAACCCCGTCGCCCTGCCGCTGATCACGGTCGACGAGCCCGCGATCTCGATGACCATCGGCACCAACACCTCCCCGCTGGTCGGCCGCGGCGGCACCGGCAAGGGCGCCGACGCCAAGGCGGCCGTCAAGGACCGCAAGGTCACCGCCCGCCAGGTCAAGGACCGGCTGGACCGCGAGCTGATCGGCAACGTCTCGCTCCGCGTCCTGGACACCGAGCGCCCCGACGCCTGGGAGGTCCAGGGCCGAGGCGAGCTGGCGCTGGCCATCCTGGTCGAGCAGATGCGCCGGGAGGGCTACGAGCTCACCGTCGGCAAGCCCCAGGTGGTCACCAAGGAGGTCGACGGCAAGGTCTACGAGCCCGTCGAGCGCATGACCATCGACGTGCCCGAGGAGCACATGGGCGCGGTGACGCAGCTCATGGGCGTCCGCAAGGGCCGCATGGACAACATGTCGAACCACGGCTCCGGCTGGGTGCGCATGGAGTTCGTGGTGCCCTCGCGCGGTCTGATCGGATTCCGGACGGAGTTCCTCACCCAGACCCGCGGCACCGGCATCGCGCACTCGATCCACGAGGGCCACGAGCCCTGGTTCGGCACGCTGACCACCCGCAACAACGGCTCGCTGGTCGCCGACCGCGCCGGCGCGGTCACCGCCTTCGCGATGACCAACCTGCAGGAGCGCGGCGTGCTCTTCGTGGAGCCCGGCACCGAGGTGTACGAGGGCATGATCGTCGGTGAGAACTCCCGCTCCGACGACATGGACGTCAACATCACCAAGGAGAAGAAGCTCACCAACATGCGGTCGTCCACGGCCGACGTGACCGAGTCGATCGTCCCGCCGCGCAAGCTGTCGCTGGAGCAGTCCCTGGAGTTCTGCCGCGACGACGAGTGCGTCGAGGTCACCCCGGAGGCCATCCGCATCCGCAAGGTGAACCTGGACGCCCGCGAGCGCGCCCGCGCCGCGAGCCGCGCCAAGCACGGCTGATCACCGCACCGCGCACATGACGCGGCCCGGCGCCCCTGGTGGGGGCGCCGGGCCGCGTCGCGTTTCCGGCCGGTCCGGTCAGCTCCCGGATGCGCTGTTCTTCGCCCCGGGCGACCCTTCCGGCCCCCGCGCCGACTTCTTCAGGAAGCCCATGTCCTCGTAGACCGGGGTGGCGAAGCCGAAGGCGCCGGCGTTGGCGAGGGTCTTGCGCGCCGCGACCAGCTGCGGGCGCTGGTAGAGGGGGATGGAGCCCGCCGCCGCCCAGATACGGGAGTCGGCCTTGCGGACCAGGTCGCGGCGCTCGGAGTCGTCGAGGGTGGCGATGGCCTGCTCGAAGAGCTGGTCGACCTGGTCGGTGCCGACCCGCGTCCAGTTCTGCTCGACGTTCAGCGAGCCGTCGGCGGCCGGGACCGGCTTGGAGTAGACGGGGCGGGCGTCGGTGGCGGGGAAGGCGGTCGCGGGCCAGGAGTAGAGGGCCAGGTCGAAGTCGCCGGACGCGATGTGGTCCTTGAAGTAGCTGTCGTTGTCGACCTTGAAGACGTCGGTGCGGATGCCGATCCTCTCCAGCATCTTCGCGATCCGGCCGGCCACCGTCTCCAGCGTCTTCGAGCCCGGGCCCGACGGCAGCACGAACCGCAGCACCAGCGCCTTGCCGTCCTTGGCGACCGGGGCGGTGTCGGCGCGGGCGGGGGCCGCGGTGCCCTTGGGGGCGTAGGCGCCGGCGGGGGCGCCGCCCTGTTTCAGCTGGCCGGTGCCGGTGCCGGAGTCGTTCGGGGCCTTGCCGTCGCTCCTCCCGTCCTTCTCGTCGTCCTCGCCGACGATGTACGTGCCGTCGTCGCCGTCGCCTTCCGAGCCGCCCGAGCCCTCGGTGTCCTCCTTGTCCGCCTCGGAGCCGGCCGCCTCCTCGCCCTCGTCCTTCTCCGCGTCCTTCTTCTCCTCCTTCACCGGGCCGCCCGGCACCCACCCGGCGTCCGAGAGGAGGGCGCGGGCCTCCTTGGCGTCCGGCTTGCCGAGGGCGCCGCTGCTGTCGGCGTAGGCGGCCTGGCCGGACAGCGCGAGGTGGCTGCCGACGGGCTCGGCGGGCAGGCCGAGCGGCTTCAGCACCGCGCCGGCGATGTCCTTGCGGTCCAGGGCGCGGGCCACGGCGCGGCGGACCCGCTCGTCGGAGAGGGGCCCCTCTGCGCCGTTCAGGGCGAGCTGCGTGTAGGCGGGCTCCAGCGACGTGCGCACCTCGAAGCCGCCGAGCGCCTTCTGCTGGCGTGCGTACTTCTCCGCCTTCTTGCGCAGCTTCTTCCGGGCGGAGATCTCCTCGTCGGCATCGTCCTCGTCGGAGCCGTTGGCGACCGCCCAGGAACGCAGCGCGTCCGCGGCGGAGCGGTCGGCCTGGGGGCCCATCAGGGGCGTGTTCCCGTCCTGCGGCAGGGCGGCGGCCGTGACGCGCCGGGCGGCCTCGGGGTCGATCTCGGCCAGGTCGAGGGTGCCGTCGCTGAGCGCGGAGATCCGCTTGTCGTGCGGCACGGCGCGCAGCACGATCTTCTGCAGCTTGGCCGGGCTGCCCCACCAGCGGGGATTGCGGGCGAGGACGACCTCTTCCTCCTCGGTGTCCACCTTGTCCACCGTGAACGGCCCGGCGGTGACCTTGAGCTTCTTGCGCGCCCCGTCGTTGAAGGAGTCCGGGGAGCCCATGACCTCCTTGGGGTAGAGCGGGCTGAACAGGGACTTCCAGTCGGCGTAGGGGCGGCTGAAGGTGACCTTGACCTCGAGGTCGTTCTTGCCCCGCTCGACCTTCTCGATGCGGTCGTAGCCGGCGTTGCGGGCGGTCCAGTAGGCGGTGTCCCTGCCGGACAGGGCGCGCCACTGGGCGGCGAAGTCGGCGGCGCCGATCTCCCGGCCGTCGCTCCAGACGGCCTGCTGGGCGAGCCGGTAGACGACGACCTGCTTGGGCTCGGTGTTGTCCGCGTACTCATCTGAGTGCACCACCGAGTACGAAGTTGTGTGCACCACTGCTCAGGCTACGTCGGTGTCCCGTTCGATGGCCTGGAGGCGGTTCTTGAG
>BNBH01000012.1 GCA_014655195.1 Streptomyces cellulosae | reverse complement strand
CCGGTGACACCACCCCCCAGGTCATCCGTTCGACAGGGGGCAACAGTCATGCCGGGCCCGGAGGCCAGCGGCCCTCTTGCAGGACCGCGAAAAAGATAACGGGGCGTCGGCGGCGGGCGCCGTCGGACGCCGGCCGGATGTCGGGTCCGGCCCTGGCACACCCGGCCGGCGTCGCCTGCCGGTCCACTCGGGCGGTGGCCCGAATCGACCCGGCGGGGCGGCCGCCGACGGCGATGCGGGGCGGTTGAAACCGTTCAATTCGGCCACCGGTGGCCGCCCCGGGCCTCCGCCGGGTTCCCGGCCGCCCACGTCTGCCCCCTCCTGCACCCAGAAGTCAATCCCATCAACTCCCACCCCACCGCAAGCGCTTACCCACCCCTCCGTGCCCATTTCGTCGCGCCGCCCTCATTGACCCCACCTGCCCGCGCCTCTACGGTGGCCACGCTCACCGCATGTGAAACGATTCAATTCCTACCGTGCGAGGTGGCGTAGTGATCAGTCGCAGAAACATCCTGGCGAGTACGGCGGCCGTGGTGGCCGCCTCGGCTGCCGGAGGCGGGCAGGCCCAGGCCCAGGTTCAGGCCGTGTCCGGGTCCCCCACCACCGCTCGAGCGGGAGGGCGGGCCGCTCCCATGGAGATCACCGCCCCCACCGTCGAGTACGCCCGGCGTCCGCTGGGCGTGGACGAGCCGCGTCCGCGGTTCAGCTGGCCCATGGCCGCCGGCGAGCCGGGGCTGCGGCAGAGCGCGTACCAGCTTCGGGTGGCCACCAGTGTCTCCGCGCTGGCGCGGCCCGACGTCTGGGACAGCGGGCGGGTGGCGTCCGAGGAGTCGGTCCTCGTGCCGTACGAGGGTCCCGGACTGCGGCCGCGGACACGGTACTTCTGGACCGTGCGGGTCTGGGACGCCGAGGGCCGGGTCTCGCGGTGGAGCGAGCCGGAATGGTGGGAGACCGGTCTGATGGACGCCGGGCAGTGGGCCGCGCGGTGGATATCCGCTCCCGCGGAACTGACCGACGCGCCGTCCTTCGAGGGCGGTCACTGGATCTGGTTCCCCGAGGGTGACCCGGCGAGCAGCGCCCCGGCCGAGACCCGTTGGTTCCGGCGTACCGCGGACCTGCCCGGGGACATCACCTCGGCCACCCTCGTCATCACCGCGGACAACGCCTGCTCCGTGTCCGTCAACGGCCGTGAGGTGGCCCGCACCGACCTGGCCACGGACAACGAGGACTGGAAGCGGCCCGCCGTCGTGGACGTCCTCGGTCAGGTGGCCTCGGGGAACAACGTACTCGCGGTCGAGGCGGTCAACGGCACCGTGGGCCCTGCGGGTCTGCTCGCCGTCCTCGTCGTGCGGACGGCCTCGGGCGAGCGGCGGATCGTGACGGACGCCGCCTGGAAGGTCACCGACCAGGAGCCGGGCGGGGATTGGCGTGGCGCCGGGTTCGACGACTCCGGGTGGGCGGCCGCGCGGGAGGCGGCGCAGTGGGGAGCAGGTCCCTGGGGGATGGTCACGCCCGTGACGCACGCGGTGACCCGGTTGCGCCGTGAATTCTCCCTGCGACGGGGGAAGGTGCGGCGGGCGCGGCTGTACGTGACGGCGCTCGGGCTGTACGAGGCGCACCTCAACGGCGTCCGCGTCGGCCGTGACCAGCTCGCGCCCGGGTGGACGGACTACCGCACGCGGGTGCAGTACCAGACGCACGACGTCACCGAGTTGGTGCGTTCCGGCGGCGGGAACGCTCTGGGGGTGTATCTCGCGCCGGGCTGGTACGCCGGGAACGTCGGCATGTTCGGACCGCACCAGTACGGCGAACATCCGGCGCTGCTGGCCCAGTTGGAGGTCGAGTACGCCGACGGGTCGTCGCAGCGCGTGGTGTCGGACACTGGCTGGTCCGCCTCGACGGGTCCGGTCGTCTCGGCCGACCTGCTGGACGGGGAGACGTACGACGCGCGTCAGGAGACGCCCGGCTGGACGTCGCCGGGGTTCGACGACGCCGGGTGGCTGGACGTCGGTGAGCCGGACGGGGTGGTGCCGGAACGGGTGGTGGCGCAGGTCGACGCGCCGGTGCGGGTCACCCAGGAGCTGACGCCGGTCGCCGTGAGCGAGCCGAGGCCCGGGGTGTTCGTGTTCGACCTGGGACGCAACATGGTGGGGTCCGTGCGGCTGCGGGTGAGGGGCCGGGCGGGCACGGTGGTGCGGCTGCGGCACGCGGAGGTCCTCAACCCGGACGGCACGGTCTACACGGCGAACCTGCGCTCCGCGAAGGCGACCGACACGTACGTCCTCAAGGGCGGCGGCCTGGAGACGTACGAGCCTCGTTTCACCTTCCACGGTTTCCGCTACGTCGAGGTCACCGGCTTCCCCGGCACGCCGACCGTGCGGGCGGTCACCGGGCGGGTGATGCACACCGACGCGCCGGCCACGCTCACCTTCACCACCGACTCGCCGATGCTGAACCAGCTGCACAGCAACATCACCTGGGGGCAGCGCGGGAACTTCCTCTCCGTGCCGACCGACACCCCGGCCCGGGACGAACGGCTCGGCTGGACCGGCGACATCAACGTGTTCGCGCCGACCGCCGCGTACACGATGGAGTCGGCGCGTTTCCTGGCGAAGTGGCTGACGGACCTGCGGGACGCGCAGACGGCGGAGGGCTCCTTCACGCACGTGGCGCCCGACGTGGGGCGGCTCGGAGACGGGGCGGCGGGCTGGGGAGATGCGGGTGTGACCGTCCCCTGGGCGCTGTATCAGGCGTACGGGGATGTGCGGGTGCTTCAGGACGCGTGGCCGTCGGTGGTGGCGTGGCTGGGTTACCTGGAGGAGCACAGTGACGGGCTGTTGCGGCCGGCGGAGGGTTTCGGTGACTGGCTGAACGTCGACGACGAGACCCCGAAGGACGTCATCGCCACCGCCTACTTCGCGCACGTCGCGGACCTCGCCGCGCGGATGGCGCGCGAGCTGGGCCGGGACCCGGCACCCTGCGAGGACCTGTTCGCCCGGGTGCGGGAGGCCTTCCGGCGGGCGTACGTCGACGCGGCGGGTCGGGTGAAGGGGGACACGCAGACCGCGTACGTCCTCGCCCTGTCCATGGGGCTCGTGCCCGACGAGCTCAAGGGTGCGGCGGCCGACCGGCTCGTGGCGCTCATCGAGGCGCGCGACTGGCATCTGTCGACCGGGTTCCTGGGCACGCCGAGGCTGCTGCCCGTGCTCACCGACACCGGGCACACCGACGTCGCCTACCGGCTGCTCACCCGGCGTACCTTCCCCAGCTGGGGCTACCAGATCGAGCGCGGTGCCACGACGATGTGGGAGCGGTGGGACTCGCTGCGGCCCGACGGCACCTTCCAGGACCCGGGGATGAACTCCTTCAACCACTATGCCTACGGCTCGGTGGGCGAGTGGATGTACGCGCACATCGCGGGGATCGCGCCGGGGCGGCCAGGCTATCGCGAGGTCGTCGTGCGGCCGCGTCCGGGCGGCGGCGTCGACGAGGCGCGGGCGACGCTCACCTCGGTGCGCGGGCCGATCTCCACCCGGTGGAAGCGGCGGGGCGGACGCTTCGAGCTGACGTGCTCGATGCCGTCGAACACGAGTGCGCAGGTGTGGATTCCGGCGTCGGCGGAGGACCGGGTCGAGCACACGGGTGCGGCGCTGCTGCGGCACGAGGACGGGTGTCAGGTGTTCCATGTGGGGTCGGGGACGCACCGGTTCACGGTGTGAACTTCCCTTGGCCGCGCAGGTGTGGGGGAGACCGGGCGCCTGCGCGGCCGAGGGGCGGGTGTAGTGGTCCGCCGGGGGTCAGCTGAGGGGGGCGGTGCCGGTGGCCGCGACGGAGAGTTCCCACAGGCGTGCCGCCGCGGCCGGGTCGACGGCGTGGGCGCGGACCCAGCCGCCGTCCACCGGGCCCTGCTCGTCGGTGACCCGGGCGACCTCGCAGTCCTCCAGGTAGAGGCCGCCGCGTCCGGCCAGGAGCGGGGAGGTCGCCGCCCACAGGCCGGTCGCGGCGCCCTGGGAGGGGCTCTTGAAGCCCTTGCCGATCACCGTGCCCTGCTCGTCGACCCAGCCCAGCTCCATCTGCTCACGGTGGGTCAGCTCCCTCTGGAGGCCGGTGATGTTGCTGCCCGGGTGCAGGGCGAACGCCCGGACTCCGCGTCGCTCGGCATCGGTGAGGTGGCCGAGCGGACCGGCCTGAGCGTTCATGCCCTGCGGTTCTACGAGCGTGAGGGGCTGCTGGCCCGCCCCGTGCACCGCACCGCGGGCGGACGCCGGCGTTACAGTGCCGCGGACGTGGAGTGGCTGGGGATCTGCGTGCGGCTGCGGGAGTCCGGGATGCCGCTGGCCGGGCTGAAGCGGTTCGCCGCGCTGGTGCGGCAGGGGCCGGGCAACGAGGTGGAGCGGCTGCGGCTGCTCGACGCCCATCAGCGGCGGGTGGAGGACCGGATCCGCGCGCTGGAGGAGTGCCGGTCGATCATCGCCCGCAAGGTCGGCGTGTACGCCGAGCATGTCGCGCGGGGCACCGCGGCGGGGGTGTGGGATCCGACGGTCGGCGTGGACCCGCCCGTAAGCGGGGCGCGGGCCGGGGTCACCCCCTTCGTTTCGGCGGACCGAGACGTATCGTCTTGCCAAGGGGGCGGAGGGGGCGTACTGTCCTGTCCATGGGTTCCCTGTGAGATTGCCGGCGCCGACCGCGTAGAGCTGTGCTCCGCCGTCGTCGCGCCTCGCCGCGCAACCGTCCACCCCTTTGTCAGGCCGGGGGCTTTGCCCTGTTCGGCCAGGAGGGAACCGATCTTGCACACCGCACAACTCACCCTGCGCAACGTCACCAAGGGCTACCCCGGCCGTACCGTTCTGGACGACGTCTCCTTCACCTTGAAACCCGGCGAGAAAGCCGGGCTGATCGGCGACAACGGTGCCGGCAAGTCCACACTGCTGAGGCTGGTCGCCGGTCAGGAGCGGCCCGACAGCGGGGAGGTTGCCGTCCTTGCCGCCGGCGGTGTCGGTTACCTGCCGCAGTCCCTTCCCCTGCCGCCGGATGCCACCGTCCAGGATGCCGTCGACCTGGCTCTGGCGGACCTGCGGGCCCTGGAGGCCGAGCTGCACCGGGCCGGGCGGGCACTCGAGGCCGCAGGTGACGCCCCGGGCGCGCTCACCGCGTACGAGGAGCTCCTCGCCCGCTACGAGGCCCGGGACGGGTACGACGCCGACCACCGGGTGGACATCGCGCTGCACCACCTCGGCCTGCCGGGGCTGCGCCGCGAACGCCCGCTGGGCGCCCTCTCCGGCGGTGAGCGCTCCCGGCTCGCCCTGGCGGGCGTCCTGGCCGGCCGGCCCGAGCTGCTGCTCCTGGACGAGCCGACCAACGACCTCGACGACCGGGCGGTCGAGTGGCTGGAGGCTCAACTGCGGGCGCACCGGGGCACGGTGCTCGCGGTCACCCACGACCGCGTGTTCCTGGAGCGCCTGACCACCACGATCCTGGAGGCCGAGGAAGGAAAGGTCACCCGCTACGGCGACGGGTACGACGGTTACCGCACCGCGAAGGCGGCCGAACGGCGCCGCCGGATCCAGGAGTACGAGGAGTGGCGCGCCGAGCTGGCCCGCAACGAGCGGCTGGCCGCCGGGCACGCCGCCCGGCTCGGCGTCATCCCGCGCAAGGCGCCGCTGGCGAACTTCGGCCACGGCGGTTTCCGGGCCCGTGGCCGGGCGCACGGCGCGATGGCCCGGATCCGCAACGCCCGTGAACGGGTGCAGCGGCTGACCGCCGACCCGGTGGCGCCGCCGCCCGAGCCGCTGGCGTTCACGCCCCGCATGGCGGCGCCCGGGGCCGGCCCGGAGGGGGACGCCGGGGCCGCTTCGGCGGAGCTGCCCACCGTGCACCTGGCGGACGTGCGCGTGGACGGCCGGCTGGAACTGGGTGCGCTCACGCTCGGCCGCGGCGGGAGGCTTCTGGTCACCGGTCCCAACGGGGCGGGCAAGACCACGCTGTTGAAGGTGCTCGCCGGTGAACTGCGGCCGGACCGGGGCACGGTACGGGTGCCCGGCCGGGCGGCGCACCTGAGGCAGGACGAGACGCCGTGGCCGCCCGGCCTGACGGTGGCCGAGGCGTTCGGGCTGGGCCGCGTGGGCTCCGCAGACGAACACGCCGACGCCCTGCTCGCCCTCGGCCTGTTCCGCCCCGCGGACCTGCGCTCACGCATGGGCGAACTGTCCTACGGGCAGCGCCGACGGGTGGACCTGGCCCGGCTGGTCACCGAACCCGCCGACCTCCTGCTGCTCGACGAGCCGACGAACCACCTGTCACCGGCACTGGTCGAGCAGTTGGAGGAGGCGCTGACGGGATATCCGGGGGCGATCGTTCTGGTCACCCATGACCGTGCGCTTCGGGGGCGGTTCGAGGGTGAGCGGCTGGAGTTGGCGCGGCGGGAGGCGGGGGCGGGGGTACGGGTGGAGTGACTGACGGCCGGGCGTGCCCGTGCCGTGCCGCCTGCCGACGGTGAGCAGGGCGAAGGAGGGCGCGGCAGGGCGCGACGGGCGCGGGTCTGCGTCACGGCTTCAAAGTTGACCGTCGGTGCTCGACTCGTCGTCGTCCGCGGCCAGGCCGGTCAGGTCGGCGAGGGTCTCGGCCGGGTCGGTGGACGGGGGGCCCGCGGGCCACCAGCCGGTGTCGCGGTGGCGGTAGGGGTACCAGCGGCCGTCGTGAGCCAGGCGGAGCTGGAGGCCTCGGTCGGTGAGGGTCCAGTGGTTGCCGTCGACGGTGATCGGGGGAAGTTCCTCCGCCTCCCAGGCAGTTGCGAGTGCGGTGCGGGCTTGGGCGGTCTGCTGTTCGGGCGGGGCCCAGGAATGTTCCAGGACGTCCAGCGCGGCCCGGCCGCCGGTGCGCCACGCGGCAGCCGCGCGGTCCAGGTCCTCGGCAGGGCGGCCGCAGCCCTCGCGGAGGCGCTGCACGGCGCGCGGGTCGGGGTGGGTGGCTGCCAGGCGGACCGTGTCCTCCCAGGTGTCGAGGGGTTCCGGGGGTGCGGTGCCGAACCCGTGGGCGTATGCGAGGAGTTCGCGGGCGCGCAGGGCCGCGTCCGCGGCGAGGCGGTCCAGCGGGTCGGCCTCGATGCCGGTCAGTGGTTCCTCGGGGGCGGCGGGCGGGTCGGGCAGCGGTGGCAGGGCGGGCAGTGGGGTGGCGGGGCGGGTGTAGGCCGCGCGTTGGGCGGCGTAGGTGTCGGGGGGCGGCGCGGCTTCCTCTGGCTCGGTCCCCACCGGCTCCCCCGGCTCGTCGGGGCCGGTCAGCGCCCTCAGCAGCAGTGCCGACTTGAGTTCCTCGACCGCTTCTTCCGCGGTGCGGCCGCGGAGCAGGAGCAGCAGCCAGGGGTCGGTGTCCAGCAGCCAGGACAGCTGGTAGGCGAGGGCGGTGGCGTGCGGGCAGGGGTGGTCGAGGGCGTCGCAGTCGCACTCGGCGTCGAGGTCGCCGTAGCCGGGCAGCATGCGGACCCGGGCGTCCTCGACGGCCTCCAGCAGGTCCTCGGGGAGGTCGCCGGCCAGCAGCGCCTCCGTCTCGGCGGGGCGGTCGGCGGTCTTCTCCCAGAGCAGGTCCCACTCGTCGTCGTCCAGCACCGTCAGCGTCAGCCGCGTACGGTACGTCTCCTCGCCGCCGTACACCTCCGCGGCCACCTGGCCGGGGCTGACCGTGATGGGGCCGATGCGGCCGGTGCGGGCGAAGGAACGGCCCTTCCTCAGGGGGCCTTCCTCCGGCCAGACGTCCTCCACGGCCTCGGTCCACCGCGCGGCCCAGTAGGACTGACCCCGGGTACGGCCGCCTCGGCGTGCGGCGAAGGAGGGGAAGCCCCGTGCGCCATGGTTCCGTGCGCCGCTGCCCTGTGCCTCGCTCATGCCATGCTCCTCAGTTCCACCAGGTTGGCCAGCTCGTCGTTGGTCAGCTCGGTCAGGGCCTGCTCGCCGGAGCCGAGGACGGCGTCGGCCAGTTCTTTTTTCGCCTCCAGCAGGGCCGCGATGCGGTCCTCGACGGTGCCCTCGGCGATCAGCCGGTGCACCTGGACGGGCCGGGTCTGGCCGATGCGGTGGGCGCGGTCGGTGGCCTGGGCCTCGACGGCCGGGTTCCACCAGCGGTCGTAGTGGACGACGTGGTCGGCGCGAGTGAGGTTCAGGCCGGTGCCGGCCGCCTTCAGCGACAGCAGGAAGACGGGGAACTCGCCGTCCTGGAAACGCCGTACGAGCTCCTCGCGTTTGGCGACCGGGGTGCCGCCGTGCAGGAGGGCGGCGGGGGTGCCGCGGTCGCGGAGGTGGCGTTCGAGGAGGCGGGCCATGGTGACGTACTGGGTGAAGACCAGGACGGCGCCGCCCTCGGCGGTGATGGTGGCGAGGAGTTCGTCGAGCAGCTCGAGTTTGCCGGAGCGGCCGGTGAGTCGGGCGTTCTCCTCCTTGAGGAACTGGGCGGGGTGGTTGCAGATCTGCTTCAGGCCGGTGAGCAGCTTCAGGACCAGGCCGCTGCGGGCGATGCCGCCCGCGCCGGCGCGAATCTCGCCCATCACCGTCTCGACCTGCTCGCGGTAGAGGGTTTCCTGTTCGGAGGTGAGGGCGACCGGGCGGTCCGTCTCGGTCTTGGGCGGCAGTTCGGGCGCGATGCCCGGGTCGGTCTTGCGGCGGCGCAGCAGGAACGGCCGTACCAGCTCCGACAGGAGGCGGGCGGTGGGCTGTTTCCCGTCGCCGTTCCCGTTTCCGTCGGCGGTGAGGGTGCGTTCGGCCTCGATGGGGGCGATCCAGCGTGTGCGGAACCGGCCGTGGGTGCCGAGGAGTCCGGGGGTGGTCCAGTCGAGGACGGCCCACAGTTCGGAGAGGTTGTTCTCCACCGGGGTGCCGGTGAGGGCGATGCGGGCGCGGGCGCCGATCCGACGGAGGGCCTTGGCGGTGGAGGAATGGGGGTTCTTCACGTGCTGGGCCTCGTCGGCGACGACCAGGCCCCAGGGGTGCGCGCCGAGCCGGCCGGCGTCCAGGCGCATGGTGCCGTACGTGGTGAGGACGAAGCCCTCGTTCGCGCCGTCCAGAGTGCGGCCGGGGCCGTGGTACCGGCGTACCGGGGTTCCCGGCGCGAAGCGGCCCACCTCGCGTTCCCAGTTGCCCAGCAGGGAGGCGGGGCAGACCACCAGGGTCGGGCCACGGTCCTCGGGGCGTTCCTGGCGCAGCAGATGCAGCGCGATGAGCTGGACGGTCTTGCCCAGGCCCATGTCGTCGGCGAGGCAGCCGCCGAGGCCCAGGGAGGTCATGCGGTCCATCCAGCGCAGGCCGCGCAGCTGGTAGTCACGCAGGGTGGCGGTCAGACGGGCGGGCGGTTCCACCGGTCCGTCGCCGCCGTCGGGGTCGGCGAGGGCGTGGCGCAGGGCGTCCAGCCAGGCGCTGGGCGCCACCCGTACGCGTTCGCCGCCGATGTCGGTGTGGCCGGTGAGGGCGACGGCGAGGGCCTCGATGGCGGTGAGCGGCGGCAGCCTGCGGTCGCGGGCCTTGCGGGCGATGCGGGCGTCGACGAGGATCCAGCGGCCGCGCAGCCGGACGACGGCCCCGCCGGCGGCGACGGCCGCCGCCTCGTCGTCGGTGAGGGGGTCGCCGTCGAGTTCGAGGTGCCAGCGCAGGTCGACGGTTCCGTCGCCGCCGAAGAAGGACCGCGGGTCGGCGGGCGGTTCCCGGTCGGCGCCGGCCACCGCGCGGGCGGTGAGCGCGCCGGCGGACGTCTCCGGCCAGGTGACGTCGATGCCGTGCCCGGCGAGCCGGCCCGCGGCCCCGCCGAGGAGGTCGCGCAGTTCGTCGTCGGCCAGGTGCAGGGCGGTGGGGACGGGCAGCAGGCGTTCGAGCGGCTGCCACACGGCCTGGGCGCGGCGGACGGCGAGGACCATGTCGGCCTGGGCCCGCGGTCCGAGCGCGTGGTCGGCGCGGGCGAACAGCTCGTCGGCGTCCAGGGTGAGGGTGGGGTCGGCGAGGCTGTGGGCGCGGGGGATCAGGCGGGGGCGGGGCGGCTGCGTGGCCGGGTCGGCGCCGGGGATGGCGTCGCCGAGTTCGACGCGCAGGGACATCCTGACGCCGGAGTCGAGGCCGGCGGAGATCTCCTCGGCCCAGGCCCGCAGTTGGGGCACATGCTGGGGTGGAGTCGCGGCGAACGCCGCCCGTCCGGTGGCGAGTTCGGCGGCGGGGGTGCGTGGGAGGGTGTCGGCGACGGCGTCCAGGAAGGCGCGTACGAGCTCGGCCGGGTCGGTGCCGGGGACGGCGACGGCCTCGCCGGGGGCGGCGTCGGCGAGGGCGCGGATGCGGGCGATGTCGTCGGCGTCGAACGGGCCCGCGCGCCAGGTGTCGTAGCCGGCCGGGGAGACGCCGGGGAGGAGCCGTTCGCGGGCGGTCAGATGCAGGGCGAGGGCGGTGACGGCTCCCCAGAAGGCGGTGGCGGGACGAGGGGTGGGTGCGGGATCGGAAGCGTCCGCGGCGGGCGTGGCGGGGGCGGTCTCGGTCGGGTCGGCGGGCACGGCGGCCGTGGGCGGATCGGAGGCCGCGGGGGTGGCCGTGCGGCGTGCGTGGAGGAGGGCGGGCAGGGCACCGGCCGGGGTCAGGCGAAGGACCGGCACGGTCCGGACGGTGAAGCCGTCCCCGTCGGGGACCACGAGGTCCGCTTCACCCGGTTCACCGCCCGGCGGTGCCGGCGGGGCGCCGCCGGTGGGGTCCCAGAAGGCGATCCGGCCCGTGCGGGCGGGGTCCCCCGGTTCGAACACGGCCGCGCAGCACGCCAGTTGCGCGGCCTGCTGCGGTGTCATCCACTCCATGCGTTCCGACTCTCCCCGTCTTCCGGTCCCGGCCTGCGCCAGTTCAGAACTGCCGATGATGCCTCACCGCCGGCCGACACCCTGGTCACGATGCCCGCCGAGGGCGGCGCGAGGATCGGACGACCCCTCTCGAAGCTCGACAAGGATTTATGAACCGCGCAGACGGTTTGTCAAACATCCCTGTATGTCAGCACGTTGAAGCACCACCACCGCCGGGGGCGTCGGTCAATCCGCCGTCACCGGCTCGGCCTCACGGTTCGCGCTCGCCGCCTCCTCGTACACCCGCGCCCCTCGTTCCGGGGAGAAGTCCAGCTGCACGAGGACCGCGGGCACCGCGATGCCCGCCATGAGGTGGCGCTGCAGGTCGGCCACCCGCTCGACGAGATCGGCCCGGCCGGTCATCAGCTTGGACAGGATCTGGACACCGGTGAAGGCCCCGACGAACATCTTCGCTGCGGCGACGACGTCCACACCCGGCAGCAGCTCTCCGTTGGCACGGGCCGCGGAGAGGATCTCGGCATTGTGCTCGATCCAGCCTTCCATCGGCGCACGGCGGTCCAGGCCGTCCTGAGGAGACCCCTGTTCGACCGTCAGCCGCACGCTGCCACGGACGAGCGGCTCCCCCGCTGCCAGCATGTGGGCGAGCACGAGCGCCTCGTCCAGACCTTGCTGCAGCGCCAGCTCGCGCCGGGGCACCCCGGGCACGGACGTCAGCTGCTGGGCCAGGACGGCCTGCGCCAGCTCCTCCTTCGAGGAGAAGTGGAAGTACAGGGCGCCCTTGGTCACCTTGGCGCGCCGGAGAATGGCCGAGATGGTCGCCGCCTCGTAGCCGAGCTCGTCGAACACCTCGCCCGCTGCCCGCAGAATGGCGTTCCGCGTCCTGACCGCTCGTTCCTGCTGCGCCATCCCGTGCCTCCGCCGTTCCTGCCCTGCCGCACCCCTGGAAAAAAACCGGCAGGTTCGTATCTTAGTCCCGCTCAGGGCGCGTCGGCGTTGTCAGTCCGCTGCCGTAGTGTTCCCGGCGCTCGTACCGACTGGGGAGGTCAGAGGAATTGACTGGGCTGTCCGCTTTTCCGTTGCCGTTCGCGGCAAGCCGTACCTCATCGTCCATCGCGCCTCGGACGTTGCGGGAGATCGAGATGATGCAGTGCAGCGCGCAACTGCGGTCGAAACCGCGGTGGTTCGAGAAGATGCGTGATGCCGGCATCGTCGACCGGTGGACGCAGGAGGCGCTCGTGCAGGGGCTCACCGAGGCGCAGGTGCGGTATGTGATCGACGAGCTCGCGCACTACGCGGCGCTGCGGGACGAGGAGACCGGGGCCGAGGTGTCGGCCGTGGACGGGGTGTGGCAGTCCGACACGCTCGTCGACGACGGGCTCCGGAAGCGGCTGCGGGAGGCGGTTCGGGTACTGGAGGAGGTCCCCGAGGAGGAGCGGGACTGGCATCCCGGGTCCGACGGCCAGGTGCTCGACCTTGTGCACCCCTCGCTGTTCTGCCTGGTGAGGGGGGTCAGCGGGGTGTCCGGGCGGGCCTGGGAGAATCCGACCGACAGCTACTCGCGGTACGAGTTCTCGGAGAAGTTCCAGTGGCTGCCCACGGACGCCGACGTGGACGACGACGGACGGGTCGGCTTCCGCTCGTACGTGAACAACGTGCACCCGGAGAAGCACCGTGACCTCGTCGAGGTGTTGCCGGAACTGGTCGCACGCATGGTGCCGTTGTGGGAGAACGTCCTCTCCGACCTGCGGTGCCGGCGTCCGCTGCGCATGGTCGCCGACGAATACAACTGGTACGAGTCCGACGAGTACGAGGTACCGGAGCCCGAGGAGGACGACTTCGAGGACAAGGAGGCGTACGAGAAGGCCCTCGAGGCGTGGGAGTCGGCGGAGGAGGAGTGGTACGACAACCGCCGGCCGATCCTTCCGGACGCTCCCGAGTTCAGCCCGCCGCAGGTGCCCGAGGGTTCCGACCGGGTGAGTCTGCGGGGCCGGCGGCTGCAGGTGATCGTCAAGCTCGCCACCATTCACCTCACCCCGGACAAGCCCGAGTACGCGGGCGGCTCCTGGCACGTCGAGGGCATGCTCAACGAGCGGATCGTGTCCACCGGCATCTACTACTGGGACAGCGAGAACATCACCGAGAGCCGGCTCGGTTTCCGGGCGGCCGTCGACGAGCCCGACTACATGCAGGACGATCACACCGGCATGCGGGAGGTGTACGGGCTGGAGAACGAGGGTCCTCTGAACCAGTTCCTCGGCTCGGCGGCCACTCCGGCGGGCCGCTGTCTCGCCTTTCCGAACGTCTTGCAGCACCAGGTCGGCCCGTTCCGGCTGCAGGACCCCACCCGGCCCGGGCATCGCAAGATCCTCGCGGTCTTCCTGGTCGACCCGTCACAGACCGTCGTCTCCACGTCCGACGTGCCGCCGCAGCAGCCGTGGGCCGACACCTCGACCATGACGCTCGAGCAGGCCAAGGCCTTCCGTGAAGAGCTCATGCACGAGCGCAAGTTCTTCGTCGACGAGCACAACCAGCAGCTCTTCGAGCGGGAGTTCTCGCTCTGCGAGCACTGAGTCGCCGCCGCGGTGCCCGCCAGGTGGCCTGACGCGCCTGCCGGGCACCGGCCGAATGTCAGTCCCCGGTGTCGGCGTGGGAAGCGCTGAAGTGAGCGGCACGTCAAGGGGTGCTGACCGCCTACCTGTGCCACCACAACGCCGTCACCTACTCCTGCGCCTACGCCGAGCTGCAGTTCGCCGACCGCCGTGCCGCGGTGGGACCGGCCGCCGTGCTGTGGTAGGACCGGCGGACGTGTGGGTTGAGTTGCCGCGTCGCGATTGTTGGAGGACGTGACACGGGAACGGATGCGGTGATGTCGAGGGAAGGGGGACGGGATGACAGGGCGGGTGCAAGCGCGGTTCTGGGGCGGAGTGGTGGTGCTGCTCGCCGTGGCTCTGCTCGTCGGGCTTCTGGGGCGGTCGTCGGGTGAGAGTGGGGGCGGCGGAACCGAGGCTGCGGTTCCTGACTTCTCCGTCGAGCCCGGGCCCTCGGGGCAGCCGGTCGCTCCGAGCAGCCCGGTGCCGGTCACCACGGCCGAAGAGCGGTTCGACCTCTTCTCCTTCAGGGGCATATGTCAGGGAGAAGCACCGCGACCCGTTCCGAGGGCGGCGCGTGTGTCGGCGTCGGGGTTGCACCCTTTGGTGGTGCATGTCAACGGGCTGTTGCATCAGTTCTCGGGCAGCGGCGGCCGTGATCGCGTCGACCCCTTCACGCCGTTGCCCGAGCAGGTACAGCTCGTCGCCTGCGCCGAGTACCAAGGGCGGGGGAAGCTGCTGAAGGAGTGCCGATACACCGCCCCCGACGCGGCGCCGCGGACGATCACCCACTACGAGGGCCGGTACCGGATGCGGGTGTACGAGGCCCGTACCGGGCGGCTGATCGGCACCCAGGGCATGGCCGGGCAGACCTCGGTCAGTTGCACGCCCTTCGTGAAGGAGGGAGCCGACAGCGTGGTGACCGAGGCGCCGGACGACGCGGCTCTGCGTGCGGTTCTGGGGCCGTACGCGCGTGGTGCGCGCCCCTGAGCCCCGTCGCGCGTGATCGGATCGGTCCGCAACGGTCGGGCCCGGTCAGGGGGCCCGCTGCCAGGGTCGAGGGCGAAAGGAGGCCTCATGATCTCGGCACTCAACCAGCTCGTCGATCTCGTCGAGGAGCACCTCACCGAGGAGCTCGACCTCGAAGGGCTCGCGGCGGGGCTCGGGACCACCGAGTACCACCTGCGCCGGATGTTCTCGTCCCTGGCGGGCATGCCGCTCTCGGAGTACGTCCGGAGGCGGCGGATGACCGTCGCCTCCGGTGACGTCGTCCGGGGTGAGGAGGACCTGCTGGAGATCGCCGTCCGGTACGGGTACGGCTCGCGGGAGGCGTTCGGACGTGCGTTCCGGGCGGTTCACGGCGCCGGTCCCGCGGAGGTGCGCCGCGACGGAGGCCCCTTGCGTACACAGCCGCAGCTCAGGTTCCGCCTGACCGTCGAAGGGAGCACTCCCATGGACACCCGCCTCGTCGACCGCCCCGCGTTCCGCCTGGTCGGACACTCCACCCGGGTCCCGCTCATCCACCGCGGGGTCAACCCGCACATCCAGCAGCACATCGCCGCCATCCCTGCGGAGGAGCACCGGCGCCTGAAGGCTCTGAGCGATTCCGAGCCGGCCGGTCTGCTCCAGGTCACCGACGACGCCGACCCTGACGGGCGGGAGGGCACCGAGCTGACCTACCTGCACGGTGTCGCCGTCGGCACGGGGACGCCCGTTCCGGACGGGCTCGACGTCATCGAGGTGCCGGCGGGCATGTGGGCGGTGTTCCGTACCAGCGGGCCGCATCCCGAGGCCCTGCAGACCGCCTGGGCGGCGACCGCGACCGAGTGGTTCCCCTCCAACCCGTGGCGGCTGCGGCCGGGCCCCTCGGTCGTCGCGGTCCTCGAGCGGGCCGACGACTTCAGCACGGCGACCTGCGAGCTGTGGCTGCCCGTCGAGTCCGCGTGACGCCACCACGGGGCCCCTAGTGCCGTACGGGGGACGCGGAGGTGAGCGCTCGGGCCGACGGTCGGTGTCGGCCCGAGCGCTTCCCGGTCGCCGTACCCGGCCCGACGTGGGCATTCGATCCTGTGCGCTTACTATGATCCCGCCGTTCTCGCGGACATGACACCGCTCCGGTTCCCTTTCCCCCCACCGTGCGGAGCGGTCTGTCTCGAACGCTGCCTGCAGCAAAGGGATTTACCCCTTTTTGTCAGAGTGTCGTCAGAACTTGCAGCGTGGGAGACGTACGTGCGCAGAGTCAGGAGACCCGTGAGACCGCCCGCGGAAGGTCGTCGCGGGCCGCGTGGTCAGCAGGAGCGGGGCAACCGGGTCGTCGTTCTCGACGCACTGCGGCTCGTCGCGGCGCTGATGGTGGTGTTCTACCACTACGTCGCCTTCGGCGAGGGGTGGGACGGCCCTCAGGCCCAGCTCTTCCCTGTCCTGTTCCGCCCCTCCGCCTACGGCTGGCTCGGCGTCCACCTCTTCTTCATGATCAGCGGCTTCGTCATCTGCATGAGCTGCTGGGGACGCACGGTGCCGGACTTCTTCACCTCCCGCGTGATCAGGCTGTTCCCCGCGTACTGGCTGGGCGTGCTGGCGACCACCGCCGTGGTCACCCTGGTGCCGGGCGGCCTGGCGCCTCAGGCGTGGCGTGACGTGCTGGTCAACCTGACCATGCTCCAGTGGCCGGTCGCCGTCGAGCACGTCGACGGCGTGTACTGGACGCTCTGGGCCGAGCTGCGTTTCTACCTGCTGTTCGCCCTCGTGGTGTGGCGGGGTCTGACCTACCGGCGTGTCGTCGCGTTCTGCTGCGTGTGGGCGACCGCCGCGATACTGGCGAAGGGCTACGGCTCGGGTCCGCTGAGCGACCTGCTCATGGCGCAGTACTGCTGGTTCTTCATCGCCGGTCTGGCCTTCTACCTGATCCACCGCTTCGGCCAGAACATGCTGCTGTGGGGCATCGTCGCCCTGTGCTTCGCGATGGGGCAGCTCACCGCGGTGCGCGGGTGGCGCCGGACGCTGCAGTACGTGGGGCACAACGTGCCCAGCTGGGGTGTCGCGGTACTGATCACGCTCTTCTTCGCCGTGATGGCGGGGGTGTCCCTCGGCTGGTTCCGCCGCGTGAACTGGCGCTGGCTGCCGGCCGCCGGGGCGCTGACCTACCCCCTCTACCTGCTGCACGAGTCCATCGGCTGGGAGATCTTCCACCATCTCCAGGACCGGGTGGACCGCTGGGTGCTGCTCGGTTCCACGGTGCTGGGCATGCTCCTGCTGGCCCACCTGGTGCACCGCTGGGTGGAGCGGCCGGTGTCACGGCGGCTCAGGACGGCGCTGAACGCCTCGTTCGCGCAGATGCGGGCCGGCGACGCGGGCGCGAAGGGCCGTACCCCGCCGGGCGGCGGTCCCCGGACCGTCATCGGCCACAGTGGCGTGACGCTCCCCCAGCAGCGTGGTCCTGAGCTGGAGGGCGCCCCCGCCGCAGGAGCCGTGCACTGAGTCGTTGTCACTCAGGCGCGCGCCACGCCCGGTACGCGCC
Organism: Streptomyces cellulosae; assembly: GCA_014655195.1. GTDB lineage: Bacteria > Actinomycetota > Actinomycetes > Streptomycetales > Streptomycetaceae > Streptomyces > Streptomyces cellulosae. The sequence goes on along the minus strand of BNBH01000012.1, from coordinate 212,974 downwards.
GGCCCTCGGAAAACCGAGCGCTGTTCGATTATTTTCGAATAGCCTGAGGCGTCACATCAGGGTGGGGCGCGGCAGGCGCTCGCACAGGCGAGGAGTTCCGGCATGGCAGAGGTCGTACTGTTCCACCACGTCCAGGGGCTGACTCCCGGGGTGGTCGCCTTCGCCGACGAGCTCCGGGCCGCGGGGCACACGGTCCACACCCCCGACCTGTTCGAAGGGCGCACCTTCGACTCCCTGGAGGAGGGGATGGCGTACGTGCGGCAGGTCGGGTTCGGGGAGGTCGCCGCGCGTGGTGTGCGCGCGGCCGACGGTCTTCCGCGTGAGGTCGTCCACGTCGGCTTCTCCCTCGGGGTGGTGCCCGCTCAGGAGCTGGCGCAGACGCGGGCCGGGGCGCGGGGCGCGTTGCTGATGCACGCCTGCATCCCGGTGTCCGAGTTCGGCGCGGAATGGCCCAAGGGCGTGCCGGTGCAGGTGCACGCGATGGAGGACGACTCCTTCTTCGCGGAGGACGCCGAGGCCGCCCGTGCGCTGGTCGCGGGGTCGTCCGACGCCGAGTTGTTCCTGTACCCCGGGGAGCAGCACCTTTTCGCGGACTCCTCGCTGCCCTCCTACGACCCGGACGCGGCCCAGCTCCTGACGCGGCGGGCGGTCGAGTTCCTCGACGCCGTCGACCGCGACGGCGGCGACCCTCGCTGAGCGGTCAGGGAGTGCGGAGAGCCTGGGTCGCGTACTCCCAGAGGCGGTCCGCCGCTGCCGGGTCGACGGCGTGGGCGGCGACGCCGCCCGTCGGGTCCTCGGCGTCCGTGACGATCGGCGCCTCCTGGTTGTCCTCGAAGTAGCGGCCCGTCACCCCTTCCAGGAGGGGTGACGCGGCCAGCAGCACCGAGGTGGCGGCACCCTGCGCGGGCGTCTTGTAGTACGGCAGCGGCGTCACGTTGCCGTCGTCGTCCATCACGCCGAACGCGCGCATCGTGTCGTCGTCGAGGTGCCGCTGCAGATTGGTGAGGACGTAGCCGGGGTTCAGCGCGTTGGCCGTGATGCCGTCGGCGGCCCAGCGGCGGGCGCCGGCCACGAGCAGGACGCCGGCGGACTTCGACTGCCCGTACGCGGTCCAGGGGTCGTACGGCCTGTGCTCGAAGTGGGGGTCGTCGAAGTCGAAGGGTGCGTTCAGGTGGGCGCCCGAGCTGACGGCCACGATGCGGGCGGAGCCGGCTGCCCTGAGGGACGGGTGCAGCCCGGTGGCCAGGGCGAAGTGGCCCAGGTAGTTGGTGGCGAGCTGCGTCTCCCAGCCGCGGGAGGTGAGGGTGCGCTCGGGCAGGGCCATGATTCCGGCGTTGGCGACCAGGATGTCGAGCGGGCCGCGCCAGTTCCGTACGAAGGCGTCGACCGAGGTGAGGTCGGAGAGGTCGAGGGGCGCGGTGCGCACGGGACCGGCGCCGTCGACGGCGGCCAGTTCGCGCACGAGCGGCTCGGCTGTCTCCGGGCGGCGTGTGGCGACGGTGACCTCGGCGCCGGCCTCGGCCAGGGCCCGTACGGTCTCGGCGCCGATGCCCGAGGCGCCCCCGGTGACCACGGCCCGGCGGCCGGTGAGATCCACGCCCTCGATCACCTCCCGAGCGTCGGCGCGGGCGGTGAAGGGGGTGGTGTGGAGAGGGTGATCGGCCGCGTTCCGGGTGGCCGGGGTGTTCGTCGTCATGCTTCGACGCTACGGCGGGCAGGCTGGACGGGCTATGGTCGAACGTCCCGCACTTTTCAGCCATCGTCCGACTCGGAGGTCGCCATGGATCCGCTGGAGGATGTGCTCACCCTGCTGGACACCCGGAGTCAGCTGTCCGCGAGCCTGGCGGCGGGCGGGCGCTGGGCGCTGCGGTTCGACGCTCCGCAGGGGGTGAAGTTCAACGCGGTCCGGCGTGGCTCCTGTCTGCTGGAGGTCGACGGGGTGGACGGGCCGATCCCGCTGGCGGAGGGCGACTGCTATCTCCTCGCGCGTCCGCGGCCGTTCGTCCTGCGCGGCGATCCCGCGACCGCGCCGGTGGCCGCCGGGCCGGTGTTCGCCCGGGCCGAGGGCGGCGTCGCGCGGGCGGGTCAGGGCGACGACGTGTTCCTCGTGGGCGGGCGGTTCTCCTTCGGCGCGCGCGCCCAGGAACTGCTGCTCGACCGGCTGCCCCCGGTCGTCCACGTCCCGGCCGGCACCCCGCACGCGGACACGGTGCGCTGGGCGCTCGACGCCATCGACCGGGAGCTGACCCGCGGGGAGCCGGCCGCGGGTCTGGTCGCCGAGCATCTCGCCGTCGTCATGCTGGTCCATGTGCTGCGGCTGCACCTCGCGCGCGATCCGCACACCGCCTCGGGGTGGCTGGCCGGGCTGTCGGATCCGGTGGTCGCCGCCGCGCTGGCCTCGCTGCACCGCGAGCCGGCGCGGTCCTGGACCGTCGCGGAGCTGGCGCGGGAGGCCGCGGTGTCCCGCTCCACGCTGGCCGCCCGCTTCAAGTCGGCGGTCGGGCAAGGCCCGTTGGAGTACCTGACTCGCTGGCGCATCGAGCTGGCGGCGCGGCAGTTGCGTCAGGGGAGCACGACACTCGCCGTCGTCGCCCGGTCGGTGGGGTACGGGTCGGAGAGCGCCCTCAGTGTCGCTTTCAAGCGCGTCACGGGCGTGTCTCCCGGCGACTATCGGCGGCGTCCGGCAGGGCAGGCGTCACCGACGGAGGCGCCGCCGTCCTGAACCGCGCCGCACGCGGAGGAACGCACCGGTCCGCGACGACTGTTTGCGCGTTCCTGCTCGAAGTGACGACTCTTCGAGCATCTATTGACATGTCTACGCCGCTCCCGCCAGAGTCGGTGCCGCCAGTGATGCCCGGTCGTCCGATCGAAGGAGCGTTCACTCATGCCCGAACTCCCCCCTGTTTCCCGCCGATTGGTCCTGGGAGGTGCGCTGGCCACCGGTGCGGCGGCCGCCGGTGTCGGCGCGGCGCACGCCGCTCCGGCCTCCGCGGCCGGTGCGGCGGCCGGCGGTGACGCGCCACTGCCGGCGCCCACTCCCCCGCGCCGTCGTGGTCAGCGCTCGATGATCGACGTGCCGTTCGACGTCCACCAGACCGTCCGCGTCGGCATCATCGGGCTCGGCAACCGCGGGTCCGGGATGGCCGAGGGGTGGGCCGCCGTCCCCGGGTGCCGGGTGACCGCCGTCTGCGACATCCGCGCCAACCGGGCGGCCTCCGTCGCGAACCGGCTCGTCGCCCTGGGCAAGCCGCGTCCCGCCGAGTACGGCGGATCCGCGGACGCCTACGCGCAGATGCTGAAGCGGGACGACATCGACCTCGTGTACATCGCCACGCCCTGGGAGTTCCACCACCGGCAGGGCAAGGCCGCCCTGGAGGCCGGCAAGCACGCGATCGTCGAACTGCCCGTCGCCACCGAGCTGGACGAGCTGTGGGACCTCGTCGACACCTCCGAGCGCACCCGCCGGCACCTGATGCTGTCGGAGAACTGCTCCTACGGGCGCAACGAACTGGCCATGCTCAAGATGGCGCACGACGGGCTGTTCGGCGACGTCACCAACGGCCACGGCGGCTATCTGCACGATCTGCGGGAGCTGCTGTTCTCCGACACGTACTACACCGACGCCTGGCGGCGGATGTGGCACACCCGCAGCACCGCGTCGTTCTACCCGATGCACGGCCTGGCGCCGATCGCCGCCGCGATGGACATCAACCGCGGTGACCGGATGACCGTGCTGCGGGCGACGGCCACCGAGCCGAAGGGGCTCGCCGACTACCGGGAGCGTTTCATCGACCGGTCCCATCCCTCGTGGAAGGAGACCTACATCAACGGCGACCTCGTCACCTGTCTGATCGACACGGCTCAGGGGCGGGTCGTCCGGGCGGAGCACGACGTGAGTTCGCCCCGGCCGTACAGCAGGATCAACAGTCTGGCGGGCAGCCGCGGGATCTTCGAGGACTACGCGGGCACCTCGGCCACCGGAGGGCGGATCTACGTCGAGCCGGACCACAGCGGGCACTCCTGGCGCGACTTCGACTCCTACCGCAAGGAGTTCGACCACTGGCTGTGGAAGAAGATCGGTGACGACGCGGCGAACAACGGCGGCCACGGCGGCATGGACTACGTGCTGCAGTGGCGCACCGTGCAGCTCATGCGGGCCGGTCTGGTGCCGGACATCGACGTGTACGACTCCGCCGCCTGGTGCGCGCCGGTGCCGCTGAGCGTCAAGTCCCTCGCCGCGGGCGGCCGTCCGGTGGCGTACCCGGACTTCACGCGCGGTTCCTGGGTCAACCTCCGCATGGGTCTGGACTCGCGTGAGTCGGCCATGCCCCCCGTCGCCCGGCGTTCCGGACCACCGACCGAAGGAGCAGGACGTATGCACGCTTCCCGATGGCTCAGACCCGTCAGATCCCTCAGATCCCTCAGATCCCTCAGGCCGTTGCGTGCGGTGAGGGCCGTGGCCGTGGCGGCCTCGCTGGCGCTCGTCGCCGCGCCCGCCGCCTCCGCCGCCGAGCCTCCGGCGGACCCGCCGGCCGCGCGGACCGAGGTGTCGGTGTCGCCCGTCGACCTGGACGGGCCGGCGATCTCGACCGTGACCGTGAGTGTGAGGAATGCCGGGCCGCAGCGGATGCGGTCGCTGAAGGTGACGTTCGCCGGGCCCGTCGGCTGGGCGGTGCAGCCGTCCGTGGCCTCCGTGTCCGGTTCGCTCGGCGTGGGCGACTCCGCCCGGGCCGAGTTCCGCATCCGGGTGCCGGAGAAGCGGCCCGGGTTCGTGGTGCGGACGTTCACCGCCACGGCGGCGTACAGCGGCGGTGACGGGGCCGGTTCGGCGACCGGGACCCGTACCGAGGTCGTCGGCAGTCCGCTGCCCGGTCTCGCCGCCGCCTACAACAACGTGGGCGTCACCGACGAGAGCGACACCGCGCCCGGCGACTACGACGGGGACGGCAACAGTTTCTCCGCGCAGAAGCTGGCCGACGTCGGGCTGACGCCGGGAGCCACCGTGCGCGCCCTGGGCGCCGACCTCACATGGCCCGACGCGGAGCCGGGCACGCCGGGCAACGTCTCGTCCGCCGGTCAGGCGATCACGCTGAGCGGTCAGGGCAGCCGGCTCGTGTTCCTCGGGTCGGGCGTCGGCAGCGCGGCCACCGGCACGGCCACCGTGCACTACACGGACGGCACCAGCAGCCGCGGCCAGTTCGGCTTCCCCAACTGGTCGTTCGACCCGGCCGACCGGCACGGCGCCACGCTCGTGGCGTCCGCCGACGGCCGCAACCGGCCGGACGGGTACGGCAACGCGGGGATCGCCTACCGGATCTTCGCCCACTCGGTGCCGTTGGACCCGTCGAAGCAGGTGGCGTTCGTCGTGCTGCCGTCCAACGGGAACGTCCACGTCTTCGCGATGGCCGTCGCTCCCTAGGGCGCGGGAGCAGGTCAGACGGCGTGGACCTTGATGCCCGCGTCGGTGAGGCGGGCGGCCGTGTCGGCGGGCAGACCGGAGTCGGTCACCAGCACGTCGACGCGGTCCAGGCCGCAGATCCGGGCGAAGGCGCGCCGGCCCATCTTGGAGGAGTCGGTGACCACGATGACGCGGCGCGCCCGTTCGGCGAACAGGCGGCTGACGCTGGCCTCGTCCTCCTGGTGGGTCATGAGGCCCAGCTGCGGGTCCACGCCGTCGACGCCGAGCACGGCGACGTCGAGGACGACCTCGTTGAGGACGCCCACGGTGAGCGGCCCGACGAGTTCGTACGTCTGGGGGCGGGCGACGCCGCCGGTGACCACGATCTTCACCTGGGGGCGTACCGCGAGCTCGCCGGCGATGTTGAGGGCGTTGGTGACGACCGTGAAGGCGGGCGCCGACGTCTCGGCGGGTTCGCGGCGTCCCCGTCCCTCGCGGCTGCCGCCGGCCCTGAGGGCGAGGGCGCGGGCCACCTCGGTGGTGGTGGTGCCGCCGTTGAGGCCGACCACGTCGCCGTCGGCGATCATCCCGGCGACGGCGGTGGCGATGCGCTGCTTCTCGGGGGCGTGCCGGGAGGACTTGTAACGCAGGGGCAGTTCGTAGGAGACGCCGTGCGCGATGGCGCCGCCGCGGGTGCGGACGAGCATCTGCTGCTCGGCCAGCTCGTCGAGGTCGCGTCGGATGGTGGCCGGGGAGACGTCGAGTGCGGCGGCCGCGTCCTCGACCTCGATCCTGCCCTCGCCGGCCAGCAGTTCCAGCAGCTTGCTCCAGCGATCGTGCTTGGACATGTGTCGGACTCCCTCGGCCTCGGTACTGCGCTCCGGACACGGTAAGGGACGCGCCGGGCTGCGGTGCCCCACGGAAGCACCGTGCGTGATTCTGCTCGGAACTTCGTCACTCTGCGCACATCAACGCAGTCGAAGTGCCCGATTTTGGCAACGGTCGGATAACGGCATATGGACCTGACCTGCGGTTTGCCTGAATACTTCCCGGCACGACAGATGCTCATTACTGCTCGTACAGCTCATTGATTGAGCATGTTCACGCACTTCTTGTGGAGACAAGGCGGTAGACGGCAGTGAAGAAGAGAATGCTCGTCCTCTCGGCGGCCTGTGCGGCCGGCGCCCTGGTCCTGACCGCGTGCGGCGGCGGTGGCGCCGGGGAGTCCGCGGACGGATCCGTGACCCTGAAGCTGGTCGCGGCCGACTACGGCGACAAGGCGTCCAACAGCTCCACCGTCTACTGGGAGGACGTGGCGAAGCGCTTCGAGGCCGCCAACCCGGACATCAAAGTCGATGTGCAGGTCGTCAACTGGAACGACATCGACGCACAGGTCAAGACAATGATCCAGAGCGGCAACGTGCCGGACGTCCTGCAGACCGGCGGCTACGCCGACAAGGTCGCCGACGACCTCCTCTACAAGGCCGAGGACGTGCTGTCCCCGGCCACCCTGGACAACCTGGTCGACACGTTCGCCGAGGCCGGCGAGGTCGACGGCGTGCAGTACGGCATCCCCTTCGTCTCCTCCGCCCGCGCCCTGTTCTACAACAAGAAGCTCCTCGCCGACGCCGGCGTCACCGAGCCGCCGAAGAGCTGGGCGGACATCAAGGCGGCCGCCGAGGCGCTCAAGAAGAAGAACCCGGACGTCGTCCCGTACGCGCTGCCCCTCGGTCCCGAGGAGGCGCAGGGCGAGACGCTGATCTGGGAGCTCGGCAACGGCGGCGGCTACACCGGCGAGGACGGCGCGTACACCCTCGACAGCAAAGCCAACGTCGAGACGTTCCAGTGGCTGCGCGCCCATCTCGTCGAGCCGGGACTGACCTACGGCAACCCGGCCGCCACCGACCGCAAGACGGCGTTCGCCGACTTCGCCGCGGGCAAGGTGGGCATGCTCAACGGTCACCCGTCGCTGATCCAGATGTCGAAGGACGGCGGTGTCGACTACGGCGTCGCGCCCATCCCCGGCAAGGACGGCGCGCTCGACTCGACGCTCGGCGTGGCCGACTGGGTGATGGCGTTCAAGGACAGCGGTCACCAGGAGGAGATCAGGAAGTTCCTCGACTTCGCGTACTCGAAGGAGAACACGCTGAAGTTCGACGAGATGTACAACCTGATGCCCGTCACCGAGGACACGCTGCAGGAGATGACCTCCAGCGGCAAGCACAAGGACCTCGAGCCGTTCTTCGAGCTGCTGCCGAAGGCGTCCTTCTACCCGCTGGGCGACACCAGCTGGGACGCCGTCTCCGCGGAGATCAAGAAGAGCGGCGGCACGGCCGTCGGGGAGGACCCGGCCAAGGTGCTCGGCGATCTGCAGAAGAAGGCCGAACAGATCGCGGCGAACCAGTAGTCCGCACGGCACCGACACACGGAAGGCGCTCCCCGTGTCCAGCAATGTCACCTCCGGCGGCCGCAGGCCGCCCCGCTCGGGCCGGAGCGGCACCCGCCGCTCCGGCCTCGGCCGGCTGGGGCCGCTCCCCTGGATCGGCCCCGCCGTCCTGCTCATCGTGGTCGTCGTGCTGTGGCCGGTCTACGAGATGGTCCGCACCTCGTTCCTGAAGATCAGCGTCAGCGGCTTCGTCCGGGGCTGGGCGGGCCTGGACAAGTACCGCCAGCTGTTCGACGAGCCGGACCTCGGCTCCGTCATCACCGCCACCGTGGTGTGGACCGTCGGCGTGGTCGCGCTGACGATGGTGCTGTCCCTGGGCCTGGCCCAGCTGTTCAACCAGCGGTTCCCGGGGCGCCGGCTGACCCGGTGGGCGCTCATCGCCCCGTGGGCGGCGTCCGTGCTGATGACCGCCATCGGCTTCAAGTGGATGCTCGACCGCACCGCGGGCGTGCTGAACACGCTGATGACCGACCTCGGCATCGTCGACTCCCCGAAGGACTGGCTGGGCGACCCGTCGACCGCCTGGCCGTGGATGATGTTCGTCGCGGTCTTCGTCTCCCTGCCGTTCACCACGTACACGCTGCTCGCGGGGCTGCAGACCGTGCCCGGCGAGGTGTACGAGGCGGCGCGGGTGGACGGGGCCAGCGTGTGGCAGACGTACCGCCGGATCACGTTGCCGCTGCTGCGGCCGGCGTTCCTGGTCGGCGTGGTCATCAACCTGATCAACGTCTTCAACTCGTTCCCCGTGATCTGGGGCATGACGCGGGGCGGCCCGGACAGCGACACGGCGACCACCACAGTGTTCATGTACCAGCTCAAGAGCTCCGACATCGGGGAGTCCGCGGCCATGTCGGTCGTCAACTTCGCCCTGGTCGTCGTGATGGTGGCGGCCTTCCTCAAGGTCAGCCGCTGGAACCAGGAGGAGGCGTGATGGCCCAGCAGACGATCCCCGCCGCCGTCGACACCCCCAAGTCCGCCTCCACGGCCTCCAGTGGCCGTCCCGTGCGTCCCCGGCGCGCGCTGCGGCCCCGCACGGTAGTCGTGGCCGCCGTCGCCTGGCTGATCGCCGCCGTGTTCCTGCTGCCGTACCTGCAGATGGTGATCACCGCGCTGCGGCCGGCCTCCGAGCTGCGCGACGCCACCTATCTGCCGGACCGGTTCGCCTGGTCCAACTTCGTCGACGTGTGGCGGGAGTCGAACCTCGGCGGCAACCTGCGCGTCACCCTCCTCGTGGCCGGCGGCTCCACGCTTCTGGTGCTGCTCGTCGCGATCCCGGCCGCCTACTACACGGCCCGCGTCAAGTACCGCGGGCGCAAGGTGTTCCTGCTGCTGGTGCTGGTCACCCAGATGTTCCAGCCGACGTCCCTGCTGGTGGGCCTCTACCGGGAGTTCTACCAACTGGGCATGCTCAACTCGGTGTGGACCCTGGTGCTGTGCAACGCCGCGTTCAACCTGGCGTTCGCGATCTGGATCCTCACCGCCTATTTCTCCGCCATTCCGGTGCAGTTGGAGGAGGCAGCGATGATCGACGGGCTCGGCCGGGGCGGCGCGCTGCTGCGGGTGACGCTGCCGCTGGCCATGCCCGGTGTCGTCACCGCGGTCATCTTCACCTTCATCGCCGCGTGGAACGAGTTCGTCATGGGCCTGACCCTGTCCACCGTCCCGGAGAGCCAGCCCCTGACGGTCGGCATCAACAGCTTCATCGGCAACTACACCGTGCAGTGGAACTACCTGTTCGCCGCGTCGGTGATCGCGATCGTGCCCGTCGTGGTGCTCTTCGCCTTCATCGAACGCCACGTGGTGTCCGGGCTGACCGCCGGCTCGGTGAAGTGACCGGCCGGCCGCGCCGTAACCCCCCCTCCCCCGTTCCTGAAGGAGCACATCGCCTTGACCGCCATCAGTTCGTCCCGCACCTCGGCCGAGATCGCCTCCCAGCCCGCCGTGTGGCGCCAGGCCGCCACGTCCCTGCCACGCCAGACGGGGGCCCTGCCGAGGCGGGGCGAGCGCGTCGCCGTCGTCGGCTGCGGCACCTCGTGGTTCATGGCCCAGTCGTACGCCGTGCTGCGCGAGACCGGCGGCCACGGGGAGACCGACGCCTTCGCCGCCTCGGAGTTCCCCGCCGGCCGGCGCTACGACCGGGTGCTCGCCATCACCCGGTCAGGAACCACCACCGAGGTGCTCGACCTGCTGCGCCGGCTCAAGGGGACCGTGGCGACGGGCGCCGTCACCGCCGACCCGGACACCCCGGTCATGCGGGCGGCCGACGCCGTCGCCGTCCTGGACTTCGCGGACGAGGAATCGGTCGTCCAGACCCGCTTCGCCACCGCCAACCTGGCGCTTCTGCGGGCCCACCTGGAGGCGGAGGACGCACTGCCCGCCGGTGTCCTGCCGCTGGACGCGGCCGTCAAGGACGCCGAGCGGGCGGTGACCGAGCCGCTCGACGCGGCCGTGGTGGGCGCGGAGCAGTTCACGTTCCTCGGTACGGGCTGGACGTGCGGGCTGGCGCTGGAGGCGGCGCTGAAGATGCGGGAGGCGGCGGGCGCCTGGACGGAGGCGTACCCGGCGATGGAGTACCGGCACGGCCCCATCAGCATCACCGGTCCCGGGCGCGTGACGTGGGCGTTCGGGCGCCTTCCGGAGGGCCTGGCCGGTGACGTCGACCGGGTCGGCGGCACCCTGGTCGCGGACTCCACCGGCACGGCCGGCGGTCTCGACCCGCTCGCCGACCTGATCCGCGCCCAGCGGCTCGCCGTGGCCTGCGCCGAGGCGCGCGGCTACGACCCGGACCGGCCCCGCAACCTCACGCGGTCCGTCGTCCTCCAGGACGGTCATGTCTGAGGTCACCGACCCCGGTCTCGGGGTTCGGGGGTGGCGGCCGTGATCCTCACCGTCACTCCGAACGCCGCCCTCGACGTCACGTACGGCGTCGACAGCCTGCGCCCGCGCACCTCGCACCGGGTCGGGGCGGTCCACCGGCGGGCCGGGGGCAAGGGCGTCAACGTGGCCCGGGTGCTTGCCGGACGGGGGCGGGCGGTCACCGTGACCGGGCTCGTGGGCGGACCCACGGGCGCGCTGATACGCGAGGACCTGCGGGGCGTGCCCGGGTTGCGTGACGCACTCGTGCCGGTCGCCGGGGAGTCGCGGCAGACCGTGACCGTCGTGTCCGGTGACGACGGGGACGCCACCGTATTCAACGAGCAGGGGCCGCAAGTGAGTTCGGCTGAGTGGCGGGCGTTCACCGACTGCTTCGCGGAGTTGGTGCGCGAGGCGTCGGTGGTGGCGCTCTGCGGGAGTCTGCCGCCGGGGCTGCCGACCGACGTGTACGCCCAACTCATCGGTCTGGCATCGGAGATGGGGGTGCCGACCGTGCTGGACACCAGCGGCGCCCCGCTGCTCGACGCGCTGGGCGCCCGGCCCGACGTCGTCAAGCCCAACGCGGCCGAACTCGCCGCGGCTACCGGCTGCGAGGACGCCGGGGCGGGCGCGGAGCGGCTGCGTGCCCTCGGCGCCCGGTCCGTCGTGGTGTCCTCCGGCCCCGAAGGGCTCCTCGCCGTCACGCCCGACGGCCGTCGGCGTGCCGTGCCGCCCGAACGGCTGGCCGGCAATCCCACCGGGGCCGGCGACGCCTGTGTCGCCGGCCTCGCGGCGGGGCTCGCCGACGGCGCCGACTGGGGCGACGTCCTGCGCGAGGCCGTCGCCCTCTCGGCCGCCGCCGTCGCCTGCCCCGTGGCCGGTGACGTCGACGCCGCTGTCCACGAACGTTTCCGTACCACTGTGACCGTGGAGGACCTCCATGCCCCTCAGCCCCACTGACGAGATCGTCGGCCCCGCCGCCCGCGCCGGCGTCGGCGTGGGGGCGTTCAACGTGGTGCAGCTCGAGCACGCCGAGGCGATCGTCGCCGGAGCGGAGGCCGCGGGCCGGCCGGTGATCCTGCAGATCAGCGAGAACACCGCCCGCTACCACGGCGGCCTCGAGCCGGTCGGTCTGGCGGCCCTCGCCGTCGCGCGCGCCGCGCTCGTCCCCGTCGCCGTGCACCTCGACCACGCGGAGTCCGTGGACCTCGTGCACGAGGCCGTACGGCTCGGCTTCTCGTCCGTGATGTTCGACGCCTCCACGCTCCCCTACAAGGAGAACCTGCGGGAGACCCGGGAGGTCGCCGCGTACTGCCATGCCCGGGAGGTGTGGGTGGAGGCCGAGCTGGGCGAGGTCGGCGGGAAGGACGGGGCGCACGCTCCCGGGGTGCGGACCGATCCGGCGGAGGCACGGGACTTCGTCGCCGCCACCGGGGTCGACGCGCTGGCCGTGGCGGTGGGCAGCTCGCACGCCATGACCACCCGGGACGCCGTGCTGGACTTCGCGCTCATCGCGGCGCTGCGTGACGCGGTGGGCGTGCCGCTGGTGCTGCACGGGTCGTCGGGTGTGGCGGACGCGGAGCTGGCGCGGGCGGTGGCGTCCGGGATGACGAAGGTGAACGTCTCCACGCACCTGAACAAGCAGTTCACGCGGGCCGCGCGGACCTACCTGGACGCGCACCCGTCGGCGGTGGATCCGCGCAAGTACCTGGGTCCGGCGCGGGATGCCGTGGCGGAGGCGGTGGCGCATCTGCTGGGGGTGCTGCGGGGCGGGCGGGACTGAGCCGCGCGGGTAGGTCAGTGGCCGGCCGTGGCTGCGAGGCCGAGGACTCGGTCGCGCAGTACGGGCAGGGCGGAGCGGATGCGGGCGACGTCCGCCATGTCGACGTCCGCCGTCACCACCTGCTCGTGGCGGTCCGCCTCGGCGAGCACGGTGCCCCAGGGGTCGACCACCGTGCTGTGCCCTCCCTGCTCCATGCCGCCGTGCTCCCCCGTGGCGCAGCAGGCCGGCAGGAAGACCTGCTCCTCCAGGGCACGGGTGCGGGTGAGGAGCTGCCAGTGGGAGAGGCGGGCGGCGGGCCATGCGGCGGGGACGGCGATCAGTTCGGCGCCGGCGTCGACCAGGCCCCGGAAGAGTTCGGGGAAGCGGAGGTCGTAGCAGATGGCGAGGCCGACGACGCCGAAGTCCGCGGGGACGGTCACGATGTCACGGCCGCCGCCCATCAGGGTCGCCTCGCCGGTGTCGAAGCCGTACCGGTGGATCTTGCGGTAGTGACCGCGCAGTTCGCCGGAGCGGTCGAAAAGGAGCGCGGTGTTGTAGAGGGTGCCGTCAGGGTCCCGCTCGACGATCGAACCGGCGTGCAGCCAGGTCCCGGCGTGGCGGGCGGCCGCCGACATGGCCTCGGCGGTGGGGCCGTCCAGCGGTTCGGCGTCCTGGTCCCAGCGGTCGTAGGCCCAGACGACGGCGGCCCAGAGTTCGGGAAGGACGACCAGGTCGTCGCCGGACCGGCCGCGGACCTGCTCGGCCAGCCGTCGTCGGCGTGCGTCCGCGGACTCCGACGCCTCCACGGCCGGCTGGATCAGTGAGACACGCACGGGTGTCACCTCCGGGATCGCGCCCCCGGTGCCGCGTGCGCCCACCTCTCTTCGAGCGTAGGCGCCGGGGTGTGGGACGGCGACGGGAGTCGTGGGGCGTACGGGGTGGTTGTGCCGGTCTTGTACCGGGTGGTTGTGCCGCCCGGTTTCCTCACCCGTAGGGGGATCTGGCAGGCTGGTGCACGCGGCAACCACGCCCGGACGACGAGGACCGGCGCCGGACCGCCCCCACCGACCCAGGCACACCGCTGCCGCCGGACGCCGTCCGGTGCCGTGGTGTGCGAAGCGGTGGGCGCCCTCACCCGGCTCCTACGCGGAAGGTTTCCCCTCGCCATGCCCTTGGCTTTGTTCGCCCTGGCCGTCGTCGCGTTCGGCATCGGCACGACCGAGTTCGTCTCCATGGGGCTGCTCCCCCAGATCGCCGACGGACTGGGGGTGTCCGTGCCGGCCGCGGGCAACGTTGTCTCCGCCTACGCGCTGGGCGTGGTGGTCGGCGCTCCGCTGCTGACGGCGATCGGCGCGCGGGTGCCGCACAAGCGGCTGCTGCTGATGCTGACGGGTGTGTTCGTCGTCGGCAACGTGGCGTCGGCGCTCGCGCCGAACTTCGAGCTGCTGTTCGCGGCGCGTGTCCTGGCGGGGCTTCCGCACGGTGCGCTGTTCGGGGTCGGCGCGGTGGTGGCCTCCAAGCTGGTCGCGCCCGATCGGGCGGCCCGCGCGGTGTCGATGATGTTCCTCGGTCTCACGGTCGCCAACATCGTCGGCGTCCCGGCCGGGACCGCGCTCGGGCAGCAGCTGGGCTGGCGGTTCGCGTACGCGGCGGTGGCGGTCATCGGCATCCTCGCCCTCGCGGCGCTGATACGGCTCGTCCCGCATCAGCCGCGCGGTGAGCAGGCCGGTGTGATGCACGAGCTGCGCGCGATGAAGAACAAGCAGGTGCTGCTGGGTCTGGTCACGGCGGTCATCGGGTTCGGCGGCTTCTTCGCCATGTACAGCTACCTGGTGCCGATGCTGACCAACCTGACGGGGATCTCGGACGGCTCCACGACCCTGGTGCTCGCGCTGTTCGGCGTCGGCATGACGCTGGGCACGCTCGTCGCGGGCCCGCTGACCGACCGGGCGCTGCGGCCGACCCTGTACGGCGGTTTCGCGCTGCTCGCGGCGGCGCTGGTGACGCTGCACTTCGTCATCGGTCACCTGGTGCCCGCGCTGATCGTCATCACCATCACGGGCGGGCTCAGCTCGCTGATCACCACGCCGGTGCAGATGCTGCTGATGGCCAAGGCGCACGAGGCCCCGACGATGGCGGCCGCGTCCAACCACTCCGCCTTCAACCTGGCCAACGCGGGCGGCGCGTGGCTGGGCGGCCTGGTCATCGCGGCCGGCTGGGGCTGGTCCTCGCCCACACTGGTCGGCGCCGCCCTGGCGGTCGTCGGCCTCGCCCTCGCGGCGGCGGGCGGCTACCTGGACCGGGACCGCCGCGCGTCGAAGGTCGTGCTGTCCTCGACGGGCGCCGGTACGGACCCGGCGGGACAGGACAGGCCGGCGGCGGCCTGCGCCCAGGACCCGACCACCTGAGCGACCGTTCGTCCCGCCCCCGTCAACCGCCGGCTGACGGGGGCGCACTGCTTCCCAGCCGCGTCCGGAGCGAGGACGGCGCACTCCGCACGCATCACACACGCAGGCGCGACCAGTCCAAACCGCTGTCCCACCCCTGCTCCTTACGCGCCCAGCCGGTGACCGCGGCGATCACGGTCTCCAGCTCCTCCGTCCTCGCCCCGAAGTGCCTCTTGGCGGCGCCGTCGCGGTGTTCGACCGTGTAGTCGTCCCCGGTCGCGTGCCACACCTGGGCGAAGACGTGCGTCTCGTCCGGGATCCGCTCGATCACCAGGAAGTGGTCGCCCTCACCCCCGATACGCCGGACCAGCCCGGCCAGTTCCTCGGCGGACACACCGACGTGCCGCTCCCCGTTCTCCGTCTGCACCGTGATCTCGAGCATGCGCAGACTCTGACACACGGGTCCGACACCAGGGGCGGACGCCGTGCTCCGGGACGCGGCGCACCCGCGCCACGAACGGCTGTGGGCGGACAGCCCTCCGGCTGTCCGCCCACAGTCACGTCGGACGCGTCACGCCCGCTCGGGCACCGCCGTGTCCTCGCTCTCCCCCTCCGCGGACCGGGAGAGGGACCCCGGCCACCAGGCCTTGGGGCCGATGTCGATCACCAGGGCCGGGACCAGCAGGGACCGGACGACGAGGGTGTCGAGGAGGACGCCGAAGGCGACGATGAACGCGATCTGGACCAGGAAGGCCAGCGGGATCACCATCAGCGCGGCGAAGGTCGCGGCGAGGACCACGCCCGCCGAGGTGATGACCCCGCCGGTGGTGGTGAGGCCGCGCAGGACGCCCTGTCGGGTGCCGTGGGTCAGCGCCTCCTCGCGGACGCGGGACATCAGGAAGATGTTGTAGTCGACACCCAGGGCGACCAGGAACACGAAGCCGTACAGCGGGACCGACGCGTCCGTGCCGCTGAAGCCGAAGAGGTGCTGGAAGACCAGCGCGGACACGCCGAGCGTGGCGAGGAAGTTGAGCGCCACGGTCGCGACCAGCAGCACGGGCACGAGCACGGACCGCAGCAGCATGACGAGGATCAGCAGGATGACGACGAGGACGATCGGCACGATGAGCGTGCGGTCGTCGGAGGCGGTCTGCTGGGTGTCGACCTGCTGGGCGGTGTAGCCGCCGACGAGCGCGTCGGCGCCGGGGATGTCGTGCACGTTGTCGCGGAGCCGCTCGACGGCGCGCTTGGCGTCGTCGCTGTCGGCCGCGGCCTCCAGCGTGGCGTCGACGCGCACCCGCCCGTCGACGACCAGCGGCTCCCCGCCGCCCGGCCGTCCGGAGGCGGAGACGGGGGCGGCGGAGGCCACTCCCTCGGTCCTGTTCGCGGCGGCGGTGACCTCGTCGGCCCGGTCGGCGTTCGCGAGGATGACGGCCGGGTTGCCCGACCCGCCGGGGAAGTGCTCGCCGAGGGTCTTCTGCGCGGCGACCGACGGCGCGTCGTTGACGAAGATCTCGTCGAGGGGGGTGCCCTTGGCGGACAGGGACGGGGAGAAGGCCGCGAAGACGGCGAGGATGAGCGCGGTCACCGCCCACACGCGGCGCGGCTTGCGGTCGACGGTGGCGGCGACGCGGCGCCACACGCTGTGCCCCTCGACGGTGGCGTCGGACGCCTTGGGCTTGGCGGGCCAGTACGCGCTGCGGCCCAGCAGGGCGAGGGCGGCCGGCAGGAAGGTGAGCGCGGAGAGCACCGAGCACACGATGCCGATGGCGCCGACCGGGCCGAGGGCGCGGTTGTTGGTGAGGTCGCTGGCGAGCAGCGTCAGCAGGCCGAGGGCGACGGTGGCGGCGCTGGCGGTGATGGCGCCGAAGGACCGGCGTACGGCGGCGCGGGCGGCGGCGAACCGGTCGCCGCGTACGGCGAGTTCCTCGCGGAAGCGGGCGGCGAGGAGCAGGGCGTAGTCGGTGGCCGCGCCGATCACGAGGATGGACAGGATGCCCTGCACCTGGCCGTCGACGCGCACCACGTCGTGGTCGGCGAGGACGTACACGACCGCACAGGCCAGGCCGAGTGCGAAGACGGAGCCGAGGATGATGACGAAGGGCAGCAGGACGCTGCGGTAGACCAGCAGCAGGATCAGCAGCACGGCGGCGAGGGCCACGCCGAGCAGCAGTCCGTCGATGCCGGAGAAGGCGTCCGACAGATCGACCTGACTGGCTGCCGGGCCCGCCACCTCGGCGTTGGTGCCGTCCACGGTGCCCGCCGCCTCGCGCACCTCGTCGACGACGTCGGCCAGCCCGTCTCCGAGGTCGGGCTCCACCTGCACCACCGCCTGCAGGGCCTTGCCGTCCTCGGAGGGGAAGGCCGGTGAGGGCTCGCCCACGACGCCCGGCTTGCCGGCGAGCCCGGCGACCGCGCGGGTGGCGGCCGCGGTCCGGGCACCGGTGATCCGCTCACCGTCCGCGGTCCACACGACGATCGCGGGGAGCGTCGCCTCCTGGTCGAACGCCTTCCGCTGGTCGAGGACCTGCGTGGACTCGGCACTCTGGGGCAGGAAGGAGGCCTGGTCGTTGGTGGCCACCTCGCCCAGCTTCCCCGCGTACGGGCCGAGCATCCCGCCCACGCCGAGCCAGACGATCAAGAGAGTGAGCGGGACGAGCCAGCGGGCCCGGCGTGGTGCGGATGTCATGTGGGTTCCTATGGCGCGCGCAGTTATGTCAACGGTCGATTATGTCAATCATCGAGTGATCTTATACTGGCCGCATGAGCGGCTCACAAACCTCCGCACCTCCCCCGCCGGAGGAGTCCCCGACGGGACTGCAGTCATTCGCGGTGCAACTGCGCCGGATGACCGGCGAGTTCAACCGCATCGTCCAGGAGTTCGCTCAGGCGCACGGATTGCACCACACCGACATGCTCGCCCTGATAGCGATCCTCGACGGGGGCGGACCCGACACGCCCATGACGCCCGGCCGGCTGCGCAAGCAGCTCAACCTCACCTCCGGCGCGATGACAGCATGCCTGGACCGGCTGGAGCGGGCGGGTCACATCCGGCGTGTCCGGGCGGCCGACGACCGCCGTGTGGTGCATCTGGAGTACGAGGACCGGGCCAAGGGCCTGGCGCGGGAGTACTTCCAGCCGCTCGCCCGCAGCACCGACACCGCCCGTGAGCGGTTCTCGGCCGAGGAGCTGCGCGTGGTGATCCGCTTCCTCACCGAGCTGAACCACGAGCTCGCGCTGCTGCGGGGACGCACCGACTGACCGATCCTTCGGCAACCGACGGCCGGGTCAGGGCACGCCCTTGACTCGGCCGTCCCTCCTTTCCGGCCCCTCGCAGCACCCCACTTCGACGTGTCGTCGGCGCGAGCGCACCCCCTCGACGGCTGACATTGAAAATGATTACCGTTATCGTGTGTTGCGCGCAGCCCGCCCCTCCCGTCGAGGGGTCTTCTCGGGCTGCCCCGTCATCGCAACCGCGCCTCAGGACAGGGCACGAAAAGGGGAGTTGTGGCTCATCTGCTGATGGTCGAGAGCTGGGTCGGATCGATGAGCAGGCTGCTGCCACGGGCGATACAGGAGGGCGGACACACGTTCACCTTCCTCACCCGCGACCTGCACCACTACCTGCGTGCGGCGCCGGAGGGCGCGGCGCACCCGCTGCTCGGGGCGCGGAACGTGGTCACGGCGGACACCAACGACCCGGAGTCCCTGCTGCCGTACATGGAGCGGCTGCACGAGGTGCTCGGCTTCGACGGCGTCCTCACGTCCTGCGACTACTACCTGCCGACGGCGGCGCTGGCCGCCGAGCGGCTCGGTCTGCCCGCGCCGGACGCCGAGGCCGTACGGAACGCCTGCCGCAAGGACGCCACCCGCCGCGTGCTGGACGAGGCGGGTGTGCCGGGCCCCCGGTTCGCCGTCCACGAGGAGTGGGCCGAACTGGCTGCGGCCGCCCGGGACATCGGCTATCCGCTGGTGATCAAGCCCGTCGACCTGTGCGCGGGGATGTTCGTGCGGCGGGTGGACGACGAGGCTCAACTCGCCGAAGCCGTACGGGCGATGGGCGACTTCCCGGTCAACGCGCGAGGTCAGCGGCGGGAGCCGGCGGTGCTGCTGGAGGAGCTGCTGGACGGGCCGGAGGTGAGCGTCGAGACCGTGTCCCACGCGGGTGCGGTCCAGGTGGTCGGGGTGACCGACAAGAGCATCGGCGGCGCGCCCGCGTTCATCGAGACGGGCCACATGTTCCCCGCCGCGCTCCCGGCCGCCGAGGCGGAGGACGTCGTACGGACCGCGCTGGACGCGCTCAAGGCCCTGGGGCTCACCGAGGGGGTCGTGGCGCACACGGAGATCAAGCTGACGTCGGCCGGGCCGCGCGTGGTCGAGGTCAATCCGCGGCCCGCCGGAAACCGCATCACCGAGCTCGTCCGCCATGTCACCGGCGTCGACCTGGTCGCGGCGTTCGTCGACGTGTCGCTGGGCCGGGCGCCGGATCTGCGGCGCACGGACACCGGGCTGCGGTCCGCCGCGATCGGGTTCCTCGTCCCGGAGACCACGGGAACGCTCACGGCCCTGGACGACACCGGGGTGCGCACACTGCCGGACGTGCTGGAGGCGGAGCTCCCCGAGCCCGGCAGGCAGGTGCGGGCGGCGGGCAGCAACAACGAGTACCTCGGGCACGTGATGGTGGGTGACACCGAGGGAGCGGGTGCCCGGGACCGGATCGAATCCCTGCTCGCGGGCGTGCGGACGGGGCTGGTGATCCGATGACCGCCGTCAGCTCGACGTCCGCCGAGGCGATGACGTACGAGACGCTGCCGGCACGCGCCCTGGGCGGGGAGCTCGGTCCTGATCCGGCGGGGCTGCGGGTGGCCGTGGCCTTCACGACCCGGCAGGCCGTACGGCACGACGGGCGGGGCACCGGTTACCGGAACGAGGTGCTGGGGCTGCGGGTCGGCGCCGCCGTCGGCAGCTGCGCGGTGGAGCCGGGTGCGCTGGACGACGGCGTGGCCGAGGAGTGCGCCGGGGCGGTTCTCGACCGGCTGCTGCGCCATCCGCTGGCTCCGGTGCGGGTGGCCGCGCTGGACGCCTACCTGATGCACGTCACCCCGCACACCCCGGCGCACGGCGCCCGGCCCGTACGGGTGCCCGCCGGGACCTCCCTGGAGAAGTCCCGCGCGCGGGCGCGGACGGTCGTCGGGCTGCTGGACCTTCCGCCGGGGGCCACGGTGCTGGTGGTCGGGGTGGTCAACTCTCTGCTGGAGGCTCTGCGTGCCCGCCACCTCGGTTACGTGCCGTGCGACTTCAAGGGCGGTGTCACCGAGTGGGGTGAGGCCCTCGTCCCCGACGCGCTCGCCGAGGCGCATCGGTGTGACGCGCTGCTGGTGTCCGGAATGACGCTGGGCAACGGGACGTTCGAGCCGCTGCGGCGGCACGCCCTGGAGCACGGCAAGCAGCTGGTGATGTTCGCGCAGACGGGCAGCGCCGTACTCCCCCGCTTCCTGGGGCACGGGGTGAGCGCGGTGTGCGCGGAGCCGTATCCCTTCTTCTGGCTCGACGGCGGTCCCAGCACGCTGCACGTGTACCGAGGGGGTGTGCGGTGACCGCCGCCGTCGCTCCCGTCGCCGGGCCCGTGGCGCGGCCGGAGCTGCTGTCCCTCCTGGGCCGTACTCCCGTCGTGCGGGTCACGGCCGGGCTGCCGGATCCGCACCCCGGCTTCTGGGCGAAGCTCGAAGGACTCGCGGCCGGCGGGATGAAGGCGCGGCCCGCCGTGTCGATGCTGCTGGACGCCCGTGAGCGGGGTGTGCTGCGGCCGGGCGCCCCGGTGGTGGAATCGACGTCGGGCACGCTCGGTCTCGGACTCGCCTTCGCGGGGCAGGCCCTCGGTCATCCCGTCGTCCTGGTGGGCGACAGCGAACTGGAGCCGTCCATGCGGCGGTTGCTGCGCGCGCACGGGGTGCGGCTGGAGATCGTGGACCGTCCCGCCGTGCGGGGCGGCTGGCAGGCCGCGCGCCTTGCCCGGCTGAGGGAGCTGCTGGCCGGGTTGCCCGGGGCGTACTGGCCCGACCAGTACAACAACCCGGGGAACAGCGCCGGTTACGCCTCGCTCGCCGCCGAACTGGCCGTGCAGCTGGACCACTTGGACGTCCTGGTGTGCAGCGTCGGCACCGGCGGGCACAGTGCGGGCATCGTCGGCCCGCTGCGCCGGCACTGGCCGGGGCTGCGGCTGATCGGTGTGGACGCCACCGGCTCCACGATCTTCGGGCAGCCCGCCCGGCCACGCCTGATGCGCGGGCTGGGCAGCAGCATCCATCCGCGCAACGTCCACTACGAGGCGTTCGACGAGGTGCACTGGGTCGGCCCGGCGGAGGCGGTGGACAGCTGCCGGCGGCTCGCCTCGGAGAGCTTCGTCAGCGGCGGCTGGAGCACCGGCGCCGCTGCCCGTGTCGCCGCCTGGGCGGCCCGCGTCCACCCGGGCGCGGTCGTCGCGACCGTCTTCCCCGACGGTCCGCACCGCTATCTCGACACCGTCTACGACGACGACTTCGCCGCCGCGCACGGCCTCGACCTCGCCGCCGCGGCCACCCGGCCCGTGGAGATCCCGCACCCGCGTGCGGCCGAGGCCACCGGCTGGGTGCGCTGCACCCGTGTCACCGATCCACTCAAGACCGCACCGCCCGCAGGGAGGACCCCGTGAAGGCCGCCACGCGCACCGTGCGGCTCGAACTCACCGAGCCGCTGCGCATATCACGTTCCACCATGGCCGCCCGTGACGCCGTGTGGCTGAGCGTCGAGCACGGCGCCGTCACCGGTCACGGCGAGGCCGTCACCAGCGTCTACTACGGCCTCGACGCGGCGACCTTGAACCGCTGCTTCGCCGACGCCGCCCGGGACTTGTGCCGTTACCCGGACCCGGCCGCCGCCCTGGAGTCGCTCCGTGCGGGCGAGCTGGCGGGCGGCGCCACTCCCCCGGCGGTGCGGGCCGCCGTGGAGTCGGCGCTGCTCGACCTGGTCGGCATTCGCGCGGGCCGTCCCGTGCACCGGCTGCTCGGTCTCCCGCAGCCGCCGGTGGCCGCCACCGCCCGTACGATCGGCATCACCTCGCCTCTCGACGCGGCGGCGCAGGCGCGCGCCCTCACGGCAAGCGGGTTCGAGGTCCTCAAGGTGAAGGCGGGGCTGCCCGACCCGGAGGAGGACGTCGAGCGGCTGCGTGTCGTCCGGGACGCCGCGCCCCACGCCCGTCTGCTGCTCGACCCCAACGGCGCGTGGACGCCCCGCCAGGCGGCGGCGCTGCTCCCCCGTTTCGCCGACCTCGGCGTGGAGGCCGTCGAGCAGCCTGTCGCCCCCGGCGATCCCGAAGCGCTGGCCGCGCTGGCCGAGCGCTCACCGCTGCCGGTGATCGCCGACGAGGACGCCGTCGGCCTGGAGGACGCACGCCGGCTCGCCGGGCGCGTCCACGGCGTCAACGTGAAGCTCGCCAAGTGCGGCGGTGCGCATGCCGCGCTGCGTATCGCGGAGACGATCGCGGGCAGCGGCACCGCGCTGATGCTGGGCTGCCTCACCGCCAGCAGCCTCGGGCTGGCGCCCGCGGTGCATCTCGCGGGGCTGGCACGCTGGACCGACCTCGACGGTCATCTGCTGCTCGCCCACGACCCGTGGACCGGCATCGGCGGCGAGGACGGGTACGTACGGACAAGCGGTCTGCCCGGCCTGGGCGTCGAGCCGCGCGCGGTGGGACCTCGGACGGCGGTGGACGCGGCGTGAACACCTGGCACGAGATACGCCGGTTCCCGCTCGCCGTCCAGGTGCTGCTGGTCAACCAGTTCGGCGTGAACGTCGGCTTCTATCTGCTCATCCCCTACCTGGCCACGCACCTCACCGAGAACCTCGGCATGTCGGCGGCCGTCGTCGGTGCCGTGCTCGGGGTGCGCACGCTGAGCCAGCAGGGGTTGTTCGTGGTCGGGGGGTCGGCGGCCGACCGGCTCGGCGCGCGGGGCGTCATCATCGCGGGGTGTGCGCTGCGCACGCTCGGGTTCGGGCTGTTCGCGTTCGGGGACGACCTGGTGGTGCTGCTGGCAGCGTCCGTGCTGAGCGGCTTCGCGGGGGCGCTGTTCAACCCCGCCGTGCGCGCCTACATCGCCCAGGAGGCGGACGGGCGGAAGGCGGAGGCGTTCGCCCTGTTCAACGTGTTCGCGGCGGCCGGTGCGCTGGTCGGGCCGCTGCTGGGCAGCGCGCTGCTGCTGGTGGACTTCCGCACGTCGGCGCTGACAGCGGCTGGGATCTTCGCGGTCCTCACCGTCGCCCAGGTGCTCGTACTGCCCGCCCGTACGAAGGAGCCGTACGACGGCGGTTCGGTGCCGGCGGACTGGCGGGAGGTGCTCGGGAACCGGCCGTTCCTCGCGTTCGCGCTCGCCATGGTCGGCCTGTTCACCCTGGAGAGCCAGCTGTATCTGCTGCTGCCCGACGGCGCGCGGCAGGCCACCGGCTGGGACGGCGCCGCCGGACTCGTCCTGCTCATCGGCACGCTCGCCCATCTGACCCTGCAACTGCGGGTCACCCGTGCCCTGAAAAGGCGCGGGCAGCGGGGGCGTTGGATCGTCACCGGGCTCGGTCTGACGGCGGTGGCGTTCGTGCCGCCGGCGCTGACGGCGGGCGGCTCCGGCGGACCGGACGGTGTGGTGGACGGGCTGCTGCGTGTGCTGCCGGTGCTGGCGGGGGCGCTGCTGCTGAGCCTGGGGGTGATGGTGGCGCAGCCGTTCGTGATGGAGCTGATCCCCGCCTACGGCCGTCCCGGGCTCACCGGCACCTACTTCGGGGTGTTCTACGTCGTCTCGGGTGTTGCGGCGGCGGTGGGCAACACGGTCGTCGGGTGGGCCATGGACACCGGTGGACGGGCCGGGCCGGCGTGGCTGCCATGGGTGTGCTGTGCCCTGTTCGGGCTGGTGTCGGCGCTGGGGGTGGCGTGGCTGCGGCGGCTCGGCTCGCTGCCCGCGCCGTCGGAGCCCGCCGTGCCGGCGACGGTCTGAGGGGGCGACATCCACATGACTTCTCAGGCGAACGAGCGGTCCCGCACGCTCCTCACGGACCGGCCCGAGCTGTACGAGGCGCGCTTCCCCGACCCCGGTCGCCTCGCCGGGCGCTGGGCGGAGGACTGTCTGCGACGGCACGGCGCGGGGCCGCGTGTGCTGGACATGGGCTGCGGCACCGGCCGCGACGCCGCCCACCTGCACGAGGCCGGCCGCCGGGTGACGGCGGCCGACCTGTCCGAGCCGATGCTCGCGTACGCCCGCGACCACCACCCGGGGCCCGAGTACATACGGGCCGACCTGCACGGATACGACTTCGGGCCGGACGTGTTCGACGCCGTCGTGTGCCTGGACAGCGCGCTGCTGTACTGCCACACCAACGAGCAGCTCGACCGCTTCCTGTCCTCCTGCCGGCGCGCGCTGAGCCCCGGCGGCCTGCTGGTGGCGGAGATGCGCAACGGCGCGTACTTCCTGGGCCGCACGGACCTCCTCGACTCCCCCGCCGATGCCGAGTTCGTCTGGCGGGGCGCCGTGCACCGGTCCGTCACCACGCTCGCCGTCGACCGCACGGCGCAGCTTCTGCGCCGGGTGCGGGTGTGGAGCGCGGGCGACGGTGCGGAGCCGGTCGAGGAGCGGTCCGCCTGGCGGCTGTTGTTCCCGCAGGAGCTGCGGCACTTCCTCACCGCGCACGGTTTCGAGGTGCTGGAGCTGCACGACGGCCCCGGCCCGCGCACCGAACCGCCGTGGCGCGAAGGGCTTCCGCCCGGCCGCACCGCCGACGCCGACCGGCTGCACGTCGTGGCCCGCCTCGCCCGGCCCTGACACCGCTTCTCTCTCTTTCTCCCACGGACAGAAGGACTTCCTCATGCACGACGACTCTGTGTCTCCCCTGCCCTCCCACAGTCGCTTCGCGGGACTGCGCCGCCGCGGCTTCCTCGCCGCCACGGGGGCCGCCTCGCTCGGTGCGTTCTCGCTGGCCGGCTGCGGCGGCTCCGGTGACGACGGTGGTGGTTCCAAGGCGGGTGGCACGCCGCAGCGGGGCGGGCGGCTGCGTGCCGCGTTCGCGGGCGGAGGTGCGGGCGAGACGCTCGACCCGCACCGGGCCAACCTGTTCGCCGACGCCGCCCGCGCCAAGGCGCTGTTCGACAAGCTCGCCGACTACGGCCCCGACCTGGCCGCCCGCCCGCGCCTGGCGGAGCGCTGGGAGCCGAACAGGACGCTGGACCGCTGGCAGGTGACACTGCGGGAGGCGACCTTCCACGACGGCCGTCCGGTCACCGCCGAGGACGTGCTGCACAGTTACCGTCGGATCGCCGACCCGCGGGAGGCGTTCCGCGCCAAGGCGTCGCTGGAGCCCATCGACCTCGACGCGAGCCGGGCCACGGGCCGGCGGTCGGTCGAGTTCGTGCTCAAGCGGCCCACCGCCGAATTCCCCAACGTCCTGGCCGCGTTCGGCGCGTACATCGTGCCCGCGCACGCCGACGACTTCGACCGCGCCCCTGTGGGATCCGGTCCCTTCCGGTTCGTGTCGTTCGCGCCGGGCCGCTCGGCGGTCTTCCGCCGCCACGACGACCACTGGGACGGCGCTCCGTACCTGGACGAGGTCGAGTTCGTCGTCGCCAACGAGGAGTCGGCGCGCGTCAACGCGCTGCTCGGCGGGCAGGTCGAGTACGCGCACGAGCTGAACCCGACGACGGCCCGCGCCCATGAGGGCAAGGGGCAGATCGACATCGTGCGGCTGCGGAACAGCGCCATGCAGGCGTTCTGCATGAAGACCGACCGGCCGCCCTTCGACGACGTGCGGGTGCGGCGGGCGTTCTTCCTGATCGCCGACCGTGAGGAACTGGTCGACGCCGCGCTGTCCGGCGCGGGCGAGACGGGCAACGACCTGTTCGGCAAGGGGTACGAGTACTACGCCGACGGGCTGCCGCAGCGCGAACAGGACCTGGAGCAGGCGCGGTTCCTGCTCAAGCAGGCGGGCGCGGAGGATCTGCGCGTCACGCTGGACACCTCGGCCGTCGCCGCAGGGTTCACCGAGGCGGCGAGCGTCTTCCGCGACCAGGCCGAGCGGGCGGGCGTCACGGTGGACGTGCGGATGGGCAGCAAGGACTCGTACTGGAGCGACATCCTCGACGGCGGCACCCTGTGCTGCTACCGCTCCGGCGCCATGCCGATCGAGTCGCACATCTCGCAGCGCCTCCTCACCGACTCCACCACCAACGCCACCCACTGGCGGCACCGTGACTTCGACGCGCTGTACCGGCAGGCGCAGTCCACCCGGAACGCCAAGGACCGTGGCGCCGTGTACGAGCGCATGCAGCGCCGGCTGTACGCCGAGGGCGGGTTCCTGGTGTGGGGGTTCGCCGACTGGATCATCGGAACGGCACGCGGGGTGCGGGGAGTCGAGACGAACGCGCCCGCCAACACGCTGGACTGGGCGCGGTTCGACAAGGTGTGGCTGGCGTGAGCGGACTACGCTCGTTCGTCGCCCGGCGGCTGCTGCTCGGGGTGGCGCAGGTCGTGGCCGTGGTGCTTCTTGTCTTCGCGCTCACCGAGGCGCTGCCTGGCGACGCGGCCGTCGTCCTCGCCGGCGACCAGCCCGACCCGGCGCGGATCGAGGCGATCCGTACGGCCATGGAGCTGGACCGGCCCGCGTGGGAGCGGCTGGTGGACTGGGCGGCGGGCCTGCTGCGGGGAGACTTCGGTACGTCGTTGACGTCCGGGCGTCCGGTGGCGCAATACCTCACCGGCGCTTTCGGCCCGACGCTGCTGCTGGCCGCGCTCACGGTGGCGTTGCTGGTGCCGACGGGCGTCGGGCTGGGCGTGCTGGCCGCGCGGTACGAGGGACGGCTCGTGGACCGGCTGACCAGTTCGGTGACGCTCGCGGTGTACGCGGTGCCCGAGTTCGCCCTCGGGGTACTGCTGGTCACGGTGTTCGCGCTGCGGCTGGGCTGGCTGCCGCCGACGGCGGTCGGTCACGGCACCGACCTGCTCGCGCACCCGGGGGTGCTCGTCCTGCCCGTCCTCGTCCTGCTCGCCCGGCCCGTGTGCTCCCTGGTCCGGCTGGTGCGCGCGGGCATGATCGACGCGCTGGCGTCGCCGTACGTGGCGCACGCGCTGCGGTACGGGGTGTCCGGCGCCCGTGTGCGGTACCTGCACGCGCTGCCGCACGCTCTGGCGCCGGCGGTGCAGCAGTTGGCGCGGACGATCGACTGGCTGCTGTGCGGGGTGGTGGTCGTGGAGACGCTGTTCGTGGTTCCGGGGCTGGGCACCGTCCTGCTCGGGGCCGTGGGTGAGCGTGACGTGCCGGTGGTGCAGGGGCTGGCGGTGGTGTTCGGGGTGGTCACGGTGGTGCTGAACCTGGGTGCGGACGTGATCGCGCATCGGCTGGCCCCGCGGGCGGGGGTGGCGGCGTGAGGGGGCGCGCGGGCCGGTTCGTGCTGGGGGCCGTTGTGGTGACCGTGCCGGTGGTGATCGCGCTGCTGGGGCCGGTGCTTGCGGCTGAACCTCCGGCGCGGGCGGCGTCGTTCACCGAGGGCGGCGATGGGCATCGGCTGGGCACGGACTTCGTCGGACGTGACGTCTGGTATCAGGTGCTGCACGGCGGGCGGTCGGTCGTGCTGACGGCGCTCGCGGCCACCGCGCTGGCCTGTCTGGTCGCGCTGCCGGTCGGGCTGGTCGGGGCGCTCACCCACCGGCGGCTCGTGGAGGAGCTGCTGATGCGGCCGCTGGACGTGCTGCTCGCCGTGCCGTCGCTGCTGATGATCCTGCTGGTGGCGACCGTGTTCGCGCCGGGGGCCGTGGGGCTGGCGTTGCTCGTCGCTGTGGTCAATGTGCCGGACGCGGCCCGGCTGGTACGGGCTACGGCCACGGAGATCGCGGCGCGCCCGGCCGTGGAGGCGCTGCGGTTGCAGGGTGAGACGTGGTGGCGTATCGCCGTCGGCCATGTCGGGCGGTCGATGCTGCGCACCTTGGCCGCGGACGCCGGCACCCGGCTGACCGGGGTGCTGTATCTGGTCGCCACGGCGGCGTTCCTCGGTGTGGGCGCGGCGCCCGATGCCGCCGACTGGGCGGTGATGGTCGACCGGAACCGCACGGGTCTCTTCGTGCAGCCGTGGGCCGTCGTCGTGCCCGCGCTGCTGATCGTCGCCCTCACCACGGGCACCAACTTGCTGTTCGACGCGGCGCTGGACAAGCGGGGCCGGAGTCCGAAAGGGGAACGTGTCCGTGAGGCGTGAGAGCGGTGCGGGAGAGAGGCCCGTGGCCGAGGTGCTCGATCTGCGGGTGGAGATCGACGGGCGGGCGATCGTGGACGGGGTCGGCTTCCGGGTGCTGCCGGGGCGGGTCACGGCGCTGGTGGGTGCGTCGGGGAGCGGGAAGACGACTACGGGGCTTGCGCTGCTCGGGGAGTATCCGGGCGGGGCTCGGGTGAGTGGGGAGGTGCGGGTGACCGCCGGTGGGGCGGTGGGACGTACGACTGGAGGGCCGGTGGGGCGCACCGGGGAGCCGGTGGGGTATGTGCCTCAGCATCCGGCGAGTGTGTTGGCGCCGGCGCGGCGGGTGGACGCTTTGCTGATGGACATCGCACGGCCGCTGGTGCGGCATCTTCCGCGTGGAAAGCGGCGGGCTGCGGCGCGGGAGCTTGTGGTGCGGGCCCTCGCGGACGCCCAGTTGGAGGATGCGGAGGCGCTGTTGCGGCGGTATCCGCATCAGTTGTCGGGGGGCCAGCAGCAACGGGTGGTGCTGGCGCAGGCGTTGCTGCTCGGGTCCCGGGTCGTGGTGGCCGACGAGCCGACGACCGGGCAGGACAATCCGACCAAGCGGCGGGTGGTCGAGCAGCTCGCGGCTCTCGCGAGGCGTGGGATCGGCGTGGTGCTGCTCAGCCATGACCTGGACGTCGTGCGGGCGCTTGCGGACGAGGTGGTCGTGATGCGGGCGGGGCGGGTGGTCGAGTCGGGGCCTGTGGAGCGGGTGTGGGCGGCGCCGCGTCATCCGTGGACACGGGAACTGCTGGACGCAGAGGGTGGGTCGACCTCGTTCGACGGCGGGGGCGCTCGGTCTCGGCGTCCTGTGGTGCGGGTGCGTGGGCTGGCGGCACGGTACCGGGACGGTTCGCGGTCCGCGTCGGTCGTGCTGCGTGTCCCGGCACTGGATGTGCACGCCGGGGAGTGTCTGGCGGTGGTGGGCCGTTCCGGCAGCGGTAAGACGACGCTCGCTCGGTGTCTCGCCGGGCTGCATCGGGATTTCGAGGGCGACGTCCGGCTGGACGACACGGTGTTGCCCCGCAGTCTGCGTCGTCGGACACGGGAGCAACTGGCGGGCGTGCAGTACGTGTTCCAGGACGCGCACGCCTCGTTCGACGAGCATCGGCCGGTCGTGCAGCAGGTGGCCCGTACCGCCGTACGTCTGCGGGCAGTGGACGCGCAGGAGGCGGGGCGGGAAGCGGTGAAGGTGCTGGCCCGGCTGGGGTTGCCGGAGGATCTGGTGCGGCGTCGGCCCGGTGGGCTGTCCGGGGGCGAGCTGCAGCGGGCCGCGCTTGCCCGCGCCTTGCTGGCGCGTCCTCGTGTGCTGCTGTGCGACGAGATCACCTCGGGGCTTGACGCGGTCACGCGCCGGGACATCCTGGAGACCTTGACGGAAGTGGTCGGTGAGCTGGGTGACTTGGCGTTGGTCCTGATCACTCATGACCTCGCCACCGCCGCCCTCGCTCACCGTGTCGCGGTCCTGGACGCGGGCGAGGTCGTCGAGGAAGGTCCGGCGCTGGAGGTACTGCACAGTCCCCGGCATCCGTTCACCAGGTCGCTGGTCGGTACGGCGGAGCCCGCTGCACGCCCGTGACGGCGGCCCCGGGGCGACGCTGCCGGGGGTGGTCAGCCGTCCGCCACCGGGCGGCGGTCGTCCAGTACCGGGTGGAGCAGCGGGCGTTTGGCGGTGCGGCCGTCGCCGGACGAACGGCCGCGGAGGCGGCGGAGCAGCCACGGTCCCAGGAAGCCCGCCAGCCAACGGAGTTCGGTGCCGACGGCGCGCAGGCCGGTGGGCAGGGTCTGGGGAGGGAGCGGGTGGGTCCAGGTGTCGTCGCTGCCGGGGAGCCGTAGGGCGTGGGCGAGGGCGGCGGCGATGCGTTCGTGACCGAGCGGGCCGGCGTGGAGGCGGTCGGGGCTCCACAGGCGGGGGTCGCCCGCGACCGGGTGGAGGGCCGTCTCCGCGACGACGACGCCGTGGCGGCGGGCGGTGCGGCGTATGCCCTCGTTGAGGGCGGTGACGCGCGGGATCAGCGGGCGGGCGACGGGGCAGACGCGGGAGAGGTCGGGGATGGTGATCGTGGCGACAAGGGCGCCCTGCTCGGTCAGCGCTCCGAACATGGCGTCCAGGTGGGCGCAGACCTGGTCGGCGTCGAAGCCGGGTCTCAGCAGGTCGTTGACGCCGGCGACGACGGTGGCGAGGTCGGGCCGCAGCGCGAGGGCGGGGGCGAGCTGCTCGGCGCGGACCTGGGCGGCGAGGCGGCCGCGTACGGCCAGGTTGGCGTACTGGAGGGCGGGCTCGTGCCGGGCCAGGTGCTCGGCGAGGCGGTCGGCGAAGCCGCGGAGGCCGGTGGCGTCGTCGCCGTCGCCGACGCCCTCGGTCTGGCTGTCGCCGAGGGCGACGTAGCGGAGGTAGGTCGTCTCGGTGCCGGGGGTCTCGGTATCGGGCTTTCCGGTTCCAGGCGTCTCAGTTCCGGGCACGGGTGTGCCGCCTCTCTTCCAGTACGGCGACGGTTCGCAGGCACCAGTCGCGGTTCTCCTGCTCGAAGGCGACGCCGCGCAGGCAGGTCAGGTAGGGGCCGATGCGGTCGCCGTGACGGAGGAAGTCCTCCTCGCCGCGGTCGCCGCGCAGGCGCCGGAGCAGCGCCTCGAACAGTTCGACGCGGGCGCGGGCGATCTCGGCGCGTTCGGTGAGCTGGTCGATCAGGGTGGCGGTGTCGACGCTGTCGGCCGCCTGGACCTTGACCATGAGGTCGTCGCGGACGAAGGCGGGCTTGGCGGAGGCGGCGGTGAAGGCCTCCAGCTCGGCGAGGCCGGCATCGGTGACGTGGAACAGCCGCTTGTTGGGGCGGCTCTCCTGCACGACCTCGCGGCCCGCGACGAGGCCCTGCTGCTCCAGCCGGGTCAGCTCGGCGTAGAGCTGCTGCGGCTGGGCGTACCAGAAGTTGGCCACGCCGACGTCGAACGCCTTGGCCAGCTGGTATCCGCTGAGCTCGCCGTCGAGCAGTGCGGCGAGTACGGCGTGCCGGAGTGCCATGCGGTTCCTTTCCGGGTGCCGGTGTCCTGCCTCTGTCGCGTTACGCCGACCCCATGATACTCATCATTCTGACTACTCACATCTATGACTACTGAGGTGGTGGCGTCCATGGACACCGTGGAGCGTTTCCGTGCAGCCGTCGACGCGCGTGATCTGGCGGGATTGGAGGATCTGTTCACCGATGACGTGCGGCTGTACAGCCCCGTGAAGTTCACGCCCTTCGAGGGCAAGGCGATGGTCATGGGGCTGTTCGGCGTGCTGCTGCGGACGTTCGAGGACTTCCGGTACGTCGGGGAGTACAGCGGGGCGGCGCAGACCAGTGCGGAGGGGGTGACGTTGCCGTCGGCCGTGCTGGTCTTCCGGGCGGCGGTGGGCGGGAAGGAGATCCACGGGATCGATCTGCTGCACTTCGAGGAGGGCGGGCGGATCAAGGAGTTCACCGTGATGGTGCGGCCTCGCTCCGCGGTGGAGGCGTTGGGGGAGGCTGTGCTGAAGGGGTTGGTGGCGGAGGGACTGGTTTGAGCGGGGGCGGCTACGGGGTGGGGTTGGTGAGGTCGGGCGCCGGGTGCGGGTGCGTTGGGGTTCATCGCGCAGTTCCCCGCGCGCCTCAGGGAGTTGGCCCTGACGGTGTCGAGAGAGGCGCCGAGGGCCGACTGCGTATCGGGGGCGGGTGCGTTGAGGCTGGCCGCGCAGCTTCCCGCGCCCCTGAGGGTGATGGCCTCGGCTGTGCCGTGAACGGCTCGGGAGTCGCCCTCTACTGCCGCTGCGTTGCGTAGGGCTGGAGGAGTTGGTCCACCGGGGCGTAGTCGTCGGTGAGGACGGGGGCGTCGCCGAGCCAGGTGGTGAGGGCGTCGCCCGTGGCGGTTTTCCAGCCGGTGCTGCGGGCGTTCAGTGCCTTCTGGATCGCGGTCAGGTCGAACGGATGGTCCGAGGCCACGGCGACCACGTTGCCGCCCACGGGGGCGTCCGTGTGGGTCAGGCCGATGTCCGCCGGTTCGCCCAGGAGGGCCACGTGTGTGAACACCTCGCGCAGCGTCGCCAGTTCCGCCTTCGCGAAGGCCTGCTCGCCGTGGTCGATGAGGTTGACCGCGTAGAGGCCGTCGGGGGCGAGTGCGCGTCGTACCTCCCGAAGTGCCTCCACCGTGGTGAGGTGCCAGGGCACGCTGACTCCGCCGAAGGCATCGCCGACGACCAGGTCGAGGGAGTCGGTCGCCGGCCGCTTCAGGCCCAGCCTGCCGTCCTCCGTACGGACCTCGATGCCGGGGTCCGGCCGCGGTCCGAGCCGTTCGCGGTCGATGCGTACGACGCCGGCGTCGATCTCCGAGACCACGCTGCGCGTGCCCGGCCGCGTGGCCGCCAGGTAGCGGGGCAGGGTGAGGCCTCCTCCGCCCAGGTGGTGGGCCGTGAGCGGCCTGCCCGCCGGGAAGGCCGCGTCGGTCACCGACGCGACCGCCTTGACGTACGTGAACTCCAGGTGCGTCGGGTCGCCGGCGTCGACGTACGAGTGCCGTACGCCGTCCAGCACGAGCGTACGGCCACCCTCGCGGGTGGGGTCGGCGACGACCTCGGCGCAGTGGTACCGCGTCTCGACGTCGCAGCCGCCCGGCACGACCGAGGCCGCCAGACCGCCCGCCGCCAGGACCAGCGCCAGGGCGGGCGCGGCACCGCTCCGGCGGCGCAGGCGCCAGCCGACCAGCAGCGACGCGACCACCAGCAGCGCACCGAGTCCCAACAGGATGCCGCTCACCGGCAGCCGTGACAGCAGCACGAAGCCGGTCAGGACCGTGCCGACGATCGACCCCACCGTGCCGACGCCGGACAGCCGGCCGACGACCGTGCCCGTCTCGGCGAGGCTGGTGAGCCGCACCTTCGTCACCAGCGGCGTCACTGCGGACAGCAGCGCGCCCGGCACCAGGACGGTCAGCGCCGCGACCAGGATCAGCAGCGGCCGCGCCCACTCCGCCACGCTGCGCAGCACGGCCGGCGTGAGCGCCACCACCGCGCCCGAGACGCCGAGCGCGGGGGCGAGGAGCCGCAGCGGGTCGACCTGGTCGGCGATGCGGCCGCCCAGCCACGAGCCGAGCGCGATCGCCGTGAGGGCGATGCCGATCACCAGCGTGCTGGTCTCGAGGGTGAGGCCGAGGTACGGGGCCAGCAGGCGCAGGGCGACGATCTCGACGACCAGCACCGCGGCCGACGCCCCGAACACCAGCACGGCGGCGGTACGGGGCCCCAGACCGGGGCGGCGGCTGCGCGTGCTCTCGGCGACGGGCGAGGAAGACAATCCGGTCACGGGCGACATCCTTGCACGCGGGCAGCCGCCGACACGCCGCCTTGCGCGCGACCTCCGCACACGACCTCGACCGGTCCGGCCTCGTTCTCGCCCATCCGGTAACTCAACGCCGGACAAGGGAAGTCACCGGCGTTGTGCTTGCCGGTGCGGCAGGAGGGGTCTTCGGTGGTGCGGGGTGCGCCGGGGCGGCCGGGTCCGCCCTCGACCTCCGTCCCGGACGGCGTGAAAGTCACGTGCGTCGGCCCCCGCCACGGCCCCATCATGGCCGGATGAAGGCACGCTTCCTCGGCATCCCCGAGTTGACGGACGTACCGGACGTGGCCGTGGTCGTGGACGTCATGCGGGCGTACACGGTGGCCGCCTGGGCGTTCGCCCGGGGCGCCGAACGGGTCGTCCTCGCCGAGTCCTTGGACGAAGCCCTGGCGCTGAAGGCACGGCATCCCGAATGGATGACCTTGAAGGACGGCCTGCCCGCGCCCGGCTTCGACCTGGTCAACTCCCCCGTCCTGCTGCGGAACACGGACCTGTCCGGGCGCACCGTCGTGCAGAAGACCACCGCGGGGACCGTCGGCGCCCTCGCCGTGAAGGACGCCTCGCTGGTGCTGTGCGCGAGCTTCGTCGTCGCCGAGGCGACGGTCGCGGTGCTGCGGGCGCGCGCATCCCGCGAGGTGACGTTCGTCGTCACCGGCGGCAGCGGGCGCGCCGAGGAGGATCTGGCGTGCGCCGAGTACATAGCCGGCCGGGCCCACGGGGACATCATCGACGCCGACCCGTATCTGCGAAGGGCCACCGCGTCGCGTTCCGCCGCCGAGCTGACGCAGGGCGTGCGTGCGGGATCCGCCCCCGAAGACGTCAGCCTCTGCCTGGAGTTGGACCGGTTCCCCTTCGCGATGGCCGCCTCCGTCGAGGACTCCCTCATGGTGCTCCGGCAGGTCACGCCGGCGGGCTCGCCCCCGGCCTGACATCCCGGCCACGGTCACCGGACAGCGGTCTCGGTCACGGGTATTGACAACGATGTCAGCACCGTGATCTAGTCCGCTTCCGTCCAGCCCGGTGCGACAGGTGAGCAACAGGAGCCGCTTCCATGGATTCACCCCTCCACAGATGGCGCCGCCGAGCGTCGACCGTCCTCGCCGCGCTCGTCGTCACCGGCGCCGGTCTCGCGCCCGCGCCGGCCCTCGCCCAGCCGTCGTCGTCCTCATCCGCGTCCGGTGAACAACTGACCTCCCTGGTCAACCCGTTCATCGGCACGCAGAACTTCGGCAACACCTTCCCCGGCGCCAGCGCGCCCTTCGGGATGGTGCAGGTCAGCCCGGACACCGGCGGGCAGGGCGGCTACGACTACCAGCAGGACAAGATCCACGGGTTCAGCCAGACCCACCTCTCCGGCGTCGGCTGCTCCGTCATGGGCGAGCTGCCGCTGATGCCGACCACCGGCGCGGTCGACACCGTGGATCCGAATGCGTACCGGTCGACGTACTCGCACGACGACGAGAAGGCCGAACCCGGTTACTACCGTGTCGGGTTGAAGACGTACGGCATCGACGCCGAGCTGACGGCCACCGAGCGCACCGGGTGGCAGCGCTACACCTTCCCCTCCACCGACCGCGCCAACGTGCTCTTCAACACCGGCAAGGCCAACCAGCGGGTGTACAGCTCGGAAGTGCACGTCGTCGGTGACCGGACGGTCGAGGGCCGGGTCGAGGCGGGCAACTTCTGCGCGGGCAAGGACCGGCACACGGTCTACTTCACCGCCACCTTCGACCGCCCGTTCACCGCGCACGGCACCTGGCGTGGCTCCACTCCCCGGCCCGGTGAGCGGGACGCGGCCGGTGAGGGCGGCAACGGGGCCTGGGTGACGTTCGACGCCGAGGAGGACCGTGACGTCGTCGTCAAGGTCGGCCTGTCGTACACGGGTCTCGAGGGCGCCCGGAAGAACCTCGAGGCGGAGACGGCCGAATCGTACGACTTCGACGCCACGCGGGAGGCGTTGCAGGCCACCTGGGAGCGGCAGCTGGCCTCGGTGAAGGTGGACGGCGGGCCGGCCGAGCGGCAGCGCGCCTTCTACACGGCGCTCTATCACGCGCAGTTGCACCCGAACCTCGCCGGGGACGTCGACGGGCGGTACGCGGGCTTCGACGGGAAGGTGCACACGGCGGACGCATTCACGCCGTACCAGAACCTGTCGTTGTGGGACACGCACCGGCCGCAGAACCAGCTGCTGCAACTGCTGGAGCCGAAGGTGGCGCGGGACGTCGCGCTGTCGGTCGTGGCGATCGGGCGGGACGGCGGCTGGCTGCCGCGCTGGTCGCTCGCCAACAGCGAGACCAACATCATGACGGGCGACCCGGTGACGCCGTTCCTGGTGGAGGCGTGGTCGAAGGGGCTGCTCGCCGGTCATGAGCAGGAGGCGTACGCGCTGCTGCGGAAGAA
This sequence comes from Streptomyces cellulosae, assembly GCA_014655195.1. Lineage (GTDB taxonomy): Bacteria > Actinomycetota > Actinomycetes > Streptomycetales > Streptomycetaceae > Streptomyces > Streptomyces cellulosae. The sequence goes on along the minus strand of BNBH01000012.1, from coordinate 177,104 downwards.
CGCGCTGCGGACGCCGCCGGACGAGTCCCCCTACAACGGGCGCGCCGGCATCGACGCCTACCTGGAGCGCGGGTATGTGCCCAGCGGGCTGGAGCTGGGGAAGGACTGCCCGGACAAGGGCGGCGACAACGACTGCGTGCACCCGGCGTCGGCGACCCTGGAGTACGCGGCGGCGGACGCGTCGCTGGCGCTGATGGCGAAGGGGCTGGGCCGCACGGCCGACGCGCGGACGTTCGCGGCGCGCGGGCAGTGGTACCGGAACCTGTGGGACTCGTCCGTCCAGCAGTTCCGGCCGCGCACCACCGAGGGCACCTGGGTCACGCCGTACGACCCGGTCGAGGCGGGGCACCAGTTCCACGAGGGCGGCGCGTACCAGTACCAGTGGCTGGTCCCGCAGGACCCGGCCGGGCTGGTGTCACTGATGGGCGGCCGGAAGAAGACGGAGGAGCGGCTCGACGCCTTCTTCGCCTACGACAAGCTGCTGAAGGACCCGGCGAAGACCGCCCGCGAGGACTGGATCTCGGCACCGTACGACTACTACGGCAAGCCTACCTACAACCCGAACAACGAGCCCGACCTGCACGCGCCGTACATGTACCTGTGGGCGGGCGCGCCGGCGAAGACGGCGACCGTGACGCGTGCGGCGATGACCCTGTTCACGGACGGGCCGGACGGGATGACCGGCAACGACGACCTGGGCACCATGTCGGCCTGGTACGTCTTCTCCTCCCTGGGTCTGTACCCGGTGACGAACGGCGGTGACTATCTCGCCGTGTCCTCCCCGCAGTTCCCGTCGGCGGAGATCCGCATCGGCGCGTACGGGAAGCTCCAGGGCGGCACGCTGACCGTGAAGGCGCCCGGGGCGAGCGACACCCGGCGGTACGTGAAGCGGGCGGAGTTCGGCGAGAAGGACCTGCGCGCCACGTGGCTGGACTGGGACGCGGTCGCCAAGGGCGGGCGGCTCGCCTTCGAGATGAGCGACGAGCCGTCGGCGTGGGGCACCGGCAAGGGTGCCGAGCCGCCGTCGGTGAACCGCGCGGCCGCCGACTCCCGCCGTCACCTCGACGCGTCCCTGCGCACGTCCGCCGACGTGGTGCCGGGGTCGGACAAGGCCCAGGACGTGCGGCTGCGACTGGACGTGCTGGGCCAGGCGCCGGGTGCGCTGCGGGTGAAGGTGGCGGCCGAGGCGCCTCGCGGGTGGACCGTGAAGACGTCGGGCTCCTTCACGCTGGCGTCGCACCGGCTGCCCGTGCAGCGGACCGCGGCGGTGGACGTAGGTGTGCCGGCCGGGACCGCGCCGGGCACGTACACCGTGCGGATCACGGCCGGCGCCCCTGGGGTCAAGGCGGTGGAGCGGGTCGCCACCGTCGAGGTGCGCGAGGCCGCGCGCTGCGCCGGGGACGGCGGTGAGCGGTGCGCCGTCGACCTGGGCAAGGAGCTGAACCACGACGGGACCGCGACCGTCGCGGCATCCGGTGAGGGCGACTTCGACGGCGGCGGCTGGAGCTACGACGGCGACCTGTTGCCGGCGGCGGGACCGGTGGTGTGGGACGGAGTGACCTACCAGGCGCCCGACCCGTCCGGCACGGCCGCGAACTTCGTCGAAGCGCGCGGGCAGGCCATGCTGCTGCCGGCCGGTTCGTACGGCGCGCTGCGGCTGGTCGGCGCGTCCCACCACGGGCCGGTGACGACGGACCTCACCGTCCGCTACACCGACGGCACGACCGCCGAACTGCCGGTCACCGTCGGCGACTGGGCGGGCTCGACGCCCGCGGGCAGTTCGGTGGCGCTGGAGATGCCGCACCGGATCAAGCAGGGGCAGGGCGTGGACGGGCCGCCGGTGCGTCTGTTCGCCACGTCCGTGGCCCTCGACGCGTCGAAGACGGTCCGCTCGCTCGGGCTGCGGAACGATCCCCGGGTGCAGATCTACGCCCTCACGCTCGGGTAACCCCCACGCTCGGGTAACCCCCACGCTCGGGTAACCCCCACCCGAGGCCGGGCGTCCGTGTCCCGTGACACGGACGCCCGGCTTGTCACGTCCCGCCCGGTGTGCGCGGTAGCGTGCGGCACGAACCGAGGCGTCGTGACCTGCGGGCCCCGAGCCGCGCGGGCCAGTGAATCGAGGTGGCCGCCCATGGGCGTGGAGAGCGTCCTGCACCCGAGCCTGATCGTCCCCGTGGGGCACGTCGAACCCGTGCCGCGGCGTGTGCGGGGGTTCGTGGACGGGCACGTCGTGTTCGACACGCGGCGCGCGCTGTACGTGTGGGAGTGGGCCGGCTATCCGCAGTACTGCGTGCCGCGCGACGACCTGGTCGAGGCGGTGCTGATCGACGACGACCGGACGGAGCACCTCGGCGCGGGCCCCGCGCGGCGCCATTCGCTGCGTGTGCGGGACGCGGTGCGGGAGGGCGCGGCGTGGGTGTGGCAGGACGGCGCCCCGGAGGCCGTACGGGGGACCGTCCGCTTCCGCTGGAACGCGATCGACGAGTGGCTGGAGGAGGACGAGCCGGTGTACGTCCATCCGCGCAGCCCGTACGCCCGCGTGGACGCGCTGCGGTCCTCCAGCCGGGTGCGGGTGGAGATCGACGGCGTGGTCCTCGCGGACGCGCCGCACTGCGTGAAGCTGTTCGAGACGGGCCTGCCGACCCGCTACTACCTCGACCGCGCCCACATCAACTGGCCGCTGCTGCGCCGCACGGACCACGTCACCCGGTGCCCGTACAAGGGCACGACGAGCGGCTACTGGTCCTTCGACGCCGGCACCGGCCCGCACGAGAACATCCTCTGGGCGTACGACTTCCCCACCACCCAGGTCTCCCGCATCGCGGGCCTGGCGGCGTTCTACAACGAGTACGTCGACCTGTACGTGGACGGCACCCTCCTCCCCCGCCCGACGGGCACACCCGGGGTGCCGGCGCGGGCGGGGGGCAGGCGCAGCTGAGACGGCCGCCCGTCGTCCTCACTGCCGCGTACACCGCGGGCAAGGGGTTACCCGGGCCCGCCGGCTCGGTGAACGGCTCAGGACAACGGGCGGCAGTACAGCGCGTCCGGAGTTCGGGGAGATCCGACGCGGCCCGTCCAGGCTATGCCTGCCGCGTACTCGTCGTCCGCGCACTGGCCCTTGTAGTGGCCCCGGGCGAAGTCGCCGCCCCTGGGGGCGTCGCCGCGGTTGTCTCCTCGGTCGAACCAGACCGTGCGGCCGCCCGGGGCGGTGAGTGTGCCCGGGGTCGCCTTGCGGCACAGGGCGGACGAGACGGCGGCGCCGCGGACGCTGTAGCCGGTGAGGAAGTGGCCGTCGGCGCACTGGAGTTTGGTGTGGCCGGACGCCCAGTCGCGGCCGGGGGCGACGTGCCGTTCGTCCCTCACCGCCTCGTGGGCGCCGCCCGGGTCGTCCAGGGCGCCCGCGCGGGCGTCGGTGCACAGGCCCCGGTTGCCCGTGTGGCTCAGGCCCGCCAGGCGGAGGCCGTCGGGGCAGGCCGCCTTGCGGGCGCCCGGGTCCCAGTCGGGCAGTGCGCGCATCCGGCGTGAGGCGACGAAGTCGCCGTGATCGGGGCTGAGCATCGCCCACTCCGTCGTAGGCGGGACGTGGCCCGTGCGGGCGGGGGCCTCGACCAGACGGCGCCATGCGTCCGACCGCCAGTCGTCGCCGTCGTGGACGGCCATGCGGCGGCCCTCCGCGTCCCAGTGGAGCAGGGCCCAGCCGTTGCCGCGGCGGTTCTCGTGCCAGCCGACCAGGGGCCAGTACGCGAAGTCGGCGTCGGCGCGAATCAGTTGGCCGACGAAGTGCTCGAACCAGGCGCGCGGGGCCGCGCCGGTCTCCTCGCGGCCGCCGACGCCGAACTCGGAGATCCACACGGGGGCCGTGTAGTGGCGGTCGGTGTCGCCGGCGACGTAGAGCGCCTGTCGGTGGAGCACGTCGGCGAGTTCGGCGGGGGTGAGGTCCTGGTAGCGGGGGTCGCTGGTCTCGCCGATGCCGGTCGCGCCGGTGTGCCGGGGGCCTGTGTAGCCGTAGAAGTGGGCGGAGTAGACGAGTTTGTTGGAGTCGACGAGGGTGTGCGACAGGTCGCGTACGGGTTCGAGGGTGGGGCGTCCGTGCGGGAGGCCGTCGACGGGCAGGCCGGTCCAGTTGATGCCCTCGACGATGATCAGCAGGTCGGGGTCGGCCTCGGTGAGGATGCGGTCGCCGGCCCTCTGGCTCGCGGCGAACCAGTCGTGCCGGTCGCCGAGGCCCCAGTCGGGGTCGTCCCAGACGCTGCGGCGGACCTCGTTGTAGAGGTCGGCGCCGACGACACGCGGGTTGTCGCGGTAGCGGCGGGCCATGAACAGCCAGTCGTTCTCCCAGGTCTCGTCCGACTGGCTCGCGTTCCAGCGTTCGTTGCCGTCCACGCCGCAGCACCAACGGGTGCTGTTGGTGTGGTTGTTGAGGATCACGGCGAGACCGGCGTCGGTGAGGGCGCGCACCGCTGCGTCGTACACCTGCAGCGGCGTCCTCCCCTCCAGGTCAGGGTTGGCGGTGACGGCGTCGGCGGTGACCGGGCGGGTGTCGTGGATCATCTCGTTGGAGAAGGGCAGCCGGACGCTGTTGATCCCGATCTCCCGGAAGCTCGCGACGATCTCGGCCATCGGGGCGCGGTCCAGGCCGAGCGGGACGCGGTGGGAGTTCTCCCCCGCGTGGTGGTCGGCGTCGTCGTCCGCGCTGCCGCTGCCGTTCCACGTGCCGCTGGCACCGTGCCAGTTGCCGGAGCGCAGCTTGAAGCGGTCTCCGTTCGCGTCAACGATCCAGCGGCCCCGTGTGCTGAGCGGCGGGGTCCAGTCGGCGGGCGCGGCGGTCTCCTCGACCGGCACGGCCGTACGGGCCGCCGCGGGGACGGGCACCGAGAGGGCGAGCAGGAGCAGGACGGCCGCGATCTTCGGTACCCAGGAACCTCGCACGGCCGCCGCTCCCTCCACGAAGGTCACTTCATGATGCGGTCATGACACACGGACGGTCCATACCGGGGCAGCGCCGCACTCGCCCAGGACCGGGACGGCGTCGTCATTGTCCATACGGCCCCCGCTTCGGCCATCCGCATGCGGCATCCGAGGCACGTCCGCGTCCGACGGGCGTGTGGCGTGGCGGGCCCGTGCGATCGCACCCAGCATGAGGACGTGCCCCGCCGGACACGCGGACGCTCCGCCGGTGCGGGGGCGTCCGCGCGTCCGGCCCCTCGAAGAGGAGCGTGCCCATGACCTTCAACCCGCTGGAGCAGCGCGGCATCCCGCTGGACCGCCAGCTGCGCAACTGGCGCGAGCTGAACGTGGAGCCCATCGACCCGGACCGCTGCGACCCGTACACCCGCTGTCGCGTCATCACCATGAACGGGATCGAGGTGGAGGCGATCCTGTTCAGCCACCAGCTCGCCCGCAACACCGTCGACCCGGAGATCAAGCGGCAGCTGGCCCAGACCCGGTACATCGAGGCGCAGCAGCAGAAGGCGGTCAACTGGCTGCTGCCCGGCCTGTCCTCGGTGCTGGAGACGACCATCGCGTACGAGCAGGTGGCCGTGGACCTGACCGCATGGGTGGCGCGGATGGAGCCGGACCCGTATCTGCAGCAGGCGTACCAGTTCGGTGTGCTGGAGGACTTCGACCATCTGTACCGGTACGCCAACCTGTACGAGATGATCGAGCACCGCAAGGCCGAGTCGATCGTCGACAACCTCACCGAGGTGATGCCGGGCCGGCCCACGCGGTACCACCACCGCGACCCGGTCGACAACGTCCGCGACCCGTACCAGAAGGACCGGACGGACCCGCTGTCGAAGCTGCACGCGTTGACGATCATGTCGACCGAGCAGCAGACGATGAACTTCTACATGAACACCGGCCCCACCTACATGGAGCCGATCGCCCGCCAGCTCTACCAGGAGATCGGGCTGATCGAGGAGGAGCACGTCACGCACTACGAGTCCCTGGTGGACCCGGGTGAGACGTGGTGGGAGCAGCTCGTCAACCACGAGTACAACGAGTGCTACCTGTACTACTCGTTCATGGAGCAGGAGAGCGACCCGAAGGTCAAGGCCATCTGGGAGCTGCACCTGAACATGGAGCTGGAGCATCTGCACATGGCGTGCGACCTGATGCGCAGGCTCGACGGCCGCGAGCCCGCCGAGGTGCTCGCCCCCGCGCTGCCCAACGTGCTGACCTTCGAGCCGAACAAGGCATATCTGCGTGAACTGCTCGACACGCAGATGGACCTGACCACGCTCGGGGCCGGCTACGTACGCGAGGCGCACGAGCGGTTCGAGAAGATGCAGGAGCGGATCCACGGCGGTGAGGACCCGCCGAGCGACCGGGTGATGCACGAGCACGACGACATGTTCGGGCGTGAGTACCGTGTGCAGACCGAGGGCGAGCACCCCGACCCCGCGCAGCGCGAGAAGTAGGGAGGGGACGGGCATGTCCGAGTTGCAGACCCCGCAGGCCGGGGACGACCGTTCCCGGGACGACGACGTCGTCTCCCTGCTGATGCGCCAGCACGGCGACATCCGCAACCTGTTCGACGAGGTCGAGGCCACCAGCGGTGAGGAACGCCGGGACGCCTTCCGGCGGTTGGTGCGGCTGCTGGCCGTGCACGAGACCGCCGAGGAGGAGGTCGTCCACCCGTTCGTGCGGCGCTCGGTCGCGGGCGGCCAGGAGATCGTCGAGGACCGGCTCAAGGAGGAGCGGGAGGCCAAGGAGATGCTGGCCGTGCTCGACGACATGGACCCCGACGGGCCCGACTTCCTGCCGAAGCTGATCGAGTTGCGGCGTGACGTGCAGATGCACGCGCGGGCGGAGGAGCGCTACGAGTTCATCCACATCCGGCGCAGCACCGACGTCACCGACCTCGCCGCGATGGCGAAGGCGATCAAGGCCGCCGAGGCGATGGCGCCCACCCGGCCCCACCCGGGCGTCGAGTCCGGCGCGAAGAACATGGCCCTGGGTCCGGTGGCGGCCCTCATGGACCGCACCAAGGACACCGTGCGCAAGGCGATGGGCGGGGGCTGAACTCCCCTCGGCGGGGGCCAACCCGCCTGAGGAGTCGCCGGGGTGACCCGTGCCCCGCGGGGTAGTCGGCGGGCGGCAGCCGATCGTTCGGAAGGACGGACCGCACCGTGAGCACCTCTGACCCCCTGGCCCGCACGGCCGCCGCACGACGCCCCGAGCCCCGACGGTCGCTGCTGGTCTGCGCGGTCGTCGGGGCCGCCGTCATGGCGGCCGTGGACGAGATCGTGTTCCACCAGCTGCTGCACTGGCACCACTTCTACGACCGCTCCACGTCCGGCGTGGCCCTGCTCTCGGACGGGCTGCTGCACACCGCCGAACTGCTGGCGCTGGTCGCCGGGTTCTTCCTGTACGCCGATCTGCGGCGGCGCGGTGCGCTGGCGCCCGGCCACGCGTGGAGCGGGGTCTTCCTCGGCGCGGGCGCCTTCCAGGTGTTCGACGGCATCGTGGACCACAAGGTGCTGCGCGTGCACCAGGTGCGGTACGGCGTCGACGTCACTCCGTACGACTGGGCGTGGAATCTGGCGGGGCTCGTGCTGTTGGTGATCGGGGGCGTGTCGCTGGCGCGCGCCCGGCGGGCCGGAGGGCGGCGGGTGTCATGACCGCCGGTCCGGTGGCGGCGCCTCTCGCGCTCGCGTGTGTGCTCGCCGCCGTGGTGTACGCGGTGGGCGCCGTCCGGCTGCGGACGCGGGGTGACGCCTGGCCGTGGCTGCGGGACTGTGTGTTCGCGACGGGGTGCGCGGCCGTGGTGTGGGGGCTGGCCGGTCCGGTGCCGGGCGGGTTGTTCACCGCGCACACCGGCCGTCATCTGCTGGTGGCGATGGCGGGACCCGCGCTCCTCGCGATGGCCCGCCCGCTCACGCTCGTGCTGCGGCTGCTGCCGCCGGGCGGGGCGCGCCGGGGGCTGCTGCGGGTGGCGCACTCCCCCGCCGCCGGGTGGCTGCTGTTCCCTCCGGTCGCCGCGGCCGTCGACGTCGGCGGGTTGTGGCTGCTGTACCGCACGGACCTGTGGGCCGCCACGCACCGGAACCCGCTGCTGGGCGGTCTTCTGGAGCTGCACATGCTGCTGGCCGGGCTGCTGTTCGCGATGGCCGTCTGCCGGCTCGACCCGGTGCGCGGCCGGTGCGGTCTGCCGCTGCGGGCGGTGACGCTGCTGGCGGCGGGTGCGGCTCACGCGGTTCTGGCCAAGAGCCTGTACGTGGCGGGGCCGCCGGGGACGTCGTTCGCGGCGGCCGATCTGCGGGCCGGGGCGCATCTGATGTACTACGGCGGGGACGCCGTGGAAGTGCTCCTCGCGCTGGTCCTCGCCGCGCAGTGGTACGCGGCGACCGGCCGGCGCCGCGCACGGCAGGCGGCGCGGGAGGCCCTCCCCGCGGGCGCGCGCTGACCCGGCGGTCACAGACGTACGACGATCAGCGCGATGTCGTCGCGGCCCCCGTCCGCTACGCCCAGGCGGGTGAGCAGGGTGTCGGCGAGGGGTTCCGGGTCGAGGTCCGCGTGGTGGGTGACCGCGTCGGTGAGGCGCAGCAGCCCCGCGTCGATGTCCTCGCCGCGGCGTTCGATCAGGCCGTCGGTGTAGAGCACCAGGGTGTCGCCCGGGGCGTAGGAAAGGGTGGCCTGCGGGCGCGGGGTCTTGTCGGTGAGGATGCCCAGCGGCGGGTCGGTGGCCCGGTCCAGCAGGATCGCCGGGCCGTCACGGTGTCCCAGCACCGGCGGCGGGTGGCCTGCGCAGGTGTACGTGACGGTGCGGGCGCGGGTGTCGACGACGGCCTTGGCCGCGGTGGTCGCCAGCGCGCCCTCGAAGGTGCGGGCGTACCGGCTGAGGAGGTCCATCGCGGCGCCGGGTTCGCGGATGGCGCGCACGGCGGCGGACAGGGCGCTGCGCAGCATGCCCATGACGGCGGCGGCCTCCAGGCCGTGACCGACGACGTCCCCGACCGCGACGGTGAAGCAGTCGTCGTCCAGGTCCACCACGTCGTACCAGTCGCCGCACACGTTGAGGGAGCGGGTGGCCGGCATGTAGCGCACGGCGATGCCGCGGTGCGCGGCCAGGTCTGGGGCGTGCAGCATGACGTCCTGGAGGGCGAGCGCGGTGCGGCGTTCCCAGTCGTGGGCGGCGCGGAGCTTCTCGTTGGTCTCCTGCAGCTGCCGCGCCTTCGCGTACAGCTCGGCCTCCGTGACGGCCCGGGTGCGTGTCCGGCCGGTCGGAGTGTCGTGCACGGGGCGGGACAGCAGGAACTCGGTCATGTCCTCGACCCGGTGGACGATCCACTCGATCTCCCCGTCGGGGCCGAGCACGGGCGTGTTGACGGGTGACCACCAGCGTTCCTGGAAGGCGCCGGGGCGGCCGGGCACCGGGAGGTCGTAGCGCTGCACGGCGAGCGCCTCGGGCTCCTTGGTCCGCAGGACGCGCTGCAGCGAGGCGGCGAGGTTGCGGATGCCGTCCGCCGCCGGGTCCTCCGGGTTGTCCGGGTAGACGTCGAAGAGGTACTGGCCGATCAGCTCTTCACGGGTGCGTCCGGTCACTCTGAGGTACATCTCGTTGACGTCGACGACGGCGAGGTCGGCGTCCAGCACCAGGTAGGGGTTGGGCAGGACCGAGAAGAGGGCCTGGTGGTCGACCCGCGGTTCGTCCATGTGCGGTCTCCCGTTCCGGCGCCGGCGTCACCGTCAGTATGCGCCGCGAAGGCCGGGTCCGTCGGGTCGCCAGGGCCCGGCGGGGGACGCCGATGAGTCCACGAGGCCGGCGGAGTCCCCACCGAGGAGGAGGCGGCGCACCGGGCGCCGTGCCCGGGAAGCGGGAGCGGACACCATGAAGCTGACCACGATCACCAACGTCTCCGTCGACGGCGTCATGCAGGGCCCCGGCCTGGCCGACGAGGACCGCCGGGGCGGTTTCGAGCGCGGCGGCTGGGCGCTGCCGCTCGTCGACGAGGAGACCATGACGCATCTCGGCGGGGTGTACGGCCGCGCCGACGCGTTCCTGTTCGGGCGCAGGACCTACGAGATCTTCGCCGCCTCGTGGGGCGCCATGGCCGACCCGGAGGACAACCCGGTCGCGGGACCGCTGCACGCGCGGCCGAAGTACGTCGTGTCGAAGACGCTCACCGACCCGGGCTGGGCGCACACGACCGTGCTGGCCGGTGACCCGGCCGCCGCCGTGCGGGAGCTCAAGGAGCGGATGCCCGGTGAGCTCCAGGTGCACGGCAGCGGGCAGCTGGTGCGGTGGCTGGCCGCCGAGGGTCTGATCGACGAGATGATCCTGCTGACCTACCCGGTGATCGTGGGCCAGGGCACGCGGCTGTTCCCGGCGGACGGCCCGGACGGCGCGCTGAAGCTGGTGGACTCATGGGCCACGCCGGGCGGGGTGACGTTCCAGGTCCACCGGCCCTCGGGCCGGCCGCGGTACGCCACGGAGGTGCCGCCCCGGACGTCGTGACCCCGCCTGCGGCGCGGCTCGGAACGGCGCACGGGTCAGAACGGCATCCTGCCGCGCGCGCGGCGGCCGGCGGAGCCGCTGCGGCCCACGGCACGGGAGCTGGAGCTGAACGGCTTGCTGAGGAGCCGGCCGAGCGGCCCCGGGGCCTTGGATCCTGCGCGCGAGCCGAGGCCCAGGGTGCGTTGCGTGCCGTTCTGCGGGTGTCGTGACAGGCGTGGCACGAAGAAGGCGAGCAGGGCGATGACCACGCAGACGGCGATGATGCCGACGACCATCATGAAGTCCTCCAGGGTTGCGGTGGGGCCGTGGGCCGCGGACCGGGCGGTCCGTGCGACCTCTCGTTCCCCCTCCCGACGCGAACACGCTTCCGGATCCGGTGCTGCCTCTGCAGCGCCGGGTGCGGCTCGTATGTGGCTGGTCGCGCAATTCACCGCGCCCCTGAAGGGTGCTGACGCCACAGCCGCTCAAAGCGCCCCGCCGCCGCTGCCGCCCTGGCTCCGGGCAGTGGTGCCTCCCCCAGTGCCCCAAAAGCCTGGGAGGTGCCGCCTCACCGTGACCCCCATGTGATCACCAACGCGTAAGGTCCCCTGGGCCACCGTCAGTTGGTGGCGAAGGGGACGAGGACGGGGTACGGGGGGGGGCGGGACATGGAGTACCGGCACGCGGCGATACCGGCCGTGGCGGGCGGGCTGATGCTGACGCTGCTGCTGTGGTGGGCGGGCGCGAGCGCCGACGCGCTGGACCTGGACGGCGCCACCGGCGCGCTGGGCATCGAGACGGCCAACGCGCTGCGGTCCTGGCTGAACCCGTGGGCGTACGACCCGCGGCCCGCCGCGTCCGTGACGGCGACGGCCGACGGCGCCAGCTACCTCGCCCTGCACGACACGGCGATGCAGATCCGCTTCGTCGCCGTGTTCCTGTTCTACGCGGCCGGGTCCCTGCTGCTGGTCAGGCGGCTGCCGGCGGAACCCGGCCGGGTCTGGCAGGCGCTCCTCGCCCTGTGGGCGTGGGGTGTGGTGGCCGGGACCCTCGCGGTGACCGTGTCGGCCCCGTGGCTGATCGCGTCGGGCGGGCGCGGAAGTCACCGGTTCCTGCCGCAGCTCGCCGCGCTGGCCTCGGCCGGGCGGACGGTGCTCGTGCCCCTGGCGCTCCTCGCGGCGGTGTGGACGGTGTTCGTGGCCCGGCTGGTTCTCAAGAACGCCGAGCCGCAGCCGCGTGGGGACGTCCCGGCGCGGACCGCCGTCGTCGCCGCGACCATCGGCACCGCGGTCGTCGCGGTGTCCGTGGTGGTGCTGTCGTACCAGGCGAACGCGGCACGCATCCAGTCGATGTTCACGGGCGGCGGGTTCCTCTCCGAGCCGGGTGATCTGCTGCGGCAGTGGCTGCTGCTGGGCCTCTGGTCGGGTCCGTCGGGGGTCGGGCTGTGGGACTGGCTGCTGGTGCGGTTCGGTGACGTGCTGCTGCTCGCGGTGGTGTGGTGCGCGCTGCGGTGGCTTCCGGGGATGCTCACGAAGGTCTCGGTCCCGGCGATGGCGGCGTGCACGGTGTGCGCCATCGTTCTGGGGTCGCTGGTGCGGCATCTGTGGCGCGTGGTGGTCGTCGACAGCGGGACGACGGCCTGGCATCTGCTCCAGGCGGCGTCGGGACTCGGTGACGGGACGAGCGCGGCTGTGCTGTGGGGCACGCTCGCGGGAATCACCGCCACGGTGGTGCTGCGGGTCACGGGGCGGGGGGCGGAGGAGCCCGCGCCGGCGACGGCGGACGGTGCCGGTTCCGGCGGGTAGGGTCGGTGCCGGCCGTGTCCGCCGGAGCCGACGAGGAAGCGCATGATCGACGTCGAGGTGGTGCAGCTTCTGGTGTCGCCCGCGCACCGGCTGGCCGGGCGGCCCTCGGAGGGGCCCGCGCCCGGACCGGACGACGAGCGCGTCGGGCGCGCGGAGGTGCGGGCGCGCCTGGGGCTGGTGGGCGACCGCTACTTCGCGCAGGCCGCGCACCGGGACGCCTCCGTGACCATGATGTCCGTGGAGAACCTCCCCATGGAGATCGATCCCGCCGTCGACCTGCGGCAGACCCGGCGCAACGTGCTGCTGCGCGGTGTCGACGTCGACGCTCTGATCGGCGCGACGGTCAGTCTCGACTGCGGGGAGGGACCGGTGCGGTTCTCGCTGAACCGTCCGGCGCGGCCCTGCGCGTGGATGAACGTCACCGTCGGCCCGGGCGCACAGAAGGCGCTCCGGGACAAGGGCGGGGTGCGCTGCACGCCACTCGACGACGGGGTCCTTCTCGTCGGCCCTGCCCGGTTCGAGGTGCTGACGGAGCCGGCCCCGCGCCGTCGGCCGTAGGACGCGGGGGTACGGTCGCGGCCTGCCCCGGGCCGTAGGACGTCCGGGCGCTACTTGATCACGGCGTTGGCGCCGATGATCACGAAGCCGATGAGCATGTCCCCCGCCCCGGCCCGCAGCGAGGCCGGCCAGGTGCGGCCGGCGCGGCGCGCGGTCCACATGCCCCATCCGGCGAGGATCAGGGTGTTCACCACCAGCGCGACCTCGACGGCGTCGGCCTCCGTCCACCAGTCCGGGATCGCAAACAGCATCAGGACGATCGTGGGGACCGCCGCGGCGACCACCGGCCACTCCGCGACCATGGCGCGCACACCGGCCGTCAGTCCGCCGGGCTCGGCGGACATGCGGTGGGACAGCACGTGCGCGTAGCCGTGCGCGGCCGCGGCGGCGAGGGCGGTGAGCAGCACCCACAGGGCGTCGGAGCCGGGGCTGGTCTGCTCGTCCGGTGAGTCGAGGGCGGCCGCCAGGGCGCTGGCCAGGACCAGTCCGTAGACGCCGCTGAGCAGGCGGGGTTCGGGGAGAGGCCGTTCGGCGGCGCGTGGGGCGTCCGGCTGGGGCGACGGGTGGGCGGGTTCGTGCATCGCGGGCGGCCTCCGGCGGGAGGGGCGGGACAGGGCGGCACGGCAGCGCGTGAGGCGGCCGGAAGGACCGGCCGCCTCACATGTGCCGTGTTCTGGATCAACTGCCGGGCCGCCCGGAGGCAACGCCCCGCGCCGGAAGCTGCCCCATTTGCCCGAGCCCTCCACGAGGACCGGCGCCGGTCACCGGTCGGCGGTGCTCGTCGCCGCCCGCTGCTTGCGGGCCGCCATGACGGCGTAGACCAGCACGCCGCCGAAGAGGAACAGCACGCCCTGGTAGACGGCCTCGTATCCGGCGCCGGCGACCAGCCACAGCGAGAAGGCCGCGGCGACCGAGGCGATGATCATGTCGCGGACCAGCCGCCCGCGGTCGACGCGGTCCCGCTGCCCGGAGACGAGGTGGTAGAGCTGCGCGGCGGTGGCGAGGAGGTACGGGACGGTCGCGGTGAAGGTGGTGACCAGGACCAGCGTCTCGAACACCCGGGCCGTGCCGGCGGCGTAGTTGTACACGGTGAGCAGCGAGGCGAGGAGCACGGTGACGCCGACGCCCACCGTCGGCACGCCGCGCCGCTTGCGGGCCAGGGGGGCGGGGAAGAGTCCGTCCTTGGCGGCGGCGTAGGAGGTCTGGGCGGACAGGAGGGTCCAGCCGTTGAGGCAGCCTGTCATGGAGACGAGCGCGGCGAGTGCCACGGCCCAGCCGCCCCACGCGCCGCCGAACATGCCGTTGACGGCGTCCGAGAAGGGCGCGCCGGACTCGACGAGCCGGTCGTGGGCGACGGTGCCGAAGACGGCGAGGGTGCCCAGCAGGTAGACGACCGCCGCGCCGGCGGTGCCGATGACGGTGGCGCGGCCGACGGTGCGCCGGGCGTCACGCACCTCGCCGGCGCTGACGGCGGCGGACTCCACGCCGAGGTAGGAGAAGAGCAGGATGGCGGCCGCGGCGGAGACGGCGCCCATCGCGCTCTCCCCGCTCGCCTGGAACGGGCCGAGGTTGTCGGAGTCGAAGAAGAACAGTCCGCCGACGGCGACGAGCAGCAGCGGCACCAGCTTGAGGACGGTGGACACGACCTGGACCGCGCCGACGTAGCGGGTGCCCGCGTAGTTGGCGAGGGCGGGCAGCCACTGGATGACGAGGGCGGCGAGGCAGGCGGTCCAGCGGTGCTCGCCGACGGGGATCAGCACGTCGAGGTAGCCGACGGCGGCCACGGCGAGGGCCGCGTTGGACACCCAGGTGGTGATCCAGTACGCCCAGGCGGCGAGGAATCCGGCGAAGTCGCCGAAGGCCTCACGGGCGTACACGTACGGGCCGCCGGTGCGGGGGTCGCGTTCGGCGAGGCGGCCGAAGACCAGGGCCAGGGCGATCGCGCCGACCGTCAGCACGCCGAAGGCGACGAGGCTGATCATGCCGTACGGGGCGATGGACGCCGGGAGCAGGAAGATGCCGCCGCCGATGATGTTGCCCATGACCAGCGCGGTGGCGACGGGCAGTCCGAAGCGGCGGGTGCGCCGTCCCGGGCCGTCGGGGGTGCCGTCGGGGTGGGCGGGGCCGCCGGGGATGTCCTGCGGGGCCGGAGCCGGTGGGGGGACGGTTCCGGTGACGTGCAAGGGGTGGTGCGCCTCTCGTCGAACGGTTGCCCGGGATCGCCGGGCCGCAGACATGGTCGGGGATGACGACGGATCGCTCCAAATCGGGCGTAATCGTCCTGCCGCGGACGGTCCGGCGCAGGAAAAGATGCACTCTGAAGGCATCCGGACGGGGAATCGTGCGGCGGTCCCCTGCGACCCCGGTGGCCTCTGCGGCGGCCGTGCCCCGGCGGTAGCGTGAGGGGCGAGCCCGTTCCCCGGGCACTGCGGAGGCGGCCTATGCCGACCTGGTCCTTCCGGTTCCGGCTGGGACAGTACGTCAGGACGAGCCTGTGGATCCTGCCGGTGCTCGGCCTGGCCGCCGGGGCCCTGCTCGGCGAGGCGGCCCTCGCCCTGGACGACATGGTGGGCATCCCGACCGGCTGGCGGTACACGGCCACCACGGCGACGGGCGTGCTGACCGCCATCGTGGGCGCGATGGTCGCCCTGCTGGGGTTCGTCGTCACGATCGGGGTGCTGGTCGTCCAGCAGGCCACGGGCACACTGTCCCCGCGCTACATGCGGCTGTGGTACCGCAACCCGCTGCAGAAGACCGTGCTGGCGCTGTTCGCCGGCACCTTCGCCTTCGCGTTCACGCTGCTGCGCCGGATCGGCCCGGACACGGTGCCCGACCTGGGCGTGACCCTGGCCGGTCTCGCGGTCGCGGTCAGCCTGGTGATGCTGCTGGTCTACCTGAACCGGTTCGTGCACGACGCGCGCCCGGTGGCGATCGCCGACCGGGTGTGCCGCACCGGCCTGCGCGTCCTCGGTGTCTCCGTGCAGGCGCAGGGCCGCTGCCTCCTCCTCGACGAGGGCGACGGCGGTCCGCGCCGGGACGCTCCCGCTCAGGTGGTGCGTACGGAGGAGGGCGGAGCGGTGCAGGGGCTGGACGTGGCCGGGCTGGTGCGGGCCGCGTCGCGGAACGACTGCGTGCTGGTGGTGGCGCACCGCGTCGGGGACTTCGTGCCGCCGGGGGCGGTGCTGCTGGAAATTCACGGGACGCCCGGCGCCTTCGTCGAGCCCCGCCGGCCGGCGGGGCTGGTGGCGCTGGGGGCCGAGCGGACCGTCGAGCAGGATCCCGCCTTCGCGCTGCGGGTGCTGGCCGACATCGCCGCGCGGGCGCTGTCCCCGGCGGTGAACGACCCGACGACCGCCGTGCAGGTCCTCAACCACATCGAGACGTTCCTGCACGGGGTCGGCCGGTCGGAGCTTCGGGGCCGGCACGTGCTCGCCGACCGGGACGGACGGCCGCGCGTGGTGGTGCCGGGGCGCGGCTGGGAGGAGTACCTCGAACTGGGCGTCACCGAGGTCCGCGAGTACGGCGTCGGCTCGCTCCAGGTGTGCCGGCGGCTGCGCGCCCTGCTCGACGGGCTGCTGGCCGGGATGCCGGAGGCGCGGCGGCCCGCGGTGCGGCGGCAGCTCGCGCTGCTGGACGACGCCGTGGACCGGGAGTACCCCGAGGGGTTCCGCCGCACGCTCGCGCGTACCGGGGACCGGCAGGGCATCGGGGGCGGTGGCTTCCCCTCCGGGAGCCCGACGCGGCCCGACGGTCCGGGGCGACCCGACGGCGGTACGTGACGCGAGGCCCCTCCGTTCGCCCCGGAAGCGTCACGGAGTCATGCTGGAAGGACGTCTTCCCCACCTGGCTCAGGGGGGCCTCGATGAGAGCGGTACGAGCTCACGACCGCGACGCGCCCTTGGACGATCTGGTCGTCGAGGAGGCCCCGTACCCCTACGCGGGCGAGGGCGACGTCGTCGTGAAAGTGCGGGCGGCCTGCTTCACGCCCGGTGAACTCACCTGGCCCGCCTCATGGGTCGACCGGGCCGGCAGGCCCCGCTCCCCCGTCGTGCCGGGCCACGAGGTGTCGGGGGAGGTCGCCGAGGTGGCGCTCGGCACCACCGGACTCACCGTCGGACAACGGGTGACCGGCCTCACCGACTGGAACCGTGACGGCACCCTCGCCGAGTACGTGGCGGTGGAGGCGCGCGATCTCACGCCGCTGCCCGCGGACGTCGACCCCGTGGAGGCGGCGGCCCTGCCGATGCCGGGGCTCACCGCCTGGCAGGGGCTGTTCGTGCACGGCCGGCTCGAGACCGGTCAGAGCGTCCTTGTGCACGGAGCGGGAGGGGGGGTGGGAATGGCAGCCACGCAGCTCGCCCGTGACGCCGGAGCGCGTGTTCTCGGTTCGGGCCGCGCGAAGAGCAGGGACCTGGTGCTGGCACTGGGCGCGGAGGAGTTCGTCGACCTGGAACAGCCGGCATGGGAGGAAGCCGTGGGCCTCGTCGACCTCGTATTCGACGCCGTCGGAGGGACGGTGCTCGACCGCTCGGCCGCCGTCCTCAGAGCGGGAGGCGCCCTCATCAGCATCTCCCGCCCGCCGACCGTGCGGCCTGATGACGGCCGGGCGATGTACTTCATCGTCGAGCCCGACCGGGGTCACCTCGCGCAGGTCGTCGACCGTCACCGGCAGGGCCGGCTGCGGCCCCTGGTGGGGAGCGTCCGCCCGCTCGCCGAGGCGCCGGACGCGTTCCGCACCGAGTCCGGTACGGCCGGGAAGACCGTCGTCGCCGTCGCGTGACGCCGGTGCGACCGTCGGGGGCGGGGTTCCGCCACGACGGAAAGCAGTCACTCTCATGGATCTCAAACTCGAACTCATCGTGCTGCCCGTGTCCGACGTCGACCGGGCCAAGGCCTTCTACGAGGCCATGGGCTTCCGGCTGGACCTCGACAAGGAGGCCAGCGAGAACTGGAGGGCCGTGCACTTCACCCCGCCCGGTTCGGAGTGCTCCATCATCTTCGGCAAGGGCATCACGACCGTGCCGCCGGGCTCCGCGCAGGGCATGTACCTCGTCGTCCCGGACATCGAGAAGAGCCGCGCGGAACTCGTCGACCGCGGTATCCAGGTGAGCGAGGTCTTCCACGACGCCAATGCCGTCTTCTACCACGGCCACGGCGGCGGGGACCTCACCCACGACCCCGCCCTGGGGCAGGGCCGGGAGCCGGGTCTTCACCCGGACCGGATGTCGTACGGCTCCTTCGCCACCTTCAGCGACCCGGACGGCAACGGCTGGGTGCTGCAGGAGGTGCAGCAGCGGCTGCCCGGCCGCTGACGGGGTGTGACTCCTGGCTGTGTCGGGCGGCCGCCGTCCCGGGTTCGCCGGGACGGCGGCCGTCACCCCGAGCCCCTCCCGTTCACACGGCCGCCGCTGGGAGGCGCAGATAGTCGAGGCCGCTCGCGTCGAGCCAGAGGTGGCTCGGGGAGCGGACCATGCGCAGCAGCACGTCCTCGCAGCCGGGGCAGCGCAGCACCGTGCCCGGGCCGCCGAGGTAGGCGTGCGCCTCGGCCAGCCGCATCCGAAGGCCGCAGCCCTGGCACTGGCCAAAGGCCATGGTCATGTCGGCGCCGAACAGCGACTCGAGGTCGCCGGCGGCGGCGTTGCCGTCGAGGAAACCGGGTTCGGTGGTCATGAACGGGGGTCCCTTCGCTCACCCGACGGGGCCGAAGCGTTCGGTCCGTATACGGCGGGGATCGTGGCCGAGTGCCACGAGCAGACCGGCCGCCGTCTCCACGAATCCGGTGGATCCGCAGACGTAGCAGGCCGGTTCGAAGTCCGGCGGCCACCCGCCGGCGGACAGATCGTTCGCGGTGATGCGCGCGGGCGGCCGCGGCCAGCCCTCCGGTGCGGAGCGGCTGTAGAGAAAGGTCTTGTCGAGTCCCGGGTCCTGCGTGCGCAGGTCCGGGACGAACAGCTGGGAACGGGGGCTGCGGAGGCTGTACACCAGCCGGAAGGGGACGCGGCCGGCGAGGGCGCGCCGGGTGCGGATCATCGCCATCAGCGGCACCAGTCCCGAGCCGCCCGCGACGAGCAGCACCGGCTCCTTCTGCTCGTCGGGCCGCCACACGAACCAGCCGCCCACCGGTCCGCGCAGTTCGATCACGTCCCCCACCTCGAGGACGTCCACCAGGTACGGGGAGACCTCGCCGTCGTCGATCCGCTCGACGGTCAGCTCGACGCGTTCCCCGTCGGGCGCGGAGGCGATCGAGTAGCTGCGCTGCGTGCTGTAGCCGTCCTCCGCGGTGAGCCGCAGGTCGACGTGCTGTCCGGGCAGATGGCCCGGCCAGCCGGGGACGTCGAACACGAGGGTGCGGGCGGTGTCCGACTCGTCGTGCCGGCCGGTGAGGCGGGCCTCCAGCCAGCGCAGGCGTGCGCCTAGTCGCCCTGGTACCGCTGCTCGCGCCATGGGTCACCGTAATCGTGGTAGCCGACGGTCTCCCAGAAGCCGCGTTCCTCCTCGTCGAGCAGCTGGATGCCGCGCACCCACTTCGCGGACTTCCAGAAGTACAGGTGCGGGACGAGAAGGCGGGCGGGGCCGCCGTGTTCCGCGGGGAGGTCCTCGTCGTCGTAGCGGTAGGCGATCCACGCCTTGCCGTCGAGGAGGTCCTCGACGGGGAGGTTGGTGGTGTAGTCGCCGTAGGAGCGGACCAGGGCGTACTCGGCGCCGGACGCGACGTTCGCGAGGAGGACGTCGAGGGAGACGCCCTGCCATCGGGTGCCGAACTTGGACCACTTGGTCACACAGTGGATGTCGACGGTGGGCGTCTCGGAGGGCAGGGCCATCAGCTCCTGCCAGTTCCACTGGTACCGGACGCCGGTCTCGGTGCGGACGGTGAACTCCCAGTCGTCGTGGCTCACCGTGGGTGTGGGGCCCGCGGACAGGACGGGGAATCCGGTGGTCTCGTACTGCCCCGGCGGCAGCTCGTGCCCCTTGTCCCGCGCCCGGCCGTGGAATCCGCGTGAAATGACGGCCATGTCGCATCACCGCTCTCGGAAGGAGGGCAGTGCCCATTTTTCAGGAGGGGGCGGGGACCGGCATCTTGGCGGCAAGACCTCCGTCGGTCCGTGTGGCGTCGCTTTCCGGCGCGCCCGGCCGCCGGCGGGCGGCGGGCGGCGAGGATGTCCTCGAAGGCGGCGCGGCGGTCCTCGCTCAGGGGGCGGACGTCGCGGGCGAAGTGCGCCAGGGCCGGGAAGCGCTCCGGGTCGGCGCCGAGGACCGCGGCTCGGAACTGTTCCGCTCGCCGGGGAGATCGTCGGGCCGTCCTCGCCGGCCGAGATGCGGCGCACCGTGCCGGTGGTCCTCAGGAGGGCAGGACGATCGACTACGGTCTCGGTCTGCATCCGCCGGAGCCCTTGGGCCCGGGCCAGGAGCCCTGCTGGGGCCATGGCGGCACGGTGTGGGCGGCGGAACGCCGGCGATGGCGCGCGCCGACGGCGGCCGGCGGTGGTGCGTCGCCGTCAACCTCCGGCGCCGGAACGAGCTCGACGCCTCCGGCCGTCCGAAGCCGCACGCCGTCGACGCGGCGCTGGCGGCCTTCCACCGCCCGGCCGCGAACGGCTGACCGCGCCGGGGGCGTGTCCAGGGTCCGTCAACTCCCGCCCGGCAGGCGGGCGGGAGGCCCTCACGCGCTGTTGACACCCCCGTCGCCTACGCTCGGTGCAGAAGGCACCGATACGCGGTGCGGCTGCAGCTCGAGGAGGCGGGGGTGCTCGGTAGAGGGGTGTGGCTGATCGCGGGGGCCGTCGTCGTGACCTGCATGATGCTGCTCGGCCCCAGCACGCCCGCCGGCGCCCCGTTCGCCCGGACGGTGCCGGTGGACGCCTCGAAGGACGTGGTGCCCAACCGCGTCATGACGTGGAACCTGTGCAACCCGTGCGACGCGAGCAACGTCGACCGGGCGGCGGAGATCGCCGCGTACGCGCCGCAGGTCGTCGGTCTCCAGGAGGCGTGCGTACGGGACGTCGAGCGGATCCGGGACCACCTCGCCAACCTGCACGGGCTGGACTACCACGTCGAGTACGGCCCCGTGCTGCGCAGTTGGAGCCGCTGCGGGGGCGCCCCGTGGAAGCCGGGAGGGTACGGGCAGGCGCTGCTGTCGGCGGCGCCGATGACCGACGTCGTCACGGCGGAGTATCCGGACGGTGGCTCGGAGGACCGCGGGTACATCGCCGTCACGACCGAGGTCGCCGGGGAGACCGTACGGGTCTTCAACACGCATCTGGCGCAACGGCGTCAGGAGTCGGTGCGCGAGAAGCAGACGGCGGTGCTCGCGCCGCAGGTCGCCCGGTACGAGCGGGCCGTGGTGCTCGGCGACTTCAACGCCGTGCCGGACTCCCCCGAGCTGTCCCCGGTGTGGGCGCTCGCCGAGGACACGGACGCCGCGTGCCGGCCGCCGGCCGCCGGCGACTGCGAGGCGACGACGGACTGGCAGAGCAAGTTCGACTACGTGTTCCTGCGCGGGCTTTCGACGCTGGGACACGAGGTGCGGCCCAGCCAGGTGTCCGATCACCATCTGCTGCACACCGACGTCACCGCGCGCTGATTCCTTTAAAAGTTCTGTTAGTAGGCGTGATTCGCGGATACACGTTCCGCGAACCGACGTCAAAGGAGTCAGTGATGGGCATTATCGCTTGGATTTTCATCGGTCTGATCGCCGGCGCGATCGCCAAGGCGCTCATGCCGGGCAAGGACCCGGGCGGCATCATCATCACCATGCTCATCGGCATCGCGGGCGGTCTGCTCGGCGGTTTCCTGGGCAAGGTGATATTCGGGGTGGACTCGATCGACGGCTTCTTCGACCTGTCGACGTGGATCGCCGCCATCATCGGCTCCGTCATTCTCCTCGCGCTGTACCGGGTTTTCACCGGCCGCAGCCACCGAGGCGGTCACGCCCACGCCTGACGGCGTATTCAGTGGTGTGAGGTGACACCCCGCAGGCACCGGCCTGCCACGCGGAAGGCCCCCGTCCGACGACGGGGGCCTTCCGCGTGTTCACGCATCGCGATGTGCTTCGGCGAGGAAGTCGCGTATCTCGTGGACGACGCGATCGGGTGCGTCCTCCATGAGGAAGTGGCCGGCGTCGGGTACGACGACGAGTTCGGCGCCGGGGATGTCGTCGCGCAGGCGCTCGGCGTAGTGGACAGGCTGCCACTGGTCCTCCGCTCCCCACAGGATGCGCACCGGCATGGTGAGCTGTCCGAGCCGGCCGGCGATCTCCTGGGTGTAGCGGGCGTCGTAATGGCGCACCTGGTGCTCGAAGAAGGAGGTACGGCCGAGCCGTGACGCGTGGGGCGCGAGGTACGCGCGCAGGACGTCGCCCGTCATCCGTGTCGTGTCGGCGACCGTCATGGCGAGCTGACGGGTCAGCAGGGCGTCGAACTCCTCCTGTGGCATCGCCGCGTGCGAGTCCAGTTCCTCGTCGATGATCCGCCTCCAGGTGGGCGACGGCCATGAGTCGTAGCTCACCGCGTCCATGATCATCAGGCGTCGCACCCGGCCGGGGTGGGCGAGGGCGAAGCGCAGGGCGACGGCGCCGCCGATGTCGTGCGCCACCAGGCTCACCCGGTCGGCCCCCAGGGCGTCGAGGAGGTGCCCGAGCAGGTCGGTCTGGCCGGCGACCGAGGTGTCCCGGTGGGCGGGGCGTTCGGAGAGGCCGTAGCCCAGCAGGTCGTACGTGATGACGCGATGGCCGTCGTCCTCGACGCGGGGGACGACGTCGCGCCACTCGTAGGAGTGAGAGGGCGTGCCGTGGAGGAAGACGACCGGCTCGCCGTTTCCGCGGTCGCGGTAGGCCACACGTACTCCGTCGACGACGAGGTGGTCGGTCAGGAACGGCATGGTGCCTCCTTGGGGGCCGGGGGCGGCGGGACGTCGGCGGGGAGCGCTGGCGTCCCTTAGAATAGGTAGACCAGTCTACCCAGTAAAGGGGCATCATGTCGGGAGAGCGCGAGTGGGCGGGGACGGTCGGGCCGGGAAGGAGACGGCCTGCGCGGGAGCGCATCCTGCGGGCCGCGGCGCGGCGCTTCTACCAGGAGGGCGTGACGGCCACCGGTATCGACACCATCACCGCCGAGGCCGGCGTGGCCAAGATGAGCCTCTACAACAACTTCTCCTCCAAGGCCGATCTCGTCCGCGCCTATCTGGACGACCGGCACGAGGACTGGCTGGTGCGGTACCGGGAGCGCGTGGGACCGGAACCGGACCCGCGCGACGGTGTGCTGGGCGTCTTCGACACCTACATCGACGGCGCGGACGCCCCTCCCACGGGCGGCTTCCGAGGGTGCGGGCTGCTGAACGCCGCCGCGGAGATGCCCGCCGGGCACGAGGGGCGGGCGCAGGTCCGCCGGCAGAAGGAAGAGGTCGAGCGGATGATCGCGGAGCATGTCGAGGCACTGCTGCCCGGCCGTCCGGAGGCCGCCCAGGCCACGGCGCGGCAGATCGCCTTCCTGCTGGAGGGTGCGATGGTGCGGGCGGGCCTGGAGGGCGGCAGCCGCTGCCTGCGGGACGCGCGGGCCATGACGGAGCGGCTGCTGGACCAGGGGTGAGCGTCCCTGCTGAGCTGATCTTCGGCGCCGCGCGGCTCGTTCGGGGCGCGTGGCTGTCAGGCGGCGAAGCCCACGTTGCTGACGTACTCGTACTGGCCCCACTCCGAGCCGAGGTCGACGACCGCGTCGCTGATCCACGCCTCGTCGAGGGCGGCGTCGTCCTGAGCTGCCCAAGCCTCGACGATGCGGTCCCAGTGGCGGACGTTCAGCGTGCGGTAGGTGATCACGCGCTGGCGGGGGCGGTCGACCTGGGACTGGTTGAGCGGGTGGAACTCGACCCGGGTGCCGCGGCCCTCGCGGTTGAGGCGGGCGAGCAGGTAGCGGGCGACGTTGTGGCGGCGGACGGTGCGGTACGCCGTCTCGACGCGTTCCAGGTTGCGGCGGTTCGGGGTGCGCATGCCGTCGAGCCACGCCTTGAGGGTGCGGTCGGTGACGGTCAGTCCCGCCTCCCGGGCCGCCTCGCGGGCGCGGTCGGTGCGGGTGAGGTAGTGCAGCCGGGCGAGCAGTCCGCGCCGTGCGGTGATCGGGGTGGCGACGAACCCGGCGAGCGAGTCGAGGCGGCGGGCGACGGCCTCGTGGCCCTTCAGGCCCCGGGCCCCGAACTTGCCGAACTCGATGTTCCGCTCCGGCACCCTCAGCTCCTCGGCTCTCGCGCGTCGACCAGGCCCTCCGTATGCGCCCGTAGGCTACCGGATCACAAGATCGACGGAGGGTTTGCCGGGGTTCCGTACGCTGGTGGGCATGCGCGTGCGCCCCACTTTGAGATGGACCCCGACGGAGGACCTGCCGCCGGCCACCACGGATCTGGAACCCGTCGTCGACGCGCTGCGCGCCGGTGGTGTGCTGGTGCTCAGCGGGGCCGGGATCTCCACGGAGTCGGGGATTCCCGACTACCGCGGCGAGGGCGGGAGCCTGAGCCGGCACACCCCGATGACGTTCCAGGAGTTCGTGGGCGGGGCCGCCGCCCGGCGCCGGTACTGGGCGCGGAGTCATCTGGGCTGGCGGACCTTCGGGCGTGCCCTGCCCAACGCCGGTCACCGGGCGGTGGCCGCGTTCGGCCGCGACGGCCTGGTGTCGGGCGTGATCACGCAGAACGTGGACGGGCTGCACCAGGCCGCCGGCAGCGAGGGTGTGGTGGAGCTGCACGGGGGTCTGGACCGGGTGGTCTGTCTGTCGTGCGGACGGACCGGTCCGCGCCGTGAGCTCGCGGAGCGGCTGGAGGAGGCCAACCCCGGCTTCTCGCCGGTGGCCGCCGGCATCAACCCCGACGGCGACGCCGACCTCACCGACGACCAGGTGGTCGGCTTCCGTGTGGTGCCGTGCGCGGTGTGCGGCGGCGTCCTCAAGCCGGACGTGGTGTTCTTCGGGGAGACGGTGCCGCCGCAGCGGGTCGAGCTGTGCCGGCGGATGGTACGGGAGTCGGCCTCCCTGCTGGTCCTGGGGTCCTCGCTGACGGTGATGTCGGGGCTGCGGTTCGTGCGGCTGGCGGCGGAGAGCGGCAAGCCCGTGCTGATCGTCAACCGGGACCCGACCCGCGGCGACCGGCACGCGCGGGCGCGGGTGGGGCTGCCGCTGGGCGCGGCGCTCACCACCGTCGCCGGGCGGCTGGGCGTCACGGTCGAGGAGGCGGCGGCCTGAGCGGCGGGCCTGCCCCGCCTATGAGGCTGCGGCCGCCAGGCGTCGCCTGAGTTCGTCCTCGCTCACGTCCTCGAGGTGGGTCAGGAACACCCACAGATGCCCCGACGGGTCCCGGAGGATCACCGTGCGGTCCCCGTGGAACATGTCCGTCGGCGGCTGGAGGATCTCCGCGCCCTCCGCCTCCGCCCGCACGGCCAGCGCGTCGACGTCCGGCACGAAGACGTGCAGCGTGACGGACGTGCCGCCGCCGAGGAAGGCGGGCGCGGTGAAGGACCCTGCCTCCGCCTCCTTCACGCTCGCGTCGCCCAGCATCAGCGTCGACCGCCCGATGGTGATCTCGGCGTGCAGCACTCCCCCGCCCGGCGCGTCCAGCCGGAAGTCCTCCCGCGCGCCGAACGCCCGCCGGTAGAAGTCGACCGCGGCCGCCGCGTCGTCGACCATGATGTGCGGGACCACCGCGTAGCGGTAGCGCTCGGGTACGGCCGCCTCTGCCGTGTGCTCGTCCATGACAGACCTCCTCGTGGGCGCTGCGGCCTGCTGCCGCGGCTCTCGAGGACGAACGTAGGAACTCAACTTCGGTTGAGGTCAACTCGTACGGCATCCGTTCGCACCTGGGCGGAGCACCCGGCCAAGGCTGCCTGACGGTCCGCTCCCCTTCCGTCGGCTGGTGCCGGGGCGGCCCGGATGTCGCGGCCGCGCAGTTCCTTGGCGTACTGCACGGTCAGCGAGTTGAGTGCGGTCTCGGACGGCACGTACGCGGCCCTCGGGGGCGGGTGGTGAAGTGGTCCACGGGATCGCTCTGGGCGGCGAGCCCGCCGGAGATGCCGGCGTTGTTGACCAGGATGTCCAGCCGGCCGAAGCGCTCCTCGATCCAGCGGGCGGCGGACAGGACGCTCGCGCGGTCGGTGACGTCCAGGGGGACCGGGGATACGCGCGGGCCCAGGTCGGCCGCGGCTGCCGCACCGCGGTGCGGGACGCGCGAGGCCGGCAGGACGTTCGTGCCGAGCGAGGAAAGCCGGGCCGCGACCTCGCGCCCGAGGCCCTTGTCGGCACCGGTGACCAGGGCAGTCGTCGTTTCTGTCATGCGTTCGGCCCCCCACGGGGCCGGCCGGGAGTTCCGACACCGATCTGTTCCGCCAGGGCCACGATGATGCCCGAGGGGCCGCGCAGGTCGCAGAGGCGGTGGACGTTCTCGTACTCGACGACCTCGCCGATGAGTTCGGCGCCGTGGCGGCGCAGGCGGGCGAGCGTGTCGTCCAGGTCGTCCACGGCGAACATGACGCGGTGCAGGCCCAGGGTGTGGGGCGGCGGGTCCGGGGGTCCCACGGTGACCGCCGCGGGAGTGTGGAACTGGGTCAGCTCCAGCTTCCCGTGGCCGTCGGGGGTGTGCAGCATGGCGATGCTCGTGTGGACGCCGTCGAGGCCGAGCATGCCGTCCGGGACGCTTCCCTCGATCTCCGCCCGGCCCTCCACCTCCATGCCGAGTTCGGTGAAGAAGGCGACGGCGGCCTCCAGGTCGTCGACGTTGACGGCCACGTTGTCCATCCGCTGGATCGCCACGTATCGCTCCTCACGCGTCGCGCGGTGCGTTCCGGGCCCTTGGTACACCCGGGGCGTGGCCCGTGTCCCGCTTCCACGTTTCGCGCGGAGGGCGCGTGTCGCGGCCGCGGTCTCGGCAGGGGGCGGGCTCAGTCGAGGTCGTCGAAGGCGCGGCGGGCCTGTTCGATCTCGGGCATGTGGACCGTGGCCCACTCCAGGAGCACGTCGACCGGGCGTCGCATGGTCTTGCCGAGCGGCGTGATGCGGTACTCCACGGCCACGGGGCGGGAGCTGACGACCTCCCGCTCGACGATGCCGTTGCGTTCGAGCCTGCGCAGGGTCGCGGTGAGGGACTTCTGGGTCACCGCGGGGACGGCGCGGCGCAGGTCGTTGAAGCGGCAGGGGCGCTCGCAGAGTTCGTTGAGGACGTTGAGCGACCACTTGTCCAGCACCTGGTCGAGCAGCTCCCGGTGCGCGTTCTCGATCCGCAGCTCGCCGCCCGCGCGGCCGTCGTCGGTTTCCGGCACGATACCTGGTCTCCTTGAAGTGTCCTTCGGCCACCAAGTATCAACGGTATACCTACTGCTTCGACACGAGGAGACCCCGTGACCGTCCGCCGTTTCACGCCCGAAGGCATGCTGCAGCCCGCCCCCTACGAGCACGTCGCCGTGGGCACGGGCACCCGTCACGTGCACGTCAGCGGGCAGGTCGCCCGCGCCGCCGACGGCACTCCGCTCGCGCCGGGGGACCTCGCCGGGCAGGTCGCCCACGCGCTGCGGGGCGCGGCGCGCGGCCTGCGCGGCGCCGGCGCCTCCTTCGACGACGTCCTGCGCCTCACCTTCTACGTCACCGACTGGGCGCCCGAGAAGATCGGCCCGTTCATGGCCGGGGTCGAGGAGGTCGCCGAGGAGATCGGACTGCCGCTGCCGCTCCCGCCGTCCTCCCTCATCGGCGTCGGCCACCTCTTCGAGCCGGACGTGCTGGTCGAGGTGGAGGCGACGGCGATCCTCGACTGAGCCCCACAACTGGGCCGCGTGACAGCGCCGTTGGCGGCTTTACCTTCTCTTTGCAACCTGGGTCCCCGCTCCCCCGTCTCTCCGCACGATCCATCCCCCAGCCCGCCGGGCGACCGTGCGGGCGGACCCAGGAAAGAGAGCGTCCCATGCTCCGAAACGTCCTGAGCGCGGCGGCACTCGCGTGCACCGCCGTACTGGCCACCGCGATGCCGGCGTCCGCCGACGACCCCTCCCCCGTCCCCGACACGACGGCGGCGCCCACCGACTCCGGCGAGCAGGCGGCCGAGACCGGCCCGAGCCCGGTCCCGTCCGACCGCGGCGCCACCGAGGCGACTCCGGCTCCGGCGGAGGAGGGCGACGGGGTCTCCGTGGTGCCGCGCGGCGCCCCGGACACCGGTGACGCGCCGGCCGCCGGGCAGTCCGGCGGCGACGGTCTGCTGATCGGCGGGGGCGCCGCAGCGGTGCTCGCCGCGGGCGGTGCGGCCGTCTTCGTCGTGCGCCGGCGGGCGTCCGGGGCATGACCCCGTTCTCCAGGCGCGCCGTCGTCGCCGTGGCCGTGGCCTTCCTGGTCGCGGGCTGCGGCGGCGGTGGCAGTGGCGGTGGCGGTTCCGTCGGCGACGGGCCGGCCGCGACGGGAGCACCGGGGACCGGCGCGTCCGCCGCGGCGGGGTCGTCCGTCTCCGGGCCGCGCCCCCTGGCGCGTTCCGTCCCGGTCGGTCTGGAGATCCCCGCCCTCGGGGTCGACACCCCGGTCGTACGGCTGGGGCTGGCCCCGGACCGCACGGTGGAGGTCCCTCCGATCACCGCGGACGACCCGGCCGGCTGGTACCGGTACTCCCCCACCCCCGGCCGGCCGGGTCCCTCGGTGATCCTCGGCCATGTCACCGTCGGCGCCTACGGCGACGGAGTCTTCCGTCAACTGGCGCGGCTGCGGCGGGACGACGGGATCACGGTGCGTCTGGAGAACGGCACGGCGGCGGAGTTCGCCGTCACCTCGGTCCGCACGGTCGCCAAGGCCGACTTCCCGACGGAGGACGTCTACGGCGACACCGCACGGCCGGAGCTGCGGCTCATCACGTGCGGCGGGCCGCTGGAGGACGGCGAGTACCGCGACAACGTGATCGTCTTCGCGGCGCTCCGCGCCACCACCCCCTGACCCGGCGTACGCCCGGCGTCCGTGTGCCGGACCGTCACACCGGCAATCCGGCACACGGACCTCCCCACTTCCCCCGCGCGGTGTCCCGTCACCGGGTCCGCCCCGACCATGGAGAGCATTGAAACGGTCCCGCGAGCAGGCAGCGTCCGAGCTCTTCGCCGCCCTCTACCCGCGCCTCGCCGGCTGGTGCCGCCGTCTGGTCGACGACGACGAGACGGCCCACGAGATCGCCTCCGAGGCGTTCACCCGGCTGTGGTCACGCTGGACGTCCGTGACGGAACCACGGGCCTTCCTGTACGTCACCGCGGCCAACCTGGTGCGCGACCACTGGCGCAGACTCGACCGCGAACGGAAGACCGTGCGCCGGGTCGGCACCGAGGCGGCCGTACGCCCGCACACGGAACCCTCCGACCCGTCGGTGCGGATGCTGGTGCAGGCGCTGCCGGAGCGGCTGCGGGTGCCGATCCTGCTGCACTACTACGCTGACCTGCCGGTCCGGGAGGTGTCCGCGGTGACCGGACGCAAGGAGGGAACCATCAAGGCCGATCTTCACGCGGCCAGGGAGCTGCTCCGTGCCCACCTGAGGAGAAACCTTGATCACTCACGCTGACGAGGGGCCCGAGTTCGAGCCGGACGACCCGCTCGCGGAGCTTCTGCGGCCCACGTCCGACCATCTCGGCCCGCCGCCGGGCCGGTTCGAGACGATCCGCCGACGTGCGGCCCGGCGACGGCTGGTGCGTACGACGGTCGGCGCCGGGCTCACGTGCGCGGTGGCCCTGCTCGTCGCGCTGCCGCTGCAGAACGCGACGACGACCTCCGACCGGCCGGTGTCCCCCACGGTCCCGCTGGCGCCTCCGCCCCTGACCAGCTCCCCCACCCCGCCCCGCACGACGGGCCCCACGCCGGAGCCCGCCGAGACCCCGGCGGACGCCCGCCCCACCCCGGCGGCCCGCGAGTCGGCCGTCCCACGGAGCGGCGACGCCCCGACGCCCGGGCCGGTGGTGCCGGAGAGGATGGCCGAGCCGACGCAGGAGTACCGGAGGCGGTGAGGGCCGGTGCGGGTGGGTGTGCCGCACCCAGGGGAACGGCGGCCTGGTCGCCGTGGGCCGCGCGGGCGACGCTGGAGCCATGACCAGCGACAACACAAGCCGCGCCCCGCACCCGTACGTCGGGATGTGGGTGACCGCGGACGGACACATCCGTCAGGAACTGCTGCCGGACGGCCGGTACGACGAGGCGCGCGGCACCCGCCGGAGCGCCTACACCGGCCGGTACACCGTCACCGGCGACCACATCGACTACGTCGACGACACCGGCTTCACCGCCACGGGCGACGTGCGTGACGGCGTTCTGTACCACGAGCACCTGGTGCTGTACCGCGAGGGCGACGAACGCATCCGGGCGGACGGGCGCCGGTCCCGGGACTGACGCGGCGCGGCCCGTGCGGACCCGCTCCCGCGCGGTCGGTCAGCTCGTCCTGTCCGGCGCGGGGGCGGGTTCGGCGTTGAGGGAGCCGAGGAGAGCGAGGGCGTCGGCGGAGGGTGTGCCGGGCTCGGCCTGGTAGACGACGAGTTGCTGGGTGGGTGCGCTGTTGACCGTGAACGACTCGTAGTGCAGCTCCAGGTCGCCGACTTCGGCGTGGTGGAGCAGCTTGGGCTCATGGGTCTTGCCCCGTACGTCGTGGCGCGCCCACAGGGTGCGGAAGTCGGCGCTCTTGACGGACAGTTCGCCCACGAGGCGGCCCAGGCCCGGGTGGTCGGGGTCGAGGCCGGCGGCGTGCCGCAGTGCCGCGACGGCCGACTCGGCGGCCCGGTCCCAGTCACGGTGGAAGCCGCGGGCCCACGGGTCCAGGTACGTCATGCGCAGCAGGTTGTCGGAGTGGGTGAACCCGGCGAAGAGCGCCTCCGCGAGCCGGTTGCGGGCCAGGACGTCCAGGGCGGTGCCGAGGACGAAGGCGGGGGTGTCGTTCCACCCGTCGAGCAGTCGTCGCAGGTGGGGTGCGACGCGTTCGGTGCGCTGTGCGGGCCGCCGGGTGCGGCGGGCGGCCGCGTCGGCGAGGCGGTGGAGGTGGGCCACCGCATCGGCGTCGAGCCGCAGGACCCGTGCGACGGCGTCGAGCATCTGCGGCGACGGATGGCGTTCACGGCCCTGCTCCAGACGCGTGTAGTAGTCGGTGCTCACCCCGGCGAGCATGGCGACCTCCTCACGCCGCAGCCCGGGCACCCTTCGCCGCCCCGAGGAGGGAAGGCCCAGATCCTCGGGGCGCAGCCGGGCACGCCGTGCTCGGAGGAAACCGCCCAGGGCGTTCTCGGCGGCGGGGTGATCGTCGTACGGGCTCATGCTTCGAGGCTACGGCGGGGGCGGGCGGCGTGGTGACGACGAAGGGGGGTGCGTCGCACCCGGTGTCGCGTGCCCGGTCCGCCCCTTATAAGCGGCCGAGCACCCTGCTTGGCTGGCCCGCATGACCGATCTTGGCCCCGTCCCCTGGCCGCCCGCACCGATCCGGACCGAGCGGCTGATGCTGCGTGCTGCGGAGGCGCGGGACCGTGCGGGGTTCGTCGAGCTGTACGCGTCGCAGGAGGTGCACACGTATCTCGGCGGCGCCAAGCCGCGGGACGAGGTGGACCGCGAGATGCCGGCCGTGCCCGGGCAGTGGCCGGGGAGCTTCGTCGTCGTGCTCGACGGGGCGATGATCGGGCAGGTGCTGCTGAGGAGGGCGGCGGAGCATGCGCGCCCCGCTGCGGTGGGCAAGGTCGATCTCGGTTATCTGTTCCTGCCGTGGGCGTGGGGGCGGGGGTACGCGGCGGAGGCGTGCGGGGCGGCACTCGACTGGATCGAGGGCGTCCTCCCCGACGAGCCGGTGGTCCTGGCCACCCAGACCGCCAACACCCGCTCCCTCCGGCTGGCGACCAGGCTGGGGTTCACGGAGGTGGAGCGGTTCTGGGCGTGGGACGCGGAGCAGTGGCTGGGCCTCCGGCCGGCGGCTTCCGCGTGACAGCGGGCGCGTGCCCGAACTACACCCGTGCCGGACGCAGCAGGACCTCGCTGCCGAGCGGCGTGAACCCGCAGGCGAGGAAGGCGCGGAGGGAGCGGGCGTTGCCGGGGGAAACGGCGGCGAAGACGGGCTCGTCCTCCGGGACGAGGGACAGGGCGTCGGCGATGAGCGACCGTCCGTGTCCTGCGCCGCCGTCCTGGGTGTCGTGGAGTTCGATGCTCAGCTCCCGCCGTCCGGCGACGCCGTCGGCCAGGGTGATGAGGCCGCGCTCGTCACCGTAGACCTCGACGTTCGTCCGCACGTCCCTGGCGTGCGTTACGCGCGGATGGTCGTCCGCGTCGGCCAGCTCCGCCAGGCGCGGCGGGCCGCCCGTGCCGCGGGCCGCGAGAGTCACGTCGATGACGTCGATCCACCCCTTCGGCCCGGCCAGGTGGCGCAGAAAGTCCGGCGCGAGGGACGCGCCGAAGCCGTCCGGTTCCTGGGCCCGTACGGCCTTGCTGCTCAGGGCGGTGGCGACGACTGCGTGGCCGGTGAAGGCGACCGAGCACTCGAGCCCTCCGGCCAGGGGCGGCAGCACCGTCACCTTGCCGTCGACCGGCGGGAAGCGTCCGTCGGCGGCCGCGAGGAAGTACGCGAGGAGCGGGTGCGGTGCGGCCACGGTCGCCCACCTGTCTGTCGAGGAGTCCGGCAGGGGCCATTGTCGGACAGGTCTGCCACGCACCGCGCCCTTAAATGAGTCGACAGGGCCTCTCACCGCGCGGCACAGTGGCCCACCGTGACGAGTAGTGAGCTGTGGGGTCCTGAGTCCGCCGAACGCTATGACGCCGAGGAGACCGAGATGACCTCGGCCGCCGTCCTCGGGGCGACCGTCGATTTTCTCGCCGAACTGGCCGGCGACGGCCGCGCGCTGGAGTTCGCCGTCGGGACCGGGCGCGTGGGCGTGCCGCTCCGCGAGCGCGGTGTGCCGGTGACGGGCATCGAGCTGTCCGAGCACATGGCGGACGTGCTGCGCCGCAAGGTCGACGAGGACACGCTGCCGGTGGTCATCGGGGACATGGCGACCACCGTCGTGCCGGGTGAGTTCTCCCTGGTGTACCTCGTCTACAACACGATCTCGAACCTGCTCACGCAGGACGAACAGGTCGAGTGCTTCCGCAACGCCGCGCGGCATCTGCGCCCCGGGGGCCGCTTCGTCATCGAACTGGGCGTGCCGCCCCTGCGGTTCCTGCCGCCCGGGCAGGTCGCGGTGCCGTTCGACGTGTCGGAGCGGCATCTGGGGTTCGACACCGTCGACACCGTCGAACAGCTCCTCGTCTCGCACCACTTCACCCGCGACGGCGAGGACGGCCGCTACCGCCGCGGGGCCTCCCGCCACCGCTACGCCTGGCCGGCGGAACTCGACCTCATGGCCCGTATCGCCGGGCTTCAGCTGGAGCGCCGCGTCGCGGACTGGGACGGCTCACCGTTCACTCAGGAGTCGCCCAAGCACATCTCCGTGTGGCGGAAGTCCGCCTGAACGACGACCGCCGCCCCGCCGACAGGATCCCCACCCCCCCCATGACGCCCCTTCCCGACCCCACGGTGTGGTCCATGATCCGTGCCGAGCGGGCCGCGCTCGCCGGCGATCTCGCGGGGCTCCGGCCCGATCGGTGGGCCACGCCCTCGCTCTGTGACGGGCTCACCGTGCGCGACGTGCTCGCGCACCTCACCGCGGGGGCGAGTCTCAACGCCTTCACGTGGCTCGCGGGCGTCGTCCGCTGTCGGTTCGACTTCGACAAGCAGGTCGCCATGCGCCTGGCCCAGCAACTCGGTCCGGGGCCGGCCGACACCCTCGGCCGCTTCCGGCGCACCGTGTCGAGCACCACCAAGCCTCCCCTGCCCGCCGTCGCCATGCTCGGCGAGACCGTCGTGCACGGGGAGGACATCCGGCGGCCGCTCGGCATACGGAGGGCCTGTCCCGTCGAGACCGTGACCGCCGTCGCCGAGTACTACCGGCGCACCGACCTCGTGGTCGTCGCGAAGGGGCGGATCGGCGGGCTGAAGCTCGTCGCGGACGACGGGCCGTTCTCCACCGGGGACGGGCCGCTCGTGTCCGGGCGGACGATCGACCTCGTCATGGCGATGACCGGCCGCACGGCCTGCTGCGACGAACTCGACGGCGACGGCGTCGGGATCCTCCGCAGCCGCTCGGGCATGAGGTGACGACCGCGAGCCCGACTCCCTGTCCCCCCACGGGCAGGGAGTCGGGCTCGCGGAGTTCGGGTCAGACCGCGGGGAGGACGCCCGTGCGGGCGATCTCCGCGTACCAGCGGGCGCTGGCCTTCGGGATGCGCCTGCCGGTCGGGTAGTCGACGTACACCGCGCCGAACCGCTTGCTGTAGCCGTGCGCCCACTCGAAGTTGTCGAGCAGGGACCACAGGAAGTAGCCGCGGACGTCGGAGCCGTCGAGGATGGCGCGGTGGACGGCGGCCAGGTGGTCGCGGACGTAGGCGATGCGGGCGGGGTCGTTGACGTTGCCGTCGGGGTCGGCGTAGTCGTCGAAGGCGGCGCCGTTCTCGGTGATGACCAGCGGCAGCTTCGGGAAGTCGTGCGACAGCCGGCGCAGCAGGTCGTACAGGCCGGTGGCGTCGACGGCCCAGCCCATGGCGGTGCGCTCGCCGGGCGGCTGGTGGAAGGCGACCTTGTCGGCGGCCGGCCAGGGGCTGTGCGGGCTGTTGCCGTGGCCGTCGGAGGTGTGGGTGCCGCTGCCGTCGGTCTCGGAGACGACGGTGGGCGTGTAGTAGTTGACGCCGAGGAAGTCGAGCGGCTGGTTGATCCGCTCCAGGTCGCCGTCCCTCACGAAGGACCAGTCGGTCAGCCCCGCGGTGTCCTTGAGGAGGTCCTCCGGGTAGGCGCCCTCCAGCATCGGTCCGGTGAAGACGCGGTTGGCGAGCGCGTCGATGCGGCGGACCGCGTCCCGGTCGCCCTCGCTGTCCGTGAGGGGGCGGACGTGGTGGATGTTCAGGGTGACGGAGCACTGGGCGGCGGCCGGGAGGCGGTCGCGCAGGGCCTGGACGGCGAGTCCGTGACCGAGGTTGAGGTGGTGGGCGGCGCGCAGGGCGGCGACCGGGTCGGTGCGGCCGGGGGCGTGCACGCCGGAGCCGTAGCCGAGGAAGGCGCTGCACCAGGGCTCGTTGAGCGTGGTCCAGGTCTTCACGCGGTCGCCGAGGGCGTCCGCGGCGAGGGCGGCGTACTCGGCGAAGCGTTCGGCGGTGGCGCGCTCGGGCCAGCCGCCGGCGTCCTCCAGCTCCTGGGGCAGGTCCCAGTGGTAGAGGGTGGCGACGGGCTGGATGCCCTTCTCCAGCAGCTCGTCGGTCAGCCGCCGGTAGAAGTCCAGGCCCTTCTGGACGGCGGGGCCGCGTCCGGTGGGCTGGACGCGGGGCCAGGCGAGGGAGAACCGGTAGGCGCCCAGGCCGAGTTCGGCCATGAGGGCGACGTCCTCACGCCAGCGGTGGTAGTGGTCGGTGGCGATGTCACCGGTGTCGCCGTTGCGGACCCGGCCCGGGGTGCGGGCGTAGGTGTCCCAGATGGACGGGGTGCGTCCGTCCTCGGCGGCGGCGCCCTCGATCTGGTAGGAGGCGGTGGCCGAACCCCAGAGGAAGCCCTTGGGGAAGGTGCGGGCGGCGTCCGGGGAGGGCGCGGTCTGCTGTGCTGCGGTGACCACGTAAGTCCTTTCGGGGTGGAGGGCGCCGGCCGCGGGGGTGCGCGGGCGGGCCCGGCGGGGGTGTCGGTTCGGCGCTGTGGCGGGGGCGGTCAGCCCTTGACGGCGCCGGCCATGATGCCGCTGACGATCTGGCGGCCGAAGACGATGAACATCGCCAGCAGCGGCAGGGTGCCGAGCAGCGCGCCGGCCATGATGAGCGACTGGTCGCGGACATAACCCGCGCTGAGCTGCGTGAGCGCGACGGGGACGGTCGGATTGGACATGTCGAGCACCACGAACGGCCAGAAGAAGTCGTTCCAGGCGTGCACGAACGTGATCATGAACAGGACGGCCATGGCGGGCCGTGCGACGGGCAGCACGATGCTCCAGAAGATCCGCAGCGAGTGCGCCCCGTCGACCCGTCCGGCCTCGACGAGTTCGTCGGGCAGCGCCTCGGAGAGGTACTGCCGCATGAAGAACACGCCGACGGCGCTGACCAGCGTGGGGAAGATGACGGCGGGCAGCTGCTGCGACCAGCCGAGCTCCGACATCATCATGAACAGCGGGACGACGCCGAGCTGCGGCGGCACCATCATGGTGCCGATCACCAGCATCAGCAGGATGTTGCGGCCCTTGAAGCGCAGTTTGGCGAAGGCGAACCCGGCGAGCGTCGCGAAGAACACCGTGGACAGGGCGATCACCCCGGCCACGATCGTGCTGTTGATCATCGCCTTGCCCATGGCTGCCTCGTCCCAGGCGCGGGCGAGGTTGCCGAACAGGTTGGGGCCCGGCAGGAACGGCGGCGGGGTCTGGCTGACCCGGGTGTTGTCCGTGGAGGCGGCCACCATCGTCCAGTACAGCGGGAAGATGGACAGGACCGCCATGACGGCGAGCAGGACGTAGGCGAGCGGACCCGCGTGGTGGGTGCGTCCGGCGCGTTCGCGCAGCAGGCGGCGCCCGCCGCCGCGGCGGGCCGGCTGGTCGGGTTCGGTCCGGGCCGGGGCGTCCGTCCGGGCCGGGAGGCTGTGGATGGTCATGGCGTCTCCAGGTCAGGACGTACGGGAGCGCAGGCGCTTGATCAGCCGTTGCGCCAGGAAGGCGAGGACCAGCAGCATGAACATCGCCCAGGCGACGGTCGCCGAGCGGCCCATCTGATAGTTCTTCCAGCCCTCCTCGTACAGCAGCAGGCCCAGCGTCTGGTACTGGTTGTTCGCCCCGCCGGTGACGCCGTTGGGGCCCTGGCCGAAGATCAGCGGCTCGCCGAACAGCTGGGTCGCGCCGATCGTGGAGAGCACGATGGTGAAGACGATCGTGGAGCGGATGCCGGGCACGGTGACGTGCGTGAACTGCTGCCAGCGGGAGGCGCCGTCCAGGGAGGCGGCCTCGTAGCGCTCGGCGGGGATGGCCTGCATGGCGGCCAGGTACAGCAGGGCGTTGTAGCCGGTCCAGCGCCAGATGACGATGGTGGAGATGGCCACCTGGGCGGGCCACTTGTCGGCCTCCCAGTTCACCGGGTCGATGCCGACGGTGCCCAACGCCCAGTTGATCATGCCGAAGTCACGCTCGTAGATCATGGTGAAGACGAGCGCGGCGGCGCCGACGGACGTGGCGTACGGCACGAGGGACGCGACGCGGAAGAACAGCGAGGCGCGCATGCGGTAGTTGAGCAGATGCGCCATGCCGAGGGCCATCAGCAGCTGCGGCACCGTGGAGATGACGCCGATGGTGATGGTGTTCTGCACGGCGTTCCAGAACCGCGAGTCGCCCCACAGGTCGACGTAGTTGTCGAACGCCACCCACTCCATGATGTCGAGCGTGGCCAGTTCCACGTCGTGCAGGGAGATCCACGAGGTGTAGACGAGCGGGTAGAAGCTGAACGCGGCGAAGACGACGAAGAACGGCGCGACGAACGCGTACGGCGCGCCCTTGACGTCGAGGCGGTGCAGCCAGGCGCCGCGCCGCCGTGAGGTCTCCTTGCCGTCCCGGGCGTGGGACGGGCCCGGCGGCTCCTCGCCGGCCAGGGCCTTGGTGGTGGAGGTGGCCACCGGACTTCCTTCCTGAGAGCGGATGGGGAGCCGTCCCGGGCCCGCGCCCGAAGGCGGGCGGGCCCGGGACGGCGGCTGGGACCGCGGTCAGCGGACCGCCTTCTTCACGCGTTCCGAGGTGGTCTTCCAGGCCTCGTCACGCGGCGTCCCCTGCTCGACCAGGGCGAGGCCCTGGGAGAAGGTGTCCTTGATGGTGCCGTCCTTGCGGCCGAGGACCTGCTTGTCCGGGATCTCCTGGGCCGCGGCGCCGAAGATCTCGCCGAGCGGCGCGCCGCTGAAGTAGTCGTTCTTCACGGCCTTCACGGTCGGGTCCTCGAGGGCCTTCTGCGAGGACGGGATGTTGCCGAGGTCCTTGAAGATGCGGGCCTGCTGCTCGGGCGCGGTCAGCCAGGCGACGAGCTTCTGCGCCTCCTCCTTCACCGGGCTCTCCTCGATCACGCCGAGGAAGGAACCGCCCCAGTTGGCGCCCTTGGGCGCGCGGGCGACGTCCCACTTGCCCTTGTTGACGTCACCGGCCTTCTCGCTGATGTGGCTCAGCATCCAGGCCGGGCAGACCGCGGTCGCGAACGTGCCGTTGGACAGACCGGGGTCCCAGCCGGGCTGGAACTGGCGCAGCTTGGCGGTCAGGTCCTCCTCGGCGGCGTCCGACGCGAGCGCCCAGGCCTCCTTGACGGCCGGGTTGGTGTCGTAGATCAGGTCGCCCTGCTCGTCGTAGTACTGCTCGGGGTAGCCGTAGACCATGGCGTTGAACAGGCCGCTGGCCGAGTCGGTGTAGGCGACGCCGTCACCCTTGAAGTTCTTCTTGAAGGTGCGGCCGACCTCGACGTACTTCTTCCAGTCGCCCGCCCACAGCTTGCTGACCTCTTCGCGGTCGGTGGGCAGGCCGGCCTTCTCGAAGTAGTCCTTGCGGTAACAGACGGCCATGGGGCCGATGTCGGTGCCGAGGCCCAGCACCTTGCCGTCCTTGGTGGTGATCTGGGACTGCTTCCAGGGCAGGAAGTGGTCGGTGCCGGGGATGTCCGCGAAGTCGGCGAACATGTCCGCCCGGGTCTCGGTGATCTCCTTGGCGCGGCCGATCTCGATGCCCTGGATGTCCTTCAGGCCCTTGCCGGCGGCCAGCTTGGTCTGCAGCGCGGTGTAGTAGGTCTGCTCGTCACCGGCTATCTCGGCCTTGATGGTGACGCCTGGGTTGTTCTTCTCGTACTCCTCCAGCAGGCCGGTCTCCTTGATGCCCATGACGCCGAACAGGCCCATGGTGATGGTGACCTTGTCGCCGTCCTTGCTGCCACCGGTGACCGAGTCGCTGTCGCCGCTGCAGCCGACGACGAGCGAGAGCGCGCCGACGGCCGCGGCCGTCGCCGCCGCCTTCCTGCGCAACGAACCGAGAGTGCCCATGGATCTCCTCCTAGCGACGGCGCTGACACATCGGAGTGACGAGTTCTGCGATGACTACAGCGGCTCTTGATCGAGATGGGAACGTGCCCAACTCTGGGTGGGCACGTTCCCACCGCCCCACGAAGACTTGTAGCAGCGACGCAATCTGTCAATAACTTGAAAGCAACTTCTGGAAGGGAAGCGGGCCTTCCGTTCGCCTTCCGGACCCTGGGGGTGCTGTGCCGTCCCCGGCGTCTGCAAGAATTGCCGCAGGTCACCTCCGCGGCAGAGAACGCCGCCGCGGCCGCAGAGGGGGGAGTGCATGACGGGCAACCGCCGTCCCACGATCAAGACCGTCGCCGCCCGCGCCGGCGTGGGTCGCACCACGGTCTCCCGCGTCGTCAACGGCTCCGACCTGGTGAGCGCCGACGCCCGGGCGCGGGTCCTGGCGGCGATCAAAGAACTGAACTACGTCCCCAACTCGGTCGCCCGCGGTCTGGTCACCAACCGCACCAACGCGGTGGCCCTGGTGATCCCCGAGTCGGAGAGCCGGCTCGGCTCGGAGCCGTTCTTCGCCGCGCTGATCCGCGGGGTGAGCGGCGCCCTCGCCGAGAGCGGCACGCAACTGCAGCTGATGCTGGTGCGTGACCAGGCCGAACGCGACCAGCTCACCGAGTCGGTGGCCACCCGCCGGGTGGACGGCGTGCTGCTGGTCTCCGTGCACTCCGAGGACCGGCTGCCCCGCACGCTCGAGGAGATGGGCCTGCCCATCGTCCTCGCCGGCCGCCGCGACGCGGGCGAGCAGCTGAGCTACGTCAACTCCGACAACGCGGGCGGCGCCGCCGAGGCCGTACGGCATCTGCTGGGCCGCGGGCGGAGGCGGATCGCGACGATCACCGGCCCGCAGGACATGGACGTCGGCCGCGCGCGCCTC
The DNA here is from genome assembly GCA_014655195.1 of Streptomyces cellulosae. GTDB lineage: Bacteria > Actinomycetota > Actinomycetes > Streptomycetales > Streptomycetaceae > Streptomyces > Streptomyces cellulosae. Next base: position 137,335 of record BNBH01000012.1, on the reverse strand, counting down.
GCGGGGTGGCACACGGCGCACAGGGAAGCGGGCGTTCCGGTGGACGAGGCGCTGATCGAGGCGGGCGACTTCACCGAGGACAGCGGCGGCCGCGCCATGCGTTTGCTTCTTGAACGCACGCCGGATCTGGACGCCGTGTTCGCCGCGTCGGATCTCATGGCGGTCGGCGCGCTGGCCGAATTGCGCCGCCGGAAGCGGAGCGTGCCGGGCGACGTGGCCGTGGTCGGCTTCGAGGACTCGGTGCTCGCCCGGCACACCAACCCTCCGCTGACGACGGTGCGCCAGCGGGTGGAGGAGCTGGGCCGCACGATGGCCCGCATCCTCACCGACATCACCCTGAACGACGGGCCCCGGCAGCAGATCACCCTGCCCACGGAGCTGGTCGTCCGCGAGTCGTCGTAGGGGCGCGCGGTGATACGGGGCTGGGTGCTGCCGGCGCTGCTCACCGCGGCCGGGGTGCTGGGCGCGGCGGGGTTGCTCGCGGACGGGAACACCGTCGCGGGGGTCGTGATCCTGCTCGCGTTCGTGGGCTTCGCGATGGTGAACTCGCCGCTGGTCTTCCCCGCCTCCGTCGGCTCGGAGGAGGCCCGGCGCCGCAGCGCGGCGGACGGGCGTCCGGTGATCTACTGGCGACCGGGATGCCGTTACTGCAGGAGCCTGCGCCTCGGTCTGGGCCGGGACGCGCGCCGCGCCCACTGGGTCGACATCTGGCGCGACCCGGCGGCAGCGGCGGCGGTACGGGCGATCGCGGACGGGAACGAGACGGTGCCGACGGTGGTCCTGCCGGACGGGCTGGCGCGGGTCGATCCTGAAGTGGAGTGGGTGCGGAGACGGTTGGGAGGGACAGGTAGTTAGTCGTCCCCGTCTCCCGCCTCCGCCGGGTCCGGGTCGCCGACCGTGTAGACGTCCTTGACCTTCACCTCGGTGACACCTCGGCCCTCCGGGAACACCGCACGCCAGTCGCCGGTGACGTGCAGCTCGTCGGTGCCCATGGCGCGGACGACCATCAGGCCCTCGTCGTAGGCGCGGTGGGCCTTCCACCACAGGTTGACGAACGCCTGGGAGCGGATGATGTGCATCCAGTCGGTGCGGTACAGCTCCCGGTTGTAGTTCGACTCCCCCATCGTCGAGACGAACTTGGAGTACATCGCCTTCACGTACTCCAGGGTCACCTCGTCGTCCTCGGCGATCGCCCGGTCGCGCGCGTCCCTGAGCGCGGTGCGGAACTTCTCCAGCAGGTTCTCGGTCGCTCCGGACGTCCACGACTCGTGGATCTCCGGCGGGTCGCACAGCCCGTACTTGGGGCCGGAGAGGCGCAGCAGCAGCCGCAGGGTCGGCTCGGTCACCCACAGCGGGCCCGGTTCGTCGCGGCTGCCGATCGGGTTGGGCAGGACAGCGTCGTGCTCCCAGGCGGGCGGGGTGATCAGGTGCACCCCGGCGCGGCGACGGTCGTGCCGGCCGCCGGTGGAGTGTTCCAGCTGGCCGATCGGCAGATGCGTCTTGAGGGCGGACAGGTAGGCGCCGTTGATGTCGAGCGCGGTCACCTCGTGCTGCCCGGGCGGGAGTTCGGGCCGGGTCCAGCGGGGGCGGGCCTCCCAGATCTGGTCGGGACCGCGCGCGGACTGCTTGCGGAGGACGTCCGGCAGCCACGGGTGCGCGATCACGTCGTAACGGCCGCCCTTGCGGGTCTCGTCCAGCAGGGCCATCGCGTCCGGGATCGCCCGCTTCACCAGCGCGGCGGTCGCGGCGGCGACGTCCCCCGCGTGCGCCTCCAGGGCGGCGGCGACGGCGCGGCCGATCAGGTCGGGGGCATCGGCGGTCTTCAGACGTCGGCCGGCGGGTACGACCTTCACTCCACCGCCGGTCAGGCGGTGGGTGGTTGGGGTGCTGCCCGGAGTCTCGAGGGACGGCGGCTGCGTGGCGGACGGCTGGGTACCGCAGCCCTCCGGGTCCAAGTGCTGGGCGAAACCCGCGACTTGGTGGACGGCGGGCTGTCCGCAGAGCACGCACGGCTGGGGGACGGGGAGGGTGTCGACATCGTCGTCCGCGTCGGCGGCGGGAGCAGGGGTCGGTGCGTGGGCTTCCTCGGGGTCGGAAACCGGCTGCTCCGGTGCGTCCGCCGTGGTGGTCGCGTCGGCCAGCTTCTTACGGGCCCCGTCGAGGAAGTAGGCGTACCGCTCCCGTACCTCGCCCGCGGGTTCGCGGCCCGCCTCCCAGCCGCCGACCGTGGAGGGACTGACGCCGAGGGCCTGGGCGACCTGGGTGCGCGACAGGTTGAGCCCTTCGCGCAGGGCGCGGCGCTCCTCGGCCGGCGGGAGGGGCACCTCCTGCCGAGCGGAGTCGAGCAGGGCGTCGATCGCCTCGAAGTCCGTCATCGTCCGCTCGCCTCCCGGACCGGCGCGGTGCGGCGCACGCGACCGGAGGCACGGTCCGCGGAGCGGCGGCGCTCGGGCGGCAGCGCCTGGGTGGCCGCGGTGGGCCCGGCCAGGAGGTCGAGGGTGCCGATGCCGAAGTGCGCGGCGACCGCATCGCAGTCGGCGAGGCTCCACGCGGCGGTGCCCGCCTGGCGGCGGCTCACCTGCGCCTGGCTCACTCCCAGGGCGGCGGCGAGGGCCGTCTGCGACTCCCCCGCCGCGTGCAGAAGCGCCGCCACGGCGGACCGCATCTGTTCCTCGAGACTCATACGCATGGCGCGTACTTTAGTGCCTCATCCTCATGAATCATGCGAGGGACGCATGACGGGCCCTTCGGACCACGACGACGTGTCGAGCTGGTGGTCCGCCCAGACGTAGGTGTGCGGGAGGAGGGCGGTGACGGGGATCGCGCGGAGGCCGTCGGGGGTGGGGACGATGACCTGAAGGGCCGGGAAGTAGTCGAGGAGGGCCTGGCGGCAGCGGCCGCACGGGGAGATCACTCCGCGGTCGCGGTCCCCCACGGCGACGATGGTCGCCAGGTCGTCGGCGCCCTGGGCGGCTGCCGTGCCGAGGACGACCAGTTCGGCGCACGGGCCGCCGGTGAAGTGGTAGGCGTTCACCCCGGTGACGATCCGCCCGTCCGCGGCGCGGGCCGCCGCGGCCACGGTGTGGTTGTCGCCCCGGCAGCGGGTCCGGGCGACCTCGGTCGCGGCCGCCACGAGTTCTTCGTCGACGTCGTGCGTGTGCATGGTCCGGCGTGCCTTCCGTGACGGGCGTTTCCTGTGGTCAGGAGGTAATAGTCATGGACACGCAGTACCGGTCGTGGGGTAGGGTCCGGAAGCCGATCACTCGGTTGTGATCGTCTCGCGGCGTTCCTGGGGAGAGCGCGCCGCATTTCCACCGCACTTCTCAGGGGGGTCCCATGACTCATCCGTCCTTGCCCAAGCGCCCGATGCTCGGCCCGCTTCCCGTGCTGCGCTCACCGATCGGTCTCGCGCACGCCGTGACCGCGCTGCTCGCCTTCATGATCGTCGCCGACGTGCTGGGCTTCGGCGCGGCGGCGAACATGAGGTCGGTGATGGGGGACGTGGTGTCCGGCTCGGGCGACGTCGATCTGGGCGCGGTCGACCGGGCGGACTGGGCGGTCGTCGCGACCAGCGGGATGTACATGCTCGGCATGCTCGGCACGGCGACGCTGTTCGTCATCTGGTTCCACCGGGTGCGTCACAACGCGGAGGTGTTCGCGCCGGACGTGCAGCGCCGCACGCCGGGCTGGGCGATCGGCGGCTGGTTCATCCCGTTCGCCAACCTGGTCATCCCGCACGGCATCGCCAAGGACGTCCTGCGCGCCAGCCAGCCGGACCCCTACGCGTCCGAGGTACGGCACCAGGGCCTGCTCAACGCCTGGTGGGGCATGTGGATCGTGTCGAACCTCTTCGGCCGGCTCACCACGGACCGGTACGGCGAAGCGAGCGACCCGCAGGCGATCCACGACGCCGCGGGGTGGCTGATGGCGGGGTCGGTCCTCGACATCGTGTCCGCGGTGCTGGCCCTGTTGTTCGTCCGCAGACTGACGGCGGCTCAGAACGACAAGGCGATGGGGCGGCAGCAGCCGCTCCAGCAGCCCGCGCCGGAGTATCCGCCGGCGGCAGGTGGCCCGGTTCCGGGCGCGTGACGTGCGGAGCGGGACGTCCTGTGACGGCGCGCTCCGGTCAGCCGGCGCGCGCCTCGCGGACGTGACGCGCCGCGTGGACGTAGCGCGTGGCGTGGACGTAGCGCACCGCGTGGACGTAGCGCATGGCGTGGACGTAGCGCACCGCGTGGACGTAACGCCTGACGTGGACGAAGCGCACCACGTGGACGTAACGCGTGGCATGGACGTAACGCGTGACGTGCAGGCAGCGCACCGCGCGGACATCACGCACCGCGTGAGTTCGACGCACCCGCGGCGCTAGCGCCCCGCGTACGCGCACGCCCACGCGGACATGCCCTGGAGCTGGGCGAGGCGCTTCGCCACCGCGATCTGCTCCTTGCGTGTCGCGAGGTCTGCCCGCGGCGCGTACGTGAGCCCGCCGGCCGCGGCCCAGCTCGACTGCGAGAACTGGAGTCCGCCGTAGTGGCCGTTGCCGGTGTTGGCCTTCCAGTTGCCGCCCGACTCGCACTGGGCGATGGCGTCCCAGTCGGTCGTGGGGCGGGCCGAGGACGACGCCGCCGCCTCGGTCGTGGTCGTGCCGAGGGCGGTCGCGGCGGCCAGGGCCATCACAGCGGCCCTGACCCGCATTCCGGAGGCACGGCGCTCGGTGCCCTGAGGGGCGGTATGTCTTGATGTCATAGGGCCACTGTTATGCCACCCGGAGCCCTGACGGCACGCCGGCCGCCGAGTCGCTACGCCGGTCGGGGGACGCGATGTCCGCCACCGGTGAGCGCGTCATGGTCTAGCCTCCCTGTCATTCCCTTGACCGGAAGGTGAGTTCGTGAGCGCGACACAGAGTGACGTGGCAGGGACAGGCGGCGCGGAGGCTCCGCGCGGACGGACGCACTGGGGTGTGATGACGGCGATCCTGGGACTTCCGGCGCTGGCCGTGGGCGTCTTCCTGCTGATGATGGCGGTCTGGGTGCTGGTCTCCTGATCCTCGCGCGAGGTCCGCACGGGTCTGCGTCAGCCGACTGGTGCGACCTCGCACGTACGTCAGGCCGACGACTCGACTGCCTCCTTGATACGGCGGCCGAAGGCGGGGGCGTCCCTGCGGGCCGCGCCCGCCGCGAGCGGCAGCAGCACCTTGCCCACGCCGTGTCCTTCGAGCTTGTTGTACAGGCGCACCCTGGTGCCGCCGTCGGGTGTGGGTTCGAGGTCGTACCCGCCCTCCTCGGCGGTGATGGAGTTGTGCGACACCTCGTGCCAGCGCATACGGGTGGGTGCGGTCAACTCGTAGATCTCGAAGTCCCGTTGGGAGCGCATCCCGGCGTCCTTCACCGTGCTGTGGAACACCGTGCCCACATGGGTGTCGCCGTCGGGGCTCTTCTCCATCGTCAGGACGCGGGGGCTGAACTCGGGGTCGTTCCGGCCGTCGGCGAGGTAGGCGAAGACGTCCTCGATGGGCCGGTCGACGTCCACGACGACCTCGAACTGATTACTCATGGTCTCTCTCCCGGATACTCCGGGGCGACGCCCCGGGCGAAGGGGACATCTCCACCGTAACCGGACGCGTCGGGGGTGCCCAGCGGTCGGTCGGCGGCGGCGTCGAGTTCCTTGCGCAGCGCCGCCGCCGTGACGGCGGGGTCGTAGCCGTCGGGGACACCGTCGATCAGGATGATGTCGCCCTCGATGTGCCGGGAGCGCAGCGGTGCGATCTCCCGGTAGGCGGGCGAGTCCCACCAGTCCCGTGCCTCGGTGATCCCGGGGAAGGCGATCACCACCACATCTCCGGGCCAGGTGCCCTCCTTCACCTCGTGACGCGTGACGTGCACCAGGAAGCGGCCGCCGAACGGTTCCAGCGTCGCGGGGATGCGCTCCATGTACTCCGCGATGTCGGGGTGCGGTGCGGCCGGCCGGAGACTGGCGATGGCGTACGCGGTCATGGTGTCCTCCACGGTGCGTCGGTCGTTCGTACGCGGTGATCGTGGCACCGGGCAGGGGGCCGGGTCGATGACCTCGGAGGTAAGGGAACGGGGTTCTCCGTAAGGCCGGGGCGGCACGGCCGGTCGGCGGTGTCCGTCACCCGTACGAGCGCACTGGGCGGACGGGCGGCAGGGCAGCCGGACCATGCGACAGGCGGCCCGCCGGGGTGCATAGGACAGTGGTGACCATGAATCGTCACCGTCGCCCGCCCCGGCGCGCCCCGTGGATCGCCGGCGGCGCCGCCGCGCTGGTCCTGGGCGGCGTCGGCGTGTGGGTGTGGGTGGCGCAGGACGACGGCACACCGAGCCCCAGGCCGTCCGCCTCGAACGACCTGTCGCTGCCGACGCTGGGCCCGCTGCCGACACCGACCGCCGAGACCACGTCGCCGGGGCCGGCCGGCACCGGCGGGACCGGTGCTCCCGTGCCGACCGCGTCCCGTCCCGGCGGGGCGGGCCGGCCGAGCGGCGGTCCGGCGAGGCCGACGTCACCGCCCGGGCAGGGGCGGACGCAGCCGCCGGGCGTGCCGGACCAGGGCGCCGGGACCGGAGCGGCCGTACCGGACCAGGGCGCCGGGACCGGGCCGGCCGTGCCGGACGGCGGGGCGGCCACCGGACCTCCGCGGGTGGCTGGCACGTCCGGGGTCGCGCCGCCCAGCCGGCCGCCGGGGCTCGTGCCTCCGCCGCCCACCTCGACGGGCGGGGCGGGAACGGGGACCGACACCGGCACGGGTGCGCCGGAGGGGCCCAGGACACCCGCCCGGTCGGCGGCGCCCGAGGTCCCGCCCCGGACGGGCGCCCCTGAGCCGGCGGCGCCCACGGCCCGCCTGACCCCGACCGCGGGAACGACACCCGGACCGCGTATCCCTCCGCCGCCGGCGACCGGGACGCGCGTACCCCCAGCACAACCGCCGGTCACCCCCACCGCGCAACCGCCCGCCGAGACGGCCAAGCCCGCGACGAAGGCGCCGACCGCGAAGCCCACCTCGAGCCCCACCGCGAAGCCGACCAAGGGGCCCACCACCGGGCCACGGCCCTCCCCCACCCCCAAGCAGCCCGACACCCCCACCACCACCTGGTCCACCTCCCCCGCGGCCACCGACGCCGCCCGCCGCATGTCCGCCTCCGGCACCGTCGGTGACCCCGCCTGCACCATGTCGGCGGTGGGCCGGCCCGACCCCGCCCTGGTGCCGCACGAGAGCCGGATCGGGATCGGGCACCACGGCCGGTACTGGTGCCTGATCTGGTGATCCCCACCGGCCCGTCTCCGCGTAGGCTGCCCCGAGGACGAACACGGCTGCGCGGGGGAGCACATGACGGCTGGGACGGCACCGAGGTGGGACTCGGCACTGGAATCGGTGACGGTGTACGCGCAGGGCGCCCTGTGCCGTCGCGTCGCCCGGGGCACGGTCCCGGCTGACGGACAGGTCAGGGTGCCCGGACTGCCGCGCTCGCTCGACCCCCACTCGCTGCGCGCCCGCGTCCTCGGCGCACCGGGTGTGCGGGTCACCGAGGCTCGGGCGGAGGTCGACGCGGAGCCGGTGGCCCCGGAGGCCGTCGCCGAGGCGCGGCGCGAGGTCGACCGGCTGGCCGAGGCGTACCAGGCGGTCGACGCCCGACGCGACCGGCAACTGAAGCGCATCGAGGAGGTCGCCGCGCTGCGTCCGGTGCCGCCCGGCCGTAAGCGGGACGACCCTCATCATCGCCGTACCCCGGTGGACGCCTGGCTGGAACTGGCCGGCTTCGTCGACGAGCGCCTGACCGTGCTGCACGACGGGCTCCGCGAGCTGGAGGACCAGCTCCGGCGCCTGGAGCACGAGATGGATCTGGCGCGCGACCGGCTGGACCGCGCGGGCACCGACGCCCCGGCGTCCGGGGTCGCCTCCTCGTACACGGCGGTGCTGACCCTGCGGGGCGGGGCCGGGGCGGAGGCCGAGGTGGAGACCGAGTACGGGGTGCCCGGCGCCGTCTGGGTGCCGACGTACCGCCTCACGCACCGTCAGGGCGAGGTCGGCGGGCGGCTGCTGCTGCGTGCCTCGGTCGCGCAGCGGTCCGGTGAGGACTGGACGGGCGTGCGGATCGCTTTCGCCACGGCCGATCTCCGGCGTCGCACCGATCTGCCCCGTCTGCGGTCGGTCCGTATCGGACGCAGCCAGCCCGCGCCGGCCCCGTCCGGCTGGCGCGAGCCCCCGGCGGGGCTGACCGACCTGTTCGCCGGGTACGACGCGGCGGGTCCCCGGCCGGAACGCGACGTCTTCGCGGAAGCGAGGGCGGGCGGGTGGGTCGCGGGCGGTCCCGTCGAGAACACCTCGGTCACGGTCGGCGCGGCCCATGCCGCTCCGCCCACTCCCCCGCCTCCTCCGGCGCCCGCCGCCCTGCCCGCCCCCGGCGCCGCGTACGGCGCGCCTCCTCAGGGCTTCGCCGGTCCGGCCGCGCCGGGCTCCGCCCCCGCCCCGGACCGTGGACGGCCACGGTCCCGTCCCGGTTCCGGCTCCCGTTCGGCCGCCGCACCCCGCGCGGGCGGCGGGGCCTACGCGCCCGCCCCGGAGTCCACGGGCGCCGCCCCGTACGCACAGCCCCCGGCCGTCCCGGGCCCGCCCCGGCCCGACGACGCCGAACTCGACTACGTGGCACTCGTGTTGAGCGGCCCCGATGAGCCGCGTGACCGCCGGGGCCGGCTCTTCCCCGACGCGGGCTTCGACCCGGTGACCGCCGAGTACCAACGGCGCGCCGAGAAGCCCGCCGCTCTGCCGCTGCCCGGGCACGCCGTGCGACCGCGCGAGTCGGCGGGCTCGTTCGACCACCGTTACGACGCGGCGGCACCCGCCGACATCCCCTCCGACGGCACCTGGCACACCGTCACGGTCGGCGAGATCGCGGTGGGTCTGCGCACCGAGTACGTGTGTGTGCCGGCGGTGGAGCAGACCGTGTACGCGACGCTGGTGCTGTCCAACGCGACCGATCAGGCGCTGCTGGCCGGGCCGGTCGAGGTGAGCGTCGACGGGGAGTACCAGCTGACCGCCGCGCTGCCCACCCTCGCGCCGGGCGGTGTCCGTCGCCTCGGGCTGGGTCCCGCGGAGGCGATCGGCGTCACCCGCCGGACGCACCTCACCGAGTCGACGGCGGGGCTGCGCAACAACGTGACCGTTCTCGACCACCGCGTCCATGTGGAGCTGGCCAACCGGCTTCCGGCCGCTGTCCGCGTCGAGGTGCGTGAGCGTGTGCCGGTCACCTCGGAGGCGGACGTACGGATCGAGGAGCGGGCCGACTGGGCCGAGCCCGAGGACCGTGCGGACCGGGAGCGGCACGCCCCGGGCACCCGGATCTGGCGGGTCGACCTGCCGGGCGGCGGCACCGTCGCCCTCGACGGCGGCTACGAGATCAGGATCCCGGCCGGCAAGGCCCTGACCGGCGGCAACCGCAGGAGCTGACCCAGACATGTCTACGTCACCGGCATCGGAGCCGACCGCCCCGGTCCCCCTCCCCGTCACCGCCGTCACCTGCACCGAGGACCGCGCGCACGTCGAACGCACCGCGACGCTCGAACTGCGGCCCGGAACCCAGCAGTTGAGGCTCGGCCCGATCGGCGCGCCGGCCGTCGACCGGACCCTGCACGCCGAGCTGACCGCCGGCTTCCCGGCGACCGTGCTCGACGTGCGGATCGTGCGCGCGTGGACGCCGCGCGGGCCGGAACCCGCCGACGACGACTCGCCGCTGCGCCGCCGCGTGACCGCCCTGGAGGAGGAGCGGCCGGTGCTGGAGCAGCGCCGGGACCGGCTGGCGGCGCGCGGGGACGCGCTGGGCCGGCTCGCCGCCGACCTGCTGCGGGAGATCGGCGAGGGCGCCGGGTTCGGCGAGGCCGAAGGGGAGCGCTGGGCGCGGGAGTTGGACCGCGTCGACGAGGAGCGTGAGCGGCAGGCCGAGCAGCTGCGCGAGGTGGAGGCGCGGCTGCAGGCCCTCTCCGACGAGCTGCGCGAGGCCGAGCAGGCCCTCGCCGACGCGGAGACGGAGCCCGCCGAGCTGGTCGGGCATGTCGAGCTGACCGTGGAGGCCTCGGGCGAGGGGACGGCGGAGCTGCGGCTGAGTCACCTCACGCCGTGCGCGCTGTGGCGGCCGGCGTACCGGGCCACCCTGGCCGGCGACGCGCTCACCCTGGAGACGGAGGCGATGGTCTGGCAGCGCACCGGCGAGGACTGGTCCGGCGTGCGGCTGACGCTGTCCACGGCGCGTTCCTCGGTGGCCACGGAGCCGCCGGTGCTCGGCGAGGACCGGCTGACGCTGCAGGACCGCTCCCCCGAGGAGCGCCGCACCGTTCGTGTGGACCTGCGGGAGGAGGAGATCGCGGACCTGGGTCCCGCTCCCGTGCCGGGGCTGCCGGGGGTGGACGACGGCGGCGAGGTGCGCGTGCTGCACGCCCCCGACCCGGTGTCCGTGCCGGCCGACGGGCGCGCGCACCGCGTGCCGGTGTCGTCGTTCACCACGTCCGCGCGCAGCGAGTACGCCTGCGCGCCGGAGCTGTCGCCGCTGGTCACGCAGGTGGTGCGGGCCGACAACCGGTCCGGGCACGCGCTGCTGGCCGGGCCGGTGGACCTGATCCGGGGCAGCGGGTTCGTCGGTCGCGGAACGCTGGAGTTCACCGCTCCGGGGGCCGCCGTCGAGCTGGCCTTCGGCAGCCGGGACGACCACCGGGTCGTACGGGAGACGGAGGAGACCCGGGACACCACGGGCCTGACCCAGCGGACCGTGCTCACCCGGACCGTGCGGCTGCATCTGTCGCGGTTCTCCGCGCCGGACGAGCAGGACGACCGGGTGGTCGTCGTCCGGGAGCGCATCCCGGTGTCCGAGGTCTCGGCGGTGGGGGTGCGTCTGCGGGAGGAGGCGTGCTCGCCCGCGCCGGACTCGGTGGACGCGGACGGCATCGCCCGCTGGGACGTGAAGCTCCCGCCGGGCGGCCACCGCACCCTCACGCTGGTCCACGAGGTCTCGGCGAGCAGCAAGGTCACCGGCCTCTGAGCGCACGCGCCCCACGTCACGGAGCGACGCACCCCACGTCACACCCCACCCCGGCCCGCACGGTGAACACGCCGTGCGGGCCTTCACATGAGCTTGACGAGCACAGGGGTGGGAAGACGAAAGGTCTTGCTATACAGTTCGTCAGCAAGCGGGCCGGTTACCCGTGGTAATGGCGTATGGACTCGACTCGAGGAGGCCCCGGCATGGCTCTGACCACCTCCCGGGCACAGCACCCGGATCACCCGTCGGACGACGGCGTCGACGTGGCCCGTCGGCTGCTCGACTCGTCCGCGCAGCTGTCCTACGACCCGCTCACCGAGGTCGACTGGGACACCCCGCTGGACAAGGACTTCCACGGCGCCAGCCCGGAGTGGAGCACCCTCTACGGCACCGCGTACTGGGACGAGATGAGCGACGCGCAGCGCAAGGAGCTGACGCGGCAGGAGGCGGCGTCGGTCGCCTGCACCGGCATCTGGTTCGAGATGATCCTCCAGCAGATGATCCTGCGGGACATCTACTCCAAGGACCCCACGGACGAGACGTTCCAGTGGGCGCTGACCGAGATCGCCGACGAGTGCCGGCACTCGATCATGTTCGCCCGCGGCGCGAAGAAGCTCGGCGCTCCCGCCTACCGCCCGGACCGGGTGGCGGTCGAGCTGGGACGGCTGTTCAAGACCACCGCCTTCGGCGAGGCCGCGTACGCCGCGATCCTCGTCGCCGAGGAGGTCCTCGACGTCATGCAGCGCGACTGGATGCGCGACGAGCGGGTCGTGCCGTTCGTCCGCACCATCAACAACATCCATGTGGTCGAGGAATCGCGGCACATGATGTTCGCGCGCGAGGAGACGCGGAAGCACCTCGCCCGCGCGGGGCGCGTGCGCCGCCGCATCCACGCGGTGATGATCGCGATCGCCGCGTACGTCATCGTCACCAGCATGGTGAACCGCAAGGTGTACGCGAACGCCGGCCTGGACGAGAAGCGCGCGCTGCGCGAGGCCCGCGCCAACGAGCACCACAAGTCGATGGTGCGGGCGAGCTGTGCGGGACTGATGGAGTTCCTGTCCTCCGTCGGACTGCTCACCCGGCCCGCGCTCTTCTTCTACAAGCGCGCCCACCTCATCTGACCACGTACATCCTGCCCACCCCGGGCCCTCGGCGGAGCGGACGACCATGGCCTTCGCGATCACCCAGACCTGCTGCAACGACGCGACCTGTGTGTCCGTCTGCCCGGTCAACTGCATCCATCCGACGCCGGAGGAACGCGCCTTCGGCAGCACGGAGATGCTGCACATCGACCCGAAGAGCTGCATCGACTGCGGCGCCTGCGCGGACGCCTGCCCGGTGGACGCGATCTTCCCGGTCGAGCGGCTGACCGGAGCACAGAGGGAGTACGCCCGGATCAACGCGGCGTACTACGAGAACGACGCGAACGAGGAGCACCGGCCCGAACGGCCCGTCCCGGGACCGGTGTTCCACGACTGGGGCGCGCCGTCGTTCGACCGGGTGCTGCCGCCGGACTTCGGACCGCTCAGGGTCGCGGTCGTGGGCACGGGCCCGGCGGGGATGTACGCGGCGCGGGACCTGCTGCTGCACACCCCCGCCGAGGTGACCCTGATCGACCGGCTGCCGGTCGCCGGCGGTCTGGTCCGGTACGGGGTGGCGCCCGACCACCCGTCCACCAAGAAGGCCGGCGAGAGCTTCGCCCGCTTCCTCGCCCATCCGCGGGTGCGGCTCTGTCTGGGCCTGGAGGTGGGCGAGGGCGGTGTCACTGCCGACGAACTCGCCGCCCACCACGACGCGGTGATCTACGCCGTCGGCGCGCCGGAGGCCCGGCGGCTCGGCGTGCCGGGCGAGGAGCGGCCGGGCAGCGTCGCCGCGACCGAGTTCGTCGCGTGGTGCAACGGGCACCCCGACGTCGCCCCGGACGCCTTCGGCCTGTCGGCGGACCGGGTCGTCGTGGTGGGCAACGGCAATGTCGCCCTGGACGCCGCACGCCTGCTGGTGTCCGACCCGGCCACGCTCGAAGGGACCCCCATCGCCGCGCACGCGCTGGCGGAACTGCGGCGCAGCAAGGTGCGCGAGGTGGTGGTGCTGGGCCGGCGCGGCCCGGAGCACGCGGCGTACACGCGCACGGAGTTGCTCGCCCTGAAGCACCTGCCCGGCGTCGACCTGGTCGTCGACGACCACGACCCGGCCGTGGGCGCGGCGGTCGACGCGGCGGCGCAGCGGGACAAGGCCGCGGTGCTGAAGGACGTACGGCGGGAGGCCGTCGACTGGTCGCTGCCTCCGGCGGCGGACGGTCCGCGCCGCATCGTGTTCCGCTTCCTGTCCGCACCCGCGGAGGTGTGCGGGGAGGAGTCGGTCCGTGCGGTACGCGTCACCGGCGCGGCGGGCGAGGTGGAGATCCCGGCCGGGCTGGCCCTCCGGGCGGTGGGCCACCGGGGGACGCCGCTCGCCGGGCTCCCGTTCGACGAGTCCACGGGCACGGTGCCCCACGACCGGGGCCGGGTGACCGGCCGTCCCGGCACCTACGTCGTCGGCTGGATCAAGCGCGGCGCCTCCGGCGGCATCGGCGCCAACCGCGTCTGCGCGACGGAGACGGTCGGCTCCCTGCTCGACGACGCGGCGGCGGGACGCCTGCCTTCGCCGACGGGCAGCGCCCGGTCGTTCCGCCGGCTGGCGCGGCGGAGGGGGCGCTGACGTCCCGGCCCGGGCCGGGCCCCGGCGCCGAAGTCCGGCGTTGGGCTCAGCCCACCGTTTCGGGGTCCGGCACGCGCACCTGTCGCGTCGTCCGCCGACGGGTGGCGCACCGGGCCCCCGCCGCCAAGAGGGCGGAGACCACCACGCAGGTGACGGCGAGCCCGTTGAGCCACCCGTACTGGGGACCGGGGTACCTCGTCCCGTTCTCCAGGACGCAGTCGAAGGCCGGAGGCAGGTACGACGCGCGATGGCCGACGATCTGCTCCACCAGGTGAGGGGCGGCGTCGCGGCAGGCGGGCGGGGGGAAGGAGTCCGTCCCCGAACGGGACTCGTGGTCGGACAGCTGCACGGCACCGAGGGCCATGACCAGAAGCATGACCGCGGCTGCCGCCGCCATGCCGGCGCCCCAGCGCAGCAACGGCACGCCCCAGTCGGGGCGCCGCCCCGGCAGGACGACGGACAGCAGTCTGATGACCACGGCGACGGCCCACACAGGAGTGGCGACGAGGGCTGCGAAGCCGAGCAGGGCGAACACGATCGATCCGGCTCCCTGCGTCAACTGCCGTATGGGCGTTCGACACAGCCTAGCGGTGCTCCGGCCCTCCGGCCGCCCCCAACGCGGTGAGCGCGTGACACCGTGCCGGTGATCGGTGGATGCGCGCGGTCCTCGCGTTACGGAGGCCGTGGGAAGGGGCACTGGAGCCCAATCCGTCGTCCGAGCGAGGGCGAGGGAGAAGGGAGAGTGCCGGGTGCTGTGGAAGACCTTCCGGTGGGCGTTCGCCGTGACGGCCGTCGGGCTGGTGGGCGGGGTGCTGTACGACGGGTGGGCGGCGCTCGGGATCGTCGCCATCCTCGCCGTACTGGAGATCTCGCTGTCCTTCGACAACGCGGTCATCAACGCCGGCATCCTCAAGAAACTGAACGCCTTCTGGCAGCGGATCTTCCTCACCGTCGGCATCCTCATCGCCGTGTTCGGCATGCGGCTGCTGTTCCCGGTGGTCATCGTGTCCGTGAGCGCCCGGCTGGCTCCGCAGGAGGCCGTGCATCTGGCGCTCACGGACAAGGAGCGCTATCAGGAGCTGGTCACCGACGCCCATCCGTCGATCGCGGCGTTCGGCGGCATGTTCCTGCTGATGATCTTCCTCGACTTCATCCTGGAGGACCGGGCGACCAAGTGGATCGGCCGGGTGGAGCGGCCCCTGGCGCGGCTCGGCAAGATCGACATGCTGTCGGTGTGCGTGGCGCTCGTCGTGCTCCTGGCGACCGCGATGACGTTCGCCACCCAGGCCCACCAGCACGGCGGCCACCATGCCGACAAGGCGCAGACGGTGCTGGTCTCGGGGGCCGCGGGACTCGTCACCTATCTCGTGGTGCACGGGCTGTCGGGCTTCTTCGAGGCCAGGCTGGAGAGGGAGCAGGGCGGTGAGGAGGACGGCGAGGCCGGGGGCGGGCGTTCCGGGGTCGCGCTGGCCGGCCGGGCCGCCTTCTTCACCTTCCTGTACCTCGAGGTGCTGGACGCGTCCTTCTCCTTCGACGGGGTGATCGGCGCCTTCGCCGTCACCAACGACATCGTGCTGATGGCGCTGGGCCTCGGCATCGGCGCGATGTACGTCCGGTCGCTCACCGTGTATCTGGTGCGCCAGGGCACGCTGGACGACTACGTGTACCTGGAGCACGGCGCGCACTACGCGATCGGCGCCCTCGCGGCCGTTCTGCTCGTCAGCATCCGCTACGAGGTGAACGACATCGTGACCGGCCTGATCGGGGTCACCCTCATCGGCGCGGCCTTCTGGTCGTCCGTGCGTCTCAACCGGGCCACGGCCGGCTGACCGACGGCTTCCTCACGAGTCGGCCGGGGCGCCGTCGACGTACGGGGAAAGGATGTCGGCGACCGTGCGGTTGCGGGGCGCGGGGACACCGAGTTCGTCGGCGAGGTCGGCCACTCCCCCGCTGAGCCAGGGCAGTTCGAGACGGTGGCCGTGTTCGAGGTCGTTGTGCATGGACGACGTCATGTCGGCGGGCAGGGTGTCGCAGAAGGCGAGCTGCCGCTCGGCGAAGTCCTCGGCCAGCGCGATGCCCGACGCACGGGCGACGGCCACGGCCTCCGCCATGACCTCCCGCAGCAGCACCCGCGTCCGCTCGTGGGAGCGGACGACGCCGATGGGACGGCGGACGGCCGTGGTGGTGGCCGAGTGGCCGACGAGGAAGACGTACTTCTCCCAGATCACCCGGTCGACGTCCTCGCTGACCTCGGCGTCGATGCCCGCCTCGGCGCACGCCTGGAGGAACTGACGCGCCACCGCCTCCTGCCCGGGATGACGGGCGCCGAAGACCATGCGCTGAAGGGTGCCGTTGTGCCGGACGACGCCCGGCTCCTCGATGAAGGCGGAGATGAAGCAGGTGCCGCCGAGCAGGGACTCGGCGGGAAGGTGACGCGCGAGAACCGTGTCCTTGTGCACGCCGTTCTGCAGCGACACGACAGGCGTGCCTGCCGGCTTGGAGGCTGCGAGCTGGCGGGCGACGTCCTCGGTGTCCCACAGTTTCACGGCGACGACGACCAGGTCGGTGCCGTCCACGTCCGCGACGCTCTCCACCACCGAGCCGGGCGAGGTCCGGACGTCCCCCAGCGGGCTGCGCACGAGAAGCCCCGAGCGCCGTACGGCCTCCAGGTGGCGTCCCCGGGCCACGAAGGTGACCTCGTGGCCCGCCGCGGCGAGCCGCGCCCCGAAGTAGCCGCCGACCCCACCCGCTCCGACAATCGCGATCCGCATGGCCCACCGTTCCCTTGGTAACCGTTTGAGAGGTTACTATCGCCGCATGGGAGCCGCACCGCAAGCACCGCGTACGAGGGTCACCGCCCGGGCACGTGATCTACGGTTCGACGCCGGGTCGCTGTCGCTGAACCTCGTGGCGACGGCGGGACGCCGGCCTGTCGGCCCGCTGGAGCGGATGGGGGACGCCGAGCGGCTGGCCGCGTGGTGCCGTGGCGTGGGACTGACTCCGGCGCCCGGGTACGACCCGGACGCGCTGCTGCGGTCGCTGCACGCGTTGCGGGACGCGGCGTACGACATCGCGTCGTCGCTGCTGGACGGGCGCCGCCCCTCCCCCGCGTCCGTGAACCTGGTCAACGAACTGGCCGCCCCTGAACCCCCCGCACCCAGGCTGGAGTTGACGCCCGACAGCGTGCGACCGGCACCTGGGAGCGCCCTGCTCCCCGAGGACGCCCTGCTGTCCGTGGTCGCACGGGACCTGATCGACCTCGTGTCCGACGCGTCGCGCCGGGAGCGGCTGACGAGGTGCGCGTCCGAGGTGTGCCGGATGCTCTACCTCAACCCGCCCTCGGGCCGGCCCCGCCAGTGGTGCTCCATGCGGCGCTGCGGCAACAACGCGAAAGCGGCGGCGCACCGGCGGCGAAAGGCCGCGACGGACGAGGGCCGCCGGGCGCCGGAATCGGGCTCTACTTGAGACGAGGCGGATCGCCTTGTCAAGGTGGGCGCGTGCACCTCTACTTCCGTCCGCCCCGGTGCGCGGGCGGTCAGCAACGGCGGTTGCCGATCGCCCGGTTGGTGACCCGCCCGGCGGACCTGCTCGTGCTCGACGAGCCGACCGACCGCGTGGCGCTGGACCTCGTCGAGGACCTGGAGGCGGCGCTCGCCGCGTATCCGGGCGCCGTGGTGGCCGTGTCCCACGACCGGGGCCTCCGGTCACGCTTCCCGGGGAGCCGCTTCGGCTGCGGGACGGACGGCGGGTCCGAGGCGCTCCGTGCCGCCCGGCTCCCGTACGAATCGCGGGGGCGGACGGCCTACGCCGAGGGTCTGCGGCGGGTGACCGCGCGCAGTACGAGCCCGCCTGCGCTCGCGCCGGCCGCGTACCAGAACAGGTCCGGTGCGTTGAACGTCGAGCCGAGGACCAGGCGGGCGGCGGTGCTGCGGGCGGACAGGTCGGCGGGGACTCCGGTGAGCTGGAACAGCTCCACCGCCCAGCTCACCGCGAGCGCGATGCCCGCCGCCCGCGCGGGCGTCGAGCGCGGGGCGAGCAGGACGACGAGAGTGAGGATCAGAAGGGTGTACAGGGCGTCCCCGCCGTACTTGGCGACGTCGCCCGTCGTCACCGCGCGCAGGGCCAGTCCCGCCCCGACGGTCAGCAGCGCCGCGACCGCTGCCAGGAGCCGTGTCCGTCCCGTCGTGTCCGGTGAGGTCGGCCCGCTCCCACCCGCGGGGCGGGCCGGGCGGACAGCTCTGTCGCTCATGGGGGACGAGTCTGCCGGCCGCCGCCCGGAGGACTGTTGCCGACCTGTGTCCTACCAGGCCCTGAACCGCTGAACAGCGCGCCCGGCACGCACGTTAGTGGGGGCGGACGGCCTCCGCGCCGTCCCCTTTTCCCTGCCCTGCGCACCGGCCACTGCAAGGAGTTCCACCATGGGCATCACCGACCGGCTCGACCGTCAACAGCCGATGGTCCTGGGCCTGTTCCGTATCGTCATCGGGCTGCTGTTCACCAGTGAGGGCGCGGCCACCCTGTTCGGGGTGCTGGACCGGGACGCCACGCCCGCCGGCGACTGGCCGTTCTGGTACGCGGGGGTGATCGAGCTGGTCTGCGGCGCGCTGATCCTCCTCGGGGTTCTCACCCGGGCCGCCGCGTTCCTCAGCTCGGGCGCCATGGCCTTCGCCTACTTCACCGAGCACCAGCCGGACGGGCTCTTCCCCCTCCAGAACGGCGGACTGTCCCCCGCGCTGTTCTGCTGGGGCTTCCTGCTGCTGGTGTTCTTCGGACCGGGGGCACTGTCCCTGTCGGGACTCTTCCGCAGGGACGCCGCGTCCGGAGGCCGCGGCTGACGCCCACCCGACCGCCGCCCCCGTCTGCTCGGCGGGGGCGGCTTCCGCATTGATAGGCAAGTAAGCACTTGCCTATAGTGGAGGTATGGCCGACGACCTCTTCAAAGCTCTGGCGGACGGGACCCGCCGCACGATCCTCGACGAGCTGACGGAGAAGTCCGGGCAGACACTGTTCGAGATCTGTGCGCGTCTGAGCATGAAGCACGGGCTCGGCATCTCGCGTCAGGCGGTGTCGCAGCACCTCGCCGTCCTGGAGGCCGCCGGGCTCGTCGAGACCCGGCGGGAGGGCCGGTACAAGTTCCACGACCTGAACGTCGCGCCGCTGCGGCACATCACCGAGCGCTGGCTCGACCCGCACACCCCCACACCGGAGAAGGACCCCTCATGAAGATCCATCTGACCAGTGTCTTCGTCGACGACCAGACGAAGGCCCTGCGCTTCTACACCGACGTCCTCGGCTTCGTGAAGAAGCACGACGTGCCGCTGGGCGAGACCGACCGGTGGCTCACCGTCGTCTCACCCGAGGAGCCGGACGGCACCGAGCTGCTCCTCGAACCGTCCCACCACCCCGCGGTCAAGCCCTACCGCGACGCCCTCGTGGCCGACGGCATCCCCCTCGCGTCATTCGCGGTGGACGACGTGCGGGCGGAGTACGAGCGACTGCGGGGGCTCGGCGTCCGCTTCACCCAGGAGCCGCTGGAGATGGGCCCGGTCACGACCGCCGTCTTCGACGACACGTGCGGGAACCTGATCCAGATCGCCTCGCAGGCGTAGGGGCCCGGCCTCCGCTCTCCGGCCGTTCTCGGTCCGTCGAGCCCACTGTTGAACGCGTTCAAAAATGCGGGATAGGGTGAGGACACCCAAGAGGCCGGAGGGGTCCGATGAAGATCGTCATGCCCGGGGGAACCGGACAGGTGGGCACGATGCTGGACCGTGCGCTGAGCGCGGCCGGGCACGAGGTGGTCGTGCTGACCCGGCAGCCTCGCCGCCCTCAGGACGTCGCGTGGGACGGGGTCAGACTGGGGCCTTGGGCCGAGGTGGTCGACGGCGCGGACGTCGTCGTCAACCTGGCGGGGCGCAGCGTTTCGTGCCGGTACACCCCGGAGAATCTGCGCGCCATGATGGACTCACGTGTCGGCTCCACGCGGGTCGTGGGTGAGGCGATCGCCTCGGCTCGCCGGCCGCCGAAGGTGTGGCTCCAGATGAGCACCGCGACGATCTACGCTCACCGGTTCGACGCCGCCGACGACGAGGCGACGGGTGTCATCGGCGGCACCGAGAGCGGCGTGCCGGACTACTGGGCGTACAGCGTCGAGATCGCCAAGAACTGGGAGCGGGCACAGGCCGAGGCGGCTACCCCGGACACGCGGAAGGTCGCCCTGCGGGCGGCGATGGTGATGAGCCCCGACCGGGGCGGGGTGTTCGACGTGCTGTCGCGGCTCGTCCGGCTGGGGCTGGGCGGGCCCGTCGCCGGCGGTGCGCAGTACGTGTCCTGGATTCATGAGGACGACTTCGTGCGGGCGGTGGAGTTCCTGATCGCCCGGGAGGACGTGGAGGGCGCGGTGAACCTCGCCGCGCCCGGTCCGCTGCCTCAGCGGGAGTTCATGCGGGTGCTGCGGGGGGCTTGGGGGGTGCCGGTGGGGTTGCCGGCGAGCCGGTGGATGGCGGAGGTGGGGGCGGTTGCGCTGCGCTCGGACACGGAGTTGTTGTTGAAGAGTCGGCGGGTTGTGGCGGGGCGGTTGGCTGATGCGGGGTTTGAGTTCAGGTGGCCTGGGTGGGAGGGGGCGGCGGGAGATCTCGTGCGGGGCGCTCGGGCCGCGCGGGGTAGGGTGGGGCGTCCTGGGGTGCGGGTGAGTGGGGGCCGGGGCTGGTTGCGCGGTTCCCCGCGCCCCTGAGGGTGATGGCCTGCGGGTGCGCGGGGGGGGCTATCGCGCAGTTCCCCGCGCCCCAGAGGGTGATTGCCTGCGGGTCCGTGGGGGCTTATCGCGTACTTCCCCGCGCCCCAGAGGGTGGTTCCCTGCGGGTCCGTGAGGGCTTATCGCGCACTTCCCCGCGCCCCTTCGGGGCGCTTCAGATGAAGCGCCACAAGTGGTCCGGTGTGCCGTTGTCCGTGAACTGGACCACCTGCGCGCTGTCCGCTGTCGACATGCCGTCCACTCCCAGAACCTTGTCGCTGTGGCGGTTGCGGATGCGGTACCAGCCGTCGCCGTTGTCGACCAGGGTCCAGAGGTGGTCGGGGGTGCCGTTGTCCTCGTACTGGACCACCCGTGCGCTGTCGGCCGTGGACATGCCGTCGACACCCAGCACCTTGCCGCTGTGGCCGTTGCGGATCAGGTACCAGCCCTCCCCCTGGTCGATCAGCTGCCAGGCGTGGTCGCCCGTGCCGGTGTTCGCGAACTGCACCACGCGGGCGCTGTTCTCGGTGGACATGCCGTCCACGGCGAGAACCTTTCCGCTGTGGCGGTTCTCGATCCGGCGGTACGGCGGCTCCGGCGTCCAGGGCCGGCCGTCCGGGGACGCCGTGGGAAACGCGGTGATCCGCAGCCGGGCCGCGCCCATCGGGATG
Organism: Streptomyces cellulosae; assembly: GCA_014655195.1. Lineage (GTDB taxonomy): Bacteria > Actinomycetota > Actinomycetes > Streptomycetales > Streptomycetaceae > Streptomyces > Streptomyces cellulosae. The sequence continues at coordinate 116,192 of BNBH01000012.1, read as the reverse complement.
AGCGTGACCCGTTCCACCGGGGCGTCGCTGCGGGCGGGGCTGTCCTGGAGCGGTGTGACGACATGCTCGTTGTCTGCGGTCCACTCGGCGATCCGGCGGGCGTCGGCCGTGATGCGGACGGGGGTGGCCGCGGGGGTGAAGGGGTTGTCCGGGACCGGACCGGGAGTGCGGGTGAACTCCGGTCGAGGCAGAGGCGCCAGGCCGTAGTTCCACGGTGTGGTGGCGTGCACCTCGTACGCGGGGAAGGTGTCGTCACCCCCGTAACGCTCGTACCGCTCACCGATCTCGAGGGAGTACGTCAGCGGCCCGTGCCGGACGGTCACGGCGCCGTGCTGGTCCGGCAGGGTCCGCACCTCCGTGCGCTGCGGCAGGCGCAGGGTGACCACGTCGCCGTCGCGCCAGGTGCGTGTCACCGTCGCCCAGCCCGGTCCGTCCGGCGCGCTCACCGGCCGTCCGGCGACCCGGAGTTCGGGTGAGCGGCACCATCCGGGCACGCGCAGGCGCAGCGGGAAGCGAACCGGGCGTGGGGTGGAGACGGTGAGGCGGACGGTGTCGGTGAACGGGTAGCCGGTGTCCTCGGTGACCGTGACCGTGGTGCCGCCGGCGACCTGGGCGCGGACCCGGCTGGGCGCGTACATCGCGGCGGCCAGGCCCCCGTCGTCGGTGCCGAGCCACAGTTCCTCGGTGAAGTAGGGCCAGCCCATGCCGTAGTTGTGGGGGCAGCAGCGGTACTGGTCGACGCCCGCGTGGTACGCCTGCATGGCGAAGCCGTTCTGGAACTGGCCCTGCGTCTTGACGCGGTCGTCCAGGTCGACGCTGTTGGCGCTGGTGATGTAGTGGACGGCCCTGCCCCGCGGGTCGAGGGAGGCGGGGAGCATGTTGAACGCCAGGTCCTCGCAGCGGTCGGCCCACACGGGGTCGCCGGTGATGCGGGTGAGGAGTTCGTGGGAGGCCATGAACTCGACGACGCCGCAGGTCTCGAAGCCCTGCCGGGGGTCGGTGAAGCCGGGCCGGTAGTTCTCGTCGCCGGCCATGCCGCCGCCGGGGAACCTGCCGTACTCGGCCATGACGGTGTCGTAGGCGTGGTAGGTGGCGCGGGTCAGCTCGTCGGAGCCGGTCACCTGGGCGTACTGGGCGGGTTCGCGGAAGCCCTGGGCGATGTTGACGTTGTGCCGGGAGGGCGTCGGGCCGGTCCAGTCGGCGCCCAGGGTGTGCATCTTGAAGGCCAGGTCCAGCAGGAAGGGCTCCGCCGTGCGGCGGTGGAGCCAGACGGCGATGTCCAGGCCGTCGCCCCAGCGGTAGGAGATCCAGCTCGTGTCGAAGGCGCCGGGACCCTGGGCGTTCATGTAGCGCAGGAACTTCAGGAGGCAGGGCACGACGCGCTCGTCGTCCGTGAACTCCTCGTGGGTGCGCAGGGCTTGGAGCAGCGGCAGGTACGGCCAGAAGTCGGGGCCGCCGTTGAGGGAGGTGCGCAGGGCGCGCGGTCCGAAGAAGCCGTCGGGCTGCTGGGTGGCGAGGATGGCGTCGACCCACCGGCGCGCGTTGGCTAGGGCGGCGGTGTCGCCGGTGGCCACGGCGAGCGGAACGTATCCGCGCAGCCAGTACGGCAGTTCCTCCCAGCCCGGTCGGTCGGGGTGGACCCAGCCGGTGGTGCCGAAGTCGAGGAAGTGGGACATCTCCTCGTAGCGGCCGCACAACCCGTTCAGCTGGAGGCGCAGTTGGCCGTCCAGCCAGCCGCGCGGGGTGACGCTGCCGGCGGGCAGTCTGCGGAATGCGTCCGGGAGGGTGCCCGCGGTACGCCCCGGGGACGCGGAGGCGGGGAGGGTGAGGGGGCCGCCGAGTGCGGCCGCGCCGAGACCTGCGGCTCCGGCGCCCAGGAGGGTGCGTCTGGTGACGGGCATGCGCGGGCTCCAGTTCATCGTCGTCGGTGGTGCCGCGGAGGGGTGCGCGGGACGGGCGGGGTGGCTCGCCGTTCGGTCTTCACAACGTTGCAAGGCCCAGTCGGGATGAGAGCACGGCGCCGGGAGGCCTGTCCAGGGTCCGGACACGCCGTTCACTCCTGCGCGGGATGCGAACGGCCCCGCGCCGCTTGCGGGTTGCGGGACAGGTCGATACGGGCATGACTGGGGCCGTAGGATCAGGTGATCTCGTGGGGGTGGTCATGCTCAGGCGGCGTCCGGGGACACCGACGCTCGAGGAGGTGGCGGCGCTCGCCGGTGTGGGGCGGGGCACCGTCTCCCGCGTCATCAACAACGCGGCGGGGGTCAAGGACACGACCCGCCGGGCCGTGCAGCAGGCCATCGCGGAGCTGGGGTACGTCCCCAATCTGGCCGCCCGGACGCTGGCCGGACGGCGCGCCGACGCGGTCGCGCTGGTCATGACGGAGCCGGACTGGCGGCAGTTCGGCGAGCCGTTCTTCTCCGAGATCGTGCGGTCCGTCGGGGACGCCCTGACCGAGACCGAGGTGCAACTGCTGCTCACCCTGGTGCGGACGGACGCCGAGCGGCAGCGGCTCGTGGAGTACGCGCGCGGCGGCCGGGTCGACGGCGTGATGCTGATGTCGGTGCACGCGATGGACCCGCTGCCCGACATGCTGGCCGAAGTGGGCCTGCCCATCGTGCTGTTGGGGCGACGCTCGGGGGACGAGAGCGTGACCTACGTCGACGCGGACAACGCCGGCGGGGCGCGCGCCGCCGTGGCGCATCTGCTGGACACCGGCCGCCGCGCGATCGCCACCATCACGGGTCCGCCGGACATGTACGTGGCCCAGTGCCGGCTGCGCGGTTACCGGGAGGCGATGGAGCGGGCGGGCGTCGAGGCTCCGGAGTCCTGGACCGTGCAGGGTGACTTCACGGCGGACAGCGGGCGCCGCGCGATGGCCGAACTCATCGAGCGGGCACCGGAGATCGAGGGGGTGTTCGCCGCGTCGGACACCATGGCCGCGGGCGCGTTGGGAGCGCTCCGGGCGGCGGGCCGGCGGGTGCCGGACGACGTGGCGGTGATCGGGTTCGACGATTTCCCGCTCGCCCAGCACACCGACCCGAAGCTCACGACGGTCCGTCAGCCGCTGGAGGAGATCGGCCGCACGATGGTGCGGCTGCTCCTGGAGGAGATGGAGGAGCCGTCGACGGCCCGGCGGCACGTCATCCACCGCACGGAGCTGGTGCTGCGCGGCTCCGCCTGACCCGGTGCGGAATCCCGCGCCACCGCCCGCGCGTCGAAACTTTCGGGAGCGCTCCCGTCGTCCGAGGTCAAGTGGATCATCGCGCTGACCTGCGACTTCGAAAGACGTTCGACGGGTTCCCGCGCACAGGGTTGTCAGGGGCATGGACGCCTTCTACAGTCCCCTCCCGGAACACCATTGGGAGCGCTCCCATCAATGGGGAGGCGGGAGCGCTCCCGCCGGTATCCCGCACCCCCTCCCGAGAGGTCCCCCACATGCCACGGTTACGGCACCACCCCCGCACCCTGCGCTCCGTGTCGGCCGCGCTCCTCACCGCTCTCGCCGCGCTGGCGGCGCTGCTGACCGCGACCGCCCCCGCCCAGGCCGACACCACGATCTGCGAGCAGTTCGGCTCGACCGTCGTCCAGGGCCGCTACGTCGTCCAGAACAACCGCTGGGGCACCAGCGCCACCCAGTGCGTCACCGCCACCGACTCCGGTTTCCGGGTCGCGCAGGCCGACGGCTCGGTGCCGACCGACGGCGCGCCGAAGTCGTACCCGTCGGTCTTCAACGGCTGTCACTACACGAACTGTTCGCCGGGCACCGCGCTCCCCGCGCGGATCAGCGGCATCTCCTCCGCGCCCAGCAGCATCTCGTACAGCTACGTCGACAACGCCGTGTACAACGCCTCGTACGACATCTGGCTGGACCCGACGCCCCGCACCGACGGGGTGAACCGGACCGAGATCATGATCTGGTTCAACCGGGTGGGGCCGATCCAGCCGATCGGCTCGCAGGTCGGCACGGCCTCCGTGGGCGGGCGCACCTGGGAGGTGTGGTCCGGCGGGAACGGCACGAACGACGTCCTGTCGTTCGTCGCTCCGTCCGCGATCAGCAGCTGGAGCTTCGACGTGATGGACTTCGTCCGGGCGACCGTCGCCCGCGGGATGGCGGGCAGCGACTGGTACCTGACGAGCGTCCAGGCCGGCTTCGAGCCCTGGCAGAACGGCGCGGGTCTCGCGGTCAACTCCTTCTCGTCGACCGTGAACACGGGCGGCTCGCAGAACCCGGGCGACCCGAACGGCCCGGGTGACCCGGGCACGCCGGCCGCCTGCACGGTGTCGTACGCGACGAACGTGTGGCCGGGCGGCTTCACCGCGAACGTCACCGTCACCAACAACGGTCCGGCTCCCGTGGACGGCTGGCGGCTCGCCTTCACCCTGCCCTCCGGGCAGAGCGTCGTGCACGCGTGGAACGCCTCCGTCTCCCCCTCCTCGGGCGCGGTCACGGCCACCGGACCCGCCGACAGCGCACGGATCGCCGCCGGCGGCAGCCAGAGCTTCGGCTTCCAGGGCAGCTACAGCGGCAGCTTCGCGCAGCCGGACGCCTTCCAGCTGAACGGCACCGCCTGCCGCACCGCGTGAGGGCCGTGGCGGGCCGCACCCTGCCGTGACCCCCTTCGCTTCCGGGGCCCGCTCTTCCCTCCCCGCGCCGACGGGGCGGGCCCCGCAAGCCCGTACGTCCCGCCGAGGGGGCGGCCCGTGAGCCGCGACCGCCGCCCCCGCCCGTCCGCGCCGCGGACGGCCGTACCGGCGACGGGTGCCCACGCACCCGCCGCCGGACGGTCCCGCTCCGTGGCGCGACGGCCTCTGGATCCCCCCGCCCGTCCGGCTGGCGCCCTCCCCGGCCGGGCGGGGGCCTCAACCCCCGGCTCCCCACCCCTCTCGCACCGCCCATGAAGAACTCAGCATCGGGACAGGAGACTCCATGGCTCTGAGAAGCAGACTGGTCTCTCTGGCAGCGGTACTGGCGACCCTCCTCGGAGGGCTCGGTCTCAGTTTCCTCTGGCAGAAGGACGCGCAGGCGCACGGCGTGGCGATGATGCCAGGGTCGCGCACCTACCTGTGCCAACTGGACGCCGTCACCGGCACCGGCGCGCTCGACCCGACCAACCCCGCCTGCAAGGCCGCGCTCAACCAGAGCGGCGCCACGGCCCTCTACAACTGGTTCGCCGTCCTCGACTCCCAGGCCGGCGGACGCGGTCAGGGATACGTCCCGGACGGCACGCTGTGCAGTGCGGGCGACCGCTCGCCCTACGACTTCTCCGCCTACAACGCGGCCCGCTCCGACTGGCCGCGCACGCATCTGACGTCGGGCTCGACGATCAAGGTGCAGTACAGCAACTGGGCCGCCCACCCGGGTGACTTCCGGGTGTACATCACCAAGCCCGGCTGGTCGCCCACCTCGCAGCTGGGGTGGAACGACCTGCAGCTGATCCAGACCGTCACCGACCCGCCCCAGCAGGGCTCCCCGGGCGCCAACGGGGGCCACTACTACTGGAACCTGCAGCTTCCCTCGGGCCGTTCCGGTGACGCGCTGATCTTCATGCAGTGGGTGCGCTCGGACAGCCAGGAGAACTTCTTCTCCTGCTCCGACGTGGTCTTCGACGGCGGCAACGGCGAGGTCACGGGCATCCGCGGCTCGGGCACGGACCCCGGCACCGATCCCACCCCCGACCCGACCGACCCCACCGACCCGCCGCACACCGGTGAGTGCATGGCCGTCTACAGCGTGACCAACTCCTGGAGCGGCGGCTTCCAGGGCTCCGTCGAGGTGATGAACCACGGGACGTCCCCGCTGAACGGCTGGGCCGTGCAGTGGAAGCCCGGGCAGGGCACCACGATCGGCAGCGCCTGGAACGGCACCCTGACGACAGGTTCGGACGGCACGGTGACGGTGCGGAACGCCGACCACAACAGAGTGATCCCACCCGACGGGAGTGTGTCGTTCGGCTTCACGGCCACGTCCAGCGGCAACAACTTCCCGGTGGGCACGATCGGTTGCGTCAATCCGTAGCGCCCGCGCGACGCACGGGTGAGATGAACGGGTGACAGGTCGCAATCCGGTGCGCCGTCCGCCACTCCCCCGGCGGGAGGGCGGACGGCGCTTCGCCGTTCGGGGCCCGGTGCTCCTCCGGGCCCACTCCTCCGGGGCCGGTTCCCGCAGCGGTGCGGCGGCGTGCGGCCTCGCGGTCGGCCCGGTGCAGGGGTGTCAGCACGGCCAGGCCGACGACCGCGACGAGCACGAAGAAGCCGCCGGCCACGGCCGCGCCCGTCACCAACTCGCTCATCAGCCCGTGCGCGGTCACCACGGCGCCGAGCGCGGGCGCTCCGATCCCCTGGGCGGCGTACCCGTCGAGGTAAGCGCCGGAGACCCTGCCCGCCCGGTGCGGGGCGGGCGCGCACCGGCTGAGCACCGTGAGCCCGCCCGCGAAGTCGAAGGCGTACGCGGCCCCGGCGACGGCCGACGCCAGGAAGAACAGCGCGAGCGAGTCGGTGGCGCCGGTGAGGACGAACAGCCACACCGCGGCGGCGGACATCACCGCTCCGATCAGCACGAGCACCCGGGTGTGCAGGCGCCGGCCCAGGAGCGCGAAGAGCGTGATGCTGCCGTCCGGCACGTCGTCAACGACCGGGACAGCCCGACCAACTCCGCCACGAACGTGGCCAACTTGGTCAACCACCCGTGGTGCCGACGTCGTTCGCGGCGAGCGCGGCCGGGGACTCCACCCTCGGTCGCACCGCTCCCTCCGCGTGCCAGGCCTCGCGCAGGTCAACGGAAGATCACCGACCGGTCTCGCCGGGCATCGCTGTTCCCGCATCGAGACGCACCTGCAACACCCCGTACCGCACGATTCCGTCCGCCGCGCCGTCACAGTCACTGACAGCGGCGTCGACCGGCACAGGGGGTACACAGGATGAAGCGGCACGGAACACGACGGCCGGCCGGGGGGCTGGTGGCACTCGGCGCGGCCTGCGGGCTGCTGCTCACCGGATGCAGCGGGGGCGGCGACAGCGGGGCGCACAAGAGTGACGCCTCCTACGACGGCGGCACCCACGACGTGCCACGCCCGCCCGCCGGCCCTGAGGGCTCGGGCCGGTACGAGGGCGGTGAGCGGGAGGGCGGGCAGGAGTCGCGGGACGTGGCCCCGGAGCCGGACCATCTGTCGACGTTCGCGCTGGACGTCGACACCGCCTCCTACGGTTACGCCCGGCGCACCCTCGACGAGGGCCGGCTGCCCGGCCCGTCGACCGTGCGCCCGGAGGAGTTCGTCAACAGCTTCCGGCAGGACTACCCGCGCCCCGACGGCGACGGCTTCACGGTCACCGTGGACGGCGCCCGCACCGACGAGGAGGGCTGGTCGCTGGTGCGGGTCGGGCTCGCCACCCGGACCGCCGACGCGGACGGTGAACGGCCGCCCGCGGCCCTGACGTTCGTCGTCGACGTCTCCGGATCGATGGGCGAACCGGGACGGCTCGACCTCGCCCGGGAGGCGCTGGGCACCATGACCGACCGGCTGCGCGACGACGACTCGGTCGCCCTCGTCACCTTCAGCGGCGAGTCGGAGACCGTGCTGCCGATGACCCGGCTCGACGGCAACCGGGGCGAGATCCACGACGCGATCGACAGCCTGGAGCCGACCGACTCCACCAACCTCGGCGCCGGCGTGGAAACCGGCTACGAGACCGCCGTGGAGGGACTGCGCAAGGGCGCCACCAACCGGGTCGTCCTGGTGTCCGACGCCCTCGCCAACACCGGCGAGACGGAGGCCGGCGCGATCCTGGAGCGGATCTCCGAGTCCCGGCGGGAGCACGGCATCACCCTGTTCGGCGTCGGCGTCGGCAGCGACTACGGCGACGCGCTCATGGAGCAGCTCGCCGACCGGGGCGACGGGCACACCGTGTACGTGTCCGACGAGGAGGACGCCCGTGAGGTGTTCTGCGAGGAGCTGCCCCGCAACATCGAGCTGACCGCCCGTGACGCCAAGGCGCAGGTGGCCTTCGACCCGGAGACGGTCGCCGAGTTCCGCCTGGTCGGCTACGACAACCGCAGGGTGGCCGACGACGACTTCCGGGACGACCGGGTCGACGGCGGCGAGGTCGGCCCCGGCCACACCGTGACCGCCCTGTACGCGGTACGCACCCGGCCCGGCGCCGAGGGGCACCTCGCCACGGCGACCGTGCGCTGGCTCGACCCCGACAGCCGTACCCCGCACGAGGAGACCGGCGACCTGGAGGCCGACGGGCTCGCGGAGTCGGTGTGGCGGGCGCGGCCCCGGCTGACGGTGACGGCGACCGCCGCGTACTTCGCCGACGCGCTGCGTGCCGACGGCCACCGGGAGGGCTCGCTGCCCGGCGCCCCCGGTCTCGGTGAGCTGTCCGAGCGCGCCGAATCGCTGGCCGCGCGGACCGAGGACGCGGACGTGCGGGAGCTGGCGGAGGCGATCCGTACGGCGGACGGCCTGGACTGATCGCCCCCGGACCGTTGACTCGTCCTTACGCACGGGTAAGTTGACTCCTGAGTAAGTAAGCACGGAAGCAAGTACGGACAGCACCAGCAGGACAGTCAACCGCGACCGGGAGCCGTCATGGGCGTACGCAAGGATCTGAAACGGGCGAAACGACGGGCCGATCTGGCGGGCCGCACAACGGTCGAGACCCTCAAGGACGAGCGCGGCACGGTCCGCGAGGTCCGCACGGAGGTCCTGGCCGCGCATCCCGTCACGGGCACGACCGCCGACATCCCGTTCACCAACGCGGACGAGGCGCCCGACGCGGTCGTGCTGCGCCGCGAGGAAGGGGGCGCGTGGCGCCCGGTCACGGCGGCGGCCTTCGCCGGGGAGGTCACCGCCGTGGCCAAGGGCCTGGTCGCGGCCGGTCTCGAGCCGGGCGACCGGGTCGCCGTGATGTCCCGCACGCGGTACGAGTGGACACTGCTGGACTTCGCGATCTGGGCGGCCGGCGGGCAGACCGTGCCGGTGTACCCCACCTCCTCGGCCGAGCAGGTGGAGTGGATCGTCCGGGACGCCGGCGTCCGGTACGTCGTCGCGGAGACAGCGGACAACACCGCCACGGTCCGCGCCGGCACCGCCGCCGTGGACGCGCCGCCCGAGGTGTGGGAGCTGGAGGCGGGCGCCGTGGACGACCTCGTCGCCCGGGGCCGGGACGTCCCGGACGAGGAGGTCACCAAGCGGCGCGCCGCCCTCACCGCCGACACGGTGGCGACCGTCTGCTACACCTCCGGCACCACCGGACGCCCCAAGGGCTGCGTGCTGACCCACGGCAACCTGTACGCCGAGTCCGCGAACACGGTCGAGCTGCTGCACCCCGTCTTCAAGGCGGTCACCTCCCAGACCGCCTCGACGCTGCTGTTCCTGCCGCTCGCCCACATCCTGGGCCGCACCCTGCAGATCTCCTGTCTGATGGCCCGCATCGAGACCGGCCACTGCCCGAGCATCAAGCCGGACGAACTGCGGCCCGCGCTCAAGTCGTTCCGCCCCACGTTCGTGGTGGGCGTGCCCTACCTGTTCGAGAAGATCCACGACACCGGGCGGGCCACCGCGGAGAAGATCGGGCGCGGGGCATCGTTCGAGCGCGCCCATCGCATCGCCGTCCGCTTCGCGCGGGCGCACCTCAACCGCTTCCTCGGCCGCGGCAAGGGCCCCGGCCTTCGCCTGTACGCGGCGTGGGCGCTGTACGACCTGCTGGTCTACCGCAGGGTCCGCAAGGAGCTCGGCGGGCGCCTGCGGTACGCGATCAGCGGCGGCTCCCCGCTGGAGAAGGACCTCAACCTGTTCTTCTACGCGGCCGGCATCATGATCTACGAGGGCTACGGCCTCACCGAGACCACCGCCGCCGCGACCGTCGTCCCGCCGCTGTCCCCGCGCCCCGGCACGGTCGGCCGGCCGGTCCCCGGCACGGCGGTGCGCATCGCCGACGACGGCGAGGTGCTGATCAAGGGCGGCATCGTCTTCGGGTCGTACCGGAACAACCCGGCGGCCACCGATGAAGTGCTGCGCGACGGCTGGTTCGCCACCGGGGACCTCGGCGCGCTCGACGAGGACGGCTATCTGACCATCACCGGCCGCAAGAAGGACATCATCGTCACCTCCGGCGGCAAGAACGTCTCCCCCGCCGTCCTGGAGGACCGGCTGCGCAGCCGTCCGCCGGTCGGACAGTGCCTGGTCGTCGGCGACAACCGTCCCTACGTGGCCGCGCTGATCACCCTCGACCCGGAGACGGTGGCCCACTGGCTGTCGGTACGCAAGATGCCCGCCGGCACCCCGATGTCCGAGGTGATCGCCGACCCGCGTATGCGGGCCGACGTGCAGAAGGCCGTGGACTACGCCAACGAGGCCGTCTCGCGCGCGGAGTCCATCCGCGAGTTCGTCGTCGTCGCGGGCGAGTTCAGCGAGGAGAACGGCCTGCTCACGCCGTCGCTGAAGGTCAAGCGGAAGGCGGCGCAGGAGGCGTACGCGGAGGAGATCGCCGCGCTGTACGCGTGAGGCGGGCGCCCTCGCGTGCCGCTCTGCCGAGCCGGGCCGCCCGTGCCGTGCGCGTCCGCCGTCAGCCCAGGTCGAGTCGCATCAGCACGCGGGGGTGGCCGGCCAGCACCGAGGTGGTGTCGGCGGCGTGGGTGAACCCGGCCCGCTCGAAGTTCTCGCGGAGCCCGGGATAGGCCATCGTCAGGTCGACGCGGGCGTCTCCGTTGTCGAGGGGGTAGGCCTCGACGGCGGGGGCGCCCTGCGCGCGGGCGTACTCGACGGCGCCGGCGATCAGGGCGTGCGAGAGGCCCTTGCCGCGGTGGCCGGGGCGCACCCGTATGCACCACAGGGACCACACCGGCAGGTCGTCGACGTGCGGGATCTTGCGGTTGCGGGCGAAGGAGGTGTCCGCGCGCGGGGCGACAGCGGCCCAGCCGACGGGCTCGCCGTCCTCGTGGGCGAGCACCCCGAGGGGGGTGCCGGAGCGGAGCAGCTCGGCGACGTACTCCCCTCGGGCGGGGCCGCGCAGCTCACGGTTGCGCGTGGAGGGGATGCGGTAGCTCAGGCACCAGCAGACGTTCGCCTGCGGGGACTTGGGACCGAGCACGGCACGGACGTCCTCGAACTCCGAGGCTGGGCGGACTTCGACGGTCATGCGTCCACGATGGCACGGACGGCCCGCCGGCGCCGCCGGATGTACGGCGCCGGCGGGCCGTCGTGTCAGTGCGCGGCCGGGGTCTGCTTGAGGAAGTCGCCCAGGCCGTCGAGCAGACGGTCGACGTCCTCGTCGGAGGTGTAGCAGGCGAGGCCGACGCGCAGGCCGCCGGTGTCGCCGAGGCCCAGGTGGCGGGAGGCCTCCAGGGCGTAGAAGTGACCGGAGGGCGCGTGGACGTTGCGTCCGGCGAGGAAGCGGTAGGCGTCCTCGGTGCTGCGGCCGTCGAAGGTGAGCAGGAGGGTCGGTGTGCGGCGCGCGGCCCGGGAGTGGACGGTCACCCCGTCGAGGGCCGCCAGGCCCTCCTCCAGGCGGGCCCGCAGCCGCGCCTCGTGCGCCCCTATCGCCTCGTACGCCGCGCCGAGCCGGGTCCGGCGGCCGCCGTCGGCCGGCCCGCCGAGCCCGGCGAGGACGTCGACGGCGGCGCGGGTGCCGGCCAGCAACTCGTAGGGCAGGGTGCCCAGCTCGAACCGCTCGGGCACCGCGTCCGAGGAGGGCAGCAGCTTGTCCGGGCGCAGGGTCTCCAGCAGCTCGGGGGATGCGGCGAGGACGCCGTGGTGCGGGCCGAGGAACTTGTACGGCGAGCAGACGAAGAAGTCCGCGCCCAGTACCCGCACGTCCACCGGCGCGTGCGCCGTGTGGTGCACACCGTCGACGTACAGCAGGGCGCCCGCCTCGTGCACCAGCCGCGCGATCTCGGCGACCGGGGGCATGGTGCCGATGAGGTTGGAGGCGGCGGTGACCGCGACCAGGCGGGTGCGGTCGGAGAGCTGGGCGCGGATGTGGTCGGCGGTCAGCTCCCCGGTGGCCGGGTCGAAGTCGGCGCGGCGGACGGTGACGCCGGCCCGTTCGGCGGCCTGCACCCACGGACGGATGTTGGCGTCGTGGTCGAGCCGGGTGACGACCACCTCGTCGCCCTCCGACCAGCCGGCGGCGAGGGTGCGGGCCATGTCTTGACATCCTCCCAGGCCTAAAGGCCCGGGATTCCCGCCTGCTCCCACACGGGCTGTGTGGGCCGCTTCGGGTGGGTTCCTGCTTCGCTGCGCGGTGCCGGGACGAGTCCCGGTCTTACCTGCGCTCCACAGGCTGATACCGCCAGTCCGGCGGCCTTGGCGACGTTGACCGCCGCGTTGATGTCCCGGTCCAGGACGGCTCCGCACTCCTTGCACGTCCACTCGCGGACGTTGAGGGGCTTGGGTCCGTCTTTGACGCCGCACCGCGAGCACACCTGGGAGGTCGGCTCGAACCGGCCGATCTTCACGAAGGTCCGCCCGTACCGGGCGGACTTGTACTCCAGCATGGTCACGAACGCCGACCATCCGGCGTCGTGTACCGACTTGGCCAGGCGCGTGCGGGCGAGTCCTTTCACCGCCAGGTCCTCGACGGCAACCGCTTGGTTTTCGCGGATGATCCTCGTCGAGAGCTGGTGGTGGAACTCGCGGCGTGCGTCGGCCACTCGCGCGTGAGCGCGGGCGACCTTCAGCCTGGCCTTGTTCCGGTTGCGGGAGCCCTTCTCCGTGCGGGAGAGGGCGCGTTGCGTCTTCTTGAGGCGCTTCTCGGCCCGTCGCAGGAAGCGCGGGCTGTCGGCCTTCGTGCCGTCTGAGAGGACCGCGAAGTGCCCGAGGCCGAGGTCGATGCCCACCTCAGGCGTCGTCTCCGGAAGGACCTCGGAGGCGTCCGTCTCGACGACGAAGCTCGCGAAGTACCGGCCGGCCGCGTCCCTGAACACGGTCACGGTGGTCGGGGTGGACGGCAGTGTGCGGGACCACTTGACCTTGAGGTCGCCGATCTTCGGCAGGCGCAGTTTCCCGCCCGGCGTGATCCGCCAGGCCGCGTTCGCGGTGAAGCGGATAGACTGCCGGTTGTCCCGCTTCGACTTCAAGCGCGGGGCTCCCATGCGCGGGCGCTTGCCCTTCAGCCCGTCGAAGAAGTTCCGGTACGCGGTGTCCAGGTCCCGCAGGGACTGCTGGAGGATCACCGCCGACACCTCGCCGAGCCAGGCCCGCTCCGGGGTCTTCTTGACGGCGGTGAGGTGCTTGGACAGCTCCGCCGAGGTGACGAACGGCAGCCCCGCTGCGCGGGCCTCCTCGCGGACGCGCAACGCGTCGTTGAAGACGACGCGCGCACACCCGAACGCCCTCGCCAACGCGCTGCGCTGACCGGCGCTCGGGTAAACGCGGAAGCTGTACCGGAGCTGCACAACGATCACTCTACCATTGGCCCATGTCACCACGATGGGAACCAAACCCCGATATCCGCAGGGGTCGAACAGTCGTTTACCACCTCCATGCACACTTGGTATTCATCACGAAGTACCGGCGCGGAGTGATGAACGACGAGATGCTGACGCGCTGCGAAGAGGTCATGCGCAAGGTCTGCGAGGACTTCGGCGCGGAGCTGAAGGAGTTCAACGGCGAGACCGACCACGTCCACCTGCTTGTGCACTACCCGCCGAAAGTCGCACTCGCCAGCCTGGTCAACAGCCTCAAGGGCGTCTCGTCCCGCCGTCTGCGCGCGGAGTTCACCGGCCGGGGCAACCGGGCGATCATGCACGGCCGGTTCTGGTCGCCTTCGTATTTCGCGGGCTCGTGCGGCGGTGCACCGCTCCAGGCGGTCAAGGACTACATCGCGCAGCAGAAGCGCCCGGACTGAGCGCGGCCAGCCGTGGCCCGGGTGGACAGTGCGGACCCGTGCCCACGGCCGCGGTCAGAGCAGTCTTGAGATGCGATTCACCCCCGGCCTGAAGACCGGGGCACTCTCGCAAGATCAGCGGTAGGTGAGCTGGGTGGCGCTGCGGCCGAAGACGATCCCCGCCGGGTCGGCGCCGAGCAGGTCGGCCAGGGCCTGGCGTGCCTCGACGACGAGGGTGTCGGCGTGGCGCTCGCCGGGGAGCAGGCTGCCCCGGTTGGACAGCGGGCGCGCCAGGGCGTCGGCGATCGCCTCGATGACGGGGCGCGGCGTCTGGGTGCCGCCGGGGCCGTCGAAGTGGGCGGTGCCGGCGGCCAGCGCGGGGATGCCGGCGCGCAGGGCGGTGAGGTCGTACGTCACGGAAGCTTCCCGGGGGGTCGGAGGGCGGTCAGGCGGCGGGGGCGCCGGGCGCAGGGGACTGCGGCGCGGAAGGCCGCGGCGCCGAGGGCTCCGGCGCGGACGGTTCCGGCGCGGACGGTTCCGGCGCGGACGGCTCCGGCGCGGACGGCTCCGGAGGTCCGGGCGACGACGGGGCCGGGGGCTGGGGCGCCGGCGGGTCGGTGAGCTGTTCGCGCAGGTAGTTCCAGACGACCGCGACGAGCGCGGCGGCCGGCACGGCGAGCAGGCTGCCGACGATGCCGGCGAGGCTGCCGCCCAGGGTCACCGCCAGCAGGACGACCGCCGCGTGCAGACCGAGGCCGCGGCTCTGGATCATCGGCTGGAAGACGTTGCCCTCGAGCTGCTGCACCACCACGATGAGGACCAGCACCAGCAGCGCGTCCATGAAGCCGTTGGACACCAGCGCGATCAGCACGGCGACCAGTCCGGCGAACAGGGCGCCGACGATGGGCACGAACGCGGACACGAACGTCAGCACCGCGAGCGGCAGGACCAGCGGCACGCCGAGGATCCACAGGCCGAGGCCGATCAGCACGGCGTCGATCAGGCCGACGAGCGCCTGCGACCGCACGAACGCGCCGAGGGTGTTCCAGCAGCGCGCGGCGACGGCCGGCACGTCGGTGGCGAGCCGGCCGGGGAGCTGGCGGCGCAGCCACGGCAGGAAACGCGGCCCGTCCTTGAGGAAGAAGAACATCAGGAAGAGCGCCAGGACGGCGGTGACGATGCCGCTGAAGACGGTGCTCACGCCGGTGACGGCGGTGGTGGCGATGGACCCGGCGCTGTCCTGGAGGCGGGCGGTCGCGGCGTCGAAGGCGCCGGTGATCTGGGCGTCGTCGATGTTCAGCGGCGGGCCCTCGGCCCACTCTCGCAGCTTCTCCACGCCCTCGACGACGCCGTCGCCGAGTTCGCCGGCCTCCGAGGCGACAGGCACGGCGATGAGTGCCACGGTGCCCGCGCCGACCAGCAGGAACAGCACGGTCACCAGGGAGGCGGCGACCGCGGGGCGCAGTCCGCGCCGCAGCAGCCAGCGGGTCGGGGGCCAGGTGAGCGTGGTGAGCAGCAGGCCGACTATCAGGGGCCAGACCACCGACCACATCCGGCCCAGCAGCCAGAGGGCCACCCCGGTGGCCACCAGGACCAGCAGCAGTTCCCCCGAGATGCGTGCCGAGGTGCGCAGCGCGGCGCTCGTTTTACCGGCGTTCAGCGAGGCAGACATGGTGGCAACCCTATGGTGCCCGCGCGCCCGTGGTGATCGCGGGACACAAGGGACGTCCGCCGACGGTGCGTCAGGTGCGCCGTGTCCGGCCGGAGGTCCGGCCGGACACGGCGCGGGGAGGTGCGGTCAGTCCAGCGGGTCGAGCGTCAGGGACGCCCCGCGCGGGTCGCCGTCGTGGACGAGCGACTCGTGGGCGCCGACGTCGTCGAAGGCGAAGGCGTACGCCTTCCCGTCGGCCATGTGCGCGTGGACGATGCGCGCGTAGTGGTTGGTGACCGGGTCCTGGTAGAAGCCGGCCGCGCTCCGGTCGGGCTGGTTCGGGTTGGTGAGCAGGGTGGTGCGGTTGAAGCCCGCGCAGAGGGTGCGCGAGATGGGGCCGCGCACCTGGTCGTTGGGGGCGTCGAGGAGGCGGTGGCAGCCGAAGACGGACGAGGCGTCCGGCTTCTGGAAGGCGGTGACCTCGTTGCCGGAGCCGTCCCTGAAGCGCAGCATGCCGCCGGAGACCCGGCCGGTGTACCGGACGTCGGGACGGTCGGTGAACGGCGTGACGATCAGGTCCGTGCCCGTGTACTTGTCCCAGACGCGGTTGATGTAGTCGTCCATGACGGACGCCGGGAGGGCGCCGGTCTCCACCCCGTAGAGCGGGGACAGGGCGCGCAGCACGGTGCCGTCGGAGCGGGTCTGGACGAGGTTCCCCCAGCCGCCGCCCTGTGCTCTGAGCGAGTTGAACACGCCGTTGTACCCGCCGGGGCGCAGTTTGCCGGCGGTCAGCGTGGAGCCGTCACCGCGCCGCACGCCGACCGTGTAGGGCGCGGAGAACATGTCGACCTGGGTGCTGTTGATCCACAGTCCGGAGTCGTTGAGCGTGTACTCGGACCAGTTGAAGAGGATGTCGCGGTTGGGGTCGGTGGGGTTCTGCACGGCGGGCTGCACCAGGCCGCCGGTGGTGAGCCGGAACTCCATCTTGCGGCCGTAGGAGAAGTAGATGCGGCCGGAGAACTTGGGCATCTGGATGGTGGTGGACTGGCCGGGCGCCGGGCCCGGGATGGAGGCGTCGGGCGCGGGGGTCGGCGGGTTGCCGCCCGCGGGCCAGGGGTGGAAGGCGCCGCTCGCGTCGGCCCAGCCCTGCCGGCCGGACGACAGCTCGGTGCCCAGGTTGTAGATGTGGATCTGCTCGGCGCGGCCCGAGTTGTTCGTGATGGTGAGCGGGATGGTGGCCGGGACCGCGGCGTGCGCGGGGGACGGGACCCCGGCGGCGAGCCAGCCGCCGCCCAGCGCGGTGGCGATGCCCAGAGCCACGGCGGTGACCCGGCGTCTGAGGGTGCGCAGCATGGTCGTTCTCCGTTCGACGAGTGGCCGACTACGGGTGTGAGAGCTCGACGAGTGGCCGACTACGGGTGTGAGAGCTCGACGAGTGGCCGACTACGGGTGTGAGAGCGCTCTCAAGGAGAGTCCCCCGCTGGTATGGACCTGTCAACGGTTCAAGCACACATTGGGGAGGAGAAGGTTCCACATCTCGCGCCGGCGCGCCCCGGGGTGTGGCTCAGCCGTGCTGGACGACGCCGTGCGCCGAGAAGGTGACCGGGCCGCGGGAGGTGAGGTCGCCGGACGGGAATCCGGGGTGGTGATCGCCCTGCGCCTCGCTCGCGCGCGGGGCGGCGGGGTTCAGGGCGAGCCGGGAGACGATGCGGTAGCGGTCGCCCCGGTGGACGGAGTGGACGTACTCCACCGGACGCCCCTCGGTGTCGGTGGTGAGGCGCTCGAACAGGAGGGCCGGCGACAGCTCGGGCACGTCGAGCAGTTCCGCCTCCGCGCGGGTCACCACGGTCGGCTCGACGGACTGCACGGCCTCGCTGACCCGCACGCCGTGCCGGGCACGGAAGTGCTCGTAGAGGTCGCCCTGTTCGAGCTCCGCCTCGGTGAGGCCGGGCACCAGAGCGGCGGGGAGATGCAGGTGCTCGATGGCCATCGGGGCGCCGTCCACCAGCCGCAGCCGGGCCGCGTACCGGATTCCGGCGGCCGGTGACATCCGCAGTCTGCGGCCCACGCGGGCGCCGGCCGGGAGGGTGCGGAACTCGAGGATGCGGCTGGTCCACGCGCCCTTGGCCTGCGGCACGGTCAACGAGCCGTGCTCAGGGACGAGTTCCTGGGTGATCTTCTCGGCGGCGACGAACATGCCCCGGCCGTGCCCGCGCACCAGCAGCCCAGCGACGACGAGTTCGTCGACCGCAGCCCGCACGGTCGGGCGTAGGTGCTGACACCCGCTCAGGTCGCGGCGCGGATCGACGCGTACCGCGCCGCGGGCACATCGTTCGTGGACGAGGTGCCCGCGCCCTGACCTTCCGGTGCGCCCGCAGACCAAGGTGTTCGGGACGCGGCCCGTGGCGCTGGACCCGGCGAAGCGGATGGCGGCCGTCGTGCTGCCGCGGAGCACCGACCGGGGAGTGATGCACGTCTTCGACGTGGCGCTCAGCGACCGGCCGGCCGCGGCAAACGGGCAGGACGGCTGACCTGCCGGCCGTGTCCCCGCACAGCGCTCGGAAGCCCCCGTTCCAAATGGAGCGGGGGCTTCCCTTGCCGTCGGCGGACGGGTGGCGCACGCTGGACGCATGGGTGCGAGCCCGACGCTCATCTCCTCCGTGCAGCGGGCCTTCCGGCTGCTGGAGGCGGCGAGCGCGCACGAGACGGGCGCGCCGGCCAAGCAGCTGGCGCGGGAGACCGGACTGCCCCTGGGCACCGCCTACCATCTGCTGCGCACCCTGGTGCACGACGGCTACCTGCGGAAACTCGACGACGGCAGCTTCGTCCTGGGCGACCGGCTGCAGACCCTGTACTCCGGCGGCCGCAGCCAGGCGCTGCTCGCCCGGGTCCGGCCCGCCCTCTCCGCGCTGCGCGACGAGCTGGACAGCGCCGCCTACCTCACCTTCTACGAGGACGGCGAGATCCGGGTCTCCGAGATCGTGGACGGACCGCGCACCCCGCGCGTCGACCTGTGGGTGGGGTTCGAGGACGCCGGCCACGCCACCGCGCTCGGCAAGGCCGTGCTGCGGGAGCTGGATGACGAGTCCCGCAAGGAGTACCTGTCCCGGCACACGCTGAACGACCTCACCCCGCACACGGTCACCACCCCGGTGGAGCTGATCCGCCGGCTGGAGTCGACGCCCCTCGCCCCGGCCGTGACGGACCTGGAGGAGTACGCGCTGGGCACGGTGTGCGTGGCGGTGCCGGTGTACAGCGGGGGCACCCTGGGCTCCATCGGCGTGTCCATGCCGCGCACCCGGCTCGACCGGATCGACGAGGTCCGCGAGCGGCTGCTGCCGACCGCCCACCGGGTCACCCGCAGCCTGTCACTCACTATGTGAAAACCGCGTTCTTGTGATGCCGGGCACCATCACCTTTGCTTGAAGAAGCACGCAATCCGGACACGCGCACAGGTGAGGAACCCGACAGCACATGAGTCACGCCCGTCAGCATGGACGCGACCGCTCGCCCGTACGGCCGTACCCGCGCGGACTTGCGTGCCTCCGATCGCCCCGCACCCGGGCCTGCGCGCACCGGGTCGCCGAGACGCCGGCGCTGCCCGTGGTGATCCTGGTCATCATCGTGTCCATCGACATGGCGGCCGGCACCGGCCGGATCTGGCTGCCGCTGCTCGCCACCGGTCCCGCCCTGGCCGCCGCCACCAGCCGGCCCCGCGGGGTGCTGGGCGTGGGCGCCCTGGCCATCCTGCTCGGCGCGAGCATCGCCTACCGGCACGACATGGCCGTCCCGCACCTGGCCGTCGTGCTGGCCGCCCTGGTGACCGTCACCCTGGCGAGCGCCCTCGCCAGCGCGCTGCGGGAACGCCGCGAGCGGGTGCTGGCCGCCGTGCGCTCCGTCGCGGAGACCGCGCAGCACGCGCTGCTCCAGCCGGTGCCGGAGAGGGTCGGCCCGTTCCAGGTGGCGGTGCGCTACAGCGCGGCCGCCGCCGAGGCCCGGATCGGCGGCGACCTCTACGCCCTCGTCCCCACTCCGCACGGCGTGCGGATGATCGTCGGCGACGTGCGGGGCAAGGGGCTGCCGGCCGTAGGGACGGCCGCGCTGGTGCTGGGTGTGTTCCGGGAGGCGGCGTACGACGAGCCGGACCTGCTGGACGTGGTGTGCCGGATCGAGCGGAGCCTGGCGCGCAACCTGGGCGGCGACGACTTCGTCACCGCGGTGGTCGCCGGCTGCCCGGAGCCCGGGCGGCTGGAGATGGTCAACTGCGGTCACGCTCCCCCGCTGCTGATCCACGGCGACGAGGTGACGGCCGTCGAGACCGACCACCCCGCGCCGCCGCTCGGACTGCGCGCCCTGTCGGACCATTCCCCCCGCCTCCAGGTGGTGCCCTTCGGCGACGGCGACCAGCTGCTCCTCTACACCGACGGCGTCACCGAGGCGCGGGACGCCGAGCGCGCCTTCTACCCCCTGACCGAGGGGCTGACCCGGCATCTGTGCGACGAGCCGGACCGGACGCTGGCCGCGCTGCACGAGGACCTGCTGGACCATGTGGGCGGCCGGCTGCACGACGACGCGGCGCTGCTCCTGCTGCGCAGGCCCGCCGCCGTGCAGCCCGGGGAGGCCGCCGGGGTGCGCCCCGTGGTGGACGTGGACGGCGCCACGGCCGCCTGAGGCGCGTTCCCCGTCAGGGCCGCTGGGCGGCGATCAGATGCCGGTACCAGTGGTAGCTGTCCTTCGGCGTGCGCCGCTGGGTGGCGTAGTCGACGTGGACGATGCCGAACCGCTTGTCGTAGCCGAAGGCCCACTCGAAGTTGTCCAGCAGGGACCACACGTAGTAGCCGCGCACGTCGACGCCCGCGTCCAGCGCGGCCCGCAGCGCGGTGAGATGGCCGCGCAGGTAGTCGACGCGGTCGGTGTCGTGCACCGCCCCGTCGGGGCTCACCCGGTCGTCCTCGGCCGAGCCGTTCTCCGTGATGTGCACGGGCGGCAGGGCGTCCCCGTACTGCTCCTTCAGGTCCACCAGGAGGTCGGTGAGGGTGCCGGGCGCCACCGGCCAGCCCATGGCGGTCCGCCGGACGCCCGGCATCGGCACCTCGGCGTACCGGTTGTCGGTGGCCACTCGCAGGGCGGGGTCGCTCTCGCGGTGCGGGGCGTCGGCCACGACGATCGGGCGGTAGTAGTTGACGCCGAGGAAGTCCAGCGGCCGGGCGATCAGCTCCAGGTCGCCGTCACGGCGGAAGTCCTGCCCGGTGATCAGCTCGCCCCAGGTCTCCTCCTCGGTGTCCGGGTAGCGCCCGGCGAGGATCGGCTCCGTCCAGACCAGGTTGTGCAGGGTGTCGGCGCGTACCACCGCGGCCCGGTCGGCGTCGGAGTCCGTCGCGGGGAGGTGGTGGTCGAGGTTGAGGGTGATGCCGGCCTCGCGCACCCCGGCCGCGCGCAGCGCCTGTACGGCGAGTCCGTGGCCGACGAGCAGGTGGTGCGCGGCGGCGAGCGCGCCGCGGCCCTCCTGGGCGCCGGGGGCGTGGCGGCCGACGGAGTAACCGAGGAAGGCGCTGCACCAGGGCTCGTTGAGGGTGATCCAGCGGGGCACACGGTCGCCCAGATGGTCGGCGACGACGGCCGTGTACTCGGCGAACCGCTCCGCCGTCTCCCGTACGCGCCAGCCGCCCCGGTCCTCCAGGGCCTGCGGGAGGTCCCAGTGGTAGAGGGTGACGGCCGGTTCGACGCCGGCGGCGAGGAGTTCGTCGACCAGCCGGGAGTAGAAGTCCAGGCCCTTGGGGTTCACCGGTCCCGACCCGTCGGGCACGATCCGCGGCCAGGCGACGGAGAAGCGGTACGAGCCCACGCCGAGGTCGCGCAGCAGGGCCACGTCCTCCGGGTAGCGGTGGTAGTGGTCGCAGGCGACGTCGCCGGTGTCGCCGCCTGCCACCCGGCCGGGGGTGTGGCTGTAGGTGTCCCAGATCGACGGGCCGCGTCCGTCCTCGCGTGCCGCGCCCTCGATCTGGTAGGAGGCGGTGGCGGCGCCGAGGACGAAGCCAGGCGGGAACCGGGGGAAGTCGTTCATGCGGTTCGGGTCCATATCGGTTGGTTCTGCGGTCACTTGACGGAGCCTCCGGTGATGCCGGCGGCGATGTACTTCTGGGCGAGGACGAGCAGGATCGCGGCGGGCACGGCGGAGAGCACGGCCGCGGCCATGACCGAGCCCCAGTCCCCGACGTGCGCGCCGATGTACTGGTAGATGCCCAGCGTGATCGGCTTGACGTCGTCCGTGGTGTTCAGGGTGAGGGCGAACATGAAGTCGCTCCACGCGAACAGGAAGGCGAACAGGCCCGAGGTGATCAGGGCGTTGCGGCTCATCGGCAGCACCACCCGCAGGAACACCCGGACCGGTCCGGCACCGTCGATCTCGGCGGCCTCGATCACCTCGCCGGGGACGGACACCATGAAGGAGCGCATCAGCACGATGGAGAAGGGGATGCCGAGCGAGGCGTCCGCGAGCATCAGCCCGGCGTAGGAGTTGACCAGGCCGAGGTCGACGTACGAGGTGTAGAGGGCGTTGGCGATGACGATGCCCGGGACCATCTGGGTGATCAGGGTGCCGAACACGATGGTGCGCGAGCCTCGCAGGCCGAAGCGGGCCAGGCCGTAGGCGGCGGGCGCCGCGACCGCGAGGCAGATCACGACGGCGCCGGCGGACACCAGCAGGGAGGTCAGCAGGTTGCCGCCCTGGTCGGTGAGCGCCTTGGTGAAGCCGGAGAGGTCGAGCCCCGGGGGGACCGGGTCGACCTGGAGGAGGCCGGAGTCGGGCTGGAGCGCGGTGTTGAGCATCCAGTACAGCGGGAACAGCATCACCGCGAGGACGAGCAGACCCGCGACGGTGGAGCCCCAGCGGCGGCGGGGCGCGGTGGGCGCGTGGACGGCCATGGCGGTCACTTCCCCTCGGTGCGGTTGGCCCGCAGGTAGAACACCGCGAACACGGCGGAGATCAGGATCAGGACGTTGCCGACGACCGCACCGGCGCCGAAGTCCAGCTCCACGAAGGAGTTCTGGTAGGTGAGCGTGCCCAGGGTCTGGGTGGCGTCGGCGGGGCCGCCGTCGGTGAGGGCGAGGATCAGGTCGAGGATCTTCACCGTCGACATGAAGCCGAGCACCAGCACGACCGTGATCACCGGCTTGAGCAGCGGCAGGGTGACGGAGCGGAAGGCGCGCCAGGCGGAGGCGCCGTCCAGGGAGGCCGCCTCGTACAGCTCCTTGGGGATCTCCTGGAGGCCGCCGTAGAGGATGACCATGTTGAACGGGATGCCGATCCAGACGTTCACCAGGATCACCGAGAGCAGCGCCGTGCCGGGGCTGGTCAGCCACGGGGTGTGTCCGCCGAGGCCGAGGGTGTCGAGGAAGGTGTTGAGTACGCCGGTGTCCTGGTCGAGGATGCGGCGCCAGACGACGCCGGACACCACCATGGGCACCAGCCAGGGCAGCAGGATCAGGGAGCGCAGGACGCCGCCGAGGGGGAAGCGGCGGTTGAAGAAGACGGCGAGGGCCAGGCCGACGCAGAACTGGCCGAGCAGGGAGCCCGCCGTGAAGACGAGGGTGTGCCAGAGGGCCTTGCCGAACAGGGCGTCCTGGAAGACGGACGACCAGTTGTCGGCGCCGTTGAAGGGGGCCTCGCCGGTGAAGAAGGTCTTCGGCGTGTAGTGCTGGAAGCTCATCACGACGTTCCGGACGAGCGGGTAGCCGAAGAACAGCAGCATGAAGACGACGGCGGGGGCGACGAAGCCCCAGCGGGCGAGCCTGCGGCACAGCCGGGCGCGGGCCGGGTCGGGCGCGGTGCTCTTCCTGGGCGCGGCGGCCGGCGGGGCGGTGGCGGTGGACGTGGTCATGGGCGCTTACCTCAGTTCCCGCTCGTGGCCCGCTGCTGGGCGCGCTTCAGGGCGGCCTCGCTGGACTGTCCGGTGAGGGCGGACTGGAAGGCGCTCTGCAGGGCGAGGGAGACGGCCGGCCAGCCGGCGCCGACCTGCGCGGTGCGGGAGCGGGCGGTGGCCACCTGGTCGGCCAGCGCGTCCAGTTCGGGCACCTTCGACCGCCACACGGCGGCGGCCCGCTCGTCGGCGGGGACCATCCAGCTGTTGAGGGCGTAGCTGAGCTGTTCCTTCTCGCCGGTCAGACAGGCGACGATCCGGCCCGCCATGCGCTGGCGGCCGTCGTCGCCGGTGCGGGGCACGGTGAGCACGGCGCCGCCGAGCGGGGCGACCGAGTCGGCGCCCGCCTCGGGGACCGGGATCTCGGCGAGACCCCAGTTGAGGTCGGGGTCGCTGTTGAGGGTCTCGACCTGCCAGGGGCCGTTGATCATCATGGCGGCGTTTCCGGCCATGAACTGGTCGTTGACGTCGGCCTGGGTCCAGTTGACCGTGGACCGGGAGAGCGAGCCGTCCTTCAGCAGCGCCTTCCAGAAGTCGAGCGCCTCGACGACCTCCGGGCTGTCGAGCTCGCGTTCGTCGCCGCCGTTGGACCACATGAACGGGGTGAACTGGAAGACGCCGTCCTCGGCGCCGCCCGCGCTGAGCGCCAGGCCGTAGCGCTTGCCGCGGGTCAGCTCGCGCGCGGCTTCGCGCAGATCGTCCCAGGTGGCGGGGGTGCGGATGCCGGCCTCGGCGAGGACGTCCTTGTCGTAGAAGAGGGCGAGGGTGTTCACGGAGCGGGCGGCCCCGTAGTACGTGCCCCGGTAGGAGCCGAAGTCGACGATGCCGTCGGGCACATGGTCGGTGGACAGGCCGAGGGTGCGCAGGTCGACCAGTCCCCCGGCCTCGGCGAACACCGGCATCTCGGAGGCGTCGAACTGGACGACGTCCGGCAGTGACTTGGACGAGGCCATGCGCAGCGCCTTGGTCATGACCTGGGACGCGGGGACGCTCTGCTGCTCGACGGTGACGCCGAGCCGCTTGCCGCAGCGGGCCATCGCCTCCGCGTCCCAGCGGTGGTAGGTCTCGTCGGTCGAGGAGTTCAGGACGGTGTACACGTCGCCGTCACGCTCGGCGGCGCAGCCGGTCAGCGCCGCCGTGGCGACGAGGGCCGACGCGGCGGCGAGCGAGGTGACGGCTCTGCGGGCGCGTCCGCGGAGGCGCGGACGACGTGCGGCAACCGTTGGATGTGCTGTCACGGTGGGTGCCCCTGGGTGGGACCGGCCCGGCGGGTGCCGAGGCCGGCGGCTCTGTGGAAGGGTAGGTGAAGCGCTTCGACAACGGGCCGCCGCGGTCGGGGTCCCGTCTGGCGCTGCACCGGGGTGTAATTTGTTTGGCCTGATTACTAATACGTCAGCGCGAGTCTGTCGCGCTAGCCCCCCAGCGGCACGATCTCCTTGCGCCAGGGCGTGACAGGTTCCGCGGATCCTGTCATAGTTCCTGGTCAGAGGTTCCCCTCGCACCTCCTTCGCCCTCCCCATCCCGAGGAAGACCATGAAATTCACCGACGGCTTCTGGCGCATCCGCGACGGCGTCCAGATCTCGTACGCCACCGAGGTGCGAGATGTCCGCGCGGAATCGAAGCGCTTCACCATCTATGCGTCGACGAAAAGGGTGACGCGTCGGGGCGACACCCTGAACGCCCCGCTGGTCACGGTCGACTGCTTCTCCCCCGCCGAGGGCGTCGTCGGCGTGCGGGTCACCCATCACGCCGGGAAGCGCAGGCCCGGACCTGACTTCGCGCTGGCCTCGGAGGCCGGTGGCGCGGGCGAGGTGCGCCGGGACGGCGCGGTCACGGAGCTGACCAGCGGCCCGCTGACCCTGCGGCTGGACACGGAGGGCGGTTTCGGGCTCACCTTCCTCGACGCGGACGGGCGGGAGCTGACCCGCGCGGGCGTCAAGAGCACGGCGTACGCCACCACCGCCGACGGGACGCACCACGTGCTGAGCCGGCTGTCCCTCGGCGTCGGCGAGAACGTCTACGGCCTGGGCGAGCGCTTCACCCCGTTCGTGAAGAACGGCCAGACCGTCGACGTGTGGCAGGCCGACGGCGGCACCAGCAGCGAACAGGCCTACAAGAACGTCCCGTTCTACCTCTCCTCACGCGGCTACGGCGTCTTCGTCAACCACCCCGGTCAGGTCTCCTTCGAGGTCGGCTCGGAGTCCGTCGGGCAGGTGCAGTTCAGCGTCGAGGACCAGACGCTGGAGTACTACGTGATCGCGGGCCCGACGCCGAAGGAGGTCCTGGGCCGGTACACCGCGCTCACCGGCCGCCCGGCGCTGCCGCCCGCCTGGTCGTTCGGCCTGTGGCTGAGCACGTCGTTCACCACCTCGTACGACGAGGCGACGGTGACCTCCTTCGTCGACGGCATGGCGGAGCGCGGCATACCGCTGTCGGTGTTCCACTTCGACTGCTTCTGGATGCGCGAGTACCAGTGGTGCGACTTCCGGTGGGACCCGGAGGTGTTCCCGGACCCGGAGGGCATGCTGGCCCGGCTCAAGGACAAGGGCCTGCGGATCAGCGTGTGGATCAACCCGTACATCGCGCAGAAGTCGCCGCTGTTCGACGAGGCCGCGGCGCTCGGGCACCTGGTGCGCCGGGCCGACGGCGACGTGTGGCAGTGGGACCTGTGGCAGGCCGGCATGGGCCTGGTCGACTTCACCGGCCCGGACGCCCGCGCCTGGTTCCAGGGCAAGCTGAAGGCGCTGCTCGACCAGGGGGTGGACTGCTTCAAGACGGACTTCGGCGAGCGCATCCCGACCGACGTCGTCTGGCACGACGGCTCGGACCCCGAGCGGATGCACAACTACTACACGCACCTGTACAACCGCACCGTGTTCGAGCTGCTGGAGAAGGAGCGCGGACAGGGCGAGGCGGTCGTCTTCGCCCGGTCGGCGACCGCCGGCGGGCAGCAGTACCCGGTGCACTGGGGCGGCGACTGCTGGTCGTCCTTCGAGGCGATGGCGGAGTCGCTGCGCGGCGGTCTGTCGCTGTCGCTGAGCGGGTTCGGCTTCTGGAGCCACGACATCGGCGGCTTCGAGGGCACGCCCTCCCCGGAGGTGTTCAAGCGCTGGCTGGCCTTCGGTCTGCTGTCGTCGCACAGCAGGCTGCACGGCTCCACGTCGTACCGGGTGCCGTGGGAGTTCGGCGACGAGGCGGTGGACGTCGCCCGGCAGTTCACGCTGCTGAAGCACCGGCTGATGCCGTACCTGTACGGCGCGGCGGCCGAGGCGCACCGCACGGGCGTGCCGGTGATGCGGCCGATGCTGCTGGAGTTCCCGGACGACCCGGCGTGCCGCCCGCTGGACCGCCAGTACATGCTCGGCCGCGACCTGCTGGTAGCGCCCGTGTTCAGCGCGGACGGCGACGTGGAGGTGTACGTGCCGGAGGGCACCTGGACGCATCTGCTGAGCGGCGAGCGGGTGACGGGCCCGTGCTGGCGCACCGAGCGCCACGGCTACGACAGCCTCCCGCTGTACGTCCGTGAGGGCGCGGTGCTGCCGCTCGCCGGGGACGACTCCCGGCCGGACGGCGACTGGCTGGACGCGCCGGTGCTGCTGGTCCACCCGTCGGACGCGTCCGACTACACGGCGGAGGTCACCGTGCCGGACACGGCGGGTCTTCCGGCGGCGACATTCCACGTCCGGCGGGACGGGGACATGCTGAGGGTGACGGCGTCGGGCACGGACCGGCCGTTCGCGGTGCGGGTGCCGGGCGGGGCGGAGGCGTCGGGAGCCGGTGAGGTGACGGTGGCCGTGGCCTCGGGGTGAGCGTGTCGGGGTCGGCAGGGTGAGCGTGCCGGCCACGGCGGGGTGAGCCTGCCGGCCACGGCTGGGTGAGCCTGCCGGCCACGGCTGGGTGAGCCTGCCGGCCACGGCTGGGTGAGCGTGCCGGCGCGGCCGGGGAGGCCGCGCCGGCTCGCCCTGTCAGTACGCGTCGTCCTCCGGGTGGCTGCCCGGGCTGTGCCCGGGGCCGGCCAGGGGCGTCGGGGAGAGGGCCTCCGGCTCCTCGCCGGGCTCCAGCAGGGTGTCCGCCGCGCCCACGATCAGCGGGTCCGGCTTGCCGAGCGCCTCGTGGTCCTTGGCCGGGTAGTCGCAGCGGTCGAGGAGACTGCGCATCGCCTCGAGGCGCCCGCGCCGCTTGTCGTTGTTCTTCACGACCGTCCACGGCGCGTGCGGGGTGTCCGTGGCGCGGAACATCTCCACCTTGGCCTTGGTGTAGTCGTCCCAGCGGTCCAGCGACTCCAGGTCCATCGGCGACAGCTTCCAGCGCCGCAGCGGGTCGACCTGGCGGATGGCGAAGCGGGTGCGCTGCTCGGCCCGGGACACCGAGAACCAGAACTTCACCAGCATGATGCCGTCGTCGGTGAGGAGCTTCTCGAACAGCGGGGTCTGCTCCAGGAACAGCCGGTACTCCTCCTCCGTGCAGAAGCCCATGACCCGCTCGACGCCGGCCCGGTTGTACCAGGAACGGTCGAAGAAGACGATCTCGCCGCGGGCCGGGAGGTGGGCCACGTAGCGTTGGAAGTACCACTGCCCCGCCTCCCGCTCGGTCGGCTTCTCCAGGGCGACCACGCGGGCGCCGCGCGGGTTGAGGCGTTCCATGAACCGCTGGATGGTGCCGCCCTTGCCGGCCGCGTCGCGTCCCTCGCAGACGACGACCATCCGCTGGCCGGTGTCCTTCACCCACCGCTGCATCTTCAGCAGCTCTATCTGCAGGACGCGCTTCGTGCGCTCGTACTCCGACCTGCGGATCTTGCGGTCGTACGGGTGGTTCTCGCGCCACGTCTCGATGGGGGTGCCGTCGGCGTCCAGCAGCACGGGGCGCTCCGGCCGCCGGGCGTCCACCTCCAGCCCGTGCAGCAGGTTCTCGCCGGTGGTGCGTGGCTCCTTCGTTCCCGTGTCACGCCCCTGTCGCTCGTCCGGGTGGTCGGCCGTCACGTCGTCTCCCGCCTTTCGCGTCCCGTCTCACCGGGCCCCCTTGTGCAGCGTATGCCCGGACGGGCGCGCGCGGTGATGCGTGGGCGGGTGCCCGCGCGGGGCGCGCCGAAGCAGGGCTGCGGGCGGTGATTCGGCGGCGGGCTGAGGGGAAGTCGGGGCGGGTCGAGAGGCGCGCGCCCGCGCGGGCGGTGGTCCGCCGCCCCCGAGGCCGCGCTGTCCTGTCCGGCTGGGAGAGGTGAGGACGTGCAGATCGATCTCAAGGGCCGTACGGCGCTGGTCACGGGTTCCACCCAGGGCATCGGGGCGGCGATCACCGCCGGGCTCGCGCGGGCGGGGGCGCGGGTAGCGGTGAACGGGCGCTCGGAGGAGCGGGTGCGGGAGGGCGCGGCCGCGCTGGAGCGGGAGGTGCCGGGGGCCGAGGTGGTGCCGGTCGCGGCGGACGTCACCACGGAGGAGGGCGCCCGGCGGGTCGTGGAGACGCTCCCCCGGGTGGACGTCCTGGTGAACAACCTCGGCGTGTTCGGCTCCGCCGACCCGCTGGAGATCAGCGACGACGAGTGGCGCCGCTACTTCGAGGTGAACGTCCTGTCGGCGGTCCGCCTGATCCGTCTCCTGCTGCCCGGGATGACGGAGCGCGGCTGGGGCCGGGTGCAGAACATCGCCAGCGACTCGGCGATCGTCACCCCGGCCGAGATGATCCACTACGGCATGTCGAAGACCGCGCTGCTCGCCGTGACCCGCGGCTTCGCCAAGCAGGCGGCGGGCACGGGCGTCACGGTGAACTCGGTCATCGCGGGTCCGACGCACACGGGCGGGGTGGAGGACTTCGTCCACGAGCTGGTGGACCGCGACCTGCCGTGGGAGGAGGCGCAGCGCGCCTTCATGCGCGAGTACCGGCCGCAGTCGCTGCTGCAGCGGCTGATCGAGCCGGAGGAGATCGCCAACATGGTCGTGTACCTGTCCTCCGAGCAGGCGTCGGCGACGACGGGCGGCGCGGTGCGGGTGGACGGCGGGTACGTGGACTCGATCCTGCCGTGAGGTGACCCCCGCCTCGCGTGGCGGGCCGGCACCCGCGGGGCAGGTGCCGGCCGTCGGGCGTCCGTACGGTCCGACGCCCTGATCCGGTCGCGGATCCAGACGCCGGCGGGCTTGAGCGACTGCGTGCCGGTCCAGGGGCCGTGGGCGGCGCAGGTGCCCGGGGTGAACACGGCTCCGCTGCGGTGGTCGTCGGAGAAGTTCCAGTTGACCCAGCTGATCTTCTTCTGCGCCATGAGGTCGAGGTAGCGCTGGGACATCGCGAAGTCGTCGGCGCCCTCACCGGCGTAGTTCTGCGTGCCGAACTCGGTCACGAACACGGGGATCCGGTCGGCGGCGCGGGAAAGGGCCGCGAGGTACTCGTCGCGGTGCGAGGCGGCGTAGAAGTGGAACGTGTACATGATGTTGGAGGCGTCGACCGGGTCGTTCACGACCTCCGACTCGTCGGCCCCCTCCGACACGCCGAACGACGACCAGGCCCGGGTGCCGACGAGGACGGGCGCGTCGGGGTCCTGGGCGCGGACGACCGGGATGATCCGCTCGGCGTACTCCTTGATGCGGGACCAGCTGACGCCGCTGGGCTCGTTGGCGATCTCGTAGAGGACGTTCACGCGGTCCTTGTGGCGGCTCGCGATGTCGGTGAAGAACCTGGTGGCGCGGTCGAGGTTGGCCATGGGGTCGCCGGGGGTCAGCATGTGCCAGTCGACGATCACGTACAGGCCGCGGTCGCTCGCCTGCCGGATCAGCCGGTCGGCGAGGGCGGTGAAGTGCGCGGGGTCGGTCTCGTAGCCGCCCTCCTGGACGTAGGTGGAGACGCGGAGGACGTCGGCGCGCCAGTCGTGGGCGAGGGCGTCGAGGGAGGCGTCGGTCAGGCACTGGGCGTACCACTGGGTGCCGTGGCTGCTCATGCCGCGCAGCTGGACGGGGGCGCCGTGCTGGTTGCAGAGCTGGGTGCCGCAGACCTGGAGGCGGCCGTTGGCGTCGACGGGGGTGGTGGCGCGGTTCATGATCGGCACGTCCGCACGGTACCCGGTGGGGCGGGCGGTGGCGGGCAGGGCGGCGGTCAGGAGGAGGAGAAGGGCGCCGGCGAGGGCCTTGAGGAGAGCGCCGGGGCGCGCACTCGCTTTCGGACGCGGTCGCGGAGGTGGTTTCGGACAGGCTGATGCTGTGTGGGGGGCCGGTGTCATGTGGGGGGACTCCGTCCGGGACATGGGTGGTTAGGAAAGTTTCCTAACGGGATGAAACTGCGGCCGCACGCGGACGGCAAGGGGCGTGACGGAGCCTTCCGGCTCGCGGGCGCGTGCGCCCGCTCGCCTTCAGCGCAGGACGAGCTGGACGAGAGCGACGCCGCCGACGGCGATGACGAGGGCGCGCAGCACGGCCGGCGGGAAGCGGCGGCCCGTCGCGGCCCCGAGCTGTCCGCCCAGCGTGGAGCCGGCCGCGATGAGGGCGACGGCGGTCCAGTCGAAGTCGGCGACGAAGAGGAAGAAGACGGCGGCGACCGTGTTGACGACGGCGACGAGGACGTTCTTGACGGCGTTGAGCCGCTGGAGAGGCTCGTCGAGGAGCAGTCCCATCAGGGAGATGTAGATGATTCCCTGGGCGGCGGCGAAGTAGCCGCCGTAGACGCTGGCGAGTGTCAGCCCGGCGAACAGCGTCCGCCCGCCGTCCCGCTTCACGGGCCGGTCCGCGGACCGGCGCTCCCGCACCTTGCGGCTGATCAGCGGCTGGAGGGCGACGAGGACGAGGGCCAGCCCGACCAGACAGGGCACGATCGTCTCGAACGCCTCGGCGGGCAGGGCGAGCAGCAGGACGGCGCCGGTGATCCCGCCGAACGCGCAGCCTACGGCCAGCCTGCGGACGCGGCGGCCCTGCCCTGCCAGTTCACGGCGGTACCCGACGGCCCCGCTGACGGCGCCGGGCACGAGTCCGAGGGCGTTGGACACGGTGGCGGTCAGGGGCGACAGCCCGGCGGCGAGCAGCACGGGGAACGTGACGAGCGTGCCGGACCCGACGACGGCGTTCAGGGCCCCGGCCCCGGCCCCGGCGCCGAACACCCCGAGCATCTCGAGGGGGGTCATGCCGCACCTCGGGCGGGTCGCGTGGAGTGGTGGCGGTCGGAGGGGGCGGCGGGGACGCTCATGAGGGCACGCTAGCTGGCGGTTGGTTCGGCGCCTGCCGAAACGTGGCCGCCGGGGTCCCGCAGAGCGTGCTGCTGGGCGTCTCCTATCTGCAGTCCCGCTGGGACGCGCACGACGGCGCCCCGAGCGTCACCGGCGGCTACGGGCCCATGCACCTGGCCGACGCCCGTACGGCGCCCGCCTCCGCCGGGCACCACGCGTCCGGCAGCGAGGACCCGCGCGGCGACGACGCCCGTCCGGCGCTGCGGCCCTCTCGTCCTGTCGCCTTGTCGTCTACCAGCTCTGCCGACACGGACCGTCGGCCGCGCCGCGCGGCGTCCACGCAGGCCGGGCGCCCTCGCGTCCACCCCATCGAGGTGGTGGACGACGAACGGCGGTGGCCGGCGAAGTCGCCGGCCACCGCCGTTCCGTACCGGACGACTACGCGCCCGGTACCGGGGTCCTGCTAGGCCGCGCGGTCCATCGACGGCTTCGTGCGCGGCTTGCGGCGCGGGGCCGCGTCGTCGCTGCGGCGGGTGCGGCCGGCGGCGCGGTCCTGGCCGGCCTGGGCGCCGCCCTTGGCCGTGCCGCCCTGGCCCTGGCCCTGCCCCTGACGGCCCGGTGCGCCGCGACGGCGACGGTTGCGGGACGGGGAGGAGGAGGTGCGGCGGGGGCGTTCCGCGACCGGGACCGTGATGACGACCGGGACACCGGAGGGCGTCCGCGCGCCGGTGATGCGGGTCAGCTCCTCGTCGCCCGGGCGTACCTGCGTGATGCGCGGGGTGATGCCCGCCTGGGACATCAGCCGGGCGACGTCGCGCCGCTGGTCCCGCGTGACCAGGGTGATCACGCTGCCGGACTCGCCGGCGCGGGCCGTACGGCCGCCGCGGTGGAGGTAGTCCTTGGGGTCGCCGGGCGGGTCGACGTTGACGACCAGGCCGAGGTCGTCGACGTGGATGCCGCGCGCGGCGACGTTCGTCGCCACCAGGACGGTGACGTGACCGTCCTTGAACTGGGTGAGCGTCCGCGTCCGCTGCGGCTGCGACTTGCCGCCGTGCAGGCCGGCGGCGCGCACGCCGTTGTTCAGCAGGTGCTTGGTGAGGCGGTCCACCGCGTGCTTGGTGTCGAGGAACATGATGACCCGGCCGTCGCGCGCGGCGATCTCCGTGGTCGTCTGGCGCTTGTCCGTCTCGTCGACGTGGAGCAGGTGGTGCTCCATGGTGGTCACCGCGCCCGCGGACGGGTCGACGGAGTGCACCACCGGGTCGCTGAGGTAGCGGCGGACGAGCTGGTCGACGTTGCGGTCGAGCGTGGCCGAGAAGAGCAGGCGCTGGCCGTCGGGCCGGACCTGGTCGAGCAGCCGGGTGACCTGGGGCATGAAGCCCATGTCGGTCATCTGGTCGGCCTCGTCGAGCACCGTGATGGCGACCTCGTCGAGTATGCAGTCGCCCCGGTCGACCAGATCCTTCAGCCGTCCGGGCGTCGCGACGACGACCTCGGCGCCGGCCCGCAGGGCGGACGCCTGCTTGCCGATCGACAGGCCGCCGACGACGGTCGCGATCCGCAGCCGCACGGAGCGGGCGTACGGGGTCAGCGCGTCGTTGACCTGTCCGGCGAGCTCCCGGGTGGGGACGAGGACGAGGGCGAGCGGCTTGCGGGGCTCGGCACGGCGGCCGGCCGTGCGGGCGAGCAGCGGCAGGCCGAAGGCGAGGGTCTTGCCGGAGCCGGTGCGGCCACGGCCGAGGACGTCACGGCCGGCCAGGGAGTTCGGCAGCGTGGCCGCCTGGATGGGGAACGGCGCGGTGACGCCTTCCTTGCCGAGAGTGGCGAGCATCTCGCCGGGGAGGCCGAGGTCCTCGAAGGCCTCGACGGCGGGGAGCGCGGGGGTGATCGTCTCGGGGAGGGCGAACTCCCCCGACGTCACGTTCCTGCGGCCCGAGCCGCCCTTGCCCTGCCCCTGGCGGGGCGCACCGCCGCGGCCGCCGGCGGCGCCGAAGCGGCGGCCGCCGCCCTTGGGGGCGCCCTTGTAGGCGGAGCGGGTGCGGGCGGATCGATCGTTCGCGCGTGCCTGTGTCACGGAGAACCTTCCTTGATGTGGCGCGTCTCAAGGAATGTCCGCCGCAGTGGGGCACGGGGAATTGCAAGAACGAGCCTGGGTGAAGGGGGCCGCGGGGGCGGTTCCGCCCGGTGAGGGCGCGACCCATGAGAAGCAGCGACGGGAGTGTGCACCTCTCCGTGTGATCCGTGTGAGATCTTGCTGCGCAGTAGGCGCCGGTGCTGGCGCAGTGCCGGTCCCTCCGACCCCGCGGGTCGATGACCGCACGACTACAACAGAGATCGACACTAGCACGGCGATCGCGGAAGCACTGTGACGGGCGTCGCCCGCCCCTCTCCCCCGGGCTGGAAATCGCCGCCCTGACCGGGAAGGATCCGGTAGGTGAAGCGACCGTTGCTGTTCCTGGACGTGGACGGCCCCCTCCATCCCTACGCGGCCCAGCCCGAGAGGCGCCCCGAGGGTTACATCACCCTCAGGGTGCCCCGTAACGCCGCCCTTGTTGACGAGGGGAGCCTGTCGTCCCGCCGGCGGCCCTTGCGGGTCTGGCTCAATCCCGTCCACGGACGTGCCCTGCTCGGGCTGGGATACGACCTGTGCTGGGCGACGACATGGATGGCCGAGGCCAACCACTGGATCGCACCGGCCCTCGGCCTCCCCGAACTCCCCTACGTCGACTTCGGCGACGCGCTCTTCCGGGAGCGCCCCGACGGAGTCCACTGGAAGACCGCGTTGCTGGTCGAGCACGCCGACGGCCGCCCCTTCGCCTGGGTGGACGACGAACAGACCGCACCGGACCGGGCGTACGTCGACGCCCACCACCGCGGGCCGGCGCTTCTGCACCATGTCGACCCGCGCATCGGCCTCCGCGACGACGACTTCCGCGCCCTCGCGGACTTCGCGCGCTCCTTGGACGACTCACAGGGCGCCGGCCCTCGGCTGTTCCGCTAGGCCAGGGTCACAGCCTCGCCGCTCCGCTCCTGGTACCCCCGATGACGGGCAGGAAGGGGAACGCAACAAGCAGCGCCATCGCAACGAGGAGGCCGGCCGTGTAGAGCGGCCCCATGGCGCCGGCTTCGGTGCCGAGTGCGGCCCCGGCCGCGACCGGGCCGACCGCGGCGCCCACGTTGAGCGCCGCCGTCGCGTACGAGCCGGCCATCGTCGGTGCGCCCGCCGCCTCGTGGAGGACGCGGGCGATCAGTGTGCTGCCCAGCGCGAACGACAGCGCGCCCTGCACGAACACGAGCGGGAACAGGGCGACCGGCTCATGAGCCAGCAGTGCCAGAGCCGGCCAGCCGATCAGCAGCAGGGGGCCGGCGACCGCGACGACCGTGCCGGGGCTGCTGTCGGACAGCCGTCCGGCGACGGTGACGCCCGCGAAGGAGCCCGCGCCGAAGAGCACCAGAGCGACGGACACCCACAGCTCGTCCAGCCCGGCGGCGTCGGTCACCACGGGGGCGAGGAACGTGAGGCCGCCGAAGGTCGCCGCGTTCACCAGCGCGCCGAGCAGCATCACCAGGAGCAGCCGGGGCCGCGCGAGTTGGGCGAGTTCCGTGAGCAGTGCCGGCTTGCCACTCCCCTCGTGCGCGGCATCCCCGGCCGGGACGCCTTTGAGGATGCCGACAGCCGCCGGCAGGCAGAGCGCGGCGACGGCCCAGAAGGTGGCCTGCCAGCCGAACACCGTGCCGAGCACCGCACCACCGGGAACCCCGGCGATGGTGGCCAGCGTCGTGCCGGACAACAGCACCGCCAACGCGCGTCCCTTCCGGTCCGGCGGGACCAGGGCCGCCGCGGCTGCCAGGGCGACGGCGAGAAAGCCGGCGTTCGCGAGCGCGGCGACGACCCGGGTGGCGAACAGGAGCGCGAGGCTCGTGGACACGGCACCCACCGCGTGGGCCGCGGCGAAGGCAAGGAGGAAGCCCAGCAGGGCAGGACGCCTGGGCCGGTTGCGGGCGGACGCGGCCACCAGGGGCGCTCCGACGGTCATGCCGATCGCGTAGGCCGAGGTGAGCGCGCCCGCTGTCCCGACGCTGACGTCGAGATCCAGGGCGATGTCCGGCACGAGGCCGGAGAGCATGAACTCCGAGGTGCCCATGGCGAAGATCGCCAGGGCGAGCAGGTACAGCGGGAGAGGCATCGAGTGGCTCCGAGGTGAGGAGAGGCACGAGAGGGTCATCTCGTCACCGCGGCCAGCCGTGAACACACACGCGCCCCACCGCGGAAGGCGGCGGGACGACGGGACGACGAACTCGGTGGTTCAGGGGCTGACGGCGTGACTGACAGCCCCCACCTCGTCCGACTCAGGACTCGACATGCCTCGCACGCTACCCGGCCGGCGGCCCCGGAAGCATTCCGGTTTCACCTCGGGCGCCCCGCCGGTCCGCAAACCGGTCCCGCCGGTCAGCAAACCGGTCCCGCCGGTCCGCGGAACCTCAGGGCGCCAGACTCCGCCGCACACGGAACTCGTTGCCCTCCGGGTCGGCCGTCACCGTCCAGGTGCGGTCCGGGCCCTGGCCGACGTCCACGCGAGTGGCTCCGAGGACCTCCAGGCGCGTCGCCTCCGCCTCCGTGGTGCGGTCGACCGGACTGACGTCCAGGTGGAGGCGGCTCTTGAGCTTCTTCTCCTCGGGGACCCGGATGAAGACCACGGTGGGCGGCGCCTGGCGGGCGCGGACTGCTCCACCGTGGGTTCGCAGGAGCCGATCTCGGCCCTGTCCTCGGCCCGTTCGAGCACCTCGAAGTCCAGGACCGCGCACCAGAAGGCCGCCAGCCGTTCCGGGTCGTGGCAGTCGACCACCAACTCGGTGAGCCGGCCGGCCACTTACGCCGCCCCGCCGGCCGGCACCCGCGCCACGCCCGCGTAGATCCCGCTGTCCTCCGCCGCCGGCGCGGGCTCCGCGCGGAACCACTCCGGGGCCGTCACCAGGCCCGGATCGACGAGTTCGAGGCCGTCGAAGAAGCGGGCGACCTCGTCACGGGTGCGGAAGCCGAGGCGGATACCGGCGCGGGCGTACTCCTCGGTGACCTTGGCGGCCAGGTCGGACTGAAGGTCGGACGCGGCGTGGGACAGGACGAGGTGGCTGCCCGGCGGCAGCGCCCCCACCAGCTCCCGGACGATGCCCTGCGGGTCCTGGTCGTCGGGGAGGAAGTGGAGGAGGGCGATCAGGGACAGCGCGATCGGGCGCGAGAAGTCGAGGACGTCGCGGGCGTGCCGCAGGATCTCGCCCGGGTCGCGCACGTCGGACTGGACGTAGTCCGTGGCGCCCTCGGGGCTGCTGACGAGCAGCGCCTCGGCGTGACGCAGCACGATCGGGTCGTTGTCGACGTAGACGATCCGCGCCGCGGGGACCACGCGCTGCACTATTTGGTGCAGGTTCGGCTCGGTGGGTATGCCCGTGCCGACGTCGAGGAACTGGTCGACGCCCTGGTCCGCGAGCCAGGCGGCGGCGCGGTGCATGAACGCGCGGTTCTGCCGGGCGGCGTCCTTGGCCTGCGGCGGGAGCTTACGGCCGACGGCCTCGTCGACCGGGTAGTTGTCCTTGCCGCCCAGCAGCCAGTCGTAGACCCGCGCGGGTTGGGCCCTGCTGGTGTCGGTCCGTGGCGGGGTGGGGGGTGTGCCCGTCGGCATGACACGTCCGTTCCGATGAGTGCGACGGCTCTGGCGCCCTGACGATCATGAGTCTCGCACATCAACGCCCCTGCCGACAGGGGTGGTTGATTCCTCGACGACCGTCAGAATCCATCGACGACGTGCACCTCAGCGCCCTGGCGGCGGTGGCGCGGTGCTCTCCCTGAGGACCAGCCGCGCCGGCACCAGCGTGGTGCCCCCCTCCCACTCCTCCTGCCGCACCTTCCGCAGCACCGCCTGCACGCACAGCCGCCCCACCTCGGCGAAGTCCTGGTGCAGGGTGGTCAGCGGCGGCAGGAACGACGACGCCTCCGGGATGTCGTCGAAGCCGACCACGCTGACGTCCTCCGGCACCCGTCTGCCGTGTTCGTGCAGCGCTCTCAACAGCCCCAGCGCCATCTGGTCGTTGGCGGCGAAGACGGCCGTGCAGTCCTCGCGGGCGGCGAGTTCGAGGCCGGCCCGGTAGCCGGACTCGGCCGACCAGTCGCCGCGCACCAGCGGCGGCAGTTCGCGGCCCGCCTCGGTGAGCGCGGCGCGCCAGGCGTCCTCACGGCGCTGGGCCGCGAACGAGTCCTCGGGGCCCGCGAGATGCCACACCGTGCGGTGGCCGAGGCCGAGCAGGTGCTGTACGGCGGCGCGGGTGCCGCCGTGCTGGTCGGTGTCGACGACCGTGTAGCGGTCGCCGGCGTCGGAGTCGACGACCACCACCTGGACGTGCGGCGGGAGTTGGACCGTCGCCGCGTCCAGGAGGTGCACCTCCATGATGACGATCACGGCGTCGACGGCGAGCTCCTCGAGGCGGGTGAACGCCCCGCGCACCTCGTCCTGCGTGGGCACGGCGACCGGCAGCAGCGTCACCGCGTACCCCTCGCCGGCCGCGGAGTTGGCGATGGCCTCCAGGGTGCGGACGTTTCCGGTGGTCGAGAGCGAGAAGGTGATCACGCCTATGGTGCGGAACTCGCCCCGCTTCAGGGCGCGGGCGGCACTGTTGGGCCGGTAGCCGAGCTCCTTCATCGCGGCGAGCACCTGGCGGCGGGTCTCCTCGGTCACCCCGGGGTAGCCGTTGGAGACGCGGGAGACCGTCTGTGCCGAGACCCCCGCGAGCCGCGCCACGTCCGCCATGGAGGCCGTGGCGCGGGCCCGGGTGCGACGCCGGGGGGCGGGCGAGGCCGTCCCCCCGCCGTCTCCCGCCGTCGCGGCGCCCGGACCGCCCGGGTTCATCGCCGCGTCGTCGACCGTCTCCACGTGCTTCCCCCCGCCTTCCTGTCTCTCGTGTCACGGTCCGTCTGAGGACCCTTGACCGTCGTCATCGGGGCAGTGTAGACATGCCGCCACCGGATGTTTACGTAAACATAACAGCTCACGGCGTTTCCCGGCCGGGTGATGTTTACGCAACCATCCGGACCGGGCGACCTGCCGCCCGGCTTCGTGCCGGGTGCCGAGCCGCTGGTTACCGGAACGCCGAACAGCGAGGAACGACATGACGACGCTGCAACCGCCGGCGGCCGCAGAGCCGCGGCCGGCCCCGCCTCCGGTGAGACGGGACCGGCGCTCATGGAAGGGCTGGGGGTTCATCGGTCCGTTCGCGGCCGTGTTCGCCCTGGTGTTCCTCGCACCGATCGCCTACTCGGTCTATCTCAGCCTGTTCCGCGACCAGCTCATCGGCGGCACGACGTTCGTCGGCCTGGAGAACTACCAGCAGGCGCTGAAGGACGAGCTGTTCTGGGCGTCGCTGGGCCGGGTCGCACTGTTCCTGGTGATCCAGGTGCCGATCATGCTGGGCATCGCCCTGCTGGTGGCGCTCGCCCTGGACAGCGGCCGGCTCTACGGCACGAACTTCTTCCGCATCACGATCTTCCTGCCGTACGCGGTGCCCGCCGTGGTCGCCACCCTGATGTGGGGCTTCATGTACGGCACCAAGTACGGCCTGGTCGGGGACTTCAACTCCGCCTTCGGCTGGTCGCTGCCCGACCCGCTCTCCGCCGACCTGGTGCTGGCCTCCATCGGCAACATCGTCACGTGGGAGTTCGTCGGCTACAACATGCTGATCTTCTACGCGGCGCTGCGGGTCGTCCCGCACTCCCTGTACGAGGC
This sequence comes from Streptomyces cellulosae, assembly GCA_014655195.1. GTDB lineage: Bacteria > Actinomycetota > Actinomycetes > Streptomycetales > Streptomycetaceae > Streptomyces > Streptomyces cellulosae. The sequence continues at coordinate 76,882 of BNBH01000012.1, read as the reverse complement.
GGCGGAGATCGACGGCGCGAGCCAGTGGCGGGTGATCACCGCGATCAAGCTGCCCGCCATCCGCGGCGCGCTGGTCATCGCGACGATCTTCTCCATCATCGGCAGCTTCCAGCTCTTCAACGAGCCGAGCATCCTGCGTCCGCTGGCCCGCAACGCCATCACGACGGACTACACGCCGAACTTCTACACCTACTCGCTGTCCTTCAGCGGCCAGCAGCACAACTACTCCGCGACCGTGGCCATCATCATGGGCCTGATCACGATGGTGGTCGCCTACGTCGTGCAGCTTCGCGGCATGCGCAAGGGAGCGTGACCCGATGACCACCCCTGTCACCACCCCCGCCCCCGCCGGCGTGAGCAGCCCCCCGCGTCTGCGGCGCGTCAAGGAGCACCGCCCGGGCCGGCCCCGTCGCAGCAAGCTGCTGACCGTGCTCACCTCGCTGGTCGTCCTGTACACCGTGGTCCCGCTGATCTGGCTGGTGATCAACGCGACGAAGACGCAGGCTGGGCTGGGCAGCTCCAACGGCCTGTGGTTCGCGGACGACTTCGCGCTCTGGGAGAACATCCGGGACACGTTCACCTACGGCGACGGCATCTTCACCCGCTGGCTGCTCAACACCCTGCTGTACGTGGTGCTGGGCGCGGGCGGCGCCACCCTGCTGGCGGTGCTCGGCGGGTACGCGCTGGCGAAGTTCGACTTCCCCGGCAAGCGCGGCGTGTTCGCCACGGTGATCGGCGCGGTGGCGGTGCCGGGCACCGCGCTCGCCGTCCCCACCTTCCTGATGTTCAGCAAGATGGGGCTCACGGACACCCCGTGGGCGGTGATCCTGCCGTCGCTGGTGTCGCCGTTCGGCCTCTATCTGATGTGGGTCTTCGCCAGTGAGGCGATCCCCACGGAGCTGCTGGAGGCCGCCCGGATGGACGGCGCGGGCGAGGCGCGGACGTTCTTCACCGTCGCGCTCCCGCTGCTCGCCCCCGGCATCGTGACCGTGCTGCTGTTCACCAGCGTCGCCACCTGGAACAACTACTTCCTGCCGCTGATCATGCTCAAGGACCCCGACTGGTACCCCCTGACCCTGGGCCTGAGCGCGTGGAACTCCCAGGCGGAGACCGTCGGCGGCGAGGTCATCTTCAACCTGGTGATCACCGGTTCCCTCCTCACGATCCTGCCGCTCGTCGTCGCGTTCCTGTTCCTGCAGAAGTACTGGCAGTCGGGTCTCGCCGCCGGAAGCGTCAAGGAGTGATCCGGCGGCCCCGGCCGCCCTCACGACCCCGCACCTTCTCTCCCCACGTTCTGTATCCCCCACCCCTGCCCTGTCCCACCACGAAGAAGTGGATCCACACTCATGCGCAGAAGGACCAGCCGCCTGCTGGGCGGCATCGCCCTCGTGACCTCCCTCGCCCTGGGCGCCACCGCCTGCGGCGGCTCGGACGACGGCGCCGGCACCGAGTCGGTCTCCGCCGAGGACATCCAGGCGGCCCTGGACAAGGGCGGCACGGTCACCGTCTGGTCGTGGGAGCCCACGCTGAAGACGGTCGCCGCCGACTTCCAGAAGAAGTACCCCAAGGTCAAGATCAACCTGGTGAGCGAGCGCTCCGGCGACAAGCACTACACGGCGCTGTCGAACGCCATATCGGCGGGCAAGGGCGTCCCGGACGTCGCGCAGCTCGAGTACTTCTCGGTCGGCCAGTACTCCCTCACCAAGGGCCTCACCGACCTGTCCGGCTTCGGCGCGGGCAAGCTGGCCTCCAAGTACACGGCGGGCCCGTGGAACGCCGTCACCGAGGGCGACCAGGTGTACGGCCTGCCGATGGACTCCGGTCCGATGGCGCTGTTCTACAACAAGAAGGTCTTCGACAAGTACAAGATCGCCGTCCCGACCACGTGGGACGAGTACCTGGACGCGGCCCGCAAGCTGCACAAGGCCGACCCGAAGGCGTACATCGCCAACGACACCGGTGACGCCGGCTTCACCACCAGCCTGCTGTGGCAGGCCGGTTCGCGGCCCTACAAGGTCGACGGCACCAGCGTGAAGATCGACTTCAGTGACGCCAGCGCCAAGAAGTTCACGACCGTCTGGCAGAAGCTGATCGACGAGAAGCTGCTCGCGCCCGTCACCAGCTGGACCGACGACTGGTACAAGGGCCTCGGCGACGGCTCCATCGCCACCCTGTCCACCGGCGCCTGGATGCCCGCCAACTTCGAGTCCGGCGTGCCGAACGCCTCCGGCCAGTGGCGCGTGGCCCCGCTGCCCGCGTGGACCAAGGGCGACAAGGCGAGCGCGGAGAACGGCGGCAGCGCGCTGACCGTCCCGGCGCTCGCCAGGAACAAGGAACTGGCCTACGCCTTCGTGGAGTACGCCAACTCCGGTGAGGGCGTCGCCTCCCGTGTCTCCGAGGGCGCCTTCCCCGCCACGCAGGCGGAGCTGAAGTCCGCCGAGTTCCTCGGCAAGGAGTTCCCGTACTTCGGCGGCCAGAAGGCCAACGAGATCTTCGCCGACTCCGCCGCGAACGTCGCCGACGACTGGTCGTACCTGCCCTTCCAGGCGTACGCCAACTCGATCTTCAACGACACCGTCGGCAAGGCCTACATCTCCGGCACGCGCCTCGAGGACGGTCTGAAGGCCTGGCAGGACGCCTCGGTGAAGTACGGCGAGGAGCAGGGCTTCACCGTCGAGAAGTAGCCAACACGCACGACCCGCGGGGCGGCGCGCACCATGCCGCGCGCCGCCCCCGACGCGCCCACCGGAAGGACCACCATGATCTCCACCCTCCTGTCCCGCAGCGGCGGGCCGGACGGTGACACCGCCCCCCGTCTCCTCTTCGGCGCCGACTACAACCCGGAGCAGTGGCCCCGCTCCGTGTGGGAGGAGGACGTCCGGCTGATGCGGGAGGCCGGCGTCAACGTCGTGTCCGTCGGGATCTTCTCCTGGGCCCGGCTCCAGCCCACGGCGGACACTTGGGACTTCGGCTGGCTGGACGACGTGCTCGACCTGCTGCACGAGGGCGGCGTCGGCGTCGACCTGGCCACCGCGACCGCCTCCCCGCCGCCGTGGCTGACCACCGCCCACCCGGAGGTCCTCCCGGTCACCGCGACCGGCGAGACCCTGTGGCCGGGCGCCCGCCAGCACTGGCGGCCCACCTCCCCCGTCTTCCGTGAGCACGCGCTGCGCCTGGTGCGGAAGCTCGCCGAGCGCTACCGCGACCACCCCGCGCTCGTCGCCTGGCACGTCAGCAACGAGCTGGGCTGCCACAACGTGTACGACTACTCCGACGACGCGGCCCGCGCCTTCCGGGAGTGGCTGCGCGCCCGGTACCGCACGCTGGACGCGCTCAACGACGCCTGGGGCACGGCGTTCTGGTCGCAGCGCTACTCGGCGTGGGAGCAGGTCCTGCCGCCGCGTCTGGCCGCCTCGCACCCCAACCCGACGCAGCAGCTGGACTTCAAGCGGTTCTCGTCGGACGCGCTGAAGGACCATCTGCGCGCCGAGCGGGACCTGCTGCGCGAGATCACCCCGGACGTTCCGGTCACCACCAACTTCATGGTGATGGGCAACACCAAGGGCATGGACTACGCGGACTGGGCGGAGGAGGTCGACTTCGTCTCCAACGACCACTACGTGCACCCCGGCCCGCAGGACCGCGACGAGCTGTCCTTCTCCGCCAACCTCACCAGCGGCATCTCCGGCGGCCGGCCGTGGTTCCTGATGGAGCACTCCACCAGCGCCGTCAACTGGCAGGCGGTGAACGTGGCCAAGCGCCCGGGCGAGCTGGCCCGTGACTCCCTGCTGCACGTGGCGCACGGAGCGGACGCGGTGTGCTTCTTCCAGTGGCGGCAGTCGGCGGCGGGCGCCGAGAAGTACCACTCGGCGATGGTGCCGCACGCCGGCGCGGACAGCGACCTGTTCCGCGCGGTCGCCGAGCTCGGCGCCACGCTGAAGAAGCTGGCGCCGGTGGCCGGCAGCGAGCGGGAGCCCGCCAAGGTCGGCATCGTGTACGACTGGGACTCCTGGTGGGCGAGCGAGCAGGACTCGCACCCCACGGCCCTGCTCCAGTACCGGCAGGAGGCCCTCGACTGGTACTCGGCATTGCTGCGTCTCGGCATCCGCGCCGACCTCGTCACCACCGGCTCGGACCTCCAGCGCCACCAGGTGCTGATCGCGCCCGTGCTGCACGTGGTGCCCGCCGACCTGGCCAAGACGCTCACCCGCTACACCGAGCAGGGCGGCCATCTGATCACGACGTACTTCTCCGGGGTCGTCGACGAGCACGACCATGTGTGGCTCGGCGGCTACCCGGGCGCCCTGCGGGACCTGCTGGGCATCCGGGTCGAGGAGTTCGCGCCGCTGCTCGCGGGCGACAGCGTGGAGCTGGACGACGCCACGACCGGCACGCTGTGGACCGACCGGATCACGGTGACCGCCGACGACACGGACGTCCTGGTCCGCTACCGCACCGGCGAGCAGGCAGGACGGCCCGCCGTCACCCGGCGCCCGTCGGGCCGCGGCACCGCCGCCTACGTCTCCACACGGCTCGGCGTGGACGGGCTGGCGTCGCTGCTGCCGCGTCTGCTGGAACCGGCCGGCGTGGAGAGCGAACTGCCCGCCGAGGCACGGGGATCGGTCGAGCTCGTGGTCCGCCGGGGTCCTGAGGGCCGGTTCGTGTTCCTGGTGAACCGCACCGACGAGACCGTCCCGGTGCCGGGGCTCGACGGCGAGGTGCTGCTCGGCGGGACAGGCGCCGACGGCTCCCTCACCCTCGGACCGCGTGCCGTCGCCGTCCTGCGGCAGCCCGCCTCCTGACGGGCGGCCGCCGCACCTCCCCCGGAACGGCCTGTGCCGTTCCGGGGGCGTTCCCTCCCGGCCGTGCCCGCGGCCGGGCGTACCACCAGAGCGCGACCCACACACCCCACTGTTGGGAGCACACCGATGGCACGCACCCGCACCAGACGGATTCTCACGGCCACCGGACTGACCGCGGTCCTGGTCACCGGGGCCGCCCTGGTCCCCGGACCGACGTCCGCCGCCCAGGCCGCCGGCCTGCCGTCCGTCACCGTACGGCCCGACCCCTCCTACCGGCAGCAGCCCTTCGAGGGCTGGGGCACCAGCCTCGTCTGGTTCGCCAATGCCACCGGCGACTACCCGCCGCAGGTCCGCGAGAAGCTGGCCCGGCTCGTCTTCGGTGACGACGGACTGGCCCTGAACATCGCCCGCTACAACATCGGCGGCGGCAACGCCCCCGACGTGAAGGACTACCTGCGGCCCGGCGGGGCCGTCGAGGGCTGGTGGAAGGCGCCCGCCGGCACCACCCGCGAGGACACCGGCTGGTGGGACGCGGACGATCCCGCCGACTGGAACGACCGCGCCGACGCCGCCCAGCGCTGGTGGGTCGACCGGATCAAGAAGGACATCACCCACTGGGAGACCTTCAGCAACTCCCCGCCCTGGTTCATGACGGTCAGCGGCTACGTCTCCGGCGGCTTCGACGCGACCCGGGACCAGCTGAAGAACGAGTCGGTCGACGACTTCGCCGCGTACGTGGCGGGTGTGACCCGGCGCCTCGAGAAGGCGCACGGCATCAAGGTCGCCACCGTCGATCCCTTCAACGAGCCGAACACCGACTACTGGAGCACCCGTCTCGGCCCCGACGGCGAACCGGCCGGCGGCCGTCAGGAGGGCGCCCACATCGGCCCCGAGCTCCAGGAGAAGGTGATCCACGCGCTCGCCCCGGCGTTGCGCGAGGCGGGCGCCAAGGCGCGGATCGCGGCGATGGACGAGACCAACCCGTCGACCTTCGCCCGCAACTGGTCCGTCTACGGTCCCGAAGCACGGTCCCTGGTCGGTCAGTTGAACGTCCACACCTACGGCACCGGACAGCGCACCACCGTCCGCGACATCGCCAAGGCCGAGAACAAACGGCTGTGGATGAGCGAGGTCGAGGGCGACTGGGGCGACGGGCAGAGCTTCACCGACATGCGCCCCGGCCTCGGCCTCGCCACGCGCATCGTCGACGACCTGCGCGAACTTGAGCCCCGCGCCTGGGTGTTCTGGCAGCCCGTCGAGGACTACGACAACATGAAGCCGGGCGGCGAGTCCGCCAAGGGCGGCAACTGGGGCGAGATCCAGATCCCGTTCAGCTGCACCGCCGAGGACACCCTGGAGACGTGCCCCATCTACACCAACACGAAGTTCGACACCGCCCGGAACTTCACCCACTTCATCCGGCCGGGCGACCGGCTGATCAGGGTGGACGACACCTCCAGCGCGGCGGCGGTGACCCGGGACGGCAAGGGCGCGTCGGTCGTGCACGTCAACGACAGCGCGACGGCGCGCGAGGTCACGGTGGACCTCTCCACCTTCCGCCGCATCAGCCCCAAGGCGACCGTCACTCCCGTGGTGACCAGTTCCGACGGCAAGCTGGTGCGGCACCGGGCGGTGCCGGTGACCGGCGGGTCGGCCACGTTCACCGTGCCGGCGCGGTCGGTCACGTCGTTCGCGGTCGACGGCGTCTCCGGGGTCGCCGAGGACGCCCCGCTGCTGCGCAAGGGCCGCACGTACACGCTGACCGGCGTGCAGAGCGGCAAGGCGGTCACCGTGGCGGGCAACGGGACCGGTCTCGTCATCTCCGGTGGCGACGGGTCGGCCGCCCAGCAGTGGCGGCTGAGCGCCGTACACCCGGACGACGGGACGCGCCGGCGCTACGAGTTCACCAGCGCCGACCGGCGCCTGACCGTACGGGACGACGTGCCGGTGGCCGAGCCTCGCGACAGCCGGCCGGACCCTGCCGCGCAGTGGATCGCGTCGACGACCGGTGACGGCACCTGGACGCTGGTCAACGCGGCCACCGGGCGGCTGCTGGAGGTCGGCGGTCAGGCCACGCACGAGGGCGCGGCGGTGACCACGTGGCCGCCCGACTCGGGCGCGAACCAGCGGTGGAGGATCACGGACGTGACGGGCTGATCCCCGCCCCCCTGTGATGAGCGGCCCGGCGGGTTGACCCGCCGGGACGCCGTCCGCGCGCGTCGCCGATGGGGACCACGCGTGCCCACTCGGGCGGGGTGTCCGGCACGTACTCGGGGTTCTCCTCGTCGGTCCTGCGGGGCGGGCGCGGGAACAGGCCGACCGCCGTGCGGCACGGGGCAGTGACGAGGGGCAGCGGGTCCGGCCGTCGGTGAGGACGACGAGCACGTCGGGCCGTAGCAGGCCGTCAGAGCGGGCCTCGGCTTGCCAGCGCAACAGATCTGGCGCCAAGTACCGAAATTCCGCACGTACTTGGGTCGCGAGACCGGCGCCGTGGGTGCGGGTGGCATCCCGCAACCGCACATCGGCGTCGACGCGCGCGGCCGCGCACGCCCCCACCCGGTCGCCACGGCTGCGGCGGGCGGTCGCGGTCTCGATCATGGCGGGCGGCACGGCGTACTCGCGTACGCGCCGCCAGAGGGAAAGACGGGAGTCCTCGTCCATGGGAAGTGGGTGCATCAGCGCTCACCTTGCGTGGACGGGACCTCCCCTCTGTGAAGGAAGGAGGTCGTCATCGCGGTCAGGTTGGTCCGGCGTGGATCATCCTGTCAGGTGGTTTTTCCGGAACCGGGCCACCATGTCGCCCAGTATCTGCGGTAGTTGCGGTGTAAACCGACCGCCCGTACGGGCATCAATTGTCATGAACCTGCGGTCCGGTGGTCGGGCCGCAGTCTCATGGAGGTGTGGGATGCACCGAAGACTCGCCGCCGCACTCGCCACCCCGGCCCTCGCCCTCGTCGGCGTCCTCGGCACGGCCACCGCCGCCGACGCGGCACCCGCCGACAAGCCGCAGGTCCTGGCCAGTTGGACCCAGACCAGCGCATCGAGCCACAACCAGTGGGCCGCCGCCCGCGCCAACCAAGGCGCCTGGGCCGCCTACGGGTTCGACTGGTCCACCGACTACTGCTCCTCCTCCCCCGACAACCCCTTCGGCTTCCCGTTCCAGAACGCCTGCGCGCGCCACGACTTCGGCTACCGCAACTACAAGGCCGCCGGCTCCTTCAGCGCCAACAAGTCCCGGCTCGACAGCGCCTTCTACGAGGACCTCAAGCGCGTGTGCAACGGGTACGGCGGCGCCACCAAGACCGCCTGCGACAGCACCGCGTGGACGTACTACCAGGCCGTCAAGGCCTTCGGCTGACCGTCACCCACCGAGCCGCCGCCGAACAAAGGAAAGACCGCGGGCCTCGCGGCTGGTCAACTGCCGGCCGCGAAGCCCCCGGTGACGTCCCGCGCCCGTCAACGCCGCGCGCGCACCAGTACGTGGAGGAAGTACGGCGTGCCGATCACCGCCGTCATCAGGCCGGCGCCCAGCTGCGCCGGGGCGATGACCGTGCGGCCCAGCAGGTCCGCCGTGCACACCAGGACCGCGCCCAGCAGCACCGCGACCGGCAGCACCCGGGTGTGCCGGCGGCCGACCAAGGCGCGCGCCGCGTGCGGGGCCACCAGGCCGACGAAACCGATGGTGCCCGCGGCGGCCACCGCGGTCGCGGTGAGCAGCACGCTCAGTACGAGGAAGCCGAGCCGGCCCCGCGCGAGGTCCAGGCCGAGGAGCCTCGGCGTGTCCTCGTCCAGGGAGACCAGGTCGAGTTCCCGGCGCCGTACACCCGCCACTGCGACGCCGACGGCCAGCACCACCGCGAGGGGCAGCACGTCGGGCAGGTCGCGGCCGTAGGTGGAGCCGGACAGCCAGGTGAGCGCCTTGGTGGCGTTGAACGGGTCGGTGAGCACGATCAGCAGGCTGATCACGGCGGTCGTCCCGGACGCCACGCCGATCCCGACGAGCACCAGCCGGTTCTGCTGGAAGCCTCCGCGTGCCGCGAGCCCGAAGACGAGGACCGCGGCGAGCGCGGACCCCGCGAAAGCGGCGGCGGAGACGCCCCATCCCGCGGCCATCGGGACGGTGGTCACCAGCACCACCGCGCCGAGCGCGCCGCCGCCGGAGACGCCGAGGACGGAGGGTTCCGCGAGGGGGTTGCGGGTGACGGCCTGGACGAGCGTTCCGGCCAGCGCGAGGGCCGCGCCCGCGAGGAGCGCGGCGAGCACCCGGGGGGTGCGGGTGTCCAGGACGAAGGAGACGGTCCGGCCCGCGTTGCCCTGCGCCCAGTTGGCCACGTCGCCCAGCAGCAGTTTGTGGTCGCCGAGGAGCAGGCCCGCGACGGTGACGCCGGCCAGGGCGAGGACCAGCACGACGAGCGTGGCGAGGAACCTCGTGCGGCTGCGGATGCTCAGCTTGTCGGGTGCGGCGGCGCCTCCGGTGTCACGGAGACGGGCCGCCATGACCACCAGGAACGCCGCGCCCACGAAGCTGGTGACCACGCCGGTGGGCACGGCGACGGCGGTGTCGGCGTCGATCAGGGCGCGCAGCAGCACGTCCGCGCCGAGCACCAGCGCGGCGCCGACGAGACCGGTGACCGACGCGCCGACGCGCAGCCGCCGTACGCCGCGGACCCAGCGGCCGAGCGGGCGGGCGAGCGCCGGGGCGCACAGGCCGACGAAGCCGATCGGTCCCGCGAGGGTCACGGCCGCGGCGGACAGGAGCGTCGCCAGCACGACGGCCGTGACGCGGGTGGCCCCCACCGGCACGCCGAGGCCCCGCGCGGTGTCGTCGCCGAGCGCCAGGGCGTCCACCCGGCGCGCGACGAGGAGCAGTCCGGCGAGGCCGATGACGACGACGGGGAGCATCTGCAGCACACCGTCGAAGCCGTTCTGGCCGATGCTGCCCTGATTCCACTGGTAGAGGCCCTCGGTCTCCTCCGGGAACAGCAGGAGCAGCCCCTCGGTGACGGCGGTCAGGCCGAGCGCGAGCGCGGTGCCGGCCAGCACGAGCCGTACGGTGCCGGCGCCGAGCCCGGACAGGCCGAGGACGACGGCCGCCGCGCCCAGACCGCCCGCGAAGGCGATGGCCGAGGAGGCGATCAGCGGCAGGGACAGGCCGGTGACGGCGACGACGCCGAGGGCGAAGTAGGAGCCCGCGTTGACGGCGAGAGTGTCCGGGGACGCCAGGACGTTGCGGCTGACGGCCTGGAGGGCGAGGCCCGCGACGCCCAGGGCGGCGCCCACGAGGAGCCCCGCCGCCATCCGGGGCAGCCGCGAGGCGATGACGACGGACGCGTCGCCCGGGTCGGCCCGGCCGGTGAGGGCCTTGAGGACCTCGGCCGGGCCGACCGCGGCCGTGCCCTGGGTGACGTCGACGACGGCGAGGGCGGCGACCAGGAGCACGAGCGCGGTCGTCACCGCGGCCGCGCCCGCCCGGGACGGAACCGTCTCCGGGCGGACGGTGGGAGGGGTGGCGGTGACGGCCATCGGCTACTTCGTCAGCGCCGCGACGAGGGTGTCGACGTAACGCTCCATCGAGCCGGTGCCGCCGAACATCCAGATGCCGTCGTCCAGGCGGTGCACGTCGCCGGACTTCACGAACGGCAGCGACTTCCACACGGAGTTGTTCTTCAGCTCGTTGCCGAACGGGTCGCTGGCGGCGTCCTGCGCGTTGCCGATGTAGGCGAACTGCACCTCGCCCAGGGCGGTCAGGCCCTCGACGTCGGTGGCGGCGAGGCCGTACGCCTCGTCACCCTTGAGCTTCCAGGCGTTCTTCAGACCGAGCCGCTCGTTGATCCCGCCGACGAGCGAGCCGGAGGTGTAGGGGCGCAGGGAGACCTGGTTGGAGACGACGTAGCCGTCGGCGAAGGCGATCCCGGCGCCCTTCAGGCCGGCGTCCTCGAGGGCCTTGGCGCCCTCGGCGAGCTTGGCGTCGAAGTCCTTCTTCAGGGTGGCGGCCTGCTCGGTGGTGCCGGTGGCCTTCGCGATGAGGTCGAGGTTCTCCAGCATCTGCCCCACCGGGTCGGAGGCGTCGGCGGACTTCACCTCGAGGACCGGGGCGATCTCCCGCAACTGCTTGACGGCGTTCGGCTGGAGGTCGGTGGTGGCGACGATGAGGTCGGGGTTCAGCGCGGCGATGGTGTCCACGCTGGGCTCGCCGCGGGTGCCGATGTCCTTGGCGTCGTTGGTGAGCGGTACGGCGCTGTCCCAGGTCTTGTAGCCCTTGACGTCGGCCACGCCGACGGGCTCCACGCCGAGGGAGAGGAGGTGCTCGACGACGTTCCACTCGGTGCCGACGACCTTCGTGGCGGGGCCGTCGAGTTCCACCTTCGCGCCGGACGCGTCGGTGAGGGTGATGGGCTCGGCCGACGCCTTGGGCGCGTCGTCGGCCGCGGGTTCGGTGGTGCCGCAGGCGGCGAGCAGCAGGGCAGCGGCGGCGGCCAGGGGCGCGGTGCGCAGGAGGCGTCTCATGAGGTGGTGCTGAGCCTTTCGCTTCGGGTGTGGTGACGGCCGAGGGCACGGGTGCGCAGGCGGCCGGTGAGGGGGTCGGTGTCGACCTCGATGCGGATGCCGTAGACGTCGGTCAGCCGCTCGGGGGTGAGGACGTCCTCGGGCGCCCCCTCGGCGACGACGCGTCCGTCCGCGAGGAGCACGATGCGGTCGGCGACGGCGGCCGCCTGGTCGAGGTCGTGCAGCACGACCCCGACGGCGATGCCCTGGTCGTCCGCCAGGTCGCGTACGAGGTCGAGGAGTTCGACCTGGTAGCGCAGGTCGAGGTAGGTGGTGGGCTCGTCGAGGAGCAGCACGCCGGTCTCCTGGGCGAGGCAGCCGGCCAGCCAGACGCGCTGGAGCTGTCCGCCGGAGAGGTGTTCGGCGCCGCGGTCGGCGAGGTCGGTGACGCCGGTGAGGGCGAGCGCGCGGTCGACGGCGGCCCGGCCGCCCGGGTCGGCTCCGCCCCAGCGGCCGCGGTGCGGGTAGCGGCCGAACTCCACGACGTCGCGCACGCTCAGCCCGCTGGGCGTGGGCCGGCTCTGCAGCAGCAGCGCGACGTGGCGGGCGAACTCGCGGGGGCCGAGCGCGAGCGCGTCGGTGTCCGCGTCGAGCGTGAGGGCGGCGTGCCGGGGGCGCTGGAGCCGGGCGACGGTCCGCAGCAGGGTCGACTTGCCGCTGCCGTTGGGCCCGACGAGGGCGGTCACCTCCCCGGGGCGCAGCGTCAGCTCCGCGTCGTGCACGACGTCCGTGCCGTCGTACGCCACGGTCACGCCGCCGGCCGCCAGTTCATGCCCTCGCAGGCCCGAGGACGCGTCTTCACCTGGAATCACGCGGCAAGGTTAGCCTACCCTTAATTCGGGTGACAGGGGGGTGACCTGGGGAGGCGCGGAGGCGTGGGGGCGCGGCCGGGTGTGCGGGGGCTCAGAACGCGTACCGCACGCCCAGCCACGGGGTACGGCGCTCGATGATCTCGCGGAGCTCGGCGAGGGCCTGGCGTTTGACGCCCGCGTGGTAGCGGAGGTTGAGGGCGCCGTTCTGGGAGCGCTTGGTCTCCTGCAGCTCGGGCTGCCACAGGACGTCCTCGCCCCGCGGGTGCCAGCGGAGGTTGACCTCGTGCAGGTCCGCGTTGTGGGTGAGCATGATGACCTCGGCCAGCGCCTGGCGCTTCACCCGTTCGGGCAGCACGTCGTCCATCTGCCGCAGCAGTTCGTCCCACGCGTCCTGCCAGCCGGGGCGGACGACGACCGGCGACAGGTTGAAGTGCACCTCGTAGCCCGCGTCGAGGAAGTCCGCGGAAGCGGCGATCCGCCGGTCCACCGGGCTGGTGCGCAGATCCAGCAGGCGGGAGTCGTCGGCCGGCATCACCGAGAAGCGGATACGGGTCCGGCCGCGCGGGTCCAGCTCCAGCAGGTCCGGGTTGACGAACTTCGTCGCGAACGACGCCTTCGCGGTGGGCCAGTCGCGGAAGGCGTGGATCAGGTCGGCGGTGTTGTCGCAGACGAGGGCGTCGACCGAGCAGTCGCCGTTCTCCCCGATGTCGTACACCCACGCCTCGGGGTCGCACTGGTTCGGCTCCGTCTTGGGGCCCCGCGCGGCGACGTGGCGGTCGAGGTGGGCGATGATCGCGTCGATGTTCGTGAACAGGGTGATGGGGTTGGCGAAGCCCTTGCGGCGGGGGACGTAGCAGTACACGCAGGACAGGGCGCAGCCGTTGGAGGGGCCGGGAGCGATCCAGTCCGCGGAGCGGCCGTTGGGGCGGGTGGTGAGTTTCTTTCTCACGCCGAGGACGAGGGTCTCGCGCTTGATGCGCATCCAGCGGTCCGCACTGCCCTCGTTGCCGTGCAGGTCGGGGATGCGCCAGTGGGAGGGGACCTCGATGAGGCGGGCCTCGGGGAAGCGGGCGAGGATCTCACGGCCTCGGGGGGAGGCGGCTGCGGCCGGTTCCGCGTGGATCTCTTTCACCGCGAGGAGGCGGTGGGCTTCGCGGGAGTCACGGAAGGGGGTGGTTTTCGGTTCCACCGGCTTCGACTCCGGGTGGGGGAGCTGGTCGATGCCGAAGAGGGGGTCTTGGGAGGGCATGGGGTGGCTTCCGGGGTGGGGATTCCAGGGTACGGCTGCGGGCCGGTGGGGGTTGGTCGCGCAGTTCCCCTCGCCCCTGGAGGGGCGGTGCCCGTCCGGTGCGAGTGCGGGCCGGTGGGGCTTGACCGCGCAGTTCCCCGCGCCCCTGGAGGGGGCGGGTGGCACCGATGCCGTGCATGTGCGGGTCCGGTGGGGGCTGAGCGCGCAGTTCCCCGCGCCCCTGGAGGGGCCGTGCCCGTCCGGTGCGAGTGCGGGCCGGTGGGGCTTGACCGCGCAGTTCCCCGCGCCCCTGGAGGGGGCGGGTGGCACCGATGCCGTGCATGTGCGGGTCCGGTGGGGGCTGAGCGCGCAGTTCCCCGCGCCCCTGGAGGGGGCGGGTGGCACCGATGCCGTGCATGTGCGGGTCCGGTGGGGGCTGAGCGCGCAGTTCCCCGCGCCCCTGAGGGTGTGCACTCGCGGTGAGTGCAAGCCACCCGAGGGGCGCGGGGAGCCGCGGGGCCAGTGAGACCCCGGGCGCACCCACGCCCTCAAGGGGCGCGGGGAACTGCGCGACCGGCCACGATGCAGCCGCACCCGCCGATGCGGCCGTCAGTCCCCCGCGCCCTGGGCGGCCCTCACGCCCCCGGCGTGAATCGTTCCCACACTCGGTGGGAACCGAGCAGCGTGCGGATTTCGGTCAGGGCCGACTCGCCGGAGTCCGTCACTACGACACCCGGCGCGTCGACAGGCACGCCCGCAGCCTGCAGCCCCGCCTCACCCCCCGCCCACGCCCCGATCGCCTTCCCATGACGGAACGCCTCCTGGAGCAGCTGTACGACCCGCGGGTCGGCAGCCGCCGCCCCGGCCCCCGGCGCGCCCTTGCCGTCCGTCGCCCCCGGCGCGTCGGGACCCGCGGCCGGCGGCCCGGCGAGCAGCACCGCGTCGAACTCGATCGACCGCGCCGTGACGTGGCTGCGCTGCGCCGTCAGCGCCCGCTCACCCTCGCCGACCGTGCCGCCCGTCGGCGCGACGACCAGAGGGACCATCCCCGCCTCCAGCACGGCGTCCCGCACCGCGTGCACGCCCTCCAGGTCGCCGTCGGGACCGGTGAGGATGCCGATGACGCGTCCGTCGACCGGCCAGGTCCCGCCGATCTGGGACAGCGCCGGGCTCGGCTCGACGTCGGCGAGCGGCACCGTCGGCTCCGGCGCGGGCAGCCCGAGGCCGTCGGCCACCCGGGAGCACAGCTCGGGGTCGATGTTGGCCAGCACCTGGAGGGTGCGGACGCGGATGGCCTCCTCGTAGCACTTGCCCAGCTCGAAGATGTACGCGCCGATGATGTGCTCGCGCTCCACCGGGCTCATGGAGAGCCAGAAGCGGCGGGGCTGGCTGAAGTGGTCGGAGAACGACTCCGGCGCCTCGCGCACCTTCCGTCCCTCGGGGACGGTCACCGGCGTCTCGATGTAGGCGCCCATGTCGGCACCCGCGGTGAACGGGCAGCCGCCGTCGAGGGAGTTGGGCTGGTAGGGCGCGACGCCCCGGTGCACGGCCGTCTGATGCATGCCGTCGCGCAGCATGTCGTTGACCGGCGCGTGCGGCCGGTTGATGGGCAGCTGCGGGAAGTTGGGGCCGCCGAGCCGGGTGATCTGGGTGTCGAGGTAGGAGAACAGCCGGCCGGCGAGCAGCGGGTCGTCGGTGACGTCGATACCGGGCACGAGGTGGCCGACGTGGAAGGCGACCTGCTCGGTCTCCGCGAAGAAGTTCGACGGGTTGCGGTTGAGCGTCATCAGCCCGACCGGCTGCACCGGCGCCAGCTCCTCCGGCACGATGTTCGTCGGGTCCAGCAGGTCGATGCCCTCGAAGGTCTGGTCGGGGGTGTCGGGGAAGGTCTGGATGCCCAGTTCCCACTGCGGGTACGCGCCCGCCTCGATGGCGTCTGCGAGGTCCCGGCGGTGGAAGTCCGGGTCGTTGCCGTTGATGAGCTGCGCCTCGTCCCACAGCAGGGAGTGCACGCCCAGCTTGGGCTTCCAGTGGAACTTCACCAGGGTCGTGCTGCCCTCCGCGTTGACGAGGCGGAAGGTGTGGACGCCGAAGCCCTCCATCATCCGGTACGAGCGCGGGATGCCGCGGTCGCCCATGAAGAAGATGGTGTGGTGGGTGGCCTCGGTGTGCAGCGAGACGAAGTCCCAGAAGGTGTCGTGGGCGCTCTGGGCCTGCGGGATCTCCCTGTCGGGGTGCGGCTTGGCGGCGTGCACGACGTCGGGGAACTTGATGGCGTCCTGGATGAAGAAGACCGGGATGTTGTTGCCGACGAGGTCGAAGACGCCCTCGCTGGTGTAGAACTTCGTCGCGAAGCCGCGGGTGTCGCGCACGGTGTCGGCGGAGCCGCGCGAGCCGACGACCGTGGAGAAGCGCACGAAGACCGGCGTCTCGACGTCCGGGGCGAGGAACCCGGCCTTGGTCACGGAGGCGGCCGTGCCGTAGCTCTGGAAGACGCCGTGCGCTCCGGCGCCGCGGGCGTGGACCACGCGCTCCGGGATGCGCTCGTGGTCGAAGTGCATGATCTTCTCGCGCAGATGGTGGTCCTGGAGCAGGACCGGGCCGCGCGGGCCCGCCTTGAGCGAGTGGTCGGTGTCGTACAGCCGGGTGCCCTGGGCGTTCGTCAGATGGCTGCCGGACTGGGCCATGCGGGCCTGGTCGGCGCCCGTGGGGGAACCGGTGGGCGAGACGGTGGCCGGGCCGCTCTGGTCGGGCTTGGGCGGCAACGGCTCACGGGGTTCCACCGGCCGCTCCACCGTGGGCGGTTCGGGGGCGGGACGGCCGGGGATGCCGTCGGACGGAGCCGAGACGCCGTCCTCCAGGGCCTGGGCGACCTTCTTGACGGCACGACGGACGGGGTTGGCCTCGCTCATGGGTGAATGCTCCTCCGCTTCGGACCGGCCACGACGGGGTGGCCGTGCTGCTTCACTTGCCGGCTGCGGGTGACCTCGGGACGCAAGGTGCGAAAGGGACGTCGACCTTCGTCAACGTCTCATGGCTCGTTGTCCCGCGCAGGAGACGCCCGCCGAAGGAGTGACGTCGGGCCCCCGGCCCCCTCGTCACACCGTCCGGGTCTCCGCGCACCTTCCCTCCCGGTGATCCGACCGCTCCCGCCGCGTACCCCTCACAACCGTTTCAAGGCACACCGATTTCACGCCGCAAGGGGTGAGAGGTGATCGCGGGCCCGAGGAGGGGTCAGAAGAGCTGCCCCTGCTCGGCCTCGGGGCCGGGCCGGCGCGGAGTGGCGCGGCGCGGGGCAGCTCGGCGCTCCGGGACCTCGTCGCCGAAGAGCGGAGCGGTGCCGTACTCGTCCGGTTCGGCGGGGACGACGACGGGGCCGGTGCCCACGTTGAGGCAGAGCGGGGCCTCGCTGTCGAAGTCCCCGGGCGTCATCGCCGTCCAGTCGCGTTCCCGACGCTCGCCCACCCGGCACCCCCGCTCCCCGTCCACGCGGAAAGGTTATCGGCAGGTCCGGTGCCCGCCGGACGCCGCGTCGTACGACGACACGGAGCGATGAGACGTAGGTCACACATCGGGGGCTGTCACACATCGCGGGGCCGTTCCGTCAGTGAAGCGACACCGTAACGACGGACCGACCATGGAGAGCACATGAACGCGCGCATCGACTTCTTCGCCAACCCCGTCGCCGGCAAGGTGCTGCGGCACATCAACTCGGCGGGCAAGGCCGCGGGGGACGCCGGTCTGCCGCACGCCACCCAGGAGCTGGTGAAGATCCGCGCCAGCCAGATCAACGGCTGCGGCTTCTGCACCGACATGCACACCAAGGACGCCGCCGCAGCGGGCGAGACCCAGCTGCGTCTCAACCTGGTCGCCGCCTGGCGCGAGGCCACCGTCTTCACGGAGGCGGAGCGCGCCGCGCTCGAACTGACCGAGCAGGGCACCCGGATCGCGGACGCGGCCGGCGGGGTCACCGACGAGGCGTGGGCGAACGCGGCGAAGCACTACGACGAGGACCAGCTCGCCGCGCTGATCTCGCTGATAGCGATCATCAACGCCTACAACCGGATCAACGTCATCAACCAGCAGCCCGCGGGTGACTACCGGCCCGGCATGTTCGGCTGAACCCCGGGAAAGGTGGCCCCTCTCCGCGGAGAGGGGCCCCTTGCGTCACACCTGGCCGAGCGCGGTGCGCAGGGCCGCCGGGGTGGCCGCGGCCCACGCCTGCGGCGAGCAGGAGTGCGGGTACGGCACCGGGGCGGGGGCGTCCGCGCGGTCGTACCCGGCGAACACCTCGGGCAGCCGGTAGCCGCAGCGGGCGGCGGCCGCGGCGAGCCCGTCGGCGAGGGCGCGCACCTCGTCGCCGAGGCCGTACCGGGCGAGGCCCAGCGCGATCAGGGCGTTGTCGTGCGGCCAGGCGCTGCCGCAGTGGTACGACAGCGGGTGGTAGGGCGCCTGTCCGGTCGCGAGGGTCCGCACGGCCCAGCCGGAGAAGAAGTCCGGCTCCAGCAGCCGCCGCCCGGTGGCGCGGGCCCGTTCCCCGTCGAGGATGCCCGACCACAGCAGATGGCCCGCGTCGGAGCCCAGGGCGTCGGCCTGCCGGCCCTCGCCGTCCAGGGCGAGCGCGGGAAAGCCCGCCTCCGGCATCCAGAAGTCCCGCAGGAAGCGCTCGCGCAGTCCGGCCGCGAGGTCGTCGAGGCGGCGGGCGTAGTCCTCGTCGTCCCAGACGTCCCTGGCCAGCCGGGCGGTGCGCAGCAGCGCGTCGTAGGCGTAGCCCTGCGCCTCGGAGACGGCGAGGGGGCCCTCGGCGACCGTGCCGTCGGCGAAGCAGATGGAGCCCGGGGAGTCCTTCCAGTTCTGGTTGAGCAGGCCGCCGGGGTCCGGGGTGTAGACGAGGTAGCCGCGCTCCTCCAGCCCGCCGTCGGTGAGCATCCAGTCGACGGCGCGGCGGGCGTGCTGCTCCAGGCGGGCGGCGAGCGCGCGGTCGCCGGTGGTCTCGTGGTGGGCGTGCAGCAGGACCAGGAACAAAGGGGTGGCGTCGACGGTGCCGTAGTAGCGCCCGTAGGGGATCTGCTTGAAGTGGGCGAGTTCGCCCTTGCGGACCTCGTGGACGATGCGGCCGGGCTGCTCGCCGCGGAACGCGTCGTAGGTCTGGCCCTGGGTGGCGGCGAGCGCGCTGAGCGTGGCGGCGGCGGTCTCCGGCGCGTAGGGCAGCAGGAAGTGGGAGGTGAGGAGGGAGTCCCGGCCGAACAGGGTGAGGAACCAGGGGCTGCCGGCCGCGGGGACCGCGAGGTCCTCGCCGTCGACGCCGGTGGCGTGGACGGTCAGCAGGTCGAGGTCGGTCATGCCCTGGTCGAAGGCGCGGTCCAGATCGGACGCGCCGGGCTTCGAGGGCGACGGGACGTGCGCGCTCTTGCGGGGCACGGGCAGGACGGGCGCGTGCGGGCGGGCGTGCACGAGGAGGCGCAGCTCGGCCCGGCCGTGCGGTGCGAGGGCGAGCTGCCAGCGCAGGGTGCGGGCGGTGCCGCCGTCCGGCGTCTCGCGCACGGAGTCGGGGGCGGGCGCGCACTCCACGACCGTACGGGAGTGCCAGTCGTCCCTGCGGTAGTCGAACCGGACGCCGCCTTGCACCGCCTGGGCGCTGTGCTCGGCGCCGGGCCGCTCGTACGTCCGCCGGTCGGCGCGGAGTTCGAAGAGGTCGGCGAAGTCCGCGTCGGCGGTGAGCTCGAGCTCGGCGGTGACCGGCTCGGGGAGGTTGCTGACGAAGGTCAGGCGCTCGGTGAGGACGCCGCCCGTGACGCTCTGGTCGCGGAACACCGTGTAGGCGGGCGGGGTCTCGCGGGTGCCGGCGGGGGTCAGGACGCTGACGGAGGAGGCGCCGGCCGGGTCCTCCTCGGCGGGCCGCAGCGTGACGGGCGCGGCCCCGGCGACGCGGAGCTGCCAGCGGCTGAGATGGCGCGCGTCGTGGGTGAACAGTCCGTCGGGGGCGGTGCCGCCCACGCCGTCGATGTCGCCGGCCGGGCCCAGTCGGGCGAGCGTGCCGTCGCGCACGAGTTGCACGCGCCCGGTGGTCTCGGTCATCGGGAGAGCTCCTCTTGTTCGGTGTGCGGCAGGGGCGCGTCGTGGGGGGTGGCCGGCACGTCCGGGTCGCGGCCGGTGTGGAGCAGGTCCAGGGCGAGGGCGGCCGTCCAGGAGAACTGGCGGGCGCCGCGGCCCTCGCCGGTCAGCGGGTCGACGTACTCGGCGAAGCCGGTGCGTCCGGCCTCCGCGAGCACTGCCTCGCGCAGGGTGTGGGCCCGTGCGTCCCGGCCGTGGACGCGCAGCCCGCGTTCGACGAGCCAGGCGGTGTTGAACCAGGCGGGGCCGCGCCAGTAGCGGGTGGCGTCGAAGGTCGGCCCTGTCAGGTCGTGGCTGGGGACGAGCCCGGTGGCGGGGGCCCGGAAGTGCGGGCCGTCCAGGGTGTCCGTCAGGGCGCGGACGACGTCGGCGGGCAGTCCGGGGACGACCAGCGGGAGGAGGCCCGCGATGCCGGTGTGGCCGACGAGGGTGTCGTCGACGAGGTCGCGGGCGCGGAAGATCCCGGCGTCGCCGTCCCACAGGCGGTCCACGAGCCGGCGGGCCAGCTCGGCGGCGCGTTCGGTGTGCCGGGCGCCGTCCTGTCCGAGGTGGTCCGCCATACGGGCGAGGGCGAGTTCGCCGGTGACGAGGAGGGCGTTGAAGCCGGGGTCCTCCAGGGCGAACTCGTGGCGGGTGGCCCGGTCGTCGTAGCCGGCCGCGCGGTAGGTGGACGCCAGCCGTACGTAGCGGCCGTAGTCCAGGTCGGTGGGCCGGTCGGCGGGGTCGCCGTGGTCGAGGTCGGCGCGGCGGAAGGTGCCGGCGGCTGGTTCGACGCGGGCGAGGGCGCGGTCCCAGGCGGGGCTGTTGTCCATGCCGGGTTCCCACGGGTGGACGACCGCCGCCAGTCCCCCGCCGCCGAGGTCACGGCGGGTCAGGAGGTAGTCGTGCCAGGCGGTGAGGCGGGGCAGCACCCAGGCCAGGAAGCCGCGCCGGGCGGACTCGGCGGGGTCGGCGCGGTGCACCAGCCAGGCGGCGAGCGCGTGCACCGGGGGCTGGACGATGCCGGAGGTCTCGGGTGCGGCGGGGGCGCCCGCGGCGTGGCCCGCGCGGGAGGACTGCCAGAAGTCGGGGCTCGGGAAGTAGGCGCCGTACGGGACGTCGGGGTTGAAAACGATGTGCGGGAGGCGTCCGTCGGCCCACTGGCCGGCCAGCAGCGACTCGAGTTCCTGCTGGGCGCGGCGCACGGAGAGGTGCCGCAGGCCGATGGCGATGAACGCCGAGTCCCAGCTCCACTGGTGGGGGTAGAGGGTGCGGGAGGGGACGGTGGAGGCGCCGGTCCAGTTGCCGAGGAGGACCCGCGCCGCACCGCGCCGCAGTGTCAGGTGGTCCGCGGGCGCGGTGGGCGCGAGCCGGTCGAGGGGGGTCTGCCGGTCGAGGAGGGTGGTCTTCACGCGCCGGACCTCTTCAGGAAGGCGGGGACGGAGCGGACGGCCTCCACGGGGTCGCCGGTGAGCCGGCATTCCAGGGCGAGGTGGCCGTCGTAGCCGATGGTGTGCAGGGCGGTGAGCCAGGCGCGCCAGTCGAGGTGTCCCGCGCCGGGCTGGAAGCGGTTGGAGTCGGAGACCTGCGCGTGGCCGATGAGGTCGGCGTGGGCGAGGATCGCGGCGGCGGGGTCGGACTCCTCGATGTTCATGTGGTAGCTGTCGATGCCGATCCGTACCGAGTCGAGGCCGGTGGCGCGGATCAGGTCGGCGGCCTGGTCGAGTCGGTTGACCATGTGGTCCTCGTAACGGTTGAGCGGTTCGAGGAAGAGCGTGACACCTTCCCGGCGCGCGTGCTCGCCGAGTTCGGTCAGTCCGGCGAGGAGGATCTCGCGGTCCTCGGCCTCGCTGCGCGGCGGTTCGAAGGGCGGCAGGCGGCGGGAGAACATGCCGTAGGAGGCGGGGGTCTGCGCGCCGGTGCCGCCGATCTCGGCGATGACGGTGAGCTGGGACTTCATCTGGGTGAGGGCGTCGCGGCGCAGGTCCTCGTCGAACGCGCCGAGGAAGTGGAGCATGTCGACGCACACGGTCGGCATGACAACGCCGTCCTTGCGGGCCTGCTTCAGCTCGTCGAGGCGGGAGGCGAAGTGCAGGCCGCCCTTGCCGCGGAGTTCGATCGCGTCGTATCCGGCCTGCTGGGCGAACTCCCACTTGGCCTGGAGGGTGTCTCCGGGCAGGAGTTGCTCCTGTACGGCGGTCTTGAGCATGTGGGGGGCCTTTCGGGCTCTCAGAATTCCAGGACGACCTGAAGGGCCTCGGCGGGCCGCTCGTCCAGCAGGACGTAGGCGTCCGCCGCGTCGGCGGCCGGGACGACATGGCTGACCAGGGAGGTGACGTCGACCTGGCCCTCGGCGACCAGCCGCAGGAAGGTCCGCTGAAGGCGTTCGACGCTCCAGCGTCCGGAGAGCTGGGGCGGTACGCCGCCGATCTGGGAGCAGACGAGCTGGACGCGGTTGTGGTGGAACTCGTCGCCGAGCCGCAGGCCGATCCCGTCGCCCTGGTAGAAGCCGGAGGCGACGACGCGTCCGCCGACGGCGACCGAGCGCAGGGCCTCGTGCAGGGCGGGGTAGGCGCCGCTGATCTCGATGGCGAGGTCGGCGCCGAGTCCGCCGGTGGCCTCGCGGACGCGTTCGGCGACCTGGTCGGTGCGCGCGTTGAGGGTGGTGTGCGCGCCGTGGCGGCGGGCGGTGTCGAGGCGGCCGTCCAGGGCGTCGACGGCGGTGACGCGGGCGCCGCTGAGCTGGGCGAGGCGGGTGGTGAGCAGGCCGATGACGCCCTGCCCGAAGACGGCGACGTCCTCGCCGAGGTGGATGTCGCCGGCCAGGACGGCGTTGTAGGCGATGGCGCCGACCCGGGCGAAGGCGCCGGCCAGCGGCTCGAGTCCGTCCGGGAGGGTGTGACCGATGACACGTTCGGCGGGGACGATTCCTTCACTGCGATGTCCCCATATGCCCCATATGAGGTCACCTGTGACGGGAAGTCCAGGGGTGCCGTCCAGCTCCGGGGAGACCTCGACGACCTCGCCGACCTCGGAGTAGCCCCAGCCGGCGACCGGGTACTCGATGCCGGCCGCACCCTCACGGAAGAGGCGCGCCTCAGGATCCCAGGTACGGGTCAGATACGGATTCGTGCCGCGGTACGCGGTGAGTTCGGTGCCCGCGGAGATGCCCGAATAGCGGGTGCGCACCCGCAGGTGACCCGGCGGCAGAGGCTCTCTCTCGTGCTCGGCGATCTCCACGTGACGGGGGCCGGTGAACTGGACGACGCGTTCCACGGATGCTCTCCGGAAGGGTGCGGTGGGCGGGTTGCGACGACGATATCCCGAACTTATGTCTTGTCAACAAGCAAAAGTGATGCTGAGATGCGCTGTCAGCAGACGTAAGTCGACACGAGGACGTGCAATGCGCTTGAGGACCCTGCGGTCGCGGATGACCGCGGTCGGCGTCGCGGCAGCCCTGGGAAGCGGGCTGCTGGCCGGCTGTTCCACCGGCGGCACCGGGCCCGGCGCCCCGGACCGCAAGATCAAGGTGTGGTCCCTGGAGAACCTCCCGGACCGGGCCGCGGCGACCCGGAAGACCGTCGCCGGGTTCGAGAAGAAGACCGGGATCGACGTCCAGCTCGTCACGGTCGACGAGGGCCAGCTGCCCCAGCTGATCATGTCCGCAGCGGCGGCCGGTGAACTGCCCGACGTCATCGGCGCCGTGCCGATGGGACAGGTCTGGCAGATGTACAGCAACGGCCTGCTGAACACGAAGATCCCGAAGCAGGTCATCGACGGGCACGGGCGCGACACGTTCAACGCCAACGCCCTCGAGCTGACCTCGGACGGCGCGACCAGCCTCAGCGTCCCCTCGGACTCCTGGCTCCAGCTGATGGTCTACCGTCATGACGACTTCGACGAGAAGAAGCTGGCGGCGCCCGACACCTATGAGCGGGCGCTGACCGCCGCCGAGGCCCTCACCACCAAGGGCCACGACGGCGTCTCGGCGGCCACCGACCCCGGCGACGTCTTCACCTCGCAGAGCTTCGAGAGCATCGCGCTCGCCAACGACTGCCAACTGGTCGACGACAGGCACGAGGTGGTCCTCGACTCACCGCAGTGCCGGAACGCGTTCCGGACCTACGACCGGCTGGCCCGGGAGTACGGCGCCCCCGGCACGCAGACCGTGGACTCCACCCGCGCCACGTACTTCTCGGGCCGGTCCTCGATGATCGTCTGGTCGTCGTTCCTGCTGGACGAGCTGGCCGGGCTGCGCAAGGACGCGCTGCCCAGCTGCGCCGAGTGCCGCAAGGACCCGAGCTACCTGGCGGACCACAGCGGCATCGTGACCTCCATGAAGGGCCCGGACGCCGCCGAGCCCGCGCAGTTCGGCGAGATCACCTCCTGGGTGACGACGAAGACCGCCGAGACGGCCGCCTCCCGCGAGTTCATCCAGTACATGACCAGCGACGGCTACGAGTCGTGGTTCGGCATGGCGCCCGAGGGCAAGATCCCGGTCCGGCGCGGCACGCAGGAGGACCCCGACCGCTATCTCGACGCCTGGCGCAACAGCGAGATCGGCGTCGACACCAAGAAGCCGTTCGACGAGGTCTACCCGTCCGAGCTGCTCGACCAGCTCGCCGAGGGCATCACCAACCTGCGCCGCTGGGGCATCACCCAGGGCGACGGCGCCCTGGTCGGCGCGACCAACGGCGAACTGCCCGTCCCCAAGGCCGTGGGCGCGATGACCAGCGGACAGTCCTCGCCCGAGGAGACGGCACGCGAGGCCGACGAAGAGATCTCCGAACTGCAGCAGTCCCTCCAGTAGCAGCCGCCCGCCCGCACGCCACAAAGGTCCTTCCATGACAACTGCCCCCGCCGGCGCGCAGCAGCGCCGGACCCCTTCGCCCCGGCCCACGGGCGGCCCCGGCCGGCCGGGCCGCCGCCCCGCGACCGCCCGCAGCCGCGCCAACCGCGCGGGCCTGGCCTTCGTCTCCCCCACCTTCCTGGTCGTCCTGGTGGTGGTCGTCCTGCCCATCGCCTGGACAGTGCTGCTGGCCTTCCAGGACGCCAAGCTCGTCGACATCCAGGGCATGGGCCTGTTCGGCAACTGGTCGCTGGACAACTTCTCCGACGTGTTCGCCTCGGCCGGCTTCTGGTCGAGCCTGAAGACCACCCTGATCTACACCGCGGGCAGCACCGCCGGCTCGGTGCTGCTGGGGCTGGTCGCCGCGCTCGCGCTGCGCAGGCCGTTCCGCGGGCGCGGTCTGCTGCGGGCCGCGATGCTGCTGCCGTACGTGGCGCCCGTGGTGGCCGTCGCGTTCGTGTGGGAGGTCGCGCTCAGCCCGCAGTACGGCATCGTCAACGACTGGGGCAGCCGCCTGTTCGGCTGGGACGACCCCATCGCCTTCCTGTCCACCCGCGCGTACGAAGTGAGCTTCCTCGGGGCACACTTCGACATCCCGCTCGCGCTGCTCACCGTCATCGCGTTCGAGTGCTGGCGGTACTTCCCCTTCGCGTTCCTGTTCATCCTCGCCCGGCTCCAGGCCGTGCCCTCCGTGCTGGAGGAGGCCGCGACCGTCGACGGCGCGACGCCGCTCCAGCGCTTCCGGCACATCCTGCTCCCGCAGTTGATGCCGGTGATCGCGCTGCTGTGCGTGCTGCGGTTCATCATGACGTTCAACAAGTTCGACGACGTCTACCTGCTGACCGGCGGCGGCGCCGGCACCGATGTCGCGGCCGTCCGGGTCTACGACTTCCTCACCGCCCGCTACGACGTCGGCGCCGCCGCGGCCCAGGCCCTCGTGCTGGCCGCCTCGCTGATGATCCTGCTGGGCTTCTACTTCAAGTTCTTCGGCAACAAGGTCCAGGAGGAAGCGTGACCGGCAAGACCGCCCTGTCCCGGGCCCAGGTCGAGGACCGCGTCCTCGGCGTCCTGAAGTGGCTGGTGATCGCGTTCCTCGCGGCGATCACCCTGCTGCCCTTCTACTACATGCTCCTGCTGTCCCTGAAGCCCATCGACGCGCTGCTGCTGGACCCCGGGTCCCTGTGGCTGTCGGCCAAGGACTTCACGGTGTCCACCTACCAGGACGTCCTGCGCTCCACCGACGCCGGCGGGCAGGGCTTCATGCGGTTCCTGCTCAACTCGGCGCTGGTGTCGCTCGGTACGGTGCTGCTGACGCTGGCGGCGGCGGTGCCCGGCGCCTACGCGGTGAGCCGGCTGAAGTTCTTCGGGCACCGGCAGGTCAGCGCCCTGTTCCTGGCCGTCTACCTGTTCCCGGCGACGCTGCTCGCCGTCCCGCTGTTCGTGATCTTCGCCAGGATGGGGCTGTCCTCCAGCCTGGTGGGCCTCGCCGTGGTCTATGTGGCGCAGACGGTGCCGGTGTCGGTGTACATGCTGAAGAACTACCTGGTCACCATCCCGTACTCGATCGAGGAGGCGGCTGCGCTGGACGGGTGCAGCAGGCTGCAGACCGTGCGGAAGGTGATCCTGCCGCTGGCGCTGCCCTCGCTGATGGCGACCGGCCTGTACGTCTTCATGATCGCGTGGAACGAGTTCCTGTTCGCCCTGCTGTTCCTGGCCGCCGACCCCGGCTCGTGGACGGTGTCGCTGGGTCTCGCGCAGCTGTCCAACGGCGTCGAGGTGCCGAAGACGGTTCTGATGGCCGGTTCGGTGGTGCTGACGATCCCCGTGGTATTCCTGTTCTTCGCCGCCGAACGGCTGCTCACCGAAGGCCTCACCAGCGGCGCCGACAAGAGCTGACGCCATGGGGGAACGTGTGACGACGCCGCAGCCGGTCAGCGCGGGCGGACTGCTGGACCTGATCCGCAGCGGCCGTGCCAACACCCGGGCCGCCCTGCAACGCTCCACCGGGCTGTCCCGGTCCACCGTGGGGCAGCGCCTCGACCTGCTGAACCGGGCCGGCTGGCTGCGGCACACCACGGGCGCCTCCACCGGGGGCCGCCCGTCGGAGCGGATCGTCTTCGACCCCACGCACGCCTCGGTGGTGGCCGTGGACCTGGAGACCCGGCACGCCCGGGCGGCGGTGCTGGACCTGACCGGCACGATCCTCGCCGAGCACACCGGGCCGCTGGACATCACCGAGGGCCCGGACCACGTCCTGGACCACGTCACCCGGTGGTTCCCGGACCTGATCGCCGCGGCGGGCGCCGATCCGTCCCGCGTCTGCGGGGTGGGCCTGTCGGTGCCCGGCCCGGTCGACTGGGAGGTCGGCCAGGTCGTGGAGCCGCCCATCATGCCCGGCTGGGACCGCTACCCGATCCGCGAGCGCCTCCAGGACGCGTACGCGGGGCACGTGGGCGCGAGCCTGGAGGGCGGCCCGGTGCCGGTGCTGGTGGACAACGACGCCAACCTGATGGCGCTGGCCGAACAGCAGGCCAACCACCGGGACTGCGGCGCGTTCGTGCTGGTGAAGGTCTCCACCGGCATCGGCGCCGGCGTGGTCGTCGACGGGCACGTCTACCGGGGCATCGACGGCGGCGCCGGCGACATCGGGCACATCCGGGTGCACGACCGCACCGACGCGCTGTGCATGTGCGGCTCGTACGGCTGTCTGGCGGCCGTGGCGAGCGGCCGGGCCCTGGCGAAGGAGCTGTCCGGTGCGGACGGCAACGCCGCGTCCGGCTCGGACGTCAGGCGGCTGCTCGCCGAGGGGCATCCGGACGCGATCCGCCTCGCGCGTGAGGCGGGCCGCCGGGTCGGCGAGGTGCTCGTCACCGTCGTCACGCTGCTCAACCCCGGCGTGCTGATGCTCGCCGGGGACCTGTCCGGGGTGCCGTTCATGACCGGCGTGCGCGAACTGTTGTACCAACGGGCGATGCCCCGCACCACGGCCAACCTCCAGATCGTCACCTCCCGCCTCGGCGACCACGCCGGCCTCATAGGGGCCGCGACCACGGTCGTCGAGCACCTCTACTCCCCCGCGCGTGCGGACGCCCGGCTCGCCGGGATCCTCGCGCCGAAGTCAGGACAACCGTGACCTCCTCCCCCTGGACCCGCCGGCCCGTCGAGGTCGGCCTGGTCGGCGCGGGCCCCTGGGCCCGCGCCATGCACGCCCGGATCCTCGCGGCAGGACCCGAGACCCGGCTCACCGCCGTCTGGGCCCGCCGCGCCGAAGCCGCTCACGAGACGGCGGTCCCGTACGGGGCCGAAGTGGCCGCCTCCTTCGAGGAGTTGCTCGACCGGTGCGAGGCGGTGGCGTTCGCCGTGCCGCCCGCCGTGCAGGCCGGGCTGGCGCCCCTGGCCGCCAGGCACGGCAAGGCGCTGCTGCTGGAGAAGCCGCTCGGCCCCGATCTGGACGCTGCCCGCCGTGTGGCGGACGCGGTGGCCGAGGCGGGCGTGGTCTCGCAGCTCGTGCTGACCAAGCGGTACCACCCGGTGACCCGGGCGTTCCTCGCCGCCGCCCGGCACACCGAGGTGTCCGGCGCCCGCTCCTGCTATCTCCACGGCGCCTTTCTGGGCGGGGAGTTCGCGACGGGCTGGCGGCTGGAGCAGGGCGCGCTGCTGGACCTCGGCCCGCATCTGCTGGACCTGCTGGACGCGGCGGTGGGCCCGATCAAGACGATCCGCGGCACCGGTGACTCCCGCACGTGGCTGGAACTGACCTGCGAGCACGAGAACGGCGCGGTCAGCCAGGCGTCGCTGTCCGGCGCGGTGAACGTGCCACGGGCGGTCACCCGCGTCGAACTGTTCGGCGCCGGGGAGCCGTTGGTGTACGACACGGCGGAGATCGACCACGAGGAGTGCTGGCCGGTGCTGCGCCGGGAGTTCGCGACGGCGGTGCGCACCGGCGTCACGACCGCTCCGGACGCGGCACGCGGGCTGTACCTGCAGGAGCTGATCTCACGCGTGGCGTGACGTCACGTCACGTCCGCCTGCGACAAGGGGCGCGCCCGCCGAAGCGGGCGCGCCCCTTGTCGTGTCGGGCCGTCGGCTCAGGACGCCGCGCGCCTGGGCAGGCGCCAGTTGGGCCGCGGGAAGTGGCAGGTGTAGCCGTCCGGGTAGCGCTGGAGGTAGTCCTGGTGCTCCGGCTCGGCCTCCCAGAAGTCACCGGCCGGGGTCACCTCGGTGACCACCTTGCCCGGCCACAGTCCGGACGCGTCGACGTCGGCGATGGTCTCCTCGGCGACGCGCTTCTGCTCGTCGTCGTAGTAGAAGATCGCGGAGCGGTAGCTCATGCCGATGTCGTTGCCCTGGCGGTTCTTCGTCGTCGGGTCGTGGATCTGGAAGAAGTACTCCAGGATCGTCCGGTAGTCGGTGACCGTCGGGTCGTAGGTGATCTCGATGGACTCGGCGTGGGTGCCGTGGTTGCGGTAGGTCGCGTTGGGGACGTCGCCGCCGCTGTACCCCACCCGGGTGCTCAGCACGCCCGGCAGCGTGCGGATCAGCTCCTGCATGCCCCAGAAGCAGCCGCCCGCGAGCAGCGCCTTCTCCTCGGTCCTTGTCATCGTGTGTCGCCCTTCTCCCAGGTGTGCTGCGACGTTCCTCAGTGAGAACCGTGCCGGGACCTGCATTGTTCCGCCCGCGCCCGGTGCGCCGGACACCGGGTCGCCCGGTCCTCCCCGGGGGCGCCGGGCGGGGTCAGCGCCTGGGCCCCTTGGCGCACTCCAGGTCCTTCAGGCGGACCTCGTCGGCCATCGCCCGCATGCCCTCGTCGGTGAAGTGGAGGTGGTCGCCGTTGTCGTACTCGGGCCGGATGGACTCGGGGTCGTCGGGGCTGCGCACGGCCCGGTCGAAGTCGGCCACGGCGTCGAACGGCCCGCCGGAGCGGATGAACGCGTTGACCTCCTGGCGGACCGCCTCGGCCTCCGCGTCCCACTCGGACCAGCCCTTGAACGGCGCGATCGTGGCGGCGACCACACAGTGCCCGGCCGCGTGGACGCGGTCGGTGAGCTGCCGGTAGCCGTCGATCAGGTCCTGGGCCGTGACGCCGGTGTGCGCCTTGAGGTCGTTGACGCCCTCGAACAGCAGGACCGTGCGCACGCCCGGGTGGGACAGCACGTCGCGGTCGAGGCGGTTCAGGGCGCTGGGCGAGTAGGTGTCGGCGAGCACCTTGTTGGCGGAGATGCCCGCGTTGGCCACGCCGCGGACGGTGGTGGCGAGGGAGTGCTGGAGGCGGCGGGAGAGGTGGTCGGGCCAGCGGCGGTTGAGGTCCGTGGTGGACTCCCAGCCGTCGGTGATGGAGTCGCCGAGCGCGACGACCGCGCCGGTGCGGGCGGGGGTGCGGACGGTGACGGCGTCCAGGTAGAACCAGGACGTGACGGTCCGTGTCCAGGGGGCGGCGCTCTCGTCGGCCGTGTGGTCGCCCTGGGTGAGGTACGAGGTCTGCATGGCCAGCCGGTGTCCGGTGGCGGGGCCGCCCGCGTCGGGGCTGTGCAGGCTGACGACCAGGTTGGTGCGGGCGTGGACCCGGCCGGGGAGCGGGTCGCTGAGGACGAGGCCACCGGGCGGGATCGTCACGCTCGTGCTGCCGTCGAAGGTGACCCGGCGGTTGCTGCCGGGGACCAGGGCGGCGCCCTCCGCCTGACGTCCCGCGTACACGCTGTCGAAGGTCAGCGGCCGGTCGCCGAAGGCGTTGGAGAGCCGTACGCGCATCCGGTCGCCGCCGACGCTGGTGTGCACCACCAGCCGGTAGGCGCGGTCGGGCACGCCCGTGCCCAGTCGGAAGGCACTGGTCGCCCAGGTGACCACGTCGTGGCGGGGCGGCGTGCCGGCGGCCGCCGAGGGGGCGGGGCCGAGGAGGGCGGCGAGCAGGGCGAGGACGAACAGCCCGCGCAGCCGGGTCCCCCGCGGGGGAAGTCTTCGAGGGTGGAGCGTCGTGGTGTTCAGCGTCGCCTCCCACGTGTCCCGTGATGAAGAAGTGACCCGTAGGGAGACTAGCGGCACCCGACCGGCCCGGCACCGGCTGCATCAGGCCGTCATCGGCCGTTCATCTCCCGGTCCCCGGCGGGCGTCAGCGGCCGGCGAAGGACTGGATGGCCGTGGCGGCGGCTCCCCTGGCCCACTCCTCGAACGGCAGCGGGCGGGTGCGGACCTCGCAGCGGGCGGCGGAGCCGAAGGCGGCCGCGGCGAAGGCGTCACGGACCTGCCCGGCGAACAGGTCGTACGCGGCGAGACCCTCACCGGAGATGATCACGCGTGCGGGGCCGAGCAGGTTGGCGACGGTGGCGATCCCCCGGCCGATGGCCTCTCCCGCCCGGGCGTAGACGGCGCGCGCCCCCGCGTCCCCCGCGCGGGCCAGGGCGACGGCCTCCGCGGCGTCGGCGACCGGGACGCCGGTCACCTCGCGGACCCGGGCGGTGATCGCCGCGTCGGAGGCGACGGCCTCCAGGCAGCCGCGGTCGCCGCAGTGACAGGGCGGGCCGTCCGGGACGACGGGGACATGGCCGATCTCCCCCGCGACGCCGTGCGCGCCGGAGACGACCCGCCCGTGCACCACGAGCCCGCAGCCGATACCCGCGCCCACGGTGACGACGGCGAAGTCGGACAGGCCCACGCCGTCCCCGAACCACTGCTCGGCCACGGTCAGCGCGCGGACGTCGTTGTCGACGGTGACCGGCAGCCCGCTCGCCTCCTCGGCGAGCGCGGCGAGGGGGACGTCGTGCCAGTCCAGGAAGGGCGAGAAGCGCACGGTGCCCGCGGCGCGGTCCACGTCACCCGCGACGGCGATGCCGAGCCCCAGGACCTGGACGCCGAACCCCTCGGCCTCGGTGAGCAGTTCCCGTACGAGGTCGGCGGCGACCGGGAGCACCTCGCGCGGCGTGCGGCCGGTCAGGGGGACGCGCCGGGCGACGCGGATACGGCAGCACAGGTCGGCGAGCACGCCGATGATCTCGTCGCCGGTCGCCTTCAGCCCGATGAACAGCGCCCGTCCGCCGTCGACCCGCACCGGGTTGGCCGGGCGGCCGAGCCCCGGGCGGACCTCCGCGCCCGCGTCCTCCACCAGGAAGCCGGCCTCGATCAGCGGCCGTACGGCCTTGGTGACGGCCGCCGGGGACAGGCCCGTCCGCCGGGCCGCCTCCTGCCGGGTGAGCGGGCCGTGCGTGAGGACGGTGGTGAAGATCTGGGAGGCCGCCGGGGTGTGCGCCGGGAACGTCTCGGCGGGCGAGGTCGAGGGCATGACCGGGAACCTAGGCCCCTTATTTTCCGCTGTCAATTAAAGAGGTAGTCTTTCTTTCGAAGGTCATGGAGGGTGCCTTTCCACCTTGTAAACGTAAGACGCAGGCCGCTCTTGACGTGTGATCGAAAGACGCGCTTGGGTGTGCGGTGCAATCCCCTGACGCCGATCGTGAGGCACCATGCCGCTCATCACCCGCTCCCCGGACACCGGGGTCTGGCTGCTGACCACCCCGCGCACGTCGTACGCGCTGCGGATCGACGAGACCGGCGCGCCCTGTCATGTGGCGTGGGGCCCGCGCCTCACGCCCGAGGAGGCGGACACGCTCGCGGCGCCGTTCACGGAGCCGTCGAACAGCTTCGAGGGGCGGCCGGCCGTGGGTGAGGAGCTGCCGGTGGACGGCGGCACCCGCTACGGGCCGCCCTCGCTCCAGGTGCGGTACGCGGACGGCTCCCGCGCCTTCGAGTGGGAGCCGGTCGGCCACCGGGTGGACGACGCGGCGCCGGGCCGTGAGGAGCTGGTCCTGGAGTTCCGCGACCGGGTCGTGCCGCTGTCGGTCGCGCTGCACTACCGGGTGCGGGCCGACACGGACGTGATCGAGCGCTGGACCGTGCTGCGCAACGACGGCGACGAGCGGGTGGACCTGCTGCGCGCCGACTCCGCCGCGTGGACGCTGCCGCCCCTGTCCGACTACCGGCTGAGCCATGTCACCGGCCAGTGGTCGGCGGAGACGCGGCTGCACCGGGAACGGCTGCCGCACGGGGAGACCGTGCTGACCAGCCGGCGCGGCATCACCAGCCATCACGCCAACCCCTGGACCATGCTCGACGACGGCACCGCGGACGAGGAGCAGGGGCGTGTGTGGAGCACGGCCCTGGCGTGGAGCGGCAGTTGGCGGATCACCGTGCAGCGCACGCCGGACGGGCGGGCGGGGCTGACCGGCGGCGTGGGCCACGAGGGGACGCGCGTGCCGCTCGCACCGGGCGAGGAGTTCACCACGCCGGTGTCGGCCGGGCTGTTCAGCGACGGCGGTTTCGGTGCGGCGAGCCGGGCGTGGCACGCGTACGTCCGGACGCATGTGCTGCGGCACGCGGACGAGACGGCGCCGGTGCTCTACAACTCCTGGGAGGCCACCGGCTTCGACGTGGACGAGGCGAGCCAACTGGCGCTCGCCGAGCGGGCGGCCCGGCTCGGGGTGGAGCTGTACGTGGTGGACGACGGCTGGTTCGGCGCCCGTCGCAGCGACCGGGCGGGCCTCGGCGACTGGACGCCGACGCCGGACCGCTTCCCGGACGGTCTGCGGCCGCTGTCCGACGCCGTGCGCCGGCTCGGCATGCGGTTCGGCGTGTGGGTGGAGCCGGAGATGGTCAACCCGGACAGCGACCTGTACCGGGCGCACCCCGACTGGGTGCTGCACCTGCCGGGCCGGCCGCGCAGCGAGCTGCGCAACCAGCTCGTGCTGAACTTCGCCCGGCGGGACGTCGCCGACTGGGCGTTCGACTGGCTCACCCGGCTGGTCGCCGAGCACCGCGTGGACTTCCTCAAGTGGGACATGAACCGCGTCTTCGGCGAGTCCGGCTGGCCGGGCCGGGAGGACGGCAACGACCGGCTGTGGACGCGCTACGTGCACCACCTGTACGGCGTGCTGGACCGGCTGCGCGAGGCGCACCCGGAGCTGCGGATCGAGACGTGCAGCGGGGGCGGCGGCCGGATCGACCTGGGCATCCTGGCCCGCACGGACCAGGCGTGGACGTCCGACAACACCGACGCCGTGGACCGGCTGGGCATCCAGCGGGGCTTCAGCCAGGTGTACCCGGCGCGGGTGATGTCCGCGTGGGTGACGGATGTGCCCAACCAGCTCACCCGGCTGTCCGTGCCGCTGAGTTTTCGGTTCCACGTGGCCATGGCCGGGCTGCTCGGTGTCGGCGGGGACCTCACCCGCTGGAGCGAGGAGGAGCTGTCGGAGGCCGCCGAACTGGTGGCCCGCTACAAGGAGATCCGGCATCTGGTGCAGCACGGCGACCAGTACCGGATCGGCGACCCGTACGGCGACGGCACGTCGGCCGTGCAGTACACGGCCCCGGACGGGAGCGAGGCGGTGGTGCTGGCCTTCCGCGCCAGCCCGCGGCACGGTTCGCCGCGGGTGCCGCTCAGGCTGCGCGGGCTGCGGCCGGGCGCCCGCTTCCGGGACACGGCGACGGGCGCGGTGCACCACGCGACGGTGCTGACGGAGTACGGGCTGGACGTCGGTCTGCCGAGCGGCGACTGGGCGAGCGCCCTGATCCGCCTGGAGCGGGTGCCGGACGAGGGCTCGGCGAAGAGCTGAGAAGGGGAGGAAGCGGTCAGGCGGAGAGGGCGATGCGCGCGGTGATGCTCTTGCCCTCCGCCTCCTGACGGACGTCGAGGGCCTCGGCGACGGCCATGACGATCTCCAGGCCGTGCTGTCCCACCCGGCCGGGGTCGGCGTCCCGGGGCC
Organism: Streptomyces cellulosae; assembly: GCA_014655195.1. GTDB lineage: Bacteria > Actinomycetota > Actinomycetes > Streptomycetales > Streptomycetaceae > Streptomyces > Streptomyces cellulosae. The sequence continues at coordinate 42,806 of BNBH01000012.1, read as the reverse complement.
GCGGCACCTCCGGGTTGCCGTCGTGGACGACCACCTCGACGGCGTCGCCGAAGACCCGCAGGTCCAGTTCGACGGGGCCCGGCGCGTACTTCCGGGCGTTGGTCACCAGTTCGCTGACCACGAGCTGGGTGATCTCCACCACCCGCTCCGGCACCGGCAGGCCGTCCTGCGTCCGCGCCCGGTCGAGGAACTCGGCCGCGAGGTGCCGTGCCTGCGCTATCCACGCGCCCTCGGCGTTCAGGGCGTACGAAGCCCGCAGCCGGGGTGCGCCTGGCACCGTTTCCCCCTCGTCGACAGGAACTGAATCCATCCGGTCCGCCTTTTACTCGATCACACCGCGCGACTACCCGCATCGCTCCCCCGCACGCCCATGAAGTGTGACAGGTACGTCGGAGACGTCAGCCCGCCAGGTGCCGCTCGAGCCACTCACCTGCGGTGCGCCGGAACAGGCGGCGGTTGTCGGCGCGCCGGAAATCGTGACCTTCGTCACGCAGCAGGAGCAGCTCCGCCTCAAGACCCCTTTCCCGCGCGGCCCTGATGAACTGTTCGGACTCGCCGGGCGGCACGTTGGTGTCGTGCTCGCCGTGCACGGCGAGGACCGGGACGCGCAGGGAGTCGATCCTGCTCATCGGCGACAGGGCGCGCAGCAGGTCCCGGTCGCGTTCCGGATGGCCGTACTTGTGCGCGGCGGACTGCGCGATCCACGGCTCGGTCCCTTCGAAGAAAGTGGTCAGGTCGGACATGCCGCACACGGCGACGCCGGTGCGGAAGAGGTCGGGGTGCCACACCAGGGACGCCATGGTGAGGTAGCCGCCGTAGGAGCGGCCCATGACGGCCATGCGCCGGGGGTCGGCGAGGCCCTCCACCATCACGTGGGCCGCGCAGTCCGCGACGTCGTTGATCGCTGAGAAACGTCCGGCGCCCAGGTCGGCGTCGGTGAAGCTGCGGCCGTGGCCGGAGGAGCCGCGCACGTCGGGGGCGAACACGTCCAGGCCCCGGTTGAGCAGCTCCAGGTAGAGGGGGTCGAGGACGGGGCGTTCCTGTTCCTCCGGTCCGCCGTGCAGATGGAGGACGCAGGGCGCCGGTTCTCCGGGCGAGCGGCCGGGGGCGCGGTAGTACCAGCCGCCGAGCTGGAGGCCGTCCCGGGCGACGGGCCGCATGGGGGTGGGGCTCACCGGGGTGAAACCGGGCGGGAAGGCGTCCTCGTCGCGGGAGGACCACGGGGTGCGCAGGGGCGCGCCGTGCGGCAGCCACCACACGCCGGGGTGGCGCCGTGAGCCGGACAGGGCGACGACGGGCGCGTCGGGGTCGGCGGTGGGCGCGACGCGGGTGACGACCTCGTGGGGCAGGTCGACGCGGCGTGCGTCGCCGGCCGAGGGCGGTGGGGCTGCGCCCGCCTCGGTGCCGTACGGCGGCGCGGACTTGAGTACGAGCAGTTCGAGGTCGCTGACCCCGTGCCGGTTCCAGGCCAGCACGGCGCGGCGGCCGTCGTGGCCGAGGGCGAGGAGTTCCAGGCCGCAGTCCTCGCGTTCGGCGACGACGCGTGTGGTGTGCAGTTCGCCGCGCGGGTCGAGGTGGGCGGCGAGCAGGGCCGCGTACTCGCGTCCGGCGTCGCTGCGCAGCCAGAGCGTGCCCCCGGACGGGGAGAAGCCGCCCACCCACGGGTCACCGTCGGCGACCGGGAAGGCGCAGGTCACGGCGGAGTCCTCGGTGCGCACGACCAGCGCCTCGCGGCGTCCGCGGGGGCCCCGGTAGACGAGGGCGAGGCGGCCGTCGCGGCTGAGGTCGCACACCCGCTGGTTGGCGGCGCCGCGTTCGCTGAACAGCAGGACGGGCGCGGCGGTGCCCTCCGGGTCGACGAGGTAGGCGGACAGGGTCCGCTCCTCCAGCTCCCGGTGGGAGGCCGGCCGTACGCCGCCGTCGGCCGCCCCGAGCCGTCCTCCGGCCGGGTCGAGCAGGACGGCCCGGCCGTCTCGGCCCGCCCACTGCGGGGCGTGCTCGGTGCCGGGCGGTGCGGGCGCCTCCGCGTGGTAGCGGTCGGCGTGGCCCGGCGGGGCGGACTCGGTGACGGTCACCGCGATCGCGGAACCGTCGTGCTGCCAGGAGCCGAGCCGCGCGGACGTGCCGGACTCCCCGCCGGCCAGCAGGTGCCGGCCGGTGCCGTCGGGGCGTACGCACAGCACCCGGGTCAGCTCGCCGCCGCCGGGCGCCGTGGTGTAGGCGATCCACCGGCCGTCCGGCGACCAGGACACCTCCGTGACGGGGTGCGGGTCGGCGTCGAGCCGGCGCACCTCCGGGCCGTCGACGGGGCCGGTCCACAGCTGCGGCACCCCGGCCCGGTCGCAGATGAACGCGACATGCCGCCCGCTCGGGTCGGCGGAGGGGTACCAGCAGCCGTGCACCGCCGGGGGCGGCAGGTCGTACGGCGCCGCGGTGTCGGCCAGGGGGGCGGACTCCGGGGCGTACAGCGCGCTGCCGGGGTTCCGGGTCGCCGTCATCGGATCCCGTGGGTCTGGAGCCAGGTCTCCAGCAGGGCGATCTGCCAGAGGGCGTTGGCCCCGCGCCGGGTGCGGTGGGCGTCGGGCTCGGCGAGCAGCCGCTCCACGTACTCCTCGCGGAAGACGCCGCGGTTCCGGGCCTCGGGGGCGGTCATGGTGTCGCGGACCCGCTGGAGGACGGGCCCGGCCATGTGCCGGATCGCGGGGACCGGGAAGTAGCCCTTGGGCCGGTCGACGACCTCGCGCGGCAGCACACGGCGGCCCGCGGCCTTCAGGACGCCCTTGCCGCCGTCGGCGAGCTTCAGCTCGGGCGGGCAGGCGGCGGCGAGCTCCACCAGTTCGTGGTCGAGGAACGGCACCCGGGCCTCCAGGCCCCAGTCCATGGTCATGTTGTCGACCCGCTTGACCGGGTCGTCGACCATCATCACCAGTGTGTCCAGGCGCAGTTGGGCGTCGAGGGCGGTGTCGGCGCCGTCCTGCGCCATGTGCTGGTGGACGAACTCGGCGGAGGTGTCCCGGTCGGGCAGCATCTCGGGCCGCAGCACGTGCGCCATGTCGGCGTGGGAGCGGTCGGCGTAGGCGTCGATGTACGCCTGGGCGGCCCGCTCGCGGGGCGCGCCCGCCATCGCCGGGTACCAGTCGTAGCCGGCGAACACCTCGTCGGCGCCCTGCCCGCTCTGCACGACCTTGACCTCCTTGGCGACCTGCTCGGACAGCAGGTGGAAGGCGACCACGTCGTGGCTCATCATGGGTTCGCTCATGGCGCGGACGGCTCCGTCGAGGGCGCCGGCGACCCGGTCGGAGGGCACCATCAGCTGGTGGTGGCGGGTGTCGAAGTGCCGGGCCACCAGGTCCGAGTAGTGGAACTCGTCGCCGTCCTCGTCGCCCTCGGACTCGAAGCCGACGCTGAAGGTGGCAAGGTCCCGCTGCCCCTCGTCGGCGAGCAGCGCGACGATCAGGCTGGAGTCCAGGCCGCCGGAGAGCAGCACGCCCACGGGCACGTCGGCGACCATGCGGCGGCGCACGGCCGTGCGCAGGGCGTCCAGGACGGCGTCGGTCCAGTCGTCCGCGGTGAGGTCCGCGTACGCGGGGCGCCGGGTGTGCAGGGGGTGCCAGTAGCGGCGGTCGTGCTGGGTGCCGTCGGGCTCGACGACGCGCACGGTGGCCGGGGGCAGCTTGCGCACGCCGTTGAGGACGGTGCGGGGCGCGACCACGGTGGCGTGCCAGCTCAGGTACTGATGCAGGGCGACCGGGTCGAGGGAGGTGTCGACGCCTCCGGCCGCGAGCAGGGCGGGCAGCGAGGAGGCGAACCGCAGGCGCTCCGAGGTGGCCGACAGGTAGAGCGGCTTGATGCCGAGCCGGTCGCGGGCGAGGACGACGCGTCCGGTGTCCTGCTCGACGATCACGAAGGCGAACATGCCGTGGAACCGGTCGACGCAGCCGGCGCCCCACTGCTGGTACGCCTTGAGCACGACCTCGGTGTCGGAGTGCGAGAAGAAGCGGTGCCCGAGGGCGTGCAGTTCGTCGCGCAGCTCACGGTAGTTGTAGACGCAGCCGTTGAAGACGCCGGTGAGGCGGGCGCCCGGGTCGGTCATGGGCTGGGCGCCGCACTCCGACAGATCGATGATCTTCAGCCGGCGGTGTCCGAGGGCGACCGGGCCCTGGGACCACAGGCCGCGTCCGTCCGGGCCGCGCGGTGCGAGCCGGTCGGTCATGCGCTCCACCGCCGCGATGTCGGGCCGTCCGCCGTCGAGCCGGATCTCCCCGCTGAGGCCGCACATCAGTGGTTCCTCCCTTCCCTCGGTTCCCGGTCCCTGGGGGCGGTGTCCTGCTGGGTGACGGCGTGGCTGGTCCTGGACATGGGAAGTTGATCACTCTCCTGGTTCGGGATCGGGTGGCGGGCCCGTCGCCGGACGCGGCGCGGGCCGGTGCGCCGGATCAGCCCGGCGTGCCCGGGGCGGTGACCGGGTGGAGGCGCGAGCGGCCGTTGACGTGGTGGGTGGTGGCGACCTGGGGGCGCGGGCGGCGGACCCCGGCGCGGGCCGGGAAGCGGTCGCCGCGCGTCTCGGTGACGAGCAGGTCGATGCCGGTCGGCAGGTCGGCCTCGCGGACCGTGCGGCGCAGCCGGTCGGCCGCGCTGCCGGCGGCGAGCGCCTCGTCGAGCAGGTCGCGCACGGTGACGAAGTCGCCGGACGCCTCCAGGGCGGGGCGCAGCCGGTGCAGCATGCGGCGCAGCACCAGGTGGGCCGGGGCGGCGCGGCGGGTCCACGGGTCGACCAGCGGGCCTTCCAGGCCGGAGCGCGCGGCACGCCAGCCGGCGGCGCGCAGCCACTCGTGGTGGCCGTCGCAGCGCGGGTCGGCGCCTCGCTCCAGGCGGTGGCAGGCGTCGCGCACCAGCGCCCGGAACAGTCCGGCGATCAGCACGACCGTCTCGGCGCGCGGGCAGGCGTCGCCGATCCGCAGCTCCAGCGTGCGCTGGTGGGCGGAGGGGCGGACGTCCTGGTACAGCATGCCGCTGTCGCTGATGACGCCGGAGCCGATCAGTTCCGCGACGGCGGCGTCGTACTCGGCGGCGTTCCGGTAGCAGCCGGCCGGGCCCGCGGTGGGCCAGCGCTGCCAGAGCATGGTGCGCCAGGAGGCGTAGCCGGTGTCGGAGCCCAGCCAGTACGGAGAGCTGGCGGACAGCGCGAGCAGCGGCGGCAGCCAGGGCGACACCAGGCACATGGCGCGGACCGCGGTGTCGCGGTCGGGCACGTCGGCGTGCACCTGGGCGCTGCAGATGAGCTGTTCGTCGGCGACCCGCCGGTACTCGTCCGCCATCCGCCTGAAGCGGGCGTCGGCGGTGACGTCCCGCGGGGTCACCCGGGCCAGCGGCACGGTGCCGGCCGCGACGACGGCCAGGCCCTCCTCGGCGGCCGCGGCGGCCAGGCGGCGCCGGGTGCCGGACAGGTCGGCGTAGAGCCCGTCGAGGGTGTCGTGGACCTCACTGTTGCTCTCCACCGCGGACTGTTGCAGCTCGCTGCTGAAACCGGTGGTGCCGAGTCTTTCCAACAGCAGTCCGGCCCGTGGCACGAGTCGCCCGCTCTCCGCGTCCAGGACGTGGAATTCTTCCTCTGCTCCGATACGCACCGTCACCGCCGGTTTCCCCTCGCGCTAGTCCTGTGCCGGCCCCGCGACGGCTCAGGAGCCACCGGCGGCGCTTTCGGCACACCCCGAGTGCCCCGGATGGCGCAAGAACAATCGAACGGCCCTCGTCAACGGTGTACGGACCGGGACGAGGGGGTGCGTGGACCCGGACAAGGGCAGGCGCGTGACCCGGCGAGGACCGGCGCGTCCCCCGGCGGGGACGGGCGCGTGACCCGGCAGGGGCGGGCGGTCAGTTCGTCTGGAGGCTGTGGCTGTCGCGCAGGTCGAAGACCTGGTCGAGGCCGGTGAGGTGCAGCAGCCGGCGCAGTGCCTCGGGCACGGCCACGAGGATCAGTCCGGCGCCCGCCGCGACCACGTGGTTGCGGACGGCGATCAGCGCGGTGATGCCGCTGGAGTCGCAGAAGCCCAGCTCGCCCAGGTCCATCACGAGCATCAGCCCGGAGGACACGACCGCGCCGACGGCGGCCTTGCGCAGCTGGTGCGCGTTGCTGTGGTCGAGGTCGCCGGCCACCTCGAGGAGGGGGCCGGCGGGCGTGCGGGACGAGACGATCGTCAGGGGTTTCATGGGGGTCGCTCTGTTCGTTCCGTGAAACTGGTGCTGGAAACGGGTGGTCAGGGGGTGGCGGGGACGCCGATCGCGAGGAGCGCGGTGTCGTCGTCGAGGCCGTCGCCGAAGTCGCGCAGCAGCGCGGTGAGGGCGTCGACGAGGGCGCGGCTGCCCGCGGGGGCGCGCGCGGCGGCGAACGAGCGCAGCGCGTCGTAGCCGTAGAGGTCCCGGCCGGGGCCGACGCGGGCCTCGGTGAGGCCGTCGGTGTAGAGCAGCAGCGTGTCGCCGGGCCGCAGCACGGTGCGCACCTCGACGAACTGCGCCGTGGCGAGCACGCCGACGAGCATGCCGCCGCGGGTGCTCAGGTACTCGGCCGTGCCGTCGGTGCGCAGGACGAGCGCGGGCGGATGGCCGCCGGAGGCGAGCCGGACGGTCAAGGTGTCCCCCACCCGTTCGAACACGCCGGCCACGGCGGTGCAGTAGCGGGGGTCGTCGTCGGTGTAGCGCTCCATGAGGGCCCGGTTGAGGATGCGCAGGTCGTCCACCGGGTCGGCGTCCTGGATCATGGCGGCGCGCAGGGTGTAGCGGGTGAGCGAGGTCAGGGCCGCGGCCTGGGGGCCCTTGCCGCAGACGTCGCCGAGGAAGAAGGCGGTCCGGGTGTCGTCGAGCGGGAACAGGTCGTAGAAGTCGCCGCCGAGCTCCATCGCGGAGGCCGTGTGATAGTAGCCGGCCGTCTCCACGCCGGGGAGGTCGGGGAGGGTGTCGGGCAGCAGGCTGCGCTGGAGCACGGCCAGGGCCTCGCGCAGCTGGGCGCGGTCGGCCTCGGCCTGTTCGCGGGCATCGTCGGCGGCCCGGCGGGCCCGCAGCAGTTCCTGCTCGTAGGAGCGCCGGTCGGTGGCGTCGAAGACGGTGGTGCGGATCAGCAGCGGTTCGCCGTCGGGGCCGCGCTTGAGGGTGGAGGTGACCAGGACCGGCAGCCGGGGTCCGGCGGCGGTGCGCATCTCCAGCGCGACGCCGCCGAGGTGGCCCTGCATGCGCAGCAGCGGGGCGAAGTGCGTCTCGTGGTAGAGCCGGCCGCCGACCGTGAGGAGGTCGCTGAACCGCTTGCGGCCGACGACGTCCTCACGGGACAGGCCGAGCCATCCCAGCAGGGTGGCGTTGATCTTGGCGATGGTGCCGTCCATCAGGGTGGACAGGTAGCCGCACGGCGCCGACTCGTACAGGTCCTCCGCCGAGTCCTCCAGCAGGGAGCTGAACGCGGGTCGGGCGCCGGGCGTCTTCGCGCCGGGGTCGTCCGCGGCGCCCGGGTTCAACGGACCCCTGAGGACAGGAACGCGCGGATCGCCGAGGCGGTGGCCTCGGGGGCGCTGAGCTGCGGGCAGTGGCCGACGGCGTCGAGGGTGACCAGTTCGCTGCCCCGCACCGCGGCGTGGACGTACGCGCCGACCTCGCGGGGCGCGATGACGTCCTGTTCGCACTCCAGGATGAGGGTGGGGACGGTCACGGTTTCGAGGTCCTTGCGGCTGTCGGAGAGGAACGTCGTGCGGGCGAAGACCCGGGCGATGTCCGGGTCGGTCGCGCAGAAACTGTTGGTCAGTTCCTCGCCGAGCTCCGGCCGGTCCGGGTTTCCCATGATGACCGGGGCCATGGCCGCGGACCAGCCGAGGTAGTTCGACTCCAGGGACTCCAGCAGCTCGTCGATGTCCTCGGCGGAGAACCCGCCGCGGTAGCCGTCCTCGTCGATGTAGCGGGGCGAGGGGCACACCATCACGAGGGCGCCTATGCGCCCGGGGGCGGCGGCCGCGGCCAGCACGCCGGTCATGGAACTCACCGAGTGGCCGACGACGACCGCGTCGCGCAGGTCCAGCTCCTCGCAGACCTCGACCAGGTCGCGGGCGTAGCCGTCGAGGGAGGAGTAACGATCCTCCTGCCAGGCGGACAGGTCGGAACGCCCGGCCCCGACGTAGTCGAAGAGCACCAGCGGGTGGTCCTCGGCGAGAAGCGGCTCGACCAGACGCCACATGTTCTGGTCACAGCCGAACCCGTGCACGAGGACGACAGGACGCCCGGTGGTGGCCCCGGTCACACGGACGTTGTTCCTGCGGAGGATGCTCATCCGCCCATGCTCGCACGCTGGGCGGTGCGGGCGTCGCCGGACTCAGGCGGGCCCGCCGCCGGGGCCCGCGAGGGGGGCGGGAGCCGCGTCGGTGCGGGCTTCCAGGGCGCGCAGCACGGCCACCATGTCCTCGCCGCCGTGCCCGCCCGCCACGGTCTCCTCGAAGAGGGCGTGGCACACGTCGAGCAGCGGTGAGGCGACCCCCGCCGCCCGGGCGGCCTCGGCGATCAGGCGGTTGTTCTTCAGTACGTCGGTGGCGGCGGCCTGGACGGCGAAGTCGCGGGCGAGCAGTTTGGGCGCCTTCATCCGGGACACGGAGCTGGCCATGGGGCCCGCGTCCAGCACGTCGAGGAAGCGGGCGCGGTCGAGGCCGTGCCGGTCGGCGAAGTGGAACGCCTCGGTGAACCCGGTGACCTGGGTGATCAGGAAGAGGTTGACGGCGAGCTTCATCAGCAGGGCGCCCGGCACCGGCCCGCAGGCGAAGATCTCCCGGCACATCGGGGCGAGCAGCGGGCGCGTGTCCGCGAGGACGGAGTCCTCGCCCGCCAGCATCGCGACGAGTCCGCCCTGCTCGGCGGGGACGCGGGAGCCGGAGACGGGCGCCTCGGCGTAGGCGCCTCCGGCGGCGCGTACGTCCTTCTCCAGCACGGCGGAGTACTCGGCGGACGTGGTGCCCATGTGGACGACGGTGCGTCCGGCGACGCGCCCGGCGAAGGCGGGGGTGCCGCGGCCGAGCACGGTGTCGACGGCCGCCTCGTCGGCCAGCATCAGCAGCACCGTGTCCGCCCGCTCGAACACCTCGGCGGGGCCGGCGGCCACCTCGGCGCCGGCGTCACGCAGGGGCGCGCACCGCTCCGGAGTGCGGTTCCACACCACGAGCGGGGTCCCGGCGCGCGCGAGGTTGAGCGCCATGGGCCGCCCCATGACCCCGAGTCCGACGAAGCCCATCCGCATGCCGCACCACCGCCCTCGCTGCTATGACCGCTGTCATAGTAGCCGCGTTTATGACGACGGTCATAGGCTGGATCCGCAGGGAGCTGACGAGATGCGGGAGGCCGGATGGCAGGCGCCGAGCGGGGGCCGCGGGAGCGGATGGTGTTCAGCGCCGCCCAGCTGATCCGCCGCGAAGGGGTCGGCGCGACGGGCATGCGCGAGGTGGCCGCCCACGCGCGAGCGCCACGCGGCTCGCTCCAGCACTACTTCCCCGACGGCAAGGAGCAGCTCGTCAACGAGGCCGTCGGCTGGGCCGGCCGCTACGCCGGGAACCGGGTGGCGCGGTTCCTCGCCGCGCTGCCGGAGCCGACGCCGTCCGGGCTGTTCGCCGAGATGGTCCGCCAGTGGACCGACGAGTACGAGAGCGAGGGGTTCGACGGCGGCTGCCCGGTCGCGGCGGCCACGGTGGACTGCGCCCGTACGGCCGACTCCACGCGGCAGGCCGTCGAGGCGGCCTTCACCCGGTGGACGGGCGCGGTGGCCGGCGCCCTGGCGGACATGGGCGTGCCCGAGGAGCGCAGCCGGCCGCTCGCCACGCTGATGATCAGCTCCCTCGAAGGGGCCATCCTGATCGCCCGGGCCGAGCGCAGCGTCCGCGCCCTGACGACGGCGGCCCGCGAACTCGGCCCCCTGCTGGACGCGGCGGTGACCCGGCCCGCCAAGGGCGGCGGATCAGGCGGAAGCGTGGGGAGCTGACGCCGCGTTGACTACAGTGATCGCGCCAGTATCCGGCGTTTCATGGACCAGTGAGGTAATCGCGAACCATGTCGACCGAAACGTTTGAGTTCCAGGTAGAGGCTCGTCAGCTGCTCCAGCTGATGATCCACTCGGTCTACTCGAACAAGGACGTCTTCCTCCGTGAGCTCGTCTCCAACGCCTCGGACGCGCTCGACAAGCTGCGGCTCGCCAAGCTGCGCGACGACACGCTCGACGCCGACGTCTCCGACCTCCACATCGAGCTGGAGACCGACCAGGACGCCCGGACGCTCACCGTGCGGGACAACGGCATCGGCATGTCGTACGACGAGGTCGGCGAGCTGATCGGCACCATCGCCAACTCCGGCACGGCGCAGTTCCTGAAGGAGCTGAAGGAGGCGCAGGACGGGGCCGGGGCGGAGGGGCTCATCGGGCAGTTCGGCGTGGGCTTCTACTCCGGGTTCATGGTCGCCGACGAGGTGACCCTGGTGACCCGGAAGGCCGGCGAGAAGCAGGGCACCCGCTGGTCCTCGCGCGGCGAGGGCACGTACACGCTGGAGCGGGTCGACGACGCGCCGCAGGGCACCTCCGTGACCCTGCACCTGAAGCCGGCCGACCCGGACAACCAGCTGCACGACTACACGTCGGTGTGGAAGATCAAGGAGATCGTCAAGCGCTACTCGGACTTCATCACCTGGCCGATCCGGCTGGTCGGTGAGAAGAACGGGAAGGGCGACGACGGCGAGGGCGCCGGGCCCGAGACGCTGAACTCGATGAAGGCGCTGTGGGCGCGCCCGCGCGACGAGGTGTCCGAGGACGAGTACCACGAGCTGTACAAGCACATCGGCCACGACTGGCGCGAGCCGCTGGAGACGATCCAGCTGCACGCGGAGGGCACCTTCGAGTACCAGGCCCTGCTGTTCGTCCCGTCGCACGCCCCGCACGACCTGTTCCGGCAGAACATGCGGCACGGTCTCCAGCTGTACGTGAAGCGCGTGTTCATCATGGACGACTGCGAGGCGCTGCTCCCGGCGTACCTGCGGTTCGTCAGGGGCGTGGTGGACGCGCAGGACCTGTCGCTCAACGTGTCCCGCGAGATCCTCCAGCAGGACCGGCACATCCGGATGATGCAGCGCCGGCTCACCAAGAAGGTGCTGTCCTCGGTGAAGAGCATGATGACCGGGAACCCGGACAGGTACGCCACGTTCTGGCGGGAGTTCGGCGCGGTGCTGAAGGAGGGTCTGGTCACCGACCCCGACAACCGGGAGGCGCTGCTCGCGGTGGCGTCGTTCGCCTCCACGCACGAGGACGGCGAGGCGGTCACGCTCGAGCAGTACGTGGAGCGGATGCCGGAGGGCCAGGACGACATCTACTACATCACCGGCGAGTCCCGCGAGACGATCGACAACTCGCCGCACATGGAGGCGTTCCGGGAGCGCGGCATCGAGGTGCTGCTGCTCACCGACCCGGTCGACGAGGTGTGGGTGGACGCCGTCGGCGAGTTCGAGGGCAAGCGGCTGCGGTCGGTCGCCAAGGGCGAGATCGACCTGGACGCGCGTGAGGACGACAGGAGCGAGGACGAGCAGAAGCAGCAGGCGGAGGCGTACGCGGGGCTGCTCGGCTGGATGCGCGAGCGGCTGGACGACGACGTCAAGGAGGTGCGCCTGTCGACGCGGCTCACCCGCTCCCCGGCCTGCCTCGTCGCCGACGCGAACGACCTCACTCCGGCGCTGGAGAACATGTACCGGGCCATGGGCCAGGAGGTGCCGCACACCAAGCGCATCCTCGAGCTCAACCCGGACCACGCCCTGGTGAAGGGGCTGAACGAGGCGTACACGGAGCGGGAGGACCGCTCGGAGCTCACCGACGCCGCCGAGCTGCTGTACACCCTCGCCGTGGTGGCGGAGGGCGGCCGGCCCAAGGACCCGGCGCGGTTCGTGCGGCTGATGGCGGACCGGCTGGAGCGCACGCTGTGAGGTGACGCGGCTCTCGTGCGCCGTGGCCCGCCCGTCAGACGCGGGCGGGCTCGGCGGGCGTCTCCTTACGGGCCGCCTGCCGCAGCCGCCTGCCGCGGCGGGTGAGCCCCCAGGGCTTGAGGACCGAGATCACCGTCATGAAGACGTAGGCGGACAGGGACACCACCGGCCCGAAGAGGACGTCGCCGCCGTCGGGCAGAGGGCCTCCGGCGGACACGGCCGCCACCGCCTCGTTCACCCCCGGCCGCAGCGCGAAGGCGGTCGCGGTGGTGGTGGCGAGGGTCAGCCAGAACTTGGTCCACACCCAGCGGTGCCGGGCAAGCCCCCAGGGCGTACCGAGGGCCAGGACCAGTCCGCTGACGAGGGTCAGCAGGGCGACCGGCAGCAGGAGCCAGTCGGCGAACAGCCGCATGGACCGCACGGCCGCCTCCAGCGTGGCGGCCGAGCCGGTGGTGTTCGCGGCCAGACCGAGGGCGAGCAGCCCGGCGGAGAGCCCCAGCCAGCCGGCGGAGGCGACGACATGGACGGCGAGGAAGGCCCGGCGTGCGGGACGGTCGAGTTTCACGCCGTCCACGGTGCCGGGCCCGGCCGCCGCGGACATCCCACGGCGGGAGTAACCCCGCGTACCGACGTGGGCGTACGTCACGGCAGGCGGGGGCACAAGTGAGCGGTGACCACAGCAGACTTCCTCTTCGCCCTCCTCGGCGCGGTCGCCCTGGGCGCGGCCGTGCTCCCGCGGCTGCTGGCCCGCAGGCCGCTGTCGCTGCCCCTGGTGTTCCTGGCGCTCGGCGCCGCCGTCCAGGTGCTGCCGCTCCCGCTGCCCGAGATCGATCCGGTGGCGGACGGGGTGTGGGTGGAGCACCTCGCGGAGATCTGCGTGGTTCTCTCGCTCATGGGCGCGGGTCTCGCCCTCAACCGGCCCTTCGGCCGCGAGAGCTGGCAGGGCGTGTGGCGTCAGCTGGGCATCACGATGCCGCTGACCATAGCCGCCGTGGCCGCCCTCTCCTGGGGTCTGCTGGACTGGCCGGTGGCCGCCGCGCTGCTGCTGGCGGGGGTGCTCGCGCCGACCGACCCGGTGCTCGCCTCCGAGGTGCGCGTCGGTGAGCCGACGGACGCGGAGCACGACGAGGACGAGGTCCGCTTCACCCTGACCGGAGAGGCGGGGCTGAACGACGGGCTCGCCTTCCCGTTCGTGGCCGCCGCGACGGCCCTGGCCGCCGCGGGCGGGACTCTCACCGGCGGCGGTGTCGGCCACTGGCTGCTGGTGGACGTGCTCTACAAGTGCACGGCGGGCGTGGCCGCGGGCCTCGCCGTCGGGGCGCTGCTGGGCCGGCTGTTCTTCCGGGCCCGGTGGCAGACGATGCGGTTGTCGGAGCACAGCGAGGGGTTCGTCACCCTCGCCGCGACCTTCCTCGCGTACGGGGTGACGGAGCTGGTGCACGGGTACGGCTTCCTGGCGGTGTTCGTCACCGCCTGCCGGATCCGCGCGGCGGAGCGCACCCACGGTTACCACGGGGTGCTGCACGACTTCGTGGAGCAGCTCGAGCGGCTGCTGACGGCGGTGCTGCTGTTCCTGGTGGGCGCGTTCGTCGCCCAGGGCGGGCTCGGCCCGCTGAGCTGGCAGGGCGCGGCGGTGGCGGTGCTGCTGCTGCTCGTCGTCCGCCCGCTGACCGGGTGGGTCGCCCAGTTCGGCGTGGCGGCGGGCCCCCGCGAGCGGGTGGTCACCGCCTTCTTCGGCATCCGCGGCATCGGCTCCCTGTTCTATCTGGCGTACGCGCTGGCCTCGCACGACTTCGGGGTACCGCCCGAGGTGCTGTGGGCGGTGGTGACGTTCACGGTGATCGCCTCGGTGGTGCTGCACGGGGTGAGCGCCACGCCCGTCATCTCCCGACTGGACCGGCTGCGGCTGCACCGCGCCAAGGCGAACCGCGGAGGGCCGGATCCCGACGACCACGAGGTGGCGGGCGAGCGCCTGTGAACGCCCTGGCCACGAGCGTCCGACGGGCGGTCCGTCCCGATGTGCGGGGGCGCCGGGTTCGGTGTTGTGTGGGGATCATGCGGCGCGAGGACGGGCGGCCCGGCCCCGAGGACGACGTCGAGGCGGTCCTCGACGAGCTGTACGCGCTGCCGCCGTCGGAGTTCGTCGCCCGGCGGGAGGAGCGCGCGGCGCGGGCCCGGACGCGGCGCCGCGCCCAGGACGCCCGCCGTATCCACGCCGCCCGCCGTCCCACCCTCGCCGGGTGGGCCGCGAACCTGCTGCGGCGGTCGCGGCCCGACGAGGCGGAGCGGTTCCTGGAGCTGGGGCGGGCGCTGCGGGAGGCGTACGCCACGCTCGACCCGAGCGGTCTGAAGGAGCTGTCGGCGCAGCGCCGTCGCATCGTCTCCGAGATGTCACGGCAGGCGGCGGCGCTGGCGCGGGAGGCGGGGCATCCGCTGTCGGACGCGGTGCAGCGGGACGTCGAGACGACGCTGCGCGCCGTGCTCGCCGACCCGGAGGCCGCCGCGGTGTGGGAGGCGGGCCGGGTGGAAGGTGTGCTCACCCCTCCCTCGGAGTTCGGCGCGGACGCGGTCGCCGCCGCGCCTCCCCGCCGCGAGCCCGCGCGCGCCCGGAAGCCGCGTACGGACCCGACGGCGGCGCGGACGAAGAAGGACGAGGAGGCCGAGCGGCGGCGCGCCGAACGGGAGGAGCGCGCGGCCCGGGCCCGGGAGGAGGCGCGGGCTGCCGAGGAGCGGCTGCGCGGGCGGCGCGCGGCACGCCAGGAGGCCGCGGGGGCGCTGGAAGAGGCGGAGGAGCGGGAGCGGGAGGCCGGGGAACGGGTGGCCGCCCTGGAGGAGCAGCTCGCCGAGGCCCGTACGGAACGGGAGCGGGCGGGGGCGGAACTCGGCGAGGCGCGGGAGCGCGACCGGGCCGCGGCGGAGGAGCTGAAGGGGGCCGAGCGCGAGGCGGCCGCCGCCGCGCGCCGGGCCGGACGGGCGGAGGGGCACGACGCGTGACAGGGCAGCACGGGAGACGGCGGAGCGGGGAGAGACAGGCGCGGTACTCCGGGTACCCGGGGGCCGCACCCGCCCGCGGGGACGCCCGGGCGGAGGCGCCCGGACGGAGCGGAGCACGGGAGGTGCTTCACGTGACGGAGCGGGGACGGGCCGCCCGCCGGACGGGGGCCACGGGATGACGTACGACGGCACACCGGACGCGGCGGACAGCTCGGCCCGGGCCGTCCCGGCGTCACTGAGCTCGCTGCTGGCGTCCCTCGACACCGGCGCCTACGTGGTGGACGCGACGGGCACGGTCGTGGCGGTGAACGCGCGGGCCGGGAAGCTGCTGAGGCGGCCGGCCGGGGAGTTCCTGGGCCGGGACGCGCACGAGCTGCTGCACCGCAGCCGGTACGGCGGCACCCTGCCGCGCGCCCAGTGCGGAATGCGGCAGGCCTACATGGCGGGCCGGACCGTGCAGTCGGAGGAGGAGTGGTTCGAGCGCGGGGACGGCTCCCTCCTGCGGGTGTCCTGGCTGGTCACCCCGTGCCGCACCGACGACGGGACGGTCCGCACGCTGGTGCTGTTCCATACGCCGTACGACCCGGTTGAGACGCGCACCCCGGGCGACCGGTTCAGCAGCCCGCTGCCCGAGCTGGAGCGGCTGGCGCTGCTGGCGGAGACCACCACCCAGCTGACCGCCACCCTGGACGTCGAGCAGGCGCTGCGCAGGCTGGTGCGGCTGGTCGTGCCGCAGCTCGCCGACTGGGCGGTCGTCGACCTGGCCGCCGAGCGCGGCCGGGTGCGCCGGTCGACCGTGGTCCACGCCGAGGGCGACGACCTGGTGCGGCGCGACGACCTCGAAGGCCCCCTCTCCCCCGTCCCCGAGGACTCGCCGCTGCCGCTGGCGCGGGCCCTGCGCGGGGTCTCCCCCGCGCTGGACGCGCCCTCCCCGCGGCTCGCGGCGGACTCCCCCCTCGGGGCCGAACAGGCCCGCCTGTTCGCCGAGTCGGGCATCCACTCGGCGGCCGTCGCGCCGATCCGGGGTGTGCGGGAGGTGCTGGGCGCGCTGACCCTGGGGCGGGCCGGGCGGCCGGAGGCGTTCACCGCGGACGACCTGCCGCTGCTGGAGGACATCTGCCGCCGTGCGGGGCTGGCGCTGGACAACGCCCGGCTGTACGAACGGCAGCGCACGGTCGCCGAGACCATGCAGCGCCATCTGCTGCCGCAGCTCCCGCACGTGCCCGGCCTGGAGATGTACGCGCGGTACCTGGCCGCCCCGGACGCCTCGCAGGTGGGCGGTGACTGGTACGACGCGTTCGTGCTGCCGGACGGGGCGACCGCGCTGGCCGTCGGGGACGTCGTCGGGCACGACCTGGACGCGGCGGCGGGCATGGCGCAGCTGCGCAACGTGCTGCGGGCGTACGCGTGGAGCCAGGAGGAGCCGCCCAGTGTCATCGTGTCGCGGCTCGACCGGGCGGCCGTGCACATCACCGACGTCACCATGGCGACCCTGGTGTTCGCCCGTCTGTCCCAGGAGGACGACGGGCGGTGGACGCTGGAGTGGACCAACGCGGGGCATCCTCCGCCTCTGCTGGTCACGCGGGACGGCGAGGCGCGTTTCCTCGACGGCGGGCACGGCATGCTGCTCGGCACCGCCCTGGAGCGGCCGCGTCCCGACGGCGTGACCGAAGTGCCGCCCGGGGCCACGCTGTTGTTCTACACGGACGGTCTGATCGAGGAACCGAGCCGGTCCCTGGACGAGGGCCTGGAACTGCTGCGTACGCACGCGGCGGCGCTGGCGGAGCACCCGCCGGCCCGGTTCACCGACCTGGTGCTGGAGCGCGCCCGCCCGGCCGGGAACGACGACGACGTCGCCCTCCTCACCGTGCGCGTGCCCGTGGAGTAGGGCCCTGGAGCGGGCTTTCGGCCGGACGGCCGGAAACTTGGCATAGACCTGCCATGATCAAGTCGCTAGGCTTCGCCCCGACTCGTTAGAGAGCGCTCTCAGACGTGTGTGTTCCACCCCCACCTCTGCTGGAACGACGAAGGGCGACCTTCCATGAGACGACGCACCGGACTCACGCACGCGGCCGTGGCCGCGGCGCTGCTGATCGGCAGCTGGGCGGCGGCCGGCACCCTCCCCGCCTCGGCGCAGGAGGCCCCCGCCCCCGCCTCCGCCGCGGCCGACGCCTCCGCACCCGCCTCCCCCGCACTGCTCGACGCCATGCGGCGCGACCTCGGCCTGACCCGCGCCGAGGCGGAGGCCCGGCTGGCCGCCGAGCAGCGGGCCACCGCGCTGCTCCCCACGGCGCGCAGGACCGCCGGATCCGCCTACGGGGGTTCCTGGTTCGACCCCCGCAGCGGCAAACTGACCGTCGCCGTCACGCCGGACGCCGGTGCCACGACCGTCCGCACCCTGCGCGAGTCCGGTGCCGCCGTCCGCACCGTCGAGCACACCGAACAGCAGCTCGACACGGCCAAGTCCAGCCTCGACCGCCTCGACGCCCCTGCGGGCGTGGCCAGTTGGGCCGTGGACCCGGCCGCCAACACGGTCGTGGTGACCGTGGTCGAGGACGCGCGGACCGACAACGATGTCCGCGCCTTCGTGAGGAAGGCGCGCGCAGCCGGTCCGGTGACCGTGCGGACGGTGGCGGACGCACCGTCCACGTTCGCCGCCGGCACGGTCGGCGGCGACCCGTACTACACGGGCAACGTCCGCTGTTCCATCGGCTTCTCGGTGCACGGCGGCTTCGTCACCGCCGGGCACTGCGGGGGCGTCGGCCAGCAGGTGCGCGGCTGGGACGGCTCGTACATCGGGAACTTCCAGGGCTCCTCGTTCCCCGACAACGACTACGCCTGGGTGAACGTGGGCAGCGGCTGGTGGACCGTGCCGGTGGTGCTCGGCTGGGGCACCGTCTCCGACCAGCTGGTGCGCGGCTCGGCCGAGGCCCCGGTCGGCGCCTCGATCTGCCGCTCGGGTTCGACGACCCACTGGCACTGCGGCGCCGTGCTGGCGAAGAACGAGACCGTGAACTACGCCCAGGGCGCGGTGCACCAGATGACGAAGACCAGCGTGTGCGCCGAGGGCGGCGACTCGGGCGGCTCCTTCATCAGCGGTGACCAGGCGCAGGGCGTCACCTCCGGCGGCTGGGGCAACTGCTCCAGCGGGGGCGAGACCTGGTTCCAGCCGGTCAACGAGATCCTCAACCGATACGGGCTGACGCTGCACACGGCCTGACAACTCCCCTTCCGCACCCAGCGGCCCCGCCGAACTCCTCGGCGGGGCCCGCTTCTTGTGCCGTCCGGACGCCGGGCCGGTCCGTCGTTCACAGTGTTACCGGTCCGTAACTTACTCGTGGGTTACCGGCGGTAAGTGAACGCTGTTAGTTTTCGGATTCATCTTCTGCAGCCGCAGCAAGGAGAGAGCCGTGAGCCGTATCAGCAGCGTGCTGACCACCGTCGTCGCGACGACGGCCTGTGTGTGCGCGTCCGCGTCGCCCGCCACGGCGGCCGACCCCGTCGTGTCGCGGGGCGTCACCATCCCCGCCTTCTACACCCCGCCCGCCGAACTCCCGTCGGGCAACGGCAAGCTGATCCGCCATGAGCCCCTGCGCCTCGGGCTGAGCCTGCCCGGTCTGAACGGCCGGCGCCTGCCGGGCACGGCCACCCGCCTGATGTACACCTCCACGGACACCAACGGGCAGCCGGTGGCCGTCACCGGCGCCTACATCGAGCCGTCCGCCGCCTGGAAGGGTTCCGGACCGCGCCCCCTGGTCGTCGTCGGCTCCGGCACCATGGGTCAGGGCGACCAGTGCGCGCCCTCCCTCGCCCTGGAGAACCCGCTCACCCTCAACGGGCAGACGGTGTCCTTCGGTTACGAGACCCTCGCCGTCCACCGGCTGCTCGCCACCGGCGCGGCGGTCGTCGTCACCGACTACGTCGGCCTCGGCGCCACCGACCGGCTGCACACCTACGTCAACCGCGTCGACGAGGGCCACGCCATGCTGGACGCGGCCCGCGTGGCGCGCTCCGTGCCGGGCGCGTCCGTCACCGCCGCCTCCCGGGTGGGGATGTACGGCTACAGCCAGGGCGGCGGTGCCAGCGCCGCCGCGGCCGAGCTCCACAGCACGTACGCGCCCGAGGTCCCGCTGGTCGGCACCTACAGCGGCGCGCCGCCCGCCGATCTGACAGAAGTGACGAAGGGCATCGACGGCAGCGCGCTGGCCGGCGCCCTCGGCTGGTCCATCAACGGGTTCGCGCAGGCCGCGCCGGCGCTGCGGGACGTCGTCGAGGCGAACCTGAACGACGCCGGACGCAAGGCGCTGAAGGACATCTCCACGACCTGTGTGGGCGACGCGATCCTCGGCTACGGCTTCACCAAGAGCACCAAGTGGACCAAGAGCGGGAAGTCCGTCGGCGAGATCATCGCCGGTGAGCCCGCTGCCCAGGCCGTCCTGGACGACCAGCGTCTCGGCCGGCTGAAGCCCACCGGGCCGGTCCGGCTGGCGACGGGCACGAAGGACGACATCGTGCCGCACGCGCAGGCGCGGCAACTGGCCCTGGACTGGTGCGAGAAGGGCGCCGACGTCACCTACAAGGCGGTCAGACTGCCGAACCTGGGCAACAAGCTGCTCACCAACCACCTGGTGCCGCTGCTGACCGACCAGGGCGACGCGGTGGACTGGCTCGCCGACCGGCTCAAGGGCAAGACGACGAGCTCCAACTGCGGAACCATGCCCGCGCAGCCGTGAGCGCGCGGGAATGACATGAGCCCCGTACCGCGAGTGCGGGACGGGGCTCATGAGCGGAGCGCCGGGCAGGCCTTGCACCTGCATCTCCCCACAGGAAGTGGGGCGTCTTTCCTTGGACCACCAACGCACAGTCGGGCGGCGGGGTTTCGTCCTCGCCGTGACCTGAGAAAACCATAGCGGAGATCGGCTCACTCGTCACATCGGTCACATGAACAGCCCGGCCGGGGCCCGTTCGAACTTCTCTTCGACCTCCGCCCGCTCGGCCGGGTCGGGCAGCGCGGACCTGCAGGACGGCCCGGCACTGGCGCCGGACATCAGTTCGGAGCACGGGCCGGGCTTACGGTCCGGCAGGCCCAGCACATGACCCAGTTCGTGGGCGGCTATACGGACGGTGGAGTGACCCTCCGCCACCGCCTCCCGGCCGAAGTACACGGTGCCGCTGCCCAGACCCCCGGGCACGGTGCGCGGCCAGCCGTCGACCACGACGATGCGGATGTCCGCGGTTTCGCCGGCCGCCGCGGGCCGCAGTTCCACGGCGTCGAGGCTGTTGTTCCAGATCGCCGCTCCCCGGTCCACCGCGGACGCGAACTCCCCCGCACGTCCGGTGTCGTAGGTCAGCACCTGGGTCTCCCCCGAAGGCGCCGCCGTGCCGGCCGTCCTGACGGCCACGGCCTGTCCGCCCACCACCGGGCTGGACAGGACGAACACGGCGGCCACGGCGCCGGCGAGCGTACGGATCCGCATGGTCGACCTCCTGTGGGGGGACAGCGGCGGTCGAAGTGCCGCTTTCGTGCGGCTTCCCGCCGCCCGGCCGGTCAATTACCGGACCCCGGCGATTCAGAAGTCCCGCTGCTCAATCCCATGCGACGTACCGGTTGGACTTCCGGATCACTCGGGGGCACTGTGGGCCCAGGATCAACACCGTCCCACGGGACACCCCGTTCGCACCACCGGAGACCGCACCGATGAACCACCTCGCCGCCCCCGACCGCTACGACGGCACCATGCGCTACCGGCGCACCGGGCGCTCGGGGCTCGACCTGCCCCTGCTGTCGCTCGGCTACTGGCACAACTTCGGCGACGACCGGTCCTTCGAGAGCCAGCGGGCCATCGCGCTGCGCGCCTTCGACCTGGGCATCACCCACCACGACCTGGCCAACAACTACGGCCCGCCCTACGGCTCCGCCGAGATCAACTTCGGCCGGCTGATGAAGCAGGACCTGGCGCCGTACCGGGACGAGATGGTGATCTCCACCAAGGCCGGCTGGGACATGTGGCCCGGCCCCTACGGCCAGGGCGGCGGCTCCCGGAAGTACCTGCTGGCCTCCCTCGACCAGTCCCTCAAGCGGATGGGTCTGGAGTACGTGGACATCTTCTACTCGCACCGGCTGGACGCCACCACGCCGCTCGAGGAGACCATGGGCGCCCTGGACACCGCGGTCCGCCAGGGCAAGGCGCTCTACGTCGGCATCTCCTCGTACGACGCCGAGCGCAGCCGTCAGGCCGCGGAGATCCTGCGCGACCTGGGCACCCCGCTGCTGATCCACCAGCCGTCGTACAACATGCTGAACCGCTGGATCGAGTCGGACGGGCTGCTGGACGTGGCCGACGAGGAGGGCTTCGGCGTCATCGGGTTCACCGCCCTGGCGCAGGGGCTGCTCACCGGGCGCTACCTGAACGGCGTGCCCGAGGACTCGCGGGCCGCGGCGGGCACCTCGTTCGACGCGGGCTGGCTGACGGACGACATGCTGCGCAGGCTGCGGGCGCTGAACGACATCGCGGCCCGGCGCGGGCAGACGCTGGCGCAGATGGCGCTGGCCTGGGCGCTGCGCGACCCGCGGGTGACGTCGCTGGTCATCGGCGCCTCGCGCACGGAGCAGCTGGAGCAGAACGTGGCCGCGCTGGAGAACCTCGACTTCACCGCCGAGGAGCTGGCCGAGATCGACTCGTACGCCACGGACGGCGGCGTGGACCTGTGGCGGGACGCCCGCCTCGGCGCGCTGGGCTGACCCCCGGCGCCGGGCGGGCGAGGTGTGTCCCGCCCGGTTCTGGGAACTGAGGTGCTGCAGACCGCTCGACCCGCTTGGTCCCCCACCTCCCCGGACGGCCCCCGTGCAGACCTTCCTCCCCTACCCCGACTTCTGCGGATCCGCGCTGGTCCTGGACCGGAAGCGGCTCGGCAAGCAGCGGGTGGAGGCGCTCCAGGTGCTGCGCGGGCTGATCGTGCCGGGCTACGGCTGGCGCCGTCACCCCGCCGTGCGCATGTGGAGGGGGTACGAGGAGGCGCTGGTCCGCTACGGCCTGGACGTCTGCCGGGTGTGGTGCGAGCGGGGCCACCAGGACAGCTGCGCGGCCACCCTGGTCGCCGACCTGGCGACGGTGCGGCCCGGGGAGCCGGTGCGGAGCCAGGAGGAGCTGGCTCAGGCCGGTGAGCTGCCGCCGTGGCTCGGCGACGAGGCCGTGCACCGCAGCCATCGCTCGGCGCTGGTGCGCAAGGACCCGGAGGTGTACCGGGAGCTGTTCCCCGACGAGCCGGACGACCTGCCGTACTTCTGGCCGTCCTCCGACCGCGACCCGGAGGCGGCGGCCGGCTGAGCCCCGGCGCTCCCCTCACGGGGCGCGCCGGGGCTTCACCTGTGCCTCAGTGTGTGCCTCAGCGGGCGGACAGGTACTCCTCGACGCCGGGTGCGGTGTGCGCGTCCTCGGCGTTCACGACCCCGCCCACGGCCTTCGCGTCCGGCTTGAGCACGTAGGTCTCGGTGCTCGCGGGACGGTTCACGTCGGAGAAGTTCTGCGGCGTGCCGAGCCCGGTGTCGGCGTTGGACTGCGAGCGGTGCGCCTTGACGACGTCCTCCCTGGTCAGTCCGCCTGCCTCACAGGCCTTGGCGAGGTCCTCGCCGATGAGCTCGGCCGCGTTGTAGCCGGACAGCACGCCGGAGTCGACGGGCGAGTCCGGGTACTTCTTCTTGTACGACGTCACCATGGTCTTCACCCCGGGCAGGTCGGAGCTGACGGCGGGCGCCGCGCTGACCACGTTGAGCATGGCCGCGAGGGCGGGCGCGGCGGGCGTCTCCATCAGCTGGGGCGCGAAGCCGGGTGCGCTGCTGACCACGGGAACCTTCAGGCCACGCGAGGCGGCGACGCCCACCAGGGAGGCCGTCTGCGCCGGTCCCGCGCTGATCAGGACGGCCTTGACGCCCTGCTTGCGCAGCGCCGACACCTGCGCCGACAGATCGGTGTCGGTGGCCTGGATCTTCTGCCCGGCCACCTTCATCCCGGCCCGTTCCGCCGCCCAGGTGGATCCCTCCAGGGCGTTGGCGCCGTAGTCGCCCTCGAAGTAGACGTGGCCGATGGTGTCGCCCTTCTTCAGGCCCTTGGTGCGGGTGAGGAAGTCGACGGCGGCGATCATGTCGACGTCGTAGGTGGTGCCGAGCACCTGGACGGCGTCCTTGCCGAGCAGGGAGGCGGCCCAGGCCTGCGGGAAGGTGAGCAACTTGTCCCGCTCGATGTCGTCGAGCAGGGCGGCCACCACCGGGGAGCCGATGACCTGCGGCAGCGCCACCACGTCGGGGGCGATGTCGGCGTAGGCGGTGACGGCCTTCTGCACGTCGTAGCCGTGGTCCTTGACGACGATCTCGACCTTGCGGTCGCAGATGCCGCCCTTGGAGTTGACCTCGTCGGCCCACATCTGCTGGGCCTGCACGATGCTCTTGCCGAGCGTGGCGTAGGGGCCGGTCAGGTCGGTGAGGGCGCCGAGCCGGATGGTGTCGTCGTCGACGCCGGGTCCGGTGCGGACGCCGTCGGCGGAGTCGCCCTTGCCGTCGCCCGACGCCTTGGAGCTGCATCCGGTGGCGGCGAGCAGCAGGGCGAGGGTGCCGGCGAGGACGGCCCCGGCGGCGCGGACGCGGGGGCGGCGGGTGTGTCTGGTGGTCACGGGGTGTGCTCCTTGGGTCGTGCGGCCGCGGCCGGCGGCGGGGGCGAGGGAACGGCGGTGTCCGGGGCGGTGGTCGGGGTGCGGCGGCGCCGCAGGCGGTCACGGGCCCGGCGGGCCAGACCGTGCAGCCCGTCGGGGGCGTACAGCAGGACGAGGACGATGGCGGCGCCGTAGAGGTAGCGGGCGGCCTCGGTGGGGCCGACGGCGCCGTCCGCGGAGCCGGGCGCGGCGACCAGCGGAAGCTGGTCGGCGTAGCGGGTCATCAGCAGCGGCAGCGCGGTGACGAACACGGCACCGGCGGTGGCTCCGGCGACCGAGCCGAGGCCGCCGATGACGATCATGGCGAGGTAGTCGACGGACAGCACCAGACCGAAGTAGTCGGGCACCACCCGGCGGAAGGCGAGCGCCAGCAGCACCCCGGCGAGGCCCGCGTACATCGACGACACCACGAACGCGGCGGAGCGGTGCCGGGCCACGTCGACGCCCATCACGGCGGCGGCGGTCTCGCTGTCGCGCAGGGCCGCCAGCGCCCGGCCGGGGCGGGAGCGGAGCAGGCCGCGCGCGGTGAACCAGGTGAGCGCGAACAGCGCCAGGCCCAGGAACCACAGCCGTTCCTCCGCGCCGAACGGCACGCCGAGGACGTTCAGTCCACCGTCCGAGTCGAAGGTGAAGCCGCCGAGGGACAGCGGAGGCACGGAGCGGCCGTTGAAGCCGCCGGTGACCGACTCGGCGGTGAGCAGGACGTGGTGGCCGAGGAAGACCAGGGCGAGGGTGGCGATGCCCAGGTAGATGCCCTTGACCCGGCCGGCGACGGGACTGAACAGCCCGCCGGCGAGGCCCGCCATCAGCACCGCGAGAGGTACGGCGAGAGCGGTCGGCAGGCCCGGTCCCGGGTCGCCGGCCAGCCAGGTGTAGCCGTAGGCGCCGACGGCGAGGAAGAAGGCGTGGCCGAGGGAGAGCTGTCCCGCGGTGCCGCTGAGCAGAGCGAGTCCGACGGCGCCGATCGCGGCCGCCATGGAGAACAGGCCGATGCGCAGCCAGAAGGCGTCCAGGTAGAACGGCGGCAGGCACAGCAGCACGGCGACGACGAGCAGGGTGGCGCGGCGGTGGGTGAGGAGCGCGGTGATCCGGTCAGACACGGGCCGCTCCCTTCGCGCCGAACAGCCCGTTGGGCCGCACCAGGAGCACCAGCAGCATCACGGCGTACGGTGCGACATCGCCGAACCCCTCGCCGAGCACGTGCAGTTCGGACTGGTAGCCGACGACGAGCGCCTCGGTCAGCCCGATGACGAGACTGCCCGCGAGGGCGCCCGTCGGGGAGGCGAGCCCGCCGAGGATGGCGGCGGGGAAGGCGTTGAGCGCGATCTGGCCGGTGGTGCGCTCCAGGCCCGGGGCGGGGAACGCGGCGAGGAACACGGCGGCCAGCGCGGCGAGCGCGCCGGCCAGGCACCAGGCGCCCGCCCGCACCCGGCCGAGGCGTACGCCCATCAGCGCGGCGGCCTCCATGTCCTCCGCGGCCGCCCGCAGCGACAGGCCCCAGGAGGTGAACCGGAACAGGGCGAAGACCCCGGTGATGACGACGGCCGACACGGCGATCGCGGCGAGCCGGCTGTCCGCGACGGTCACCGGGCCGAGTTCGGTCACCGCGTCGCCCCACGGGTCGCCGAGCGTCAGCAGGTCGCCGCCGATGCGCCGGGCCAGTTCGGTGAGCAGCACGATGTCGATGCCGATGGTGACGATGGTCTGCACATGCGCGGAGTGGGCGTCGTGGCCGCCGCGCTGCAGGAGGAACCGGTCCAGCGCCCCGGCCAGGGCGGCCGTGACAACGACCGCGAGGGCGAGTGCCCCGGCGAAGCCCAGGTCGTCGTGGAGGACGGCGACCAGATAGCCGCCGAACAGCAGCAGGGAGCCGTGGGCGAAGTTGAGGACGCCCGAGGCCTTGAAGATGACGACGAAGCCGAGGGCGACCAGCGCGTACACCGCGCCGAGGGCCAGTCCGCCCAGCAGGCTGTCCAGGAGATCCGTCATGCCGCGTCCTCCCCGGTCGCGTCGGTGCCGAGGTAGGCGCGCAGGACCTCCGGGTCCCGGCGGACCTCGTCGGGGGTGCCGTGCGCGATGGGCCGGCCGAAGTCCAGCACGGTGACCTCGTCGGCGAGACGCATCACCAGACCCATGTCGTGCTCCACGAGAACCACGGACAGGCCGAGTTCGGCGCGCAGCTGCGCCACCACCTCGGCGGTGCGGGCGCGTTCGGCGGCGTTCATGCCGGCCACCGGTTCGTCGAGCAGCAGCACACGGGGCTCCAGGCAGAGGGCGCGGGCGAGTTCGACGCGCTTGCGGTCGCCGTAGGACAGCAGGCCGACCGGTGCGTCGAAGTGGTTTCCGAGGCCGGTGAGTTCGGCGATCTCGCGGGCGCGGGCGAGGTGCTCGCGCTGTTCGCGCCGGGCGCCCGGCAGCCGCAGGGCGCTCGCGGTGAACCCGGCGCGGGTGAGGGCGTGCCGGCCGAGCATCAGGTTGTCGGCGACGGTGCCCTGGGTGGTGACGATGTTCTGGAAGGTACGGGCCACGCCGAGCGCGGCGATGCGGTGCGGGGCGAGCCGGGTCAGCTCCGTGCCGCCGAGGGTGACGGCGCCGGCGTCGGGGCGGCACAGGCCGGACAGCACGTTGAAGCACGTGGACTTGCCCGCGCCGTTCGGGCCGATGAGCGCGTGCACCGATCCGGGGGCGACGGTGAAGGACACCCCGTCGAGGGCGGTGAGGCCGGCGAAGCGGACGGTGACGTCGCGGACGGTGAGTTCGGGCGGGGCGGTGGTGCTGGTTCCGCCGGCGCGGGTCCTGGTGGTGCGGTCGTTCACGCCGCCCCCTGGTCCTGTGCCGACTCGCCCAGGTAGAGGCGGCGTACGGCGTCGGTGCGGGCGAGTTCCCCGGCGGGGCCGGACAGGCGGGTCTCCCCCACTTCGAGTACGTGGGCGTGGCTCGCGAGGGAGAGCGCCATGCCGGCGTTCTGCTCGACGAGGAGCACGGCGGTGCCCTGTTCGTTGATCTCGCGGATCACCTCCGCGATGCGGTGCACCATCTGCGGGGCGAGGCCCAGGGAGGGCTCGTCCAGGAGCAGCAGGCGGGGCGCGGCCATCAGGGCGCGGCCGATCGCGAGCATCTGCTGCTCACCGCCGGACAGCAGGCCTGCCTGCTGGTGGGTGCGTTCGGCGAGCCGGGGGAAGAGCGTGAAGACGCGGTCGCGGGCCTCCTGGACCTGGGCGCGTCCGCGGCGGCCGAGGCCGAGGCCGCCGGAGCGGAGGTTCTCGTCGACGGACAGCCCGGCGAACACCCGCCGTCCCTCGGGTACTTGGACGACGCCGGTGCGGACCGCGGCGACCGGGTCCTTGCCGTCGAGCTCCGTGTCGCCGTAGCGGATACGGCCGGCCGTGACCGCGCCGCGGTGCAGGCGGAGCGTGCCGGAGACGGCGCGCAGCAGCGTGGTCTTGCCGGCGCCGTTCGCACCGAGCAGGGCCACGACCGTGGCGGGCGGCACGGTCAGGGACACGGAGCGGAGGGCGGACAGGGCGCGGCCGTAGGTCACGTCGACGTTCTCGACGTGGAGGGTGGGGCCGCCACCGTCCGGTGGTGCTTCGGGCATCACGACTCCTCGGGGTCGTCGCGTGGGGTCGCGACGGCTTCGGGGGAAGGGGTGCTTACGACAGCACGGGGGTGGGGAGGGGGTACAGCGGTCCGGGGGTGCACGCTGCGGTGTACCAATGGGGGTGGGGGCGGGTTGTGCGGGTGCCCATGCGGGGGCTTGTTGGTTTGGTGCGCCCAAGGGGCGGGTCGGCTCTGTTCGCGGGCGGCCGCGGGCCGGTGGAGGTTGGTCGCGCAGTTCCCCGCGCCCCTTTGAGCACGTCTGGCTGCGGGGCGGTCAGTGGATCCGCGTGCTCTGTTGTGTCGCGGGCGCGGGGCGGTGGCGGCTGGGCGCGCAGCTCCCCGCGCCCCTTGGGGGCGTCGCTGCGGGGCGGTCAGTGGATCCGCGTGTCTGGGGCGGGGTGGTTCTGTTGTGTCGCGGGCGCGGGGCGGTGAGGGCTGGGCGCGCAGCTCCCCGCGCCCCTTGGGCGTGTCGCTGCGGGGCGGTCAGTGGATCCGCGTGTCTGGGGCGGGGTGGTTCTGTTGTGGGCGCGGGCGCGGGGCGGTGGGGGCTGGGCGCGCAGTTCCCCGCGCCCCTTGGGGGCGCTTTACGTTGCGCGTGTGGGGTTGAGGAGGTTGTGGGCTGTCAGGGCCAGGGTCGTTTCGACCAGGTCTGTGGGGCGGGAGAGGTTGCGGCCTGTCAGTTGTTCGTAGCGGCGGAGGCGGTTGAGGACCGTGTTGCGGTGGCAGTAGAGGCGGCGGCCGGCGCGCTGGGCGGAGCCGTCGCAGGCCAGCCAGGTGGCGAGGGTGTCGAGGAGGACCTCGGCGTCGGCGGGTTCCAGAGCGGCCAGGGGGCCGAGGAGCCGGTCGGACAGCGCCGCGGCGAGGTCCGGGTTCGACGCGACCAGCGCCGCCGGCAGGTGCTCCTTCAACCGGACCGTGCCGCCCGCCCCGGGGCACAGCCGCAGCGCCGTGTCCGCCTGCCGGCGCGCCTCCCCCAGGGCGGCCAGTCCCTCGACCGTCCCGCTGACGCCCACCCGCACCCCGGGCGGCTGCTCGTCCGGGACGAGCGCCGCCTCGTCGCCCTCGACGAGGACGATGCCGTGGTCGGCGTCCACACCGGTGTGCCAGTGCACGCGCACACCCGGGGCGAGGGCCGCCTGGGCGCCCGTACAACCCGGGGACCGCGTCCCCTCGACGGCGACGACGACGTACCGGCCGTGCTCGGGCAGGTCCAGCGCCTCCGCGGCCTCGGGCAGGTCGGCGATCCTGCTGGTGCCGTCCAGCAGCGCCGCGGCCAGCAGCCGCACCCTGTTCTCCCTTCGCCACGCCATCTGCCGCTCGGTCTGCCGGTAGGCGTCCGCGACGATCGTGCAGT
Organism: Streptomyces cellulosae; assembly: GCA_014655195.1. Classification (GTDB taxonomy): domain Bacteria; phylum Actinomycetota; class Actinomycetes; order Streptomycetales; family Streptomycetaceae; genus Streptomyces; species Streptomyces cellulosae. Next base: position 14,179 of record BNBH01000012.1, on the reverse strand, counting down.
GCTCGTCGACGAAGTCCCACACGTCGGACGCGACATGCACCAGCAGCCGTACGTCCTCCGGCGCCGCCCGCGACGTCTCGTCGACCAGGCCCTGCCACACCAGCGAGCCGCCCAGCCGGAAGGCGTGCAGCACCGCGTCCAGCGGCAGTCCCTGCTCGGCGCGGCAGGCGCCGATCTTCCAGGAGCAGCGGCGCGCCCCGTCCCGGGCGCCCCGCGGATCCAGCAGCGAGGAGATGCTGTGCCGCAGCGAGCGGTGCACCTCCTGCCAGGTGGCGACGGCGTCGCCCTCCACGGCGGTGCGGTAGGCCGGCTCCTGCTCCTGGAGCACGGCGACCAGCCGGTCGGTGAGCTGCGGCAGGTCGTCGAGCAGGACGCGGGCGGCCCGGTGCAGCACGCGCAGCGCGTCCGCGTCGATCAGCGACCGCACGCGTGGCGTCCGCGACCGGGGTGCGGGCACGGGTCCGGGACGCAGCAGGGTTCGTGGCCGTACGGCGTGAGGCATCGCGCATTCCCCCCAGGGTCGGGCTGTCGGGCGGTGCCCGTGCGGCGGCCCCGTACCGGCGCCCGGCAGGTACGGGGAGCCCGCGGGCCGGCCGCCGTCGGACTCGTCCTGCCCCGAAGGATGGCATACCGTCCGGTCGGTCCCTAGAGTCGTGCACCGGTCTTTTCCTCCTGCTCGACCAGACGCACCAGCTCGACCCGGGAACGGAGGCCGAGCGTGGCGAACACGTTCCGCAGGTGGTAGTCGACGGTGCGGGTGCTCACGGAGAGGCTGAGGGCCACCTCCCGGTTGGTGGCTCCCGCGGCGACGTACCGGGCGATCCGCAGCTGTTGCGGGGTGAGGCGGGCGAGGTCGCCGGCGCCGGAGGCCGTGGCGGGGGCGGCCGACGGGGCGGCGCCGCCGGCGCGGAGTTCGGCGGCGGCCTGCTGCGCCCAGAGGCGGGCGCCGCAGCGTTCGAAGCCGAGGCGGGCCTCCTCCAGACGGGTACGGGCCTCGCGGAGGCGGCGTCTGCGGCGGAGCCACTTGCCGTAGAGGAGTTCGGTGCGGGCGCGTTCGAAGTCGCCGGCGGTGTCGTCGTGCCGGTCGAGGGCGCGGAGGTACAGCTCGTCGGCGGTGTCGGGGCCGGCCAGGAGGGCGCGGCAGCGGAGGAGTTGGGAGGGCGCCTGCGGGTCGGCGCCGCAGGCCGCCCACAGGGCGAAGTCCTCCACGACCCCCGCCGCGTACTGGGGGCGTCCGGCGGACGCGGCGGCCTCCACGAAGCAGGGAGCGGCGAGCATCCACACCGCGAAGTGGCCGCGGCGGGCGCCGGGGCGGACCAGCGGGCCGAGCCGCTGCGCCGCCTCGGCCGGCCGGCCGGCGCCGAGGTCCGCGCGGGCGGCGGCCCAGTGCGCGAGGGTCGCGGCCTGGGCGAGCCCATGCCGGCGGGCGATGCTCAGGGCCGCCTCGGCGTGCTCGGCCACGAGGTCCGCCTCGCCCTCGATGGACGCGGCGAGGGCGAGGACGGCGTGGTGGTGGGCGGCGGTGTTGCACTGCCCGGCGCGCTCGGCCGTGCGCAGGCCCTCCTCGGCGTGTGTGCGGGCCAACTGGTGGCGCCCGGCGCGGAGTTCGGCGTAGGCGAGGTATTCGAGGGCGCGGGGTTCGAGGGCGGCGGAGCCGGAGGTACGGGCGGCGGCGAGGGCGCGGGCGCCTGCGCGGCGGGCGGAGGGGATGTCGCCGAGCAGGAGTGCGGCTGCGGCCGCGCGGAGGAGGGGGTCGGGGGTGGTGCCCTGGAGGCCGGTTTCCACTACGCGGCGGAGGGGGGTGGCGGCCAGGTCGAAGCGGGCCAGGAGGACGGCGCGCATGCCGTCCTGGTGGTCGCGGTGGGGGTCGGCCACTGCGGCAGCGCGCTCCGTGCGGGGTGCCGTGGCGCCCGCCCTCCCCCACTCTCGGCTTCGCCCGAGCGGGGGGACCCCCATCGCCCTGCGGGGCGACTGCCCGCCACTCTCTTGTGGGACTCGGACGCAGGCCTCCGCAAGAGGGAGTGTTGGCGGTGTGTGGGTGGGGGCCAGGGCCGACAGGCAGGCTGTGGGGTCGCCTGCGGACCAGGCCGCATCCGCCGCGCCCAGGGTGGCGCGGGCCGCCGCGGGTGGGGGCAGGAGGTCCGCCGCCAGGAGGAAGGACTCGCGGGCGTCCTCCACCGGGCCGTCGGCCAGGAGTACCGCGCCTCGCAGGAGTTCCGCGCCTCCCCGCACCGAGGCCGGTGCGGTACGGCCGCGTGCCCGGTCCAGCAGGCGCAGGGCGTCGGAGGTCTGGCCGGCGAGGAGTGCCTGCTCGGCGGCGGCAAGGTGGTGACAGGCGCGTTCCGCCTCGTCCGGGGTGAGGTCGGCCGCGCGGGCCAGGGCCCTGCGGCGGAGGGTGGGGGGTGCCGTCGATGTCGGGTCGGTGGCCGCCGAGGACAGGGACGCCGCCGTGCTGGGGGCGGGGGCGGTGACCGCCCAGGCGCGGTGGAGAAGCGGGAGGAGGGCGTCCGGGTCCGTCGCCGCCTCGGCCAGGGCGAGGTGCGCCGCACGGCGGTGTTCGGCGGGCGCGGTGACGTACACCGCTCGGGCCAGCAGCGTGCTGCGGAAGCGGAGCCGGCCCTCGGTGTGGGCCAGCAGGTCCGGGAGATCCTTGCCTGTCGTGCGGCACGCGCGGAGGACGAGTGCCGCGTCCGCGTCCTCCTCCCCCGTCGCCCGTGCGGCGGCCGCCGCCGTCAGCAGCAGGCCGCCGGGGTCGTCGGGCAGGCGGTCACCGGCCACGTCGGCCAGTACTTCGGCGTCGACCAACGGTCGCGGCAAGGCGCGTCGCCCGCTCAGCTGGACCGGTGACAGACGCCGGACCAGCGCCAGCAGCAACGCGGGGTTGCCCTCCGCCGCCATGATCAACTCCTCCCGTACGGCGGGGGCGACGGCGCCCTCCGCGCGCTCCCGGATCAGCGGCGCCGCGTCGCCCGGGGTGAGCGGGCCGAGGCGCAGGAGGGGCAGGTCCGCCAGTTCGGGGGGCGGGGGACGGTGGTTGGCGACCGTCATCAGGAGCGCCGTGCGTACGGTCGACGCCCGTATGCGTGCGGCGGTACGGGCGAGTACGGCTCGGGACGGGGAGTCCCACAGGTCGGCGTCGTCCACGCAGAGGAGGAGCGGGCCGGCCGTACGGAGGGCTTCCTCCAAATCATCGGCGCCGTCGGCGTGTACGTACCGCACCGGGCCCTCGCGGAAGAGGCGGGCGGCGTGGTCGAGGAACGTGGTGCGGCCGCAACCGGGTTCACCGGTCACGACACGGACGCCGCCGTCGGTGCGCAACGCGTCCAGCAGCTCGGCGGTCAGCCGCTGCCGCGCGGTCGTGTGTCCGGTCATTCTCGCGACCTTACTCACGCGTAAGGTCGCGCGGAAGGTATACGGCCGGCGACGGATGAAACATGAACGGTCGTGTCACCAGCGGCTTTTGCGGTGTGACGTCCACCCCGGACTGTGCCGTGGCCCAAGTACGGCGGCCGCCCGCGGTGCCCGCGCACAACGGCGGTGGCGGCCCGCGCCGTGCGCGGACCGCCACCGGTGGGTGTGCGTCAGGAGGTGTGCGGGCAGTTGCCGCGCGACTCCTCGATGGTCAGGCTCGGCTGCGGCAGCGGGCAGAGGAACTGCTCGTACCGGGTGTCGTTGTCGATGAAGCGCTTCAGCCACGAAACGCTGTACTTCGCGATCGTCGTGTTCGACGAGTTCGGGGTGAAGTGCGTGGCGTTGTTGAGCTCCAGGTACGCCCGGTCCAGGGAGGACGGCAGGTTGTTGTAGAACGGCTCGGCGTGGCTCGCGACCGGGGCGACGGAGTCGCCGTCGGCGCCGAAGATCAGCGTGGGTGTGCGAAGTTCGGGCCAGGTCTTGTCGAGGTTCCAGGGCGTCAGCGGGATGGCTGCCTGAAGGGACGGCCGGGTCTTGGCCGCTTCGAGGGAGCCTCCGCCGCCCATGGAGTGGCCCATGACGCCCAGTCGGCTGCTGTCGACGCGGTTGCGGACGGAGCTGCGCTGGGTGAGGTAGTCCAGCGCGGCCAGCAGCTGGTCGCCGCGGGAGCCGGGCTGGTCGAGGGTGGTGAGGGTGTCGATGGTGAACACCACGAAGCCCTGGGAGGCCAGGCGCGGGCCCAGCCAGGAGATGGAGGACTCGAGGGCGGTGTACCCGGGCGAGATGGCGATCGCGCCGAAGGTGCCGTCGGCGGTGGTGGTGGGGTAGTAGATCGTGCCGCCGCCGAAGCCGGTCGCGGAGAGCCGGGAGACCGAGGTCTGCGAGACGGCGTAGGGGCCGCGCAGGGCCTCGATGCTGGACTCGGTGGGGGCCGGGCCGCGCTCGTAGGGGTTGTCGGCGGCGTGGGCGCCGGGGCCGGTGAGGGTGCTGAGGCCGACGACGGCGGCGAGCGCCGCGGTGAGGGCGGCCAGGCGGCCGGTCCTGCGGCTGGTGGTGTGGGGGTGCTGCTGCACGACGAGTGGTCCTCTCTGTCATGGGGTCGCCCTGCCGGCCGGTGCACGGGGTCACTGCGTGGGCTGGGGAGCCGTGCGGTTGCCGGGGGCGGTGCCTTTGACTGGCGGTGCCACTGTCGGTGGGGTGGGGGTGGGTGGGGATCGGTGAAATCACCGGTCTTGTGGGGAGGGGGTGTGCGGGGTGGGGTCACCGCGGGCCGGTCGGGATCTGTCGCGCAGTTCCCCGCGCCCCTGAGGTGTCTACGCCACCGTGCACCGGGGACATCCGCGGGCTTGGGCTCGGTGCGTACCCGCGGGCCGGTGGAGGCTCGGCGCGCAGTCCCCCGCGCCTCAGGGCGGCGCTGCATGGAGGCGCCCGGGCGGGGTACCCGGGCGTGTGCGGTTACCGTCGGAGTCGGCGCTGACGGTGGCTTCGGCGGCGCTCCGGGTTCGGGGCGCCGCCGCTCTATGCGGCGTCGTAGACGTGTGCGCGGCCGCCGACCCACTTGACCCAGGCGGAATCGTCCAGGAGCCGTTCGCCCTCGGGGAGGCCGACCCGGCGCAGGAACTCGACGACGTCCCGGTCGGAGTAGGCGAGGCCGACGATCTCTCCGCGCACGGTGACGCGCCGGCCGCCCGTGCCGAGCGGCGGGTGTACCACGATCGGAGGCTTCCTCATCCCTCCAGGATCCGTCCGTGCCGTCGCGTATGCATGCCGGGACCCCGTGTCACCCGACTGGCCCGCCGGACGAGCCGGACGGACGCCCGCCGTGCTGGTATGGAAGCGGCCTCCATGCCTACCCGGAGGGAGCTGGGAATGCACGAGATGTGGTGCGGTGCAGACACTTCGGGGGAGCCGGTCTGGCACGTTCTCACCCCGGACAAGACCTCGACGCTGTGCGGGGTGGAGAAGGAGGAGGAATCGCCACGACGCGACACGACGGACCGGCACTGCTTCACCTGCATGAAGTCGTTCCAGGCCGTCGTGGCGTCCCGCTGAGAGCCACGGCCGCCCCCGCCGGCGGGCCCGGACCCCGTCCGGGCCCGCCGCCATTCCCATAGAAGCCGCCTCAATGGCAGGCGTGCTCCCCCACACCATGACCGTGCTCCCCCGGCTGCGGGTGGTCCTGCGTGTCGATGCGGCAGAAGCAGGACGCGTGGACCGGTACGTCCGCCAGCGCCGCCGCCTGCCGCAGCTGCCGGGCGACGATCGCGGCCTCGCCGGTCTTGCCGGTGCGCAGCAGGCACTCGTGGAAGCCGTGCAGCGCCCAGACGTTGTTCGGGTGCTGGAGCGGCCGGGGCAGGGTGTCGTCCAGGCCCAGGTCGGCCCGGTAGACGGCCTCCGCCTCGGCGACCCGGCCCTGTTCGAGCAGCAGCGCGCCGAGGGCGTGCCGGGTGGGCTGCATCCAGCCCCACGGCTCGTCGTACGGCAGGGTGTCGTCCCGTTCGACGGCCAGTTCCAGCGCGGCGAAGGCGGAGTCGTAGTCACCCTTGCGGTAGGCGAGTTCGCCGTCGAGCATCGCGGAGGCGATGGCGAGGATGTCGTGGCAGGTGTTGTTGAAGAGCATCCTGCTCTCGGGCACCCGGTCCACGGCCGCGCGGAACTTCTCCCGCTCGGCGCCGGCTGCGTCCGTGTCGCCCTTCACGCCGAGGGCGATGCCGCGGGCGTAGTGCAGCATCGCGGTCGTGACGGAGTACAGCTCGGGGTCGTCGGGGAACGGCAGGGCGAGGATGTCGTCCCAGCGGCCGAAGCGGATCAGCACGTGGAAGCGCATCGCCAGGAACGCCTCCAGCCAGTCCGCCATGGGCGGGGACTCCACCCGGAGCAGCTTCTCGGGCACCGCGGCCTCGAGCTGGGCGGCGGCGTCCAGCGCCACCTGGGACTGTCCGGCGAACATGGCGCCGTAGATCCGGAAGTGGTGGTTGTGGCAGCGGTAGAGCGTGTAGAAGTTCATCGCGCCGGCCCGCTGGAGGTACTTGTCGTCGGCGGCGATGGCGGCGGTGTTGTCCGAGACGACGCGACGGTAGTCGCCGCACAGCACCTCGAGGTGCGAGGGCATGTGGAGCAGGTGCCCCGCGTCGGGCGCGGCGCCGCGCAGCCGGTCGGCGACGGTGAGCGCGGCCTCCGGGGTCGGGGACATCTCCATCAGGTGGACGTAGAGGTGCACGATGCCGGGGTGCGTGGCGCCGACGTCGGTGGCGAGGGCGCCGTCGAGCACCTCCTTGGCCTCCACGGTGCGGGCGCCGTCGGCGGGGCGTCCGGTCTTCAGGTCCCACAGCTGCCAGGGCGTGAGGTTCATCAGCGCGTCGGCGCACAGCGCGGCCACGTCGGGGTCGCCGGGTGCGCTCTCGTACACGGCGAGCATGCGGTCCGCGTACGGTTCGTTCCAGACGGAGCAGTCCTCCGCGGGGCGGTCCTGCGGGTAGCGGGCGCGCAGGGCCTCGACGAGGGCCCGTTCGACGGGGGTTGCGCGCGCCTCGGCCGCCCGGTGGGCGCGTTCGACGGCCGCGTGGGTGCGCTCGACGGTGCGGTTGAGGTCCTCGGTGTCGAAGGCCTCCCAGGGTTTGTTGTAGTTCGGGCCGAGGGCGTAGGCGATGCCCCAGTGGGCCATCGCACAGCCGGGGTCGGCGTCGGCGGCCTTCTGGAAACAGACGACCGCCTCCTCGTGGTTGAAGGCGTAGGTCCACATCAGCCCGCGGTCGAACCAGAGTTGGGCCTCGGGGGAGGTCGTCGACACGGGCCGTCCGTAGGAGCCGAGGTCGTAGTAGCCGTCCATGGTGCCCGCCTCCCGGGGGTTCCGGTCGGGCCGGCCGCCGCCCGCCGGCGGCCGACGTCCCGTGGGGACGAAACCGACGATAGCGGGGCAGGGACGGTCGCGCAGGCGCGCCGGGAAACCCGTCCCGGGGCAGGTCAGACACTCACCAGGAGCTGCGGCGAGAGCACCTTGATCATCGTGTTGGTCCAGCGCATCTGGCGCAGCGTCCGGGGGTGGCAGTCGGTCGCGAGGTCGAGCAGGGCGCGGTCGCGGATGGCCTGCGCGGTCTGGGCGAGCATCTCCCAGTGGAGGCTGTTGCGGGCAGCGGCCAGGTGCAGGTCGCGCAGGTCCTCCAGGAGGAGCAGCCCGGTCTCCGGGCGCCGTCCGAGGGCCTGCGCGGCCTTCTCGCGCAGGGCGGTGAGGGCGCCGGGCGCGGTGTGGTCGCGGGGGCCGGACAGCTCGACGCCGTGGCCGGGGCCGAGGGCGGCCAGCCGGGCCGCGTGCTCGCGGGACCAGCGGGCGACGTCGGTGGCGACGTGGTGCACCTCGTGCTCGGTGCGGTGCCGCTCGGCGACGGCGAGGAGGTCGGTCTCCAGGTCGCGCTCGCCGTCGTGGAGGGCGCGCAGGGTGATGCCGATGCCGTTCATGCCGTGCTTCCCGTCCTCGTGTCGTCCGTGGCCCGCTGCTCGTGCGTCCCGCGCCGGGCGACCAGGGTGACGCGGGCCGCCGCCGTCTTGAACAGGGGCTGCTTGGACAGCGGGTCCCAGTCGGTGATCGTGGTCTCGTTGGCGGCGCGTCCGGGGCGCCCGTCGGGAGGCCGGTGGCCCTCAGGGGTGTCCCAGTAGCCGTAGTGGAACGGTACGAACACCACGCCGTCGCGGATCGCCATGGTCCGCAGCCGGGCCCTGATCGCGCCACGCGGTGTGGTGACCTGCACCAGGTCGCCGTCGGCCAGGCCCTGCGCGGCCGCCTCGGACGGAGAGATCTCGGCCCAGACGTCCGGTGCGGCGGCGTTCAGCTCGGGGGCGCGGCCGGTCTTGGTGCGGGTGTGGAAGTGGTGGACGGTCCGCCCGGTGATCAGCTGGAGCGGGTACTCCGGGGAGGCGTCCTCGTGCAGCGGGAGGTACGCGGCGGCCTTGATCACCGCTTTGCCGTCCGGGTTGAGGGAGCGGTACTCGACGGGGGTGACGGGGGATCCGGTGACCATGTCCTTGCCGTAGCTCTCGCAGCGGTCGGGGTGGGCGTGGTCGAAGCCGTCGGCGTAGAGGCGGGCGGTGCCGTCGGGGGCGTCCTCGGTGCAGGGCCACTGGATGCCGCCGTCGCGCAGCTTGTCGTAGCTGAGGCCGGTGTAGTCGCAGGGGCGGCCGGCGCTGCACCGCTGCCAGGCGGCGAAGGCGCCCTGCGGGTCGGACCAGGGGATCAGCGGGCCGCCGTCCTTGTCGCGGAAGTCCATACGGTGCGCGAAGTCGAGAAAGATGTCGAGGTCGGCGCGGGCCTCGCCGGGCGGGTCCACGGCCTTCTCGGAGAGGTGGACGGTGCGGTCGGCGTTGGTGAAGGCGCCGGTCTTCTCGCCCCAGGTCGCGGCCGGCAGGACGACATCGGCGAGCTGCGCGGTCTCGGTGAGGAACAGGTCCTGCACCACCACGAACAGGCGTTCCTGCGCGAGGACCGAGCGGATCCGGCCGAGTTCGGGCAGGGAGACGGCCGGGTTGGTGCCGGAGATCCACAGCATGCGCAGCGAGCCCTGCTCGGCGTAGCGGAACATCTGCATGGCGTGGGTGGGCGGGCCGTAGTGCGGGATGCCGTCCGGTTCGACGTTCCAGATCTCGGCCAGTTCGGCCACATGCTGGTCGTTCTGCCAGTTGCGGAAGCCGGGGAGGTCGCCGTCGGCACCGCACTCGCGGGTGTTCTGGGCGGTGGGCTGGCCGTTCATCTGCATGAGTCCGCAGCCGGGGCGGCCGAGCATGCCGCGGATCAGGTGCAGGTTGTTGACCTGCACGGCGGCGGCGGACGCCTGGTGGGACTGGTAGACGCCCTGGAGGACGGTGGAGGTGAGCCGCTTCGCGTCGCCGAGCAGGTCGGCGGCGCGTTCGATCTCGGCGGCGGGGACGTCGCAGATCTCCGCGGCCCAGCGGGGGGTGCAGTGCTCGACGCCGGCGGCGAGTTCACCGTAACCGACGGTGTGCGCGTCGAGGTAGGCGCGGTCGACGCGGCCGGTGCGGACGATCTCGTGGAGCAGGGCGTTGAGCAGGGCGACGTTGGTGCCGGGGCGCGGCGCCAGGTGGATGTCGGCGCGGCGGGCGACGGGGGTGTACCGGGGGTCCACGCACAGCAGCCGGGGCGGGTCGGAGCCCTCCAGCCGGTCCAGGACGCGCGTCCAGAGGACCGTCTGCGTCTCGGCCATGTTGTGCCCGAACAGGGCGATCGTGTCGGCGTGGTCGATGTCCTCGTACGAGCCGGGCTGGCCGTCGGAGCCGAAGCTCTCCTTGAGGGCCTCGGCGGCGGTGGCCGTGCACAGCCGGGTGTTGCCGTCGAGGTGGTTGGTGCGGACGCCGGCGTGGGCGAGGACGGAGAGGGTGTAGTACTCCTCCAGGAACAGCTGTCCGCTGGTGTAGAAGCCGACGGATCCGGGACCGCGGTCGTCGAGCAGGGTGCGGGTGCGGGAGACGACGCGGTCCATGGCGGTGTCCCAGTCGGTCTCGACCAGGCGGCCGTTCTCCCGGACGAGGGGGCGGGTGAGGCGGTCACGGGAGTGGTTGGCCTGCCAGCCGTAGAGGTCCTTGGGGCCGAGCCGCCCGCGGTTGACCCGGTCGGCCGCGCGGCCGCGGACGCCGACGATACGTCCGCCGCGTACGGCGATGTCCATGGCGTCGCCGTTGGAGTGCAGGATCGACGCGGACGGCACCCACCGCTCGACGTCCTCCTCCGTCACCCCGTCCGCGAGGTGCTGGTCGGTGCGGACCGGCCAGGGCTCGCCGTGTGCGTAAGGGGTGCGCGCGCCCCAGGGGTTGGCGATCCGGTCCGGCGAACTGTCCACGGTGGTCCGACCTCCTCGGTACGGGGATGCCGCGGGGCGGGTACCCGCGCCTCCGGGAGCCAGACCATCACGCATCACACACATCACGCCACTCACCGTGACGACCTGACGCTCCTTCACCATTCCTTCGTGGTCATGTTCGCCGACGGACTGGCAAGGGCCGTACGGCCCTCCCTAGGATGTATTTCCTGTCCAGCCAGTCCAGTTGGCGCGGCACTCCGCAGGGGGAACGATGCACACCGGTAAGCAGCTGTCCACCGAGATCGACGCAACCGTGCCGACGGCCGCGCGTATGTACGACTACTACCTCGGCGGCAAGGACAACTACTCTGCGGACCGCGCCGCGGTCGAGGAGCTCGACAAGGTCGTCCCGAGCACCCGCCGGCTGGCGCTGAACAACCGCCGTTTCCTGCAGCGCGTGGTCCGCACGCTCACCCAGGAGTACGGCATCCGCCAGTACCTGGACCACGGCTCCGGCCTGCCCACGCAGGACAACGTGCACCAGGTGGCACAGCGCATCGACCCCACCACCCATGTGGTGTACGTCGACAACGACCCGATGGTGCTGGTGCACGGCCGGGCCCTGCTGGAGCAGGACGAGCGCACGGTGGTCATCCAGGCCGACATGCGCGACACCGACGGGATATTCGGTCACGCCGAGACGCAGCGGCTGATCAACTTCGACGAGCCGGTGTGCGTGCTGTTCAACTCGGTGTTCCACTGCATCCCGGACAGTGACACCGACGGTCCGCTGGCGGTCGCCAACCGGGTGCGGGAGCGGCTCGCGCCGGGCAGCTTCATGGTGATGTGCCAGCTGGTCAGCGAGGACGAGAAGGTCCGCAAGTTCGTCACCGACTTCATGGACCAGGCGACCCAGGGACACTGGGGCCGGGTCCGCCAGCAGAAGGACGTCGAGGCGCTCTTCGAAGGACTGGAGATCCTGGAGCCGGGCCTCGTGGAGGTCTCCACCTGGCGTCCGGACACCGAGGTGGCGCCCCGTCAGCTCACCCAGGAGTGGATCGAGTTCGGCGGAGTGGGCCGGCTTCCCTCGTAACCCTCACGACAGCGCGACGCCCCTCCCCGGACCTCGTGGCGGGGAGGGGCGTCGGTTCTGACGGGAAGCGAGTGGTCCTGGTCAGGAGGAGAGCGCGTAGCGCTCGTCGATCGTGCGGCGCAGCATCTCGACGGACTCACGGGGTGTGAGCGCCTCGTCGGCGAGACGGTCGAGCACGATCCGGTACTCCTCGGTCTCGTCGCGGTCCTCGAGGAAGTTGGCGCTTCTGATGTGCTCCAGGTAGACCACGTCGGGCAGGTCGAGTCCGCCGAAGCGCAGATAGGTCACCGGGATGGCGGGCGCCGAGGCGTTGGTGACGTTCAGCGGGACGATCTGCAGGGTGACGTTGGGCCGCTCGGCCATCTTCGCCAGGTGGTCGAGCTGGTCGCGCATCACGGTGCGGTCGCCGAGGACGCGCAGCAGGACCGACTCGTCGATGACGGCCCACAGCTGGGGGCGTCCTCGCGGAGCAGCAGCTGGGCGCGGCGCATGCGCAGCTCGACGCGGCGCTGCACCTCGCTCGCCGGGGCGTTGGGCAGTCCGCGCTCGACGACCGCGCGGGTGTAGTCGGCGGTCTGCAGCAGTCCGGGGACGTACTGGATCTCGAACGTACGAATCGTGGCGGCGGCCTCCTGCAGTCCGACCAGGCGGTCGAACCACTCGGGCATCAGCCGCTTGTCGTACCGCTGCCACCAGCCCGGCTCGCCGGCCCGCTTGAGCAGCTTGAGGAGGACGGAGGCCTCGTAGCCGTCGGTGCCGTAGAGCTCGAGCAGCGCCCGGACGTCGGTCTCGGTCGGGGGACGGCGGCCCTTGCCGGACTCGATGCGGGACAGCTTGGCCCCGCTGAAGCCGACGGAGCGGGCCGCCTGGTCCTGGGACAGTCCGGCGTCCTCGCGGAAACCGGCCAGCTGCACGCCCACCAGCATCTTGAGCAGGGTCGGCGCGGGCTCGGGCCTGTCCAGGTAGGGTTCCAGACGGGAGATGCGATGCGACGCGGCGGACATCCTGACTCCCAGCAGACCGGCACAAGGGCGATTCACACTATCGCATCTGACGCTGCCTCACCGCATCCGAATGTGAAATGCCGATCGAAGTGGGACAGTTGGACTCCGCTTCGCCGGCGCCGGCGCACCCGGTGAGGGTCCGGCGCCGGCCGCGCGGGTCAGCGGGCGCGGCGGCCCGTCGTACGGACGAGACGACCCGTCATACGGACGGGGTGCCCCGCCGTCCGACCAGGTGGTCGAACTCGCCGTCCTTGGCACCCGCCAGGAAGGCGGCCAGCTCGGCGGCGGTGTACACGAGGGCCGGACCGTCGGGGTCGCGGGAGTTGCGCATCGCGACGTCACCGCCGGACAGCGGTGCGACCTCGACACAGTTGCCTTCGGCGTTGCTGTGCCGGCTCTTGATCCAGCGGGCGTCCAACTGGGAGGCCCGCACTCCGTTCCGCACTCCAGGCACCGCTGTCTCCTTGCTGCTGTTCTCGTCCCGCCCCGCACGGCCGTCGCCGCGCTTGGCGAAAATTCTCGCGCAATTTCCCGTGCAATTGCACGCGAGCGCTGACAGCGTGGATAATAGCCGTGGCGTCAACCCCCGTGGGAGCGCCCCGTCCTGACGTCGCATCGAGGAGATGCCGTGTCATCACCTGTGCACTTGACGCTCCGGCCGACGGCCTCGGCCGTCTTACCGGCAGGTGGTGGCGGCGCCGGGTCGTTCGGCCCGCTGCCCGCGGTGCCGCACGAGGACGGGTCCCCACTGCAGACGGTGCCCGCCGCCGCCCCCTACGCGGCGGTGAGCATCGCCTGCAGCAGGGAGGGCCTCGCGCGAGTGCGGTCCTTCACCCGCGACACCCTCGGGGACTGGTCGCTGCAGCAGTGCTGCGACGACGCCGCCTTGGTCATGACCGAGCTGGCCGCCAACGCCGTCACGCACGCGGCGTCACGCTGCCCGGGTGAGCCGGACGTACGGCTGGGGTTCCGCCTGGAGCCGGCGCACCTGCTGCTCACGGTCACCGACCCCGACGACCGCCCGCCCGTGCGGCGGCCTCCCGGCGGCGACGCCGACCTGGAGGAGCACGGCCGGGGGCTCCGCATCGTCGACGCCCTGTCCGAGGCGTGGGGCTGGTTCCCCGCCGTCCCGGCAGGCAAGACGGTGTGGGCCCGGTTGTCCACCCGCCCGCCCACCTGACACGACTGCCCGCGGAAAGGCACCCACGCCATGCGCAGCGCTTCTACGGAACAGCCGAGCAGCGAGCGCCCAGTGCGCCACACGTCCCCCACCGGAGTGGCACGGTCCACGCCCCTCGCGGCACTGTCCCAGGTGCCGTGGGCCGACATGCAGGACTCCACCGGATCGGCGGCCGCCATTCCCCTGCTGCTGAACGGCATCGCCTGGGGCGACGCCGACACCGCCCGCGCCGCCCTCGAGGATCTGAGGAAACGGATCTGCCAGTACGGCTTCGTCACGGAGCAGGCGACCGCCGCGACGGTCCCCTTCCTCTGGGAGCTGGCGCAGCTGCCGCACGTCACCGTGCGGGCGGGGATCATCCAGCTGCTCAAGGCCATCGCCGACGCCCGGCAGTGGGAGAGCACCGCTGCCGCGTACCCGAAGCTTCTGAACCGGCGGGAGAACCCCGTGGTGTGGGAGCGGGCGGCCCGGCAGGCGGTGCGGGCGCGGCGCGGGGAGCTGAACCGGCTCCTGTCCGAGCCGGACACGGAGGTCGCGCGCGCCAGCACGGAACTGGCGCGGGCGCTGGCCGACTGAGCGCGGAGTTCTTTGGACTCCGGGACGCCTTTGTGACGGGCGTGCCCGGACAGGATGACGCGCGACTGCTCGGGGGACGAGTCGCGCGTCGGGGGGAGGGTCGCGGGGG
>BNBH01000011.1 GCA_014655195.1 Streptomyces cellulosae | reverse complement strand
TGGGGGCCGAGCGCGCAGTTCCCCGCGCCCCTTCGGGCGCGGTACAGCACCCCCCGGGGGCGCGAGGAACGGCGCGATCAGCCCCCACCGGCCCGCACGGGCAAGGATTGCCTCACCCCCCGGGGGCGCGAGGAACGGCGCGATCAGCCCCCACCGGCCCGCACGGGCGAGGGTTGCCTCACCCCCCGGGGGCGCGGGGAACTGCGCGACCAGCCCCCACGCACCCGCACCCGCCCGCCCCCGCAGGGCCTACGCCGACACCTCCGACCGGTCCCCACCCCACAGCGTGTGGAACGACCCCTCCCGGTCCACCCGCCGATACGTGTGCGCCCCGAAGAAGTCCCGCTGCCCCTGCGTCAGCGCAGCCGGCAACCGTTCCGCGCGCAGCGCGTCGTAGTACGCGAGCGCCGCCGCGAAGCCGGGTGTCGGGACGCCCTGGCGGGTCGCCGCGATCAGGACCTCGCGCCAGTCGTCCTGCGCCTCCGCGATCTCGCGGGCGAACGTCTCGTCCGACAGCAGGCTCGGCAGGTCGGCCCGCGTGTCGTACGCGGCCCGGATGCGGTCCAGGAACGCCGCCCGGATGATGCACCCACCGCGCCAGATCGCCGACACCGCGCCGAGGTCGATGCCCCAGCCGTACTCCTCGCTGCCCGCCGCGATCTCGTGGAAGCCCTGCGTGTACGACACGATCTTCGACGCGTACAGCGCCTGTTCCACCCGGTCGGCGAACGCCGACGCCTCCGCCTCGCCCATCGGCGTAGGCTTCGGACCCGCCAGCCCCTGCGAGGCCTCCCGCAGCGCCGCGTGCCCCGACAGCGAGCGCGCGAACACCGCCTCCGCGATGCCCGACACCGGCACGCCCAGGTCCAGGGCGATCTGCACGGTCCAGCGCCCCGTGCCCTTCTGCTCCGCCTGGTCCACCACCACGTCGACGAACGGCTTGCCCGTCGCCGCGTCCACGTGCGACAGCACCTCCGCGGTGATCTCGATCAGGTACGAGTCGAGCCGGCCCTGGTTCCAGGTGCGGAAGATGTCCGCGATCTGCGCGGGGGAGTACCCGGCGACGTCGCGCAGCAGCTGGTACGCCTCACCGATCAGCTGCATATCGGCGTACTCGATGCCGTTGTGCACCATCTTCACGAAGTGACCCGCGCCGTCCGGACCCACGTGCGTCACGCACGGCGAGCCGTCCTTCGCCTTCGCGGAGATCTTCTCCAGCATCGGGCCCAGCGAGTCGTACGACTCCTTCGGGCCGCCCGGCATGATGCTCGGGCCGTTCAACGCGCCCTCCTCACCGCCCGACACGCCCATGCCGACGAAGTGGATGCCCTGCTCGCGCAGCGCACGCTCCCGGCGGCGGGTGTCCGCGAAGTGCGCGTTGCCCCCGTCGATGATCATGTCGCCGGGCTCCAGCAGCGGGGCGAACTCCTCGATCACCGCGTCCGTCGGCTCGCCGGCCTTCACCATCACGACCAGGCGCCGCGGCCGCTCCAGCGCCGCCACGAACTCCTTGGCCGTCTCGGCCGCCACGAAGCTCCCCTCGTGACCGAACTCCTCCACCAGCGCGTGCGTGCGGGCCGCGGTCCGGTTGTGCACCGCGACCGTGTAGCCGTTGCGGGCGAAATTACGTGCGAGGTTGCGGCCCATGACCGCGAGCCCGGTGACGCCGATCTGCGCTGAACTGCTCATAAAGGTTGCTCCTGGTGACCTCGGTATCGGTGCCGCCGGGTGCCGGTGCTGCCGGGTGGACGCCCGCCGGTCCTGACATCGACCATCCTTGCGTGCCGCACTCGCGTGCGCATCGCGGGTCTTCGGGACCCGCGCAGGCACATACGCGCGAAAGCGCCCTCCGTACTCAGCGTTCCGGCCGGTCACCCACGGCCCACCCTCCCGGAACGTCAGGCCGCACCCTCCGCGCGCCCGTCCGGCGCACGCCGCGACGCGCTCCCGCGCCCGGCGGCAGGCGCCCGCGCACGCTCCCCTCCGACGGCAAACGGGGGCG
Organism: Streptomyces cellulosae; assembly: GCA_014655195.1. Taxonomy (GTDB): domain Bacteria; phylum Actinomycetota; class Actinomycetes; order Streptomycetales; family Streptomycetaceae; genus Streptomyces; species Streptomyces cellulosae. Next base: position 243,051 of record BNBH01000011.1, on the reverse strand, counting down.
CAACGGGCGTATCTTCCACGCCATTTGGCGCATCTGTGCGGCCGATAGCCGCCTTGTCACGGCCTGTTCGCAGCGCTTACTTTTTCCCCTCCTGACGCATTGTCGAGGGGGATTCCATGGCCGTGCGCGGCCGGCACCGCCGGTATCAGCCGAACAGGATCAACCGGGCCTCGCTCACCGTCACCGCCGGCGGCGCGGGCATGGCCCTCCCGCTCATGGGCACGGGAACGGCGCAGGCCGCCGACGTGGACACCTGGGAGAAGGTCGCCGCCTGCGAGTCGACCGACAACTGGGACATCAACACCGGCAACGGCTACTACGGCGGACTGCAGTTCAGCCAGTCCACCTGGGAGGCGTTCGGCGGCACCCGGTACGCGCCGCGAGCGGATCTGGCCACCAAGGACCAGCAGATCGCGATCGCCGAGAAGGTCCTCGACGGACAGGGCCCCGGCGCCTGGCCGACCTGCTCCGTACGCGCCGGACTCACCCGCGACGGCGCCGACCCGGACATCCGCCCCGCCGCCGACCGGACGCGGCGGGACGACCGCCGCACCTCCGTGGAGGACGTCCGGCCGAACACCACGCCGCAGGCCCGCGCCGGCCGCGCCGAGATGTACACCGTGGTCCGCGGCGACACCCTCTCCGGCATCGCCCAACAGGAAGACGTCCGCGGCGGCTGGCAGGGGCTCTACGCGGCCAACAGATCCACCATCGGCGCCGACCCCGACCTCATCCTCCCCGGCCAGCGCCTCAGGCTCACCGGCGGAAGCACCGCCTCGAGCCGTACGGCCAAGCCCTCCACCCCCTCGCCGGAACCGTCCGGCAAGAAGACCGCCGCCCCCAAGACCGGGAACAGCAAGAAGGCGGAGAACAACAAGAAGGCCGAGAGCAGCAAGAACGCCGAGAACAAGAAGACCGAGAAGCGGGCCCGGGAGCGCGCCGACCGCTCCGGTTCGGCCTCGTCCTCCTCCAACGGCGCCAAGCGCGTCGCCCCCGTCAGCGCCGCCCTCGGCACCCCGTACCACAAGGCCGGGTCCTCCTGGTCGAAGGGCTACCACACCGGCGTGGACTTCCCCGTCCCCACCGGCACGCCCGTGAAGTCGGTCGGCGCCGGCACCGTGGTCGCCGCGGGCTGGGAGGGGTCGTTCGGCTACCAGGTCGTGGTGCGGCACGCCGACGGCCGGTACAGCCAGTACGCCCATCTGTCGGCGATCTCCGTCAAGGACGGCCAGTCCGTCGGCGCGGGACAGCGCATCGGGCGGTCCGGTTCCACGGGCAACAGTTCGGGCCCGCATCTGCACTTCGAGGTGCGGACGGGGCCCGGATTCGGGTCGGACGTCGACCCACTCGCCTACCTGCGTGCCGGCGGCGTCAACATCTGACGCGCGCGGTCACGGTCTGAGCCGGCGGTCACGATCTGACGCGCGCGAGATGCCGGTCGCCCGTCGGCAGCGGCACGTACGGGCCGCCGTAGAAGGGCGCGTACGGCATGACCGGCACCGCCGCCGGGTCCACCGCGTCCGGCCCGGCGGCCGCCGCGGGCACGGTGACCGGCGACGGGACGACCTCCGGCAGCGTCACGTCCTCCGGCACCTTCAGCTCCGCGAGGAGCAGCTCGGCGGCGGCATCCTCGGCGTCCCGGGCCTCCCGCCCCGCGACCACCGGAACGGGCCGGGACTGGGCGGTCACCGGAACAGGCACCGCCCGGACAGCCCCCTCCCGTGCCAGCCGCTCCGTGGTCAGCAGGATCAGCCCGCCCGCCGCCACCACCCCGCAGCTCAGCGCCAACGCCGTGCCCGTCGCGCCGTACCGGAACGTCTCGCCGAACATCGTGATGCCGACCGCGGCCGCCACCACCGGGTTCACCACGGTGAGCGTCGCCAGCGGGGCCGCGAGGCCCGCGCCCTTGTAGGAGGCCTGGGACAGCAGCATGCCCGCCGTCGCCAGCACGCCGATCACCGCGAGGGACGGCAGGTCGCCCGCCGACACCCCGCCCGTCCAGTCCACCGCGACCGTCTTGGTGAAGACCGAGGACATGCCGAACGCGACACCGGCCGCCGTCGCCAGCAGGATGCTGCGCACCGCCGGATGACGGTGCGCAGCGCGCGCCGCGACCATCAGCGTCACGACCGCCGCCGCCGTCACCACGGCCGCCGCGACCCGCTGCGGGCCGTCCAGCGACTGCGCGCCCGACGCGCCGACCAGCGCCAGCAGACCCGCGAGACCCACCGTCGCCATCAGGGCGCCCCGCCAGGCGGTCGCCCCGGCCTTCCGGTTGACGAACAGCGCGGCCATCGGCAGCGCGAACACGATCGTGAGGGCCCCCAGCGGCTGGACCAGGCTCAGCGGGCCGTAGGCCAGCGCCACCACATGAAGGAGCGCGCCCAGACCGTTCAGCGCGACCGCGGCCCACCAGGCCGGCCGGCGCAGCGGGGCGTACTGCCGTGCGCCGGTCGAGGAGAGCGCCACCTGCTCCTGCACGATCGCGCCCCCGGCGTACGCCACCGCGGACACGAACGAGAGGAGCACGGACAACGCGAGGGCGCTCATCGGCTGCTCCTCTGCGTGAGGCGGGGGCGGTCTGCCCGGCGCGGCGAACGGTCGGCTTCCATGACCAACACCTTGCCGCGTCAGGGTGTTCCCCGTCGTCGTCCCTGAGCACCCAATGCGTCCTACTGCCGATGGAGTACGAGGACGCCCCTGTCATCCCCTGGGTGGGCGTCGTAAGGCCGAGGCCCCTGACAACCACCCCCGAGGGACTTGGTACTCCTGTACGTCGTGGACCTCGACCCGCGCCTCACCGCCCTCCGTGCCCTCGGTGGCTTCTTCGTCCTGCGCGCGGGGGAGGACGCCGACCGTCACCTTCCCACGCTCGACCAGGCATACGGCCCCCGCCGCCCCGGTGTTCAACACACCCCCGCGACCGACCCCCTGACCGTCCGCGTGCGCCGCGTCGCCGCCGCACTCCGCACCCAAGAGCCCCGCGTCGCCGCCTCCGTGGCGCATCAGGGGCTGGCCGCACGCCTGTGGTCCGTCGCCCTCGGCTGCGCCGCCCTCCACGGCGCCGTCCCCGACCTCGCACCGAGCACGCTCCGCTGGGACCCCGAGGGCAGCGCCCCCGACGACCTCCACCTCCCCGAGGTCCGCCCCCTCCCCGGTGACGCGGCGACCCTCGCCGACGTCGTCCTGCGCGGACACCTCGAACCCCTCTCCGCCGCCCTGCGCGCCCGCCACCGAATCGCGCCCGCCCTTCTGCGCGGCAATGCCGCCTCCGCCCTCGCCGCGGCCGCCCGCGAGATCACCCGCCACGCCCGCCCCGACGCCGCCGCCCGCGCCACCCGCCTGGCCGGCGACCTCCTCGACCACCCCCTCCTCACCGGCGCCGGCACCCTCACCGGCAGCGCCTTCCGCCGCCGCAGCTGCTGCCTCTACTACCGCGTCCCCGGCGGAGGCGTCTGCGGCGACTGCTGCTTCGTGCGGCCGCCCCGCTCTTCCCCGCGCGCCCCGACTGCGTGACCATGGGAGGGACGTCCGCGCAGACAGGGGGTTCAGGGTGCGAGTGGGACTGCTGACCCGGGAGTACCCCCCGGACGTGTACGGCGGCGCCGGGGTCCATGTGGAGTTCCTGGCCCGGGAGCTGCGGTCCCTGGTGGACCTGGAGGTGCACTGCTGGGGCGAGGGCCGCGCGGACGGCGTGCTGCGCCACCGCTCCTGGTCCGCGCTCGACGGCGCCAACGACGCCCTGCGCACCTTCTCGACCGACCTCGCCATGGCCGCCGCCCTCGAAGGCCGCGACCTGGTCCACTCCCACACCTGGTACGCCAACCTCGGCGGCCACCTCGCCAAGCTGCTGTACGGCATCCCGCACGTGGTGACCGCGCACTCGCTGGAGCCGCTGCGCCCCTGGAAGGCCGAGCAGCTCGGCGGCGGCTACGCCCTCTCCAGCTGGGCGGAGCGCACCGCCTACGAGGCCGCCGACGCGGTGATCGCCGTGTCCGGCGCCATGCGCGACGACATCCTCGGCTGCTACCCGGCCCTCGACCCGGCCAGGGTGCACGTCGTCCACAACGGCATCGACACCTCCCTGTACCGCCCCGACCCCGGCACCGACGTCCTGGACCGGGTCGGACTCGACCGCTCGCGCCCGTACGTGCTGTTCGTCGGCCGGATCACCCGGCAGAAGGGCGTGCCCCATCTGCTGCGGGCGGTGCGCGCCCTCGACCCGGCCGCGCAGGTGGTGCTGTGCGCGGGCGCCCCGGACACCCCGGAGATCGACCGGGAGTTCCGCGAGCTGTACGAGGAGCTGAGCCGGGTCCGCGACGGCGTGCACTGGATCCCGCAGATGCTGCCCCGGCCCGAGGTGATCCAGCTGCTGACGCACGCGACCGTGTTCGCCTGCCCCTCGGTGTACGAGCCGCTCGGCATCGTCAACCTGGAGGCGATGGCGTGCGGCACCGCCGTGGTCGCCTCCCGTGTCGGGGGCATCCCGGAGGTCGTCGACCACGGCAGGACCGGGCTGCTCATGGACGTGGACGACGACTTCGAGGCGGGGCTCACCCGGGCGCTGGACGCCGTGCTCGGCGACCCGGACACCGCGCGGGCGATGGGCGAGGCGGGACGGGAGCGCGCGGTGACGGAGTTCGGGTGGGACGCGGTGGCCCGCCGCACGGCCGGGCTGTACGAGGAGATCTTCCGGCAGGCCTAAAGCGGCCCGTCCGGGGCAGTCATGGGAAAACTCGGCGTGAGGGGAGCGGCCATGCGTCGTGGTGGTCCTTCGGTCCTGGGAATCGTGCTGGCGGGCGGCGAGGGCAAGCGCCTGATGCCCCTCACGGCGGACCGCGCCAAACCGGCGGTCACCTTCGGCGGCACGTACCGCCTCGTCGACTTCGTGCTGTCCAACCTGGTGAACGGCGACATCCTGCGGATCTGCGTGCTCACGCAGTACAAGTCGCACTCGCTGGACCGGCACATCACCACCACCTGGCGGATGTCCAGCCTGCTCGGCAACTACGTCACCCCGGTCCCCGCCCAGCAGCGGCTCGGCCCCCGCTGGTACCTGGGCAGCGCCGACGCGATCCTCCAGTCGCTGAACCTGATCTACGACGAGCGCCCGGAGTACGTGGCGGTGTTCGGCGCCGACCACGTGTACCGCATGGACCCGCGCCAGATGCTCAACCAGCACATCGAGAGCGGCGCCGGCGTCACCGTGGCCGGGATCCGGGTGCCGCGCACGGAGTCGTCCTCGTTCGGCGTGATCACCCCGGGCACCGACGGGCTCACCGTGGAGCGCTTCCTGGAGAAGCCCGCCGACCCGCCCGGCCTGGCCGACGACCCCGACAGCGTGTTCGCCTCCATGGGCAACTACATCTTCACCACCAAGGCGCTCGTCGAGGCCCTCCAGCGGGACGCCGAGGACGAGAACTCGGTGCACGACATGGGCGGTTCGATCCTGCCCCAGCTCACCGAGCGGGGCGAGGCCCACCTGTACGACTTCAGCACCAACCACGTGCCGGGCGAGACCAGCCGCGACCAGGGCTACTGGCGTGACGTCGGCACGCTCGACGCGTACTACGACGCGCACATGGACCTGATCGCCGAGCGCCCCGCGTTCAACCTCTACAACCGTCAGTGGCCCGTCTACACCCACTCCGGGCAGCTGTCGCCGGCCCGGTTCAACGCGGGCGGCATCGCCGGCGAGTCCATCATCAGCGCCGGCTGTCTCATCCGGGGGCAGGTGACACGGTCCGTGCTGTCGCCGGGGGTCGTGGTCGATCCCGGGGCGGTGGTGCAGGGATCGGTGCTGCACGACAACGTGCACATCGGGCGGGGCGCGGTGGTGCGCGGGGCGGTGCTGGACAAGAACGTCGAGGTGCCGCCGGGCGCGACGATCGGCGTCAACCCGGAGCGCGACGCGGAGCTGTACACCGTCTCCAAGGGGGGCGTGATCGCCCTCGGGAAGGGGCAGTTGGTGCCGTAGCGGTTCTCGACGAGGCCCCGGTCACGCGTGACGACCGGGCCTTTGTCATGTCCCTGGACTCATGGAGGAATCCGTGCTGTTATGCCAAGTGCTGTTCTTTGACAACGTTGTACGGGACTGACAACACACAGAACAGAACATGCGACACCTGCACAGCGAGAGCCGTCACTTCCTCACCGACGGAGGATCCGTGCGCATCGGACGACTCAGGAACCGCTTCGCCCTGCTCCTGGCCACCGCGCTGGGCGTCACCGGCCTCACCGCGACCGGGCCCGCCTCGGCCGCCGCCGAGGACGACCCCGTGGAGATCCACGGGCTGAAGGGCGAGTACTGGACCCACTCCGCCCCCGGCGCCTTCGACTTCCACGAACTCAAGGCCGTCGCCTTCGACCCGCAGCTCGACTTCGACAACCTGGAACCGCGCCTGAGCCTCACCACCGGCCAGGCCGACGACGTCAGCGTCCGCTGGACCGGCAAGATCGTGCCGGAGACCACCGGCGCCCACACCTTCTCGGTCAGCTCCGACAACGGCTTCCGGCTGTGGGTCGACGGCGCTCTCGTCATCGACCACTGGATCGACGACTGGGACAAGGAACAGACCTCCGAGCCGGTCCAGCTCACCGCCGGCCGCGCCCACGACATCAAGGTCGAGTACTTCGAGCACTACGGCGGCTCCAACTTCCATCTGCGCTGGACCCCGCCCGGCGGCGCCAAGGAGCCGGTGCCCCGGTCGGCGTTCCGCCTCCCGGACGGCTTCGACTACGACGGCGCCCTCGCCGCCACCGTCCTCGCCTCCGGACGCACGCTCAAGCTGGACTTCCCCAAGCCCCTCGCCACACCGCCCGCCGGCTTCACGGATCACGTCAACGCGGTCATCGGCGGCGCCCGATGGCCGCTCACCTCGGCGAAACCCGACCCGGACGACCCGAGGGCGCTGCTCGTCAGCCTCGCGGAACCCGTCGTCGGCAACAAGACCGGCACCGCGCGCGGCACCGCCGACATCCAGTACGACGGCCAGGGGGGCCTGAAGGCCACCGACGGCGACCCCGTGGACGCCTTCCTCAGCAGCGGCCCCAACCGCTCCACCCATGAACTGAGCACCCCGTGGGCCGACGAAGTGGGCCCCGGCAACGCCCACCCCGAGTACCCGCGCCCCCAGCTCGCCCGTTCCGAGTGGCGCAACCTGAACGGCCGCTGGCAGTTCGCCGCCGCGGAGGAGGGCGAGCGTCCGCCCGTGGGCCGCACGCTGAAGGAACGCATCCTGGTGCCGTACCCGGTGGAGTCCCAGCTCTCCGGCATCCAGCGGCACGAGGACCGCATGTGGTACCGCCGCGCCTTCACCGTCCCGCGCGACTGGCACATCGGCTCCGGCAAGCGGCTGCGCCTCAACTTCCAGGCGGTCGACTGGCGCGCCGAGGTCTACGTCAACGGCGCCAAGGTCACCGCGCACGAGGGCGGCTACGACAAGTTCTCCGTCGACGTCACCGACGCGCTGAAGCGGAGCGGCCCCCAGGAGCTGATCGTCGGCGTCTACGACCCCACCGACGCCGCCGACGGTGAGAACCCGCCGATGGGCAAGCAGCGGCTCGACCCCAGCGGCATCTGGTACACGCCCAGCTCCGGCATCTGGCAGACGGTCTGGATGGAGCCCGTCGCCCGCGACCACGTCGATTCCCTGAAGCTGATCCCCGACGTGCCCGGCGAGCGGCTCACCGTCGAGGCGAAGGGTGTCCGCGACGGCCTGCCGGTCACGGCCACCGCGTACGACGGACGGCGCAAGGTCGCCACGGCCACCGGCCGCACCGGACAGCCGCTCACGCTGAAGATCAAGAACCCGCGCCTGTGGTCGCCCGACGACCCCTTCCTGTACGACCTGAAGGTCAAGGTCGGCGCCGACCGGGTGAACAGCTACTTCGGCATGCGCTCCATCGCCGTCGAGAAGATCGACGGGGTGCCGCGCACGGTCCTCAACGGCAAGCCCGTCTTCCTGATGGCCACCCTCGACCAGGGCTTCTGGCCCGACGGCCTGCACACCGCGCCCACCGACGAGGCCCTCGCCCACGACCTCAAGGTGCACAAGCAGCTCGGCTTCAACGCGGTGCGCAAGCACATCAAGGTCGAACCCGACCGCTGGTTCCACTGGGCCGACCGCCTCGGACTGCTCGTGTGGCAGGACATGCCCTCCATGCGGGACGCCCGCACCCCGGACGCCGAGGCCCGTGCCCGCTACGAGCGCGAGATGAAGGAGATGATCGACGAGCACATCAGCAGCCCGTCCATCGTCATGTGGGTCACCTTCAACGAGGGCTGGGGCCAGTACGACGTCGGCCGGATCGCCGCGCAGGCCAAGTCCTGGGACCCGAGCCGGCTGGTGAACAACCAGTCAGGGCTGAACCTGGGCGCCGACGGCGGCACCGGCGACATCATGGACGAGCACGGCTACCCGAGCCCCGCCCTGCCGCCCCGGCCGGACGGTGAACGCGCCCTGGTCAGCGGTGAGTACGGCGGCCTCGGCCTCGCGGTGCCCGGCCACGCCTGGCCCGTGCAGCAGTCGTACGTCGACGTCGACCCGGCCACCTACACCGACGACTACCTCACCAAGCTGGGCGAGGTGCGGGCGCTGGTGTGCCGGGGCGGCAACGGCGCCGTCTACACCCAGATCTCCGACGTGGAGGGCGAGCTGAACGGTCTGCTCACCTACGACCGGCGGGTGCTGAAGCCCGACGTGGAGCGGGTGCGGGCCGCGCAGCGGGACCTGATCCGGGACGCCTCCCGGGCCCGGCCCGCGGGCTGCCCGGCCACCGAGTGACGGCCCGCTGAGCGGGGCTCCCGCCCGTCCGGGTGGCGTGCGTCCGGGTGGCGTCCGTCACCCCGCCGGACGGCCGGAACGCCCCACGGGCCCCGCAGAACACGACGTCCCCGCCCCTTTCGCCGTAGCAGCGGAAGGGGCGGGGACGTCACATGCTGTTAACTATGGGTAGCCAGATCGTACTTGACCGTAATCGGCCGGGAGCGATTGACTGCTGATCCGTTCCCGTCGTCGATGCGAGGCCCCGCCCATGACCGCAGACCCGCTCGCCCCCCTCGACCTGGCGTTCTGGAACCTCGAGTCCGCCGGCCACCCCATGCATCTCGCGGCGCTCGGCGTCTTCACAGCCGGCTCGCCCTCCGCCGCCGCCCACGCGGCGGACCTCCTCGCCGCCCGGTCCGCCGCCGTGCCCGGGCTGCGCATGCGCATCCGCGACACCTGGCAGCCCCTCGGACTGCGGCGCCCGCTCTCCGCGCTGCGCCGCTCCTGGCCCGCCCCCGGCGAACCGCTCACGGCCGCACTGGGCCGCCCGCTCACCTCCGTCGTCCGCGACTCGCTCGCCTTCGGCGGCGCCGCCCGCGAGCCCGACCCCGGCTTCGACCCCCTCGACCATGTCCGGCTGCACGAACCGGTCGCCGACTTCCACGCCGCCGCCGGCGACCTCATGGGACGCCCCCTGGAGCGCGCCCGTCCGCCGTGGGAGGCGCACGTGCTGCCGGAGGAGGGCGGCGCCCGCTTCGCCGTCCTGTTCAAGTTCCACCACGCCCTCGCCGACGGACTGCGCGCCCTCACCCTCGCCGCCGCGCTGATGGACCCGACGGACCTGCCCACGCCCCGGCCGCGGCCCGCAGAGCCGCCCCGCGGGGTCGTCCCCGACGTCCGCGAGGTGCCCGGCATGGTGCGCGACGCCCTCGCCGAGGCCGGCCGGGCCCTGGACATCGGCGCCGCCGTCGCCCGGTCCACCCTCGACATGCGCTCCTCGCCCGCCCTCACCTGCGCCCCCAGCGGCACCCGCCGCACCGCCGGCGTGGTCGTCGACCTCGACGACGTGCACCGCATCCGCAAGAGCGCCGGCGGCACCGTCAACGACGTCCTCATCGCGGTCGTCGCCGGCGCGCTGCGCCGCTGGCTCGACGAGCGGGGCGACGGCAGCGACGGCGTCGCCCCGCGCGCCCTCGTCCCCGTCTCCCGGCGCCGCCCCCGCACCGCCCACCCGCAGGGCAACCGGCTCTCCGGGTACTTGATACGGCTCCCGGTCGACGAGAAGGACCCGGTCACCCGGCTGACCCGGGTCCGCACCGCCATGGACCGCAACAAGGAGGCGGGCCCGCACCGCGGCGCGGGCGCGGTGGCGCTGCTCGCCGAGCACGTGCCGCCGCTCGGACACCGGCTCGGCGGTCCGCTGCTGGGGCAGGCGGCCCGGCTCTGGTTCGACGTCCTGGTCACCAGCGTGCCGCTGCCCGGCTTCGGCCTGCGCCTCGGCGGCGACCCGCTCGGCGCCGTGTTCCCGCTCGCGCCGCTCGCCCCCGGCCACTCCCTCGCGGTCGCCGTCTCCACCTACCGGGGACGCGTCCACTACGGGCTGGTCGCCGACGGCGCGGCCGTCGAGGACCTCGGCCAACTCGCCCGCGCGGTGACCGAGGAGGTGGCGGCACTCACCGTGGCCTGCGATCACTGAGCGCGAGCGGTTTGGTGCTGCGGCCCGGCGCTCCGTAAAATCCCCCGTTCGACAGCGGACGCGAACGGAGCGCCGCGAGAACCGAAGCGGGAACGGCAGCGGCGATGACGGTGACACAGGACGGCCCCGGGACCACGGACGAGGTGGCGTACGGGCCGGGCATCGACCCGGAGCGGCTGGCCGTCTGCCTGAGCGTGCTCGAGGAGCTCGACAAGCTCGACGTGGACCACCCGGACGCGGTCAAGGTGCGCCGGGCCACCTCGCACATCTACCGCACGGTCAAGCAGCGCCGCCGCCAGGAGCGCCGGGCCGCCAAGACCGCCCACGACAAGGCGGTCACCGAGGCCACCGCCACCGGTTCCGCCGAGCGCATCGACGACGAGACCGAGGGCATCCTGCCGTCCTCCCGCGTCGAGCCGGGCCGGATCGCGGGGATACTCCAGCGTCCCCGCTCCTGCTACGTCTGCAAGACGCGGTACGTCGAGGTCGACTACTTCTACCACCAGCTCTGCCCGAGGTGCGCCGACGAGAACCGGGCCCGCCGCGAGGCCCGCGCCGACCTCAGTGGCAAGCGGGCGCTGCTCACCGGCGGCCGCGCCAAGATCGGCATGTACATCGCGCTGCGGCTGCTGCGCGACGGCGCCCACACCACGATCACCACGCGCTTCCCGAAGGACGCCATCCGCCGCTTCAAGGCGATGGACGACTCCGCGGACTGGATGCACCGCCTGGAGGTCGTCGGCATCGACCTGCGCGACCCCGGCCAGGTCGTCGCGCTCGCCGACCAGGTCGCGGAGCAGGGCCCGCTGGACATCCTGATCAACAACGCCACGCAGACGGTGCGCCGCCTGCCCTCCGCCTACGCCGCGCTCGTCGAGGGCGAGAGCGCCCCGCTGCCGGCCGGCGAGCTGCCCGCCCACCACGTCATCGGAGCGTTCAACTCCGGTGCGGTGGACGGCCTGACCGCGCTGCCCGCCGGGACCGGCAACCTGGACGCACAGGCCGTGGCCGACCTCGCCCTGGTCGCAGGCAACGCCAGCGTGGAGCGGCACCGGGACGGCACCGCCATCGACGCGGGCGGCCTGCTGCCGGACGTCGTGGACTCCAACACCTGGGTGCAGACCATCGAGCAGATCTCCCCGGTGGAGCTGCTCGAGACCCAGCTCTGCAACTACACGGCTCCGTTCATCCTGATCAGCAAGTTGCGCCCGTCGATGGCCGAGGCGGCGCGCCGCTCGTCCTCGAACCGCGCCTACGTGGTCAACGTGTCCGCGATGGAGGGCGTGTTCGCCCGCGGCTACAAGGGCGCGGGGCACCCCAACACCAACGCGGCCAAGGCGGCCATGAACATGGTGACGCGGACCAGCGCCCAGGAGATGTTCGACTCCGACAAGATCCTGATGACCTCGGTCGACACCGGCTGGATCACCGACGAGCGCCCGCACTTCGACAAGCTGCGCCTCGCCGAGGAGGGCTTCCACGCCCCGCTCGACCTGGTCGACGGCGCGGCACGCGTCTACGACCCGATCGTGCGCGGCGAGGCGGGCGAGGACCTGTACGGCGTCTTCCTGAAGGACTACGCGCCCGGCCGCTGGTGACCCCAGGCGGCACCGATGCGTCCGACGACGGCCGGCGGCGCCCGAACGGCGCCCCGGCCGTCCGGACTTGTCCGGTACTTCGGGACGCGCGTACTCCGTTCGAGTGAGCTGCCGTGCGCATTCCGTCACGACATGCCCGGACATAGTGCCTGATGATGGTCGATCCGTCATGTGATTGTTACAGCCAGTTTGCAGCCCCATCGAGCAGGGGGCCGCTCATTTGGTTAATCTGGGTCGGACGGACAGCAGCAGCAAGGGTTCTACCCGCACCCACGATCCGTCATGGGACTGCCGGTTCACCATGGCCCGCTCTCCCTCGTACGACCGGCGCCACCGCGTCCGAACGGCATTGGACACAGACCCGCTCGGGCACCGGGCGCCGGCCGCAGGGCCGGCACGGTACGTCCTGAGGGTGACCGACACATAAGGAGTGCGCGGTGACACCGGAGCAGACGAAACTCGAACAGCGCCCCGACGAACGCACGGAGCGTCCCGGCCGTCGGCCAGGAGAACTCGGAAGCCTCGACGTGTGGGCCCGCTCGGCCCCCATCCGCCTCGCCGGGTACGAGGAGGACCTCGCCGAGCCGCACATCCTCCCCAGCGTCGACTGACACACGTCACCCCCGCCCGCACCGGGCGTGCCAGACTCGCGACCATGCTGATCAGGGAAGCGCGCCCCGACGACTGGCCGCAGATCTGGCCGTTCTGGCACCGCATCGTCGCGGCGGGCGAGACCTACACCTGGGACCCGGGCACCTCCGAGGAGGACGCCCGGGCCCTGTGGATGAGCCCCGCGAAACGGGTGTACGTCGTCGAGGACGACGACGGGACCGTCGTCGCCTCCGCCTGTCTCACCCCGAACTACGGCGGCCCCGCCGCCCGAATCGCCAACGCGGGCTTCATGGTCGACCCCGACCGGGCGGGCCGGGGCACCGGACGGCTGCTGGCCGAGCACGTGCTGGCCGAGGCGCGCGACGCCGGATACCGGGGCATGGTGTTCAACGCCGTCGTCGAGACCAACCCCGCGGTGAAGCTGTGGAGTTCGCTCGGCTTCACCGTCCTGGGCACGGTCCCGGACGCCTTCGACCACCCCCGGCACGGCCGGGTCGGGCTGCACATCATGTACCGGCCGCTCTGACTTCGGGCGCGCTCAGGGGCGTACGTACGGCCGGGTCATGATCTCCATGTTGTGGCCGTCCGGGTCCTCGAAGTACGCGCCCCTCCCGCCGAACAGGCCGTTCACCCGCCCCGGCTGGGTGTGCTGCGGGTCGGCGTAGTACGTCACCGCGGCCTCCTCCAGGCGCACGATCATGCCGTCGAACGCCTCCTCGGGCACCAGGAACGCGTAGTGCTGGGACTGCACGGGCTCGTCGCGCAGTTCGTAGTAGTCCAGGGTCACGCCGTTGCCCAGGTCGACCGGCAGGAACGGCCCGAACGGCGCCCCCACCTCCAGACCCAGGATGCCGGCGAGGAACTCGGCGGAGCGCCGGCGGTCACGGGCGTGGACGACGGTGTGGTTCAACTCGATGTGCGGTGCTGCGGACATGGTCGTCCCTCGTCTCAGGAGTCGGATCGTCGATCCCCGCCGGCGGAAGCACGGCGGGCGGAAGGAACGACCGACGACGGAGGCGCACGCGCCCGCCCCGGACTCACTCCGGAGCCGGGGACGCCTCTCGTGAAAGGCCCAAGGCCGACCCGGCAGTCACGCGACCGACCCTAGTTCGTGTCCCCGGGCCGGGGCAACGGGGTACGGCGGAGGGCCGGTTGGCGCCCAAGGTGCAGGACGCCGCGCGCCTCAATGCATGGCACGGGGGAGCGGCGCCCCATAGGATGGATAGTGCCACTACCCAATCATGGAGGCGAGTGCACCGTGCCTACTCTTCCCTGGGTCACACCCAACCCCGCCCGGCCCGACACGCAGGCCTTGGTCATGGCCTCCCGTTTCGAGGTGCGGTCGCTGAAGGACGTGCCCCGGTTCTTCCGGCAGTCCCTCGCCGCCTGGGGCCAGGTCCGGCAGGCGCCCGGGGCGCTCGGCGCGTCCCTGGTGGCCCGACCGCTGCGCCGCACCTTCTTCACCCTGTCCGCGTGGGAGAGCCGCGAGGCCCTCCACACCTACGCCCGCACCGAGCCGCACAAGAGCGTCATGACCTGCCTGCGGGACACCATGCGCACGTCCACCTTCACCTTCTGGGAGGTCCCCGCCGACGCGCTGCCCATCGACTGGGCGGAGGCCGAGCGCCGTCTCGAAGCCCAGGCCCGCGCCGACGCCGAGGGCCGCGGCACGGCCTCCGGCGCCCGCTGACCCGCCCGTACGCGGGCCGGTGCGGGAGGCGGTTCGAGGGGGCCGTGGGAGGGGAGTTGTACCCGGGGGTCCCGCCTCGCGGGCGGAATCCCGTAGGGCAGCGAACCGGCCACAACCATGGAGCGCCGCATGCATGACGACCGCACCCTGGTCGAAGCCCGTCTGAGGCGGGTCCTCGACGAGCGCGTCCGACCCGCCGTGTACCCCGAGTCCGTGCCCCTGGAGGTGGCGGTGTGGCACGCGCCGGGGGAGCCGGTCCCGGTCGCGGAGGGACTGGCCGCCGACGTCGAGCCGATCACCGTGGGATCCCGCTGGGGCGCTCCCTGGGGCACCAGCTGGTTCCGGGTGACCGGCACCGTCCCCGAGGCGTGGGCCGGCCGCACCGTCGAGGCGATCCTCGACCTGGGCTTCGACGAGAACATGCCCGGATTCCAGTGCGAGGGGCTGGTCTACCGCCCCGACGGCACCCCCGTGAAGGGCCTCAACCCGCGCAACCAGTGGGTGCGGATCGGCGCTCCCGTCCAGGGCGGGGAGGAGGTGCGCCTGCACGTCGAGGCCGCCTCCAACCCCGTCATCATGGACTACCGCCCCTTCCGGCCGACCACGCTCGGCGACCTGGAGACCGCCGGCAGCGACCCGCAGTACACCTTGACCCGCATGGACCTCGCCGTCCTCGACGAGACCGTGTGGCACCTGGTCACCGACCTCGAGGTGCTCGGCGAGCTGATGGCCGAGCTGCCCGTCGACTCGCCCCGCCGCTGGGAGATCCTCCGCGCCGTCGGGCGCGCCCTCGACGCCCTCGACCTCCAGGACGTCAACGGCACGGCGGAGCACGCCCGTTCACGCCTCACCGACGTGCTCGCCGCGCCCGCCGTGCCGTCCGCGCACCGCATCAGCGCCGTCGGGCACGCGCACATCGACTCGGCCTGGCTGTGGCCCCTGCGCGAGACCGTGCGCAAGGTCGCCCGCACCGCCGCGAACATGACCGCCCTCCTCGACGACGAGCCGGACTTCGTCTTCGCCATGTCGCAGGCGCAGCAGTGGGCGTGGGTGAAGGAACACCGGCCCGAGGTGTGGGCGCGGGTGAAGAAGGCCGTGGCGGACGGCCGGTTCGTGCCGGCCGGCGGCATGTGGGTGGAGTCCGACACCAACATGCCCGGCTCCGAGGCCATGGCCCGGCAGTTCACGCACGGGAAGCGGTTCTTCCTCGACGAGTTCGGCATCGAGAACGACGAGGCGTGGCTGCCGGACACCTTCGGCTTCGCCGCCGGACTCCCGCAGATCATCAAGGCCGCCGGCTCCAGGTACCTGCTCACGCAGAAGATCTCCTGGTCCCGCACCAACAGCTTCCCGCACCACACCTTCCGCTGGGAGGGCATCGACGGCACCCGGATCTTCACCCACTTCCCGCCCGTAGACACCTACAACTGCTCGATGCGCGGCGCCGAGATCGCCCACGCCGTCCGCAACTTCAAGGACAAGGGGACCGCCCGGCACTCCCTCGCGCCCACCGGCTGGGGCGACGGGGGCGGCGGCACCACCCGTGAGATGGCGGCCAAGGCCGCCCGGCTGCGCGACCTCGAAGGCTCCGCCACGGTCACCTGGGAGACCCCGTCCGCCTTCTTCGCCAAGGCCGAGGCGGAGAACCCCGAACCGCCCGTCTGGGTCGGCGAGCTGTACCTCGAACTGCACCGCGCCACCCTCACCAGCCAGGCCGGAACCAAACAGGGCAACCGGCGCAGCGAGCACCTGCTGCGGGAGGCCGAGCTGTGGGCGGCCACGGCCGCCGTGCGCACCGGCTTCCCCTACCCGTACGCCGACCTGGACCGGATCTGGAAGACGGTGCTGCTGCACCAGTTCCACGACATCCTGCCCGGCTCCTCCATCGCCTGGGTGCACCGCGAGGCCCGCGCCACCTACGCCCGCGTCGCCGACGAGCTGAACGCGATCATCGACACCGCCCAGCGCGCCCTGGCCGGCGAGGGCGGTGTGCCGCTGGTCTTCAACGCGGCCCCGCACACCCGCGCCGGCGTCCCCGCGGGCGGCGCGCGCCCGGCCGAGGCGTCGGGGCGCACCACGCGCGCGGAGCGCCCCGACGGCGGACACGTCCTGGACAACGGCCTGCTGAGGGTCGGCGTCGACGCCCGCGGCCTGGTCGACTCCGCCGTGGACCTCGCCGCAGGGCGCGAGACCGTCGCCCCCGGCCGCGCCGGCAACCTGCTCCAGCTGCACCAGGACCTGCCGAACATGTGGGACGCCTGGGACGTCGACGAGTTCTACCGCAACACCGTCACCGACCTGACCGACGCGGACGAGGTCATCCCCGGCGACGACGGCGCCTCGGTGCGGATCGTCCGCACCTTCGGCGACTCCCGCGTCACCCAGGTGCTGTCCCTGCCGCCGGGGGAGAAGCGGCTGGTGGTGGACACCGAGGTGGACTGGCACGAGACGGAGAAGTTCCTCAAGCTCGCCTTCCCGCTCGACCTGCACGCCGACCGCTACGCCTCCGAGACGCAGTTCGGGCACTTCTTCCGGCCCACCCACACCAACACCTCCTGGGAGGCCGCCAAGTTCGAGGCGTGCAACCACCGCTTCGTCCACCTCCAGGAACCCGACTGGGGCGTCGCGGTCGTCAACGACGGCACCTACGGCCACGACGTGACGCGCGCGGTGCGCACCGACGGGGGCACGACCACCACCGTCCGCGTCTCCCTGCTGCGCGCCCCCCGCTTCCCCGACCCCGAGACCGACCAGGGCGTGCACCGCTTCCGGCACGCCCTGGTGCCCGGCGCGACCGTCGGGGACGCGGTGCGCGAGGGCTGGCGCGTCAACCTGCCCGAGCGTCGCCTCGACGGGGCCGGCGAGGTGGCGCCGCTGGTGACCGTCGACCGGGACTCCGTGGTGGTCACGGCGGTCAAGCTCGCCGACGACGGCAGCGGTGACGTGGTGGTCCGCTTCCACGAGGCGCACGGCGCCCGCGCCGACGCCACGCTCACGGCCGGCTTCCCGGTCGCCGGCGTGGAGGTGACCGACCTGCTGGAACGCCCCCTCGCGGACACGGCACCGCCCGCCGTCGACGCCGGGCGGATCGCCGTACGGCTGCGGCCCTTCGAGCTGAGGACGCTGCGGCTGAAGCGGGCGTGACCGGGCGACGGGGCCCCGGCCGCCGTACCCGCCGCGCGACGGCGGGGCGCGCGGCCGCGGGCCCCGTATGCCCGGCCGCGCCCGGTCCGTGATCACGACAAGGAGCAGCCCGGCATGAGCGATCCCGGAGCCCCGACGGGCCCGTCCCGGCCGGTCCGCCGCAAACTGGGCCGCAGCCGTGTGGAGGTCACCCCGCTCGCCCTCGGCACCGCGGGCATGGCCGGCCTCTACACCCCGGTCACCGAGGAGCAGGCGTACGAGGCCGTGCGGGCCGCGCTGCGGCGGGGCGTCCGCTACTTCGACACGGCCCCGCACTACGGCCTCGGCCTCGCCGAACGCCGCCTGGGGGCCGCCCTGCGGGAGCTGCCCCGCGAGACGTACACCGTGTCCACCAAGGCGGGACGCCGCCTCGAACCGTCCGACGCGGGCGGCGACGACCTCGCCCACGGCTTCGCCGTCCCCGCCACCCACCGCCGTGTCTGGGACTTCAGCGCCGACGGCGTCCGCCGCTCCCTGGAAGCGAGCCTGGAACGCCTCGGCCTGGACCGCGTGGACGTCGTCTACCTCCACGACCCCGACGACCACGGGGACCAAGCCTTCCGCGAGGCTTACCCGGCCCTCGAACAACTTCGCTCCGAGGGCGTCGTCGGGGCCGTCGGCGCCGGCATGAACCAGACCGCCATGCTCACCCGCTTCGTCCGCGACACCGACGTCGACGTGGTGCTGTGCGCGAACCGGCACACCCTGCTCGACCACAGCGCCGCCGCCGAACTCCTGCCCGCCGCGCTGGAGCGCGGGGTGTCCGTCGTCGTCGGCGGCGCCTTCAACTCCGGCCTCCTGGCCGACCCCCGGCCCGGCGCCACCTACGACTACACGACCGCCCCCGCAGGCCTCCTGGACCGCGCCCTGCGCATCAAGGAGGCCGCCGAACGCCACGGCACCTCACTGCGCGCCGCCGCCCTGGCCCACTGCGCCGCCCACCCGGCGGTCGCCGCCGTCCTGGTCGGCGCCCGCTCGGCCGCCGAGGTCGACGACTGCGCCGACCGCTTCGAGGAACCCGTCCCGGACGCCCTGTGGGACGAACTGCGCGCGGCCGGCCTGCTGTGAGCGTCTACGGCTTCCGCGCGCTCCCCGCCAGCCGCGTCGGGGGCAGGAACTCACGGACGTACGTCCGCTCCCAGCAGGCGCCCGTCTCGCGCAGTTCCCGCCAGGTGGTGAAGCGGTAGCGGAACAGACGGGCGCGGATGTGGCGGGGCGGGGCGTCCGCGGGGAAGGGGGAGCGGCGGAGCAGGCGGAGGGTGTCGGGGTCGTTCTCCAGAAGCCGCTCCACCAGGCCCCCGAACCACGGGCTCGCGTAGGCGGGGGACAGCGCGGCGAACCACATCAGCCAGTCCAGCCGCAGGTGGTACGGGGCGTACTGGCGCGGCCAGCGCTTCGGGTCGCCCGGCTTGCCCTTGAACTCGTACTCCCGCCAGTCGGAGTCCTCCCGGGGCACCTCGTCCGCCGTGCCCTCCAGCACCACCTCGTGCCGCACCCGGCCCACCGTGCCGAACGCCCCGTAGGTGTTCACCAGGTGCAGCGGATCGAAGGACCGGTTCATCACCTGGCGCCGCGAGAGCATGTTGCGCACCGGCGCGTAACTCAGCGCGAGCAGCAGCGCGGACACCGCGAGCACGACCACCACGTACCAGAGCGGGGCGTCGCCCACCGGCGGCGGGTCGGACGGCCAGGCCACGGCGGGGAGCGCCAGCACGATCGTGATCCAGTTCAGCCAGGCGAAGTTCCCGGACAGCACCAGCCACAGCTGGGTGACGATCATCAGCGCGGCCGCCACCGACGCGACCGGCTGCGGCGCGAACAGCAGGAACGGCACCACCAGCTGCGTCACATGGTTCGCCGCCGCCTCGGCCCGGTGCAGCGGCTTCGGGAGGTGGTGGAAGAACCAGCTCAGCGGGCCCGGCATCGGCTGGGTCTCGTGATGGAAGTACAGACAGGTGAGGCGGCGCCAGCACTCGTCGCCGCGC
Source organism: Streptomyces cellulosae (assembly GCA_014655195.1). Taxonomy (GTDB): domain Bacteria; phylum Actinomycetota; class Actinomycetes; order Streptomycetales; family Streptomycetaceae; genus Streptomyces; species Streptomyces cellulosae. The sequence continues at coordinate 223,519 of BNBH01000011.1, read as the reverse complement.
ACCTTGATCAGCCCGGCGCCGAACTCCACCCGGAACAGCACCCACCGCAGCAGGAACAGCACCACGACCGGCGGCGCCACCTCGTCGTTGCCGAGGAACACCCCGAGAAACCCCACCTCCAGCAGCAGCGACTCCCAGCCGAACGCGTACCAGGTCTGCCCCACGTTCACGATCGACAGATACAGGCCCCACGGCACCAGCCACAGCAGCATCGCCGCCCACAGCGGCACCAGCGTGTCCACCCCCGCGAGCAGCGCCGCCGCCACCGCGCACCCCGCCCACGCGCACCCGGCGAAGAACCGGTCCGAGTAGTGCAGGTGGAACAGGCTGGGGGAGCGCCGCACCGGCACCCGCGCCACGAAGCGCGGCACCGGCAGCATGCCCCGCTCCCCGATCAGCGCGCGGAACTGCAGCGCCGCGGCCAGGAACGCGACCAGGTACAGCGCGGCCAGCCCCTTCTGGAACACCAGCCGGCTCGTCCAGTACTCGGTCGCGCCGAACCACTCCACCGCCGCACCCTCCGTCCCGCGCCGGCCCGCCGGACCGGTGCTTCCGGGCTCCGTGTGTCGCCCTACTCCCTGTGACTACCCGTGTACCACCCGGCGCCCCGGGATACCCGTGTCCCCAGGTGACCCAGCGGTCGAAGAATCACCCGATTCCTGGCAAGGTGGCCCCATGGCTGATCGGGGAGCGAGCCCCGTGTCACTCCCGGACGACTGGCCGGAACACCCGGATCCGATCCTGGCGCTCAACCGCATGGGCAGTTTCGACTGGGACCTGGACGCCGGGGTGATGCAGATGGACGCCCGGGCGCACGAGATCTTCGACGTGCGCCCCGACGAGTACGACGACCGGCCGGAGACCCTCGCCGTCCGCGTCCCGCCCGCGGAGGCGCGGCGGCTGGACGCCGTGGTGGCCCGCGCCCTCAACTCCGGCCAGGAGAACTACGGCGCCTACTTCCGCATCCGCTGCCGCGACGGCTCCCTGCGCTGGACCCACACCCAGGGCTACATCCGGCGGGACAAGGACGGCCGGCCGCACCGGATCATCGGCATCGTCCGCGACGCCACCCAGGAACTGCGCGAGAGCGGCGACCGGCGCGACCAGGCCCTCCAGGAGGACCTCCGCCGCCAGCAGACCAACGTGGTCCAGCTGACCACCGCCGCGCTCGCCCACGCCCGGACCGTGCAGGACGTCATCGACGTCCTCAAGGACACCCACGGCCTCACCCATCTGGGCGCGACCAGCCTGGTGATGGGACTGGTCGAGGCCGGCCGCATCCGGCTCATCGCGGAAGGCCCCGCGGGCAGCTTCGTGCCCGGCACCGAACTCACCGGGATCGACGAGCGGTACCCGATGAGCGAGGCGGTCCGCACCCTCAGCCCCCGCTTCATCGAGTCCCCGGAGGAGTTCGCCGAGCGCTACCCCGAGCTGTGGCGGGGCATCACCGGGCTGAACATCACCTCGGCCGCCTATCTGCCGCTCATCGTGCAGGCCCGGCCGATCGGCGCGATGGGCCTGCTCTACAGCGACCGGCGCGGCTTCACCGCCGAGGAGCGCAACATCCTGGTGGCGCTCGGCAGCAGCATCTCCCAGAGCCTGCAGCGGGCGATGTTCTACGAGCAGGAGATGGACCTCGCGCAGGGGCTCCAGCAGGCCATGCTGCCCCGCACCATTCCCAGCGTGCCCGGCGCCGACCTCGCGGTCCGCTACCGCGCCGCCACCTTCGGCGGCGCCTTCGGCCGGGACATCGGCGGCGACTGGTACGACCTGATCCCGCTGCCCGGCGGCACCGCGGGCGGCAGCCGGGTCGGCGCCGTCATCGGCGACGTCCAGGGCCACGACACGCACGCCGCCGCCGTCATGGGCCAGCTCCGCATCGTGCTGCGCGCCTACGCCGCCGAGGGCCACACGCCCTCCACCGTCATGGCCCGCGCCTCCGTCTTCCTGCACGAACTCGACACCGACCGCTCCGCGACCTGCCTCTACGCCGAGGTCGACCTGTCCACCGGCGTCATCCAGGCGGTCCGCGCGGGCCACATCGACCCGATGGTGCGGCGCGCCGACGGCTCCTGCCGCCGGGTCCCCGTGCCGGGCGGGCTGCCGCTCGGCCTGTCCGCCGAGTTCGGCGGCCTCGACTACCCGGTGGGGCGGATCGAGCTGGAGCCGGGGGAGACGCTGGTGCTGTGCACCGACGGCCTGGTCGAGCAGCCCGGCGCGGACCTCGACGACGGCGTGGAGACCCTCGCCGCGCTGATCGCCGTCGGCCCCGACGGCGTACGGGACCTGGCCGACCGGCTGATCGACGTGGCCGACGAGCGCGGCGGCGACGACGACGTGGCGCTGCTCCTGCTGCGCCGCCGCGAACCGGAGGGCCCCCGCTCCGGCGGCCGGCTCAAGCAGCTGGTGCCGCCCGGCGACCCGGAGGCGCTGTCCGACACCCGGCGCATGATCCGCACCGCGGCCGCCGCGTGGGGCGCCCGGGACCGGGCCGACGAGATCGAACTGGTCGCCGACGAGATGATCACCAACGTGCTGATGCACACCGAGGGGTCCGCCGAGGTCACCCTCCGGGTGCTCGACGGCGCCGACCGGCGGCTGCGCGTCGAGGTCGAGGACTCCTCCAGCGCCCTGCCCCGCCGCCGGGAGGCCGGGGCGGGCGGAGTCTCCGGCCGGGGCCTGCTGCTGGTGGAGACGCTCACCGACCTGTGGGGCGTGGAGGCGCGCGGCGGCGGCAAGTGCGTGTGGAGCGAGTTCGTGGTCGAGAAGGACCCGGAACCGGCCACGGGCCAGAAGCCCGGCACGGGCTGAGAACACCCGCCGCCGGTGGCACCCTTGTCGCATGCCGGAACTCCCCGAGGTCGAGGCGCTCAAGGACTTCCTCACCGAGCACCTGACCGGCCACGAGATCGTCCGGGCGCTGCCCGTGGCGATCAGCGTCCTGAAGACCTACGACCCGCCGCTCACCGCCTTCGAGGGCCGCGAGGTCACCGCCGTGCGGCGGTACGGCAAGTTCCTCGCGCTGGCCACGGACGGCGGCCCGCACCTCGTCACCCATCTGGCGCGCGCGGGCTGGCTGCACTGGAAGGACCCGCTGCCCAGCGGCGTGCCGCGCCCCGGCAAGGGCCCGCTGGCGCTGCGCGTCGCCCTGGAGACGGGAGCCGGGTTCGACCTCACGGAGGCCGGCACCCAGAAACGGCTCGCCGTGTACGTGGTGGCGGACCCGGCGGAGGTCCCGGGCATCGCGCGGCTCGGTCCCGACCCGCTGGCCGACGACTTCGACGAGGCGCGCCTGGCGGAGCTGCTCTCCGGGGAGCGCCGCCGGCTCAAGGGCGCCCTGCGCGACCAGAGCCTGATCGCGGGCGTCGGCAACGCCTACAGCGACGAGATCCTGCACGCCGCCCGCATGTCCCCGTTCAAGCTGGCCTCCTCGCTCACCCCGGAGGAGACGGCCCGGCTGTACGAGGCGCTGCGCACCACCCTCACCGGGGCCGTGGAACGCTCACGCGGGCTGGCGGCCGGGCGGCTGAAGGCGGAGAAGAAGACCGGCCTGCGGGTGCACGGCCGCACCGGCGAGCCCTGCCCGGTGTGCGGGGACACCATCCGGGAGGTGTCGTTCAGCGACTCCTCGCTGCAGTACTGCCCCACCTGCCAGACGGGCGGCAAGCCGCTGGCCGACCGGAGGCTGTCCCGGCTGCTGAAATGAGCCCTCGCGGCGGGCGTGTCAGCGTGGCCGCAGCACCACCAGCGTCTCGCCCTCCATCGAGCGCACCTCGTACCGCTCGAACTGGTCGGAGCGCATCGCCGAGCCGCCCGGGACGGTGTTGGGGCGGGCGTCGTGCCGGGGCACGGCCCAGTTCGTCATGACGTTCTCGGAGCCGTCGCGGCCGATCCCCACCAGGACGCAGTCGCGCGGTCCCGCCGCGTCCTTCACCCGCAGCTCCACGCTGCTGCCCCAGTCGCGGTCCTCGATCCGCACCTCGGCCCACACCCCGGACCGCTCGTCGGTCGCCTCCACGGTCAGCGGGCGCGGCCCGTCGTCGCCCCGCGTCACCACCGTCACCGCCGGGGCGGACACCGCCAGCACCACGGACGCGGCCAGCGCCAGCAGCATCCGGCGCCGTCCGACGCGCCGCCGGGCGGACACCTGGGCGACCAGACGGTCCAGCATCCGCGGCGAGGGCTGCGCCGTCGGATGCACGGTGCGCGGGGTGGCGCTGCGGTAGAGCATCAACTGGCGTGTCGCGGGGCCGAACTCGGTCACCTGGACGGCGCAGCTGGGGCATTCCATGAGGTGGTCCTCGAAGCGGAACGCCTCCGCCTCGTCCAGCACGCCGAGCGCGTAGGCGCCGACGTCGCGATGCCTCTCCAGGGACTGCATGCCGAATCCTCGTGCCTTTGGGTGCGGGTGGGGTCACTCCTTGCTCCCACCGGTACGCACCAGGCAGCCGGATGACTCAGCGGCGCACCGAATCGTGACCTAAGGATTCGGAGACCTCGGGCCCGCGGATTGGTCGGATTTTCCGCGGACCTCGGAACTGGCCGGAACGGTATCTAGAACAGGTGGATGGCGAGGTGCCCGAGCGGCAGTCCGAGCTGCCACGCCGGCGTCCACACCTTCGGTCCCTCGTCCTCGCCGGCCGCCGCGCCGCCCGGCACCGCGTTCAGGTCCGGGGCCAGCAGCTCCGTCTCCCGCAGCCACCGCCAGGCCTCCACGGCCAGCTCCAGGTCCGGGCCGGGGCCGCCCGTGCCGGAGGCGGCGGCGTCCGCGGCCAGGTCGTCCAGCCGATCCTGCACCCACTCCTGCCACGGCTGGTCGTAGGCGGTCAGCGACAGCCAGGTCTCCAGCTGGGTGATGACCCGGATGCCGGACAGCTCGCCGTCGGTGTCGGACAGGAAGACGGTCAGCGCCAGCGCGTCCCGGCCGGCCCGGAACTCCACGGACGTCGGCGGCATGAGGTCGCCGGTGCGCAGCAGCTCGTCCGCGATGTACTCGGCGTAGAACCAGGCCATGGGGACGACGGGTTCGCCGTCGCCGCCCGTGCTCTCTCGACCTCTGTGCAGCATCCCTTCCTGCCTCCTCCGGTGCGTGCGCGTCGCCCGAGCCCGGATCCCGGTCCGGAACACGGATGAGGACAGCCGATCCCCAACCGGGTTCCACGGCAAGGCGCTTTACGGAGGTTTGACCCGACGGTTGGTTTCACCGCATGTCGGAGGCGTAGCCCGGAAGCACCCGGCGCAGGGCGCGCAGCGCGTAGTACGCGCGGGACTTCACCGTACCGGGCGGGATTCCGAGGGCTGCCGCGGCTTCCGCCACACTCGCCCCCTGGAAGTACACGAGCACCAGGACCTCACGGTGCTCGGGAGTGAGAGTCTTCACAGCCTCCCGGACGTCGAGCGTCGCGGCGGCGCGTTCCGCGTGGTCGCTGATCACCCGGGCGTTCTCCAGCACGGCGTCGCCGACCTCGGCGGGCCGCGCCTGCCGGGCCCGGCGAGCGTCGATGGCGAGCCGTCGCGCCACGGTCAGCAGCCAGGGGCGTACGGAGTCGAAGTTCTCGGCGCGCAGGGCCTCGGGGTGCTGCCAGGCGCGTACCAGCGTCTCCTGGACCAGGTCCTCCGCGCGCTGCCGGTCCCCGTCGCAGAGCCGGAGCAGCAGCGCGAAGAGGGGCCGGCCGTGCTCCCGCTGGAGTGCGGCGAGCTCGTGCTCGGCGGTGGTCCCGTTCGTGAGTGTCGTTCCGGCCGTCATGGCCGTATGGCAACGCACCCCGCCGCCGGGGGACAGGGCGTGCGCAGGAGTGTGCGACGGACGGTCGATCGCGTCGACGAACGGTTCGACGAACGGTCGTGACGGCCGTTCTCGCACGCCGGACGGCCTAAAGAGCGTGTCGGAGCACCACCCGCAGCGATGTGGCTTTTTACCTGTTCATCCATAAATACGACCACAGCGGGGTGACGTGATGATCGCACGCAGCAGACAGCTGGCCCTCGTCCTGACGGCCGTCCTCGCCGTGGGCGCCGCCTGCCAGGCCCGCGACCACACACCGCCGGCGCAGGGGCGTCCGGCCCCCTCGGCGACGGCCCACCGCGGCTTCACCCTGGTCGCCTCGGGAGACGTCCTGCCCCACACCTCCGTCATCGACCAGGCCGCGTTCGACGCGGGCGGCGCCGGTTACGACTTCCGGCCGATGCTTTCCGGCATCCGCCCCGTCGTCGCCGAAGCGGACCTGGCGCTGTGTCACATGGAGACGGTCTACGGCGCGGACGGCGACTACAGCGGCTACCCCCTCTTCAGGTCGCCGCCCGAGGTGGCCGCCGGACTCGCCGCCACCGGTTACGACGGCTGCTCCACCGCCTCCAACCACTCCCTGGACGACGGCGAGGAAGGCATCCGCCGCACCCTCGACGCCCTGGACCGGGCGGGCCTGCGCCACGCCGGCTCGGCACGCTCCGCGCGGGAGGCCGCCGCACCGGCCCTGCTGGACGCGGGCGGCGCCCGGGTCGCGCACCTCGCCTACACCTTCGACACCAACGGCATCCCGCTGCCCCCGGACCGGCCCTGGGCCGTGAACCTGACCGACGAGCGGCGGATCGTCGACGACGCCCGGGCCGCCCGCAAGGCCGGGGCGGACGTCGTGGTGGTCTCCCTGCACTGGGGCACCGAGTGGCAGGACGCGCCCGACGACCTGCAGCTCTCCCTCGCCCGTTCCCTCACCGCCTCGAAGAGCGGGAACCGCCCGGACGTCGACCTGATCCTCGGCACCCACGCCCATGTCCCGCAGGCGTACGAGAAGGTCAACGGCACCTGGGTGGTCTACGGGATGGGTGACCAGATCGCCGGCGAGATGACCAACCACGACGGCGCGCACGACCCGCGCGGCAACCAGTCCACGGTCGCCCGCTTCACCTTCTCCCCGCCGTCCCGCCCCGGCGCCCGCTGGGAGGTCACCCGCGCCGAGTTCGTGCCCCAGCTGTACGACATCGACGCCGGCCGGGTCGTCGACGTCAACGCGGCCCTCGCCCAGGGCGCGGAACTGCACGCCGTCCGCGACCGCATCCGCGACGTGGTGCTCAGCAGGGGCGCGGCGAAGGACGGGCTGGTGATGGCGGGCGGGGAGGGCTGAGGGACGTCACCCCTGGGCCGCGGGGGCGGGTTGCCCCGACCGGGGTCGGCGTCCACGGCGGAACCGGGCGGCGAGCGCCCCCACCAGGACGCCGCCCACCGCCCAGGCGGACGGCACCCACCAGGCCGTGGCGGTGTGGTGGCGGCCCACCGGGGAGACGTCGCGGACATCTCGATCACCCTCTCGGACGGGTTCCCCACCATGGGCCCCACGTCGTTGATGGGAGCATCTCGAACGGCCGGGCGGGCCGCACCGGCCGCGCGCGTCAGTCGTCGTCGACGTGGTCCAGCGCCTTGAGCAGCTCGCCCAGCACGCGCAGACACGCCGTCACCTCGGCGTCCGTCAGGCCGCCGCCGGTCTCCCGCAGCAGCGCGTGTTCCCGGCGCAGCACCTCGCCGATGGCCGCCGCGCCCTTCTCCGTCGGGCGGATGAGAGACGAGCGGCGATGGGCCGGGTTGGAGATGCTCTCCACCAGCCCCTGCTCCGCCGCCTCGTTCACCATGCGCTGCACGAACTGGCGGCTGATCGCCTGCGCCCTGCCCATCTGCGGCACCGTCATCGGCCCGTTGCGGTGCAGCAGCGTCAGCACGGCGCGCACGCCGAGGGACAGTTCACCGTCCGTCAGGCCGCGTTCGACGCTGCGCTGGGCGCGCCGGTACAGCGGGCCGACCAGGTCGTACACCTCGGTGAGGCGCCGGCCGAGCTCGTCCGGCGGGAGGGGGGTCTCGTGGTCCGTCACCCGCCCATCATGACATCCCAGTTGTCAAAGCGCCCCCGACATGACACCTTGGTTGTCATGACTGGTGCTTCGGACCTCCATACCTTCCCGTCCGCCGACGGTGACCTCGCCTACCGCGACACCGGCTCCGGCGACCTCGTCGTCCTGCTCCACTCCGGCTTCGTCGACCACCGGATCTGGGACGACCACGTGCCCGTCCTCGCCGAGCGGTACCGGGTGGTCGCCCCCGACACCCGCGGCCACGGCTTCTCCGCCAACGCCACCGCGCCCTTCCGCTGGGCCGACGACCTGGCCGCGCTGCTGCGCCACCTCGACGCCGGACCCGCCGTCCTCGTCGGCCTCTCCATGGGCGGCGTGATCGCCACCGACACCGTGCTCGAACACCCCGGCCTCGTCCGCGCGGTGGTCACCGCGGGGGCCGCGACCGGCGACTTCCGCTCCACCGACCCCTGGCACCAGGAACTCCAGGAGGCGATCGCCCGGGCGCTCGCCACCGGGGACGTGACCACCTGGCTCGACGCCTTCCTGCGGCTCGTGCCGGGCCCCGGCCGCTCGGCCGACGACATCGACCCGGAGATCCTGCGCCGCGTCCGAGAGCCGGCCCTGCACACGCTCTCCAAGCACAGCGCGGGCGAGAAGGACTGGCTGGTGCCGGTGACCGGCTCCTTCGACCGCGTCGGCGAGATCCACGTCCCGCTGCTCGCCGTCAACGGCTCCCTCGAGCCGGCCGATCTGCACGCCGCCGCCGAGCGCCTGGCCGGCGCCGTCCCCGACGGCCGTACGGCGACCATCGAGGGCACCGGCCACTACTCGGCCATGGAACGCCCCGACGCGTTCATCGGCGTCCTGCTCGACTTCCTGGGAAGCGCCGTGGCCGCCCCATGTCAGGTGCCGTCGCCGGCGCCGGCGCGGGTCGTGCGATAGCTGTACACCAGCAGGGCGACGAGGACGACACCCGACAGGATGAGCCCGGCGCCCGTGGGCCAGCCGCCGAAGGGCAGGGCAGGCATGATTCCCCAGAACAGACCTGCTGCCAGCAAGGCTGCTGCTGCGAGGCAGGAACCGGTGATCCTCAGCGGAGTGGAGACGCTTTCCCTGGCCGCTCTCATCGCACGCCGACGTACGGGGTCGACGTAGCGAGCCACGGCAGGAAACTGGTCAGCGAGGACCAGCAACCCTGCGAGGACGAGCAGCAGTCCCGGGCCGGGCAGAACCAGGAGCGCGACCCCGACCAGCAGCAACAGAGACCCAGCCGCGAGCGCAACTCCCCTGCGTACGAGATTTCGCCTGCCCACCTGTCCATGGTGCTGCCGGACTGCCCCGAGTTCAATCGCGGGACTTCCGGTTCGCGGGTGGTGCAGGGGGCTTCCTCCTGGGACGGGCACTCGGGGGCCCGGCGTCGCTCGCGCGGGAGGGACCCCCCTCGCGCCGGCTCCCTCCTCCGCCTTGCGGCTCGACGCACCAGACCCCGCTCACCTGGGTTGCAAGGCGCCGCTCCTTTCCCCCAACCTGATCCGCCCGACAGGCCCTAATCCCGGCCCGCCCGCGCCAGCGCCGAACGCCGGTAGGAGTAGCCGAAATAGACGACCAGACCGATGGCGAACCACACCGCGAACCGTGCCCAGGTCTGCCACTGCAGGAACGTGATCAGCCAGAGCGAGAAGGCCACGCCCACCGCGGGCACCACCGGCATCCACGGGGTGCGGAAGGAGCGCGGCAGCTCCGGCTGCCGGTAGCGCAGCACGATCACCGCCGTGCACACCACCACGAACGCCAGCAGGATGCCGATGTTCGTCAGCTCCGCCGCCTCGCCGATCGGCAGGAACCCGGCGATGGCGGCCGACGCCACCCCCACGATCCAGGTGACGCGCGTCGGCACGTGCCGCTTCGGGTGCGTCTTCGCGAACCAGTGGGGCAGCAGCCCGTCCCGGGACATCGCGAACCACACCCGGGTCACGCCCAGCATGAACGTGAACATCACCGTGAGGATGCCGATGATGGCGCCCACCGCGATCACGTCCGCGAGACCGCTCAGCCCCACCGACTTGAACGCCGTGGAGAAGCCGCTCTCCGGGTCGATGTCCTTGTAGTCCTGCATGCCCGTCAGCACCAGACACGCCGCCACGTACAGCACCATCGAGATGATCAGCGAGTAGATGATCGCCTTCGGCATGTGCCGCTGCGCGTCCTTGGACTCCTCCGCCGCCGTCGACATGGCGTCGTAGCCGAACACCGCGAAGAACACCGTCGCCGCACCCGTGAACGCCCCGCCGACGCCGAACGGGAAGAACGGCTCGTAGTGCTCCGCCCGGATGTGGAACACGCCGACGCCGATCACCAGCAGCACGACCAGCACCTTCAGCACCACGACGACCGTCTCGAACCGCGCCGCGTTCTTGATGCCCAGGTTCAGCAGCGCCGCGATCAGCAGACACAGCAGCGCCGCGAACAGATCCACCCGGTGCCCGTCCCCGGTGCCGGGCGCGCCCAGCATCCAGGCCGGAAGGTCGGCGCCCATCTCGTTGACCAGGAAGCCGAAGTAGCCGGAGATGCCGATGCCGACCACCGCGACGATCGCCGTGTACTCCAGCAGCAGATCCCAGCCGATGAACCAGCCCGCCAGCTCGCCCAGCACCGCGTACCCGTACGTGTAGGCCGATCCCGCCTTCGGGATCATCCCCGCGAACTCCGCGTACGACAGCGCCGCCGCCGCGCTCGCCACGCCCGCGATCAGGAACGACAACAGCACCGCGGGCCCCGCCGTGCCGTTCGCGACCGTCCCCGCGAGCGTGAAGATGCCCGCGCCGATGATGCCGCCCACGCCGATCGCGGTGAGCTGCCAGAGGCCCAGGGTGCGCTCCAGCCGGGGACCCCGGCCGACCTCCGTCTCCTCGATGTGCTCGATCGGTTTGCGGCGGAGAATCCCCTCGCCCGTCCGGAGCTCGGCCATGCGCCTCACCTCTTCGCGTTCGGCAAGCGGCTGACGAGGGCTCATGATCCCCCCGGGGCGACGCCGACGGAAGACACCACGCGAGCCGCGGGGCCCGCCTTCACCGGACTACGGCACCACCGTCACCGGCCAGCGCCCCGCCTTCACCAGCCGCACCGCAACCGACCCCACGAACCGGTGCCCCGCCTGCTCGGACGCGCCCACGACCACCGCGTCCGCCGTGAGGTCGTCCGCCGCCTTCACCAGGCCGTTGTACGGGTCGCCCCGGAAGGTGTGGAACTCCCAGCGGATGTCGAAGATCCCCTTGATCCGCTCCATCGACTCCCGGATCTGCGCCGCGAGATCCTGCGCTATCTCCTCCGTCGTGTCCGCCACCGGCGCGCCGAGCGCCGCCCCGGCCGCCAGCACCGGCTGCACGTACACGATGGCGAGCAGCGCGCCCTGACGCCGCGCCAGACCCGCGGCGTACGCCGCCGCGCGCAGCGACGAGTCGGAGCCGTCCACGCCGGCCACGATCACCTTCGGGCCGTCCGTGCCCCGCTCGAACCGATGGGACTGCTGTTCCGTCACGACCGCGAGGCTATCGGAGCGCCGCCCGGCCGGACACCGCGAGGTCCCCGGGAAACTCCGCCGTATGCTGCGCCGATCAGGTGAAATGGTGCCGCCGCACCGGTGTCGCGGCGCTGTGCCGGACCCCCGCGGGGCGACTCATGAGTCATGCAGAAGGATCAATTGCTCACCCGGCGCCGGGCGTTGCTCGCCGGTGCCGCCACGCTGGGCGCGGCAGGCATCGCCGCGGCGCTCGCGCCGGGGGCCGGGAACCGGGGCGCGACCGCCTCCCCGCCCGCCGCCGGAGCGCCCCCGGCCCGCCGCCCGCTCAGGCCCTCCGAGTACCGGCTGCGGCCCCTGACCGGCTACGGCCCCCCGCGCACCGCGCCCGGCAGGACCCTGGTGCGCGAGGAGCCGCTGCTGAAGGTCCCGGAGAACGGCCGCACGGTCGTGCTCACCTTCGACGACGGGCCCGATCCCCGCTACACCCCCCGCATCCTCGACACCCTGGCCCGGTACGAGGTGCGCGCGATGTTCTTCGTGTGCGGCGAGATGGCCGAGTACAACCCCGACCTGCTGGCCCGCATGGCCGACGAGGGGCACGTCGTCGGCAACCACACCTGGTCGCACCCGCTGCTGACGAAGCTCCGCCGCCGCACCATCCGCTCCGAGATGGAACGCACCAGCGACGTCGTCGAGAAGCACTACGGCGCCCGCCCCGAATGGTTCCGCGCCCCCTACGGCGCCTGGAACCGCGCCGCCTTCGAACTCGGCGCCGAACTCGGCATGGAGCCGCTCGCCTGGACCCTCGACACCCTCGACTGGACCGAACCCGGCACCCGCACCATCGTCGGCCGGGTCGAGGAGGGCGCCGCCCCCGGCGTCGTGGTGCTCTCCCACGACGCCGGGGGCGACCGCTCGCAGAGCGTGAAGGCCCTGCGCTCCTACCTGCCCCACCTGCTGGACTCCGGCTACCACGTCACCGTCCCCCGCCGCGAGTACGTCTGAGAACGGCCGAGCCGCCCCCGCCCGTGCTGCGGGCGGGGGCGGCTCGGCGAGCGGCTCAGACGACCTCGGCCAGGCGGGCGAAGGCGACCACGTTGCCGTCGTAGCCGTCCTGCTGGGTGAAGCCGCCGCCGCAGGTGATGACCCGCAGTTCGGCCGTCCCCTTGGACGCGTAGACCCGGTCGCCGGGGAAGTCGTTCTTCGCGAAGACCTCCACGCCGTAGACCTCGAACACGGCGGTCTTCCCGTCCTTGCGGGCGATCTCGACCCGGTTGCCCTTCTTCAGCGCGCCCAGACCGTAGAACACCGCCGGGCCCTGCGCGTTGTCCACGTGCCCGACCACGACCGACGTGCCCTTCTCACCCGGCGAGACCGCGCCCGTGAACCAGCCCGCCAGGTTCGGGTCCTCGGGCGGCGGCGCGTCCACCCAGCCCTCCGCGTCCAGACCCACCGGCACGATCGGCGCGTCCACCTGGATCGCCGGGATCCGCACCCGGTCCGGCACCGCGTACGGCAGCGGCGGCAGCGCGCCGACGACGGCGCCGGGGGTCGCGCTGTCCGCGGCGGCCGCACCGGCCGGCTGCGGCGGGCCCACGTCGAACTCCCCGGAGCCGTTGCGGAGCAGCGCGAGGCCGGTGAGCAGGACCAGCGCTATCACGCCCCACGGGGCGCGCCTCCTCGGGCGCACCTCCTCTTCGGCTTCGGCCGGCTCGAAAGCTGACATTCGCCTTCCCCTCTCGACACGGCCGTCGCCGTGTCACTCGCGCATGACGTGAACGCTAAGCGGAGGGTGCGCCACCGGCGACGGGACGGCGGCGAACGGGTGGCCCCCGGGCGGGCGGCGTGCGCCATCCGAGGTGATCCCGGACGAAGATCTTCTGACGGTCCGTGACCTGCGGTGATGGCCCCGCCCCCACGGGAGGGGCGGGGGTGGCCCTCAACCGTACGGACCATTCCCGAAATGCGCGGCGGCGCAGGGCAACTGAGGGTCTTTCCGGGAGGCGCTTTCTCGCCGATCGGACCGGGGACGGGACCCGGGGCGTCTCCCGCGGAGGATCACCATGCGCAACACACGTGCCCTCGCGGCCGCCGGAGCGGCGGTCGCCGTCCTCGGGGTCGCCGCCCCGGCGGCCGTCGCCGACGGCGGACGGATCGCCAACCCGTCCAACATCACCGCCCAGCCCAGCGTCATTGCCCGGGGCGGCCAGCTCACCATCACCGTCGACGGCTGCCCCCACGGTGGCCACGCCACCTCGGAGGTCTTCGAGCGGACCAACCTGACGCCGATCAACAACCGCGACGACACGGCCAGGGGCACCGCCACCATCGACGAGAACGCCCGTCCCGGTTCCTACTCCATCACCGTCCACTGCTCCGGCCGCCCCCTGACCCGTCCGGCCGCCTTCACCGTCATCGGCGGTGTCCGCGGCGGCATCGGCGGCAGCAGCACCACCGGCGCGACCCCCACCGACATGGCCATCGGAGGATCGCTGGTGGCCGCCGCGGTCGTCGGCAGCGGCTTCTTCTGGATGCGCCGCCGCGCCGAGAAGCGGATCTGAGGCGCTGTTCCCCTCGGCCCACCGTTCCGCACGTGCCCGAAGTCCGCGCCCCGGACCCTGACGGTGTCCGGGGCGCGGTCGCGCGCGCGGGGCTCACATCCACCCGCGGCGGGTGGCCTCCGCGCTCCGCCGTGGCCCGGGTCCTGCGGATCAGCGTGTCGTACACCGCCTTGTCGCGCTCGTCCTCACGTCGTGCTGACGGTCGCCGGCTCACGCCGTGCTGACGGTGGCCGGCGAGCCCGAGCAGCACCAGGACGTCACCGTCCGCCCCGGTCGGGAGGTGACGGTGCGCTTCACCGTCCGCGCCGGGCGGCGACGGGCGGCTACCCGGCGGGAAGCGGCGCGCTGACCGGGGAGTTCGGTGTTCGGCGATGAACACCGGTGAGGCCCCTGTGTGACGGCCGCCCCCGACCGCCGCGGTCGGGGGCGGCCGCCGCGCTTACTGCCTAGCTCTTGACCTCCGGGAACAGCCGCAGGAACGGCTCCGTCGTCGCGGCGAGGCCCCTGCTGTAGGGCGCGTCGAAGTCCCAGATGAGGAACAGCAGGAAGGCGATGAGCGCCGAGAACAGCCCGGCGAGGATCAGTTCGCGGCGGGTGCGCCGGATCTGCAGGGCGAAGATCATGCCGATGGTGACCACGGCGCTCGTGACCAGGCCGAACCACACCACGCCGGGATGGTCGCCCCGGTCGACTCCGCGCGGGCGCTGCGGGCCTGGTCGGCGGCGGCCACCTGGTCCACCAGCGGCTGGTAGGCCTGCGCCTCGAAGTCGGTGCGCGGCTCGTAGTCGGTCACGTCCCGGCGCAGCCGGTCGAGCAGTTCGTCGCCCTCGTCGGTCAGCCGGTCGTCGTCCGCCATGGTCTTCCACTCGCTGGTGACGACGTGTCCGACATAGGCGTTGACATCGTCACGGATCCGGTCGCGGATCTCGGCGGGGTAGACCCGTACCCGTTCGGAGACCTCGTGCAGGGCGACCGCCTCGGCGCGGACGTCGTCCTGGGCGGCGCTGTGGCCCTCCCAGACGCCGGCGATGGCGAGACCCAGCACGATGGCGTACACCACGCCGATCCACATCGTCATGTACTCGATGACGTCCGGTGTCTCGCTGGGGTCCTCGTCCTCGGCCGCCCTCCGGTGCCTGAGAAGCGTGATGATCACCACGACGGCGCAGGCGGCGAGCATGGCGAGGGTGAGAACAAGCCATTCCGGCAAGAGGTGCCTCCAGGAAGAGAGGGGCGATCGGTGGTGCGGGCGGTCGTCAGCGCGGGCGCAGGGCGGCCACGGCGACCACCGCCGGGGTGGTGATGAGCAGGACGAAGACGAGCGGCGACGTGATGCTCCGGGCGGGCCGCTTCACCTCGGTCGCGCGGTGGCGCGGGTAGGTGACGGTCCGCAGGGCCGGGCGGGGGCTCGGGGTCGCGGACGGCTCCGGGGACGGCGGTGGCGGTGGGGGCGGCGGTGCCGGACGGAGCGTCGGGCGCGGCCTGACCGTCGGCGTCGGCGGTGGAGGCGTCGGGGTGGGGCGCGCCTTGGGCGGCGTGACGGGCCGCACGGTGGGCGTGGGCGTGGGCATGGGCATGGGCGTGGGCTTCGGCCCCGGAGGGGCCGGCGTCGGCGAGGGCGGCGGTGGGGGAGGAGTTGGTGTGGGCGTCGGTGTCGGCGTGGGGGTGGGTGGCGGAGGCGGGGAGCAGGGCGGGACGTACCGGTCGATGTGGCCCGCGGCCGCCACCGCCTCCGTGCCGCCCGGGCCCGTCGAGGCGTACGCGCAGGCGTCCGCCGCAGCCTGGCCGGGCGCGCCGGCGAACGCCCAGAGCAGCGTGACCACGACCAACGCGCGCGCCGCGGTACGGGTTTGGGTCGGTACGAGTGCTTGCACGACGAAGATCATGAGTCGTCCGAAGCCGTGCCACGCACGAGAGCCAGGGGAATGCCACGAAGGAGTTAAGAAAAGAAAAACGGGCCGCCGTTGAACACAACCTGTGCCGCCGTGCGTACCCCTCGTCGAGCGGCGGCGCGGCGGAGCGCTGCGACACCTCTGCGAGCATCTGGAGTTGACGATGAAGACCTCCTGGCGGACCGCCTCACTGGTGGTGAGCGCCGCGGCGGTGCTGACCCTGACGACGGCGTGCGGTCAGGACACCCAGCCGCCCTCCAGCCAGAACGTGGGGATCACGGCGCCGGGCGACCTCGGCGGCATCGGCAGCGGCGCGCAGGCGGGCCAGACCTCCCCGGCCCCCAGCCAGCCGGCCAACACGGCGGGGCAGCTGAACGTGGCCACCGACGCCAAGCTCGGCAAGGTGGTGACCGACGAACTGGGCCTGACCCTCTACCGGTTCGACCAGGATTCCGCGAACCCGCCCAAGTCCAACTGCGACGGGGACTGCGCGAAGACCTGGCCGCCGGTGCCGGCGGACGACGCCTCGGCGGGCGAGGGCATCGACAAGGCGCTGCTCGGCGAGATCACCCGCGCCGACGGCACCAAGCAGCTCACCGTGGACGGCTGGCCGGCGTACCGGTACGTCAAGGACGTGAACGCCGGTGACGTCAAGGGCCAGGGCGTTGGCGGCAAGTGGTTCGCCTTCACCCCGGAGGGCAAGAAGGCGCAGTCCGCCGATCTGCCCGGGCTGTCGACCCGTGAGGACCCCGAGCTCGGCGAGATCGTGGTCGACGAGAAGGGCATGACGGTCTACCGCTTCATGAAGGACGAGGCGTGGCCGGAGCCCGTCTCGAACTGCACCGGCGACTGCGTGAAGAAGTGGCCGATCGTCTCGCCGGTCGACTTCGACGACACCAAGGGCATCCAGAAGAAGGGGTACATGACCTTCACCCGGCCCGACGGCGCCGAGCAGCAGACGATCAACTGCTGGCCCATCTACACCTTCGCCGGCGACAAGGCCCCCGGTGACACCAACGGTCAAGGCGTGGGCGGCACCTGGTACGCCGTGCGGCCCGACGGAAAGCCGGTCGGCGCGCCGGAGAAGTGACGACCTCCCCAGGGTGCCGACCCCGGCGCCGCCGGCCCCGAGTCCGCCCCTCCGCGAATCCGCGGAGGGGCGGACCGTTTTCCCCCGTTCCTCCCGCGCGCCGGAACACTCCGGAGTGACGTGATCACGTCACGTAACGATCCTGTGCAGTCGCAAATCAGGCACGTGCCAGAGGCAGTGACCGGGAACGGATGGTCAATTTCCGTTTGGGGTCGCCCTGTTGGCGGGCGATCAGTAGCCTCTGCTCGAACACCGGATCGCCTACGCCTTGGAGAGATACATGGAGCGTCCCGCCTGGGCCCCGCGGAGCATCGACGTCACGGTGCCCAGTGTCTCCCGGATGTACGACTACTACCTGGGCGGTTCGCACAACTTCGAGGTCGACCGGGAAGCCGCCCGCAGGGCCATGGAGTTCATGCCGGGACTGCCCAAGGTCATGCAGGCCAACCGGGCGTTCATGCGGCGGGCGGTACGCTTCGCCGTCGCCGAGGGGGTCACCCAGTTCCTCGACATCGGCTCCGGGATCCCCATGTTCGGGAACGTGCACGAGGTGGCCCAGGCGGCCGACCCCGAGGCCCGGGTGATGTACGTGGACCACGACCCGGTGGCGGTCGCGCACAGCAAAGTGGTCCTGGAGGGCAACGACCGCGCGGACATCCTCGCGGCCGACCTCCGCAAACCCCAGGAAATTCTCGGCAGTGACGAAGTCGGCCGTCTGATCGACCTGAATCGGCCGGTCGCGCTGCTTCTCGTTGCCATACTTCACTTCGTGGAAGAAGCGGACGACCCGTACGGGGCGGTGGCCGAACTGCGCGAGGCCCTGGCGCCCGGGAGCATGCTGGTGCTCACCCATGCGACGTACGAGGGGATCCCGTTGCCGCCGGAGCGGGCCGAGGGGGCGGTCGACGTGTACCGAGACATGCGCAACCCGCTGATCATGCGCACGCGCGACGAGATCGCGCGGTTCTTCGAGGGGTACGACATGGTGGAACCCGGACTGGTGCCGATGCCGCGATGGCGTCCCGACACGGTACCGGAGGACGAGGATCCCTACGCCTTCTCCGGTCTCGCGGGCGTGGGGCGTACGGCGTGAGCGCGGAGCCGGACGGGCCGGAGGGCAGACTGCGCCGGTTCGCGACGATCTGGAGCCGGGCCGTGTACCCGGTGACCTCGACCGCCGCCACCCGCCCCGAGTTCGAGGAGCGGCTGCTCCCGGTCGCCCGGCGGCTGAGCGAGGCCCTGCGCGCCCGGTCCTTCGACGCGGAGGCGGGCCGGGACGCCGGCGCGGCGCTCGTCGAGGCGCACTGCACGGACCCCGAGGCGCTGAGCCGCACCCTCGACTGCGTCGACGCCTACCTCGTCCTCTACTGCGGCGACGACGGCGACCGTGAGACCCTCAGGACGCGCAGCGCACGCCTGCAGCACGCCATGGCGGCCGGCTTCGCCCAGGCCCTGCGCGAGCGGACGCTGTCCGAGCAGGAGGCCATCGCCAAGGCCGCGCTGGAGGCGCAGGGCGTCGTCGCACAGGCCCTGCACGCCACGGAGACGCGGTTCCGCGCGGTCTTCGAAGGCGCGGCCATAGGAATCGGCATCGCCGACCTCGAGGGCAACGTCCTCCAGGTGAACGGCGCCCTCAGCCGCATGTTCGGCCTGACCGAGCAGGCCCTGCTGGGCCGCAACGTCCGGGACTGGACGCATCCCGACGACGCCCCGCAGACCTGGCGGCTCTACGAGGAGCTGGTGAACGGCGAGCGCGAGCACTACCACGTCGAGAAGGCCTTCTACCGCCCTGACGGAACGGTCCTGTGGACCAACCTGACCGTCTCCCTGCTGCGCGACGCCGACGGCGAAGCCCAGTACCAGCTGGCCCTCATGGAGGACACCACCGAGCGGAGGCTGCTCAACCTCCGGCTGCGCTACGAGGCCACGCACGACGCCCTCACCGGGCTGCCCAACCGCACCTTCTTCTTCGAGCGCCTGGAGAAGGCCCTCGCGGCCGGACCCGGCCAGCGGTTCGGGCTGTGCTACCTCGACCTGGACGGCTTCAAGACCGTCAACGACAGCCTCGGGCACGCGGCCGGCGACCGGCTGCTCGTCGAGGTCGCCGACCGGCTCCAGTCCTGCGCCACCGCGCCCGGCGAGATGGTGGCCCGGCTCGGCGGCGACGAATTCGTCGCCCTCACCACAGGCCCCGACACCCGCCGCACGGTCGACGAGCTGGCCGGCCGCATCATGAACGCCCTGCTCGCCCCGATCAGCATCGACGGCCGGGAGCTGACCGTCCGCGGCAGCATCGGCGTCGTCGAGGGCCCGGCCGGCGAGCGCAGCGCGGCGGAGGTGCTGCGCAGCGCCGACATCACGATGTACCGGGCCAAGGCGGCCGGCGGCAACCGCTTCGAGCTGGCCGACCCGGAGGCCGACGCCCGCGCCATCACCCGGCACGGCCTCACCACGGCGCTGCCCACCGCCCTGGACCGCGGCGAGTTCTTCATCGAGTACCAGCCCCTGGTGCACCTCGGCGACGGCAGCGTCCGCGGCGCGGAGGCGCTGGTGCGCTGGCTGCACCCGCAGCACGGCGTGCTGTCCCCGGACCGCTTCATCCCGCTCGCCGAGCACACCGGACTGATCGTGCCGCTCGGCCGCTGGGTGCTGGAGCAGTCGGTGCGTCAGGCCCGCGAGTGGCGCGACGCCAACGGCGGCGACGCGCTGGGCCCGCTGCGCATCAACGTGAACCTCTCGCCCTGCCAGCTCACCCACCCGGGCCTGGTGCAGGACACCGTCGAGATCCTGGAGCGCACCGGCGTCGCGCCCGACGCGCTGTGCCTGGAGGTCACCGAGTCCGCCCTCATCGGCGCCGACGACGACCTCCTCAAGCCGCTGCGCCGGCTCGCCGAGATGGGCGTCGACATCGCCCTCGACGACTTCGGCACCGGTTACTCCAACCTCGCCAACCTGCGCCGTCTCCCGGTGAGCGTCCTCAAGCTGGACCGCTCCTTCACGCAGAGCATGCAGCAGTTCCCGGCCGACCCGGTCGACCTCAAGATCGTCGAGGGGATCGTCTCGCTCGCCCACAGCCTCGACCTCGCGGTCACCGTGGAGGGCGTGGAGACCGGGGCGCAGGCCGAGCAGCTGCGCATCCTCGGCTGCGACACGGCCCAGGGCTGGTACTACGCCCGCCCGGGCCCGCCGGAGCGGCTGCACGAGCTGGCGCTGGTGGACGCGACGGGTTGAGGTGCGCACCGTGACGGACGAGGAGACGCAGGAGGCGGTCCGGGCGGCGATCGAGGGGGAGCTGCGGCTGATGGACCCGGCCGTGCGGGCCTCCCGCGCCGGGACGACGCGCCTGCTGGATCCCGAGTTCGTCGAAGTGGGCGCGTCCGGGCGGCGTTATACGTACGAGGTGATGGTCGCGGAGCTGGCGGACCACCCGGGCAGCGCGGAGGGTGGCTCGGTGTACGAGCCGTCCGACTTCCGGGGCGTGCTGCTGGCGCCCGGGGTCGTGCACCTGACGTACGAGACCTGCTTCGAGGGGCGGCGTGCGCGGCGGAGTTCTCTGTGGCGCGAGCGGGAGGACGGGGCCGGGTGGAGGTTGTACTACCACCAGGGCACGCCGGTGCCGCCTGAGGTGATCTAGCCTGTGCGGGATCGTTCGGGCTGGGCGCGCCGTTCCCCGCGCCCCTGAGGGTGTGTTGGGAGAAAGGCCGTATGTACAGCGTGGTGGCCGAGGTCCGGCGCGGTGAGTTCCTGGAGTCCGTGCATCACGGGGCCGTTCTGGCGACCGGGCCCGACGGGGCCGAGAAGGTGCGGGTCGGGGACGTCGACGCCCCGATGTACCCGCGTTCGTCCAACAAGCCCCTCCAGGCGCTCGGCATGCTGCGCGCCGGGCTCGACCTGGACGGCCGGCTCCTCGCGCTGAGCTGCGCCAGCCACTCCGGCGAGGACATCCATGTGGAGGGCGTACGGGAGATCCTCGCGTCGGCCGGGCTCACGACGGACGCCTTGCGGTGCACGCCGGGTCTGCCGATCGGCGAGGCAGCGCTGCGCGCCCATCTGGCCGGCGGCGGCGAACCGGCCCCGCTGACGATGAACTGCTCCGGCAAGCACGCCGCGATGCTCGCGACCTGCGTCGCAGGCGGCTGGGACACGGCCACCTATCTCGACCCGGAACACCCGCTCCAGGTGCGGCTGCGCGAGACGGTGGAGGAGCTCGCGGGGGAGAAGGTCACGGCCACGGGCGTCGACGGGTGCGGCGCGCCGCTGTTCGCGATCAGCCTGAGCGGCCTCGCGCGCGCCTTCGGGCGTCTGGCCTCCGCGCCCGAGGGGACTCTCGAACACCGCGTCGTGAAGGCGATGAGCACACACCCCGAGTACGTCGGCGGCACCGGACGGGACGTGACCCGGCTGATGCGGGCCCTGCCGGGCGCCGTGGCCAAGGACGGCGCCGAGGGCGTCTACGCGCTCGGTCTGCCGGACGGCTCGGCGGTCGCGCTGAAGATCGCCGACGGCTCCCAGCGCGCCCGGCCCGTGGTGATGGTCGCCGCGCTGCGCCGCCTCGGCGTCGACGTGGACGCCGACGACACCCTCCGCGACCTCGCCACCGCGCCGGTCCTGGGCCACGGCAAGCGGGTCGGCTCGGTCCGCGCCACCCTCTGACACCGGGGGCCGCGCGGGCGGCGCTCACCGCTCCAGCAGCATCCCCTGCAGCTCCCGCGCCGCCCGGGGCGGCGCCACGTCGCTGCGGTGGGCCAGCGCGATCGCGCGGTGCAGGCCGGGGCGGGCCAGCGGGGTGACCCGCAGACCGTGACCGGAGCGGGCTGCCACCATCCGCGGCACCACCGCCACGCCCAGGCCCGCCCGCACGAACCCCAGCACCGCGTCCATCTCCCCGCCCTCCACCGCGAACTCCGGCTCGAACCCCTCTGCCCGGCACGCGGCCACGGTCAGCTCCCGCAGGTCGTAGCCGTGCCGGAACATCACCAGACGCTCGCCCTCCAGATCGGCGATGCGCACCGCGCGCCGCCCCCGGCCGGGACGCGGGGCGTCCGGCGAGGACACCACCACGAGGTCCTCCCGCAGCAGCTCCACCGTGGTCAGCGCGGGGGAGGGCGTCGGCAGCGGCAGCACCACCAGGGCCAGGTCCAGCGCACCGCGCGCCAGCTCGCGCACCAGGTCGTGCGAACCGCCCTCCTCGATCAGCAGCCGTACGCCCGGATAGCGGTCGTGGAAGGCGCGCAGCACGTCCGGCAGCAGGCCCGTGCACAGGCTCGGGGTCGCGCCGAGCCGCACCCGGCCGCTGCGCAGCTGCGCCACCTCCTGCACCTCGTGCCGCGCGGTGTCCGCGTCCGCCAGGATCCGCCGGGCCAGCGGCAGCAGCGCCTCGCCCGCGTCGGTCAGCGTGATGTTGCCGCGCGCCCGCCGGAACAGATCCGCGCCCAACTCCCGCTCCAGCGCCTTGATCTGCTGCGACAGGGACGGCTGGGCGACGTGGACCAGCTCGGCGGCGCGCGTGAAGTGCCGCGTCTCGGCCACCGCGACGAAGTACTGGAGCTGCTGGAACTGCATCCAGCCATGATAGACGTCCCCTATCGAATCCAGCCGTACCATGTCTTGGACCGATGGGGCCCTCCGGCCCTAGCGTCTGGTGACATGGCTCTGGCAACGCGGACGGACCGACGGCCGTCCATGGCACGCACAGTGTGGGACTCGACCGTCGGCAAGAAGACAGTGATGGCGGTCAGCGGCCTGATCATGCTGCTGTACCTGGTCGTCCACATGCTCGGCAATCTGAAGATCTTCTTCGGGGCCGGGGAGTTCAACCACTACGCCCACTGGCTGCGCACGATCGGCGAACCGTTCATGCACTACGAGTGGACGCTGTGGGCCGTCCGCGTGGTGCTGGTCCTCGCCGTGGTCGCGCACGCCGTCTCCGCGTACCAGCTCAGCCGCCGCGACATCAAGGCGCGCCCGGCCAAGTACGTGCACAAGAAGGCCCGGGCGAGTTACGCCACGCGCACCATGCGCTGGGGCGGGATCATCCTCGCCCTGTTCATCGTCTGGCACATCCTCGACCTGACCACCGGCACCGTCCACTCCGGCGGCTTCGAGTCCGGCAAGCCCTACCAGAACGTCGTGGACACCTTCTCCACCTGGTACGGCAACACCATCTACATCGTCGCGATGCTGGCCGTCGGCCTGCACATCCGGCACGGCTTCTGGAGCGCCGCCCAGACCCTCGGCGCCGGCAGCCGCACCCGCGACCGCGCCCTGAAGACCACCGCCAACGCCCTTGCGCTGCTGCTCACGGCCGGCTTCCTCGCCGTCCCCGTGGGCGTCATGACCGGAGTGGTGAGCTGACCATGACCTCGTACACCGACTACTCGACCGGCGCCCCGGTCGCCGACACCAAGGCCCCGTCCGGACCGATCCACGAGCGCTGGGACACGCGCCGCTTCGAGGCCAAGCTGGTCAACCCCGCCAACCGGCGCAAGCACACCGTCATCGTCGTCGGCACCGGCCTCGCGGGCGGCTCCGCCGGCGCCACGCTCGCCGAACAGGGCTACCACGTCGTCCAGTTCTGCTACCAGGACTCCCCGCGCCGCGCCCACTCCATCGCCGCGCAGGGCGGCATCAACGCCGCGAAGAACTACCGCAACGACGGCGACTCCATCCACCGGCTCTTCTACGACACCGTCAAGGGCGGCGACTTCCGCGCCCGCGAGTCCAACGTGCACCGCCTGGCGCAGATCTCCGTCGAGATCATCGACCAGTGCGTCGCGCAGGGCGTGCCCTTCGCCCGCGAGTACGGAGGCCTGCTCGACACCCGCTCCTTCGGCGGCGTCCAGGTCTCCCGCACCTTCTACGCCCGCGGCCAGACGGGCCAGCAGCTCCTCCTCGGCGCCTACCAGGCGCTCAGCCGGCAGATCGCCGCCGGCAACGTGGAGATGCACCCGCGCACCGAGATGCTCGACCTGATCGTCGTCGACGGCCGGGCCCGCGGCATCGTCGCCCGCGACCTGATCACCGGGAAGATCTCCACGTACTTCGCGGACGCCGTCGTCCTCGCGTCCGGCGGCTACGGCAACGTCTTCTACCTGTCGACGAACGCCATGAACTCCAACGCCACCGCGATCTGGCGCGCGCACCGGCGCGGGGCGTACTTCGCCAACCCCTGCTTCACCCAGATCCACCCCACGTGCATCCCGCGCACCGGCGACCACCAGTCGAAGCTGACGCTGATGAGCGAGTCGCTGCGCAACGACGGCCGTATCTGGGTGCCCAAGGCCAAGGGCGACACCCGGCCGCCCGCGCAGATCCCCGAGGACGAGCGCGACTACTACCTGGAGCGCATCTACCCGTCCTTCGGCAATCTGGTGCCCCGTGACATCGCCTCCCGCGCCGCGAAGAACGTCTGCGACGAGGGCAGGGGCGTCGGTCCCGGCGGCCAGGGCGTCTACCTCGACTTCGCCGACGCCATCAGGCGCATGGGCCGCAAGGCCGTCGAGGCCAAGTACGGCAACCTCTTCGACATGTACCAGCGGATCACCGACGAGGATCCGTACGAGGTGCCGATGCGCATCTACCCGGCCGTGCACTACACGATGGGCGGCCTGTGGGTCGACTACGACCTCCAGACCACCATCCCCGGCCTGTTCGCGATCGGCGAGGCCAACTTCTCCGACCACGGCGCCAACCGGCTCGGCGCGTCCGCGCTGATGCAGGGCCTCGCCGACGGGTACTTCGTGCTGCCGGCGACCCTCAACGACTACCTCGGCCGCAACCCCAAGCTCGGCGAGGTGACCGACGGCCACCCCGCCGTGCGGGAGGCCCTGACGGAGACCGAGCAGCGCATCGAGCGGCTGCTGTCCGTGGACGGCGACCGCACCCCGGACTCCTTCCACCGCGAGATCGGCGAGCTGATGTGGGAGTTCTGCGGCATGGCCCGCACCGACTCCGGCCTCCGCAAGGCCCTGGAGCGCATCCCGCAGATCCGCGAGGAGTTCTGGCGGCGCCTCAAGGTGCCCGGCACCGGCGAGGAGTTCAACCAGTCGCTGGAGAAGGCCAACCGCGTCGTCGACTACCTGGAGCTCGCCGAGCTGATGTGTCTCGACGCGCTGCACCGCACCGAGTCCTGCGGCGGCCACTTCCGCGAGGAGTCCCAGACGCCGGACGGCGAGGCCGCCCGCAAGGACGACGAGTTCTCCTACGCGGCCGCCTGGGAGTTCACCGGGACCGGCGAGGCCCCGGTCCTGCACAAGGAAGACTTGGTCTTCGAGTACGTCCACCCCACCCAGCGGAGCTACGCATGAAGCTCACCCTGCGCGTCTGGCGCCAGAAGAACGCCGACGCCGACGGCGCCATGTCCACGTACGAGGTGGACGACGTCTCCCCGGACATGTCCTTCCTGGAGATGCTCGACACCCTCAACGAGGAGCTCATCCTCAAGGGCGAGGACCCGGTCGCCTTCGACCACGACTGCCGCGAGGGCATCTGCGGCGCCTGCTCACTCGTCATCAACGGCGACGCCCACGGGCCCGAGCGCACCACCACCTGCCAGCTGCACATGCGGTCCTTCAAGGACGGCGACACCATCGACATCGAGCCGTGGCGGGCCGCGGCCTTCCCGGTGATCAAGGACCTGGTGGTCGACCGCTCCGCCTTCGACCGCATCATCCAGGCCGGCGGCTACATCACGGCCCCCACCGGCGCCGCCCCCGAGGCGCACGCCACCCCGGTGCCCAAGCCGGACGCGGACTTCGCCTTCGAGCACGCCGAGTGCATCGGCTGCGGCGCCTGCGTGGCGGCCTGCCCCAACGGCGCGGCGATGCTGTTCACCTCCGCCAAGATCAACCACCTGAACGTGCTGCCGCAGGGCGCCCCCGAGCGGGAGACCCGGGTGCTGGACATGGTGGCGCAGATGGACGAGGAGGGCTTCGGCGGCTGCACTCTCGCCGGCGAGTGTGCCACCGCCTGCCCCAAGGGCATCCCGTTGACCTCCATCACGGGCATGAACAAGGAGTGGCTGCGGGCCGCCCGCAAGGCGGGCAAGCGGTAGCCGCCCCCACAGACGTTCGCCGTACGGTGCGGACGGGCGGGGCCGGGAGAAGGTGCTCCTTCCGGCCCCGTCTCGCGTTCCCGGACACCCCTCTGTCAGCCTCCTGTCGCACTGTGGAAAATAAAGTGCGATTAATTACTTTCGTCCTGTTTTTTACCTCCTGATCAGGAGAACCGGAGAGGAGTGACCTGAGAGGAGGGTGATGACAGATGATCACCCGCGAAGAGATCTCGATCCTGCTGGATCACCCCGTGTACGACGGGGACGGCAACAAGATCGGCGACGCGAAGCACGTCTTCCTCGACGACGCGAGTGGACGCCCCGAGTGGGTGACCGTCAAGACCGGGATGTTCGGCTCCAGCGAGTCGTTCGTACCCATCCGTGACGCCTCCATGGTCCAGGACCATCTCGAGGTGCCCTACCCCAAGGACAAGGTGAAGGGCGCGCCCAGCGTGGACATCGACGCGGGCGGCCACCTGTCGGTGGACGAGGAGCACCGGCTCTACGAGTACTACGGCATCAACTGGGACAACGTCCTCAGTGACCCCAAGGACAGCGACGGCACCACGGGCAAGGCCGGGACCGCCGGCGCCGCGGGAGCGGCCGGAGCTGCCGGCGCCGCGGGCACGGCGACCGGACGCCGCGGCGACACGTCCGGCACGTCGGGCACCTCCGGTGCGGCCGGCATGACGGGCACGCAGGGCGGCATGTCCTCCACGGCGGGCGCCAAGGGCACCAGCGCCGAACGGTCCGGCGCGGCCGGCGCCATGTCCCACCGCGGCGAGGCCGGAACGCGCGGCACGGGCGACGCGATGACGCGCTCCGAGGAGCGCATGCACGTCGGCGTCGAACGCCACGCGAGCGGCCGGGCACGCCTGCGGAAGTACGTGGTCACCGAGGAGGTCCAGCAGACCGTCCCGGTCCGTCACGAGGAAGTACGCGTGGAGCGCGAGCCGATCACGGACGCCAACCGCGAAGAGGCCATGTCCGGGCCGTCCTTCAAGGAGGACCAGCACGAGGTCACGCTGCACGAGGAGCGCCCGGTGGTCACCACCGAGGCCGTGCCGGTCGAGCGCGTCCGGATGACCACCGAGGAGAAGGTCACGAACGAGACCGTGCGCGGCCGGGTGCGCAAGGAGCGCATCGAGGCCGAGACGGAGATGACCGACGAGTCCGGCCGCAAGGACCGCGGGGACACCCCCGGCCGCGGCCGTGACATCCCGGGCCGGGGCCGCGAGCGGTAGGCCCCCGTCCTCGCTCTCCCCGCGAAGCGCCGGTGTGCTCACCGGCGCTTCGCGCTGCCGTCGAGCCCCGCGAGCGCGGCGAGCCGCCGGTAGGAGTCCAGCAGTGCGTCACGGTCGTAGGTGCTGGTGGTGACGAGGACCTCCTGGGCGCCGGTGTCCTTCAGCACCGCCTCCAGCTCCCGCTCGACCTCCTCCTCGGTGCCGGCGAGCTGTCCGGCCAGCCCCGCCTCGTAGAAGCCGCGCTCCTTGGCGGTCATGGCGACGGACTCGACGCGCTCGGCCGGCGGCAGCGGCGGAAAGGTGCCGTGGGTGCGGGAGTACGCCATCGACCAGGCCTCCGGGACCAGCAGCCGCCGGGCCCGCTCGGGCGTGTCCGCCACCGCCACCGTCCCCGAGATCACCACGTACGGCTCGTCCGCCCACGCGGAGGGGCGGAACCGCTCGCGGTAGCGGTCGACGCCGCGCCGCATCCGGTCGCGGTCGCGCAGGTCCCCGATGACCATCGGCAGCCCGGCGCGGGCGGCGATGTCCGCGCCCTCGCCCATCGCCAGCACGAACGGCGGCACGGTCAGCCCCTCGGACGGCCGGGCGTGCACCCCGGTGGGTGAGGTGCCCGCGAACCAGCCGAGCAGCTCGTCGAGCTGGACCGCGAAGTCCTGCGCGTCGTCCTTGTCGCGCCCGAGCGCCTTGCGCACCCCGTCGGTGAACCCCACGGAGCGTCCCAGGCCCATGTCGATCCGGTCCGGGAACAGCGAGGCCAGCACCCCGAACTGCTCGGCCACGACCAGCGGTCGGTGGTTGGGCAGCATGACCCCGCCGGTGCCGACGCGGATCGTGCGGGTCGCCCCCGCGACGGCGGCCGCCAGCACGGTCGGAGCCGACCCTGCCACCCCGGGCACCCCGTGGTGCTCGGCCACCCAGAACCGGTGGTACCCGAGCCGCTCCGCCTCCCGCGCGAGATCCACCGTGTCCCGCAGAGCCTCGGGCGCGGTGTGCCCCTCACGCACCCGTGAGCGGTCGAGGACGGAGAAGCGGGTCGCGGCGATCACGGAACTCATACCGGGTTCAACACGGGGGAGCCGCCAGGATTCCTGGAGTGCCCCTCTAGGGTGGGGGCGTGACCCACCGCACCGACCGCGCGCAGCGTCCGCTGGCCGTGTTCGACCTCGACAACACCCTCGCCTCCACCGCGCACCGCCAGCACTTCCTGGAGCGCAGGCCCCGCGACTGGGACGGCTTCTTCGCCGCCGCGCCCGAGGACCCGCCGCTCGCCGAGGGGATCGCGCTGGTGCGGGAGAGCGCCGGGACGTGCGACATCGTCTACCTCACCGGCCGCCCCGAGCGCTGCCGCCGCGACACCCAGGACTGGCTGGCCGCGCAGGGGCTGCCCGAGGGGGAGCTGCACATGCGCGGCAACGCCGACCGGCGGCCCGCCCGGATCACCAAACTGGCCGTGCTGCGCCGCCTGGCCCGCACCGGGGAGGTGCGGATGCTGGTCGACGACGACGAGCTGGTCTGCGAGGACGCCCGCCGGGCCGGGTTCACCGTCGTCCACGCGCGCTGGGCGACCCCCTCGGACGAGCTGAAGGACGCGCAGGAGCGCGAGGGCCGCACCTGAGCGGTCGTACGGCTCAGTCCGTCTCCTCGAGCCGGAAGCCCACCTTCAGGCCCACCTGGTAGTGCGCGACGCGCCCCTCCTCGATCTGCCCGCGCACCTGCGTCACCTCGAACCAGTCCAGATTGCGCAGCGTCTGCGAGGCCCGCTCGATGCCGTTGCGGACGGCCGCGTCCACGCCGTCGGGCGAGGTGCCGACGATCTCGGTGACCCGGTAGGTGTGGTTCGACATGCTCTGCTCCTCTCACGGCGGCTGGGCCGCCAGTGGCACACGTCACTCCACCGTGCCCCACCCCGTGTCCCGGCGCGAGGCGTCGGCCCCGTTCGCCTGACGCCCTTGACCCGGGCATTGGTCCATACCAAGATGCTGGGCACCCGTCCGAGCTCCGGCTCGCCCCCCCACGCCGGGCCCGCCCCTGTCCGCCAGACAGAAACAGGACCCCACGTGAGACGCCGCCTGCTCGCCCTCGTCTGTGTGTCCGCCTCCCTGCTCACCGGCTGCGGGGTGATGTCCGACAGCGCGGCGGAGCGGCGCACCGTCACCGTCTGGCTGATGCAGCACAGCGCCTCGCAGGACTTCCTCGACCGCTTCACGGAGGAGTTCGAGCGCGAGCACGAGACGCTCGACCTCGACATCCGCATCCAGGAGTGGACGGGCGTCGGCGAGAAGGTCCAGCGGGCGCTGCGCGGCGACGACCCGGACGGTCCGGACGTCATCGAGGTCGGCAACACCCAGGTGTCCGCGTACGCCGAGAGCGACGGCCTGCTCGACCTCACCCTGGAGTCCATGCGCGACTGGGGCCGCGACGACTGGCTGCCCGGCCTCGCCGAACCCGGCCGCTGGGGCTCACAGCAGTACGGCATCCCCTGGTACGCCGCCAACCGCGTCGTCGTCTACCGCAAGGACCTGTTCCGCGCGGCCGGCGTCACCCCGCCGAAGACCCGCGACGAGTGGCTGGAGACCACCGAACGGCTCGACACCGGCGACACCCAGGGCATCTACCTCGCCGGACAGGACTGGTACACCCTCGCCGGGTTCATCTGGGAGGAGGGCGGCGAACTCGCCACCGAAGGCAGCGGCGTCTGGAAGGGCGCCCTCGACAGCGAGGCGGCCCTGCGCGGCATGGACTTCTACCGCCGGCTGCAGAAGCTCGGCGACGGCCCCGTCGACGCCGACGAGGAACACCCGCCCCAGGCGGGCGTGTTCGCCGAGGGGAACGTCGCCCAGATCGTCGCCGTCCCCGGACTGGTCCGCGCCATCGTCCAGCAGAACCCCGCACTCGAGGACACGATCGGCTACTTCCCGGTCCCCGGCAAAGAACCCGGCCGCCCCGGCGCCGTCTTCACCGGCGGCTCCGACCTCGTCGTCCCGGCCGCCACCGACGTCGAGGACGCCGCCGTCGAGGTCGTCGCCGCCCTCACCGGCGCCCGATGGAACACCGACCTCGCCCGCACCATGAACTACGTCCCCAACAAGGCGGAGCTCGCCGACTCGGTCGCGGGGGAGCAGGGCCTGGAGGCCATGGCGGCCGGCGCCGCACGCGGCCGGGCGACCCCGGCCACGCCCCGGTGGAGCGTGGTCGAGGCCGACAACCCGATCAAGGAGTACATGACGAAGGTGCTCACCGGCGCCGACCCCGAGAAGGAGGCCGAGCGCGCCTCGCGGCGCATCACGGAGACCCTCGCCTTCGAGTGAGTCCGCAGGGTGAGGCCCACCCGGCCATCCTCAGCGGGCCACGCTCAGCGACAGCGCGAACCGCCCTTCTCCGTCCGTCCACCACCGGGTCAAGTCGAGCCCCGCGGCCGACAGTTCCGCACGCACTCCCTCCTGCCGGAACTTCGCCGACACCTCGGTGCGCAGCTCCTCGCCCTCCGCGAAGTCCACGACCAGTTCCAGTGCCGGGATCTTCACGGACTGCGCGGTGCGCGAGCGCAGCCGCATCTCGACCCACTCGTGCTCCGCGTCCCACACCGCCACATGGTCGAAGGCGTCCGGGTCGAAGTCGGCGCCCAGCTCCCGGTTGACGACGTTCAGCACGTTCTTGTTGAACGCGGCCGTCACCCCGGCCGCGTCGTCGTACGCCCGGACCAGTGTCTTCTCGTCCTTCACCAGGTCCGTGCCGAGCAGCAGCGCGTCGCCCGGGGCGAGCAGGGCGCGCACCTTGGAGAGGAACGCGGACCGTTCGTCCGGCAGCAGATTGCCGATGGTGCCGCCGAGGAACGCCACCAGGCGCGGCCCCGGCGTCTCCGGCAGGGTCAGCTCGGCGGTGAAGTCCGCGACCAGCGCGTGCACGTCGAGCCCCGGCCGCTCGGCGGCCAGCGTCTGCCCCGCCCTGGTCAGCGCGGACTCGCTGACGTCGACCGGGACGTACGTCCGCAGCCCGTCGAGGGCGGCGATCAGATGCCGTGTCTTCTCCGAGGAGCCCGAGCCCAGTTCGACCAGGGTGCGGGCGCCGGACACGGCGGCGATCTCGTCGGCGCGTTCGAGCAGGATCTCCCGCTCGGCGCGCGTGGGGTAGTACTCGGGCAGCGTGGTGATCTCCTCGAACAGCTCGCTGCCCCGTGCGTCGTAGAACCATTTCGGCGGCAGCGTCTTGGGGCTGCCGGTCAGTCCCGCGCGGACGTCGGCGCGCAGCGCGGCGCCGGCGGCGTCCTCGGGGAGGGTACGGGTCAGGCGGAACGGACTCACGTGAGGGGCTCCTTGAGCGGGGTGAGCAGCACGTCGGTGCGGCTCGCGGCGAGCAGGGTGCGGTCGGGCACCTCCTGCCAGTGCGGGTCGTCGTCGTAGGGCTCGGAGGCGACCACGGTTCCCCCGCCGGGCCGGGCGAGGTACCACAGGGTGTCCCCCCACGCGGTCGCGGTGATCGTGGCGCCGTCGGCGAGCAGCAGGTTCAGCCGGGCCTCCGGCGCCGCCGCCGCGACCTCGGCGACCGTGTCGGCCAGCGCCTGCCCCATCGCGTCGCCGGCCCGCAGCCGGGCCAGCACCAGCGCCCACACGAACGCCGAGTCGTTGCCGGCCTCCAGCGACAGCAGATTCTCGGCCGGCAGGGTGGCCGCCAGCGGCGCGAGCGAGCCGGGCCAGCCCGGCACCGCGCCGTTGTGGCTGAACAGCCACGCCCCGGACGCGAAGGGGGCCGCGGCCGCCTCCGCGTCGGCGCCCGACAGCGTCGCGTCCCGCACGGCGGCGAGCAGCGCCTCCGTGCGCACCACCCGCGCCAGGTCTGCGAACGACAGGTCCGCCCAGATCGGCCCGGCCCGCCGGTAGCGGGCCGGCACCGGGTCGCCGTCGGCGTACCAGCCCACGCCGAAGCCGTCCGCGTTGACCGTGCCGTGCCGCTGCCGGCGGGGCGCCCACGACTGCCGGTACAGCCCGTGCTCCGGCCCCACCAGCAGCGTGCCCAGCGGCTCCGCCGGGCCCACGTACGCCAGGTGACGGCACATCAGGCGTCCCCCGCCGAGCGGGCGGTGCGGAACCCGGAGAAGATCTGCCGCCGTATCGGGTGGTCCCAGTTGCGGAACGTGCCCCGGCAGGCCACCGCGTCCACGGCGAACGAACCGCCGCGCAGCACCTTGTACTCCGGCCCGAAGAACACCTCCGAGTACTCCCGGTACGGGAACGCCCGGAAGCCCGGGTACGGCAGGAAGTCGGACGCCGTCCACTCCCACACGTCCCCGATCAACTGCCGTACGCCCAGCGGCGACGCGCCCGCCGGATAGCTGCCGGCCGGGGCCGGGCGCAGATGGCGCTGGCCGAGGTTGGCGTGCCCGGGCGTCGGGTCGGCGTCGCCCCACGGGTAGCGCCGCGAGCGGCCCGTGGCCGGGTCGTGCCGGGCGGCCTTCTCCCACTCGGTCTCGGTGGGCAGCCGGCGCCCCGCCCAGCGGGCGTACGCGTCCGCCTCGTACCAGCACACGTGCAGCACCGGCTCGTCCGGCGGCACCGGTTCCGTGACGCCGAAGCGGCGCCGCAGCCACTGACCGCCCTCCCGGCGCCAGTACAGCGGCGCGGTGAGGCGGGCCCGGCGCACGTGCGCCCAGCCCTCGGGCGTCCACCAGCGCGGCTCCTCGTAGCCGCCGTCCTCGACGAACGCCTGGTAGGCCCCGTTGGTGACGGGCGTGGCGTCGATCCAGAACGGGGCCACCTCCCGCTGGTGGGCGGGCCGTTCGTTGTCCAGGGCCCACGGCTCGGCCGAGGTGCCCATGGTGAACGGACCGCCCGGCACCATGATCTCCGCCGGTCCCGTGTACGGCGTCACCGGCTCCGGGTCGGGCGCGGTGAGCGCGGCCGGGCCCTTGCGGAGCTGGTGGGTGATCAGCATGGTCTCGTCGTGCTGCTGCTCGTGCTGGGCGATCATCCCGAAGGCGAACCCGGCCTCGGTCAGCCGGGTGCCGTCGAACGCCGTGCGCTCCAGCACGTCCAGGGCACGTCCGCGCACGTCGGCCGCGTACCGGCGGGCCTCCTGGGGCGACAGCAGGGGCAGCTTGGGGCGTTCGGCGCGTGGGTGCTCGAAGGCGTCGTAGAGGCTGTCGATCTCGGGGTGGATCGCCTCGTGCCCGGCCACCGCGCGCAGCAGCCACTGTTCCTCCTGGTTGCCGATGTGCGCCAGGTCCCACACCAGCGGCGACATCAGCGGCGAGTGCTGCGCGGTCAGGTCGGGTTCCTCCACACAGCTGGTCAGCAGCGTGGTGCGGTCCCGCGCGACGACCAGCGAGGCGACCGCGCGCTCACGCAGGGTTTCGGCGTCGAGGGCGGGGTCGGTCATGAGGGGGTGTCCTTCCCGTACGGGTGGGGGGTGAGCAGGGGCGCGCCGGATCCGTCCGGGCGCCCGTCGTGGGCCGCGCGCCACGCGTCGAGCAGGTCGTCGGCGGGGCAGCGGCCCCGGGCGACGTAGCGGTCCCGGAACGCAGCGACCCGGTCGACCAGGGCGGTCGCGGCCCCGAGCCGGGGCAGGGCGGCCAGCGCCGCCGCGAAGCAGACGGCCGCCGCCTCCCGCAGCTCCGGGTCGGCCAGCCCGTCACGGGCCGCGTCGCTCCACAGCGGGTTCCGCGGGGCGGCCAGCCCGCCCGTCCGCTCGGCGAGCGGTTTCACCGTGCGGTACACGGTCTCGGCGGCCTCCGGGGCGTCGAACAGCGCCGCCGTCACCGCCAGCGGCACGGTCCATCCGTCCTCGCCGGGCTGCGCGTCCATCATCCGCAGCTCCAGATGGCCGCGCGGCCTGACCGGCGGGAACAGCGTAGTGACGTGGTAGTCCAGGTCGTCGTGGGTGGGCGCGCGCGGCGCCCGGCGGCGCGTCCAGTGCCGGAACGACAGGTCCTCCGGCACCTCCCACGGCCCGTCGTCGTCCCGGCGCACGCACATCACGGGCGCGTCCAGCACATGCCGGGCCCAGGCGGTGCGCGGGTCGGCGTCCAGCGCGGGCGCTCCGGCCCGTCCGGCGCCGATCTGCGCCCAGCGCAGCTGCCGTGTGGAGAGCCAGCCGGTGGGCCGGCCCGCGGAGACGGGGGAGTTGGCGAAGACCGCCACCAGGACGGCGCCCAGCAGATGCGCCATCCACCAGCGGCGCACATGCCCGAGCGGGCCGGGTTCCTCGTACCCGGCGTCCACGCACACCTGCACCGAGGCGGAGGTGCACATCATGAAGCGGCCGGCCGCGCCGGTGCGGTCGAGGGCTGCCTCCATCGCGTCGTAGCGCGGCTGCCGGAGGTACCGCCGGGGAATCTGCCAGGGGTCGTGGCCCATGCCGGCCAGGGTGAGCCCGTCCCGGCCCAGGACGGCGCGTACGGCGTCCAGGTCGGCGGAGACGGTGGTCAGGCACTCGGTGAGGGACGCGGCGGGCGGCGAGCTGAGCTCCAGCTGGCCGCCGGGCTCGACGGTGAGCGCCGACCGCAGGGGCACCCCGCGCAGGGCGGCGTAGGCCGCTTCGAGTCGTTCACGGGAGACGGGGAGCCGCGGGTCGCGCGACTCGTGGACCAGCCATTCGACCTCCACACCGATACGGCGGGGCGGTCCGGTCTTGAAGCAGATGCCCCGTATCAGGGCCTCCGCCTCGGCTTCGGTGACGGCCGTGCGGGAGGGCGCACAGCCGCTCGACGGATCTGACATGCGGGAATCCTCCTGAGACACCACCATGTCGCCGGCCCGCTGCCTGGTCGGTCCGGGCCGGCACCAACGCGTCCACCCAAAACCCTCGGACCGCCGCGCACAAGGGCGCCCGGCGGGGCGTAAGAGGTCGGTCACCTCCGCCTCGCGCCTGCCACCGGGGCTTTTCGCCTCCGGTCCCGGACCGTCCGGGGCGGCGAAAACCTCGTTGCGCCGCCTCACCAGCATCGCTCAGGATGCTCAGGTGAGCACGACGAGGGGGAACGCGCTGGGCGCCGGGGGCGCGGTCACGGCGGCTACGGGGGTGGCGCCGTGAGCGCGCGTCTGCGGGGGACGGCCCGGGAGACCGAGCGGATCGTGGCGGAAGGCGTCTACCGGGCGCCCGACGGCCGCGAGGTGGAGATCGGAGCGGCCGTGGAGGCGGCCCGGCAGGGCACCACGCTGCACGGGCCGGACCCGGTCCCGGTGCCGGAGTCCGATCCGGCGCCCGCCCGCTTCGAGGTGACCGGCGAGAGCAGCCTGGCGGCCGCCCGCCGCCTCACCACCGGCCCGGGCGCACCGGACCCCGTGGCCGTCCTCAACTTCGCCTCCGCACGCAACCCGGGCGGCGGCTACCTCAACGGCGCGCAGGCCCAGGAGGAGGCCCTGTGCCGCGCCTCCGCGCTGTACACGTGCCTGCTGCGGGCGCCGGGCTTCTACGAGCACCACCGCGCCCACCGCGACCCGTTCTACACCGACCGGGTGATCCACGCCCCGGCCGTGCCGGTGTTCCGCGACGACCGCGGCGCCCTGCTGGACGCCCCGTTCACGGCCGGTTTCCTCACGTCACCGGCGCCGAACGCGGGCGTGATCCGCTCCAAGGCGCCCGAGCGCGTGGGGGAGGTGCCCGGCGTGCTCGTGCGCCGCGCGGGCCGCGTGCTGGAGACGGCGGCCCACCACGGCTACCGGCGGCTGGTGCTCGGCGCCTGGGGCTGCGGAGTGTTCCGCAACGACCCGGCCCAGGTCGCGGAGGCGTTCCGTACGCACCTGGGCCCCGGCGGGCGCTTCGAGGGCGCCTTCGCCCACGTGGTGTTCGGCATCCTGGACCGCACCCGCGAGGGCGCGACCCGAACGGCGTTCGAGCGGACCTTCGCGGACCTGTCCGACCGGAGGGTCGCGGACCTGACGGACGCGTCTGCGCAGGTCACTGCCAGCCGTAACGCTCCCTGAGCCGCTGCCGCACCGAGTTGAACCGCATCCGGTCCAGAGCGCACGCCTCCCGGCGCATGCCCTGCTCGTGCAGCCGCAGCACCCGGTCCACGGCCACCCAGGAGTCGCGCCCCGACCGGTCCCACGGCCCGCTGCCGATCGGCACCCAGTCCCGGTCCCCGGCGTGCCCCTTGCTCGACAGCTGCACGGCGAGGAACGTGCCGGTCGCCTCACGCGCGACGACCAGCACCGGCCGGTCCTTTCCCCGGCCGTCGTTCTCCTCGAACGGGACCCAGGTCCAGACGATCTCGCCGGGGTCCGGGTCGCCGTCGTACGCCGGCGAGTACTCGGTGCGCACCCGGCCCACGGAACGCGGCTCGGTCTCGACGGTGGCGTACGGGCCGTAACGGCCCGGGGTGTCTTCAGGGGTGTAGGCGGTCACAGGGCGTACCGTACGTCACCCGTCCGGCGGTACTGATCAAGGGGGTTGATCGGTTGAGGGGGCTGACGGGCCGTGGGGCGCGCAGGAGGGGCGGCTAGGGTCTGCCGCCGCCCCCCGTCAGTTCCCGCCCCGTCACCATCTCGCTCTCGATCCGCACCAACACGCCGTCCCGCAGCGGCATCCACGACCGGGGGCCCGTGCGCAGCAGCCGCTCGTGCTCGGCCGGGTCGGTCACCACCTCCGCCCGTCCGGTCACCACCACGCTCCACCCGGACCGCCGCCCGGTGTGGAAGTCGTCCGCCTCGAACGCCACGACCACCCCGTCGACGGCCCGCACCAGGTCGGAGCCGGCGGAGGTGCACAGCACCACGGACCCGTCCGGGTCCAGGGTGAAGTTCACCGGCAGCACGGCGGGAAGCGCGTGCCGCGTGTACACGACGCGTCCGACGGGCACCTTGCCCAGCAGGCGCAGGCACTCCTGCCGGTCGAGCGCCCGGAAGCCATCGCTCTGGATCATTTCCCCATCGTCGGCCGCGGAACGGGTCCGGACTAGGGCCGGACGGCCCCGTTGACGTCGGAGTACGGCCGCTGCCCCGGCCCGGGTGAAGGGCGCGGTGAAGGGCCCAGGTGAAGATGCCTGACCACCCGCCCCGGTGGAACCCTGGAGACATGGGCAAGACCGCACTGATCGTCATCGACATGATCAACACCTACGACCACCCGGACGCCGACCAGCTGCTCCCGTCCGCCGAGACGGTGGTCCCGAAGATCTCCGGGCTGCTGGAGCGGGCACGGCGGCAGGACGCACCGGTCATCTACGTGAACGACAACTTCGGCGAGTGGCGCTCCCACCACGGGGAGCTGCTCGACAAGGCGCTGGCGGGGCCGCACGCGCGTCTGGTCGAGCCGCTGGTGCCGGACGAGTCGTCGCTGTTCGTGGTCAAGGCCCGGCACTCGATCTTCTTCGAGACGCCGCTCAGCTATCTGCTCACGCAGCAGGGCATCGACCAGCTGGTGCTGGTCGGGCAGGTGACCGAGCAGTGCGTGCTGTACTCCTCGCTCGACGCGCACATCCGGCACTTCCGGGTGACCGTCCCCCGGGACGCCGTCGCGCACATCCACGAGGATCTGGCGGACGCCGCCCTGCGGATGATGGAGCGCAACATGGGCGCACGGGTGTGCGACAGCGCCGAGCTGTGGACGTGACCCGGACCGGGCGCCCGGCCGGGGTGACACTGGGGGCATGAGCCGTCCCTCCCTCCCGCCGCCGGAACTGCGCGCCTACCTGGAGGAGCTGGTCCGCCGCACCTCCGCAGTCTGCGGCGACCGTCTGGCGAGCGTCCTCGCCGTCGGCTCGCTCGCCCTGGGCGACTACCGCCACGGGCGCAGCGACGTCGATGTGACGGTCGTGGTGGACCCCGCCCTGCCCCGCGCGGACCTCATCCCGCTCGCCGAGACACTGGCCCACCCCGTGCTTCCCTGCCCCGCCGCCGGCCTCGAACTCGTCGTCTACACGGCCGACTTCGCCGCCCGTCCGTCGGGGGAGGCGGGCTACCTGCTCGACCTCAACACCGGACCCGCCCTGCCCGAACGCGCCGGCTACGACCCCGCGGACGCGTCCGACTTCTGGTACGTCATCGACCGCTCCATCGCCCACCAGGCCGGACTCCCGCTGTACGGCGCGCCGGCGCGGGACGTGATCGCCGCCCCGGACCGGCCCACGGTGCTCGCCGCACTCAGCGCCTCCGTACGCGAACACGCCGACGGGGACGGCCACTTGGCCGACAACCGTGTGCTCAACGGCTGCCGCGCCACCGTCCACTGCCGCACCGGGCACTGGTTCCCCAAGCGCCGGGCCGGGGAGATCGTCGCCGCGTCCGAGCCCGCCTTCGAGCCCTTGATCGCCGAGGCGCTGCGCAGTTTCGAACGTCCCCGCGCGAAGGCGGCAGTCCTGCCGGCCGACGACGTGCGGGAGTTCCTGGCCTGGGTGGCCGCACGCGTCGAGGAGGCGGCCGAGGCGGCTGGGGTACGAGCCCGAGCGCCGCGTGATGGCTAGCCTGGGGGCCGTCCCCCGACGCGGCGCGTGCTGCTCATGGGGTCCACAACCGCCGCCCGCCGGACCCGACAGAACCGAGGGAGCCATCGATGACCGTCCGCCGTGTCGTGCCCAACCTCCACTCCGAGGACCCGGGGAAGAACGGGGAGTTCTACAGCCTGCTCGGCTTGGATGAGGTCATGGACCTCGGCTGGATCCGGACGCTGGCGTCCCCCTCCAACCCGACGGCACAGCTCAGCGTCGTGACGGGGGACGCGACGGCACCGGTCCACCCCCACCTCAGCGTGGAGGTGGACGACGTGGACGCGGTGTACGAGACGGTGCGGAAGAGCGGAGCGGAGATCGTCCACCCGCTCCAGGACGAGGAGTGGGGCGTCCGCCGCTTCTTCGTCCGCGACCCCGACGGCCGTGTGGTCAACGTCCTCGGCCACCGCTGAACACGGCCTCACGTCCCAGTGGGGCGACGACTGTCCCCTCGACCGCGTCCCCTGCGACGACACCGGCCCCCTCAACGTTCTGAACGCTGAGCTGAGCGCCTGCCACCCCTTGCCGTTCGCAACGGTATCGGCGCAGCTCAGGCTGTTCTGTTGTCGCGCTCGGGCGGGTGAGGCCCAGTCATGCCGCATTCCCCCGGGGGCTGTGGGGCGTCGGCCGGCCGGTACACGCGAGCGCGGTCCCGGACGAACGCCGAAAGGCCGTTTGTTGGGGTTGCTCTCGTCGTTGCCGGTTTCCGATCCGGCGATCCAGCAGACCGACTACAGCTATTCGGACGACGACGGCCTGACCTGGAAGCACCGCCGCATCACCGCGCAGATCAAGGACCCGGCCTGGGCGGGCATGTTCGCGGCCTCCGGCGAGGGCATCCAACTGCGGCAGGGCCCCCGCAAGGGACGGCTGATCCAGCAGTACGCCGTCCGGGCCGACGGCGCCAACCGCGTGGTCAGCGTCTACAGCGACGACCACGGGGAGACGTGGAAGGCCGGTACACCCACCGCCGGCGGCGGGGACGAGAACAAGACCGTCGAACTGTCCGACGGACGTATCCTGCTCAACAACCGGTCGGCGCCCTACCGCACGATCGCGCACTCCACCGACGGCGGTGTCACCTACGGCCCGTTCCAGCGGGACACGGCGCTGCCCGACCCGGCGAACAACGGGTCGATCACTCGCTTCGCGCCGGACGTGCCGGGCGACCACCCCAGGTCGAAGTGGCTGCTGTTCAGCAACACCGAGGACACCGGCATCCGGCGCAACCTCACCGTGAAGATGTCCTGCGACGACGGGAAGACCTGGCCGGTCCGCAAGGTCGTCGCCACGGGAGCGTCCGCCTACTCCACGCTCACCCCGCTGTCGGACGGCACCGGGCCCGATCCCCGCGTCGGCATGCTCTGGGAGCGACAGGGCTACCAGCACATCTCCTACTCGTCCTTCGACCTGAAGTGGCTCGGCGGGGTCTGCGCCCCGGTCACGGTCACCGCACCGGCACAGGTGAAGGCGGGTGAGAAGAACCAGTTCGACGTGCGGGTGGTCAACCAGAACGACCGTCCTCTGCCCGCGGGCACCGTGAACCTCGACCTTCCCGAAGGCTGGACCTCCACCGCCGCGGCGATGCCCGCCCTCAACCCGGGTCAGGGCGCCACCGTGAAGGTCACGGTCGACGTGCCCCTCACCGCGGTCGGCACCCACACGGCCAAGGGTGTCTACTCGGTCCGTGACGCACACGCCTACGGGACCGGCACCTTCCGCGTCGCCGCGGCCGCCGATGCCCCCGCCACGCCGAAGATCTCCGCCCTGCCCGTCCTGGACAACCTCCAGGCAGCGGGAGCGGCCGGTCCTGTCGGGGACACCATGGTGTACTGGACCCGCGTGTCCAACCCCGGCAACACCACGCTGACCGATGTCAGGCTGAACGGGGACCTGACCGATCTCACCGCATGCGGCGCCGCGACGCTCGCCCCCGGCGCCGACTACGTCTGCAAGAGCGGCAGACGGACCGTCACCCGGACCGACCTCGACCAGGGCTTCGCACCGCGGCTGACCGTGTCCGCCACAGCCCCGGACGGGACGGAGGTGTCCACGGCCGTGACCGGGGACCGCATCGACATCCACTGACCCCCGCCACACCTCCCGGGCCCCGGTGACCGGACAGACGCGAACCGGATCGAAAGAACTGCGGCCGCGGCGTTCACCCCAGCGGAGAACACCACGTGGCGGAGAACGCCGCGGCCCCAGGCAGACGAACACCTAGGCCTTGGCCTGTGCCTCCCTGTCCAGCTCCTGGTGCGCCTCTTCGCGCCGGCGCGGCAGCAGCAGCAGCGCCGTGGCCGGCAGCAGGGCGCCGGCGACCGCGACGGCCGTGCGGGGGCCCGTGACGCTCGCCAGGAGTCCCCACAGCGCCGTCAGCACGGCGACCGACGCCTTGCCGGTCGCCGACCACGCCGACAGCGTGCGGACCACCCGGTCCGCGGGCGTCCGCTCCAGCCGGCGCGTGGCGAACACCGGGTTGAACACGCCCATGCTCGTGATCAGCCCGAACTCGATCACGATCACCAGGATCAGCCCCGCCGCGCCCGGACCCACGAACGCCAGCCCGACCGACCAGCACGCCCGCAGCGTTCCCGCCACGCCCAGCACCCGCCGCGCCCCGAACCGCGCCACCAGCCGTCGCGACAGCCGCGACCCGACCAGCCCGCCGACACACGGCACCGCGAACGCCAGCCCGTACTGCCACGGCGCGAAGCCCAGCGGCCCCACCATCAGCACGACCAACAGCGGCGACGACGCCATGATCAGGCCGTTGACCAGCACCGTGTTGAGGAACAGCGGACGCAGTTCACGGCTGCGCAGGATGTACCGCCACCCGTCGAGCAGGTCGCCGGCCCGCAGCCGGGGCCGTGGGTCCGGGCGTTCGGGACGCCGGTCGCCGCCGCCCGCCGCGCCCAGCGCACCGGCCGACAGCAGATAGCTCACGGCGTCGGCGACGACCGTCGTCACCGGGCCGAACCAGCCGATCGCCGCCCCGCCCAGCGGCGGCCCCAGCATGGTCGCGGTCCACGTCGTCGACTCCAGCCGCCCGTTCGCGCGCAGCAACTCCTCGCCCGGCACGACGTTCTTCACGTACGCGCCGACCGCCGCCTGGAACGTGATGTCGGCCGCCGCCACCGTCACCGAGACCACCAGCAGCTGTGCCACGGTGAGCGCGTCGAGGGCGTACGCGAGGGGCACGCTCAGCAGCACCGCGCATCGCACGAGGTCCGTCGCGATCATCACCGGGCGTTTGCGGCGGTACTCCACCCAGGGCCCGAGCGGCACCGACAGCACCGCGCCGACCGCCGGCCCCACCGCCGCCAGCAGCGACACCTCGGCCGGACCGGCGTGCAGCACCAGCAGCGCGACCAGCGCGAACGCGTCGAACGCGAACCGCGTGCCGAAGGTGCTCACCCCGTACGCCGTCCACAGCCACCCGAACCGCCACGCCGCCGACCGCCGCCCGTCCACCCGCCCCCCGCTCACGCCGATTTCCGCCCCCGCCGATTCCGCCCCGACGGGCCGCCGGGGACCGGCCCATCCAAGCGAGCCGGGCCGCCGCGGGCAAACCGGACCGGTTTACTCCCGGCGCGGCGGGCTACGCGGGCTCCAGAGGGAGAACCGCGACCGCACGGCGACCGTGACCACGCACCGGGAGGCGCCCCATGACCACGCGCGTACGCGACGTGATGTCCGCGCACACCACCTCCGTCGAGCCGATGACCTCGGTGACGCAGGCGGCGCGGCTGATGCGCGAGCAGAACGTCGGTGACGTCCTCGTCTCCTACGACTGCGACCTGTTCGGCGTGCTCACCGACCGCGACATCGTGCTGCGCGGCGTCGCCGAGGGGCACGACCCCGAGGCCACGACCGTCGGCTCGTTGTGCACCCGCCCGCCGCTGGTGACACTCGACCCGGACGACACGACCGACCACGCCGTCGAGCTGATGCGGGAACACGCCGTGCGGCGGCTCCCCGTGGTGGAGCACGGCGGCTGCCCCGTGGGCGTGGTCAGCCTCGGCGACCTCGCCGCCGAGGAGGACCCGCACTCCGCGCTCGCGGACATCAGCCGCGCGACGCCGACCCACTGAAGCGGGGCCGGCGACCTCGCCGTGCCGACCTACTGAGCGGGGCCGGCGGCCTCAGCCGCCGACCGTCACCGCGCACGACCAGCCGTACGGCCCCGGCGACAGCCGCAGATCGTCCCAGCCGATGTCCACCGGCACCTCCCCGGTGACCCGCACGTCCGTGAGGGCCGCGACCGCGAGCCGTACGTCCAGGCCGCCCTCGGCCTCGTCGGCCTCCACGTCCACCGGCACCTCGCCGTACGCCTCCAGCCGGTACAGGACCTCGTCCAGCAGCGCGGCCAGCAGGTCGTCGTCGTCCGTCTCGTCCAGCCGGATGCGGTCCACCCCGGTCGGTCTCACGCCGGACACGTCGGCGAAGCACTCCACCATCGCCACCACGGCCTCGGCCAGGCAGTGCTCGCGGCTCGCCGCCCAGGCCTCGATGCGTACGTCGTCCTCCTGCGCCACCGAACGGTGCCCGCTGCGGTCCCGCCGCGGCGCCTGCCCGGAGTCACTCGTGTCACCGACCATGCACCACGACTGCCCGAGCGTGCGGACCCCATGCCCCGCGGCGGTGCTTCGCGCACCGGGGGAAGGGGTACGCGGGTGCCGACCGGGTCGTGACCGTCGGAGGGAGGTCACCGTCATGCGGTTCCGTGATCGCCGGCAGGCCGGCCGGGAACTGGCCGCGCGGCTGCGGGAGAGGCAGGACGCCGGCGCCCTGCCCGACCCCCTCGTCCTGGCGCTGCCCCGCGGCGGCGTCGCCGTCGCCGCCGAGGTCGCCGAGGCGCTCGGCGCGCCCCTCGACGTGCTCGTCGTCCGCAAGATCGGCGCGCCCCGCCACGAGGAGTACGGCGTCGGCGCGATGGCCGGCGACGGCGTCCCCGTCTTCGACGAGGAGGCGCTGCGCGCCCTGGGTCTGACGCAGGCCGACCTCGCGCCCGTCGTCGAACGGGAGCGCGCCGAACTCCTCCGGCGCGAACGGCTCTACCGGCAGGGCAGGCCCGCGCCCGACCCGCGCGGCCGCACGGTGATCGTCGTCGACGACGGCCTGGCCACCGGCTCCACGGCCCGCGCCGCCCTGCGCGCCCTGCGCGCCCTGCGCGCCCGCGACCCCGCCCGCCTGGTCCTGGCCGTCCCGGTCGCCTCCCCGGAGGGCGCCGCCACCCTCCGCCCCGAGACCGACGACCTGATCACCCTCCACGAACCGGCCGCCTTCATGGCGGTCGGGCAGTGGTACGACGAGTTCGACCAGCTGACGGACGAGGAGGTCTTGGGGGCACTGCGCGAGCATCAGCCGTAACCCTCCGAGCTCTCAGACCACCCCGTCCGCCCGCAGCCCCTCGATCTCCTCAGCCGTGCGCCCCAGATCCCGCAGGATCGATTCCGTGTGTTCGCCCACCGCCGGCACCGGGTCCATGCGGGCGGGGATCCCGGCGAGGTCGGCGGGTGGCAGGAGCGCCTCCGCCGTGCCGCCCGGCACCCCGATCTCGCGCCACCGGTCGCGCGCCGCCAGCACCGGGTGGTCGAGGAACGCCTCGACGTCGTTGACCCCGGCGCAGGCGATGCCGATTCCCTCCAGGT
Source organism: Streptomyces cellulosae (assembly GCA_014655195.1). Lineage (GTDB taxonomy): Bacteria > Actinomycetota > Actinomycetes > Streptomycetales > Streptomycetaceae > Streptomyces > Streptomyces cellulosae. The sequence goes on along the minus strand of BNBH01000011.1, from coordinate 179,242 downwards.
CCTTCAGCAGCTCCTCCGCGTCGTCGCGGGCGCACCGCTCAGCCACGATCGCGTTCAGTTCGTCCCGGTGCGCCACACGGTCCGAGCTCGTCGCGAACCGCGGGTCGTCCGTCAGCTCGGGCCGGCCGAGGAACTCCCGGCACAGCGCCGCCCACTCCCGCTCGTTCTGGATGGAGAACAGCACCTCGCGCCCGTCCGCCGCCCGGAACGTGCCGTACGGGGCGATCGTCGCGTGCTGGGTGCCCAGCCTGGGCGGCTGGGTGCCGCCGTACCGGGTGTAGTAGGCGGGCTGGCCCATCCACTCCGCCAGCGCCTCGAACAGGGACACCTCCACCGGGTGCACCTCGCCGGTGGTGGCGCGGGTGTAGAGGGCGGTGAGGACACCGCTGTACGCGTACATCCCGGCGGCGATGTCGGCGACGGAGATGCCCGTGCGGGCGGTCTCCTCGGGGGTGCCGGTGAGCGACACCAGACCCGTCTGGCACTGCACCAGCAGGTCGTACGCCTTGCGGTCGGCCCACGGCCCGGTCGTGCCCCAGCCGGAGATCGTGCAGGGGACGAGACGCGGATGGCGGCGGCCCAGCGCCTCGGCGTCCAGACCGAGCCGGCCGGCCGCGCCCGGCGCCAGGTTCTGCACGAACACGTCGGCGTCCGCCAGCAGTTCGTGCAGGATGTCCCGCCCGCGCGGATCCTTCAGGTCGAGCGTGAGGGACTCCTTCGAGCGGTTGATCCACACGAAGTAGCTGGACGTGCCGTGCACGGTGGTGTCGTAGCGCCGGGCGAAGTCCCCCTCGCCCGGCCGCTCCACCTTGATCACCCGGGCGCCGAGGTCGGCCAGCTGCCGGGTGGCGTAGGGCGCGGCCACCGCCTGCTCCACGGTCACCACCGTCACCCCGGACAAGGGGAGTCTCCGCACGTCCACGCCTCCTGTCCGCGCCCGCGCGCCCCGGTCACCGGCCTCCGTCGGCCGGTACGCGATCACTACGCGATTAGTACGACCAGGGCGAACCGCCTGTCAACGCCGGCCCTCAACGCCCGCCCGGCGCCGGTACGTCGGCGGGGCGGCTGCGCGACATGATGCGCATGCCGCGCGCGTCCACCGCGCGGACCTGGAGCGACCCGCAGCCGCAGCGCGTCCAGACCGTGCTGCCCGCCCCGGTGGCGTGCCGCGAGACGACCTGGAACGGCTCCGCGTGGTCCGGCCACCCGCAGTAGGGGCAGGCGGTGCCGGTCGTACCCGTGGCGCCGGTCGTGCTGGTCATGGCGACTCCTTGGATTCCCACGTGCTTCACGTGACTCGTGTGCCTGCTGTCGGTCGCGACACCTCAAGAGTGCGCCGTCGATTATGTTCACGTCCAGGTTGACTTTGTGCACACCACCGTGAAGCCTCGACTTCATGATTGACCTGCGCCGGCTCCACGTCCTGAGGGCGGTCGCCCACTACGGCACGGTCACCGCGGCCGCCCGCGCCCTGCACTTCACACCCTCCGCCGCATCCCAGCAGATCCGCCAGCTCGCCCGTGACCTGGGCGTCGACCTGCTGGAACCCCAGGGCCGCGGGGTGCGCCTCACCCCGGCCGCCGAGTCCCTGCTCGCGCACGCCGACGCCATCCAGGCCCGCTGGGACCAGGCCGAGCTGGATCTGCGCTCCGACCACGGCGATCCGGCCGGGGTGCTGCGGGTGACCGGGTTCCCGGTGGCCGTCTCGGTGCTGCTCGCGCCGATGGCGGCCCGGCTCGGCGAGCGGCACCCGCGGCTCTCGGTCCGCATCACGGAGGCCGTCGTTCCGGCCATCTTCGACCTGCTCTTCGAGGGCGCCGCCGACCTCGCCGTGGTGGAGTCCACCCCGCACAACCCGCCGATGAGCGACACGCGGTTCGACCAGCAGCCCTTGCTGGACGACCCGTTCGACCTGGTGGTGCCGGACGCGCACGCGCTGGCCGGACGGGACCGCGTCGACCTGGCCGAGGCGGCCCACGAGCCGTGGATCGCCCCGGTGCCGGAGAGCCCGTGCCGGCTCCAGGTGATGGCCGCGTGCGGGGCCGCCGGCTTCGCCCCCGAAGTCGTCCACCACGCGGGCGACTGGAACGCCACGGCACACCTCGTCGCCCACGGCCTCGGCGTGGCCCTGATCCCGCGCATGGCTCACGTCACCCCGCACCTGCCGATCACCCGCGTCCGCTGCGCGGGCGACCCGCACCGCAGGCTCCTCACCGCCACCCGGACCGGGGGTCACTCCCGCCCGGCCGTCGCTGCGGCCCTCCGCGAACTGCGGGAACTCGCCCCCACGGCGCTCGCCTGACGAGCCGTCGACCATCCCCTACGGGGCGTCCGCCTCCTTCCGCCCCGGCGCCCCCACCCGCAGCCCGTCCATGACGAGGTCGAACAGGCGGGCCGCCCGCGACTGCCAGTCACTCGCGGGGTCGAGCTGCCAGAGGCCGCCGAGGGTGAGGATCAGGTCGTCGGCGGACACGCCGGGGCGGATCACCCCGGCCTCCTCGCACGCTCTCAGAAGCCGGTCCGTCGCCTGGAGGAGCGAGTCGTGGCCGGGTTTCGCCGGGCCGTCCGGGGAGCTGGTCGCCTGCCGGATCGCGTCCGCGAGGCCCGCCTTGGTCATGCCGAACCGGGCCAGCCGGTCCATCCACTCCCGCAGCGCCCGGTCGGGCTCCCGCGTGCTCAGCAGCTGGTCCGCGCTCTCGGCGACCTGCCGCAGCTCGTGCCGGTAGATCTCCATGACCAGCGCCTCGCGGCTGGGGAAGTTCCGGTAGAACGTGCCCTGTCCGACGCACGCCTTCTTGGCGATCACGCTCAGCGGGGTGTCCGCCGACCGGGTCAGCTCGGTGACCGCGACGGCCAGGATGCGCTCGCGGTTGCGCTGCGCGTCCGCCCGCTGGGGTGTCTCCGCGCCCCGGGACGCGTCCTTGTGGTCGCCCACCGGTCCTCCTTCCGGGCCGTGACCGAAACCCGTCCTTGATAAGCGGACAGCTGTCCACTACGTTCTGAGTAACGGACAGCTGTCCGCTTCCCGTCCATCGTATCGGCGGACCCGGGCGGCACGGGACGGCCCTTCCGCATGCCCCGAGCCACCGCCGCGTCCGCACGACCGCGCACGGCACACCATCCCGCAGTCCGTACGCCCTGCACAGCACCGCGCCCGCACGCCCCGTCCTTTCCGATCCCGTGACTCCTGAGATACCCGTGAAAGAAGGCCGTCCATGACGCCCCCCACGTCGTCCAGCACCGTCACCCTGAACATCAACGGCGAGAAACACACGCTGACCGTCGACCACCGCACCACCCTGCTCGACGCCCTGCGCGACCGCCTCGACCTGACCGGCACCAAGAAGGGCTGCGACCACGGGCAGTGCGGCGCCTGCACCGTCCTCGTCGACGGCCGCCGCACCGTCTCCTGCCTCCAGCTGGCCGTCGCCTCCGAGGACCGTGAGATCACCACCGTGGAGGGCGTCGCCGAGGGGGACCGGCTGCACCCGGTGCAGCAGGCGTTCCTCGACCTCGACGGCTTCCAGTGCGGCTACTGCACGCCCGGCCAGATCTGTTCGGCCGTCGCCATGATCGAGGAGCACGCCGCCGGCTGGCCCAGCGCCGTCACCGCGGACGTACGGCCCGAGGCAGGGCCGCTGCCCCTGACCACCGAGGAGATCAAGGAACGTATGAGCGGCAACCTCTGCCGTTGCGGCGCCTACGGCCAGATCGCGCGGGCGGTCGCCCGTGCCGCCGCCGAGGCGTCCGCCGAGAAGCCCACCGAGGAGACCGCCGCATGAGGGAGTTCGACTACCGGCGCGCCGACGACGTCACCGGCGCGGTCGCCCTGCTGGACGCCGACCCGGACGCCCGCTGCCTCGGCGGCGGCACCAACCTCGTCGACCTGATGAAGAACGGCGTCGAGACCCCCGCCCGGCTCGTCGACGTCCGCTCCCTCCCGCTCGACCGGATCGAGACGGACGACGACGGCGCCGTACGCATCGGCGCGACCGTCACCAACAGCGACCTCGCCGCGCACCCGCTGATCCGCGACCGCTACCCGGCGCTCACCCAGGCCGTGCTGGCCGGCGCCTCCGGGCAGCTCCGCAACATGGCCACCGTCGGCGGCAACCTGCTCCAGCGCACCCGCTGCGGCTACTTCACCGACATCACCCGGCCCTGCAACAAACGCGAACCCGGCAGCGGCTGCCCGGCGATCGAGGGGGAGCACCACAACCACGCCATCCTCGGCGCGTCCGAGCACTGCGTGGCCGTCCACCCCTCCGACATGGGCGTCGCGCTCACCGCCTTCGACGCCGTCGTCTCCTGGCGGACCGCCGACGGCGCCGGCGAGGCCCCGCTGACCGACTTCTACCTGCCGGTCGGCGACACCCCGCACCGCGAGACCGTTCTGCCGCCCGGCGCGCTCATCACCCACGTCACCCTGCCGCCCGCCCGCGTCGCCGCCCGCTCGCGCTACCGCAAGGTCCGCGAACGCGCCTCGTACGCCTTCGCGATCGGCTCGGTCGCCGCCGCGCTGGAGATCGACGACGGCGTCATCTGCGACGCCCGCCTCGCTCTTGGCGCGGTCGCCTCCCGGCCCTGGCGGGCCCGCCTCGCCGAACGGATCCTCGTCGGCGCGCCCGCCTCCGCCGAGTACTTCGCCGCCGCGGCCGACGCCGAACTCGCGGCGGCCCGCCCCCTGCCCCACAACGGCTACAAGGTGACCCTTCTGCGCAACCTCGTCGTGGCCGTGCTGACCGAACTCGCCGAGGAGACCTCCCGATGACCGTCGCACCCCAGCGCCCCGCCGCACCGGGTCTGGTCGGCACCGCGCACACCCGCGTCGAGGGCCGCGACAAGGTCTCCGGCGCCGCACGCTACGGCGGCGACATCCCGTTCGCCGGGCTCGCGCACGGCGTGCTCGTGCTGTCCACGGTGGCCCGCGGCCGGATCCGGTCGGTCGACACCGGCCCGGTGCTCGCCATGCCGGGCGTCCTCACCGTCCTCCACCACGGCAACGCCGCCCGCCTGAACAGCGACTACGTCGGCATGCTGGGCATCCCGCCGGACCCGACCGCCGTCGTCTTCCAGCACGACCGTGTGCCGCACGCCGGCTGGCCCGTCGCCCTCGTCGTCGCCGAGACGCCCGAGCAGGCGCGGGCGGCCGCCGACGCCCTCACCGTCACGTACGAGGAGGAGCCGCACGACGTCGCTCTCTCCGCGGACCGGCCCGACGCGTACGCCGCCGACGGCCACATGCCCGGCACCACCGAGAAGGGCGACCTGGAGACCGAACTCGCCGCCTCCCCGCACGTGGTGGACGCGGAGTACACCACGCCCGAGGAGCACCACGCCATGATGGAGCCGCACGTGGCGACGGCGTGGTGGGACGGCGGCCGGCTCGACATGGTCGACTCCGACCAGGGCATCACCTGGGTCGCCGACGAACTGGCCCGGATGTTCTCCCTCGACCCGGCCGCGGTGCGGGTCCGCTCCGAGCACGTCGGCGGCGGCTTCGGCAGCAAGGGCGTCCGCGCGCCCCAGGTGGCCGCCGCGATGGCCGCCGCCGAACTCGGCCGCCCCGTACGGGTGTCGCTGACCCGGCGCCAGATGTTCTCCGTCACCGGGTACCGCAGCCCCACCGTGCAGCGCGTCCGCCTGGGCGCCGGCCCCGACGGACGCCTGCGCGCCCTGGAGCACACCTCGCTCAACCAGACCTCCACGGTCTACGAGTTCGTCGAGCCGGGCGCGGGCGTGGCCCGCACGATGTACGACGCCGCCGCCCACCGCACCGAGAACCGCGTCGTACGGCTGGACGTGCCGTCCCCGACCTGGATGCGGGCGCCCGGCGAGGCGCCGGGGTCGTTCGCGCTGGAGTGCGCCCTCGACGAACTGGCCGAGAAGTGCGGTCTCGACCCGATCGAACTGCGGCTGCGCAACGAGCCGGAGACCGGGCCGGTCAGCGGACTGCCGTTCGCCGGGCGCAACGTCGCCGCCTGCTTCCTCGAGGGCGCCCGCCGCTTCGGCTGGGACGCCCGCGACCCACGCCCCGGCGTGCGCCGCGACGGGCGGTGGCTGGTCGGCACCGGCACGGCCGCCGCGTCCTTCCCCGCGGGCACCCTGCCGTCCACGGCGGCGGTCACCGCGAAGGCCGACGGCACCTTCACGGTCCGCATCTCCGCCTCCGACATCGGCACCGGGGCGCGTACGGCACTCACCCTGATCGCCGCCGACGCGCTGCGGGTTCCGGCCGAGCGGATCGAAGTACGCCTGGGCGACAGTGACTTCGGCCCGTCGGGCATCGCCGCCGGCTCCATGGGCACGCGCTCCTGGGGCTGGGCGGTCGCCGCGGCCGCGGAGGAACTGCGCGAACGCCTGCTGCCGGGCGTTGAGTTGCCCCCGGAGGGCATCACCGTACGGTCCGACACCACCGCGGCGATCGCCGCCCTCGCGGCGAAGGAACGGCACACCTGGGGCGCCCAGTTCGCCGAGGTCGCCGTCGACGTCACCACGGGCGAGGTCCGGGTGCGGCGGATGCTCGGCGTCTTCGCCGCAGGACGCATCGTCAACCCGCTGACCGCCCGCAACCAGCTCGTCGGCGGCATGATCTGGGGCATCTCCATGGCCCTGCACGAGGAGGCGGTCCGCGACCAGGCCTCCGGCGCGCTCTACGGCGCCGACCTGGCCGGCTACCACGTCGCCACCCACGCCGACGTGCCCCCGGACGTCGAGGCCGTCTGGGTCGACGACCACGACCCCGACGACCCGGTCGGCATCAAGGGCATCGGCGAGGTCGGCATCGTGGGCGCGGCGGCCGCCGTCGCCAACGCGGTGTGGCACGCCACAGGGGTGCGCCACCGCGGCCTGCCGATCCGTCCGGACCGGGTGCTGCGGGCGGGAGACGCGGATGCTTGACCTCGCCGACGACCTGCGGGGATGGCTGGCCTCGGGCCGGGAGTTCGCCGTGGCCACGGTGATCTCCGTGGGCGGCAGCGCGCCGCGCGGCCCCGGCGCGGCCCTCGCCGTCGACGGCGACGGCTCGGTGATCGGCTCGGTGTCCGGCGGGTGCGTCGAGGGCGCGGTGTACGACCTGTGCCAGGAGGCCCTCGCGGACGGGCGGGCCAGGACCCAGCGGTTCGGGTACAGCGACGAGGACGCCTTCGCGGTCGGCCTGACCTGCGGCGGCACGATCGAGGTGCTGGTCGTGCCGGTCGGAGCGGACAGCCCCGTCCGGCCGGTGCTGCAGTCCGTCCTGACGGGCCTGCCCGGGGGCGGGCCGGGCGCGCTGGCGTGGGTGACGGACGGCCCGGCGGACCTGCTGGGCCGGGCCCTCCTCGTCCGGCCCGACGGCACGTACGAGGGCGGGCTCGGCGGCGCGGCGGAACTGGACCGCGCCGCTGCCGCCGCGGCGGGTGACCTGCTGGACGCGGGGAGCACGGGGACGGTCACGGTGGGGCCGGGCGCGGACGCGTACTGCGCGGGCCGCCCGACCCTGTTCGTGCAGTCGTCCGTGCCGCCGCCCCGGATGATCGTCTTCGGCGCGGTCGACTTCGCGGCGGCGCTGGTACGGGTGGGGGTGTTCCTCGGCTACCACGTCACCGTGTGCGACGCGCGGCCCGTGTTCGCGACCCGGGCCCGTTTCCCGGAGGCGCACGAGGTCGTCGTCGACTGGCCCCACCGCTATCTGCGCACCACGCGCACCGACGCCCGCACGGTGCTGTGCGTGCTGACGCACGACGCCAAGTTCGACGTGCCGCTGCTGGAGGTGGCGCTGGAGCTGCCGGTCGCGTACGTCGGCGCGATGGGCTCCCGCCGCACCCACACGGACCGCCTGCGCAGGCTGAGGGACGCGGGGGTGGGGGAGCGGGCCCTGTCCCGCCTGCACTCCCCGATCGGCCTCGACCTGGGCGCCCGCACCCCGGAGGAGACGGCGCTCTCCATAGCGGCGGAGATCGTGGCGACACGGCACGGCGGCACGGGGGTGCCGCTGACGACGACGAGCGCGCCGATCCATCGGGAGGGGCGGGGGACGCCGGAGGCGGCGTGAGGGATGGCCGGCCGGTTGCCGGTGTGAAGGGTCGTGGGGCCCGCGTCACCGCACGGTGAAGGGGCCGGAAGCCGTGGCTTCCGGCCCCTTCGGGGGTGTGCGTCAGGCCGCGGTCTGCTCACCGTCGACCAGGGCGTGCAGGCGGTTGAGGACCTCCGCCAGCTGCTCGGCGACCTCGGAGTCGTCCGCCGGGTGGGTCTCGGCGAAGCGGGTCATGGAGCCGGGGATGGCCAGCTTGACGTCCTCGAGGACCTTGCCGCCGGCGATGCCCACGGCCTTGCGGGTCTCGTCCTGCGCCCAGACGCCGCCGTACTGGCCGAAGGCGGTGCCCGCCACGACGACCGGCTTGCCGCTGATGGCGCCGGCGCCGAACGGCCGGGACAGCCAGTCGATGGCGTTCTTCAGCACGGCCGGGATGGTGCCGTTGTACTCGGGGGTGAAGAGCAGCAGCGCGTCCGCGGCCGCGGCGGCCTCGCGCAGCTGGGCGGCGGCGGCCGGCACGCCGCCCTCGACGTCGATGTCCTCGTTGTAGAACGGGACCTCCGCCAGTCCCTCGTGGAGCGCGATCTCGACGCCCTCGGGCGCGAGCTTCACGGCGGCCTCGGCCAGCTGACGGTTGTGCGAACCGGCGCGAAGGCTGCCGACGAGGGCGAGGATGCGAACAGACATGAGGAAACTCCAGGGGGTGGACTATGACCTGCGACACAATGCGGACCGGGGTCCGCTTTGCAGTTGTAGCACTTTAACCGGACCACGGTCCAGTTTCATTCCCGATGCTTTACGCTGGCTTCATGTCCGCCGCGCCGCCGTCCGCACCGACCCCCCAGGAGCCCGCCGAGTCCCCGCAGCTGCTGCAGTTGGGTCTCGACGACGACGAACCCTGCCTGCGCGCCGACGCCGCCCGCAACCGGGCCCGGCTGCTGGAGGCGGCCGCCGGACTCGTCGCGGCGCGCGGCGCCGACGCCGTCACCATGGAGGAGGTCGCCGCCGCGGCGGGTGTCGGCAAGGGCACCGTGTTCCGCCGCTTCGGCGATCGTACGGGCCTGCTGATGGCCCTCCTCGACCACAGCGAGAAGAAGCTCCAGGCCGCCTTCCTCAACGGCCCCCCGCCGCTGGGCCCGGGCGCGCCCCCGGCCGAGCGGCTGCGCGCCTTCGGCCGGGCCGCCCTGCGCCGCACCGTGGAGGACCTGAACCTCCAGCTCGCGGCCGAGCCGGACGCGGGCCGCCGCTTCACCGTCCCGCCCTACCGGGTGCGGCACCACCATGTCTCCATGCTGCTGCGCCAGGCGGTCCCCGACGCCGACTGCGACGTGCTCGCCCACACGCTGCTGACCCAGCTCGACCCCGCGCTGGTCCACCACCTGATGCACCAGTGCGGCATGCCGGCGCAGCGGCTCGAGGACGCGTGGACCGACCTCGTCGACCGGATCACCGGCACCACCGCCTGACCTCCCCGGACACACCCGCCCGCACTCCTCAACTCCCCCGAATGAAGGGCGCGTTACGGCTTCTGCGAAGATGCCGTACGTCATGGTGCAGATACCGAATCCGCCCGCGCCCGCGACCCCCGCACCGACGCGCTCCGTGCCGACGAGCGCCGATGTGGCCCGCCTGGCCGGCGTCTCGCGCGCGACCGTCTCCTACGTGCTGAACAACGCCCGCGCCGTCCGGATCAGCGAGCCCACCCGCCGCCGCGTCCGCGAGGCCGCGCGCGAACTCGGGTACGTGCCGCACGCGGCCGCCCGCAGCCTGCGCGCCGGGCACAGCCGTATGGTCCTGATGCCCGCGCCGGCGTTCCCCGTGGGCCCGCTGTACAGCAGGTTCATCAACGAGCTGCAGGCCGCGCTGAGCCTGCTCGACTACACGGTCGTCCAGTACGGCACCGTCGGCGTCCACGACGACGAGGCCGCCCGCGCCTGGGCCGAGCTGCGCCCGGTCGCCGTCCTGGTGCCCGGCTCCGGGCTCGGCCCGCGCGGCGTCGAGGTGCTCAAGCGCTCGGGTGCGCGGGCCGTCGTCACCCTCGGCCCCGAGACCGTGGAGGGCGCGCACGCGCTGCTGATGGACCACGACGTCGTCGGGTACAGCGCGGGCGCCCACCTGTTCGACACGGGGCGCCGGCGGATCGGCGTGGTGGTGCCGGGCGAGCGGGGGCTCGACACGTTCTCCGCTCCGCGGCTCGCGGGGGTACGGGCCGCTGTGCGCGGCAGCGACGCCACGGTGACGGAGCTGCCCCTGGCCCAGGACGAGGAGGCCGCGGCCTCGCTGGCCGCGCGATGGCGGGAGCTCGGGCTCGACGCGGTGTTCACGTACAACGACGAGTACGCGATGCTGCTGATGCGGGCGCTGCAGGACGCGGGGATCCGCATCCCCGAGGAGACGGCGCTGGTCGGCGCGGACGACCTGATGCTGGGGCGACTGCTGCGGCCCCGGCTGAGCACGGTCCACCTGGAACTGCCCTCGGGGCAGGAACTGGCCGACCTGGTCGACCGAGCGGTCCACGACCCGTCGGCGGCACCGGAGGCGCACAAGGTGCTGGGGGCGACGGTGATCCGCCGAGAATCGAGCTGACGCAGCTGTCCGCCGGCCGCGGGCAGTCGTGCCGCTGGGGCGGCACGGGTCGGCGCGACGGCACCCCGCAGGCGCCGGGCTGCGCGACGCCCCCGGCCCGCTGCATCGCGCCGGGCCATGTATCGGGGAAAAGGCCGGAGGGTGTTCCGGAACCCGGTGTCAGCAGGTCGTCGGCCGCGCGACACCCGTGCCGCCCTCGGCGGCACGACCGCCCGCCGCCCGTTCTGATCGGCGCGCCCCCCGCAACAAGGCGCCTCAGGCGCCCTGACCACCCTGCTGCTGCGCCTGCTGCTCGGCGATCTGCTGCCGCACCTGGTCCATGTCCAGCTTCCGGGCCTGCCCGATGACGTCCGTCAGTGCGGCCTCCGGCAGCGCGCCCGGCTGGGCGAACACCGCCACCTGGTCGCGGACGATCATCAGCGTGGGGATCGACTGGATGCCGAAGGCCGCGGCCAGCTCGGGCTGCGCCTCCGTGTCCACCTTGCCGAACACCAGGTCCGGGTTGTCCTCGGCCGCCTTCTCGTACACCGGTGCGAACTGCTTGCAGGGCCCGCACCACTCCGCCCAGAAGTCGATCAGCACGAACTCGTTCTCGGTGACCGTCTGGTCGAAGTTCTCCTTGGTGAGTTCGACGGTGGCGCTCATGATCTGGCCCTCTTCCTGCTGTCGGCTCGGGAGTCGGCACAACACGGCCGACCGGTCACGTATTCCGCGCCCCTACCCATGTGGCCACCTGGCACACCACCCACCAGACTGACGCCATGACGGAAACGCAATCGACGCACACGGAAGCGACCGCCTACGACGTCGTGGTCATCGGCGCCGGACCGGTCGGGGAGAACGTCGCCGACCGCACCCGCGCGGCCGGGCTCTCCACCGCGGTGGTGGAGAGCGAACTGGTCGGCGGCGAGTGCTCCTACTGGGCCTGCATGCCCAGCAAGGCCCTGCTGCGCCCGGTCCTCGCCCAGGCCGACGCCCGCCGCCTGCCGGGACTGAGCGCATCCGTCCAGGGCCCCCTGGACACCGCCGCCGTGCTCGCCCGCCGCGACTCCTTCACCTCCGGCTGGAAGGACGACGGCCAGGTCCAGTGGCTCGAGGGCACCGGCGCCGACCTGTACCGCGGCCGGGGACGCCTCAGCGGCCCGCGCACCGTCACCGTCACCGGCCCCGACGGCCGCGAGAGCGTCCTCACCGCCCGGCACGCCGTCGCCGTCTGCACCGGCAGCCGCGCCCAGCTCCCCGACCTGCCAGGCCTCGACGAGGTCCGCCCCTGGACCAGCCGTGAGGCCACCAGCGCCCGCTCCGCGCCCGGCCGGCTGGTCGTGGTGGGCGGCGGGGTCGTCGCCACCGAGATGGCCTGCGCCTGGCAGGCGCTCGGCTCCCGCGTCACCGTGCTGGTACGCGGCGACGGCCTCCTCGGCCGTATGGAGCCCTTCGCGGGCGAGCTGGTCGCCGAGGCCCTCACCGAGGCCGGCGCCGACGTCCGTACGGGCACCTCCGTGAAGGCCGTGACCAGGGAGAACGGCACCGTCGTCGTCCTCACCGACACCGGCGACCGGATCGAGGCCGACGAGATCCTCTTCGCCACCGGCCGCGCCCCCCGCACCGACGACATCGGCCTGGAGACGATCGGCCTCGCACCCGGGTCGTGGCTGGACGTGGACGACAGCCTCCGGGTGACCGGCCACGACTGGCTGTACGCCGTCGGCGACGTCAACCACCGCGCCCTGCTCACCCACCAGGGCAAGTACCAGGCGCGCATCGCGGGCGCCGCCATCGTCACCCGGGCGGCGGGCGAGCCGGCGCAGACGGAGAAGTGGGGTGCGCACACCGCCACCGCCGACCACGCGGCCGTCCCGCAGGTCGTCTTCACCGACCCGGAGGCGGCCTCCGTCGGCCTCACCCTCGCCGAGGCCGAACAGGCAGGCCACCGGGTGCGGGCCGTGGACGTCGACCTGTCGTCGGTGGCGGGCGCGAGCCTGTACGGCGACGGCTACCGGGGCCGCGCCCGCATGGTCGTCGACCTCGAGGACGAGATCGTGCGCGGCGTCACCCTCGTCGGGCCCGGTGTCGGCGAGCTGATCCACGCGGCGACCGTCGCGGTGGCGGGACGCGTCCCGGTCGGCCGGCTGTGGCACGCCGTCCCGTCGTACCCCACGATCAGCGAGGTCTGGCTGCGGCTGCTGGAGGCGTACCGCGACGCCTGACCGGCGCGACGACCGGAGATTCAGGCCGGGCGGGCACGGCTACGGCAGGTCGAAGCCCAGCGCCCCCGCCGCCTCCTCGGCCGTCGGCTGCCCCCAGTACCGGGCTGCCGCCGCGTTGCAGGACAGCGAGCGCAGCTCGGCCCGGTCCAGGTACAGCGTGCCGTCCAGATGGTCCGTCTCGTGCTGCACGATCCGGGCGGGCCAGCCGGTGAACTCCTCGTCCAGCTTCCGCCCGTGCTCGTCCTGCCCGGTCAGCCGCACCGCCGCGTGCCGCGCCACCACCGCCTGGTAGCCGGGCACGCTCAGACACCCTTCGAAGAACGCGGCCCGCTCCGTGCCGACGGCCTCGTACGCCGGGTTCACCAGCACCCGGAACGGCTGCGGCTCCCGTCCGCGCGCGATGCGCACCTCCTCCGGCACCGGCGCCGGGTCCTCGATCACCGCGATCCGCAGCCCCACCCCCACCTGCGGCGCGGCGAGACCCACACCGGGCGCCGTGCGCATGGTGAGGCGCAGCGCCTGCACGAACCGCGTCAGCAGCGCGTCGTCCAGCTGTCCGTCGTACGGCACGGTGGGGCGGCGCAGCACCGGATGCCCGGCGGCGACGATGGGCAACGGCCCCTCCTCGGCGAGAAGTTGCTCGACCCGCTCGGCCAACGGCACGCGATCGCTCGGAGTCTCCATCACGCCAGCATCGCATGACCTTCATCTTGTGTGCCTCAGCTCACACACCCCTCCCGGGAACTCGACGGCCTCCCGCCCCGACCCCTGCACCGGCAGCACCCGTCGAACCCGTCCTCCGGGAGAACACCGCCGATGACCACCACCCCCACGCCCGCCACCGACGACGCCCCCTCACCCCCCGCCCCCGCGCCGGGCAGAAACGCCGTGTCCACCCTCCGCCCGCTCGTGCTGCGCCTGCACTTCTACGCGGGCGTCCTGGTGGCGCCGTTCCTCCTGGTCGCCGCCCTCACCGGCCTGCTGTACGCCGCCTCCTTCCAGGCCGAGAAGATCCTCTACGCGGACGAGCTGACCGTCCCTGTCGGGGACCGCGAACTGCCCCTCTCCGAGCAGATCGCCGCCGCCCGCGCCGCCCGTCCCGACGGCGAGATCGCCGCCGTACGCCCCTCACCGGAGCCCGGCGCGACCACCAGGGTGCTGCTCTCCGGCGTCCCGGGCGTCGACCCCGGCCACACGCTCGCCGTGTTCGTCGACCCGTACACCGCGCGGGTCCGCGGCGAGCTCGAACAGTACGGATCCACCGGCGCGTTGCCGCTGCGCACCTGGATCGACGAGTTCCACCGCGACCTGCGCCTCGGCGAACCCGGGAGGCTTTACAGCGAGTTGGCGGCGAGCTGGCTGTGGGTGACCGCCTGTGGCGGGCTCGTGCTGTGGTTCACGCGCCGACGTGCGCAGCGCAAGCTCCGGGGAGCCACTGGACGCCGCCGCACCCTCGGCCTGCACGGCGGGGTGGGCGCGTGGGCCGCGCTCGGCTTCGTGTTCCTCTCCGCGACGGGCCTGACCTGGTCCGCTTACGCCGGCGGCCACATCGGCGACCTGCGTACCGCCCTCGGTCAGGAGACCCCGGCGGTGTCCGCCACGGCCGGTGAGCACGCGGGGCACGGAACGGCCGGGGGAGCGGGCGGCGACGCGGCGCACGGCGTCGGCCTGGACCGGGTGCTCGCGGCGGCGCGCGCCGAGGGCCTGGGCAACCCGGTGGAGATCGTGCCGCCCGCCGACGCGACGTCCGCGTACGTGGTGCGGCAGATCCAGCGGAGCTGGCCGGTGAAGCAGGACGCGGTGGCCGTCGACCCGGGCACCGGACAGGTCACCGACGTGGTGCGCTTCGAGGACTACCCGGTCCTCGCCAAGCTCACCCGGTGGGGCATCGACCTGCACACCGGCACCCTGTTCGGCCTGGTCAACCAGGTCGCCCTGATGCTGCTCGCACTCACCCTGATCCTGCTGATCCTGTGGGGCTACCGCCTGTGGTGGCAGCGGGGCCGCGGCTCCGCCTTCGGCCGGCCGGTCCCCCGGGGAGCGTGGCAGCACGTGCCGCCGCAGCTGCTCGTGCCGCTGCTCGCGCTGATCGCCGTCCTGGGGTACTTCCTCCCGCTGCTCGGCATCCCGCTGGCGGTCTTCCTCGCCCTCGATGTCGTGCTCGGCGAGATCGCCCACCGGCGCGGCCGCCGGACGTACGGTCCCGCGCCCCGCTGACACGCGCGGTGCCCGGCTCCCCGGGGGAACCGGGCACCGGTCTCGCGTGCGCGCTCAGATCTCGTCGAAGTCGCCGGCCAGCGCGGCCGCGAGCCGCATGTGCGGCTGCGCCTCGTCGTGCCGTCCCTGCCGCTGCAGGGTGCGGCCGAGCATCAGACGGGCGTAGTGCTCCACCGGGTCGCGGTCCAGGATGGTCCGCAACTCGGCCTCCGCGCGGCGCAGCTGGGCCGAGTGGTAGTAGGCGCGGGCGAGCAGCAGGCGCGGCCCGGTCTGCTCCGGCACCTCCTCGACCAGGCTGCCCAGGACCCGCGCGGCGGAGTAGTAGTCCTTGGCGTCGAAGAACATCCCCGCGCGCTCCCAGCGCTCGGCGTGCGTTCCGTGGTCGTAGTACGTCGTGTTCACCCGGCACCTCCTTCGCGCCCCACAACCGGCCCGGACGCCCCGCTATTCCCTTCCTCTCCGCACCCCTGTGACCAGCGGCGCGGCCGGTGCAGGATGCGTAGGCTGACCGCACCGACTGCCTCCGGAGGGACCGCGTGACGACCACCACCCCGCCGATCACCCTGGACGACGTCCGCTCCGCCGCCGCACGCCTGCGCGGCGTCGCCCACCGCACGCCCGTGCTGCGCTCCCGCACCCTGGACGCGCTCGTCGGCGCCGAGGTCCACCTCAAGTGCGAGAACTTCCAGCGGGTCGGCGCCTTCAAGTTCCGCGGCGCCTACAACACCGTCTCCCGGCTCACCCCGGAGCAGCTGTCGCGGGGCGTGGTCGCCTACTCCTCCGGCAACCACGCCCAGGCCGTCGCCCTCGCCGCCCGCGAACTGGGCACCACGGCGGTCGTCGTCATGCCGGAGGACGCCCCGCCGTCCAAGCGCGCGGCCACCGAGGGGTACGGCGCGACGGTCGTCTCCTACGACCGCTACACCGGCGACCGCGCGGCCATCGCCGAGTCCCTCGCCGCCGAGCGGGGCCTGACTCTCGTACCGCCCTACGACCACCCCCACGTGATCGCGGGCCAGGGCACCGCAGCGCTCGAACTGGTCGAAGAAACGGGCGAGTTGGACGCGCTGGTCGCGCCGGTCGGCGGCGGGGGACTGATCGCCGGGAGCGCCACCGCCGTGAAGGGCCTGCGCCCGGCGACCCGGGTGATCGGCGTCGAGCCGGAGGACGGGGACGACACCCGGCGCTCCCTGGAGGCGGGCCGGCGCGTCACCGTGCCCGTGCCCCGCACCATCGCCGACGGGCAGGCCGTCCCCACGCCCGGCGAGCTGACCTTCGCCGTGAACCGCCGCCTGCTGGACGACGTCGTGCTGGTCGACGACGAGGCGGTCAAGGAGGCGATGCGGTTCGCCTTCACCCGGCTGAAGATCGTCCTCGAACCGAGCGGGGCCACCCCGCTGGCCGCCCTCCTCACCGGCCGCGCCGGCCCGCTCCCGCCCCGCGTCGGCCTGATCCTCTCCGGCGGCAACGTCGACACGGAACGCTTCGCCCGCCTCTGCGCCCCCGCCGACTGAGCCGGTGGCCCCTCACCCAGATGGCGGCCCCGGGTGGACGGGCGGACGATGAGGGGGTAGGCCCGGCCCTCGCCGTACCGGGCCGTTCACCGGAAGGGAGCAGGGGCAATGCTCGAGGTGAAGACGCTGGACAAGCCCGACGAGCGGCGCGACTTCCCGAGGGGCCACCTCGAAGCCGTCCATCTGACGGGGCTCGACTTCGCGGTCGCCACGTTCGAGCCGGGATGGCGCTGGTCCGAGTCGGTCGGCCCGATCGCCGGCACGGAGTCGTGCGGCATCCACCACAACGGCTACGTGCTCCAGGGCCGTATGCACATCCGCATGGACGACGGCGCGGAGAGCGAGGTCGGCCCGGGCGACGTCTTCGTGTGCCCGCCGGGCCACGACGCGTGGGTCGTCGGCGACGAACAGGTCGTGGTCCACGACTTCGCGGGCGCCATGGCGAAGGACTACGCGAAGGCGGACTAGGCGCCTTCCGTCACCGGCCGGGCGGCCGGTCCAGGTAGTGCGCGCGTCCCTCGTCGTCGAGGTCGACGGGCCCCGTGGGGATGACGCAGAACTCGTTCCCCTCGGGGTCCGCCATCACCAGGAAGCCTCCGTCCTCGTACCCCTCCAGACGCCTGCCGCCGAGCCCTTCGATCCGGCGCTGCGCGGCGGCGGGGTCGGGGGAGGCGATGTCGACGTGCATCCGGTTCTTGCCGGACTTGGAAGTGCCTGCGCGCTGGAAGCCCAGTACCAGGCCGTTCTCCCGGCGCAGCCAGACGTAGGGGCCCGTGCGGCCCACGATCGGCCTGTCGAGCACCTCCGACCAGAACGCGGCGAGCCGCTCGGGGTCGGTCGCGTCGACGACGAGGGCGTTGATCTCCGCTGAGGAATCGGCCATGCGCCGATCCTCTCCCGACATGAGGCGTCGACGGTCTTGGCGCGGCCCGAGGTCGCCGCTAGGGTCCGTTTACAACGTTGTGTCACTCTCACGTGCTCTCGTGGAGGATGCCGATGCCGGGTTCGCGCGCCACCAACCGTTTATCGATCCGGACGTGGGCGCGAGCCGTGTCCGCCCTGGCGGCGGCGTGGGCCGCGGTGGTCGCCGCCCCAGCCGTGACCGCCGCTCAGCCGGTCTCCGCGCAGGCGCCCGCCGTGGCCGCCGACGCCGGAACTGGCTATGTGGCGCTGGGCAGTTCGTTCGCCGCCGGCCCTGGCATCCCGCCCCTCCAGTCGAGCGACGGCGCGGACGCCTGTGCCCGGTCCGCCGTCAACTACCCCAGCCTCGTGGCCCGCGAGATCGGCGCGGACCTGACGGACGTGTCGTGCAGCGGCGCGACGACCAGGCACGTGCTGAGGGACTACCAGGGCACGCGTCCGCCGCAGATCCAGGCCGTGACCCCCGACACCCGGCTCGTCACGGTCACCGTCGGCGGCAACGACGTCAACTACCTCGGCAGCGTCAACGCCTACTCCTGCCAGGCGAGCGGCGGCTCCGGCTGCCCGACCGTCGACCGCGACTCGATCGAGCGGACCTTCCCCGAACTCCCGGGCCGCATCGGGGACATCGTGCGCTCGGTCCACGCCGTGGCGCCCCAGGCCCGCGTGTACCTCGTCACCTACTTCACCCTGCTGCCGGACTCCGGCACATGCGCGGTCGCACCCCTGACCGGCGAACAGGCCGCGTACGAACGGAGCATCGCCGCCCGCCTGGCCGCCGCCACCGCCGACGCCGCCGCCGCGACGGGCGCCACCCTGGTCGACCTGGCGGGCGCGAGCCGCGGTCACGACGCGTGCTCGGCGAGCCCGTGGGTGGAGTCGTACCGTCCGGCGCAGGGCCGGTCCACCTACCACCCCAACGAGGCGGGCATGCGCGCGGCGGCCGACCTCGTGCACGCGGCCCTGGCGACCGGCGGGGTGTCGCAGACGGCCGCCTTCCGCTCCGGCATCCCCGGCAAGTGCGTCGACGTCCGCGCCGCCGCCACCGCCGACGGGACACCCGTCCAGCTCTACACCTGCAACGGCACGCCCGCCCAGCGCTGGACGTACGTCCCGGGCGAGGGCGGCACCCTGCGCGCGCTCGGCCGCTGCCTCGACGTCAGCGGCGGCGGAACCGCCAACGGCACCAAGGTCCAGCTCTGGCAGTGCAACGGCACCGGCGCCCAACGCTGGATGCCCGGCCCCGACTCGTCCCTGATCAACCCCCAGTCGGGCCGCTGCCTCGACGACCCGGGCAGCTCCACGGCGGACGGCACGCAGCTCCAGATCTGGGACTGCAACAGGACCGCAGCCCAACGCTGGACACCGACGGCGGCGTGAAACCGAGAGCCGCAGCGGTGGATCCGGTCGCCGCCCGCGCGGCCCTGCGTCACCGTTCCACGGAATGATCATTACGTCCCGTATGCGCCCTACAGTTGCCGGTGACCAAGACGGCCCGTGCACAGGGGAGTGGGGAGTGACACAGGACCTTGCCGCGCTCACGGCGGAACTCGAGGACATGGCGGCGGCGGACCACCGTGCCGCCGCCACGGGGTACAGCGACGACCCCGCCGAGCAGTAGGCCCGGCGCCGCCTCACCGCACCCCACGGCGACCGGCTCGGCGAGAATATGGACGAGTACGGCCGGCCCATGGCGGAGCTGGCGGGGGAGGAGGCCGCGCGCGCCGCGTGGCCCATCGCCCAGCACGCCGACCGCCGGCTCGACGTCCGGCGCCGCGCCCCGCGCCTGCTGGAACAGGCCGTCGAGGCGGGCCTCGCAAGCCCGCGGGACCTTGCCTTCCTCCGCGACCGCACCCTCGTCAACGAGGGTCGCAAGCAGCTCTGCGGCACGCAGATCGCCGGGGTGAAGGACGGCTCACCGGTGCCCTGGCCCATCGAGGACCCCGGGCGCGTGGACGCCCTCCGCGCCGAGGTCGGCATCGAGCCCTTCGCCGACTGTGTGGCCAGGTACGCCCCGGCCCGACAAGCCCCCGGCCTGAGGACCCTCCCCCTCACACCGGCAGCAACCTCCCCACCAGCGCGTCCAGTTGCCGTGCGTTCCTGCACTCCCGCATGTCCACCAGTTCCGCGTACGCCGGGGCGGCGGAGTCGCCCGTGCCCCAGAGGGTGCGGGGTTCGGGGTTGAGCCAGTGGACGCGGCGGGCGCGGCGGGTGAGGTCCTGGAGGGCGGGGAGGTTGGGGTCGGCCATGT
The DNA here is from genome assembly GCA_014655195.1 of Streptomyces cellulosae. Lineage (GTDB taxonomy): Bacteria > Actinomycetota > Actinomycetes > Streptomycetales > Streptomycetaceae > Streptomyces > Streptomyces cellulosae. The sequence continues at coordinate 159,532 of BNBH01000011.1, read as the reverse complement.
TGGTGCGGGCGTCGCCCAGGACGAACACCGTGGTGCGCGGGCCGACGGCGTCGGCGTACCGGTCGGTGAACTCGCCCAGCGCGGCGCCGTAGTCGCTGCTGTCGTGCCACGCGGTGAGCCGGGCCTCCGCGCGGATGCGGGCGTTCAGGCCCTCCGGGTCGGCGGCCCCGTGCACCAGCAGGCCGGTCACCTCGTCGACACGGTTGACGAAGGCGAACACCCGCACCTTGGAGAACTGGTCGTGCAGCGCCTGCACCAGCAGCATCGTGAAGTCGGAGAACCCGGCGACCGAGCCCGACACGTCGCACAGCAGCACCAGTTCGGGCCGGGCGGGCCGGCGCCTCCGCAGGACGGGCTTCACCGGCACCCCGCCCGTCGACAGCGAGCCGCGCAGCGTCCTGCGCAGGTCGATGGCGCCGCGCGCGGCCCTGCGGCGGCGTGCCGCGAGCCGGGTCGCCAGCTTGCGGGCGAGCGGCTGGACCGTCCGCCGCAGCTCCGCCAGCCGGTCCTTGCCGGCCAGCAGGAAGTCGACCCGGTCGGCCGTCGGGGCGAGCGCTCGGCGGGCGATCTCGTCGCGGCCCCGGCGCTCCGCGGCCCGGCGGCGTGCCTCCGCGGTGACCAGCCGCCGGAACTCCTCGATACGGCGCCGGATCTCGTCCTCGAGGAGCCGGTCGGCGAAGCTCCCGGCGCCGTCCCGCCCTCGCACCTCGTCCCGCACACGCGCCAGCAGTGTCTGCGGCCGCAGCCGGTCCAGCGTCCGGTACGACGACCAGCCGTCCGAGCCGGGCGAATCCCCGTACCCGCCGAAGCCGTCGACCGCCTCCACCGCCAGCCGGGCCAGCGCCGCGCTGTCGTTCGCGGCGAGCGCCTCCGCCAGCCGGGCGCGCAGCGCCTCCCGGTCGGCCTCGCCGCCGACGCCGTCCGGCACCCCCACCCCGCGCGGGAAGTACAGGTCGAAGACCGCGTCGAACACCGGCCGTCCGCCGGCGCCGTGCAGCAGGGTCGCCGCCAGGCCCTCCCGGAGCAGTTCCCGGTCGGCGAGGCCCAGCGCCTCCACCGCGCGCGCCGCGTCCACGGTCTCCCCGGTGCCGATCCGCAGCCCGTGCCCGCGCAGCGCGTCGACCAGGCCGGTCAGCCGGGTCACCAGGTCCGTGTCCGCGAGATCCGTGTCCGCGTCGGCGGTCACAGCGCGTCCAGGTCGAGCTTGGCCGCCGCCTTCTGGATGTCGTCCTGGTGCTTGAGGACCACGCCCAGACTGTCCCGTACGACCGTCTCGTCGAGCGTGCTCGCGCCGAGCGCCAGCAGGGTGCGCGCCCAGTCGACGGTCTCGGCGACCGACGGCGCCTTGCGCAGGTCCATCGCGCGCAGCGCCCCCACCACCCGCACCACGGACTCCGCCAGCGCCGCGTCCACGCCCGGCACCTTCAGCCGGACGATCCGCCGCTCCAGCTCCGCGTCCGGGAACCCGATGTGCAGGAACAGGCAGCGGCGGCGCAGCGCCTCGGACAGCTCCCGGGTCGCGTTGGAGGTGAGGACGGTGAACGGCCGGCGGGTCGCGGTCACCGTGCCCAGCTCGGGCACCGTCACCTGGAAGTCGCCGAGCACCTCCAGCAGCAGTCCCTCGATCTCGACGTCCGCCTTGTCCGTCTCGTCGATCAGCAGCACCTTGGGGTCGTCCCCGCGGATCGCGGTGAGCAGCGGACGGGGGAGGAGGAACTCCTCGCTGAAGATGTCCGTGCGGGCCTCGTCCCAGGTCTCGCCGCGGCCCGCGCTGATCCGCAGCAGCTGCTTGGCGTGGTTCCACTCGTACAGCGCGCGCGACTCGTCCACGCCCTCGTAGCACTGGAGCCGTACGAGACGGGCGTCGCAGGCGCGGGCGACGGCCTTGGCCAGCTCGGTCTTGCCCACCCCGGCGGGGCCCTCGACCAGCAGGGGCTTGCCGAGCCGGGCGGCGAGGAAGACGGTGGTGGCGACCGCGGGGGAGGCCAGATAGCCGGTCTCGGCGAGGCGTGCGGAGACGTCGTCGACGGAAGTGAACAACTGCGGCCTCCGGCTGGGCGCGGGAACGACGGTGTCCGGGCACCGCGTGGATGCCCGGACATCTATCTAAGCGCTTGCTCACTGCTGTGTCACGCGCTCGCTCGCCCGATGACATGCCCGCACCGTCACGCGGCCACGCCCACCGCCCGCACCGCCGGCGTCCGCAGCACCCGCCGCGCCGTGAACAGGCTCGTCCCGACGGTCGCCGCCGCGCCGACCGCGGCCACGGCCGTCCACACGCCCGTCAACTGCCCCGGCAGCACCGCGTCGCTGCGGACGACGGTGAACGGCACGATCCCGGCCAGCGCCGCCAGCGTGCCGAACAGCAGCCCGACCACCGTGAGGACCAGCCCCTCGACACCCACCACGCCCAGCACCTGACCGGGCGTCGCACCGGCGAGACGCTGCTGCCCGAACTCCCGGCCCCGGTACGTGGTCGCCGCGTACAGGGAGTTGACCAGCATCACGCAGACGAACACCACGATGATGCCGACGACGGTGTAGTTGAGCGTCTCCAGGTTCTTGGCGTCGACCGACTTCACCAGCCCCGAGGCCGCGACCTCGTCGCTCTCCACCGCCTGCATGGTGAGCGTCGCCGTGGACACCGCCGTGAACAGGATCAGCGCCATCAGGATGCCGGACAGCTCACCGGCCCGCCGCCGCAGGTTCCGCACCGCGAGCCAGCCGCTCGCCCCGCCGAGCGTGAGCCGGCCGAGCACACCCGTGAGCAGACGCGGCGCCATCAGCGCGAACCCCACCGACAGCAGGATCGCGCCCTGCGCCGGGAACGCCATCAGCATCTCGTCCGTCGAGGAGAAGGCGAACGTGGACGACGCGGCCACCGCCCCGGCCGTCAGCGCCGCCCACGCGAACACCGGCCGCCGCCGCACGGTGCGCCGCCGCCCCCGCGTGACCCTTCGCAGCGCGAGCAGCGCCGCGCCCGCCGAGGCGGCCGGCGTGACGAAGACGCCGGACGCCAGCGCCACCGCCCCGAACGAGTGGTCCACGGACGCGGCGACCTGCCCCGTGTCCTGGAACAGCTCCACCAGCAGCCGCCCGCCCAGCACGGCCGGCAGCACCGCAGCGGCCGTACCCACCAGGGCCACCGCGAGGGCCTCGCCCACCACCATCCGCCGGAGCTGCCCCGGCGTCGCCCCCGAGCGGCGCAGCAGCTCCAGCTCGGCCGCCCGCTGCCGCACGTTCACCGTCAGCGCGGACGCGACCGCGAAGAACACCAGCAGCGTGCCGTACCCGCCGACCACCCCGGCCGCCGTCCGCAGCGTCTCCGAGCTGACCGCGTCGACGCCCGGCGCGCCGGCGGTGTCGTGCAGCGAGTTGAACGCCATGACGATCGCCGCGCCCAGGAAGGCGGACAGCAGCGTCGCGAGGAACCGTCCGGGCCGCTGCCGGACCGACCGCAGAGCCAGTACGAGCATCGCTCACACCCCCACCGGCGCGTCGTCACCCAGGTGCGCAAGACGCTCCGCCACCGCGTCGGCGGTCGGCGTGTCCATCCGTCCGGCCAGCCTGCCGTCCGCGAGGAACAGCACACTGTCCGCCCAGGAGGCGGCGACCGGGTCGTGCGTCACCATCACCACGGTCCGCCCGTGCACCCGCACCGCCTCCCGCAGCAGCGCCAGCACGTCCCGCGCGCTGCGGGTGTCCAGCGCCCCCGTCGGCTCGTCCGCGAAGATCACCCGCGGCTCGGCGACCAGCGCCCGCGCGATCGCCACCCGCTGCCGCTGACCGCCGGACAGCTGGTCAGGGCGGTGCCCCAGCCGGTCGCCGAGCCCCACGGCCGTGAGGATCTCCGTCGCCCGCCGCCGGTCCACCCGGCGGCCCGCCAGCTTCAGCGGCAGCACGGTGTTCTGCGCCACCGTCAGCGTCTCCAGCAGGTTGTACTGCTGGAACACGAACCCGACCCGCCCGCGCCGGAACCTCGTCAGCTCCGCCTCACCGGCGCCCGTCAGCTCCGTCCCGTCCACCCGTACGATCCCCGCGTCCGGCCGCTCCAGACCCGCCGCGCACTGCAGCAGCGTCGACTTGCCGGAGCCGGACGGCCCCATCACCGCCGTGAACGTGCCCCGCGCCAGGCCCAGCGTCACCCCCTCCAGCGCGGTCACGGCGCTGTCCGCCGTGCCGTACGACTTGGTGACCTTGACCAGGCGCAGCGCCTCGGTGGCCGGTTCCGTGCGCGGGTCGTGCCGCGCCCTGTTGCGCACCATCGTCATCTCCTCCGTCGGGCACGCCCTGTGCCCTGGTCACGACGCTACGGAGGAGAGGAGCGGCCCACACGGGGCGCAGTGCCCGTCCCGGGGTGTACGCAGCGACACCCCTCGGGCGGTGGTTCACCGGACCAGGACGACCTCCAGAGTGCGCGGCCCATGCACGCCCTCCACCCGGTCCAGCTCGATGTCGCTGGTCGCGGAGGGGCCGGAGATCCAGGTCAACGGGCGGGCGGGGTCGAGGCGTTCGAGGGCTTGCGGGACGGACGCCACCACCTGATCAGGGACGCGTACCACGCAGATGTGGTGGTCGGGGACCAGGCTGATCCGGCGGCGGCCCTGGTCGGGGGAGCCGTCGAGGACGATCGTGCCGGTCTCGGCGATCGCCACGGCGCAGGCGGTGAGGACGCTGTCGACCTGGTCCAGCTCGTGCGGGGTGCTGCCCGCCTCGTCCGGCACCCGCGTCACCTCGGCCGCCGCGAGCCAGCCCTCGTCCAGGCCGGGCGGCACCAGCACGGTCGACGCGCCCCGCGCGGACAGGAGTTCCGCGACGACGCCCGGCAGCGAGCCGGTGTCGGTCCGGTGCACGACCGCCCGGTAGTCCGCCAGATTCTCCGCCAGCAGGTCCACCGTCTCCTCGACGGTCCGCTCCCCGTGCTCGCGCAGATAGTCCCGCTCGACCGGTACGTCCTCACCCGGCGGCACGTCCGCCAGGGCCCGCCGCACCCGGCCCAGGATCCGCTCCCTGCTGCTCACTTCGCACCGTCCTTCCCGCCGCGCGTCCGCTGCCACCAGTCCCGGAACGGTTCCGCCGGCACCGGCGGCAGGTCCCGCGTCCCGCTCCACGCCCGGCCGGGCCCCGGCAGCGTGCGCGGATGCAGCCGCCGCGTACGCGACGCGAGCCGCTGGCCGGTGCGCAGGGCGCCGGGCCGGGTGAGCGCCCAGCGGGCCGCCCGCATCGCGGCCCGCTCGGCCGCGTGCCCCTTCGCCGGACGCAGCCGCACCTTGTTGCCCTCCCGGACGGCCTCGCCGCCCTCCACCACCCGCTCCCGCAGATGCACCAGCACCTCGGGAATGTCGATGGCGACCGGGCACACCTCGTAGCAGGCCCCGCACAGCGACGACGCGTACGGCAGCGATGCGTCGATCTCGCTTGCCGTGCCCCGGAGTTGAGGGCTGAGGATGGCGCCGATCGGACCCGGGTACACCGACCCGTACGCGTGCCCGCCCGCCCGCTCGTACACCGGGCAGACGTTCAGGCAGGCGGAGCAGCGGATGCAGCGCAGCGCCTGCCGGCCCACCTCGTCGGCGAGGGTGTCGGTGCGCCCGTTGTCCAGCAGCACCAGATGGAAGTTCCGCGGCCCGTCCCCGTCCGTGGTGCCGGTCCACATCGACGTGTACGGGTTCATCCGCTCGGCGGTGGAGGAGCGGGGGAGGGTCTGCAGGAACACCTCCAGGTCCTGCCAGGTCGGCACGATCTTCTCGATGCCCACCACCGAGATCAGCGTCTCCGGCAGGGTCAGGCACATCCGCCCGTTGCCCTCGGACTCCACCACGACGAGCGTGCCGGTCTCGGCGACCATGAAGTTGGCGCCGGAGATGCCGACCTTGGCGCGCAGGAACTTCTCCCGCAGATGAAGGCGTGCCGCCTCCGCGAGGTCGGCGGGCGTGTCCGTGAGCCCCTCGGGCGCGGGACGGCCCCACTCGCCCATCTCGCGGGTGAAGATGTCGCGGATCTCCCCGCGGTTGCGGTGGATCGCCGGGACCAGGATGTGCGACGGCCGGTCCTTGCCCAACTGCACGATCAGCTCGGCCAGATCGGTCTCGTAGGCGTGGATGCCCTGCGCCTCCAGCGTCTCGTTGAGCGCGATCTCCTGCGTGGCCATCGACTTGACCTTGACGACCTCCGTCTCACCGGTCGCCTTCACCAGCTCCGCGACGATCCGGTTCGCCTCGTCGGCGTCGGCGGCCCAGTGGACGACACCGCCCGCCGCCGTCACCGACTCCTCCAACTGCACCAGATAGCGGTCGAGATGACGCAGCGTGCGGTCCTTGATCCGCTTCCCGGCCTGCCGCAGCCGCTCCCAGTCGTCCAGCTCGGCCACCGCACGCGCCCGCTTGGCGCGGATGGTGTGCGTGGCGTGCCGCAGATTGCCCCGCAGGGTGGTGTCGCGCACGGCCTCCCGGGCCGCCGCCGGGAAAGCGGGCATACCGACGAACGTTCCGCTCATACGGACGGGTCCTCCTCCGTGCTCGCCAGGATCTCCGCGATGTGCACCGGCCGCATGCCGGTACGCAGCCGCGTCATCGTGCCGCCGATGTGCATCAGACAGGAGTTGTCCGCCGCGCACAGCACCTCCGCGCCCGTCGACTCGGCGTTGCGCACCTTGTCCGTGCCCATCGCCGCCGACACGTCGGCGTTCTTCAGCGCGAACGTGCCGCCGAACCCGCAGCACTCCTCCGCACCCGGCAGTTCCACCAGCTCAAGACCCTTCACCGCGCGCAGCAGCCGCAGCGGCCGCTCGCCGAGCCCGAGCGAGCGCAGCCCGTGGCAGGTCGGGTGGTACGTCACCCGGTGCGGGTAGTACGCCCCGACGTCCGTCACCTCCAGCACGTCCACCAGGAACTCGGTGAGTTCGTACGTCTTCGGCACCACCGGCGCCAGCACCGTCGCGAGACCGTCCCCCCGCCCCTCCGACCGGGCCCGCTCACCCATGCGCGGGTACAGCTCCCGCACCATCGCCCCGCACGACCCGGACGGTGTCACGACCGCGTCGTACTCACGGAAGACGTCGGCGAAGTGACGGGCCATGGGCTCCGCCTCGTGCCGGTAGCCGGTGTTGTAGTGGGCCTGGCCGCAGCAGGTCTGCGCCTCGGGGAAGTCGACGTCGACGCCCAGCCGGGTGAGCAGCTTCACCACGGCACGGCCGGTGTCCGGATAAAGCGTGTCGTTGACGCAGGTCAGGAACAGGGCGACACGCATCGCGGCTCCTCGTCCAGTCGATCATCAGGTGATGGGCAGGGTAGTGCGGGTCCGGGGCCCGGGGGGAGACCCGGGTCACCGTCCGGCGAGCCGGGCGCGGGCCGCCTCCCAGCGCCGGGTGTCGCCGCGCGGCTCGTACCGGGTGAGCGGCTGGGTGCCGGCCAGCAGCCGTCGCATGCCGGGGAGATCGCCGACCCGCCCCTGGGCGCGGGCCTGCACCAGTACGTTGCCGAGGGCCGCAGCCTCGGTCGGCCCGGCCACCACCGGAAGCCCGCAGGCGTCGGCGGTGAGCTGGCACAGCAGCGCGTTGCGGGTGCCGCCGCCCACGACGTGCACCACGTCCACGGTTCGTCCGGCGAGCCGCTGCGCGTCCTCGACGGCGGTGCGGTGGGCGAGGGCGAGCGAGTCGAGGATGCAGCGCACGGTCGCGGCGGGGGAGTCCGGCACCGGCTGCCCCGACGCGCGGCACGCCTCCGCGATCCGCTCCGGCATCCGGCCGGGCGCAAGGAACGCGGTGTCCCCGGCGTCCACCACCGACCGCAGCGCCGGCGCCCCGGCCGCCTCCCGCAGCAGCGCGCCCAGGTCCGGCTCGCCCCAGGCGCGCAGGCACTCCTGGAGCAGCCACAGCCCCATGATGTTGCGCAGGTAGCGGACGGTGCCGTCCAGGCCCAGCTCGTTGGTGAAGTTGGCGGCCCGGCTCTCCTCGGTCAGCACGGGCGTGTCCAGCTCGAGCCCGGCCAGCGACCAGGTGCCGGTGCAGATGTACGCGAACCGCTCACCGTCCGCCGGTACGGCGGCCACCGCGGACGCCGTGTCGTGCGAGGCGACCGCCGTCACCGGCACCGGCCCGGCAAGGCCGGTCTCCTCCAGCACCTCCGGCCGCAGCGCTCCCGCCGGATCGCCCGGCAGCCTGAGCGGCGCGAACAGCCCCAGGTCGATGCCCAGCCGCTCCGCGACGCCGTGCGCCCAGGTCCGGGTGCGCGGGTCGATCAGCTGGGTGGTGGAGGCGTTGGTCAGCTCGGTGCCCTGCTCCCCGGTCAGCCAGTACGCGAGCAGGTCGGGCATCAGCAGCAGCCGCTCCGCCTGCGCGAACTGCTGTGTGTCTTGGGCCGCGACGAGCTGGTACAGCGTGTTGAACGGCGCGTACTGCAGCCCGGTCGCCGCGTACAGCTCCGCGGCCGGCACGGTCGCCCACACCTTCTCCGCCACGGTGTCGGTCCGCGGGTCGCGGTAGTGCACGGGATTGCCCAGCAGCGCCCCGTCCGCGTCGAGCAGCCCGTGGTCGACGGCCCAGCCGTCGATGCCGACGGAGTCCACGTCTCCCGCCGCCCGCAGCCCGTCGAGCACCCCGGCGTACAGCCCCAGCACGTCCCAGCGCAGCCCCTCCGGCACCCGCACCGGACGGTTCGGGAACCGGTGCGCCTCCGTCAGCTCCAGGCTGCCGGGGCCCACCCGGCCGACCATGACGCGCCCGCTGGACGCGCCGAGGTCGACCGCCGCGTACGCCCCCACGCCGCCGCTCATCGCAGGAAGGCGGCGGCGACGCCGGCGTCGACCGGGACGTGCAGTCCGGTGGTGTGGGTGAGGTCGCCGCCGGTCAGCGCGAACACGGCGTTGGCCACGTGCTCGGGCAGCACCTCCCGCTTCAGCAGCGTCCGCTGCGCGTAGAACTCGCCCAGCTTCTCCTCCGGCACCCCGTACACGGCCGCGCGCTGGGCACCCCAGCCGCCCGCGAAGATCCCCGAACCGCGCACCACACCGTCCGGGTTGACGCCGTTGACCCGTATGCCGTGCTCACCGAGCTCCGCCGCCAGCAGCCGCACCTGGTGCGCCTGGTCGGCCTTGGCCGCCGAGTACGCGATGTTGTGGGGACCGGCGAACACGGCGTTCTTGCTGGCGATGTACACGATGTCCCCGCCCAGCCGCTGGGAGATCATCACCCGCGCCGCCTCCCGCGACACCAGGAACGACCCCCGGGCCATGATGGAGTGCTGAAGGTCCCAGTCCTTCGCGGACGTCTCCAGCAGCGGCTTGGAGAGGGAGATCCCGGCGTTGTTCACCACCAGGTCCACCCCGCCGAAGGCCAGCACCGCCTCCCGGAAGGCGGCGGCGATCTGCTCCTCGTCCGTCACGTCCACGGTCACCGCGACGGCCTTGTCCGGCCCGCCCAGCTCCTCGGCGACCCGCGCCGCGTTCTCGCCGTTCACATCGGCCACGACGACACACGCGCCCTCGGCGGACAGCCGCCGCGCGATGGCCTTCCCGATCCCGCTGCCGGCCCCGGTCACCAGCGCCACCCGCGTCGCCAGCGGCTTCGGCGCCGGCATCCGCCGCAGCTTGGCCTCCTCCAGGGCCCAGTACTCGATGCGGAACTTCTCCGACTCCTCGATCGGCGCGTACGTCGACACCGCCTCGGCGCCGCGCATCACGTTGATCGCGTTGAGGTAGAACTCCCCGGCCACCCGCGCCGTCTGCTTGTCCTTGCCGAAGCTGAACATGCCCACGCCCGGCACCAGCACGATCGCCGGGTCGGCGCCGCGCATCGCGGGGGAGTCCGGCTCGGCGTGCCGCTCGTAGTAGGCGGCGTACTCCCGCCGGTAGTCCGCGTGGAGTTCTTCCAGCCGGGTCACCGCCTCGTCGAGCGGCGTGCACGGCGGCAGATCCAGCACGAGCGGACGCACCTTGGTGCGCAGGAAGTGGTCCGGGCACGACGTCCCCAGCGCGGCCAGCCGCGGATGCCCGGCCCGCGCCAGGAAGTCCAGCACGGCGTCGGAGTCGTCGAAGTGCCCCACCTGCGGCCGGTCCTGCGAGGCGATCGCCCGCACGTACGGCGCGAGGGCAGCGGCCCGCTCCCGCCGCTCGCCCTCCGGCAGAGCCTCGTACCCCTCGACGACGGGCCCGAACGGCTCGGGCCGGCCCCGCTCGGCGAGGAACCGCTCGGCGGTGCGGATGATGTGCAGCGAGTTCCGCTCGCACTCCTCGGAGGTGTCACCCCAGGCGGTGATCCCGTGCCCCCCGAGCACACACCCGATGGCCTGCGGGTTGGCGGCCTTGACGGCGGCGATGTCCAGCCCGAGCTGGAACCCGGGCCGCCGCCACGGCACCCACACCACGGTGTCGCCGAAGCACTCGGCGGTCAGCTTCTCCCCGTCGGCGGCACACGCCAGCGCGATGCCCGAGTCGGGGTGCAGATGGTCGACGTGGGCGGCGTCGACGAGCCCGTGCATCGCGGTGTCGATGGAGGGCGCGGCGCCGCCCTTGCCGTGCAGGCAGTAGTCGAACGCGCCGACCATCTCGTCCTCGCGCTCCACCCCCGGATACACGTCGACGAGCGCCCGCAGCCGGTCCAGCCGCAACACGGCCAGCCCACCCTCGGTCAGCGTCCCGAGATCACCCCCGGACCCCTTGACCCACATCAACTCCACGTCACCCCCGGTGACGGGATCGACGTCCCGCCCCTTGGCGGAGGCGTTCCCCCCGGCGTAGTTGGTGTTCCGGGGATCGGAGCCCAACCGATGCGACCGAGCAAGCAGAGCAGCGACTTCGCTGTGAACCATGACAACCGTTCCTTGTGAAGAGGGGGAGTGGATACCTCAGGGGCGCGCGGAACTGAAGAGAGGGCGGGCGAAACGCTCTCTCAGGGGCGCGGGGAACTGCGCGACCAGCCCCCACAGACCCGCACCCGGCGACGAATCAGAACGTCACGCCCCCCACCCCGCCTGCCGACCCCCCACCCGCTCGGCAACGATCTTCTCCGCCCACCCCGACCGCGCATACGCCCCCATCGGATCGGGATCCAACCCCATCTCCTCCCGAACCTCCCGAAGCAGCGGACGCACGTCCGTGTTGAACGCGTCCATCAACACGGCGTTCGCCCCCAGCACATCCCCCTCCCGCTGTGCCGCCGCCAACGCGTCCCGGTCGACCGACAACGCCTTGGCGGTGGCCTCCTGCACGTTCATCACGGACCGCACAATCGCCGGAATCTTCGATTCGACGTTGTGGCACTGATCCAGCATGAACGCCACGTCCCCCGACAGCCCGCCCCCGCGCACCACCTCGTACATGATCCGGAACAGCTGGAACGGGTCGGCCGCGCCGACCATCAGGTCGTCGTCCGCGTAGAACCGCGAGTTGAAGTCGAACCCCCCGAGCTTCCCCTCCCGCAGCAGCGTCGCCACGATGAACTCGATGTTCGTGCCCGGCGCGTGGTGCCCCGTGTCCACCACCACCTGCGCCTTCGGCCCCAGCTTCAGGCAGTGCGCGTACGCCGTCCCCCAGTCGGGGACGTCCGTCGTGTAGAACGCCGGCTCGAACAGCTTGTACTCCAGCAGCATCCGCTGGTCGTCGCCGAGCCGCTCGTACACCTCGGCGAGCGCCTCCGCCAGCCGGTCCTGCCGGGCCCGGATGTCGTCCTGCCCCGGGTAGTTGGTCCCGTCCGCGAACCACAGCTTGAGGTCCTTGGACCCGGTCGCGTCCATGATGTCGACGCACTCCAGCAGATGGTCCACGGCCTTCCGGCGCACGGCCGCGTCCGGGTGGCAGACGGAGCCGAGCCGGTAGTCGTCGTCCTGGAAGGTGTTGGAGTTGATCGCGCCGAGCCGCAGCCCGCGTTCTTCGGCGTGCCGGGCCAGCGCCGCGTAGTCGTCGACCCTGTCCCAGGGGATGTGCAGCGCCACCGTCGGCGCCACGCCCGTGAACTCGTGCACCTTGGCCGCGTCGTCCAGCTTCTCCCGCGGATCACGCGGGACGCCCTGCTGCGCGAACACCTTGAACCGGGTGCCCGAGTTGCCGTACGCCCACGACGGCGTCTCGACTGCCTGGGTCTTGAGGGCGGCTTTCACCGCGGCGCGCTCGGTCACGTCAGGGCTCCTGTGCCATCGGGTCGTCACGACCAGAGTGAAACGATTCAGGACGCGAAGCTAGGGGTCTCCCGAAGGGGTGTCAACCCCTCCGGCCGCTCCCGCCTCCCGTGACCTGCGCGTGACCCGAACCTGTCGAAAGTTTGTCGACCGTGACCCATTGACGTGACCTGCGGGACGCGCCTAACGTCCCGGCAACCCAGTTGAAACCTTTCACGACGTCGTCAGGGCCGACCCGCCGACGTCGTCGAGGAGCCCTCATGACCCACCCGTCCGACACGGGTCCGGCCCCGGTCCTCGCGCTCAAGGGCATCTCGAAGTCCTTCGGCGCGGTCCGCGCGCTGCGGGACGTCTCCCTGGAGCTGTTCCCCGGGGAGGTGCACGCCCTGGCCGGAGAGAACGGAGCCGGCAAGTCCACGCTCATCAAGACGCTCGCCGGAGTGCACCGGCCGGACGCCGGCCAGGTGCTGCTCGACGGCGAGCCCGTCGTCTTCCACGGACCCGGCGACGCCCGCGACGCCGGCATCGCCGTGATCTACCAGGAGCCGACGCTCTTCCCCGACCTGTCGATCGCCGAGAACATCTTCATGGGCCGCCGGCCGCGCCGCGCCCTGCGCCGCATCGACCACAAGGCGACGCACGACGCCACCGCCGCCCTGATGCGGCGGCTCGGCGTCGAACTGGACCCGGACCGGCCCGCCCGCGGACTGTCCATCGCCGACCAGCAGATCGTCGAGATCGCCAAGGCGCTCTCCTTCGACGCCCGCGTCCTGATCATGGACGAGCCCACCGCCGCCCTCACCAACAGCGAGGTCGCCCGCCTCTTCGGCGTCGTCCGCGCACTGCGCGACCAGGGCGCGGCCGTCCTGTTCATCTCGCACCGCCTGGAGGAGATCTTCGAGATCTGCCGCAGGGTCACCACCCTCCGCGACGGCGCCTGGATCGCCAGCGAGCCGCTCGACGGCATGACCGAGGACGACCTGGTCCGCCGCATGGTCGGCCGCGACCTGGCCGAGCTCTACCCCAAGCAGGACGTGACGCCCGGCGAGGTCGCCCTGAGCGTGCGCCGCCTCACCCGCGAGGGCGTCTTCACCGATGTCTCCTTCGACGTGCGGCGCGGCGAGATCGTCGGACTCGCCGGACTGGTCGGCGCCGGACGCACCGAAGTGGCCCGCGCGGTGTTCGGCGTCGACCGCTGGGACGCCGGTGAGGTGGAGGTCGACGGGCGGAAGCTCACCAACGGCGCCCCGTCCACCGCGATGGCCGCCGGGCTCGCCCTGGTCCCCGAGGACCGACGCGCCCAGGGCCTGGTGATGGACATGTCCATCGAGCGCAACATCGGCCTCACCGGCCTCGGCACCACCGTGAAGGCCGGCCTGATGGACCGCGGCGCCGAACGCAGCCGCTCCCTCGACTGGGCCGTGAAGCTCCGCGTCAAGTACGCCCGGATCGCCGACACGGTGAACACCCTGTCCGGCGGCAACCAGCAGAAGGTCGTCCTCGCCAAGTGGCTCGCCACCGGGCCGAAGGTGCTGATCGTCGACGAGCCCACGCGCGGCATCGACGTCGGCACCAAGGCCGAGGTGCACCGGCTGCTGTCGCAGCTCGCCGCCGACGGCGTGGCCGTCCTGATGATCTCCTCCGACCTGCCCGAGATCCTCGGCATGGCCGACCGCGTGCTGGTGATGCACGAGGGCCGGCTCACCGCCGAGATCCCCCGCACCGACGCCACCGAGGAAACCGTGATGGCCGCAGCCACCGGGAGGGTCGCGTGACCGAGACGCGTGCGGCCGCCGCCCCGCAGACGAACACCACGCCCGCGCCTGTGCGCCGCACGGGCGGAGCAGCGAACGGAAGGGGCACGGCATGACGGTCACCGCCCCCGACGAAGCACCCGTCGCCGAGGTGCCGAAGGCCGGCGCCACCCGGCTGGTGGACCGCGTCTTCAAGATGCGCGAACTCGCCATCCTCGCCGTGTTCCTGGTGATGATCGCCGTCACCCAGGCCGGCAACAGCGCGTTCCTGTCCGAGCAGGGCGTCAAGGACCTCCTGCTGAACGCGACCATCCTGGTGCTGGTCGCCACCGGCCAGGCCCTGGTCGTCATCACCCGCAACGTCGACCTGTCCGTCGGCTCCACCCTCGGCATCAGCGCCTTCGCCGCCGGCACCTACCTCCAGGGCGGCGGGAACCCGGTCGTCGCCGTCGCCCTCGCCGTGCTGGTCGGCATCGGCTTCGGCCTGCTCAACGGCCTGCTCGTGTCCCTCGGCCAGGTGCCCGCGCTCGTCGTCACCCTCGGCACGCTGTACATCATCCGCGGCGTCGACTCCGTCTGGGTCGGCTCCCGCCAGATCACCGCCGCCGATCTCCCCGGCGGGTTCGTCGACTTCGGCTCCGGCGGCCTCTCCGCCGTGCCCTACCTGGCGCTGATCGCGCTCGCGGTGCTGGTGGCGACGGCGTACTACCTGCGGCACTTCGGCGGCGGGCGTGAGCTGTACGCGCTCGGCTCCAACCCGGAGGCGGCCCGGCTCGCCGGCATCCCCGTGCGCAAGCGCATCCTCGCCGCGTACACCTTCTGCGGCGCCCTCGCCGGACTGGCCGGGGCGATGTACCTCGCCCGGTTCGGCAACGTCGACTCCGGCACCGGCAGCGGCTACGAACTCACCGTCGTCAGCGCGGTCGTGGTCGGCGGCGTCGTCTTCACCGGCGGCTCCGGCAGCGTCTACGGCGCCGCCCTCGGCGCGCTGCTGCTGACCTCCATCAACAGCGTGCTGCCCGCGCTCGGCGTCAGCTCCGTGTGGGTGCTCGCCGTCAACGGCATCCTGCTCGTCCTCGCCATCGCGGTCGACCGGATCGTCGCGCTGCGCGTGGCCACCGCCCTGAAGAAGAGGAACGCCCGCCATGCCTGACTCCCTCACGCGCGCCGTTCGCTGGGACACGGTCGTCGGCGCCCTGCTCGTGGTCGTCCTGCTGCTGTCGTTCACCACCGTCGACGGCTTCGGCAACGCCCTCAATCTGTCGTTCCTCATCGGCAACACCCTGCCGATCGCGCTGATCGCGCTGCCCATGACGCTGCTCGTGGTGTCCGGCGAGATCGACCTGTCCGTGGCGTCCACCGCGGGTCTGTCCGGCGCGGTGATGGGCGCCCTGTGGAACCAGGGCATGGCCATCGAGACGATCATCCCGCTCTGCCTGCTCCTCGGCGTCGTCTGCGGCCTGGTCAACGGCCTGCTGGTGACACGCCTCGGGCTGCCCTCGCTCGCCGTCACCATCGGCACCCTCGCCGCCTACCGGGGCATCGCGCAGATCGTGCTCGGCTCCGACGCGGTCACCGACTTCCCCTCCGCCTACCTGGACTTCGCCGCGGGACGCATCGGCGACACCTTCCTCCCGTACGCCTTCCTGCCCTTCCTGGTGCTGCTCGCGATCGCCGTCGTCGCCCTGCACGCCACCCCGTTCGGCCGGTCGCTGTTCGCGATCGGCGCCGGCGAGGAGGCCGCACGGTTCGCCGGCATCCGCGTCAAGCGGCAGAAGCTGATCCTGTTCACGGTGACCGGCCTGATGTCCGCGCTCACCGGCGTCTTCTGGGCGCTGCACTACGCCAGCGCCCGCTACGACAACGCCACCGGCCTCGAACTGTCCGTCGTGGCCGCCGTGCTGCTCGGCGGCATCGACTTCGACGGCGGCAAGGGCACCCTCGGCGGCGCGGTCGCCGGAGTGTTCCTGCTGGGCGCCCTGCAGAACGTGATGAGCCTGAAGGACGTCTCCGCCCAGTCCCAGATCGTCGTCACCGGCGTGCTGCTCGTGCTGTCCGTCCTCGGCCCGCGCGTCGCCCGGCAGATCGCCGTCGCCCGCGCCGGACGTAAGGCCGCCACCGCTCCGGACGCCAAGACGCCCGCACCGACCTCCTGACCTCTCCTCGTCCCCTTAAGGAACCCGCCATGCGCACCGCATCCCTCCGCCGTACCTGTGCGGCCCTCGCCGCCGTCACCTCCCTCGCCCTCGCCGCCACCGCGTGCGGCGGAACCACCAAGGAGGACGTCAGGAACGAGGGCGGCGCCGCCGCCTCCGCCGGCAAGGCCGACCCGAATGCCGCCACCAAGAAGGGCCTCACCGTCGGCTTCCTGCCCAAGCAGGTCAACAACCCGTACTTCACCTCCGCCGACAAGGGCGGCGAGAAGGCCGTGAAGGAGCTCGGCTCCAGCTTCAAGGAGGTCGGCCCCACCAGCGCCACCGACACCGCGGGACAGGTCTCCTACGTCAACACGCTCACCCAGCAGCAGGTCGACGCCATGGCCGTCTCCGCGCAGGACCCGGGCGCCCTGTGCACCGCGCTCAAGCAGGCCATGAAGAACGACATCAAGGTCGTCACCTACGACTCCGACACCAAGCCCGACTGCCGCAACGCCTTCGTCTCCCAGGCGTCCGCGGAGGACCTGGGCCGCACCGAGGTCCAGCTGCTCGCCGAACAGATCGGCTACAAGGGCGAGATCGCGATCCTGTCCGCCGCGCAGACCGCGACCAACCAGAACACCTGGATCGAGTTCATGAAGGACGAGCTCCAGGACCCCAAGTACAAGGACATGAAGCTGGTCAAGGTCGCCTACGGCAACGACGACGCCCAGCAGTCCTTCCAGCAGACCCAGGGACTGCTCCAGGAGTACCCGAACCTGAAGGGGATCATCTCCCCGACCACCGTCGGCATCAAGGCCGCCGCCCAGTACCTGTCCGGCTCCAAGTACAAGGGCAAGGTCAAGCTGACCGGCCTCGGCACCCCCAACGACATGCGCAAGTACGTCAAGAACGGCACCGTCGAGGCGTTCGAGCTCTGGGACCCGTCGAAGCTCGGCGAACTGGCCGCCCGTACCGCGATCGCGCTCGCCTCCGGCCAGATCACCGGACAGGAGGGCGAGACCTTCACGGCCGGCGCGATGGGCGAGTACACGATCGGCGAGGACGGCGTGATCAATCTGGGCAAGCCCACCGTCTTCAACGCCGAGAACATCGACCAGTTCGACTTCTGACCCCCCGGGCTGCTCTCCGGAAAGGCGGTACTCCGTGCGACGCGTCTGCTTCCTGCTCAAGGTCCGCCAGGACCGCATCGACGAGTACCGCGCACGCCATGCCGCCGTGTGGCCCGAGATGCGCGAGGCGCTCTCGGCCACCGGCTGGCACAACTACTCCCTCTTCCTGCGCGACGACGGCCTGCTCGTCGGATACCTGGAGACCGACGACTTCGAGGCCGCGAAGGCCGGCATGGAGGCCACCGAGGTCAACGCCCGCTGGCAGGCCGAGATGGCGCCCTTCTTCGAGTCCCTCGACGGCTCCCGGCCCGACGAGGCGATGACCCCGCTCACCGAGGTCTTCCACCTCGACTGACGGTCACGGGCCCCGCCCGGCCCGTGACCGAAAAGGGGCGGACGTGCGGGTAGTGTGAGGGCCCGCCCGCGCCGCCCCCTGTCTCCCCGTATCCCTGGAGGTCCCTGCCCGATGGCCCAGTCGGTGGGTATCAAGGACGTCGCCCGCGTCGCCGGAGTCTCCGTCGGCACCGTCTCCAACGTGATCAACCGTCCGGACACGGTCGCCGCCGAGACCCGCGCCCGCGTGCTGTCCGCCATCGACCGGCTCGGCTACGTCCGCAGCGAGTCCGCCCGCCAGCTGCGCGCCGGACGCAGCCGCATCATGGGCCTGCTCGTCCTCGACATGGGCAACCCCTTCTTCGTCGACGTGGCGCGCGGCGCCGAGCGGGCCGCACGCAAGGCCGGCCTCGGCGTCATGGTCTGCAACAGCGCCCAGAGCCCCGGCGAGGAGGCTGAGTACCTGTCGCTCTTCGCCGAGCAGCGGGTACGGGGCGTGCTGCTCACCCCCGCCGACGCCACCGGCCGCAACATCGAGGCGTTCCGCCGGCACGGCATCCCCTTCGTGCTGGTCGACCGGGTCGCCGAGGGCACCACCGAGTGCTCCGTCTCCGTCGACGACGTGGCCGGCGGCGCCCTCGCCGTACGGCACCTGGTCGACGCCGGGCACCGCTCCCTCGCGTACGTCAGCGGCCCTCCCGGACTCAACCAGGTCCGCGACCGCCGCACCGGCGCGCTCAACGCCCTCGCCGAGGCCGGGCTCGGCCCCGACAGCCTGCACGAACTGCCCACCGAGCGGCTCGACGTCGCCGCCGGACGCGACGCCGGCGCCCGCCTCCTCGGCCTGGCCCGCCGTCCCACCGCCGTGTTCTGCGCCAACGACCTGCTCGCCCTCGGCGTGCTCCAGGCGATGTACGCGGCCGGCGTCGGCGTCCCCGACGACCTCGCCATCGTCGGCTACGACGACATCGAGTTCGCCGCCGCCGCGGCCGTGCCCCTCACCTCCGTACGCCAGCCCGCCGTCACCATGGGCGCGCTGGCCGCCGAGCTGCTGCTCGAGGAGACCGAGGACACCGGCGCCCCCCACGAGCACCGCCGCGTGGTGCTCGCCCCCGAACTGGTCGTACGGCGCTCCAGCCTGTCGGCGCGCTGACCGCAATGCAGGAACTTTTTCATGATCCCGGGGTCGTTGGCCGCAGGAACATGTGCTGAACTGGGTCGCGGCCCGACAATCCCTTCGTCCCGGGAGTACCGTTGACCGACACCTACCGCCAGCCCGGAGTGGTCCTCACCGACCGCCGGTTCACCGTGCCCCTCGATCACGACGACCCCTCCGGGGAGACGATCGAGCTGTACGCGCGCGAGGTCGTCGCCCGGGACAAGGCGGACCGGGACCTGCCCTGGCTGCTGTACCTCCAGGGCGGCCCCGGCTTCGGGGCGAACCGTTTCATCGGGAAGCAGGCCTGGCTCGGCCGCGCCCTGGAGGACTACCGGGTCCTCCTCCTCGACCAGCGCGGCACCGGCGCCTCCACCCCCGCCAACCGGCAGACGCTCCCGCTGCGCGGCGGCCCCGCCGAGCAGGCCGACTACCTCACCCACTTCCGCTCCGACGCGATCGTCCGGGACTGCGAGGCCATCCGCCCGCAGGTCACCGGCGGCGCCCCCTGGACCGTCCTCGGCCAGAGCTTCGGCGGCTTCTGCACCGTCACCTACCTGTCACTGGCCCCCGAGGGACTGGACACCGCCCTGATCACCGGCGGCCTGCCCTCCCTCGACGCGCACGCCGACGACGTCTACCGTGCCGCCTACCCGCGCATCGAACGCAAGGTCGCCGCCCACTACGCCCGCTACCCGCAGGACGTCGAGCGCGCCCGCCGCATCGCCGACCACCTCCTCACCCACGACGTGGTCCTGCCGAACGGCTACCGCTTCACCGTCGAGGCGTTCCAGTCCCTCGGCATGATGCTGGGCGGCGGCGACGGCAGCCACCGCCTGCACTTCCTCCTCGAGGACGCCTTCGTCCCCACCCCGTCCGGCCCGCGGCTCTCCGACGCCTTCCAGGAGGAGGTCCAGGGCCTGCTGTCCTTCGCCGGACATCCGCTCCACGCGCTGATCCACGAGGCCATCTACGCCCAGGACGCCCGCCCCACCGCCTGGTCCGCCGAACGGGTACGCGCCGAGTTCCCGCGGTTCGACGCGGCCAAGGCACTCGCCGGCGACCAGCCCGTGCTGTTCACCGGGGAAACGATTCACCCCTGGATGTTCGACTGCGACCCCGCGCTGCGGCCGCTGCGCGAGACCGCCGAACTCCTCGCCGCCCGCACCGACTGGACCCCGCTGTACGACCCGGCGCGCCTCGCCGCCAACGAGGTCCCGGTCGCGGCGGCCGTCTACCACGACGACATGTACGTCGACACCGCGCACTCCCTGGCCACCGCCCGGGCGATCCGCGGCCTGCGCACCTGGGTGACGGACGAGTTCGAGCACGACGGCGTCCGCGCCGGCGGCCCCCGCGTCCTGGACCGCCTGCTCGCCCTGGCCCGCGGCGACGCCTGACGGTGAGGACGTCGGACCTCCAGGGGGCCTGGGGGTCCGCCCGCGAGCCCCCGTGCACTGTCGGTGGCGGGGGCTAATCTGCGGAGCATGACCGAGCCGGCGATCAGTCAACTCCAGCCCCTGCCCGACGACTGGCAACGCGCTCTGGCCGTGGTCGCCCACCCGGACGACCTGGAGTACGGCTGCGCGGCGGCCGTCGCGTCCTGGACCGACGCGGGCCGCGAGGTCTCCTACGTGCTCGCGACGCGCGGCGAGGCGGGCATCGACACGCTGGAGCCTGCCCGGTGCGCGGCGCTCCGGGAGCTCGAACAGCGGGCCAGCGCGGCCGTGGTGGGCGTCTCCGAGGTCGCCTTCCTGGACCACGGGGACGGCGTGATCGAGTACGGCCCCGCCCTGCGCCGGGACATCGCGGCGGAGATCCGGCGCCACCGCCCCGAGCTGGTGATCACCCTGAACCACCGGGACACCTGGGGCGGCACCGCCTGGAACACCCCGGACCACGTGGCCGTCGGCCGCGCCGTGCTCGACGCGGCCGGCGACGCGGGCAACCGGTGGATCTTCCCGGAGCTGACCGAGCAGGGGCTGGAGCCCTGGGACGGCGTGCGCTGGGTGGCGGTCGCCGGTTCGAGCTCGCCCACCCACGCGGTGGACGCGACCGCCGGACTGGAGCGGGCGGTGCGCTCCCTGCTGGAGCACCGCACCTACATCGAGGCGCTCACCGACGAGGACCCGGAGACGTACGCGCGCACGCTGCTGACCGGTTTCGCCGAGGAGACGGGCAAGCGGTTCGCCGGCGTTCCGGCGGTCGCCTTCGAGCTGTTCCCGAGGTGAGCGTGGTGGGGGAGGACACGGAACTGCTCGCGCGGAGCTTCGAGGAGCACCGCGGCCACCTCAAGGCGGTCGCCTACCGCATGCTCGGCTCGCTCGCCGAGGCGGAGGACGCCGTGCAGGAGGCGTGGCTGCGTCTGGGCCGCGTGGAGCCAGGTGAGATCGACAACCTGGGCGGCTGGCTGACCACGGTGACCGGCCGCATCTGCCTGGACCTGCTGCGCTCGCGCACGGCGCGCCGGGAGCAGCCGATGGACGACACGTTCGTCCCGGACCCGGTGATCCGGCCGCTGTCCGGCGCCGACCCGGAGCAGGAGGCGCTGGAGGCCGACTCGGTCGGCATCGCCCTGCTGGTCGTCATGGAGACCCTCGCCCCCGACGAGCGGCTGGCGTTCGTGCTGCACGACCTGTTCGCCGTGCCCTTCGACGACATCGCCCCGGTGCTGGAGCGCACCCCTGCCGCGACCCGGCAGCTCGCCAGCCGGGCCCGCCGCCGGGTCCGCGACACCGCGCCGCCGTCCGACGCGGACGCGACCCGGCAGCGTGAAGCCCTCGACGCGTTCCGCGCCGCCGCGCGCACCGGCGACTTCGAGGCACTGCTCGCCGTACTCAACCGGGACGTGGTGCTGCGCGCGGACGCGGGCGCGCTCGTTCAGGGCGTGGCCGGCTCCAAGCGTCTCCAGGGCGCCCGGCGGGTCGCCGAGTCGGCCATGCTGTTCTCCCGCTCCAACGCGGCCGCCCGCATGGTCCTGGTCAACGGCGTCCCTGGCCTGGTCGGCGTGGCCGACGGCCGCGTCGGCTCGGTCCTCGCGGCCACGGTCCACGAGGGCCGCATCACGGCCCTGTACATCCTGGCGGACCCGGAGCGGCTGCGGGGTCTGACCCTTCCGGACGAGGAGGACACCTCGCATGTCTGACGGACGCCTCGACCTCACGGTCCTGGGCTGCGCGACGCCCTACCCGACGGCGGACAACCCGTGTTCGGGCTATCTGGTGTCGAGCGGGGACACCCATGTCTGGATGGACGCGGGCAGCGGGACGCTCGGCCCGCTCCAGCGGTACGTGAGGCTGGACCAGCTCGACGCGATCTGGATATCCCATCTCCACGCCGACCACAGCGCGGACCTGCTCACGGCGTACTACGGCGCCCTGTTCGCGGACATCGACCTCGCCTCGCCGATCCCGCTCCACGGCCCGCCCGGCACCGCCGACCGCCTGGCCCACTTCCTCACCAACACCCCGTCCCGCAGCCCGGTCGAATCCGCCTTCGAGGTCACCGAGCTGTACGACGGCCACCAGGCGACGGTCGGCCCGCTCCGGCTGACCAGCAGGGCGGTGTCGCACGGCATCCCGGCCTTCGCCGTACGCATCGAGACGGCGGGCGCGTCCCTCGTCTACTCCGGTGACACGGCCCCGTGCCCGAGCCTCACGGAACTGGCCCAGGGGTGCGACGCGCTGCTGTGCGAGGCGGAGAGCGACCGGCCACCGTCCGAGGGCGAACAGGTGCACCACACCCCCGAGGACGCGGGCGACACGGCCCGCGCGGCCGGAGCACGCCGCCTGATCGTCACCCACGTCGGCCGCTTCCTGACACCCCAGCAGGCGGTCGCCCGCGCGGCGGCCCGGTACGACGGGCCGATCGAGCACGCGGCACCGGGGGTCACGTACTCAGTGCGGCGCGAACCTTGTTGAGGCCCGCCACCCTCCAGTGTTCCCGGTCGGGCATCCGGTCGTCCTGGCGCCAGCGCCAGGCGGAGAACATCGCCCAGGTCAGGGCGCGGCACCGGCGGATCAGGTCGGGGTCGGCCTCCGCATAGTGCTGTGCCACGTCGTCGGGCGTATGGGCGAGGTCGAACTCGACCGGTCCACGGCAGCAGGTGGCGAGGTCCACGAAAAGCGGCCCCCTCCTGGTGTTCAAGAGGTTGCCCGGGTGAGGCTCGCCGTGCAGCAGCTGGTGGCCGGCCGTGTCGCTGCTGATCGAGGCGCTCACCCCGCCGAGCGTGTCGCTGAGGAGCGCCCGGTCGGCATCCGGCAGCTCGGGAGACCGCTCCCGGTCGCTCACTTCTCGCAGGGCCACGGCGACCCGGTCGGTGAAATGAGGTGCGTCCAGATCGATCTGCCGCAGGGCGGCATGGTGTCGCAGCAGCACGTCCGCGTAGTCGGCCGGCGCGATCTCCGGTCCCATGGGTTCGTAGTAGGTCCAGAGCGAGACGGCGAAGCCGTCACGCACATGAACCCGTGGCTCGGCCCGGGGATCCAGCTCAGCCACCGGCGCGCCGGCGTCGGCGAGACGGCGGGCGACTTCCACCTCGAACTCGGAGTCGGCCAGAAGTCCCGAAGGCGCGACCCGGGCCAGCACGTCGCACGGGACCAGGCGCAGGGCGACGCGGTCCGAGTTGTGGACGACGGTCGCGTCGTCGACCCGAAGGCCCAGCCCCGAAGCGGTCGCCCGCCCCGCCTCGACCGCGCGACGCAGTTCTGACGGCTCCATACCGTTCCCCTTCTCCCAGGCACTCCCGGGTCAGTAGGCGCGTGCCACGACGGCGACGGTGCCGGGCTGGTCGTCGCTGGCGGGAACGGAACCGTCCGCGGCGACCAGACACCGCACGGTGACGCCCTGTTCGGCGAGTCTGGCCTCACCCTCCACGCCCAGCGTGTCCCACGCGATGCGCGCCCAGCCGGTGCGCGCCGCCTCCGCGGCCTCCTCGACCGTGGTCACCTCGACGGTGCGGTCGCGGCGACGCTCACGGGACTGCGCCAGCAGCAGCGCCTGGTCTTCCTCCAGCACCGTGGGCAGGATCTCGGACAGGGCCCCGACCGGCGTCGGCTCCTTGCTTCCCCGTACGCGGCGGACCAGCACGGCCGTCCCGTTGTCCACGTCACGGGGCCCGACCTCGACGCGTACGGGCACCCCCTTGAGCTCCCAGTCGACCACGCGGCGGCCGAACGGCGTGTCGGTGCGGTCGTCGACGTGCACGCGGATGCCGGCCGCCCTCAACCGGTCACCGATCCCGCGGACCGTGTCCAGGACCGCGTCGTCGCCCTTGACGGCCACGACGACCACCTGGACCGGGGCCAGACGCGGCGGGACGCGAAGGCCGTCGTCGTCGCCGTGCGTCATCACCAGCGCGCCGACCATCCGGGTCGTGGAACCCCACGAGGTCTGCCAGACGTACTCCTCACGGCCGTCCTTCGACAGGTAGCGCGTCCCGAAGGCCTTGGCGAAGTTCTGGCCCAGTTCGTGGCTCGTGGCCAGCTGGAGGGCCTTGCCGTCGCCCATCATGCCTTCCAGGGTGAGCGTGTTGACCGCGCCGGCGAACCGCTCCCTGACCGTCTTCCGCCCCGGCACGACATCCATGGCGAGGACGTTCTCCAGGAAGTCGGCGTACACCTCCTGGTGGATGCGTGCCGCGTAGTCGCGGGCGTCCTCGTAGGTGGCGTGTGCCGTGTGGCCTTCCTGCCACAGGAATTCCGTCGTACGGAGGAACACCCGCGGCCTCAGCTCCCAGCGGACCACGTTCGCCCACTGGTTGATCAGCAGCGGGAGGTCGCGGTAGCTCCGCACCCACTTGGAGAAGTAGTCGTTGACGATCGTCTCGGACGTGGGGCGGACGACGACGGGCTCCTCCAGTTCCTTGCCCCCGCCATGGGTGACCACGGCCAGTTCGGGCGCGAAGCCCTCGACGTGCTCGGCCTCCTTCGTCAGGTACGACTGCGGGATGAAGAGCGGAAAGTACGCGTTCTGCGCGCCGGCCGCCTTGATCCGGGCGTCCACCTCCTGCTGCGTCCGCTCCCACAGGCCGTACCCGTACGGCCGGACGACCATGGTGCCGCGCACCGGCCCGTTGTCGGCCAGTTCGGCCTTGCCGACCAGGTCCTGGTACCAGCGGGGGAAGTCGTCCGCCCGGGGTGTGAGAACGGGTGCTTTCGCCATGGCGCGCAGAGTAGGACGCGGCCCCACCGAGGCGCGACCCGATTAACTCCCGTACGTCCGCTGCGCCGGGATCCCCGCCCTGCCGGCAGTCCGCCGCACCGCCCGCAGCCGCAGTCCCTCCGGCATCAGCGTCAGCCGTTCCGTCACGCGGAGGCGGTACGACGGGTCCGGGTGGAGGTCGTAGCGGCGGAGGAGCAGGCCGAGGATCAGCGTCGCCTCGTGGAGGGCGAACTGGCGGCCGATGCAGGCGCGGGCGCCCGTGCCGAAGGGCTTGTAGGTGTGGGGCGGGCGGGAGCGTACCGCCGACGGTTCGAAGCGGTCCGGGTCGAAGCGGTCGGCGTCCGCGCCCCACACCTCGGGGTCCCGGTGCAGCATCGGGATGAGCACCAGCGTCCACGCGCCGCGCCGCATCGGATGCTCGTCCGCCAGCACCGTGTCCCGCGTCGCCTCACGCGAGTACGCCGGCGCCGTCGGCCACAGCCGCAGCGACTCGTCGAGGACGCGGCGGACGTGGCGGAGGCGGGCGACCTGTTCGTAGGCGGGCGTGTCCGTGTCGCCCCAGACGCGGTCCACCTCGGCGCGGGCATGGTCCGCCACCTCCGGGTGGAGGGAGAGGTAGTGCAGGGCGAAGGACAGGGCCCCGGAGGTGGTCTCATGGCCGGCGACCAGGAAGGTGATGACCTGGCGGCGCACGTTCTCCGGTGACAGCCGCTCCCCGGTGACCGGGTGCGCCGTCTCCAGCATCCGGTCCAGCAGGTCGCCGTCCCCGTGTCCGTCCGCACGCCGGCGGCGGACCACCTCGTCGACGATGTGGCCGAGGCGCGCGATGTCCTCGGCGTTGCGCCGGTTCGCCCGGCGCAGCAGCAGCGGGGCCAGCGGCGGCGGCACGTTGTTCAGCCGCTGCGCGTGCGAGAGCGCGCCGACCATCGACGTGACGAACGGGTGCGGGCGGGACCGTTCGAAAGAGCCGAAGTCGTGCCCGAAGCCGGTGCGCGCGATGGTCTCCAGCGTCAGCTTGGTCATGTCGCCGGGCACGTCCACCCACCGGCCGTCCGCCGCCGCACGGTCCCAGTGCTCGGTCAGCCGCGCCGCCACCGACAGCATCATCGGGTGGTAGCCGGACATCGCCTCCCGGCTGAACCCGGGCGCCAGCACGTCGTGCGCCAGCTGCCAGTTGGGCTCGTGGTTGTACGCGGTGAACAGGCCGTCGCCCGCGAGCGGGCGCAGATTGGCCACGCCCAGACCCACGTGCTTGGCGAACCGCGACTCGTCGGCCAGGTCGGCCACCAGCCGGGAACCCCAGGTGAACACGAACTCGTTGCCGAACGCCCGGCGCCGGAAGATCGGCCCCAACTGGCGGCCGAGCCGCAGTGAGTCCTGCACGGGCGTGCGTCTGCTCGCCCCGACGACGTCGCCGAGCAGCGGCAGCCGGTACGGCGGACGCGGTATGCGGTGCAGTGCGGGCCAGCCCTGCTCCGCGCTGCGGAATCCCTTCGGCACAGCGGCCCGTGCCGTCGTCTCCGCCATGACACGGTCTCCTTCGGTCCGGCGAGCGAGTGGCGACGTGTTGCACGTGAGTTCAATAACGCGGTCTTAGTCTGATCCGACGGCCGGACCGGCGTCAACTACAGTGCGGGAATGGCCGTGGACCAGGGCGGGCGGGCGCGCCGCCGGCTCAGCACCGAGGAACGCCGGGAGCAACTGCTCGCCGTGGGTGCGCGGTTGTTCTCC
The DNA here is from genome assembly GCA_014655195.1 of Streptomyces cellulosae. Lineage (GTDB taxonomy): Bacteria > Actinomycetota > Actinomycetes > Streptomycetales > Streptomycetaceae > Streptomyces > Streptomyces cellulosae. Next base: position 133,018 of record BNBH01000011.1, on the reverse strand, counting down.
GAGAGCCCGTACGACGAGGTGTGGATCGAGCAGGTCGCCGAGATCGCCGGGGTGTCGCGCGGGCTGCTCTACCACTACTTCCCGGCGAAACGTGACTTCTTCGCGGCCGTGGTGGAGCGCGAGAGCGAGCGCATGCTGCGGATGACGGCGCCGGTGCCGGGCGTCCCGGTGCGCGAGCAGCTCACCGCCGGGCTCGACGCCTATCTGGAGTACGTCGAGTCCCACGCGCACGGCTACCGCGCCTTCCATCGCGCCGACGCGGCGGGGGACCAGGCGGTGCGGCGGGTCTACCGGCGGGCGCTGGCCGCCCAGGAGCGGCAGATCCTCGCCGCGCTCGCCGCCGACCCCGAGTTCGGTCCCGCGCTGGAGGAGCGGCCGGACACCCGGCTCGCGGTGCGCGGCTGGCTGGCGTTCACCACGGCCGTCTGTCTGGAGTGGCTGCGCGGGGCGCGACTGGAGCGCGACCAGGTACGGGACCTGTGCGCGCGTGCGCTGTTGGGCGTCCTCACGCCCTGAGTGCCCCTGAAAGTTCCGCAAAGATCACCGGGGCCGGTTGGCGCACGCCTCGATCTTCGATAGGTTAGGCAAGGCTTACCTAATAGGAGGTTGGGAATGGGTGACCACACGCACGGCTGGGCCGCCGCACCGGGCGCGGCCGAGCGGGCCCGCTCCGTGCTCGCCGCCGCATGGTCCTGCACGGTGACCGCGGAGGGCACCCGCGAGGAACTGGTCGGCGCGCACACCGTGACGGACGACGGGCGGGTGCTGCTGGAGGTGCCCGAGGACGGCGCCCTGCTCGCCGCCGCGGTCTGCGCGCCGCGCGGAGAGCCGTCCGCCGTGCTGGAGTTCGCCGACGTCGCCCCCGTCCCCGTGCGCGACCGCGTCCGCTCCCGGGTGTGGATCGCCGGATGGTTCTCCGTCGAGGGCGGCCGGTTGGAGCTGCGGCCCACCCGTGTGGTCCTGCGCAGGCCCTCCGGCGCGCTGATGGTCGGCGCCGACGAGTTCGCCGCCGCCGCGCCCGACCCGCTGGCCGGCGCCGAGGCGCGGCTGCTGACCCACCTCGCGGACTGCCACGCCGACGCCGTCGACCGCCTCACCCGCCTGGTCGACCCGGCGAGCCTGCAGGGCGCGGTCCGGGTACGGCCGCTCGCCGTGGACCGGCACGGACTGACCCTGCGCATCGAACGCGCCCGCACCGACGGTGACGCACGACTGGCGTTCCACGCGCCCGCCGATGACGTCTCGCAGCTCACCGAGCGGATGCACGTCCTGCTGTCGCAGGCGGCCGCCGCGTCCTGCCCCCGTCCGCTACAGGGGCAGCGCGCAGACGGCGACGGGTGACGCGAACGGCTCGCCCGCCGGGCTCAGCTCACCGCTGTCCGCGTCCACGCGGAACACGCTGACGTCGCCCGACTTCTGATTCGCCGTGAACAGCAGCCCGCCGTCGGGGGAGAGGGCGATGTGGCGCGGGAAGTCGCCGCCCACCGGCACCGTGCCGAGCAGGCGCAGCCGGGCCCCGTCCTCCTCGACGGCGTACCGCGCGACGCTGTCGTGGCCCCGGTTCGCGAGGTACGCCCACCGGCCGTCGCCGGTGACGACGAGCTGCGCCGGGTAGTTGGTGCCGGCCTGCGGGTCCGAGCCCGTCGGCTGCGGCTCCCCGATCGTCAGCCGCCCCGACTGCGGCTCGTACGCGCACACCGTCACCGTGTCGTCCAGCTCGTTGGCGAGGTAGGCGTACCGCCCGCCGGGGTGGAAGGTCAGCTGGCGCGGTCCCGCGCCGGCCCGCGCGGTCGCCCGCGACACCTCGGTGAGGGTGCCGGCCTTCTCGTCGAGGCGGTACGTGTACACGGTGTCCGTGCCCAGATCCACGGCGAGGACGTGGCCGCCGTCCGGGGCGGTGAGGAACTGGTGCGCGTGCGGGCCCTGTTGACCCGGGCCCGGCGCCGGCTCCGAGTGGGTGACCAGGTCCGTGCGCCCGCCCGGCGCGCCCGACGCCTCGATCCGGTGCACCGCGACCGTGCCCGAGCCGTAGTCGGCGCTCAGCAGGAATTCCCCGCCGGGATGCACCGACAGATGGCACGGTGCGGACCCGCCGGTGGCGCTGCTCCCCAGCACCTTCCGGTCGGACAGCCGTACGGCGGTCACCGCGCCGTCCTCCCGCTCGTTCACCGCGTACAGCGTCCGGCCGTCCGGGTGCACCGCCAGGAACGACGGGTCGCCCACCCCGCCGATGACGCCCCCGCCGCTGATCCGCCCCGTCGCCGGGTCGTACGTCGCGGTCCCGATGCCCTCGCCGCCGCCGTCGACCGAGGTGTACGTGCCCAGGTACAGCGGGCGCGGACCCGAGGGCGTCGCGCTCGGCGTGGGCGGGCCGGTCACCGTGACCGGGGCCGGCGGGGTCGGGGCGTCGGACGGGTGGGAGCCGCCGTCGCAGGCGGGCAGCGACATCCCGGCGGCCGTCCCCGCGAACGCGCCCACGAAGCGACGCCTGCTCCATCCGGCCCTCGTCATCACACGCACCTCAGGTCGTCTCCCGTCCCGCTCGCCTCGGGCAACCTTGGCGTCGATCACGGGTCGAACGCAAGGGAAACCCGCTCGCGCGGGCGGGACGCGGCCGTTTCCGCAGGGGCGCGGTCCCCCGCCCTCCGGGCACGGAGACACGCGTCCTTCCGGGCGCACGCCTTCCAAGGGCCCGGAGGCAGATGCACGGGGGTGGCCCGCCTGCCGGGGCCCGGGGGGGCAACAGTCATGCCGGGCCCGGAGGCCAGCGGCCCTCTTGCAGGACCGCGAAAAAGACAACGGGGTGTGCACGGCGGGCCTCGTCGCCGTCCCCTCAGCCCCTCCCCGCCGCCTTCCCCTCCCGGTCGCGGCGGAACAGGCCCCGGATGCGGCCCAGGAGACCGGACAGCCGGTCCCGCATGCGGGTGATTCGGGGGAGCCGTTCGCGCTGTTCCCGCGAGTGGCGGTCCAGCTCCTCGAACAGGCGGCGGGTGCGGTGCTCGGTGTCCATCTCGTCGAGGATGCGGTTGACCTCGGTCAGCAGTGCGCCCAGCAACTGCCACCGGTCCCGGTCGCGCCGCGCCTCCTCGTACAGCAGCTCCGCCAGCTTGTCGCGGGTGCCGGCCGCCTGCCGCAGCTGCGAGGACAGCCGCTCCTCCGCCGACTCGGCGTTGGCGCTCACGCTCGTGGTGACCAGCACCGCGAAGCTGACCACCGCGTCGGCGATCTCCGCCAGCAGCTGTTCGAAGACCTGGCCCGTCTCCTCCGAGAAGAGACGTTCCGGCTCCCGTTCCTTCGCCAGGTCGGTCAGCGTGCGGGCCAGCACCCGCAGCACCACCGTGCAGATCTCCAGCGTGTCCAGACCCGTACGCAGCACCACCCGGTGCAGCAGCCCCTCCCGGACACGCGGGTTGAGCCGCAGGCTCTCCTCCGCCTGCCGCAGGTCGGCGTCCACCTCGCTGATGTCGTGGTCGAGGCGCCGCGCCTCGTGCAGCCGGGCCGCCGCGCGCGCCGCGGGCGGACGGCCCGCGGCCTCCTCGCCGATCCGCAGCATCAGCTGCCGTACCCGGCGCGCCAGCTCCTCGATGGACTCGCCGGCCTCCTCCACCCATACGGGGGGCGCCAGCAGCAGGTTGAACCCCATCCCGACGAACGCGCCGATCAGCGTCTCCACGATGCGCGCCCAGGCCGTGTCGCCGTGCGCGGTCACGCCGAGCACCAGCATCGCGCTGATCGCCACCTCGGGCACGAACTCGCCCGCCCGCACGATGTGGCCGGCGATCAGCGCCGCGAGGATCAGCAGCCCGAGGCTCCACCAGGTCAGACCCACCAGCAGACTGAACAGGATCGCCAGCACCACGCCCGTCACCACGGAGTTCACCCGGCGCAGACCCATCCTCAGGGTCGAGTACAGGGTGACCTGGACGACGAGCAGCGCCGTCAGGGGAGCGGTGAGCGGCGCGGCCTCCGGACTCAGGCGGACCGCGATGACGTAGGCGATGGTCGCCGCGGCCGCCGACCGCACCGTCTGCACGGTCAGCGGATCACGGTGCTGCTTGAGCCACCGGACGGCAGGCGCGGTCATCTGGCGTACGACGTGCATCCTCGGACGGTTCCCCCTCCACGCGTGTGACGAACGTGTTTGCCGTGACGGCAGTCGCCCGGGGTACGGCAACGGGACCACACCCCGTCGCCCGACGGGGTCACAGCTTGTCGATGAAGGCGAGGAGATTCTGCCGCGTACGGTCGATCTGCTCCTCCAGGGTGAGGCTCTCCTCGAACCGCGCCCCGGTCTCCGGCACCTTCAGGCCGCGCAGATACAGGGAGCAGGCCAGGTCGGTGCACATGTACGCGCCGACCGAGTTGCCCTCGCGGCCCGCCGGGCCCGACTTCCGCGCGGTCATCAGCGACACCCCGCCGCGCGGATGGGTCGTCAGACACAGGGAGCACATGCTGCGGTGGAGGAAGCCCCGCTGGGCCGGCTGGAAGCGCATCGCCACTCCGACGAGCTCGTCCTGCCGTTCGACGACCAGATAGCTGCGGTCGGGCGCGCCCGGATCGCCCCAGCCCAGGAAGTCGAGGTCGTCCCACGGACGCCCGTCCAGGTCCCGGGGCACGTGCAGCCGCTTCGCCTCACCCTTCGAGCAGTTGATGAACGAACCGCGGATGTCCCGCTCGGTGAGAGCTTTCATGAGGGCGTCTCCTGTGATGTTCCGTCAAACCTAGGGGGTCTAGGTTTCGGCGGCCAGCGTAGGGACCCGTCCCGCGCCGGAGCCAACGGTTTTCCGCCGCGCGCGGTCCGCCGCCCACCGCCCCGGCATCCCGCCCGGAAGCGCGCCGTACGCTGTACCGCAGTCGCCGAGGGGGAGGGGTACGCCCGATGGGGGACTCCTGGGAACGGGCCCGCAGGGTGCTCGCGGACGCCGGTCTGCCGCCGGGTGCTCTGTCCGACGTGCGTCCGCTGGCCGGAGGCACCTACAACACCGTCGAGGAGATCCTCCTGTCCGACGGTACCCGCTACGTCCTGAAGGTCCCGCCGCCGCCCACCGTTCCCGGACTGCGCCACGAGAGGCGACTTCTGGTCGCGGAGGCCGACTTCTGCGCCGGGGCCGAGCGGGCCGGGGTGCCCGCGCCGCGCGCCGTGTCCCTCGCCCCGGACGACGCCGAACCGCACCTGCTGCTCACCGCGTGTCCCGGCGTGCCCTGGCCCGAGGCGGCGCCCTCCGACGAGGAGCGCGACGCCCTCCGTACGGAACTGGGCCGCCAGGTGGCGCGGCTGCACCGGGTCACCGGCACCGCGTACGGGTACCCCACGGGCGCCCTCGGCCCGCTCGCACCCGACTGGCGGACCGCGTTCACCGCGATGACCGACGCCGTGCTCGCCGACGCCCACGACCACCGGCCCTGGCTGCCCTGCCCCGTGGACGAGGTGGCCGCCGTGTTCCGGGCCGCCGCTCCCGCGCTGGACGCGGTCACCGTGCCGGTGCTGGTCCACTTCGACCTGTGGCCCGGCAACATCCTGGTCGACCGGGACGGTCCGGACGCACCCGCCCGCATCGGCGGACTCATCGACGGTGAGCGGATGTTCTGGGGTGACCCCCTCGCCGACTTCGTCTCCCTGGCGCTCCTCGACGACATCGAGCGGGACGACGCGTTCCTCGCCGGCTACGCGGAGGAGGGCGGCCCCGCGGTCCTCGACGAGGACGCCCGGCTGCGCCTCGCGCTGTACCGCGCCTACCTCGACCTGATCATGCTGACGGAGACGGTGCCCCGGGCGGTGGGCGCGGAGGACGCGCGCCGGGTACGGGAGAGGGTCGGCCCGCACCTGACGGCCACCCTGGAGGAAATCGACAAGGCAAGTAAGTTCACATCGTGAACTAAGGGGGAGGGAAAGTCGCGCCGGGGCGCCGCCCGGAGGTATGTTGCAGGTCGGGCCGGGTGCATGGGAGGGGAGCCACATGGCGGGCAACGGGCGCACGGTGCGCGACCTCAGACGGGCCAACCGTACGGCCGTGCTGCAGCGGCTCTACTTCGACGGCCCCCTCAGCCGCTTCGAACTCGGCCCCGCGACCGGCCTCAGCTCCGGCTCCGTCAGCAACGTCGTCGCCGACCTGATCGCCGACGGACTGGTCGAGGAGGCCGGCAGCGTCGACTCCGACGGCGGCCGCCCCCGCACCCTGCTGCGCGTGGCCCCCACGAGCGGTCACATGATCGGCGTCGATGTCGGGGAGACCCGCGTCCGCGTCGAGCTGTTCGACCTCGCCCTCACCGAGCTGGCCCGCACCGAACGACCGCTGGAGCAGCAGCGGTACGAGGTCGAGGTCATCGTGGACCACATCCGCTCCGGCATCGACGAGGTGCTCGCCGCGGCGGAACTGGCGCCCGAGCGGTTTCTCGGCGTCGGCATCGGTGTGCCCGGCATCGTCGAGCGCACCGCCGAACGGGGCGCGGTCGTGCACGGGCAGACCATCGGCTGGGACGCGGTCCCGCTGGAGTCCCTGCTGCGTGACAGCTCTCCGCTGCCCGACGGCGTGCCGTACTTCATCGACAACGGCGCCCGGACGCTCGGCCAGGCGGAGATGTGGTTCGGCGCGGGACGCGGCGCGGAGAACGCCCTCGTGGTCCTCTTCGGCTCCGGCGTCGGCGCCAGCCTGGTCACGCCGGAGGTACGGCACGGCCGGGCGGTGGAGTGGGGGCACCTGACCGTACGGGTCCGGGGCCGCCGCTGCAGGTGCGGCGCGCCGGGCTGCCTGGAAGCGTACGCGGGCGCGGAATCGCTGCTGGCCCGCTGGCGCGAGGAGGGCGGCCGGGTCCCGGAGGACACCGACGAGGAGACGGCGCTCACCGCGATGCTCGCCGCCGCCTACCCGGCCGACGGCGCGGACGCCGACCCCGTCGCCCTCGCGGTGCTGGAGGAGACCGCCGAGTACCTGGGCGCGGGCCTGTCCGACCTGATCAACCTCTTCCAGCCGGAACGTATCCTCATGGGCGGCTGGGCCGGCCTCCAGCTCGGCTCCCGCTTCCTGCCTGCGGTCCGCCGCCACGCCCTCTCGTACGCACTGCGCCATCCGGCGGAACGGGTCACGATCGAACTCGGAAAGCTGGGCCCGGACGCGGTGACGGTCGGCGCGGCGATCCTGCCGCTGGCCGACTTCTTCGACAGGGGCGGCCGCCGCCCCGAACCGGACCCGACGGCCCCGGCCCCGGCCTGGCGGGAGGCCCTCCGGGACCGGGTGCCGCGCTGAGCGCCTGACGGCGTGTTCCCTCGGGGCGCCCGCACCCCGAACCGGGCCCGGCAGCGCCCCGCCCGGCGCCCGGGCCCCGCAAGCGCGCGGAGACGCGTGGCGGTCCGCTCCGGCCAGGCGTCCGCCGCGAACGGACGCGGCGCGGCCGGCCCGCGCCTGCGAACCGGGCCCGGCGGTGCCGGTGCCTGCCTGGCGCGGGCTCTCCGGGGACCGCGTACCGGGCTGAGGTACCCGGCGCTCTGCGGGTTCGGGGCGGCAGCCGCCCCGAACCGGCCCCGGTGGCACCGGCACCCAGTTGGCGCGCGCCCCGGACGTCAGCCCGTCGACTCGTCCGGTACCGGTGCCTCCGGGTAGGACGCCGCCGAATGGGGCGCGCCCTGGCGGCCCGTGCCTGCCTCGTCCGTGTCGGGGACGTCCTCCTCGGAGTCCGGGCCGTCCGACTCCTCGGACTTGCGCTCGCTCTCCCGCTCCGCCGCGGCCGGGGCGACCTCCCAGGGGTCCTCGTCGGGGCCGGCCTGCTGGTCGGGCAGGTCCCGGGGGACGCCCACGCCGTTCTCACCGGGGCCTTCGAGGCGATGGTCGGTCACGACGCTCTCCCTTCATCCGTACGGCCCTCGCGGGTACCCCGCACAGCCCCGCGCAAGCGCGCCTCAGCCGACGGCGCTGCCGTGCAGTGGCGCCGTGCTCTCCCCGGCGCCCTGCCGCATGCCCAGCAGGAACTCCTCCACCACCTGCGTCGCCGCGCGCGTCGGCCGCCAGCCGAGCTCCACCCGCGCCCGCGTGCAGTCCATCAGCGGCAGCCGCAGCACCGCGTCGAACAGATGCGGGGAGGCCGGCAGCAGCCGGAGTCCCCACGCCGCCGCGACCGCCGACCGGGCCGCCGCGCGCGGCAGCCGCACCCGGCGCGTCCCGAACATCTCGCCCAGCAGATCCACGTCCACCGTCGGCTCCGCCGCCAGGTTGTACGGGCCCCGCGCCTCCGCGGACAGCACCGCCAGCCGGTACGCCTGCGCCGCGTCGTCCGTGTGCAGCACCTGCATCCGAAGGCCGGGGATGTCCGGCAGGAACGGCAGCAGGTCGGGGCGCGCCAGCTGCCCCGGCAGGTGGCGCCCGCCGAAGATGCGCCGCTGCTCGCTCGCCGACTCGCGCTTGAAGAGGAACGCGGGCCGCATCCGCACCACCCGAAGCGCGGGCCGGTCGCGCTCCACGATGTCCAGGGCCCGCTCCAGATACGCCTTCTCGCGGCAGTACGCGGCGTCCGGCCAGCCGTGCGTCGGCCACGACTCGTCCACCGCGTGGTCCTTGGGGCCGGGGGAGTACGCCCCCACCGACGAGGCGTGCACCAGCGTCGGCACCTCCGCCCGGGCCACCGCGTCGAACACCCGCATGCTGCCGAGCACGTTGCTGCGCCAAGTGGTCGCCGGGTCGTGCGTGGGCTGGAACGCCCAGGCCAGATGGATCACCGCGTCGGCGCCGGCGAACTCCCGCACCAGGTCGAACCGGTCCGAGGCCAGATCCACCGCCGCCCACTCCGTCTTCGGCGGAGACCAGTCGGGAATCCGCCGCGCCAGCCCCCGTACGGAACCCACCTCGGGTTCCTCCACGAGGGCCCGCACCACGCTGGTCCCGACGTTCCCGGTGGCGCCCGTGACGACGACCCTGAGTCCCGCTGCGCTGCTCACGTTCCGCTCCCTCCGGCCGCACTGCTTCCGCGGAGCGGTCCGGGTACCCCGTGCGCGGGCACGAAAAAGAGCCCCGGCCGTGACGGGGGAATCACGGCCGGGGCGGCAAACAGGTGGGTGCGCATGGCGGTCGCCTCTCGGCGAAAGGCACCACAGGGCTTCAGCCGAACGATCGTCCCTGTGGGCGGATGGTGAGGCCCGGGGACACTGTCCCATCCGCACCCACGGTCTGTTCAACGGGCAACAGCCTCGCTGTGTTCCGCCCGCGGCCGTATCGAGCGGTGACGTGTGTCACCACCCGGCCGCGCCGGTCAGCGGCCCCGCGCCTCCGGGTTCAGGTCGGCCCACAGGTTCTCCGCCTGGAGCACCAGCGTGCCCAGCACCGCCGTCCGGGCCGCGCCCTGTACCGCCTCCTGGGTCAGGCCCTCCTGGAGCGAGATGTGCAGCTCCCGCATCGCCGCGCCGGTCCGCTCGTCCAGCAGCGGGTCACCGGGCTCCTCCTCACCCAGCAGCCGGTCCGCCTCCGCACGGCAGCTGTCCCCGAGCAGCTCCAGCAGCTTCCCGTAGGAGCGCAGCACCTCCGGGTCGGGCGCGGCGGCGGAGCGCTCCTCGTCCGCCGCGACGGCCAGGCTGCGGGTCAGGGCCATGACGTGGCCGGTGATCCGGCCGAGCCGCTCGTCCTCGTCCTCCGACGGCAGCGCCTCCGTCGGCGCCCGGTGCAGCTTGCGCAGCCACCCGGACGTCAGCAGCAGGCTCTCCCTGCTCCAGCCGCGCGCCGAGCGCAGCGCGTCCAGCCGGTCCTGGAGCCGCTTCGCCGTGTTCAGCCGGCCGACCGCCGTCTGCGCGTCCCACTCGCCCTCGCGCAGGTCCTCCGCGACGGCGCTCAGCACCTCGCCCGCCTCCCGGGCCAGCGCCGCCAGGTTCTCCCGTACGTCCCGCAGATGCACCGGCGGCAGGACCAACGCGTTCACCGCGACGCCGATGACCGCGCCGAGCGCCGCCTGCCCCAGCCGGTGCCCCACCGCCTCCACGCTCACCGTGCCCGAGGCGATGGTGAAGACGGCCGTGGTCGCCGCGTAGATGCCCTGGTCGCCGAAGCGCCGCCAGTTCGACAGCAGCACCAGCACCGGTACGGACAGGGCGAGCGCGCCCGTGTTGTCGTCGGTGACCGCCTGCGCGCCCGATGCCACCAGGGCGCCGATGCAGATCGCGGCGAACTGCCGCGCCCCCGTCACCAGCGAGCTGTACACGGTGGCCTGCACCAGCACCAGCGCGACCCACGGCGCCATCAGCGCCATCGGGTCGCCGAGCCACACCTGCGCCACCAGCCAGGCCAGCAGCGCCGCCAGCGCCGCCTTCAGCGACTGGACCAGCAGGTCCCTCTCCCGCCCCGGCCCGCGCACGACGGCCCGCGCCGCCCGGCCCACCGAGTTCGCCTCCCAGCGCACCGCGTCCACGGCCCGGGCCAGCCGCCCCGACGTCGCTCTGTCGCTTCCCGTCCCGTCGATCACCCGCGTCATGGGCCTGCGGTTTCCCTGCCGGACCGGTGGGCAAGCATGCGGAATCTCACGCGAGGGGAGAGTTGGCCAGCGACGCCAGCAGGTGCGCCGGGTCGTCGTACACCGCGTCCGCGCCCGCCTCCGTCAGGTCGGCGCGCGGGATGCCGCCGCACAGCAGGCCCACGCAGCGCACCCCGGCCCGCGTCCCCGCCCGCATGTCCCACACCGTGTCGCCCACGAACACCGCGCTTTCGGCGGGCGCCCCGGCCAGCTCCAGCGCGTGCTCGACGGGCTCGGGCGCCGGCTTGCCCTCGTCGACGTCGTCGGCGCTCGCCGTCGCGGAGATCGCCCGGTCCGCGCCGATCGCGCGGCGCAGCGCGTCCAGCTCCGCCCCGCCGGCCGAGGTGGCGAGCACCACCGTCCAGCCGCCGTCGTGCAGCCGCTCGAGGAGCCGCCCGGCGTCGGGAAGGGCGGGCAGCCGGTCGAAGTACTGCCCGTACAGCGTCTTGTGCGCCGCGCTCAGCTCCGCGTCCCGCGAGGTGTCCCGGTCCTCGCCCAGCAGATGCGCGATCAGATCGGTGGAGGGCAGTCCCACGGCGCGGTGGACGGCGTGCATGGGCACCTGGTGCCCGGCCTGCCGGAACGCCTCCCACCAGGCCGTGACGTGCAGATGGTTGGTGTCGGCCAGAGTGCCGTCGACGTCGAAGACCGCCGCCCGTGTCATGAAGGTCCTTCCTCTCCTCGCGGACCCGTACGGGTACCACCGAGTCGGCCCGCCACGCCCGCGGGCGTCCTGCGCTCCCGCGACCAGGCGAGCAGCTCCTCCAGCGACCAGGTGGTCACCACCCGCTCCGGCGGCACCCCGCACTCCTCGGCGCGGGCGCACCCGAGGATCTGCCAGTCCAGCTGCCCGGGCGCGTGCGCGTCCGTGTCGACGGAGAACAGCACCCCCGCGTCCACCGCCCGCCGCAGCAGCCGCCGGGGCGGGTCGAGCCGCTCGGGCCGGCTGTTGATCTCCACGGCGGTGCCGGTCTCCGCGCACGCCGCGAACACCTGGTCCGCGTCGAACTCCGACTCCGGCCGCCCGCGCCCGCTGATCAGCCGGCCGGTGCAGTGCCCGAGGATGTCGGAGTGCGGGTTCCGCACGGCCGCCACCATCCGGCGGGTCATCGACCGGGCGTCCATCCGCAGCTTGGAGTGCACGGACACCACGACCACGTCCAGCCGATCCAGCAGCTCCGGCTCCTGGTCGAGGGAGCCGTCCTCGAGGATGTCGCACTCGATGCCGGTGAGCAGCCGGAACGGCGCCCATGTCCCGTTCAGCTCCTCGACCACGTCCAGCTGCTCCCGCAGCCGCTCCGCCGACAGGCCGCGCGCCACGGTCAGCCGGGGGGAGTGGTCCGTCAGCACCGCCCACTCGTGGCCCAGCGCGGCGGCGGTACGGCCCATCTCCTCGATCGGGCTGCCCCCGTCCGACCAGTCCGAATGCAGATGGCAGTCCCCGCGCAGCAGCGCCCGCAGCTCCCCGCCCGCCCGGTCCGCGGACTCCGCCTCCGCCTGCTCGCGCAGCTTCCGCAGATACTCCGGCACGTCCCCGGCCAGCGCCTCCCGCGCCACCTGCGCGGTCTTCGGCCCCACGCCCTTGAGCCGCTCCAGCGTCCCGGCCGCCGCCCGCTCGCGCACCTCGTCCCGGCCCAGCTCCGCCAGCGTGCGCGCCGCGGTGCGGAACGCCCTGACCCGGTACGTCGGGGCCAGCGACCGCTCCAGCAGGAACGCGATGTCCTCCAGCGCCTCCACGGGGTCCATGGTCACCTCCTCGCTCCAGGGTTCCCCAGCGCGTACGGGGCCGCACGCCGCGCCGGGGGTGGTTGGCGCGCGCCGCCACGGGTACTGCGACCCGGCACCCCGGACACCGACGACGAGGAGGCCCGTATGTCCCTCTCCACCCCCGTCAACGGCAAGGTCGCCCTGGTCACCGGCGCGGACTCCGGCATAGGCCGGGCCACCGCCGTACGGCTCGCCGCCGCCGGCATGGACGTAGGGATCACGTATCTCACCGACCGCGAGGGCGCGGAGGAGACCGCCGAGGAGGTGCGCGCGCACGGCTGCCGCGCCGAGGTCGCCCACCTGGACCTCACCGAGCTGCCCGGCGCCGCCGACACGGTGGACGAGCTGGGCGACCGGCTGGGACGCGTCGACGTGCTGGTCAACAACGCCGGCACCGGCACCATGACGCCCTTCCTCGACCTGGAGCCCGAGAAGGTGCGCGAGGTCCTCGACGTCGACCTGCTCGGCCCGTTCCTGTGCTCGCAGAAGGCGGCGCGGCACATGATCCGGCAGGGCGACGGCGGCCGGATCGTCAACGTGACCTCGGTGCACGAGCACCAGCCGCGCGTGGGGGCCGCCCCGTACTGCGCGGCCAAGGGCGGTCTCGGGCTGCTCACCCAGGTGATGGCGCTGGAGCTGGCCGAGCACGGCATCACGGTGAACGCGGTCGCGCCGGGCGAGATCGCCACCCCGATGACCGGCCAGGAGGACACCGACCCGCACACCGAGAGCCGCCCCGGCATCCCCCTCGGCCGCCCCGGCGACGCCCGGGAGGTCGCCGCGGTGATCGCCTTCCTCGCCGGCCCCGACGCCTCGTACGTCACCGGCGCCTCGTGGAGCGTGGACGGCGGGATGCTCCGCATGGGACCGCAGGCAGGATCCCACCTGACCAGCCACGAGTGGCGCCGCCCCTGAGCGACCTCGGGTGGTCATGTCCGGGAAGCCGTGATCATGCCGTTTGGGTCTACTCTCGATGCATGACCGAAAGCGCGAGTCCGTACATGTCACAGCCGCGGATCACGGTGCTCGGGGTGCAGCCGGGAGACCCGCCGTTCCGGATCGTGGAGATCGACGGACAGGTCGTCGGTGAGGCCAGGTCCATCACCGACGTGCTGCAGGCGGCCGCCGCGTACGGCATCACGGTGCACGACCTGGACGACCCCGACACGGTCCGCTGGGTGGGCGGGGACAAGTTCACCTGGTCCTCGCGCCAGGCCCCCCGGGTCCGCGAGGAGCAGAAGGAGAAGCCCTGAACGGCCGTACGCCTCCGCCCGCGGGGGACGGAGGCGTACGGCGTGCCGTGCGGCGGGGTCACTCCTTCTTGCGGCGCGCGTGCACGGCCCTGCTCATCCGCCGGCCCATCAGCAGATAACCGAGCAGCGCCCCGGCCGTGTTGAGGATGACGTCGTCGATGTCGAAGGCGCGGCCGGTGACCAGCAGGCCCTGCGCCACCTCGACCAGCAGCATCACCACGGCCGTCAGGACGAGGATTCGCAGGAAGCCCCGGGTGCGCGGCGCGACGACCGGCGCGAGCACCCCGAAGGGCACGCCCAGCAGGATGTTGCCGCCGATCTGCTTGACCGCGTCGCGCAGCCCCGGCTGGTCCAGGTAGGCCCGCAGGGAGCGGCCCGGGTGCAGATTGGTGTGCGTCAGGGCCTCCGAGGCGGGGGACGGCTGCAGCGTGAGCCGGGCCAGCACCACCGCGAAGACCACCATCACGGCGAAGGCGCACAGGAGCACCAGAAGCCTGAGGGGCAGCGGGAGCGGTTGGGGGGCGGCGCGGGCCATCGGAAGTCCTCCAGTCGTCAAGGTGCGTGAGTGCTACGGCGGTTACCCCCGGTCGGGCGGCACAGTCCGGTCAGCTAGCGAAGGTGATCCGCACCCGCTCGAACCCCAGGGAACGCAGCAGACCCTGGAGCATCTGCCGGGTGTTGGTCTCCGCCCGCGCGGTCAGCTCGCTCTCCTCGGCCGCCTCCCGTATGTGCCGCACGGCGAGCTTCTGCACGGCCTGTTCGCTGTTGGGGTTGTCCGAGAACAGATCCCCGAGCCGGTCGAGCAGGCCGCGCTGCTTGGAGACGGCGTAGGAGCGGTCCACGTCCAGCGCGGGGGTGCCGAGACGGGCATGGGGCAGCCGCAGGACGGCCGAGGTGCGGTCCTCGTCCACCCGGACGTCGCCCTCCTTCAGCCCGCCGAGGTCCACGTACGCGTCCACGGCGCCCGCGCCCACGTACAGGGTGCGGCTGCCGCGGATCGCGTCCGGCAGGTACTTGGTGTCCTTCTCCAGGTCCACCACCACCTGGAAGTTGCCCGAGGCGGCGTCGTAGCGGCTGATGTCCTGGATGGACTCCAGCAGCGCGGGCCCCGAGCGGTCGCGGGTCTCCGTGCCGAACAGGTCCTTCAGGCCCGGCAGTACGCTCAGCCGGATGCCGGCGAACAGCACGGCCAGCACCACCACCGTCGCGCCCAGTGCCTTCACCCAGCCGGGCACGCGCGCGGTCGGTCGCTTCACCGGAGTCGTCATGGCGACGGCCCTCCTTCCTCCCGTCCGCATGCCCGCCATCTCACGGAACAGACGGGGGAGTTGGGGGACGGACTCCGTCATCGGGGGCACGGAGGGGGCGCACGGGCGGGCGGACCCGCGACTCCTGCACCGGTCCGGGCTTCGACTCGGGCGCGGTCAGCGCCGCGTCCAGGGAGGGCCGGGGAGGCAGCAGCCGGGTCAGGCCGGTGATGCGCAGCATCCGCAGGGTCAGGGGGTGGACGCAGACCAACTGCAGCCGTCCGTCGGCGAGACGGTGCCGGGCCCGGTAGAGCAGACGCAGGCCGGACAGGTCGAAGAACGTGATGTGGGTCAGGTCGACGACGACGCGGGCGTCCGGGTCGGCGGTCGCCAGATCGAGGTGCGGCGCGATCTCGGTCGCCGCCGCGATGTCGATCTCACCGTGGAACTCCAGCACGGTGTGGCCCCGGTCGCGGCGCACGCGAAGATGCCGCGTCAGCGGCGGGGGTTCGAACCGCACGACGCCATCGCCTCCAGCCAACTGGGTGCTCCGGGGGGCCCGCCGACCCCAACACCGGCCCCAGGCACGCGAGTTACTTGCGGACGACTGCATTTGAGCATGTTCGAATGACATATGTCTTCGTGTTGCGACCGAGTTTTTCGCCACTTTGATCGAAGGCTACGGCGGCGATGCGTGAAAGCGGGGAGTGCGGACAGGCGTCCCTCAGACGGGGCGGGACCGCCCCGCACCCGACTCCGCGGAGGAGACATGGCACTGGTGACCACGGGCGTGGTGGTGCTCGACTGCGCCGAACCCGAGAAACTCGCCGAGTTCTACAAGGAGTTGCTGGAGGCGGACCACGTCGACGCGACCGCCAACCGGGTGGAGCTCCGCACCGCCGACGGCTTCCGCCTGGCCCTGCGCCGCGACGTGAACGCGACCGCCCCGAGCTGGCCGCGGCCCGAGAACTCTCTTCAGGCGCACCTCGAGTTCGTGGCGGATGACCTGGACGGGGTGGAGCGGAAGATCGTGAGTCTGGGCGGGTGCCCGACGGAGAGTGGTGATGCGGCCGGCGCCGCGGAGGAACGCGGGTATGCCGATCCTGCGGGTCACAGCTTCACGGTGCGGAGGGGTGTGCCTACGGCACCCAAGCAGGGGTGAGCGTGTCGGGGGCTGCGCCCCTTGCCCCCCTACGGCCCTGGCGGGCCTCGTCCTCGAACGCCGGAGGGGCTACCTGTAGCCCCTCCGGCGTTCGAGAAACGGGGTCCGGGGCGGAGCCCCGGGACGGCACCGGGTCAGTCGCGGCCACCCTTGTCCGGAACGGGCCACGTCCCCGTGGACCGTTCGATCGCCTTCGCGCCGGCCCGGTCCACCGCACTCCGCACCACCGCGAAGATCGCCCCCTGAATCGCCGCGGCCAGCAGAATCTCGCCCCAGCGGCGGTCACGGTCCAGCGCGTCCGGTGCGTTGTCCTCCTTCCTGATCACCTTCCAGGTCTTCTGGAAGGCCATGCCCGCCACGGTGCCGCTGGTCCATCCCAGCGCGAAGCCGATCGGCTTGTACGCCAGCGGCATCTTCTTCTTCGCCTTCTTGCTCTTCTTCGCCACGTCGCTCCTCCTAGGTCGGCTGGTCGCTCGGTCGTCAGGGGGTGGTCGGTCAGGGGCGGCCCCGCTCCGGGACCTCCTCACCGGGCGGCACCGGACCCGGCGGGGTGCCGTCGCCGAACGGCCGGCCGCCCAGCTCCTCGCGGTGATGGGGAGTCGTCCAGCCGGACAGGTCGGGCCCGAGGGGGACGATGCCGGACGGGTTGATGCCGGTGTGCACCTGGTAGTAGTGCCGCTTGATGTGGTCGAAGTCGACGGTGTCGCCGAACCCCGGCGTCTGGTACAGGTCGCGGACGTACGCCCAGAGCACCCGGCTCTCCGTCAGCTTCCACAGGTTGCACTTGAAGTGGCCGTGATACACGGGATCGAACCGCACCAGCGTGGTGAACAGCCGGATGTCCGCCTCCGTGATGGTGTCCCCCACCAGGTACCGCTGCCGCTCCAGCCGCTGCTCCAGCGACTCCAGCCGCCGGAACAGCCTCGTGAAGGCGGCCTCGTACTCCTCCTGCCCGGTGGCGAAACCCGCCCGGTACACCCCGTTGTTGACGTCCCGGAAGACGTCGTCCATCACCGCGTCGATCTCGTCGCGGAGCTTCTCGGGATACAGGTCGGGCGCCCCCTCACGGTGCAGGGCCGTCCACTCGGTCGCGAAGTCCAGGGTGATCTGCTGGTAGTCGTTGGTGACCAGCTTCCCGCTGGGCACGTCCACGATCGCCGGCACGCTCACCCCGCCCGGGTAATCCGTCTCCCGCCGGTCGTAAGCCTCGCTGAGGTAGCGGATGCCGAGCACCGGGTCCCGGCCGTCCGGGTCCAGGGTGAAACGCCAGCTGCGGTCGTCCTGGATCGGGTCCACGACCGCCAGGGACAGCGCGTCCTCCAGCCCCAGCAGCCGCCGCGACACCAGCGCCCGGCTCGCCCAGGGGCAGGCGCGGCTCACCACCAGCCGGTAACGCCCGGCCTCCACGGGCCACCCGTCCCGCCCGTCCGCGGTGATCCGGTCCTGGAAGTGGGCCCGGGACCGTTTGAACGCCTTCCTGCCGTACGCACTGTTGCCGCCGCCCGCGTCGTCGCGGCCGCCCATGGTGGCCTCCCTCCGTCGTCGGTACTCGTCGGTGCTGCGTCGTCCCTGTCACCGCGTTCCCCGTTTTCCCCCGACCGCACGGTATGAGCTGCGCCGACCGGGGCAATCGGCCGTCGTGACTACACGATCGGATCGCAGAACACGGCTCACCGTGCTGGTGGCGCTCGCCGCCAACCTCGTGATCGCGGCCGCCAAGGCCGTGGGCGGCCTGGTCGCGTCGTCCCCCGCGCTGCTGTCGGAGGCGGCGCACTCGGTGGCGGACAGCGTGAACGAGGTCTTCCTGCTCGCCGCCCTGCGCCGCAGCCGCCGCCCGGCCGACCGCCGCCACCCCTTCGGCTACGGCAAGGAACGGTTCTTCTGGTCGCTGCTCGCGGCCGTCGGCATCTTCGTCATGGGCGGCTGCTTCTCCTTCTACCAGGGGATCGACGCCCTGCGGAACGGGGGAGAGGAGCACCTGAGCGGTTACGTCGCCGGGCTCGTCGTGCTCGGCGTGGCCCTCCTCGCCGAGGGCGGCTCGCTGCTGCGCGCCCTCTACCAGGTACGCCGTCAGGGCGGCGGGATGAGCGATCCGGCGCTGCGCACGGTCATCGCCGAGGACGGCACCGCGGTCGTCGGCGTCACCCTCGCCATGGCCGACATGGCGCTGCACATGATCACCGGGCAGGTGGTGTGGGAGGCCTGCGCCTCGCTCGCCATCGGGCTGCTCCTCGGCTACGTCGCCTACCGGCTCGGCCGCGAGGCCCGCGACCAGCTCATCGGTGAGGCCGCCGACCCCCGGACCGGCGACCGGATCCGGGAACTGCTGCGCGCCCAGCCGGAGATCGACAGCGTGGAGGCGCTGTTCACCATGAAGACCGGGCTGGACACCGCCCTGGTGGCCGCCCGTGTCGACCTGGTGCCGGGACTGGACAGCGAGCGGGTGGAACAGGTCGCCGTGCGCATCAAGCGGTCCATCGTCCGGGTGGTCCCCGAGGCGGCCCAGGTCTTCCTCGACGTCACCGAGCGCGGGGCGGCGGAGGCAGGGGAAAGCCCCGCCGCGACGGGGGAACGCGGCGGGGCCTGACGCTCGTGTGCCCGGCGGGCGGGGCTTCATGCGCGGCCGGTCCGAGAATCTTTCCCGAGCCGGTGCGCGCACCCCGTCAGCCCCGGTCGACGCGCTCCAGCACGAAGACCGGGATCTCCCGGCTGGTCTTCTTCTGGTACTCCTCGTACTGCGGGAACGCCTCGACCGCGCGCTTCCACCACTCGGCCTTCTCCTCACCCGTCACCTCACGGGCCGTCATGTCCCATGTGTGCGGGCCGTCCTGGAGCTCGACATGCGGATGGGCCTTCAGGTTGTAGTACCAGACGGGGTGCCTGGGCGCGCCGCCCAGCGAGGCGACCACCGCGTACCGCCCGTCGTGCTCCACCCGCATCACCGGGGTCTTGCGCAGCTTGCCGCTCTTCGCGCCCCGGCTGGTGAGCACGACGACCGGCTTGCCCTGCAGCGTCGTCCCCTCCGTGCCGCCGGACCGCTCGATCAGCTCCACCTGTTCCCGCACCCAGGCCGTCGGGCTGGGCTCGTACTCGCCTTCGAGAGGCATTGGCATCCGTCCCATCGTTCTCGCGTTGTACGGCCGGGCCGGTCATCGCTCCGCCCCACCGCACCCGTAAGTCGTCCGCGCCGGGCGTGTCCCGGCCGTGGAGGACCAGTGCCCAGGAAACACCGTCCGACCCCCGACGTGCGGGCAGGACGGGCGGGCGAGTTGCGCGTGGCGGCGGGACCCCGTTTCCATGGACGGGGGCCCCTCCACGCCTCGCCGCCCCCTCGGCGGCGCTGACGTGCGGCAAAGGTGTGACCGACCCCGGGAGGCTGGACCGTGGCAGCACCGGACCCGCGACCGCCCGGCCCGGAGGAACTCCTCCGGGGCCCCGCCGGACCCGTGCTGCGCTCCCTGCTCACGCACGCGGGCCTCGGGCTCGCCGTGTGGGACACGGAGCTGCGCTGCGTCTGGGCCAACGACGTCCTCACCCGGTACGACGGCATCCCCCGCGAGCAGCGGCTAGGCCGGCCGCCCCGCGCCTCGCTGGCAGGTGACGCCGCCGCCCTGGAGGAGACCGTCCGCGACGTGCTCGACACCGGTGCCTGCGTCATCGGCCGCCCGTACCGCGTCCCGGTGGTCCAGGGCGACCGGCGGCCCCGCTTCCTCGCCGCCACCGCCCTGCGCCTGGACGACCCCGACGGCCTTCCGCTCGGCGTGGCCCTGCTGGTGCTGGACGTACGCAGCGGACGCGGCGTGCAGGACCGTCTCGCCGTGGCCAGCGAGGCCGGCGCGCGTATCGGCACCACCCTGGACGTCGTGCGCACCGCGCAGGAACTGGCCGACTTCACCGTGCCGCTGCTGGCCGACTACGTCACCGTCGATCTGACGGAGGCGGTACGGCTCGGCGGGGAGCCGCTGGAACGGCTCGGCACCGCCGACGGCCGCGTCCCCACCTTCCGCCGCGCCGGAGTCGCCTCCGTCCACGACGGCGCCCCCGAGTCACTGTGGGCGTCCGGGGATGCCGTGTTCGTGCCCAAGGCATCGCCCTTCACGCAGGTGCTGCACACGGGCCGGCCCTTGCTGCAGCCGCACATCGACACCTCGCCCGGCACCTGGCTGGACAACGACCCGGCGCGCGCGGAGAAGATCCGCCGGTTCGGCATGCACTCGCTGCTGATCGTCCCCCTCCAGGCCCGCGGGCTGCTGATGGGCGTGGTGGTCCTCGTCCGCGCGGACAACCCGACGCCCTTCGACGACGGCGACCGGCTGCTCGCCGAGGAGATCGCCGCCCGCGCCGCGCTCAGCCTCGACAACGCCCGCCGCTACACCCGCGAGCGGACCGCCGCGCTCACGCTTCAGCGCAGTCTGCTGCCGCGGCGGGTGGACGGGGGCGACGCCATGGAGGTGGCCGCGCACTACGTCCCGGCCGACGCGGAGTACAGCGCCGGCGGGGACTGGTTCGACGTGTTCGGGCTGTCCGGGGGGCGGCTCGCGCTGGTCGTCGGGGACGTGGTGGGGCACGGGATCGCCGCCGCGGCCGCGATGGGGCGGCTGCGGACGGCGATCCGTACGCTGGCCGATCTTGACCTTCCTCCGGCGGAGTTGCTGGCCCGGTTGGACCGGACGTCCGCGCATCTCGTGGAGGCGGACGAGGCGGACCCGGAGTGCTGCTCCGTCGGGGCTACCTGTGTGTACGCGGTGTACGACCCGGGGGTGCGTACCTGCACGGTTGCCCTGGCCGGGCATCCGCCGCCGGTTGTCACCGGGGCCGACGGGAGCCTCGCGTTTCCTGATCTGCCGCATGGCACTCCGCTGGGGTACGGGTTGCCGCCTCATGAGGCGGCGGTGCTCGAGTTGCCTCCGGGTGGGCTGATCGCGCTGTACTCGGACGGGCTGGTCGAGGACCGGGAGCATGACATCGACGTCGGGATGGAGCGGGTGCGGGGGGCTCTTGCCCGGGGTGGCGACTCATCGCTGGCGGAGCTGTGTGCGGCTGTCGTCGACACGCTGCCGAGGGCTCCGGAGGACGACGTCACGTTGCTGCTGGCGCGGGCGCGGTGAGGGTGCGGCGGGGGTGCCGCACGAGGTGTTCCGCCCCCGCCGCCCCTTCCCGTACCCGCCCCCGCCGCCC
Organism: Streptomyces cellulosae; assembly: GCA_014655195.1. GTDB lineage: Bacteria > Actinomycetota > Actinomycetes > Streptomycetales > Streptomycetaceae > Streptomyces > Streptomyces cellulosae. The sequence goes on along the minus strand of BNBH01000011.1, from coordinate 111,926 downwards.
CTTCCCGTACCCGGCCCCGGGGCTCCGCCCCGGACCCCGCTCCTCAAGCGCCGAGGGGGCTGACATGCCGGGGCTTCGGCTCGCTCCCCGCTCCTCAAGTGCCGGAGGGGCTGCTTGCAGCCCCTCCGGCACTTGAGGACGACCGGCCGTCAGGCCGGTGTGAGTGCCATCCGCAGAGCCAGCGCCGTCATGACCCCACTCGCCACCAGCGCCGTCATCAGCCGCCCCCGGTGGCCGGTCAGCGCCCGGCCCAGCAGCGCCCCGCCCCCCGCCAGCAGGACCTGCCAGCTAGCCGAGGCCGCGAAGGCCGCCGTCACGAAGACCGTTCGCTCCGCCGCGCCCGCCGCCGAACCGCCCTGCGAGCCGAGGACCAGTGCCGCGAAGTAGATCACCGTGGTCGGGTTGAGCAGGGTGAGGCCCAGCAGTGCCAGGAACGCCCTCAGGGCGCCCGGAGGCGGCGGGACGGCCCGCATGGTGAGGCGGCGGTCGCGGTGCTGCCGTAGCGCGCCCGCCGCGCCCCGTGCCGCCAGCGCGGCCAGGACGAGGACGCACACCCAGCGCAGCGGGCCCAGGGCCGGGCGCAGTGCCGAGGCGAGGGCGGAGCCGCCGAGGACCGCGGCGAGCGCGTACAGGCCGTCGGCCGTGGCGACGCCCAGCGCCGCGCACACGCCGGTGCGCAGGGACGTACGGGCGGTGAGGGAGAAGAGGTAGGTGCCGACGGCGCCCACGGGGATCGCGATGCCGTAGCCGGCGAGCAGCCCCGCGAGCAGCGCGGCGGTCACGGGCGCGGGGGAGTCGTGCCTTCCCGGGCGCCGGACCGCTGCTGTCGGCCCGCGACGACGGCGAGGGCGGACGGGAGCGGCGGGAACATGTGCGTGGACATGGGCAGGATCCTCACGTCCCCCGCCCGGTACCGGCAATCGGTTTTCCCTGGCTAGGGTGCCGGAGTGACCGACAAGCCCTTCCTCTACGTCGTCGTCTGCGCCGCCGGCGTCGCCGCGGACGTCAGCAAGCTGATCACCGCCGCGCAGGAGCGGGACTGGGAGGTCGGCGTCTTCGCCTCCCCGACGGCGATGAACGGCTTCTTCGACGCCGCCGCCGTCGAGACGCAGACCGGCCGCCCGATCCGCTCCGCCTGGCGCCGGCCCGGCGACCCGCGCCCCTTCCCGGCTCCCGACGCCGTGGTGGTCGCCCCGGCCACCTTCAACACCGTCAACAAGTGGGCGGCCGGCATCGCCGACACCCTCGCCGTCGGCACCCTGTGCGAGGCGGCCGGGCGCGGCGTGCCGATCGCCGTCCTGCCCTGCGTCGCCGAAGCGCTCGCCGCCCACCCCGCCTACCAGGACTCCGTCGCCCGTCTGCGCGGCATGGGCGTCCGCTTCGCCGACCCGTACGCGGGCGAGGCGCAAGTGGGAGGCGAGCGAAGGGAGTTCGGGTGGGAGCTGGCTTTGGACCTGCTGCACAGCCCCTGAGCCGCACTCCTCTTCGAGTGCGCGCGAAGACGTACGCTCGCTCCTGCGACAGCAACCGTTCCCGACGGCAGGAGCAGCAACGATGCAGTACGTGAAGCTCGGTTCGACGGGCCTGGAGGTCTCGCGCGTCTGCCTGGGCTGCATGACCTACGGCGACCCCGGCCGCGGCAACCACGAGTGGACCCTCGACGAGGAGGCGTCCCGGCCGCTCATCCGGCAGGCGCTGGAAGCGGGAATCACCTTCTTCGACACCGCGAACGTGTACTCGGACGGCACCAGTGAGGAGATCGTCGGCCGGGCGCTGCGCGACTTCGCCCGCCGCGACGACGTCGTCCTCGCCACCAAGGTGCACGGCCGGATGCGGCCCGGACCCAACGGCGCGGGCCTCTCCCGCAAGGCGATCATGACCGAGCTGGACCACAGCCTGCGCCGCCTCGGCACCGACTACGTCGACCTCTACCAGATCCACCGCTGGGACCCGCACACCCCGGTCGAGGAGACGATGGAGGCGCTGCACGACGCCGTCAAGGCGGGCAAGGTCCGCTACATCGGGGCCAGTTCGATGTACGCGTGGCAGTTCTCCAAGGCGCAGTACACCGCCGAACTGCGCGGCTGGACGAAGTTCGTGTCCATGCAGAACCACTACAACCTGCTCTACCGCGAGGAGGAGCGGGAGATGCTGCCGCTCTGCGCGGACCAGGGCGTCGGCGTGCTGCCGTGGAGTCCGCTCGCCCGCGGCCGGCTCACCCGCGACTGGAACGTCACCACGGAGCGCAGCGCCACCGACCAGTTCGGCAGCACCCTCTACCAGGAGGGCGCCGCGCGATCGTCGAGGCGGTCGCCCGCGTCGCCGAGGCCCGCGGCGTCCCCCGCGCCCAGGTCGCCCTCGCCTGGCTGCTCCACCAGGACACCGTCACCGCCCCGATCGTCGGCGCGGCCAAGCCGTCCCACATCGAGGACGCGGTGGCGGCGGTCGACCTCACCCTGACGGACAAGGAGCTCGAGGAGCTCGCCGAGCCGTACACGCCCCACCCGATCGCGGGCCACTGACGCGTCCGGCCCCGGCGGGGACCGCCGACCCCCACGGAAGCGGTCCCCGCCGGGGTCACTCCATGTCCGCCAGCGTCAGCTCCGCCCAGATCGTCTTGCCCTCCGCCGTGTGGCGGGTGCCCCAGCGCTGGGTGAGCTGGGCGACCAGGAGCAGGCCGCGGCCGCCCTCGTCCCAGGTCTTGGCGCGGCGCAGATGCGGAGCCGTGTGGTTGGCGTCGGAGACCTCGCAGATCAAGGTCGCCTCGTCATGGATGAGGCGCAGCCGGATCGGCGGGGCGCCGTAGCGGATGGCGTTGGTGACCAGCTCGCTCACCACCAGCTCCGCCGTGAACGAGGCCTCGGTGAGCTCCCACGCGGCGAGCTGGTCGAGGACCTGCTTGCGGATGGGCGCCACCAGCGCCGGGTCGGCCGGGATGTCCCAGGTGGCGACCTGCGAGGACGGCAGCCCCCGCAGCCGGGCCAGCAGCAGCGCCACGTCGTCCGTCGCGCCGCCCGGCGCCAGCACGCTGTTCAGCACCCGGTCGCACGTCTCGTCCAGCGGACCCGACGCACCGGACAGCGCCTCCAGCAGCAGGGCCTCGCCCTGGCCGGGGTCCCGCCCCCGCGAGGTGACCAGCCCGTCGGTGTAGAACGCCAGCACGCTGTCGTCGGCCAGCTCGAACTCCGCCGACTCGAACGGCAGCCCGCCCAGTCCCAGCGGCGGCCCCGACGGCAGTTCGAGGTGGTGCGCGGCCCCGCCCGGGGGGATCACCACCGGCGGCGGATGCCCCGCCCGGGACAGCGTGCAGCGCCGCGACACCGGGTCGTACACCGCGTACAGACAGGTCGCGCCGACCTCCCCGGGCCCGGAGTCGCCGCCCGCCTCCTCCGACAGGTGCAGCACCAGATCGTCGAGGTGGGTGAGCAGTTCGTCGGGGGCGAGGTCGATGTCGGCGAGGGTGCGCACCGCCGTGCGCAGCCGGCCCATCGTCGCCGACGCCTGGATGCCGTGCCCCACGACGTCCCCGACGACCATGGCGACCCGCATCCCGGACAGCGGGATCACGTCGAACCAGTCGCCGCCCACCCCGGAGCGCGCGGCCGGCAGATAGCGGGTGGCCGCCTCCAGGGCCGCCGTGCGCGGCAGCGTCCGGGGCAGCAGGCTGCGCTGGAGGGTGAGTGTGGTCTCCCGCTCCCGCGAGTAGCGGCGGGCGTTGTCGATGCAGACGGCGGCGCGCGCGGTGACCTCCTCGGCCAGCAGCACGTCGTCGTGGGTGAACGCCTCCGGCTGGCTGAAGCGGGCGAAGGCGGCCACGCCGAGGGTGGTGCCGCGGGCCTGGAGCGGCACGGACAGGATCGCGTGCACGCCGAACTTCTCGATCCGCCGGGCCTGGGTCTCGTCCTCCGACAGCCAGGAGTCCAGGTCACCGGCCGGCACGGAGGCGACGATGCTGTGGCCGGCGGCCAGCGAGTCCGCCTGGGGCGAGTTCTCCGGGTAGACGGTCACCTCGCCCACCTGGGCGGAGTCCGGCGGGGTGTCGCGGGTCAGCGCCTGCTGGGCGACCCGGCGCAGCGACACCGGCGGGGTCAGCCGGCCGGACGCCTCGCCCCCGCCCTCCTCCGGCTCCAGCAGCTCCACGGAGACGAAGTCGGCGAGCGCCGGCACGCAGACCTCCGCGAGCTCCTGCGCCGTGCGGGTGACGTCCAGGGTGGTGCCGATGCGGGAGCTGGCCTCGTTGACCAGGAGCAGCCGCTCCCGGGCCCGGAACTGCTCGGTGAAGTCGTGGGCGGTCACGCACACGCCCCGCACCCGCCCCGACCGGTCGGTGAGCGGCGCCAGCCGCGCCAGCCAGGCGTGCGCGTGGGCCTCGGCCCTGGCCTTCATATGGGTCTGCATGTCGTGCGGCCGTCCGGTGCGCAGCACGTGCCGCAGCTGCCGCTCCAGCTCGCTGTGCTGCGGCCGGCCCCCGATGTCGGTGGGCCGCAGCCCGCGCAGATGGTCGGCCGGCAGACCCAGGAGCCGGGCCATCGCGTCGTTGACCCCGCGCAGCCGCAGCCCCTGGTCGAAGACCATCGTGGCGCACGGTGACTGGAAGACGGCCTTCCTGACCAGCGGATCGTCGGGCAGGTCGTGGTCGGTGGCCTCCAGCGGGGTGACCGCGAGCCACTCGCCGGGGCCGTCCCCGGAGGGCTGCCGATGGTGGGCGAGCACCCACGCGCTCACCGTGCCGCCGTCGCGGTGGCGCAGCACCAGCGTGCCGCTCCAGCGGTCCTCGGGCAGCGGGAGCGGTCCCGTGCTGTCGGCCAGCAGCTCGGCGGCGGGGCGGCCGACGACCTCCTCCGTCCGGTGTCCCAGCAGCAGGCGCGCTCCCTCGCTCCACCGCGTGAGCGTGCCGTCGGCGGCGATGACGGCCCGGGCCGTCACCGCATCGTCGAACGGGTCGTCCGGCCTCATCGTCGCCACTCCATCGCGCACACTCACCGTGAACCGGTGTATCGCCAGAGTCCCAGCCTAGTGCGTCCGCGCGCGACATGAACGGGAACCGGTGCCACCGCCTCCGTACCACCCCGAAGCGCTCTCCTCGTGTCACGACCGTTGACGGGATGTCACATCTGCCACAACCATGGGCGGCGCACGGAGTTGGGAGCGCTCCCATTCGCGCTCCCGTACCCCCGTACCTCCGCAGAGGAGCCCAGACGTGAAACGACGCAGAACCGCGCTGCTGACCCTCACCGGTCTGCTGGCGACCGCGCTCACCGCGATGCCCGCCGCCCCGGCCGGGGCGGACGAGGTCGAGCAGATCCGCAACGGCACGTTCGACGACGGCGCCGATCCCTGGTGGGCCTCCGAGGGCGTCACCGCGGGCGTCTCCGACGGCCGCCTGTGCGCCGACGTGCCCGGCGGCACCGCCAACCGCTGGGACGCGATCGTGGGCCACAACGACATCACCCTCCAGGAGGGGGAGACGTACCGCTTCTCCTTCAGGGCGACCGGCTCGCCCGCCGGTCATGTGGTCCGGGCGGTCGTCGGTCTCCAGGTGGACCCGTACGACACCTACCACGAGGTGTCGCCGCAGCTCAGCGTGTCGGGCGACACCTACTCGTACACCTTCACCGCGCCGGTCGACACGGAGCAGGCGCAGGTCGGCTTCCAGCTCGGCGGCAGCCCCGCCCCCTGGCGGTTCTGCGTGGACGACGTGTCGCTGCTCGGCGGCGTCGCCCCCGAGCCGTACGAGCCGGACACCGGGCCGCGGGTGCGGGTGAACCAGGTCGGCTATCTGCCCGGCGGGCCGAAGAACGCCACGGTCGTCACCGACGCCACCGAGAAGCTGGCCTGGCAGCTCAAGGACGGCAGCGGCCGGGTGGTCCGCACCGGCTGGACCGTGCCGCGCGGCGTCGACGCCTCCTCCGGGCAGAACGTGCACTCCGTCGACTTCGGCTCCTACCGGGGACGCGGCGCCGGATTCACCCTGACGGCGGACGGCGAGACCAGCCACCCCTTCGACATCGACGCGAAGATCTACGAGCGGCTGCGGCTGGACTCGGCGAAGTACTACTACACCCAGCGCAGCGGCGTGGAGATCCGCGAGGACCTGCGCCCCGGCTACGGCCGCCCCGCCGGCCACGTCGACGTCGCCCCGAACCAGGGCGACGGCGCGGTGCCCTGCCGGCCAGGGGAGTGCGACTACACCCTCGACGTCACCGGCGGCTGGTACGACGCCGGCGACCACGGCAAGTACGTCGTCAACGGCGGCATCAGCACCTGGGAGGTGCTCAGCACCTACGAGCGCGCCCAGCACGCCCGCACGGGCCGCGTGCACAAGCTCGGCGACGGGACGCTGGACATCCCCGAGAGCGGCAACAAGGTCCCCGACCTCCTCGACGAGGCCCGCTGGGAACTGGAGTTCCTGCTGAAGATGCAGGTGCCCGACGGCGAGCCGCTGGCCGGCATGGCCCACCACAAGATCCACGACGAACAGTGGACCGGGCTGCCGCTGCTGCCCGGCGACGACCCGCAGAAGCGCGAGCTGCACCCGCCGACCACCGCCGCCACCCTGAACCTCGCCGCCACGGCGGCCCAGGCGGCCCGGCTCCACCGCCCCTACGACAAGCAGTTCGCCGACCGCGCCCTCGCGGCGGCCCGCAAGGCCTGGGCGGCGGCACTGGCCCACCCGGACCGCATCGCCGACCCGGACGACGGCATCGGCGGCGGCGCCTACCCCGACGACACCGTTTCCGACGAGTTCTACTGGGCGGCCGCCGAGCTCTACCTCACCACCGGTGAGCGGGAGTTCAGGGACCACGTGGTGAACTCGCCGGTGCACACCGCGGACATCTTCGGACCGACCGGCTTCGACTGGGCGCGCACCGCCGCCGCCGGCCGGCTCGACCTCGCCACGGTGCCGAACAAGCTCCCCGGCCTCGACAAGGTGCGCCGCTCCGTGGTCGCCGGCGCCGACCGCTACCTGGCCACCCTGAAGGAGCACCCGTACGGGATGCCGTACGCGCCGGACGGCAACGTCTACGACTGGGGCTCCAGCCACCAGGTCCTCAACAACGCCGTCGTCCTCGCCACCGCCTACGACCTGACCGGCGCGGCCAAGTACCGGGACGGCGCGCTGCAGAGCATGGACTACATCCTCGGCCGCAACGCCCTGAACATGTCCTACGTCACCGGCTACGGCGAGGTCCACGCCAAGAACCAGCACAGCCGGTGGTACGCCCGCCAGCTCGACCCGAACCTGCCCAACCCGCCCGCCGGCACCCTGTCCGGCGGACCCAACTCCAGCATCCAGGACCCGTACGCCCAGTCGAAGCTCCAGGGCTGCGTCGGACAGTTCTGCTTCATCGACGACATCCAGTCCTGGTCGACCAACGAGCACACCGTCAACTGGAACGCCGCCCTGACCCGCATGGCCGCCTTCGTGGCCGACCAGGGCTGACCGTCCCCCTCCCGCGCGGGCCGGTGACCACCGCGGTCACCGGCCCGCGCCCATACCCTCCGGTACCCCACCGCACCCGCTCCGACCTGCGGGTATTTACTGTTCAGTACCCGAGCGGTACCGTAATCCCATGCCAGCTCTCAACGTGGAGTTCAGCGACCGCGAGCTCGAGGACCTGCGGCAGATCGCCAAGGAACGCGGTACGTCCATGAAGGCGCTCGTACGGGAGGCGGCAGCGGCGGACATAGCCCGTCACCGCGCCCTGCAGGAGGGCGCCGAGGCCTTCCGCCGCTTCTTCGCCACGCACGCCGACGAGTTCGCCGCCGCGTTCCCCGACGACGAACCGCCCGCCAAGGGCGCGGGACGGGCCGCCTGACCGATGCCGCCCGTGCTGCACATCGACGTGCCCTGGCTGCTCCAGAGGCACGAGGAGGTCCTCCCGGACCAGCCCACCGTCAACGACTTCTCCGCCCTCGTGGCGGCCGTGGCCCGGCACCGCGTCGACCCGCCCCGGCTCGGCGTGAACTCCGACGCCGCCTGGCGGGCCGCCGCTCTGCTGCACACCCTCGCCGTGCTTCGCCCGCTGCCCTCGGCCAACGCCCGCTTCGCCTGCGCCACGGCCGTCGCCTACATGTACGTCAGCGGGGCCGGCATCGACCCGCCCTACGGCGCGCTGGTCGACCTCGCCCGTGACCTGATCTCCGGCGCGACCGACGTGTACGGCGCCGCCGACCGGCTGCGGTCCTGGCAGATCTGACGCCCGCCCGCCGGTGAGAGGGACCTTCCCGTGGCCGCCGGCCGAGGGGCGGGAGGGAGCGGGCCGGCGGCCGGGCGCGCGGAAGTACCGCCGTCGCCGCGCGTGACCTCCGAGAAGGGTCCCCCCAGTGCACCGCGTCGCCGCGCGCCCCGGCAGCGTGCGCGGCCCGGCGGTGCGGACGCGCCGTTCACACGGGGTGCGCACCCGTGGAAAAGACGCACCGGGGGAGTGGCGCGGACCTTCGCATCACACCTTGGCCACACCTTCCCGTCATCCCTTTTCACGGAACCCCTCACCGTCCTGGAAAAGGGGCCGTGAATGCCGGAACGCGACGTGCGTAGCACTTTCTCCTTTTGACTTTCTGTCAACGCGGGGATGTTGCCCGACCGCCTTGTTGGCCGCGCACGGGTTGTGCGAGAGTGAGCCACCCGTGAGGGGGTAAAGGCCGGGGACGCTCGCGAGTTGATGAACCGGTTCGGAAGCGCCGCCGACAATTCCCGCCCCCCGCGCCACACCAAGAGGTATGCACCAGTCCTGCGTCCCTTTTCGGTGTCGGAAACGCTCGAATGTCACATGCGCTGTGGGAAGGAACCAATCTCAGTGCACACCCCCCACCCCCCTCGTCCTCCCTATCCCCCGCCGGGTGGTGATCCCGGGGAGTCCGACGAGGCGCTGGCCGCGCGGCTGCGGGGACGTCCGGAGGCGGAAGCCGCCCGCTCCGTCGCCCTGCTGACGGCGCGCCACTGGCATGCGATGCACGACTACGCGACCGTGTGCCTCGCCTCCGGCGGGCGGACCGCCGCCATGGTCACCGGGGCCGCCCTGCACCGTGTGCTCGACCGGGTCTCCCTCGGAGAGTCCGCCGTGGCCCTCCGTCCCGTCCTCCTCGTGGGAGTGCGGGACACGGTCCGCGAGTGGGCCGCCGACGACCATGTGGCCGAGGTGCTGCCGGGGCTGCTGAAGCCGGCGGGCGGACGGGGCATGCGCGCGGCGACGACCATGACGCCGGAGAACCGCGCCCTCGCCCAGCGGGCGTTCCGGTCCCTGCCCGCGCTCGCCCGCTGTCTGCTCTGGCACGTCGAGGTCGAGGCCGAGCCGATATCCGTGCCCGCCGGACTGCTCGGCACGGACGTCGACCTCGCGTCCGGCGCCCTCGACCAGGCCCGCGACAAGTTCCGCCAGGGACTGGTCCGCGCCCACCAGGAACTGGCGCCCACCCAGGAGTGCCGCTTCTACAACCGGCTGCTCGACGTGCCCATCCGCCGGGGCGGTGACCTGCTGCCCGACGTGCGCCGGCACATGGCCGAGTGCCGCTACTGCCGCAACGCGGCCGAGCAGCTCGGCCACTTCGAGTCGGGACTGGGCACGCTCCTCGCGGAGGCGGTGCTGGGGTGGGGGGCCCGGCGCTACCTCGACTCGCGACCGGGCCGCGCCGCGTCAGGACCGCGTTCAGGCCGCGCCGGACGCCGCCGTCGCCGCGGCGACGGGGACGGCCGGGCGGGCGCCCGGCACCGGCTGCTGTCCCGGTTCCCGGTGCCCGACCGGCTCGCCATGGCGCTGCCCGACCCGGTGCGCTCCACCCGCACCCTGCTCACCGGCCTGGGCGCGGTGTCCGCGGGCGTGCTGGTCAGCGTGCTCATCGCCGGCTCGTCCACCCCGGACGGCGGCACCGCCGACCCGACGGGCGCCACCGGCGCGGGCGGCCGGGCCGCCGTGCCGTCCGCCTCCCCGCCCGGCGCGGCCGGACTGCCCTCGGCGCCGGACCGCACCCGGCTGCGCAACATCGCCTCAGGCCTCTGCCTGGACACCCGGGAGGAACCCCAGGACGGCTCCGGCGCCCGGCTGGCCGAGTGCTCCACGGCGTGGACCCAGCAGTGGACGTACGAGGAGGACGGGCTGCTGCGCAGCGTGGCCGACCCGGGTCTGTGCCTGGACTCCCACAAGGACGCCGGTGTGGTCGTGCTCGGCGCCTGCGCCGACTCCGGCGACCGGACGGCCAACGACGTGCGGTACGACCTCACGGTCCAGGGCGAGCTGGTGCCGCGCTGGGACGTTCAGTTGGCGCTCACCCCGTCGACCCCTGACGCGAACGCCGACATCGTCGTCAAGGTGCGCGACCGTACCGTGGAGCAGCGCTGGGCGGCCGAACCGGTCCGCTCCGACGACGCGTCCAGCGAGTCCCTCTCCGTCACCGGCCCGACGGCCCCCGACGCCCGCTACGCCCGCCTGTCCTGACCGGCCGGTCCGCGAGCCTCCGGGGCGGCCCCCAGGGCCGCCCCGGACGGGACGTCAGACCGCCGCCTCCGTGAGATCACCGGGACCCACCGTGCCCGGAGCCGCGTGGCCCGACAGGGCGAGGGTGAGGTCGAGCTCGGCGAGCAGACAGCGGATCACGTGCTCCACGCCCGCCTGCCCGTCCAGGCCCAGCCCGTAGACGTACGGACGGCCCACCAGCACCGCGCGGGCGCCCAGCGCGAGCGCCTTGAAGACGTCGTCGCCGGTGCGCACCCCGCTGTCGAACAGCACGGCGAGCCGGTCGCCGACGGTCCGCACCACCTCGGGCAGCGCGTCCGCCGCGGCGACCGCGCCCGCCACCTGCCGGCCGCCGTGGTTGGACACCACCACGCCGTCCATGCCCGCGTCGGCCGCGAGACGGGCGTCGTCGGGGTGGCAGATGCCCTTGAGGACGATCGGGCCGTCCCAGTTCTCCCGCAGGAACGCCAGATCCGGCCAGGTCTTCGCCGGGTCGGCGAACATGCCCACGAAGTGCATCACCGCCGCGTCCGGATCCTCGTGGACCGGCCTGGCGAGCCCCGCCTGGAACGCAGGGTCGGAGAAGTAGTTGGCGGTGCCCACGCCGCGCAGGAACGGCAGATACGCCTGGTCGAGGTCGCGCGGCCGCCAGGACAGCAGAGGCGTGTCCAGGGTGACGACCAGCGCCGTGAACCCGGCCGCCTTCGCCCGGTTGAGGAACGACCGCGCCACCTCCACGTCCTTCGGCCAGTACAGCTGGAACCAGCGTTCCGCGTCCCCCATCGCCTCCGCGACCTGCTCCATCGGCGTGCTGGACGCGGACGACAGCACGAACGGCACGCCCTGCGCGGCTGCGGCGCGCGCGGCCGCCGGCTCGGCGTCCGGATGCATGATCGACAGCACCCCGACCGGCGCGAGGGCAAGCGGCGCGGGGAGCTGACGGCCCAGCACCTCCACGGACAGGTCGCGCTCGTGGACGTCGCGCAGCATGCGCGGCACGATCCGGCGGCGGTCCAGAGCGGCCCGGTTGGCGCGGGCGGTGCTGCCGTCGCCCGCGCTGCCGGCGACGTATCCGACCGGTCCGGGCCCGAGGCGTTGCTCGGTCAGCTCCTCCAGCCGAGTCAGGTCGGTCGGCAGCCGCGGCACCGCCCCCGTCATCCCGTTCAGGTAGATCTCGTACTGGAAGTCGGCCCAGTGCTTCGCCATCCGTCCCGCCCTGTCTCGTCGTGCCTCGGGGTGCCTCGTGGCCCCGACGCATACTGGCCGGTATGTGCCGGTCGCGTCCAGCGTCCGGTGACAGGACGTTCCCTCGGCCGCGGGAGGCGCGCGGGGTGTTCGGGGATGACCGGGGAGCGTCCCTTTCACGACCGCAAGGGGTTTCTCTTCGCCCTGCGCAGGACGGAATCGGAATGTTTCAGGCCGATTAACGGGCCCCGGGAATTCGGCCATCTGGCCACTTCTCCGCCGCGGGAGCCGTGCGATTACCGGGTCGACGCGCGTTCGCTTGGTCACTTCGCGCCACTGATTCAATACGCAATGTTACTGAAATACGTGGGGTCGAGGTGAGTTTCCGCCGGGGACTCGGCAGACTCCGGCACGCCGGTCCGGCACCGACCGAGCACGGGCCGGCAACCGAAGAAACGAAGCGGAAGGATGCACACAATGCGGAACACCGCGCGCTGGGCCATCACCCTGGGTCTCACGGCCACCGCCGTCTGCGCCCCCCTCTCCGGGGCCGCGCTAGCCGCCCCGGGAGATGCCCCGTCCGCGCTCTACGCCCCCTCTGCCCTGGTGCTCACCGTCGGCAAGGGCGTCAGCGCGACGACCGCCACACCGGAACGCGCGGTCACCCTGACCTGTGCGCCGGGCCCCTCCGGCACCCACCCGGCCGCCGGCTCGGCCTGCGCGGATCTGGCCGCCGTCGGCGGTGACTTGACCGCGCTGACGCGCACCGAGGACGCCATGTGTCCGATGGTGTACGACCCGGTGGTCATCACCGTGGACGGCGTCTGGCAGGGCAAGAGGGTCTCCTACGAGCGCGTCTTCTCCAACGACTGCGAGACGAACGCGCACGGCTCGAGCGTGTTCGCCTTCTAGAGACCGGGATCGCACGGTTCCCGTGACCGCGTGGCGGCCCGCGGACTGGGGAGTACGGGGCACCGCGCGGGCAGTGCGATCCCATGGGAGGCCGGCGGGCGGAGTGGGGCCGCCCGCCGGCCTCCGGGCTTTTCCGCCGCCGCGGGCGGCTGTGCTGCGAGGGGCGGCACCCCTGGAGCGCCGGGTGCGGGTCGGCGGTGGCTGGTCGCGCAGTTCCCCCGCGACCCTAGGGGGTGCCTCCGGCAGGGCGCTTGAGCGCCCCGTCACCGGCAGGCACCCCGCCGCCGCAGGCAGTCGCGGTGGCTGGTCGCGCAGTTCCCCGCGCCCCTGAGGAGTGCTTCAGGCCCGGTCGCGGTGGCTGGTGTCGCACCAGGGGTAGCGGCGGCTGCGGCGGCAGGTGCACAGGGCCACCTGGAAGCGGCCGGAGGACACGACCGAGCCGTCCTCGAGCTCCACCTCGACCGGCCCCTCCACCAGCATCGGCCCCTTCCGCCGCATCACGACCCGGCGAGTCTCGCCGGACGGCGAACGCGCAGGTTCAGACGGGCTGTTCGGCACGGACCACCACCAGCTCCTCGTCGTTCTCGTCCGGGGACAGCAGCCCGCGCTCCCGCAGCCACTCCACCCGCGTCCGCAACACCGGGCCGAAGGCGATCCGCTGCCGCCGCGTCACCGCCGACTTCAGCCCCGCGGCCCGCAGACAGTCCACGCTCGCACCGGGGTCGCTGAGCGCGGACTGCACCAGCAGCAGCACCCCTCCCGGCCGCAGCAGCTCCGGCGCCTCGAGGCAGATGCGGTCCAGCACGAGCCGTCCGTCGCCGCCCGCGTCCCAGGCACGGGCCGCGCCGCGCGGCGGCCGGTGCGCCTTGGGGGCGGGCACGTACGGGGGATTGGCGAGGACCAGGTCGAACGACCGTCCCCGCACCGGTTCGAAGAGGTTGCCCCGGACGACCTCGACCGGGAGGCCAGCCCGCAGCGCGTTCAGCCGGGCCGCGTACACGGCCCGCCGTGACACGTCGACCGCGGTGACGCGGGCGCCGCGCCGCGCGGCCGTCAGGGCCAGGGCACCGGAACCGGTGCCGACGTCGAGGACGGCCGCGCCGGGCGCCACCGGCTCGTCGGCCAGGGCCGCCGCCAGCAGCTCGGTGTCCTCTTGTGGGGCGTACACGCCCGGAGGTACCAGACTTTTCACAGGCGGCCGAGTACCCCGTTGGTCAAGAGCCATGGGTGACCTCCTGTGACAGGGGAGTACGCAGTGCGGAGCGGCCCTCGCCCCAGTCGGCGAGCAGCCGGTCGCCGAGCCGGTCCTCCGTGAACACCGTGGCCGCCACACCGAACGCGACGTCCGCCTCCAGCTGCGGCTCGTCCTCCAGCAGGCCGCCGATGACGTCCTTGCGGACCACCTGCTCGTGCACCGCGTCCGCCTCCACGTGCTCGTCGTAGAAGTGCTCGGCGGCGGGGCCCGCGCCCGTGCGGCGCATGGCCTCGGCGAGCCGGCGGGACCCGGGCGAGGACGTGATCTCGACCGTCGCGAAGTGGCCCACCAGGGCGCCCCGCAGCGTGCGGTGGAGCCCGAACAGGGACATCAGGTTCACCGTGACCAGCAGCTCCGCGCAGGCCGCGTCGAGATAGCGGCCGTACGTCGTGTCGAGGCCGAGGTCGTCCATCAGATCGGCCCACAGCTGGGCGTGCACCCGGTCGGCCCGGCCGCCGCCGTACTCGTCGAACTCCACGGCCGCCATCGCCGCCTTGGCCCGGCCGCGCAGCCGCGGCAGCACCCAGGCGTGCGGGTCGGCCTCCTTCAGGTGGTACAGGGAGCGGAGGGCCGCGTACTCGCGCAGTTGCCACAGCTCGCCCTTGTCGCGCAGGAAGTGGCTGACGCCCGTGCCGTCCACCGGCTCGACGAGGATCCCGGCGAGCGCGTCCTCCACGCTGTCGTGGCGGGGGGCGTCCGCACGGAGCGCGGCAAGGAAGCGCCGTTCCATGGCGGCCCGGGTGCGCAGCAGGTCCGGGTCCCACTCCAGGGTGGGCGCGACGTCCGCGAAGCCGCGGTAGTGCAGTTCGTAGCAGAGGTAGAGGGCCAGCTGGAGGTCCTCGCCGTACACCGGGGCGGCGGCGGCCTCCGCCTCGGAGGGAAGCGGGCCGGCGCCCCGCAGATACGTAATCACGGCACGGCTGAGCGGCCCGCGCGGCGCGGGCAGCAGAGGTTCGTCTCGGGGGTCGTCCATGGACCCCGGGTACCCGGACGGCGCACGGAAACGCCCGGCGGCGTGGCGGAGGCGGGCGCGCGGGGTACCCCATGACCCCATGAAGGCACTGGTGATCAACTGCACGCTCAAGAAGTCCCCGGAACCCTCCAACACCGAGGCGCTGTTCCGGACCGTCACCGAGCAGCTGGAGCGGGAGGGCGTCGAGGTCGACGTCGTGCGCGCCGTGGACCTGGACCTCGCGCCGGGTGTGGTCAGCGAGGCGGTGCACGACGGCGACGACTGGCCCGGGGTGCACGAGAAGCTGCTCGCGTCCGAGATCCTCGTGATGGCCTCGCCGACCTGGCTGGGCCAGCCGTCCTCGGTCGCCAAGCGCGTCCTGGAGCGCATGGAGGGGATGATGTCCGAGACCGACGACGAGGGACGCCCGGTCGCCTACAACCGGGTCGCCGGCGTCGTCGTCACCGGCAACGAGGACGGCGCCCACCATGTGATCAGCCAGATCACCGGGGGGCTGCAGGACATCGGCTACACCATCCCCGGCCAGGCGTGGACCTACTGGAACCAGGGCCCGGGACCGGGCCCCAGCTTCCTGGAGGGCGGCAGCGGCCACGACTGGTCACGGAAGACGGGCCGCGCGATGGCCGCGAACCTCCTGGGCGTCGCCCGCGCCCTCACCGCGAACCCGCTGGGGGCACCGCCGCAGTAGGGCGCGGGCGACGCCCAGCTACGCGCCCTCCCGCAGCGGGCGCGAGCACGCGGTCACCGCCCTCCCGCAGTAGGCCGCGGGGGAGCGGTCATCCGCTTTCCGCCGCAGGCCGCGCGGGTGCCGGGTCATCCGCTTTCCGCCGCAGGGCGCGCGGGTGCCGGGTCATCCGCTTCCCGCGTGGGGGAGCGCGGACGCTCGGTCACCCGCGCTCGCGCGGAGACCGCGGGGGCGCGGTCACGTTCTTCCCGGAGCGGGGCGCCGGGGCCGCGTCACCCGCCCCCCTGGGGCAGGGCGCGGGCTCCCGGTCATCGCCCCCGCAGCAAACCCCGCGCACCCGGCTACTCGCCCTCCGCCTCCTCCTGCGCCTCCGTGTTCGGCGTGATCGTGTCTCCCGCCTCGCCCTCGTGGTGGCGGTCCTCTTCGGGCTCCTGGGTGCGGCGTTCGGCCTCCTCGACCTCTCGCAGCACCTCCTCGACGGCCGACTCGGTGTGCTCAGGTGTCTCGTCGTGCTCGGACAACGGGGTCTCCTCACCTCGTGCTGGTCGTGCTCGTTCCGCTCAGTGCCGGGCGGCGGCGATGCGCAGCGGCACCGGGCCCCCGCCGTCCGGCTCCTTCTCGCTGCGCCGGGCCATCTCCGCCCACCAGGCCGGGCCGTCCTCCACATGGCGCAGCAGCACCCCCTCGCGCAGCGCCCAGGGGCAGATCGTCACCGTCGCCAGGCCGGTCAGCTTCATCGCGGTGTGCGCCACCACGGCGCCCGCCAGGCTCTGCGTCGCGCGGGGCGCGGAGATGCCGGGGAGCCGGGCGCGCTCGGCGGCGGGCAGCGCGGCCAGCCGGTCGACCGCCCCGCGCAGGTCGGCCGCGGACAGCACCCGCTCCACGAACGGCCCGTGCCGTCCGGGAGCCGCCCCGCACAGCCGGCCGAGCTGCTGGAAGGTGCGGGAGGTGGCGACCGCCGTGCGCGGGCCCTCCCAGCGGATCCGGGCCGCCGCGTCACGCAGCTGGTGGCGGACCCGCCGGCGCAGGGCGCGCACCCGGTCCGGTGAGGGCGGGTCCTCGTCCTCGAAGTACTCGTGGGTCAGCCGCGCCGCGCCCAGCGGCAGCGAGGCGGCGAAGTCGGGCAGCCGGCCGCGCCCGAAGGCGACCTCCAGGGAGCCGCCGCCGATGTCCACCATGGCCAGCGGACCGCAGCGCCAGCCCATCCAGCGGCGCGCGGCGAGGAAGGTCAGCTCCGCCTCGACCTCGCCGGGCAGGGTGCACAGCTCGACGCCGGTCCGCTCCCGGACCGTGCGCAGCACCTCCTGCCGGTTCGGCGCGCCGCGCACCACGGCCGTGGCGAAGGCGAGGGGACCGGCGGCGCCCCACCGCGTGGCCGCCCGGTCCGCCGCCGCGACGGCGTCCACCAGGTCCTCCACGGCGCGCTCCGGCACCGGCCCGCCGGGCGTGACCTGCTCGGACAGCCGCAGCCGCCACTTGGCGGTGTGCACCGGCAGGGGCGCACCGCCCTCCGTGTCCGACACGACGAGCCGGACGGTCTTCGACCCGACATCCACCACGCTGGTCCGCATGGCCCGTGGGTACCCACTTCCCGCCCCGCCCAACGGACCGGCCGCGCGGAGCGCCGTATACGCGCCGGCGCATTGCATTCCTTGACAGGAATATAACCGATGAGGCATATTGGGGCCATGTCCGACGCCGCCCTCTGGGCCGCCCTCGCCGACCCGCACCGGCGGGCCGTGGTCGCGCTGCTGCGGACCGGCCCCCGCACCGTCGGGGAGATCGCGCGGGCGTGCGAGCTGAGCCAGCCCAGCGCGTCCAAGCACCTCAAGGTGCTGCGTGAGGCCGGTCTGGTCCGGGTCCGGCAGGAGGCGCAACGCCGCGTGCACACCCTCGACCCCGCCCCGCTCGCCGCCCTCGACGCCTGGCTGGCGCCGTACCGGAAGCTGTGGGGCGAGAGCCTCGACGCGCTGGGCCGCCGCCTCGACGCCGCGCCGGACACCGCCGAACCGACCCCGAAGGACTGATCGCCATGGCCGCCGAGCCCACCGGCACCTTCCTCACCCTGGACGACGGCCGCCCCGCCGTCCGCTTCGTCCGCGAGTACGACCACCCCGTCGACCGGGTCTGGAGGTTCGTCACCGACGCCGACGAACTCGTCCACTGGTTCCCCTCGCGCGCCGAGATCGACCTGCGTCCCGGCGGCGCCGTCGCCTTCAGCGGCGACCCCGCCCTGGAGGACTCCGCCGGCCGCGTCCTCGCCGTCGACCCGCCCCGCCACCTCTCCTTCACCTGGGAGGAGGACGAGATCCACTTCGACCTGGAGGAGCTGGGGGAGAAGCGCACCCGCTTCACCCTCACCAACGTGCTCGGCGTCGAGAACACCGCCGCCCGCAACAGCGCCGGCTGGGACGTGTGCCTCTCCGCACTCGACGCGTGGGCGCGCGGCGAACGCTTCGAGGGACCGCACGCGGGCCCCGAGGCGCCCGGCAGGGAGCTGTACGAGGCCTACGTGGCGGCCGGGGTGCCCTCGGGAGCGCCGTACCCCGGAGCGGACGACTGACCGCTCAGGCCAGTTGCCGGCGCACCAGCTCGTGCAGCCGGCCCTGCGTGTCGGCGAGCAGCTCGGCGGGCGCGCCCTGCTGGACCACCTTTCCGGCCTCCATCACCACCACCCGGTCCGCGTCCAGCACCGTCGACAGGCGGTGCGCGATGACGATGCGGGTCGCCCGCAGCGCCTTGGTGCTCTCGATGACCGTGCGCTGCGTCTCGTTGTCCAGGGCGCTGGTCGCCTCGTCGAAGAAGAGGATCCGCGGCCGGCGGATCAGCGCCTGGGCGATCATCAGCCGCTGCCGCTGGCCGCCCGACACCGCGCCGCTGCCGGACACGATGGTGTGCAGCCCCATCGGCATCCGCCGGATGTCCTCCGCCAGACCCGCCATCTCGGCCGCCGCCATCGCCTCCTCCGGCGTGTACGGCTCGCTGCCGCAGATCACGTCCATGATCGACCCGGTGAACGGCTGCGCGTGCTGGAGCACCACACCGCACTGCCGGCGCACCGCCGACTGGTCCAGCGCCGCCAGGTCCTGACCGTCGTACAGGACGCTGCCGGACTGGGGGCGGTCGAAGCCGATGAGCAGTCGCAGCAGCGTCGACTTGCCGCAGCCGCTCGGGCCGACCACCGCCACGAACTCGCCCGGCCGCGCCTCGAAGGACACGTCGTCCAGCACCAGCGGGCCGTCGTCGGAGTAGCGGAACGACACCCGCCGCGCCTCGATCGCGCCGGTCAGCGGCCCCGGGCGAGTGCTCGCCGCACGCACCTCGGGCGTCGCGTCGAGGACCGGCCGGATCTGCTCGAACAGCGGCAGCGCCGCGACCGCCGACACGAACGAGCCGGTCAGCTGCGTCACCGACGTCAGCACCATCGTGACCGACGTGTTGAAGGTGAGGAACTCCGCCGCCGTCATCGACCCGCGCGCCGGGCCCGCAAGGAGCATGAACATCCCCAGCGTGCACAGCGGCAGATACACGGCGCCCAGCACCGCCGTCAGGTTCTTGATCCGCCCGGCCTTCTGCTGCAGCTCACGACTGCGCGCGAACTGCGACGCCCATGCCGCGTACGCGTAGTTCTCCGCCGCCGCCACCCGCAGCTTCGGCAGTCCGCGCAGCGTCTGGAACGCCTGGTTGTTCAGCTTGTTGCTGAGCACCACAAGACGCCGCTGCCAGCGCACCTGCCACAGGCCGAGACCCAGGAACACGCCCGCGATCACCACCAGCATGCCCATGGCGGCCAGCGCCATCGGCACGCTGAACCACAGCAGCAGCGCCAGGTTCACCGCGCCCACCGTGAGCGACTGCGTCACCGTGGGCCCGACCCCGGCCAGCATCCGGCGGATCGCGCTGATGCCCATCGCCGCGCTCGCCAGCTCACCCGTGGACCGCTCGGTGAAGAACCGGGTGGGCAGCCTGAGCAGCCTGTCCCACACCGCCGGCTGGAGCGTGGCCTCCACCCGGCCCTCAAGACGCAGCAGCGTGAGGTTCTGCAGCAGCATGAACGCGGCCGCGACCACACTGCTGAGGATCACCGCGAGACACACCTGCACGATCAGGTCCGTCTGCGCCTTCGGCACGTACTCGCCGAGCACCCGGCCCGTCGCCAGCGGCACCAGCGCCCCCAGCACCACCGTCACCAGGCCGCTCAGCATCAGCCCCGTCAGGTCGCCCCGGGTGCCGCCCATGCAGAACCGCATCAGCCGCAGCGGGCTCAGCCGCCGCTCGGGAAGCGGACGGTAGAACATCACCGCGCGCGGCTCGAACTCCTCGGCGTTCGCCTTCTCCACCGGGGTCTCCCGGCCGGTCGACGGGTGCACGGCCACATAGCCGCCGCGCCTCCACAGCAGCGCCACCGGCGCCCCCGACAGGGCGCGGTGCCCCACCAGCGGCCCCACGTCGTCGCGCCACCAGCGGCCCTCGAGACGCACCACGCGGGTGCGCAGCCGTGAGGCCAGCGCCACCTGCTCCACCGGGTCCAGCCGGTCGGCGCCCGTGCCGGACTGCGCCGGCGAGGCCAGGGTGATCCCGGCCGCCCGCGCCACCAGCTCGCAGGCCGCGTACGTGGCGTCCGCGTCCGCGGCCGTCGTGCGCTGCCCCGACCGCTTGCCGATCGACGCGAGCAGCGTCCGGTCGGCCTGCGCCCGCACCGCCTCACCGGCCGCGATGCCCTGCGCGGTGCGCGACTCGTGCGTCTCCTCCAGCTGCTCGATCCACCGGTCCAGCGTGGTCATCAGCCGGTACTGCTGGTCGACCATGCTCTGCCACAGCGACGGATCCATCAGCAGGTCGGCCGCGGCCTCCGCGCCGTACAGCGAGCCGTACTGCACGCTGCCCGGCGGCACCTGCATCCAGAACACGTCGTCGTCCGTGGGCGCCGCCGCCCGCTCCGTCGCCATCGGCGCCTGGAACAGCACGGCGAGGCTGCGGCCCACGCCCAGCGCCAGCGCGTACTCCAGCGGGCTCGTCGTCGGCGGCACGTACTGAGGGTTGCCGTACTCGTCGTACGACCAGGTCTGGGTGTGCGCCTCCTGGTACAGCTCGCGCAGCGCGATGCGGTGCACCACGCAGTCCCGCAGCGGCCGCGCCACCAGCGTGTGCGCCGGACCCGCCACCGGGCCCAGCACCAGCGAACCCGCCTCCAGACGGCCCAGGTGGTGCCAGTGCCCCTGCTGCTCCGCGTCCACCGCGAACAGGTCCACGGCGCCCGACGCGATCAGCCACAGCACCTGCGGCCCCTCCAGGTCCAGCTTCCCGAACCCGGAGCAGTCGATCGGGGTGCCCAGCGCGCCGAGCGCGCCCAGGACGACGTCGCCGCCCTGCCCCTCCTGCACGGCAGTCATCTCATCGCTCCCTGACCAGCGCCGCGTACGCGCCGCCGCGCGCCACCAGCTCCTCGTGCCGTCCGCGCTCCACGACCGTGCCCTGGTCCAGCACCACGATCTCGTCGCTGTCGCGGACCGTGGACAGCCGGTGCGCGATCACCACGCACGCGCAGCCGCGGCGGCGCAGGTTGTCCATCACCACCAGCTCCGTCTCGGCGTCCAGCGCGCTGGTCACCTCGTCGAGCACCAGGATGCTCGGCCGGCGCACCAGCGCCCGCGCGATCTCCAGACGCTGACGCTGGCCGCCGGAGAAGTTCCGGCCGTCCTGCTCGACCGGGCTGTGGATGCCGCCGGGACGGCGCACGATCACGTCGTACAGCGCCGCGTCCTTCAGCGCCTCGACCACCGCCTCATCCGGGATCGACGGGTCCCACAGCGCCACGTTGTCCCGCACCGTCCCCTCGAACAGGAACACGTCCTGGTCGACGAAGGAGACGGACGCGGCCAGCGCCCCGCGCGGGATGTCCTCGATGCGCTGCCCGTCGATCCGGATCACGCCCTCCCACGGGGTGTAGAGCCCCGAGATCAGCCGCGACACGGTCGACTTGCCGCTGCCCGAGCCGCCCACCAGCGCCACCTGCTGACCCGGACCGACCGTCAGGTCGAACCCGGTCAGCAGCGGCTTGTCCAGCGGGTTGTAGCCGAAGGTGAGGTTCTGCAGCTCCACATGGCCGTGCAGCCGCCGGGTCGACTCACCGGCGCCCGGACGCCCGTACAGCGGGTCCGTCCGGAAGTTCTCCACGTCCTTCAGCCGGGCCACGTCGGCGGCGAAGTCCTGGATGCGGCCCGCCACCCCGTTCAGCCGGGTCAGCGGCGCCGTGAACCGGGCCACCAGCGCCTGGAAGGCGACCAGCAGACCGACCGAGATGTGCCCCTCGACCGCCCGCATGCCGCCGATCCACAGGATCAGCGCGCTGTTCAGCGTGGCGAGCGTCGGCGCGACGACGCCGAGCCACGCGCTCGGCACCCCCAGCCGCTGCTGCTCCTCCAGCGTCGTCGCGTGCTGCCCCGCCCACTTGCGGAAGTAGCCGTCCTCGCCGCCGGTCGCCTTCAGCGTCTCGATCAGCTGGAGCCCGGTGTACGCGGTGTTGGTGAGCCGCGCCGTGTCCGCGCGCAGCTTCGCCGTACGGGTGGCGCGCAGCCGGATCACGATCCGCATCGCCAGGATGTTCAGCAGCGCCACCCCGATGCCCACGAACGTGAGCTGCGGGTCGTACGTGTACAGCAGCACCGCGTACAGCACGACCACGACCGCGTCGACGCCCGCCGCCGACAGGTCACGGGCCAGCGTCTCGGCCACCGCGTCGTTGGACTGCAGACGCTGCACCAGGTCGGCGGGGCTGCGCTGGGAGAAGAACGTCACCGGCAGCCGCAGCAGATGGCGCAGGAAGCGCGCGCTGGACAGCGTGGACGAGATCAGCCGGCCGCGCAGCAGGTTCGCCTGCTGGAGCCAGGTCAGCAGCAGCGTCAGCAGGACGCAGGCGCCCATCGACGCGAACAGCACGTCCAGCATCGACGTCTGCTGCCCGATCAGGAACTCGTCGATGAAGGTGCGGCTCAGGCCGGGCAGCGCCGCGCCCACCGCGACCAGCAGCAGACTGGTCAGCACCACGGCGGGCATGGTGCCCGCGGTGCCGCGCAGCCGGGCCGGCATCGCGCCCAGTACGCCCGGCTTGCGGCCGCCCCGGGTGAAGTCGTCGCCGGGCTCCATCACCAGCACCACGCCGGTGAAGCTGCCGTCGAACTCCTCCAGCGGCACGAACCGGCGGCCCTTGGCGGGGTCGTTGACGTACACCCCGCGGCGGCCGAAGCGGCGGCCCATGCCGTCGTAGACGACGTAGTGGTTGAACTCCCAGAACAGGATGGCCGGCGCCGTCACCTCGGCGAGGGCGGCCAGGTCCATCTGCATGCCCTTGGCGGTCAGCCCGTAGCTGCGGGCCGCCTTGAGCAGGTTGCTGGCGCGCGAGCCGTCCCGCGAGACGCCGCACGCGATGCGCAGCTCCTCCAGCGGGACGTGGCGGCCGTAGTGACCCAGCACCATCGCGAGCGAGGCGGCCCCGCACTCCACGGCCTCCATCTGGAGCACGGTGGGCGTGCGGACCGTCTTCGCGCGGGACTTGGGCACCTTGCGGCGGGGCGGGGCGGCGCGGCGTCTGCCGCGGGTCTCCTGTGCGGTGGTCACGGCAGCAGCCAATCCACGGGACGCTGGTCGGACAGCCGGATGGAACCGGTGGCCAGGGTCATCGACGTCAGCTCGAACGGCGGCCCGTCGGCCGAGGACCACGCGTAGCCGCTCTCCGTGCCGGACGACCGCTTCAGCTTCACGGTGACCGCGACCGGCCTGCCGTCCCGGGTGAACTCCTCGCCGAGCTGGCTGTCACCCAGGAACGCGGCGATCTGGCGCGGGGACTGGGCGGAGCGGTCCACCTTCGTCACCTCGCCGCGCAGTACGCCGTACTCCTGGCTCGGCACGGACTGCACCGTCAGGTCGACGGAGGCGTGCGCCGGGATGCCGGCGGCCTTCTGCGCGGGGACGTACACCGTGGCGTACAAGGGGGGTTCGTCGCCGCGGACCTTCTCGACGGCGGCGACGTCCGCGCCGGTCGCGATGATCTGCCCGGCGCTGGCTGCGAGCGCGGTGATCCGGCCCGCCTGAAGGGTGCGCACGATCTGGTCGCCGTCCGGTGTACGGACCTTGAGCACGGGGGAGTTGGCGGGCAGCCGCTCTCCCTCGCGCGCGAGCACGGCGGTGACCTGGCCGGCGACGGGGCTCTGCAGGATGTAACTGCCCTGCCCGTACGTGAGGATGGCGGGCGCCTGGACCGTGGAGGTCACCGAGCCGGTCAGCGCCCACACGGACGCGGCGGCCATCGCGATCAGGGTGACGGACAGCACCAGCCAGCCCTGCGGGCGGGCGAAACGCACCGGGAGGTCGAGATCCTCCGGCGACTGGAGCTTGGCGAGGGCCTGTTGGCGGAATTGCACGGGTCTTCCCTCACCTGGGTGAACTGTGCGACGTGACGGAAGGACTGGAAGGACCGCGGACGCACCACAGAGTCCCGGAGCCGGGGTACGGCTCCGGGACTCGGCGGAACAAGGACGCGATCAGAGACCGGCGACCAGGTTGGTGACCGGGGCCGTGTTCAGGCCGGTGACACCCTCGACGGTACCGACGGCGGTGTCGACCAGGCCGGAAACCGGGGCGATGCCGTCCAGGGCGCCGGTGAGGGTGTTCACGGCGTTGACGGACAGACCGCCGGAAACGGCGTCGAGCTCGGCGTCGGCGATCTCGACGGTCTCGACCTGGGGGGTGGAGTTCATGATGGAACTTCCCTTCGTATGGACTTTCACAAGGGGGGAGCGGCCCCCCTCTGGGGACAGATGAAGGCCGCGACCGCGGGCGCTCCGAGCGCCCGTCGCCGGGAGCCCGGAACGGCCTTGCGGTGCGATGGATCAAAGCACGCGGCGACCGGCCGCTTCCAATCCCTCACACGTCTCACCAGGCAACTTGCGCCCAGGAGGCACCCAACCGTGCAGACGGGCGCACGCCTCGGCAGCGAGTTCTTCACATGGGCCACGGCATCGACGCATCCGGTCGCTTGCGCCCCCTGGCCGTAATGCGACACACCGGCCGCAAAGGCGTGTCCCGGATACGCGACCTGTGAACGGACGGCGGGTCAGGTGACCGGGTTGGGCATTCGGTGTGCAGATTCGCCGAAGCCGGGATTCAACCGGGAATCGAACACCGAGCGTTTCCGGCCGTGAGCGGACGGTGATCGTCCGTGGATGCGTTGAACACCCCTCAACTCCCTTGCGTACCAAGGACCGTCCAGGCGCCCCGAACAGCCGCCGGACGGCGGCACGACTCCGGTCCCCCCAGGAGGTCGAGAAGTTTGAGTCACAAGCGAATCCCGAAGCGCAAGGCCGCGATAGCGGTGGGCGGTGTGGTGGCCCTCGGCGCCGCCGTGATCCTCCTCCCCAACGCCAACGCGTCCCAGGACGGCGCGTCGGACGGCGTCGCGGCCGCGCCGAAGACACTGAAGGCGGGCGACGCCTCGGACCTGGCCACCCGGCTCTCCGGCATGCTCGGCGACGCGTACGCGGGCGCCTGGTACGACGGCGAGGACAAGCGACTCGTCGTCAACGTGGTGCGCGGCGAGGGCGACTTGGCCCTCAAGGCCCGCAGCGCGGGCGCGGAGGTCCGCGAGGTCGACAACAGCATGGCCGAACTGGAGGCCGGCGCCGGCACGCTGAAGACGGAGGCGTCCATCCCGGGCACCTCCTGGGCGGTCGACCCGCGCACCAACAAGATCCTCGTCACCGCGGACAGCACGGTCACCGGCGACAAGTGGGACCAGCTGGAGTCCACCGTCGAGAACCTCGGCTCCGGCATGGCCACCCTCAAGAAGTCCGCGGGCACCTTCCGCACCTTCGCGTCCGGCGGCGACGCCATCTTCGCGGGCGGCGCCCGCTGTTCGCTCGGCTTCAACGTCACCGCGGGCGACGGCAGTCCGGCGATCCTCACCGCCGGACACTGCGCCGCCGCCGGCGACGAGTGGTCCGACCAGCAGGGCGGCGAGCCCATCGCGACGGTCGACCAGGCGCTGTTCCCCGGCGCGGGCGACTTCGCGCTGCTCACCTACAACGACCCGGCCACCGAGGCCCCGAGCGAGGTGAACGTCGGCGGCCAGACGGTGCCGATCGTCCAGGCCGCCGAAGCGACCGTCGGCCAGCAGGTGTTCCGCATGGGCAGCACCACAGGACTCGCCGACGGCCAGGTGCTCGGCCTGAACGCCACCGTCAACTACCCCGAGGGCACGGTCACCGGGCTCATCCAGACCAACGTGTGCGCGGAGCCCGGCGACAGCGGCGGCTCCCTCTTCACCCAGGACGGTCTGGCCATCGGCCTCACCTCCGGCGGCAGCGGCGACTGCACGGTCGGCGGCGAGACCTTCTTCCAGCCCGTCACCACCGCCCTGGAGGCGGTCGGCGCGACCCTCGGCGACGGCGGTGCGGGCGCCGGCGACCAGGCCGGCGGCCAGGAACAGGGCGCGGGCCAGGAGGCCGGCGACGGCCAGGCGGGAGCCGGTGACCAGGCAGGTGCCGGTGACCAGGAGGGCGCCGAGGACCAGGCCGGCGGCCAGGACGCCGGCGCAGGGCAGGACGGCGTGGGTCAGGACGGCGTGGGCGGGCAGGACGCGCAGGACCGGACCGGGACGGGCTCCGGCCGTCACTCCGGGCAGGACTCCGGGCTGACCCGGACGCACTGACCCGCACGCTCCCACGTGTGTGAGGCGCCCCCGGCCGTGTGCGGGCCGGGGGCGCGCCCCTGAGGCGTGCTTGCCACCGCCCCGCTGCGGACAGTCGTGCCTCCCCCCCCCCAGTGCCTCAAGGGCCTGGGAGGTGCCCCCAGGGTGATGGGGGTGCCTCCCGCTCGAGCGAAGCCGAGAGTGGGGGAGGGTGGGCGCGGCGGCACCCCGTCAGCGCCGGGTGCGGGTCGTCCGTGGCTGGTCGCGCAGTTCCCCGCGCCCCTCAGGGGCGCTTCCGCCACCGCGCCGGATCAGGCGCGGTCGCGGCGCCGCAGCCTCCGTGTCACGGGGGCCGGTCAACCCGGCAGGGACCTCAGCAGCAGCACCGCCGTGTCGTCCAGCCGGTCCGCCGAGTGCGGGCCGTGCCGCATCAGCGCGTCCGCCAGATCGTCCAGCGGCAGGTCCCCCAGCTCGGTGAGCCGCCGGCACAGCGCGGCGAGCGCGTCCTCGAAGTCGACGCCCGGCGACTCCACCAGACCGTCCGTGTACAGCACGAGCAGCGAACCGGGCGGCAGCGCCACCTCCGTCGACGGATAGACCGCCGTGCCGTCGATGCCCAGCAGCGGCCCGCCGGCCAGGTCCAGCACCCGCACCCGCCCGTCGGGGCGGCGCAGCAGCGGCGGCGGATGCCCCGCCCGCGACATCACGGCCCGCCCCCGCACCGGGTCGAGCCGCAGATACAGACAACTCGCGAACAGCTCCGCGCCCAGGTCCAGCAGCAGCCGGTTCGTACTGCGCATCACCTCGTCCGGCGCCTGCCCCACCGCCGTGTACGCCCGCACCGCCGTACGGACCTGGCCCATCAGCCCCGCCGCCGTCACGTTGTGCCCCTGCACGTCCCCGATCACCGCCGCCGCCACGCCCTCGGTCGGCACCAGGTCGTAGAAGTCGCCGCCGATCTCCATGCCCCGGGTGGCGGGCAGATACCGGGCTGCGGCCTCGATACGGTCCAGCGCCGGCAGGGTGTGCGGCAGCAGCGCCTCCTGCAGCCCGTGCGCCAGCCGGTGCTTCACGTCGTAGAGCATCGCCCGCTCCAGCGCCTGCGCGATCAGCCCCGCGAGGCTCGTCAGCACCGCCCGCTCCTCCGTGGCGAACCGGTGCGGCGCCCCGTACGACACCACACACGTCCCCACCGGGCGCCCCGAGGCGATCAGCGGGAGGTACGCCCACGCCGAGAACTCCGACGGATGCGTCTGCAGCGCCGGGTACAGCCGCTCCAGCTCCTCCCGCGACTCGAAGAAGGCGGGCACCCCGGTGCGCAGCACCTGGCCGCCCGGCGTCGGCTCGGACAGCGGCAGCCCGTCGAACCGCTCCACCACCGCCGGCTCCGCGTAGCCGCGGTGCCCGAGCACCCGCAGCCGGCCCGCACGCGAGCCGAGCACCACCAGTCCCTGGCCGCCCACCGCCGGCACGATCTCGTCCGCGACCAGCTGCACCACGTCCTGCACCCCGACCGCCTCGGTCAGCGACCCGGCCAGGCTCAGCACCTGCGTGATGGTCACCAGCCGGTCCGTGCCGGCGCCCGGCTGCGGCGCCGCACGGTTCATCTCCGTGACCGCGCGGGCCCGGCTGATCCGCGTGGTGATGCCGGTCGTGCTCGGGTACAGACGGAAGGACAGCCAGGTGTCGGGCGGGCGCAGCGCGACGAACGACGTGACGTGCTGGCTGAACAAGGCCGCCCGGTACCGGTCCTCGTACACCGGGTCGTTCAGCCACGGCACCGCCGCCCACAGGTGCGCGCCCGGCAGCCGGTCCGGCGCCACGTCGAGAAGGTCGGACGCGGCGTTGTTGGCGAACGCGACCCGCCCGTGCAGATCCAGCGAGCACAGCCCGTACGGCAGCCGGGACACCATCCGGGCCGCCTCCACCGTGCCCAGCGAGCCGGCCACCCCGCCCACCACCGGCGCGGCCAGCAGGTCCGGCTCGTGCGCGAGGGTCAGGCTGTTCTCGGCGGCCCGCTCCAGCCGCACCGCGAGCCGGTCGCAGGCGGCGGTGAGGTGCTCACGCTCCCACTCCGACAGCTCCGGCGGGTGCGAGGCCGGCCAGGTCACGAAGGCCGCGCCGTACGTCTTCGACCCCGTCGCCACCGGAAGCGCGGCCAGGCAGAAGGGGTAGGGGAGGACCATCGCGATCCGGGGGTAGTGACGGGCCATCTCCTCCCCGCCGCCCACCCACACCAGCCGGCGTTCCCGCACCGCGTCGGAGACGGGCAGCGGCGCGCTCAGCCCGACCCGCTCCCACGGCGCGGCGAAGGCGCGCGGCAGGCCCGCCATCACGGCCATCTCCAGCACGGGCTGGTCGGGGGAGAGCAGGTACACGGCGCCGGAGTGCGCGTGCACCTCGTCCATCAGCGCGGCCAGCGTCAGCGACAGCAGCGGACGGCCGACGGGGGCGCGCGTCTGCGCGGACACCTGTCCCTCGGACACGCCGACCACCTCCTCGCACGGTCCGCACCCTGCGCGTACCCCGTAATGGGGCCGTAAGGCGAAAAACAGCCCCTCCTCCGGGGCGGAGCCCCGTGGACGTCCGGGCGGGCCCGGCCACGCCCCGCCGCGGGCTCGCGAACCGCGCGCAGGGCGCGAACCCGTGTGCATAGCGGCGCGGCCGAGCCGCCCCGAGCCCCGTGGACGTCCGGGCGGGCCCGGCCACGCCCCGCCGCGGGCTCGCGAACCGCGCGCAGGGCGCGAACCCGTGTGCATAGCGGCGCGGCCGAGCCGCGCGCCGTTCGCGCACAGGGGCTGCGCCCGTGACCCTTTAGCGCTGTAATGGCCAACGTGGTCGGTGAGGGCGCTGCGGGACGCAGCACGAGAACGCTGCGCGCCGAAGGTGCCCTGAGCGCGATCGCGGCCGACCCTCAGGCGCCCGACCGGCTGCGCCGCGTCCTGGAGCAGGCGCTCGTCTTCGCGGGGGCCGCCTTCGCGGGCTTCTACACCCTCGGCGAGGACGGCGAGCTGCTGTGCCTGGCGGAGGCCGCCGGGCTGCCCCGCACCCTGTGCGGGGTGCGCGACTGCTACTCCGCCGCCGGCCATACCCCGGTCGCCGAGGCGCACCGGGGCCGCGCGGTGTGGCTCGGCCCGAGGGACCTCGCCGCCCAGTCCCAGTCGCGCCGCACGCCCCGCCGCGAGTTCCACCTCGCCGCGCTGCCCGTGCGCCACGACGGCGGCGGCTGTCTGCTCGCGGTGAGCGAGCGGCCCGGCGGCTTCGACGACGGCGACCGGGAGTGCCTCGGCCTCGTCGCGGACGCCGTCGCCTTCCCCGCGCCGCCGGTCACCGCCGAGGGCGCGGACCTGCCGCCGGGCGGCTTCAGCCTCGCCATGGACACCGGCCGGGTCCGGGTGCACGACGACGTCCTGGAACTGTTCGGACTGGACCCGGACGACTTCGACGGACGGGTGGAGACCCTGCTGGGCCTGACCGTCCCCGAGGACCTGCCCTCGCTGATGTCCGTGGTGGAGGCCGACCACATGACGATCGGCGACCGCGAGCTGGAGTTCCGGGTGCTCCAGCCCGACGGACCGCCCCGGTGGCTGCGGCTGCGCGGCCGGCTGGAGCACGGCGGCGAGGGGCGTCCGGCCCGTCTCGTCGGCACCGTCACCGACGCCTCCAAGCTGCGCGCCGACGTCACCGACGTGGCCCGGGTGCAGCGCCTGGCCGCCGCCCTGTCGACCGCCGTCACCGTGCGGGACGTCGGCAAGGCCGTGGTGGCCGCCCTGCGCCGCCCGCTGCGCGCCGACCGGATCGCGCTCGCCGAGCTGGAGAGCGACCGGCTGGTCGTCACCGTCCTCGACCCGCCCGAGCCGGAGGCCTGGCCCGAGGTGTGGCGGTCGGAGTGGCGCACCGAGTGGCCCGACGCACCCGTGCGCACCATGCCGACCCTGGCCGCCGCCCTGCGCGAGGGCCGCCCCACGATATGGCCGGCCGGCTCCCCGCTGGAACCGGCCCTCGCCGAGGTCGGCCCGGGCGGGCTCGCCGTACTGCCGCTGCCCGCCGGCAACCGCATGGCCGGCGCCTGCCTCGTCGGCTGGGACGCCCCGCACGACATCGGCGCGGACGAGCGCACCCTCCTCACCGCCGCCGCCAACCTGGCAGGGCAGGCCCTGATGCGGGCGCGCGCCTTCGACGCCGAGCACGAGCTGGTCGGCATGCTCCAGCGCCAGCTGCTGCCGCGCCGCCTGCCCCGGCTGCCGGGCGCGGTCGCCGTCGCCCGCTATCTGCCCAGCACCGCCGGACTGGAGCTCGGCGGCGACTGGTACGACGTCATCCCGCTGCCCGACAACCACGTCGCCCTCGTCATCGGCGACGTGCAGGGCCACAGCGCGGGCGCCGCCACCCTCATGGGGCAGATGCGTACCGCCCTGCGCGCCTACGCCGTCGAGGGCCACCCCCCGGACGTGGTGGTCTCGCACGCCAACCGGCTCCTCGTCGACCTGGAGACCGACCTCTTCGCCACCTGCTGCTACGTCGACGTCGACATGGAGGCCGGGTCCGCCTGGTGCGTGCGCGCCGGGCATCTCCCGCCGGTGCTGCGTCACCCGGACGGACGCACCGAGATCGCCGAGGCGGAGGGCGGCCCGCCGCTCGGGGTGGTGCGGCAGTGCGACTTCCCCATGAGCCCGCTGCGGCTCCAGCCCGGCACGCTGGTCGCCCTCACCACGGACGGCCTGGTCGAGTCGCCCGACTCGGACATCGACGCGGGCATGGAGCGGTTCGCCCGGCAGGTGGGGGCCTCCGACCCGGCCGACCTCGGGCCGGTCGCGGACGCGCTGCTCGGCAAGGCGCTCCGCAGCGACGACGTCGCGCTGCTGCTGATGCGCTACGACGGCATGGACACCCGCCCGCTGCGGGAGAGCTGGACGGTGTGGCGGGTCCCGCAGGCGGTCGGGCACGCCCGCCGCTTCACCCGGCGCACCCTGCGTTCCTGGGGCGTCACCGAGGAGATCGACGCGCCGCTGCTCGCAGTGTCCGAACTGGTCACCAACGCCCTGGTGCACACCGACGGCAAGGTCCGCCTCGACCTCACCCTGATCGGGGACCGGCTGCGCATCGCCGTCGCGGACTCGTCCCCGCGCTCGCCGGTGAAGCCCACCAGCATCGGCTGGGAGGCCACCGGGGGCCGCGGCATCCTCCTCGTCGAGGCGGTGTCGGCGGCCTGGGGCACCCTGCCGGTCAGCGGCGGCAAACAGGTCTGGGCGGAGTTCACCGTACGGCACTGACGGTGCGCCCGCCGCGTCGCGGGTACCCGGCCCCCTCACCGAGCCGGCCGACGAGGCCGGGCGAGCCGAGGGAAGGGAACCGCCATGGCCCAGTACGTCCGCGACATCATGACCGCCGCCCCGGTGTCCGTCGGACCGTACACGTCCGTCGCGCAGGCCGCCCGCCTGATGCGGGACCACGACCTCGGAGCCGTGCTGGTCACCGACGACGGGCAGCTGCGGGGACTGGTCACCGACCGGGACCTGGTCGTGCGTTCGGTCGCCGACGGCGTCGACCCCGAGGAGACCACCGTGGTCCGCGCGTGCAGCGAGGACCTGGTGACCGTACGGCCCGACGACGAGCTGGACCTCGCGGTGCGGCTGATGCGGGAACACGCCGTACGGCGCGTCCCGGTGGTCGACGGCGAACACCCGGTCGGCGTCCTGTCGTTGGGGGACGTCGCCCTGGAGCGCGACCCGGACTCCGCCCTCGCCGACATCAGGGCCGCCCGCCCGCACCCGTGAACTCGCCACGTAGGTGCCGAAGTTGCACATTTTCCCGCGTGCGGTGTTTGACCGGCGGGGCGCCGGGGGACCCGGCCCGCCGGTGACCACAGAAGGAAGATGATGTGACGTGATCGCGGAGAGCACTGACAAGCCCCGGACCCGGCGTCCGGAGACCGGCTGGGCACGCGCACGGCGGCTGCGCGGCCAGGAACCGCTGCGGACCTGCCTGCCGGCGGTCGACCGGGACACCACGCCGGCCGCACCGGTCGTCGTGGCCGAGGAGAACATCGTGCGGGGCGAGGACTGACTCCCGCGGGGACCGAACCCCCGTCGCCGTTCACCGGGCCCGCATCCCGCGGGGTGCGCGGCCCGGCGGCGTGTACGCGCCCCTCACCGCTCCCCATGTCTAGGCTGCCCACCGTGCGTCTGCTCCTGATGTCCGACACCCATCTGCCGAAACGCGCCAAGAAGCTCCCCGAGCAACTGCTGGAGGAGATCCCCCGTGCCGACGTCGTCGTGCACGCGGGGGACTGGGTCGACACCGACGCCCTCGACCTGCTGGAGAGCCGTAGCCGCAGGCTCCTCGCCGTGTACGGCAACAACGACGGCCCCGCGCTGCGCACCCGGCTCCCCGAGGTGGCCCGCGCGGAACTCGGGGGGCTGCGCTTCGGGGTGATCCACGAGACGGGTCCCGCGCAGGGGCGGGAGAAACGGTGCGCCGAGCGCTTCCCGGATCTCGACGTGCTCGTGTTCGGACACAGTCACATCCCGTGGGACACCACGGCTCCCACGGGACTTCGCTTGCTCAATCCGGGGTCCCCGACGGATCGCCGCCGACAGCCCCACTGCACCTATATGACCGTCACGGCCGACGACGGCCGGCTCTCGGAGGTGGCCCTCCACCGGTTGCCGCCGCGTTGACGGTCCGGACCGCTTCGCCTCGGTGGAAACGGCCCGGGCGCTGCGAGTAGATGCGACTCTTCCACGGACCCCCTTCCATCGATCGGAGGTGATACGTGGCGACTACCCGTACCCGTACGGCTCACACACCCCGGCCGACATTCTTCTTCCGGGCGTTCCGCCGCCGTATCCGCAGCACGGACACGGCCACCGCCACGACCGCCGCCAGCGCCGCGACGGCCCGCGCGGCGACCGGCAGTCCCGCGGTGCGCAGGAGGTCGAGCGGCTCCTGTGACGCGGGCCGCGGGGTCGTGACCTCCGCGGGCCCCTTGTTGCCGGCGGCCGTGGGCTGCTCGGAAGCCTCGTCGGGGGCCGTGGGCTGCTCGGGAGCCTCCTCGGCCCGCTCCGTCAGCCGCTCCGCGAGGCACGCCGCGAACTGGCCGATGACGCGCTCGCCCACCTCGCTCAGCACACCCCGCCCGAACTGCGCGGGCCGTCCCGTCACCGTCAGGTCGGTGTGCACGGTCACCGTCGTCACCCCGTCCCGCTCGCTCAGCGTGCCGGTCACCGTGGCGCGGGCCGTGCCCTGACCCCGCGCGTCCCGGCCGCCCGCCACCAGCACCACCCGGCGCGCCTGTTCGTCCCGCTCCTCGAAGACGGCGGTGCCCTTGTAGGTGACGGTCACCGGGCCCACCTTGACCCGCACCGACCCGGTCACCGTCTTGTCGTCGTACTCCTCCACGGACGCCCCCGGCAGACAGGGCGCGACCCGTTCGATGTCGAGGAGGGCCCTCCAGGCGTCGTCGACCGGGACGGGCACCGTGAACTCGTGACGCAGCTCCATGACTTCCTCCTGTCAGGCGGGGGCGGCGGACGGACCGGCGGCCGGCCGGGGCGGGTGCACCGCACCGCGGGTCGCGGTGAGCGGCGCGCCCGAGCCGCCCCAGCGCAGGGCGACGATCTCGGCGGCCACGGACACGGCCACCTCCTCGGGCGTACGGGCGCCGAGGTCCAGGCCCACCGGGGAGCACAGCCGGGACAGCTCCGCCTCGCTCAGCCCGGCCTCCCGCAGGCGCGCGGCACGGTCCTCGTGGGTGCGGCGGCTGCCCATCGCGCCGATGTACGCGGCCGGGCGGCGCAGCGCCTCGGTCAGCAGCGGCACGTCGAACTTGGGGTCGTGGGTGAGCACGCAGATCACCGTGCGGTCGTCGGTGTCCGTGTCCGCCAGGTAGCGGTGCGGCCACTCCACGGCCACCTCCGCCTCCCCGGGGAAGCGCCGGGCCGTGGCGAACACCGGGCGGGCGTCGCACACGGTCACCCGGTAGCCGAGGAACACACCGATCCGGGCGACGGCCGCCGCGTAGTCGATCGCGCCGAAGACGAGCATGCGCGGCGGCGGGGCGAAGCTCTGCAGGAACACCTCCACCGCGTCCTCGCGCCGCTGCCCCTCGGGGCCGTAGTGACGCAGCCCGGTGGCGCCGAGGGCGAGTTCACCGCGCGCGTCCGCCGTGACCGCCACGTCGAGACCCTCTGTGCCGAGGGTGCCGGCGACCCGGCCGGGCCACACGGCGAGGGTTGCGCCGCGCCGCGCGGGACCCGAGGTGACCGTCGCCACCGTCACCGGCTCGCCCGCCGCCACCGACGCGGCGACCTCGCCGAACGCGGGGTCCAGCTCCGGCGTCACCGGCCGCACCAGCAGGGTGATCTCGCCGCCGCAGGTCAGGCCGACCGCGAAGGCGTCCTCGTCGCTGTAGCCGAAGGTCTCCAGGCGCGCCTCGCCGTCGGCGACCACCTCCCGCGCCAGCTCGAACACCGCGCCCTCCACGCAGCCCCCGGAGACGCTGCCCACCACCTCGTCGTCCGGGCCGACCGCCATCGCCGCCCCCGGGTCACGCGGCGCGCTGCGGCTCACCCC
Source organism: Streptomyces cellulosae (assembly GCA_014655195.1). Taxonomy (GTDB): domain Bacteria; phylum Actinomycetota; class Actinomycetes; order Streptomycetales; family Streptomycetaceae; genus Streptomyces; species Streptomyces cellulosae. Next base: position 77,204 of record BNBH01000011.1, on the reverse strand, counting down.
GACGACCGTGGCCAGTCCGAACGGCGCCCCGGCCGCGTACCAGCGGCCGAGCACCGGCAGAACGTCACGCACCATCCGCTCCTTCCCGGGGGATCCCCTCCGGCGGGCGGCCTCCCCGCACCACCGCCGCCAGCCGCTCCAGCGCGGCGAGACTGTGCCCCTCGACGAACGCGTCCACGCTCGGCAGCGCCGCCGCCATCCCGGCCGCGCGGGGCGCGTAACCGGGCCGCCCCTTCAGCGGATTGGCCCAGATCAGGCGGTGCGCCAGCCGGTGCAAGCGTCGCATCCCCTCGGCGAGCAGCTCGGGATCGCCACGCTCCCAGCCGTCCGACAGCAGCACCACGACCGCCCCGCGGGCCGTCCCACGCCGCCCCCACCGGTCCAGGAATTCCTTGAGCAGCTCCCCGAGCCGGGTCCCGCCGCGCCAGTCGGGCACCGCCCGCGCCACGGCCGCCATCGCCGCGTCCGGGTCCCGGTGCGCCATCGCGCGGGTGACCCGGGTGAGCCGGGTGCCGACGGTGAACACCTCGGTGTGCCCTCCGCGCGCGGCGGCGTGCGCGAACCGCAGCAGGGCGTCCGCGTACGGCGCCATCGACCCGCTGACGTCCACCAGGAGCACCACCCGGCGCGGACGCTCGGCCCGCACCCGGTGCCGGAGACGTACCGGCTCCCCGCCGTTGCGCAGCAGCGCGCGCACCGTGCGGCGCGGGTCGTTCTCCCCGCGCCGGGCCGGACGGCGCCGCGCGGTGCGCCGCACCGGGCCGCGCAGCGCGAACGCCGCCAGCAGCCGCCGTACCTGCTCCCGCTCGGCCGCGCTCAGCTCGGCCACGTCCCGGTGGCGCAGCACGTCGGTGGAGGCGGCCGGCGCGGGCAGCCGCGGCGCCCGCTCCTCAGGGGCGCCCGGTCTCCCGGTCGGAACGGCCGCGTTCCGCAGGACCGGGCGCAGCCGCGGTGGCGCCGGGGCCGGGGGACGCGGGACGGCCTGCTCGCCGCCACCGAACCACGCCGCGAACTCCCGCTCGTAGCGCGGCAGGTCGTCCGGGCCGCCGCACAGGGTCAGCCGGCCCGCCCAGTACACGTCCGTCCGCGCCCACGGCCGCAGCGCCTCCGTCGCGCGCAGGAACGCCCGTACCCGCTCCCCGCTCACCTCCGCCCCGGCCGCGCGCAGCCGCCGGGCGAACCCGACGAGCAGCGCGGCCGGATCAGCGGCGGCCTCGGACGCCACAGCGGTCACCCCCGCCCCGCCAGCACCGCCGCGAAGTCCAGGCCCCGCGCGCGGTCCGCGTCCTCGCGGTACTTCAGCACCGAGCCCAGCGTGGCCGTCGCCAGGGACGCGTCCACCTCGCTCGCGCCCAGCGCGTGCAGCGCGCGCACCCAGTCGATGGTCTCCGCGACCCCGGGCGGCTTCACCAGATCCTGCCGCCGCAGCTCCTGCACCAGCGCCGTCACCTGCTCCGCGAGCCGTGCCGTGACCTCCGGCAGCCTCCGCCGCACGATGGCCAGTTCACGGGCGAGGTCCGGGTGGTCGAACCAGTGGTACAGACAGCGCCGCTTCAGCGCGTCGTGCACCTCACGGGTGCGGTTGGAGGTGAGCACCACCAGCGGCGGCGTCTCCGCCCGCACCGTGCCCAGCTCGGGAATCGTCACCGCGAAGTCCGACAGCAGCTCCAGCAGGAACGCCTCGAACTCGTCGTCCGCGCGGTCGATCTCGTCCACCAGCAGCACGCACGGAGCGCTCTCCAGCGCCCGCAGCAGCGGCCGGGCGAGCAGATGACGCCGGTCGTACAGCGCGCCCTCCAGCTTCTCCGGGTCGGTGACCCCGGCCGCCTCGGACGCCCGCAGTCGCAGCAGCTGACGCGGGAAGTCCCAGTCGTACAGGGCCTGCGAGGCGTCGATGCCCTCGTGGCACTGCAACCGGATCAGAGGCGCTTCCAGCACCTCCGCGAGGGCGGACGCGAGCGCGGTCTTGCCCGTGCCCGCGTCGCCCTCGCAGAACACCGGCCGGTTCAGCCGCAGTGCCAGGAAGCACGCGATCGCCAGCCCCTCGTCGACGAGGTAGCCCGTCTCCTCCAGGGCGGCCCGCACCTGCTCCGGGCCGCCCGGCCACTCCTCGGCGGTGATGGGTCCCTCACCCCATTCCGGCGGCGGCGAGCACCGCCCGCCCGGTCAGCACCCGCGCCAGATGCGCCCGGTACTCCGGCGAGGCGGAGGTGTCCCGCGACGGCCGGGTGCCCTCGGCCGCCTCCCCGGCCGCCCGCTTCACGGCGGCGGCGTCGCCCGCTCCCGCGAGCGCCTCCTCGGCCGCCGGGGCGCGCAGCGGGGTCGAGCCCATGTTGGTCAGCCCCACCCGCGCCTCGGCGATGCTCCCGTTGTCGCGCCGCACCAGCGCGGCCACGCCGACGATCGCGTACGCCTGCGCCACCCGCTGGAACTTCTCGTAGTGGAAGCCCCAGCCGTCGGTCGACGGCAGCCGTACCTCCACGAGCAGCTCGTCCGGCGCCAGCGCGGTCTCCAGGTAGTCGGTGAAGAACTCGCGGGCGGGGATCGTGCGCCGGCCGCGCGGCCCCACCGCGACCAGCTCGCCCTCCAGCGCCAGGATCACGGCCGGCAGATCGGCGGCCGGGTCGGCGTGCGCCAGCGACCCGCCGAGGGTGCCCCGGTGCCGTACGGCCGGGTCCGCCACCGTGGCCGTGGCGGCGGCCAGCAGACCGGCGTGGCGGCGCACCAGCGCGTCGTGCAGCACGCCGTGGTGCGTCGTCATCGCGCCGACGACCAGCGTGTCGCCCTCCATGCGGCTGCCGCGCAGCCCCGGGATGCGGCCGGTGTCGACGAGCAGCTGCGGGAACGCCATCCGCAGCCGCATCAGCGGCAGCAGGCTCTGCCCGCCGGCCAGCACCTTCGCGTCCTCGCCGCCGTCGGCGAGGGCCCGCACCGCCTCCTCGACGGTGTGCGGGCGGACGTAGTCGAACGCGGGGGGAATCATGCCGGGTCCTCCTCACCGTGGATCGCCCGCCACACCCGCTCCGGGGTGCACGGCATGGGCACGTCCGTCACGCCCAGCGGCCTCAGCGCGTCCACGACCGCGCCGACCACCGCCGGGGTGGACGCGATCGTCCCCGCCTCCCCGACGCCCTTCACCCCGAGCGGGTTCGACTCGGCGGGCGTCTCCGTCCGGTCCGTCACGAAGTCCGGCAGGTCCACGGCCGACGGCACCAGGTAGTCGGCCATCGTGCCGGACAGCAGGTTGCCGTCGTCGTCGTACACGGCCTCCTCGTACAGCGCCTGCGCGATGCCCTGGGCGAGACCGCCGTGCACCTGGCCCTCGACGATCATCGGGTTGACCACCCGGCCCACGTCGTCCACGCACACGTAGGAGCGGATGCGGGTCATGCCGGTCTCGGTGTCCACCTCCACCGCGCACAGATGGGTGCCGTGCGGGTAGGAGAAGTTCTCCGGGTCGAGGACGTGCCCGGCGTTGATCGTGGGTTCCATGCCGTCGGGCAGGTCGTGCGAGGTGAACGCCTCGAACGCCACCTCCTGGATGGTCTTCCGCGCCTCCGGCGATCCCTTCACCGAGAACACGCCGCCGGTGAACTCCAGGTCCCGCTCGCTCGCCTCCAGCAGATGCGCCGCGACCTTCCGCGCCTTGTCGACCACCTTGCGGGCCGCGTGGTGCACGGCCGCGCCGCCCACCACCAGCGAGCGTGAGCCGTAGGTGTCCATGCCCTGCGGGGCCGCCCGGGTGTCGCCGTGCACCACCTCGACGTCCTCGAACGGCACGCCCAGCACGTCCGCCGCGATCTGGCTCCAGGACGTCACATGCCCCTGCCCGTGCGGGCTGGTCCCGGTGACCACCTCGACCTTGCCGGTGGGCAGCATGCGGATGCTCGCCGCCTCCCAGCCGCCCGCCGCGTACCGCAGGTCCCGCAGCACCCGGCTCGGCGCCAGCCCGCACATCTCGGTGTACGTCGACACCCCGATGCCGAGCCGTACGGTGTCCCCGCGCTCGTCGCGCTTGCGCTGCTCCTCGCGCAGCTCGTCGTAGCCGAACAGGGCGAGCGCCTTGTCGGTGGCCGCCTCGTAGTTGCCGCTGTCGTAGGTGAGCCCCGCGATCGAGTCGTACGGGAACTCCTCGTGCCGGATCCAGTTGCGGCGCCGCAACTCCACCGGGTCCATGCCGAGTTCGGCGGCCAGCTCGTCCATGATCCGCTCGATGGCGTAGGTCGCCTCCGGGCGTCCCGCGCCGCGGTAGGCGTCGGTGGGGGTGCGGGTGGTGAACACGCCGGTGCAGCGGAACTCGTAGGAGTCCATCTTGTAGATCGCCGGGTACATGAACGCGCCGAGGATCGGCACGCCCGGGGTGACCAGCATCAGATACGCGCCCATGTCGGCGAGCAGGTCCACCTTCAGGCCGCGCAGCCTGCCGTCCCGGTCGGCGGCGATCTCCACGTCCTGGATCATGCCGCGGCCGTGATGGGTGGCGAGGTAGCCCTCGGAGCGGGACTCGGTCCACTTCACGGGCCGGCCGAGACGCCGCGCGACCGCCAGCGCGATCGCCTCCTCGCCGTACACCTGGAGCTTCGAGCCGAAGCCGCCGCCCACGTCGGGCGCGACGACCCGCAGTTTGTGCTCGGGTATCCCGGTGACCATGGCGAGCATCACCCGCAGGATGTGCGGGATCTGCGTGGCCGAGTACACCGTGTACTCGCCGGACGCGGCGAGCGGCGTGACCACGACCGCGCGCGGCTCCATCGCGTTGGCGATGAGCCGTTGCTGGTGGTAGCGGCGCTTGAGCACCACCTCGGCGCGCTCGCGGACCGCCGCGTAGTCCTCACCGGCCCTCAGCGGCCAGTCGTAACAGCGGTTCGTGCCCTTGTCGGCGTGGACCAGCGGCGCGTCCTCGGCGAGCGCCGCCTCCAGGTCGAGGACCGCGGGCAGCGGCTCGTACTCGACCTCGACCGCCTCCAGCGCGTCCGCCGCCGCGTACCGGTCGCGGGCCACCACGACCGCCACCGGGTCGCCGGCGTGCCGCACCTCGTCCACGGCGAGCGGCGGATGGTCCGGGTGCACCATGTCCTCGGTCACCGGCCACGCGCACGGCAGCGATCCCATCCCCTCCGCGAGATCGCTTCCCGTGAACGCGGCCACCACGCCCGGGAGTTCCCGGGCGGGGGAGACGTCGACGCGCTCCAGGCGCGCGTGCGCCATGGGGCTGCGCAGGATCGCCAGGTGCAGCATCCCGGCGGCCTGGATGTTGTCGGTCCAGTTCGTCTGGCCGGTGAGCAGCCGCGCGTCCTCCTTGCGCAGCCGCGCCCGGCCCACCTCGGCCTCGACGGCGCCCTCGGTCATGTCCGCACCTCCTCGTCGGAGGCGGCGGCCAGCACCGCGCGCACGATGTTCTGGTAGCCGGTGCAGCGGCACAGGTTGCCCTCCAGGGCGTGCCGCACCTCGTCGGCCGTGGGGCGGGGGTTCTCCTTCAGCAGGTCACGGGCCGCCATCAGCATGCCGGGCGTGCAGTAGCCGCACTGCAGCGCGTGCCGTTCGTGGAAGGCCTTCTGCAGGCCCGTCCACTCGCCGTCGGTGCTCAGGCCCTGCACGGTCGTCACCGCACAGCCGTCGGCCTGGACGGCCAGGACCGAGCAGCTCTTGACGCTGACCCCGTCCAGGTCGACGGTGCAGGCCCCGCAGTTGGAGGTGTCGCACCCGACGGGCGTCCCCGTCAGGCCGAGCCGGTCGCGCAGATGGTGGACCAGCAGCAGACGGGGCTCCACCTCGTCCTCGTACGTCGTGCCGTCCACCTTCACCGAGATACGGGTCATGTGCCCTCCCAGAAGCGTGCGAGGGGTACCGGTCGGTCGCCGGACGTGATGCGCGTCACTCTAAAGCGACGGTTCGTGACGGGGCGAGAGGCGGGACGGCGGTTTTTGTTGAGCATTAATCCGTTGTGCGTCCCGTGCCCGTCTGGTCCACTGCCGGAAGACCCGACCAGAAGCGAGGAGAAGGCCGTGCGCGCACCGTTCATGTCCGCCCAGGAAGGAACTCACCACTCTTCGAAGGACATGACGCTTCGTGCACGTGCTCAATCTGGGAATCCTCGCCCATGTCGACGCCGGTAAGACCAGCCTGACCGAGCGGCTCCTGCACACCGCGGGGGTGATCGAGGAGATCGGCAGCGTCGACGCCGGCAGCACCACCACCGACACCCTCGCGCTGGAGAGCCGGCGCGGCATCACCATCAAGTCCGCCGTCGTCTCGTTCCCGCTCGACGACATCACCGTCAACCTGCTGGACACTCCCGGCCACCCCGACTTCGTCGCCGAGGTGGAGCGGGTGCTCGGCGTGCTCGACGGCGCCGTGCTGGTGCTCTCCGCCGTCGAGGGCGTCCAGGCACGCACCAGGGTGCTGATGCGCGTCCTGCGCCGGCTGTGCCTGCCCACCCTGATCTTCGTCAACAAGATCGACCGCCGCGGGGCGCGCGAGGCGGACCTGCTCCGTGAGATCGCGGCGCGCCTCACCCCGTCGATCGTGCCCATGGGGACCACCGAGCGGCTCGGCACCCGGGACGCCCGGTTCGTGCCCGGCCCGGTGCCGGCCGCCCTGGACGTCCTCGCCGACCACGACGACGGCCTGCTCGCCGCGTACGTGGACGGCACGCTCACCCCGGCCCGGGTGCGGGAGGCCGTGGCCGGGCAGACCCGCCAGGCCCTCGTCCACCCGGTGTTCCTCGGCTCCGCCGTCACCGGCGCGGGCGTCGGCGAACTGCTCGACGGAGTGCGGGAGTTGCTGCCCCCGTCCGGCGGCTCGCCCGACGGGCCGCTCTCCGGCACGGTGTTCAAGGTGGAGCGGGGACCCGCGGGGGAGAAGATCGCCTACGCGCGCCTGTTCTCCGGCACCCTGCGCACCCGCGACCGCATCCCCTTCGGCGCGGGGACCCTCACGGAGGGGCGGGTCACCGGGCTCAGCGTCTTCGACTACGGCGCCGACAGCCGCGCCGACGCCGTGGAGGCGGGCCGGATCGCCCGGCTGTGGGGCCTCACGGACGTCCGTGTCGGTGACGCGATCGGCGAACCCCCCAAGGAGCAGCGGCAGTTCTTCTCGCCGCCCACCCTCGAGACCGTCGTGGTGCCCGGCACGGGCGTCGACCCCGGCGAGCTGCACCTGGCCCTCGCGCAGCTCGCCGAGCAGGACCCGCTGATCGGCCTGCGCCACGACGAACGACGGCGCGAGACCTCCGTGTCGCTCTACGGCGAGGTGCAGAAGGAGGTCATCCAGGCCACCCTCGCCGAGGAGTACGGCCTCGACGTCGCCTTCCGCGGCACCATCCCGCTCTGCATCGAACGGCCCGCCGGGACCGGATCCGCCGCCGAGTTCGTCAAGGGCGACGGCAACCCGTTCCTCGCCACGGTCGGCCTGCGCGTCGACCCCGCGCCGCCCGGCTCCGGCGTCGACTTCCGCCTGGAGGTCGAACTGGGCTCCATGCCGTACGCCTTCTTCAAGGCGGTCGAGGACACCGTGCGGGCCACGCTCGCGCAGGGGCTGCGCGGCTGGCAGGTCACCGACTGCGTGGTCACCATGACCCACTGCGGGTACTGCCCCCGCCAGAGCCACGCCCACCAGGGTTTCGACAAGAGCATGTCGAGCACCGGCGCCGACTTCCGGGGGCTCACCCCGCTGGTCCTGACGGATGCGCTGCGACGGGCGGGCACCGTGGTGCACGAGCCCGTCCACCGCTTCCGCATCGAGGCCCCGGGGGACGCCCTGGGCGCCCTGCTGCCGGTGCTGGGCAGCCTCGGCGCGCTGCCCGGCACGACGGACACCCTCGGCGCGCTGTGCGTGCTGGAGGGCACGGTGCCGGCGGCGCGGGTGCGGGAACTGGAGCAGCACCTGCCGGGGCCGACCCGGGGCGAGGGCGAGCTGGATTGCCGGTTCGGCCACTACGCGCCCGTCACCCACGGTCCCGTGCCGTCCCGCCCCCGCACCGACCACAACCCGCTGGACCGCAGGGAGTACCTGCTCAACGTGACGCGTCGGGTGGGGAGTTGATGCCGGTTTTCGGAGGGTGGCGAGTTGCATCCGGCTTTCCGGGTGCCGGTCAGCCGCCCGACGGGCCGGTCCAGCCCTCCCGCACATGCCCGAGACGCACCCGCTGCGGGTGGTCGCCGACCGGGACCGACACGGTCTTCTCGCCCGTCGCGAAGTCGATCGCGGTGACCTGGTCGGCGCCGCTCTCGGAGACCACGCAGGACTCCCCGTCGCCGCTGACGGTCGCCCAGTACGGCTTGGCGACGGGGACCAGCGGGCCGTGCTCGAAGGTGTCGCGGTCGACGACGGTCGCGTAGTCGTCCATGGTGCCCGCCACGCACAGTTTGGCGCCGTCGGGCTTCATGGTGATGCCGTGGTGGCGCGAGTCGTTGACCCAGGTGGTGCGGTCCTCGCTGGTGGAGGGGTTCTTCGGCAGGGTCTTGACGCGGCTGATCCGGTCGGTGGTGACGTCGTACTCGAAGAAGCCGTTGAAGAACGACACCTGGAAGTACAACTTCGACTCGTCGGGGGAGAAGGCGGCGGGGCGGACCGCGTCCGAGTAACCGGTGAAGCCGGCCGCGTCCAGCCGCTCCCGCATGTCGATGACCTTGACCTGCTGGAACGTCCGGGCGTCGGCGACCGTGATCTTGCGGTCGCCCTTCGTGAAGTCCAGCCAGGGCGCGTCCAGATCGGTGTTCACCTCGCCGATGGACATGTTCCAGATGTAGCGGCCGTCGCGGCTGAACACGTTCTCGTGCGGCTTGTCGCCGGTCCTGAAGGTGCCGACCTCCTTGCCGGTCTCGATGTCCAGGACGTGCACGGTGTTGGACGTCGAGGCGGAGACGGCGACGCGCGTGCCGTCGGGGGAGACCGCCATGTGGTCGGAGCGGTAACCGGACACCGGGAAGCGCCAGTTGACGCGTCCGGTCGCCAGATCGAGGGAGACGACGTCCGCGAAGCTGGGCCGGGAGACCACCACCGCGGTGCCGTCCGGGGTGGAGTACATGTCGTCGACGAACTGGTCGTGGCCCTCGCCGACGGTGTTGCGGATGCCCATGAAGTAGATCCAGCGGATCGGGTTGGCGTTGATCTCCGCCATCCGCCGGTCCTTGTCGGGGACCACGTTGATCCGGCCGATCCGCCCGAAGTCGCCGCCGGACTCGATGACGTCGGCGGTGCCGTCCCAGTTGTTGCCCACGAACAGCACCTCCCGCAGCTCCGCGGAGGACGACAGGTCCGCGGAGGACGTCTGTCCGGCGGCGCTCGCGACGGCGCCGGGGGCGGTGAGGGTCAGGACGACGGCGGCGGCGAGGGTGCACAGATGCCTGCTGCGGATCGGCATGGCGGGGTCTCCTCTGCGGGTGGGGGCGCCATGATCGGGACATGCCAAGTGGAGGGAGTGGAATCTGAACAGACGTGCTTTCAGATTGAACTTACTGAAAAGTAGGGATGGTCAGGGGTTCTCCACAAGACCGCGGACACGACAAAATTGCCGGGCGCGGCGAGAGGAGAACCGGTGGCGGGCAGACTGAGCGCACCGAGCGGCCGGTACGCAGGGAAGTCCGCCGAGGAGCGGAAGGCCGAGCGGCGCCGGCGCTTCCTCGACGCGGCCCTGGAGCTCTTCGGCGCCGGACCCGGCTACCGGAACACCACCGTCACCGCCCTCAGCGAGGCCGCCGGCCTGTCCACCCGTCAGTTCTACGAGGAGTTCCGCACCCTGGAGGACGTCCTCGCCGCGCTGCACCTCCAGGTCAACGACTGGGCCGAGTCGGCGGTGCTCGCCGCGGCGGCCTCGACGGGGGACGCCCCGCTCGCCGAGCGCGCCACCGCGATCTTCCGCGCCTACGCCGCCGACGTCACCCGCGACCCGCGCCGCATCCGCATCGCCTTCGTCGAGATCATCGGGGTGAGCCCCCGCCTGGAGGAACAGCGGCTGGCCCGCCGCGCCCGGTGGGTCGACCTGATCTGCGCCGAGGCGGACGCGGCGGTCGCCCGCGGAGAGGCGGCCCCCCGCGACCACCGCCTCGCCGCGACGGGCTTCATCGGCAGCGTGAACGGGCTGCTGCACGACTGGAACGCGGGGTGGGTCGAGGCGAGCCTCGACGAGGTCGTGGACGAACTGGTCCGGCAGCTGCTGGCGATCCTGCGTCCGCCGGAGACGCCGGAGACGCCGGAGACGCGGGAGACGCGGGAGACGCGGGAGACGCGGGAGACGCCGGAGTCGTCGTAGCCGCGGGAGCCGCCGGGATCGCCGGAGGCGCCGGGGAGGCGGAAGACACCGGAGGCGCCGAGGAGGCCGACTGCGCCGGATGCGCCGGGACCGCCGGACGCGTCGGACGAACCGGACGTGCCGACGCCGACCGCTTGACGGAGCGTCAACCGGTCGGCGTCGAGGCGCCCCGGCGGGGCGACGGAGTCAGACGGCCGGCGCGAGGTCCCCCGCGAAGACGATCATCTGGTCGATCAGTCCCCGCCGCAGGTGGACGACGTCGGTCCCGGCGAGCCGGGGACCACCGTCCGGGGTGGTGAACACCCACCGGTACCGGGCCCACTCGTCCGGCATGTCCACCCCCGAGCAGCGGACCATCGTGCCCGGTCCGGCCGGGTGCCGCCGGATGTCCAGCACGAACCGCTCCACCGCCTCGATGCCCTCGCTGCGGCCGAGCGGACCCCAGAGGACCACGTCCGAGGTGAGCGCCTGTGACAGCAGCGAGGTCACGTAGGCGTCGTCGGAGGCGTTGAACGCCGAGATGAACGTGTCGATGGCCGACTGGGCGGTGTCTGCATGCATGCACCCAGTCATACCAGCCTGTCTCACGCCCCGGCCGGGGTCCGGGTGGTGAGGAGATCGGTGAAGCCGATGCGGTCGTAGAAATCGGCCCGGATCCGGTCGGCGACGTCGCTGACCTGTTCCGAGCCGTCGTCCGCCGGGTCGATCGTCACCCGGAACGGGCGCTCGCCCTTCGGTGCGTCCACAACCGCCACGATCGTGCGGGCGACCTCGCCGGGGTCCGCGTCCGGCGGCGCGAGAGCCGCGAGCCGCTTGCCGACGTCGTCCATCAGACCCTCGTACAGCTCGTCGTACGCCTCGGCCGTCGCCGTGTCCGCGGGGTGCATGGCGTGCGCGAAGTGGTTCGTGCCGGAGGTGAAGGAGCCGGGCACCACGATCGACGTGTGCGATGCCGAACCGGGACAGCTCGACGGCGTAGCTCTTCGCCAGGTGGTCCATGGCCGCCTTGGCGCCGAAGTACGGGGCGAGACACGGGGGCGTCCCGCCGAAGGTACTGGTGGAGCCCACCCACACGAGCAGCCCGTCCCGGCGCTCCCGCATCTGCGGCAGCACCGCGCGGTTGACCCGCTGCGTGGACAGCACGTTGGTGTCGTAGATCTCGGCGAGCTGCTCCGGAGTGAACGACTCGGCGGGGCCCAGCACCATGTGCCCGGCGTTGTGCACGACCACGTCGACGCCGCCCGCCTCCTCGGTGACCGCCGCGACGGCCGCGTCCACCGACTCCTGCCGGGAGACGTCGAGTTCGACGGTGCGCAACTCGACGCCGTGCTCGTCGGCGTAGGCGCGGGCGTCGGCGACCGCCGGGGCGTCGCGGCCGGTGGTCTGCCGCATCCCGGCGTGGACGGTGTGCCCGGCGTCGGCCAGGGCGCGGGCGGTCAACGCGCCGAAACCGCTGGACGCGCCGGTGATCAGAACGACGTGGGAGGACATGAGGTGCTCCGTCACAAGGAGGGGAGGTCAGGGAAAGACGATGACGCTGCGGCCGCGCGCGGTGCCCGCGTCCATCGCGTCCAGCACGGCCGGGGCCTCGTCCAGGCCGATCGGGGTGACGTCCGGGAGGATGTCGTGCGAGACCGAGAAGGCCAGGGTGTCGCGCAGGTCGTGCGGCGAGCCGGACGGGGAGGCGCCCACCCGCAGCCGGTTGAGGATCATCGGCTGGGTCGGCAGCACCAGCGGCTCGGGACCGTACCCGCACAGCATCAGCGTGCCGTCCGGGGCGAGCCCGCCCAGCGTCGCCGTCGCCGCCTCGGTCGACGGGGAGGCGTTCAGCACGAGGTCCGCGCCGCCGTCCCACTCCTTCAGCGCCTTCGCCGGGTCCGATTCCTGCGCCGCGACGAACAGTTCCGCGCCCAGTGCCTTCGCCGCGTCCTCACCGCGCCGGGACCGGCCGACCACGGCGACCCGCGCCCCCATGGCGACGGCGTACCGCACGGCCAGCGCGCCCACGCCGCCCGCGCCCACCACGGCGACCCGCGAGCCGGGCCGGATCCCGCCCTGGCGCAGCCCGTTGAACGCGGTCAGCCCGGCGCACATCAGCGGCGCGGCGGCCACCGGGTCGAGCCCGTCCGGCAGCGGGGTGACGAAGCCGGCCTTCATCACCGCATACGGGGCGTAGCCGCCGTCGGCGACGATGCCGGTGATCACCTTGCGGGGGCAGAGGATCTGGTCGCCGCGGACGCAGTAGTCGCAGTGACCGCACGAGTCGTACAGGAACTGCCCGCCCACCGCGGCGCCGACCTCGGGGAAGATGACGCCGGGGCCGACGGCCGTGACCACGCCGGTGATCTCGTGGCCCGGCACGACCGGGAAACGGGCGAACGGATAGTGGCCGCGCAGCAGGTTCAGGTCGGTGAAGCAGACCCCGCACGCGGTGACCTTGACGAGCACCTCGCCCGGACCGGGTTCGGGCACTTCCAGGTCCTGCAGGGCGAGCGGGGCGCCTGCCCCGAGGGCGACGGCGGCACGCATCATGGCGAACACTCCAGAAGAAGGGGGAGGGGGAGGGGGAGGGGGAGGCGGGCGGGGGATCGATGCCCCCCGCAGTACGTAACCAGCGTGACCTGGGGTTTCCCGGAGGTCCAATGCTTCCTTCGGTGCCTACGATGACGTGGGCGCATCGGTGCAGGCGGCAGGGGAGAAGGCGGCATGGACGGCGGACGGACGGATCTGGACCTGCGCCGGCTGCGCTCCTTCGTGGCCGTCGCCGAGCGGCTGCACTTCGGGCAGGCCGCGGCCGCCCTGCACGTCACCCAGCCCGCGCTGTCCCGGCAGATCCAGCAGCTGGAGCACGACCTCGGCGTGACGCTGTTCCGCCGCAGCAGCCGGGAGGTCGCCCTCACACCCGCGGGCGAGCAGTTCCTGCAGGACTCACGGGAACTGCTGGCCGTCGCCCGCGCCGCGCAGAACCGCGTCCGGCGGATCGCGGCGGGCGAGGGCGTGCTCAAGGTCGGCTTCATGCTCAGCTCCGACATCACCGCGCCGCTGCACGCGTTCTCCGCGCGGGAGCCGCAGGTGCGGATCGAACTGGTCCGGCTGCGGTGGTGGAGCCAGTCCGCCGACCTCCTCGACGGCACCGCCGACGTCGGCTTCGTACGCCTGCCCGTCGACGCGGAGCGGCTGCGGGTGCTGCCGCTCTACCAGGAGGGGCTCTGCGTCGTCCTTCCCGTACGGCACCCCCTGGCCGGCGAGGACACGGTCGGGCTGCGCGCCCTCGCCGACGAACCTCTGCTGCGCTACGCGGGCGCGTCCCCGGCGTGGTCCGCCGTCTGGAACGCCGACCCGCGCCCCGACGGCACCCGGTGGCTGCGCGGCCCGGACGTGCACGACATGGAGGAGATCCTGGCGTACGTCCGGGCCGGCAGCGGCGTCGTGATGGTGCCGGAGTCGGTCGCGGCTGTCTTCCCGCGCCCCGACATCGCCTACGTCCCGCTCGCGGACGTACCGCCCGGCACGGTCGCCCTCGCCTGGGACGGCGACCGTCCGTCCCCGCTCGTCGAGACCTTCGCCGACGCGACGAGGACGACGGCGCCCGGTGTCACTCGTCCCACGCCTGGATCAGCACCTGCCCCGTGATCTTGCCGTCGCGCAACGTCAGCATCGACTCCGAGAGCACCCGCACACCGTCCGGGTAGAGGCAGCTCTCGCAGTAGGCGGCGTGATCGCCCTGCACGACGCACGCCTCCAGCGCGTGCGTCATGTCGCGGCTGTAGACGTCGTCCAGCATCGCGGCGATCTCGTCCTTGCCGTGCAGCACCTTCGGGTGGCTCGGCCCGCTGACGTGATCCACGACGCGCAGCTCCGCGTCGTCCGCGTAGAGCGACTTCAGCATGTCGGGCGTGTCCGCCTCGACGCCCCGCCGCAGGGTGTCGGTACCGAACACGGGCTGTGCCGCGGTCGTCATGATGACCCACCTCCTCGGAGGTCCCGGGCCCGGAATCAGGCCACGTAGGCCTCACCTACGAGCGTCCTCCCCGGGACGGGCCGGGGCAAGCGCGACGCCTGGCCGGCGGGGGGTGGGGGACGGGTGGCCGCACCCCCTCCGGTGCCGGGCGCCCAGGTGCGGTTTCCCTCTTCAGCCCGCCGTGGCCAAGAACTGCGTGGCCGCCAGCTCCCCGTACAGCGGGTCCGACATGACCAGTTCCCTGTGGGTGCCGACCGCGCGGACGCGGCCCGCGTCCATCACCACGATGCGGTCCGCCGCCGTCACCGTGGAGAGGCGGTGGGCGACCACCAGGACCGTCGTCGTGCGGGCGACGTCCGCGACCGTGTCGCGCAGGGCCGCCTCGTTCACCGCGTCCAGCTGGGACGTCGCCTCGTCGAGGAGGAGCAGGCGGGGGCGGCGGAGCAGGGCGCGGGCGATGGCGACCCGCTGGCGTTCGCCGCCGGACAGCCTGGTGCCGCGGTGGCCGACGAGGGTGTCGAGCCCCTGGGGGAGGCGGGCGACCAGCCCGTCGAGCCGCGTGGTCTTCAGCACCCGCGTCAGCGCGTCCTCGTCCGCGTCCGGGTTGCCCAGCAGCAGGTTGTCGCGCAGGGAACCCGACAGCACGGGCGCGTCCTGCTCGACGTACCCGATCGCCGCCCGCAGCTCCGGCAGGGCCCAGTCCGCGACGTCGCGGCCGTCCACCGTGATCACGCCGGACTCGGGGTCGTAGAACCGCTCGATGAGGGAGAACACCGTCGTCTTGCCCGCGCCGGACGGGCCGACGAACGCCGTCAGGCCCTGCGGAGGCACGGAGAAGGTCACCCCGTGGTGGACGTACGGCAGATCCTCGGCGTAGCGGAACCGCACGTCCTCGAAGGCGACGGCCGCCGGCGCGGCGCCGGGGGAGGGCAACGCGGCGGGCGGCGCGGCCGGTTCGGCGGGGAGCCGCAGCGCCTCCTGGATGCGGGCGAGCGCGGCACTGCCCGCCTGGTACTGCGTGACGGCGCCCACGACCTGCGAGATCGGCGCCATCAGATAGAACACGAACAGCAGGAACGCCACCAGTGTCCCGATGTCGATGGCCCCGGTCGCCACCCGCGCCCCGCCCACCGCCAGCACCGTGATGAACGCGAGCTGCATGGCGAGCCCCGCCGTGTTGCCCGCCGCGGCCGACCACTTGGCGGCCCGCACGCTCATCCGCCACGACTCGCGCGCCGCGTCGTGCAGCGTCCGCTCCTCCCGGGGCTCGGCGCCGGACGCCTTCACGGTGCGCAGCGCGCCCAGCACCCGCTCCAGCGACGCCCCCATCACGCCCACCGCCTCCTGCGCCCGCTTCGACGCCCGCCGGATCCGCGGCACGACCACCCCGAGCAGCGTCCCCGCCACCGCGAGCACGCCCAGCGTGACCGCGAGCAGCACCGGCTCCACCCAGCCCATCAGCGCCACCGTGGCGAGCAGTGTGAGCCCGCCCGTGCCCAGCCCGATCAGCGAGTCGGTGGTCACCTCCCGCAGCAGCGTGGTGTCGGAGGTGATCCGGGCCATCAGATCACCCGGCTCGGTCCGGTCCACGGCCGCGATCCGCAGCCGCAGCAGATACGACGACAGCGTGCGCCGCGCCCCCAGCACCACCGACTCCGCCGCGCGCCGCAGCACGTACGAACCCACCGCGCCCAGCACCGTGTTTCCGATCACCAGCGCCGACATCAGCAACAGCGCCCAGGTCACCGCCCGGTCGTGCGCCAGGTCGTCGATCAGCTCCCGCGCCACCAGCGGCAGCGCAAGCCCCGTCGCGCCGGTCACCAGCGACAGCAGGGCGCCGCCCAGCAGCCCCCAGCGGTGCGGCCGGACGTACGACAGCAGCAGCCGCCAGGCCGGCGGGCCGGACGGATCCCCGGCGATGCTCACATGCCCCCCTCGGCGTCGGACGGATGTTCAGGCTACGTCGCCCGGGCGGACGCACCGCACGGTGGGCGGCGGAGCCGATCATTCCCGCGTAGGGTCGGGAGACGACGGGGAAGACGGACAGACGAAGGAGTCAGCAGCATGGCGCAGGAAGTACGCGGCGTGATCGCACCCGGCAAGGACGAGCCGGTACGGATCGAGACGATCGTCGTACCCGATCCGGGACCCGGCGAGGCGGTCGTACGCGTCCAGGCCTGCGGGGTGTGCCACACGGACCTGCACTACAAACAGGGCGGCATCAACGACGACTTCCCCTTCCTCCTCGGCCACGAGGCCGCGGGCGTCGTCGAGTCGGTGGGCGACGACGTCACCGACGTGCAGCCCGGGGACTTCGTGATCCTCAACTGGCGTGCCGTGTGCGGCCATTGCCGCGCCTGTCTGCGCGGACGCCCCTGGTACTGCTTCGACACGCACAACGCGACGCAGAAGATGACCCTGACCGACGGTACGGAGCTCTCCCCGGCGCTCGGCATCGGAGCCTTCGCCGAGAAGACCCTGGTCGCCGCCGGACAGTGCACCAAGGTCGACCCGGCCGTGGCGCCGGAGGTCGCCGGACTGCTCGGCTGCGGTGTGATGGCCGGCATCGGCGCCGCGATCAACACCGGCAACGTGGGCCGCGGCGACTCGGTCGCCGTCATCGGCTGCGGCGGCGTCGGCGACGCGGCGATCGCCGGCTCCCGGCTGGCCGGCGCGGCGAAGATCATCGCCGTGGACATCGACGACCGCAAGCTGGAGACCGCCCGCTCCATGGGCGCCACCCACACCGTCAACTCCCGTACGACGGACCCAGTCGAGGCGATCCGCGACCTCACCGGCGGCTTCGGCGCCGACGTCGTCATCGAGGCCGTCGGCCGCCCCGAGACCTACAAGCAGGCGTTCTACGCCCGCGACCTGGCCGGCACGGTCGTCCTGGTCGGCGTGCCCACCCCGGACATGAAGATCGAACTGCCGCTGCTCGACGTCTTCGGCCGCGGCGGCGCCCTCAAGTCCTCCTGGTACGGCGACTGTCTGCCGTCCCGCGACTTCCCGATGCTGATCGACCTGCACCTCCAGGGCCGCCTGGACCTCGGCGCGTTCGTCACCGAGACCATCGCCCTGGACGAGGTGGAGAAGGCGTTCGAGCGGATGCACCGCGGCGACGTGCTGCGCTCGGTGGTGGTGCTGTGATGACCGCCCGCATCGAACGCCTCGTCACCTCCGGCCAGTTCAGCCTCGACGGCGGCACCTGGGACGTCGACAACAACGTGTGGATCGTCGGCGACGACCACGAGGCCGTCGTCATCGACGCGGCCCACGACGCCGACGCCATCGCAGAGGCGGTGGGCGACCGACGCCTGACCGCCATCGTGTGCACCCACGCCCACAACGACCACATCGACGCCGCCCCCGCCCTCGCCGAGCGCACCGGCGCCACGATCTGGCTGCACCCCGACGACCTCCCGCTGTGGAAGCAGACCCACCCGGAGCGCGACCCCGACGCCTGGCTGGCCGACGGGCTGGTCATCGAGGCCGGCGGCGCCGACCTCACCGTGCTGCACACCCCCGGCCACGCCCCGGGCGCGGTCTGCCTCCACGACCCCGGCCTGGGCACGGTGTTCACGGGCGACACCCTCTTCCAGGGCGGCCCCGGCGCCACCGGACGCTCCTTCTCGCACTTCCCGACGATCATCGACTCCATCCGGGACCGGCTGCTCACCCTGCCGCCCGAGACGAAGGTGCTCACCGGCCACGGCGACCCGACCACCATCGGCGCCGAGGCCCCGCACCTGGACGAATGGATCGCCCGCGGCCACTGAGCCGCCCCGGTCACCCGGACGTTCCCGCGTCCGGGTGACCCCACGGCCGGAACCGCGGAAAAGGCGACAGAGGATGTCCGGCTTACCCGCCAGGCTCGTCGACGTACGACGGACCGAGGCACGGGAGGCCATGCATGACACAGCCGTTGCGGGACAAGGTCGCACTGGTGGCCGGGGCGACCCGGGGAGCGGGACGCGGAATCGCCGTGGAACTCGGCGCGGCGGGCGCCACGGTGTACGTGACCGGCCGCACCACCCGCGCCCGCCGCTCCGAGTACGACCGGCCCGAGACCATCGAGGACACCGCCGACCTGGTCACCGAGGCGGGCGGCCGGGGCATCGCCGTGCCCACCGACCACCTGGACCCGGCGCAGGTGAAGACCCTCGTCGACCGGATCGCCGCCGAACAGGGCCGCCTCGACGTCCTCGTCAACGACATCTGGGGCGGCGAGACCCTCTTCGACTGGGAAGCGCCCGTCTGGGAGCACGACCTCGACAAGGGACTGCGCCTGCTGCGCCTCGCGGTGGAGACCCACGCGATCACCAGCCACCACGCCCTGCCGCTGCTGCTGCGCCAGCCCGGCGGACTCGTCGTCGAGATGACCGACGGCACGGCGGACTACAACCGCGACCACTACCGGGTGTCCTTCTTCTACGACCTCGCCAAGTCCTCCGTGCTGCGCATGGCGTTCGCCCTCGGCCACGAACTCGGCCCGCGCGGCGCCACCGCCGTCGCGCTCACCCCCGGCTGGCTGCGCTCGGAGATCATGCTCGACCACTTCGGGGTGCGGGAGGACAACTGGCGTGACGCGCTGGAGAAGGTGCCGCACTTCGCCATCTCCGAGACCCCGCGCTACGTGGGCCGCGCCGTCGCCGCGCTGGCCGCCGACCCCGACGTGGCCCGCTTCAACGGAGCGTCCCTGTCCAGCGGGGGACTCGCCCAGGAGTACGGCTTCACCGACCTCGACGGCAGCCGCCCCGACGCCTGGCGCTACCTCGTCGAGGTGCAGGACCCCGGCCGCCCGGCCGACGTCACCGGCTACCGCTGACCCGTCCGGACGCAAGGCGGAAATGCCGGGCGCGGTGATCGTCCGAGCCGCTACCGTCCCCCCCATGACGACGGACACAGGGCGCTTCGCTGGGTACGGGGTTCTCATCACCGGGGCGGCGCGCGGCATCGGCGCCGCCACCGCGACACGGTTCGCCGAGGAGGGCGCGCGCGTCCTGATCGCCGACGCCGACCCGGAGGCGGGGGAGCACACGGCGGCGGCGCTGCGCGACCGCGGACTCACGGTGGAGGCCGTCGCCTGCGACGTGCGGGACCGGGCGTCCGTCGACGCGGCGGTGGACCGTGCCGTACGCGGCTTCGGCTCGCTCGACGTCCTGGTGAACAACGCCGCCCACTGCACCCCCGACGCGCCCCGCTTCGAGGACGAGCCGGAGGAGGAGTGGGCGGCGGACCTGGACGTCACCCTCACCGGCGCCTACCGCTGCTGCCGCGCCGCCCTGCCGCACCTGGAGGCGTCAGGGCGGGGCGCGATCGTCACCGTCGGCTCGGTCAACGGGCTCCAGGACTTCGGCAACCACGCCTACAGCGCCGCCAAGGCCGGCCTGATCTCCCTCACCCGCACCCTCGCCGGCCACGCGGGACCCCGGGGCGTCCGGGTCAACCTCGTCGCGCCGGGCACGGTCCGCACCCGCGCCTGGGACGGCCGGGACGACGACCTGGCGGCGGTCTCCGAGGTCTACCCGCTGCGCCGGGTCGGCGAGCCGGAGGACATCGCGGCGGCCGTGACATTCCTCGCCTCCCGTGACGCGGCCTGGATCACCGGCACCACCCTCGCCGTCGACGGCGGCATCACGGCCGTCAACCCGGCTTTCCACCGGGTCATGGACCACACGGCGCGATGACCGGGCCCCGCGCCCCGCGCCCCGGCCGGACGGTGACCGGCCCCACGCCCCGCGTGCTTCCGCGTGACACGACTCATACCGACGTGCCCGCCGTGCCGGACACAACGGTCCGGTCGCGCGTACAACCGATTTCCCCCGTCCGCCGTCTACCTGGCAGAGTGCGCGGTCCAGCGCACGTTCCCGCGGGAGAGGCAGAACGACCATGGGGGACTTGAGAAAACGGGGTGTCGTCGCCCTGGGGGTCACCGCTCTGGTGGCTCCGCTCACGCTCGCGATCGGTGCCACGCCGGCCCAGGCGGCCAGCTGCACCACGTCGGCGGGGCCGTACCAGAAGAAGGTCGAGAAGTTCCTCGGCCGCCCGGTCGACGGCAAGCAGTCCGCCGCCGACTGCAAGGCCATCCGCGCCTTCCAGAACAAGCACGGCATCCGGCCCAACATCGGGTACGCCGGCCCCGTGACCTGGGGCGTGATGGACCTGATGACCAAGCAGAGGGCCGTCGGCAAGAACCCGAACAAGGCGGGCAAATGCCCCACCAACAAGGGCCGCATCGCCTGCGTCAACCTCACCCTCCAGCTGAGCTGGATCCAGGACGGCAAGAAGCTCGTCTACGGGCCCGTCGCGGTGCGCACCGGACGCAACGGCTACGAGACCCGCACCGGCCTGAAGAAGGTGTACTGGCGGAACAAGAACCACGTCTCGACCATCTACGACGTGCCGATGCCGTACAGCCAGTTCTTCGACGGCGGCCAGGCGTTCCACTCGGTCGGCGTCAGCATGTGGAACCCGCCCGGCTCCCACGGCTGCGTCAACATGACCACGACCGCGGCCAAGAAGTACTGGTCGCTGCTGAAGAAGGGCGACGACGTCTACGTGTACGGCCGCAAGCCGGGCACCTGAGTCCCCTCCCGCGCCCGGCCTGCGGGCCGGGCGCTCCCGCCCGCCCGAGGGTGTGAACTCGCCCACCTCGCAGGGCAGATGGACGTGATCAGCAACACGTCCGAATTGCCCGATGGGCGTGCGATTACTCACAGCGTCTTCACGTCGCGGGACGTATGCTTCACGGTATGTCCACCACTGTTGAACCCTCCTCCGAGCGATCGGCTGCCGAGGTCAACGAGGAGATCCGGGCCCTGTGGCTCCGGTCGGGCGGGACACTCAGCGTCGAACAGCGCGAGGAGTACCAGCGCCTGGTCCAGGAGTGGGCCTCGGCCCTCCCGCAGGCAGCCGCAGAGGCGGCCTGACGGCCGGCTTCGGCATGACGACCGGGCACCCGTGACCGCACGGGTGCCCTTCCGGCCTCACCCCCACGTCGCCGAGTACTGCCTCCGGTACGCCTTGCGGTCCTGCTCGGTCCTGATCCACCGCGACGCCACCAGCGCCACCAGGCTCCCGCCGATCACCAGCAGCCCCGGACCCACGTTCCGCGGGTCGGCCAGCCGCGACACCAGCGTCGACGGGTCCGGAAGGATGCCCCGCACCGACGTCGACGACCCCGGCGTGGCCGCGTCCGGCGCCGCCACGCCCTGCGCCTGCGACGGCGCGGGGGAGGGATTCCCGCCGCCGTCGGCCTCGGGCGCCACGATCAGCTTCAGGCCCAGGTCCGCCAGCGCCTTCGTCACCGGCTGGAAGTACGTGATGCCGCCCGACCGGCAGTCCCCGCTGCCGCCCGAGGTGACGCCCAGCGCGATCCCCTCGGAGAACATCGGCCCGCCGCTGTCCCCGGGCTCCGCGCACACGTCCGACTCGATGAGCCCGCCCACGGTGCCCTCCGGGTAGTTGACCGTCACGTCGAGCGCGGTCACCTCCCCGTCGCGCAGCCCGCTGGTGCTTCCGCTGCGGAAGATTCGCTGCCCCACGGTCGGTTCGGCCACGCCGGTGATCCGCACGCCCTTGCCGCCGCCCACCGCGACCACCCCGGCGTTCTCACCCGCCTTGCCGCCGTCGTACGCGATCAGCGAGTAGTCGTCGCCGGGGAAGCTGCCGCCGACGGTGGTGCCGACCTTCCGCCGGCCCCCGTCGTCGGAGAACCACACCGACCCCTGCGGACCGCAGTGCCCGGCGGTGAGGATGAACTCCCGCCGCCCGTCGGTGACGTTGAACCCGGCCGAGCAGCGGCCCGCCGTCGACAGCACCGGCAGCCCGCCGGCCAGCCGGGTGGTGAAGGTGCCCTCGACCCGCTCCATGCGGACGAAGTCTCCGATCCCGTCGGCCACTTCGGTGAGCGACGACCAGTCGTCCCCGGACACCGTGCTGTCGCCGCGCACCACCACCTGGTTCGACCGGTAGTCCTTCATCCAGGCCGTTCCGGGCACCCGCGGCGCCGAACTCAGCGTCTTGGTCGCGGAGTCGAAGTCGTCCATGCTGTGCCGCACCATCTTCGGCTCGGCGCCCGCCGCCCGCACCTCGGCCGCCGCCTCCTCGTCGGTGACCGCGACGACCGTCCTGCCGTCCTCGCCGACCCAGCTGCCCGCCGTGCGGGACGTGCCGAGCCGCTGGACCAGGCCCGCGCCCGGACCGGCCGTGTCCGCGTCCGCGGGGGAGGCGGTGGAGAACGGGACGGCGTCGGGCGTGCCGGGCTCACTCGCCACGGCGTGCGTGACCATCGTGCCGCCCAGCAGGAGTCCGCCGACAGCCGCCAGCCGTGTCACTCGCCGGACCACCCGTCGTCGTGCGTGCCTCATGCATGGCTCCAGAACCTCGACAGCGCGGTGCGCGCACCGCGGGGGCCTCCCTCGAGCAGAGCGCCCCTCGTCCATACGGCTCCGGAGCCCGCCGTGTTCACCGCGGGCGGGACCGGGTCCGCCTCAGCCGCCCTCCCGCACCGAGGAGTGGGTCACCGACAGGCCCAGCGTGGCCGCCGTTCGGCCGTCGCCCCACACCGACGCCGGGTCGACGTAGGGACGCAGCAGCGCCGTGAGGTCCGGGTCGCCGTCGCCGCGCAGGGCGTCGCCGGCCGCCTTGCGGGCGATCCCGGCGAGGAAGTCCGCCAGCTGCACCCGCGGATCGTCCCGCGCGACGACCAGGCGCAGCTCCGCGAGGGCGACACCGGACCGCCGTGCGGTCTCCTCGATCCACGCGACGCGCTCCGGCGTCAGCAGGTTCTGCCGGTCGTGCACCAGCCGCACCGGCCGCCGTTCCGGCCCGCTCCAGTACGCGGCCGTGGCGACGATCGCCGGGAGCAGCGGGTTGAGGACCGGGATACGCACCGCCGGGCCGTCGAGCAGCCCCGCCCGGTACGCCTCGGCCCGCCCGCGCCCCTCCGCCAGCCGCTCCAGCGCCGGACCCGCGTCCGTACCGGAGTGCGCCCGGCGCAGCCCGTCCAGGGTCTCGAAGAACCACGGCACGGAGGACCCCGGCTCCGCCCCGTTACGGGTGCGCAGCAGCTGGTTCGCCCTGGACAGGAACCGCTGCCGGTCCTCCGCTCCCAGCACCTCCCGTACCGCCCGGTACAGCTCCGCCGCGCCCGGGTCGTCGAGCAGCACGCCGGCCAGCCGGTCCACCACGAAGAACGACTTCTCGGTGAGGTGCACCCGCGCGGCGCCGTGCAGCGGCCCGCCGGGCGCGAGGAACCACTCCAGCACCGCCCGGTGCTTCTCGCGCAGCAGATGGGTCGCCTTGTACTCGGTGGCGGGGGAGCGGATCCGGTCGCGGATCTCTTCCAGCGCGCGGGCCGCGTCCGCCGCGGGGACGTGGACACCGGCGTGCGCGAACACGTCGGTGTTCCCGCCGGTCAGGTTCTCGCCGTCCGACCCCGACTCGTCGCAGGCGATCTCCCGCACCGCCCCGTCGCCGTCGCCGGGCGGCGCCCCGAAATCCTGATGTGGGTCCACACCACGGCCCCTATCGTGTGCTTCATGACCAGGATCCCGCACGATACGTCCGGTGAACCGAATCCCCTCAAGGCCTTTTCCCTCGACCAGTTGCGCCGCCGCACCAGCATGAAATGGCGGACCTACCCGGAGGACGTCCTCCCGGTGTGGGTGGCGGAGATGGACGTGGCGCCGCCCGCGCCGGTCGTGCGGGCGGTCACCGAGGCGATGGAGTCCGGCGACACCGGGTATCCCGCCGGGACCGCCTACGCCGAGGCGCTGGCCGCCTTCGCCGACAAGCGGTGGGGCTGGTCCGGGCTCGCCGTGGAGCGCACCGCGATCGTGCCGGACGTGATGCTGGGCGTGGTCGAGATGCTCCGGCTGGTCACCGGACCGGGCGACCCGGTCGTGGTGAACCCGCCGGTCTACCCGCCCTTCCACGACTTCGTACGCCACACGGACCGCCGCATCGTCGAGGCGCCGCTCGGCGACGACGGACGGCTCGACCTGGACGTCCTGGAGCGCGCCTTCCGCGGTGCGACCGAGGCCGGGGGCCGGGCCGCGTACCTGCTGTGCAGCCCGCACAACCCCACCGGCACCGTCCACACCGCCGAGGAGCTGACCGCGGTGGCCGCGCTCGCCGAGCGGCACGGCGTACGGGTCGTCGCCGACGAGATCCACGCGCCCCTGGTCTTCGAGGGTGCGCGCTTCGTGCCGTACCTGAGCGTGCCCGGCGGCGAGCGCGGGCTGTCGCTGATGTCGGCGTCCAAGGCGTGGAACCTGGCCGGTCTCAAGGCGGCCCTCGCGGTCGCCGGGCCCGGCGCGGGCGACGACCTGGCCCGGATGCCGGAGGTGGTCGGCCACGGCCCGAGCCACGTCGGCATCCTCGCCCACACCGCCGCCCTGCGCGACGCCACCGGCTGGCTGGACGCCCTGCTCGACGGCCTCGACGCCAACCGCCGACTGCTCACCGACCTCCTCGCCGAGCACCTGCCCGCCGTCCGGTACCGCCCCGGCGACGCCACCTACCTCGCCTGGCTGGACTGCCGCGACCTCGGCCTGGGCGACGACCCCGCCCAGGTGTTCCTCGACCACGGCCGGGTGGCGCTCACCGGCGGCCTGCCCTTCGGCACGGGCGGCGCGGGCCACGCCCGGCTGAACCTCGCCACCTCGCCCGAGGTGCTCACCGAGGCGGTGCGGCGCATGGCGGACGCCGTGCGCCCGGCGGGTGGCGCCCGTGGCTGACGCCGCCTTCGCCCACCCCCGTCTCGCCGCCCTCTACGACCCGCTCGACCCCGACCGCAGCGACCTCGACGGGTATCTGCGCACGGCGCGGGAGTTCCGAGCCCGCCGGGTGCTGGACATCGGCTGCGGCACGGGCGTGTTCGCGCTGCTCCTCGCCGACGAGGGCATCGACGTCGTGGGCGTCGACCCGGCGGGCGCCTCCCTCGACGTCGCCCGAGCCAAGCCGGGCGCCGGGCGCGTCCGCTGGATCGAGGGCGACGCGACCGGCCTGCCGCCCCTGACGGTCGACCTGGCCACCATGACGGCCAACGTCGCCCAGGCCATCGCGGACCCCGCCACCTGGCGGGCCACCCTGCGCGGTGTTCACGCGGCCCTGCGCCCCGGCGGCCGCCTGGTCTTCGAGACCCGCGACCCGGCCCGGCGCGCCTGGGAGAGCTGGACGCGGGAGCACTCGTACCTGCGCGCCGACGTGCCCGGGGTCGGCGAGGTGGAGAGCTGGCACGAAGTGACCGCCGTGGACGGCCCGTTGGTCTCGTTCCGCACGACGTTCGTGTTCGCGTCGGAGGGGAAGGCGCTGACCTCGGACTCGACGCTGCGGTTCCGGGAACGCGAGGAGGTCGAGGCGGACCTCGCGGACCACGGCTACGTGCTGGAGGACGTACGGGACGCGCCCGACCGGCCCGGCCGGGAGTTCGTGTTCGTGGCGCGGCGGCCGTAGAGGGGCCGCGGAGTACGGCGTGCCGGCCGTGGCGCGCGGACAACTCCCGGCGGGACATGCCGGAGTAGGCCTAGACTTGACGCATGGACGACGCGTTGCGGGACCGGCTCGGGGCGGGGAAGTACCTGCTGCTCACCAGCTACCGGAAGAACGGCACGCCCGTCGCCACCCCGGTGTGGGTGGTGCGCGACGGTGACGCGCTCGGTGTGTGGACCGCCGCCGACTCGTGGAAGGTCAAGCGGATCCGCGCCCGCGGGGACGTCCTCGTGGGGCCCTGCGACCTGCGGGGCAATCCGACCGGCGACCAGGTCCCGGCCACCGCGGAGATCTGCGACACGGCCACGACCGCCCGCTACCGGCAGCTCATCGCGCGCAAGTACGGGCTGATGGGCCGCCTCACCCTGCTGGGCAGCCGGCTGCGCCGGGGCGTGGACGGCACGGTGGGCATCCGGATCACCCTCTGAACTCGGCCCGTTCCGCCGGACGTCGGGGCTGTCAGGTCCAGGCCCGCAACGGCTCGTCGACGAGCTGGAACACAGGCTCGCCCCGCACCGGGTCCTCGGCGGTCGACAGCCGTACCCGGTCGCCGCTGTGGATGCCGATCGGCGGGCCCATGACGCGGCCCCGCACCACGAACCCCTCGGCCATCTCTATCAGCGACACGTTGCGCGCCGCCGGGGTGTTGCGGTGCAGCACCGTCGAGTGGCGCACCGTGCCGAAGCCCGCGCTGCGTTCCGTGCGCAGGTCGCTGCCCTGACAGACCGGGCACAGCAGCCGGTGGTACATCGCCGTGCCGCACCAGGTGCAGCGCTGGAAGAGCATGGCCTCCTGGTCGGAGCCGCGCCCTGCGGGGCCCTGCGGTTCGAGCAGGCGCGTGGAGCCGGCTGCCTGCTGAGCGACGCTCCCTGAGAAGTGGTACACGCTGGTCAACTCCCTGCACTCGGCCGGACTTCCGCGTGTCCGGTGGACCGGACACGCGCGCCTGCCCGGTGGCCGTGCCACCGCGCACGGTCACAGAGTATGGCACTGAGTGCCACGCGTAAAGGCACTCAGTACCCTCTTCTGTGGAGGGCAAGGTGATGGGTCTGCACCGGCGAAGGCCGGGCATACGGGCAACACCCCTACGGAAGGAGCTCGTTCATGCTCGGCATAGTGGCGGCGGTGCTGTTCTTCATCGCTTTCCTCATCAACGCGGCGGACATCGCGACCAACGACGTGTTCTCCTCGGTGAACGTGATGCTGCTGGGGCTGACGGCCCTCGCTCTGCACGTCGCCGGCATCGGGGCGAACCGGCCCCGCAGACGCTGACCCGTCTTCGGCCAGGGGCCCGGTGGCGTGAGCGCTGCCGGGCCCCCGGTCGGTCCGGCCGCTGCGACGCTCTCGTACCGGGCCGGCGAGCAGGTCCCCCTCGCCCCGACCGAGCTGAGGCTGCTCCTGGAGTTCGCCGAGCACCCCGGCATCGTGCCGGACCGCCAGACCCTGCTGCGCAACGTGTGGGACTACGGCTGGGACGGCGACTCCCGCGTGGTCGACCTGTGCGTGCAGCGGAGGAACCGAGCCCCGAGACGGCACCGGCGTACGAGCGTGCCCTGGCGCCCGCCTACCGCCACCACTTCCACCAGGTGACGGTCGGCATCTGAAGTGTGTATCCGCTGCGCCACGCGCGCAGCCTGGCGATCATGCCGTGGTCCCGCGCCCTGCGCGCCACCGCCCAGACGCGCCACGGCCCCCTCACCGTCTACGTGGCCCGCCTTCCGTCGGTACGGGTGAACCCCACGGCCGGCTTCGCGACAGCCGCCCGCGACGAGGCACTGCGCCGCCTCACGACCCACATCCGGTCGGAGGACGCCCCCGTTCGCTGCTGCCGGGCGACTTCAACGACTCCGCCGACGACCGTGCCCTGCGCCCGTTCACCTCCCGCTTCACCTCGGCGCAGGCGACGGCTGGCGCGGGGTTCGGGTTCACCTGGCCGTCGGGCTTCCCGGTGGTCCGCATCGACCGCATCCTCGTCGACGGAGTACGGGCCACGTCGGCCCGGACCCTGCCGGCCGCCCGGAGCGACCACCTCCCGGTGGCGGCGACGATCACCTTCTGACGTGCGGAGACGGACGACCTGCGGAACGGTGGCGGGCAGAGCGATGAACTTCGCACGGCGACGGGGTCAGCCCCTGCATTCCGCGCCCGCCACCGGACCGGCCCCGCCGCACCTCCCGAGGAGATCCGCATGACCGCGACCTACACCTTCGACGTCTTCTCCAGCCTCGACGGCTACGGCGCCGCGAGCGGCGACTGGACCGGCTACTGGGGCAAGCAGGGCCCGCAGCTCCTCGACCACCGGCTCGCCCAGCACGCGGGGGAGCAGCGCATGGTCCTCGGCGCGAACACCTACCGGGCCTTCGCCCAGATGATGGCCGAGAGCACCGACGAGTCGGACGTCCGCGACCCCTGGGTCACCCGCATGCGCACCCTGCCGACGATCGTGGTCTCCAACACGCTCCAGGAGCCGCTGGACTGGCCGGACGCCACGCTCGCCAAGGGCGACGCGGTCGACGTGGTGGCCCGCCTCAAGGAGGAGTCCGACGTACCGCTGCGCTCGCACGGCAGCCTGTCGATGAACCGCGCCCTGATGGCCGCCGGCCTGGTCGACCGCCTCCAGGTGACGGTCTTCCCGGTCGTCACCGGCCGCACGGGCCTGGACCGCATCTTCGAGGGAGCGGCCGACTTCGATCTCGAACTCCTGGAGTCCCGCACCCTGGACGACCGCATCCAGGAACTGGTCTACCGGCCGACGCCGCACTGACGCCCCGGAGCGCGGCAGGAGCCTCAGCGGCGCGCGCCGGACCGCCCAACGACCCGTACGGCCCCCTCCATCCGCGTACGGCCCGGAGTTACAGTGGGCGTCACTGCCAGCACGCGGGAGGGGACCTGCCGTGACCGGAACCGCACCCGTGACCCAGGCGATCCTTCGCCACCCCGACCGGGCGACACGCTTCGTGCCGAACACGGGCGTCACCCGGATCGGCGTCACCGGCCACCGCTCGATCCCGGCCGCCGCGCTGCCCGCGGTGCGGGCACGACTGCACGCGCTGTTCGACGGCCACGGAGACGACGTGCAGCTGGAGGCGCTGACCAGCCTCGCCGCCGGGGCCGACCAGCTCTTCGCCGACATCGCCCTGGCGCACGGGGTGCCGGTGACGGCCGTGATCCCCGGCATGGACTACGAAACCCACCTGGGCGACGCCGCCACCGTGCACGACTACCGGCGCATCCTGCGGGCCTGCACCGAGCGGGTGCAGCTGCCGTACGAGCCGACGCACGAGGAGGCGTACTTCGCGGCGGGCCGGTGGATCGTCGACCACGCCGACCACCTGGTCGCCGTGTGGGACGGCCGCCCCGCGCGCGGACTCGGCGGCACCGGCGACGTGGTCGCGTACGCGCACCGCTGCGGGGTTCCGTTCACCGTGCTGTGGGAGCCGGGCGTCCTGCGCGACTGACCGCGCCCGGCGCCGTCACCGTCCGAACGTGCCCAGCCAGTCCGAGTGCTGCGGGGAGACCAGCCGCTCCGCCTCGGCCACCGCTTCCGCCCAGCCGCTCTCGGTCACCGTCGTCGTCATGGCGACCCGCAGGGTGTCCAGATCCTGTTCGACGAGCGAGTGCGCGTAGGTGAGCGGCCGGTGCCGGCGCAGCTCCTGCCACGCCACGCCCGCCGCCGCGGCCGTACTGAACAGGCCTGTCAGATCCCAGCCTTCGAGGAGGCCGAGGGCCCGCAGCACGGCGGCCGTGAGGGCGAGCAGGGTCAGGAGGGCGGTGACCGACGACCAGAGCGCCGCGGCACGGTGGGACTGGGAAGCGCGGCGCTTGTACCAGAGCTGCTGTTCGAGCAGCCGGTCACGGAGGTAGATGTCCCGGCGCACCTCGAACGGTTTGGACCGCACCGCCCGCATGGTGGCCGTGATCTGTCCCGCGCCCCGGGCGGCGGGCCCGTTGCGGGGGTCCTGCCAGCCGACCTTGCGCAGCTCACGCAGCCGCGCCTCCAGGCGCTCCTCGAACAGCGCTTCGGGGTGGTACACCCGGGAGTGGAAGGGGCCGCCGTGGACCATGTACTGCCACGCCAGCGACTTCAGCAGCTCGGCCGCGGCCCGGTGCGCCTGCCAGCGGGTGCGGGCGCGGCGCCGGGAGATGTGCAGGCCAAGGGCGATGCTCGCGGCGTACAGAACCGCCGCGACCACGGCGGGGGCGCGGCTGTCGAGACGTTCGGCGAGCATGGCGGCCGTGGTGGCGGCCAGCAGCACGAACAGCTGCGTCCGTACGACGCGAAAGGATTCACTCCGACGGGCGATCGCCCATTGATCACTTGATTGGAACAACGGCGGCAGGTCTCTGTCGCTGACCATGGTGCTGGGCCCAGGAACAGCGGCGCTCATCGACCACCCCCGAAGTCTTCGGCCGCGCTGAGGGCTTACGAGTATGCGGTGGCGGCCGGCCTATGGCTAGCGCCTGGGGTAGGGTCCGCCTCGAACCGTGCTGTCCCCACAGCAGTTGTCCGAGGACCACCATGGCACCGGCCTCAGGTCCCCCCTGGACCGGGGACAAGCCGGCGCCCATGGAAGGAGACATCGGAACGATGAACGAACCAATGATCGCCGAGCGCACCTCTGTGTCCCGTCGACGCCTCACTCCGCTCGCGGGGATCGACCCGCGCGCCGCCGCGAGGACGGCCGCCCGGGTCCAGAGCGGCGACGGCCGGCAGCAGACCAGGCCGGTCACGTTCAACTCCGGAGTCTGAGCCCGCTCGGACCTCGGAGACGACGACTGAGCGGTACCGTCGTCAGCAGTGGGGTCCCGCCCGGTTCGCCGCCGGGCGCGGCCCGTTGCCGACCCCGGACGGCGCGCCGCCGCTGTTCGGGTCAACATCGTTTGACAGCAGGGCATTTGGCGCGCCGCACACCTGGGACCGCGATAATCTGTCGTGATGACGGTCCTCGCGGGCGTTCCGCTCCGCCAACTCGTGCTCAAGATCCACAGTCGCTGTGATCTGGCATGTGATCACTGCTACGTCTACGAGCACGCGGACCGCAGCTGGGAAGCACGGCCCAAGGTGATGGCCGAGGAAACGGCCGCACGGACCGCCCGCAGGCTCGCCGACTACGCGCGGTCGCACCAGCTCGAATCCGTCAGCGTGATCCTGCACGGCGGGGAGCCCCTCCTCGCGGGCCCCGCCCGCCTCCGTGCCGTCTGCGCCGAACTGCGCTCCACGGTGGGCGCGGTCACCGATCTGGACCTCGCCATCCACACCAACGGCGTGCAGTTGAGCCGACGTCACCTGGACGTGTTCAAGGAGTTCGACGTCCGCGTCGGCATCTCGCTCGACGGCGACCGTGCCGCCAACGACAGGCACCGCCTCGACCGCCGGGGCCGCAGCAGCTACGACCGGGTCCTGGCCGCCGTCCGGCTGTTACAGGCACCCGAGTACCGCCACCTGTTCGGCGGGCTGCTCTGCACCGTCGACGTGGAGAACGACCCCCTCGCCGTCCACGAGGCGCTCACCGCGCTCGACCCGCCCCGCATCGACTACCTCCTGCCTCACTCCACGTGGGACACCCCGCCCCCGCGCGGTTCCTCCGGCTCCCCGACGCCGTACGCCGACTGGCTGCTCGCCGTCTTCGACCGCTGGCTGGAGCAGGGGCAGAAGGTGCCGGTCAGGACCTTCGACTCCGTGCTCAGCACCCTGCGCGGAGGACCCAGCCTGACCGAGGCCATGGGACTGGCTCCCTCCGACCTGGCCGTCGTCGAGACGGACGGCGCCTTCGAGCAGGCCGACTCCCTCAAGGTCGCCTACGACGGCGCCCCGGCCACCGGGTACGACGTCTTCCGACACGGCTTCGACGAGTTCGTCCGGCACCCCGGGGTCCAGGCCCGCCGGCTCGGCATCGCGGGCGTCTCCGAGACGTGCCGGCGATGCCCCGTCGTGCAGTCCTGCGGGGGCGGCCTGTACGCCCACCGCTACAGCAGCGACCGCCTGTTCGACAATCCGTCCGTCTTCTGCGCCGACCTGCGCGCTCTCGTCGACGGCATCGCGGAACGCATCACCGAGCGGGCCTTGTTCCCGGGCGTCACCGACGCCGTTGAACTGCGCCTCGCCCAGCTCGAACGGGACCGCGAACTCCTCGCCCACCTCAACGAACGCCTCGCGGGCGACGCCGACTGGGACGCGATCTGGCAGAGCCTGCTCCACCTGGACGCCGACGAACGGACCGCCGATCACCTCGACCGGGTGCTGGCCCACAGCCATGTACGCGCCTCGCTGGCGCACGCCCCGGCCGGCGCCGGGATCACCGCCCGCGTCGCGACGGCAGCGCTGGCGGCCGCCGTCCACGCCCGCTCGTCCCTGCGCCTGTCCTGGCTGCACCACGCCGACGTGCTGCACCTGCCGACGCTCGGCACGCTGACCCTGTCCGCCCCGACACGCATCCAGGCGGAGGTGGACGGCGCATCGCTCACCGTCACCCAGCCGGACGGCAAGCGGATCAGGGTGAAGGGCGATGCTCCCGCCCCCCGGTGGCGGCCGTCGGTCCACGTGGACGTGCCGGTACTCGGGCAGTTGCTCGTCGACGACGCCGACCCCTGGCGCGACCGCTTCCAGGCCGAGGTGGCCGAGCCCTTGGACCTCTCCGCACTGGCCGCCTTCGCGGAACTACTGCGCAAGGCCCACCGCATCCTGTCCAGGCAGGACCCCACCTGGGCCGACGGGCCCAACGCCCTGCGAGCCGACACCGTCACCCCGCTCGCCCCCGGCGCCGGAGTGCGGCTCGACGCCGACGGGACCGGCGCCCTCGGTGTGGCACTCGACGCCGAACCGGCCGCCGTCGCCGACGCACTGCCCCGGCTGGGCCGTCTCGCCCGCCTGGCCGCCCTCCGGCGGGCCACCGACCTCCATGTGCCGGGCACCCGCGCCGGCAGCCTGCTGACCGACGCCGTCGAAGCGCTGGCGAGAGGGGTCCGCGCCCGTGCGGAGTCCGCTCTGGAGGAGCTGGACGGTCCTGCGGCCCGGGACCTGACCGGGACCGGTGCCGCCCTGGTCGAGGAACTGCGAGCGGAGGCGGGGCTGTTGCGTGACTGACCGGGCGGCGTTACGGACCCTGCTCGAGAACGCGGGCGTCCCCCGAGGCGGTGTGCTCATGGTGCACGCGTCCCTGAGCGGCACCGGCGCGGCCCCCGAGACCGTGCGCGACGCACTGCTCGACGCCCTCGGCCCCGGCGGAACGCTGGTGGTGCCCGCCTTCACCCCGGAGAACTCCGACACCTCCCGCGCCCACCAGCAGCTCATCGCGGGACTGGACGAACAGGAGATCCGGGAGTTCCGGGCCGCCATGCCGCCCTACGATCCGGACACCACCCCGTGCCCCACGATGGGCGCCCTCGCCGAGTGCGTACGGACCACACCCGGCTCCGTGCGCAGCGCCCACCCGCAGACCTCCCTGGCCGGACTCGGCCCGCGCGCGCCCGAGCTGCTCGACGGTCATCATCCGCACTGCCACCTCGGCGATCGTTCCCCGCTCGCCCGGCTGTACGCGGCGGACGCCCGCGTCCTCCTGCTGCGCGTCGGATTCGAGGTGTGCAGCGCCCTCCACCTCGCCGAGTACCGGACGACCCCGCCGCCTCCCCGCCGGACCTACCGGTGCGTGGTCGAGGACAAGGGCAACTGGATCGAGTACGAGGACGCGGCCCTGGACGACAGCGACTTCGCACGCCTCGGCGAGCGGCTGCCGAAGGAACTCCTCGTACGGCGGGAATGGTCGGGACGACCCGTGGTCCAGTTCCGCATGCGTCCCGTCGTCGACGAAGCGGTTCGCCAACTCTCTTGCCGTACCGCACGATTGGCGTGAAACAGGCGGTCCGCAGGGGGTAGTTGTGGGGCACATTTGTTGGCCTCGGTCGGTGCCCGGACGGCGGGGGCGGCAACGGGTGGGGGGAAGTGTTGAGCGTACCCGGAGGGGAACGGAGCCGGGCTTGGGACGAGCAGCCCTATTTCTTCCTCAGTTACGCGCACACACCCCGTGTGGGCAACGGCGGCGGTGACCCCGACCATTGGGTGCGCAACTTCTACCGGGACCTCTGCAACACCATCATGGTGCTCACCGACCTGCCCGCGCACGTGCCCGCCGGATTCATGGACCGCGAGATGAGCTCCGGTGACGGCTGGCCACAGGTCCTGAGTGAGAACCTCGCACGATGCCGGGTGTTCGTGCCCCTGCTGTCCCGGCGCTACTTCGCCAGCGAGATGTGCGGCCGGGAGTGGTACGCGTTCCACGAGCGGCAACTGCGGGTCCAGGCCGTCGACGGTAGGGAGGTGTCCGCCATCGTGCCCGCCCTGTGGACCGGCATCGACCACACACAACTGCCGGACTCCGTACGCCACATCCACCTCGACCACTCCTCCTTCGGCGACCGGTACGCGACCAACGGCATCTACGGTCTGATGAAGCTGAGACGGCTGCGCGACGAGTACGAGGAGACCGTCTACACGCTCGCCCAGCGCATCGTCCAGGTGGCCGAGCAGACCGCGCTCCCGCCGAGCAGACCCCGCGACTACGAACACACCCCCAGCGCCTTCCGGCCACGCGGCGAAGGACCCCGGCGCATCCATCTCACCGTGGCCGCGCCCACCCGCCACAGCCTCCCGGAGAACCGCGACCCCGGGCCCTACGGCGACGACGCCCAGGACTGGAACCCGTACCACTCGGAGTCGACCCGGCCGCTGCCCGCGATCGCCCAGGAGCTCATCCGCTCGCTGGACTACCGGATCACCGTCTCCTCCTTCGACGACGAGGACACCGACACCGTCCCCGGGGAGACCGGGCCGGGCCCGGACGGCAAGGCTCAGGCCCGTCCCGGCATCCTGCTGGTCGACCGCTGGGCCCTCACCGACGACGAACGACGCCGCCGGCTGCGGGACTTCGACCGGGCGTCGCGCCCCTGGACCAGCGCCATCGTGCCCTGGAACCGGGCGGACCTGCAGTGCCACAGCGAGCAGGGGAAGCAACTGGCCGCGACCCTGGAGGAGACGCTGCCGCACATCCTGGAACGCGGCAGACGCACCGACTGCCGTATCGCGGTCAACGGCGTCCCCACGCTCAAGGCGTTCACCGACGTGCTCCCGGCCGTCGTGGCGCACTCCACCCGGCAGTACCTCAAGCACGCCGAGGCCCATCCGCCGCCCGGCCCGCACGTACCGAGGCCACGGCTCCTGGGGCCCGTCCAGCCGCCGTACCCGGCAGGCGAACCCGACGACGAAGGAGAAGCATGACGGCCGCGCGGGACGGACGCATCATCACGTTCTACTCGTACAAGGGCGGCACCGGGCGGACCATGGCCCTGGCCAACACGGCGTGGATCCTCGCCGCCAACGGCAAACGCGTCCTGGCGGTCGACTGGGACCTGGAGGCGCCCGGACTCCACCGCTTCTTCCACCCGTTCATGGACCTCAAGGCGCTGGCGGCCACCCCGGGCGTCATCAACATCATCGAGGACTACGCCTGGGCCGCGACCACGGGCCCGAGCGAACGGCCCGACGACTGGCACCTGTCCTATGCGAGCGTCGAACAGCACGCGCTGTCCGTGAACCCCGAACGCTTCGACCTGACCTTCCCGGACGGCGGCTCGCTGGACTTCCTCTCCGCGGGACGGCAGGACCGGGCGTACTCGACCACGGTGACGTCCTTCGAATGGGACAACTTCTACGAGCGCCTCGGCGGCGGCAAGTTCCTCGACGCCCTGCGCGCGGACATGAAGGCGACCTACGACTACGTCCTGATCGACAGCCGCACCGGCCTGTCCGACAACGCCGACATCTGCACCATCCAGATGCCCGACGTCCTGGTGGACTGCTTCACCCTCAGCGACCAGTCCCTCGAAGGCGCCGCCGCCGTCGCCCGGAACATCGAGGAGGGCTACCGGCCACGGCGCATCCGGGTGCTGCCCGTGCCGATGCGCATCGACGAGGGCGAGAAGGAAAAGGTCGACGCGGGCCGGGCGCTCGCCCGGGCCCGGTTCGAGGGCCTGCCCAAGGGGCCCGGCGGCCGCGAACTCAGTGCCCAGGAGCTGAGCGCCTACTGGGGCAACGTCGAGATCCCCTACCGCCCCTACTACGCCTACGAGGAGACCCTCGCCACGGTCGGCGACGAGAGCGGCATCGCCAACTCCCTGCTGTCCGCCTTCGAGCGCCTGACCGCCGTCGTCACCGACCGCGAGGTCACCTCCCTGCCGCCGCTCCCCGAGTCCACGCGCCTGCGCTGCCGCGACGCCTACGTGCGACGGCGGCCGCACGCGGCGGCCGCCGGTTTCCTCGTCGCCTACGCCGCCGAGAACCGCACCTGGGCCGACTGGGCCCGTCATCTGCTGCGCAGGGCGGGCTGCGACGTCACACTGCACGACATATCGACCGGTCCCGTGACGCCGCCCGACCCGTCCGTCCGCACCGTGGTGCTGCTGTCGAAGGTGTTCGAGACGTCCCGGCACGCCGACTCCGCACGGCACGCCCTCACCGGCCGACAGGACGACACCGGCCGCCCGCCGGTCGTCACGGTGCGGGTGGACGAGGTCCAGCACCTCCCGGAGAGCTTCGTCGACCTCCTCCGCCTCGACGAGGAGGAGTGCGTGACCGCCCTGCTGCGCGCACTCGACCTGCCCCTCCAGCCCGTCGAGTCGGCATCCTCCGCACCCCGCTTCCCCGGGAACACGCCGGCGATCTGGAACGCGCCGCAGCGCAGCGCCACCTTCACCGGACGCAACGCGATCCTGGAGCGGGTGCGCAACCAGCTCGGCGGCACCGGCGGACCGCCCCAGCCCCAGGCCCTGTGGGGACTCGGGGGAGTGGGCAAGACCCAGCTGGCCGTCGAGTACGTGCACCGCTTCATGGCCGACTACGACCTGGTGTGGTGGACGTCCGCCGAGCACATCGACGACGTCGTCGCCTCGCTGGCCGAACTGGGGGCGCAGATAGGCGTCCCCGGTGGTGACGACATCACCCTGGCCTGCCAGGAGACCGTGCACCGCCTGTCCCGCGGACTGCCCACGAAACGCTGGATGCTGGTCTTCGACAACGCCGACTCACCGGAGCAGCTGGCCCGTTACTTCCCCAAGGGCGGAGGCGGCCACATCCTCGTCACCTCCCGCAACCAGGGCTGGGCCCAGCAGGGCCTGGCCGAGCAGATCGACGTCTTCCTGCGCGAGGAGAGCGTCGAGCACCTGATCCGCCGGACCGACGGGGGACTGTCGGCCGAGGAGGCCGAGCGGGTGGCGGAGGCCGTCGGCGACCTGCCGCTCGCGGTGGAACAGGCGGCGGCCTGGCTCGCCGAGACCGCCACCCCCATCGAGCAGTACCTGGAGCAGCTGTCCCGGCAGACCACCGCGGTGCTCGCGATGAACCAGCCGGCCGACTACCACGAGACGGTCGCCGCCACCTGGAACATCTCGATCACCCAGATGCAGGAGCGCTCCCGCGCGGCTGTGCGTCTCCTCCAGCTGTGCGCCTTCCTCGGCCCCGAACCCATCTCCTCGAAGCTGCTGTACAGCAAGGAGATGATCGACGCACTCAAGCCGTACGACCCCGCGCTCCAGGAAAGCCTGCTGCTCGGCCGGATCATCCGCGAGATCGGCCGGTTCGCCCTCGCCAAGGTCGACCAGAAGACCAACAGCATCCAGGTGCACCGCCTGGTGCAGGCGGTCATCCGCTCGCAGATGTCGGAGGAGGAGCAGCGGGAGGCCCGCCGCGTGGTGCACCAGGTGCTGGCCGGCGCACGTCCCGACGGCGACGAACCCATCGACGACCCCGAGACCTGGACCCGGTTCACCCTCATCTGGCCGCACCTCGCGGCCTCCGAGGCCCGCAGCAGCGAGGTGACGGAGACCCGCAGACTGCTCATCGACCGC
The DNA here is from genome assembly GCA_014655195.1 of Streptomyces cellulosae. GTDB lineage: Bacteria > Actinomycetota > Actinomycetes > Streptomycetales > Streptomycetaceae > Streptomyces > Streptomyces cellulosae. The sequence goes on along the minus strand of BNBH01000011.1, from coordinate 39,597 downwards.
GTCCGTTACCTGTGGAAGCGCGGCGACTTCCCCGCCGCCAGGCGGCTCGCCGAGGACGTGCTCGACCACTGGCGGACGACGCTGGGCGAGGACGACATCCAGTACCTGTACCTGCGCTGCCAGCTCGCCAACATCCGGCGGTCCCAGGGGCGTTACGTGGAGGCGCTGGAGATCGACGAAGAGCTGCTGGAGAAGCAGACCCGGGTTCTCGGACCCACCCACCCGCACACCTACGTCACCATGTCGTCGCTCGCCATCGACCTCGCGGCCCTCGGCGATTACCACAGGGCGGTGGAGCTCGCCCGACAGGCGCACCGTGGCTTCGGCCAGATCTTCCACGAGTCGCACCGGCGTACCCTCAGCGCGGCCAACAACTACGCCCTCGCCCTGCACATGATCGGCGAGTACGGCGAGTCGCGAAAGATCGACCAGGACACCCTGGACCGTCGCATGGACGTCCTCGGCCCGGAGCACCCCTACACCCTGGCATCCATGGAACGTCTCGGCCGTGACCTCAGAGAGGTGGGCCAGTACACGGAGTCCGTGGCGATGCTGGCGCGCGCCTACGACGCGCACAAGCGCCTCCTGGGCAAGGAGTTCCCGGGAACGCTGCGGTGCGCCAAGTCTCTGGCGGTGTCCCTGCGCAGGAACGGTCAGCTCGAGGACGCCCGGCGGCTCACCACCGCGACCCGGGAGCAGTACCGGGCCCAGTACGAGTCTCCGACGCCCGACTCCCTGGCTTGCGATCTGAACATGGCGGCCGACCTGTTCGCGGCGGACGAGCGGGAGGCCGCACGCGAGGCGGCCCTCGAAGCGCTCGCCGAGTACGTGAAGGTGCCGGGCGAGGCCCACCCCTACACCCAGGCCGCTTTCAACAACCTCGGTATCTACCACTGGGGTTGCGGCGATCTGGAGGAGGCCGAGGCCGTGTTCCTGAAGGTGCTGGCCCGGATGACGGAGGTGCTCGGCGAGGAGCACCCCCACACGGTGTTCGCGAGCGTCAACTACTCCAACGTGCTGTTCGACAAGGGGCTGGTCGAGGAGACCCTGGCGCGGGAGGAGAAGGCGCTGACCGTGCTGCGCGTCGTCCTGGGCGAGCACCACCCCGAGACCCTGGCGGTGACCGCCAACCTCTCCCTCACCCTGCGGGCGTCGGGCCGTGACACGCAGGCCCGGGCGCTGCGGGACGAGGCGCTGTCGGAGCTGCGCCGGCTGCTCGGCGAGGACAACGGCATCACCCGGCTGGCCACGAGGGAACAGCGCATCTACCGGGACCTCGAGCCCCTCGGGGTGTGACGGCGGATCAGTCGGAGAGCAGCCAGTCGAGAACCTGGGGGAGAGCCCGGAGCGAGGCGAAATGGGCCGCCGCGGGCTCGAGGACGGCCGTGGCGCGCGGGATGCGTTCCGCCAGCCACGCCGCGTGCGACGCCGGGGAGAAGACGTCCATCTGCCCGTGCCACAACAGCACGGGCACTCTGATCGACGCGGGGTCGAAGCCCCACGACCCGGTCAGGGCGAGCACGTCGTCGATCCAGCCGTAGGGCGAAGTGCCCAGCGCCTCGCGGTAGTTGCGCAGCAGCATCGAGCGGACGGTGTTGTCGGAGACGATCATCCGGTCGTCGGCGGTGAGATCCTCACGCAGTTCTTCGAGCAGCCGTGCGGGGTTCTCCCGTATGCGCGTGGAACGAGGGATCATGTCGGCGGCGAACCGTTCCGGATCGCGGAGGGCCGTCCGGAACTCGGTGACGTTCGACGGCGCCATGCCCGCGAACCAGTTCAGCCCCCGCGCGTCGCGCGGTGCGAGCCCCACCATCGCGGCGGCCCTCGTCACCCGGTCATGCAACAGCGCCGCGCAGGCCAGGGCGTGCGGGCCGCCGCCGGAGCGGCCGACGACCGCGAAGCGGTCCAGGCCCAGGGCGTCGGCGACATGGGCGACGTCCTCGGCGACATCCGCGACCCGCCGCCCGGGCCGGCGGTCGGAGCCGCCGTAGCCGGGACGGTCGTAGCTGATGAGCCGCGCGCCCCGCTGGTACAGGAAGAGGGACCGGGGTCTGGGACCGACCCGGCTGCCCGGCATGCCGTGCAGCAGGAAGACGGGGCGCCCGCGCGGATCCCCCGAGACCTCGATCCGTAACCGCCGTCCGTCCGCCGTCCGCACATGGTCGGGCACCGCAGCAGCTCCCCCTCCCCGGATCCGCGGTTCAGGACCCGGCTGCCCGGACTCTGCCCGGGCCCCGCACCGCCGAAACGACGGGGAGGGGGCGGCGACCGGGCCCGCGGAGCCGTTCCTATGATCGACACACGTCGCCCCGAGGAGCCCCGATGCCCGCCACCCGCCCCCGCATCCTGTACGTCACCGATCTGGCCTACCCGGCCCGGGGGCGGCGGTACTGCGACGAGGACGTCTTTCTCACCTCCCGGCTGCGCGAGGACTTCGACCTCGCGCTCTGCCATCCGCGGGACGCCGCCGCGCTGATGGGCGGGTTCGACGCGGTCGTCGTGCGCAACAGCGGGCCCGTGCTCGGGTATCTCGACGCCTACGAGGAGTTCCGCGCGCGGGCGCTCGCCGGCGGGGTGCCCGTCTACAACCCGCTGACCGGGCGCGGGGACATGACCGGCAAGCAGTATCTGCTGGACCTGACCGACGCCGGGATGCCGGTCATCCCCACCGTGGGCCGGCCCGAGGACCTGCACCGGCTGCCCCGTGCGGAGCGGTACGTCGTCAAGCCGCGGCTCGGCGCCGACTCGCACGGGCTGCGGATCGTCCCCGCCGCCGAGGCGTCCGCCCCCGTCGACGGCGACGTCCTCGTGCAGCCGTACGTGGACTTCGCCTACGAGGTCTCGTTCTACTTCGTCGACCACGACTTCCAGTACGCCCTCCACGCCCCCGACCCCGCCGCGCGCTGGCGGCTCGAGCCCTACCGGCCCACCCCCGCCGACCTGGACTTCGCCCGGCGGTTCGTCGAGTGGAACACCCTCGGCCACGGCATCCAGCGGGTGGACGCCTGCCGGGCGCCGGGCGGGGAGCTGCTGCTGGTCGAGCTGGAGGACCTCAACCCCTACCTGTCGCTCGACGCCCTCGACGACACGACCCGGGACGGGTTCGTCTCCTCGATGGTGGCCTCGCTTCACCGGTTCCTGGGGGAGAGCGGCGGCTCCCGCGGCTGAACCGGCCGCGCCCCGGTCACGTATCTCTCGCCGTAGGCGGCTCAACTCCCGCGTCAGGCACGGAAGGAGAGCGATGTGACCACCGCACCGGGGTCCGGTCCCCCCGAGGGGCCGCCCCTCGAACCCGTCCGCGTGCTGCGCGCCCGCCGCACCGACGCGCTCGCCGAACTGTTCCGGGACGTCGAGCGGGGCGACGCGGAGCACGAGGAGGTGCCGCCGGCCCGGCCACCGGAGGGGGCGGAGGACGTCACGCAGGAGCTTCCGCCGGTGCCGGGCGGCCCGCCGCCGGAGTACGCCGGGCCGTCACGGCTGCGCAGGGCCGCGCCCGCCCTCGTGGTGGCCGTCGCCGCGCTGGCCGGGTTCGGCGGGGCGCTGCTGTTCACCGAGCGGCCCGCCGACGACCGCGCCACCGCCCCTGCCTCGTCACCCGCGTCCGCCGCACCAGCGCCGCCGCGCACGGCCGTCCCCGCCGAGGACGGCTTCCTGCGCGAGGGCGACGCGGGCCCCGAGGTGGCCGCCCTCCAGGAACGCCTGCTGCGCATCCCCGACGTCTACCGCGACGGCACGACCGACGGGCAGTACGACGCCACCCTCCGCGAGGCGGTCGCCCGCTTCCAGCTCTGGTACGGCATCCGCGGCGACGAGGAGGGCGTCTACGGCGACGACACCCGCCAGGCACTGGAGTCGCGCACGGGCGGGCCGGGGGGTGGGAACGCGGCCTGAGTCGGGCCCCTCACATCTCCCGGGGCACGCGAATGTCCAGCACGCACACGTCGTCGCGCCGTTCGTCCACCAGCATCACGTCCAGGAGGGTGCCCAGGGAGCCGGGGGTGTCCTCGGGGTGGGCCGCCGCCGCGTCGGCGAGGCGGGCGAGGCCGGCGTCGATGTTCTCCGGGGCTCGTTCGACCAGGCCGTCGGTGTAGAGGAGCAGCCGGTCGCCCGGTTCGAGGCGGTGCTCGGCCTCCTCGAAGTACGGGGCCGAGGTCGCGCCCAGCAGGATGCCCCCGGGCCGGCGCAGATACGTCGCCTCGCCGTCCCGCAGCATCAGCGGCGGCGGGTGGCCGGCCTGCGCCCACACCAGCCGGCGGTCGGCCGCGTGGTAGCGGGCTATGACCATCGTCGCGGTGCCGTGCGCGTCCCGGGAGTGCAGCAGCAGCGAGTTCAGCCGGGACAGCGCGCCCGTGAGCGACGAGCCGGTGCTGACCATGCCCTTCGCGGTGAAGCGCAGCTGCGCCATCGTGGCGACCGCGTCCACGCCGTGACCGGCCACGTCCCCGATGACGAAGAGGGCGTCCCCGTCGGGCAGCTCGATCGCGCTGAACCAGTCCCCGCCCACATGGATGCCGGCCTGCGCGGGCAGGTACGCGACCTCCGCGCGCAGCCCGGACAGGTCGATCACCTTGTCGGGCAGCGGCAGCAGCGCGTTCTGCAGCCGGGCCACCAGGACCCGTTCCGACTGGAGCACGTCGTGCTGGGTGAGGATCGCCCGCTCGCTCTCCACCAGTGCCAGTTCCGCCCGCCGCCGCGCGGTCAGGTCCTGCACCGCCCCGTGCACCTCGAACGGAGTGCCGTGGGAGTCCGCCACCACCTCGGCGGCCAGCCGCAGATGCCGTACGCCCCGCCCGCCGCGGATCCGGAACGGCGCGTCGATCGGGTGGCCCTCGTCCAGCAGCGCCTCGACGGCGGCCCGCAGCGTGGGCCGGTCCTCGGGCAGGGCGAGCTCCGGGAGGCCGTCGAGCCGGACCGGGCCGTCCGCCGGGTCACGGTCGAGGATCGCGAACACCTGCGCCGACCAGGACGCCTCGTCCCGCGACAGGTTCCAGTTGGCCCAGCCGATGTTGCCCAGCCGCTGCAGCTCCGCCAGCCGCTGCTCCTGCCGGTCCGAGGAGGCGTGCCGCAGCCAGGCGACGACCAGCGCGTCCTCCAGACGGGTCACCCGCACCGAGTACGTGGCCAGCTCCAGGGCGCCGTCCACGGTCTCCTGGTGGGCGAACGGCTCGCTCTCGTACGGCCCGCCGCCCGCCAGGGTGTCCAGGCAGCCCCGCCACACCGGCAGGTCCGTGAGGTCGGGCCGCACCTCCCGCAGCCGCCGCCCGGTCGGGTCGCCGGAGGAACCGCCGAGGAGGTCGGCCGCCTGGCCGGTGGCCGCGTCGACGCGGAAGTCCTCCACGTCACCGGAGGACGACGTGACGGGCGTCAGCAGCATCGCCGGGACCGGCAGCGCCGCGAACAGCGACTGGACCGCGTCCGCCTCGGCGCCCTGCAGCGGGACTGTCGAGGAGGTGAAACTGCGCAGACGTCCCGCGCACAGCCGGACGACGCCGCGCAGATGCGCGCGGTCGCGCTCGGTGAAGGCGCCAGGGCGTCCGCGCAGCACGCCTATGCACACGTCGGAGCCGTCCGCGGCGCGCAGAGGAAGCCAGACCCGGGACTGCCACCGCTCGGGCGGCTCACCGATCAGCAGGTAGCGCGTGCTGTCGCGGGGGAAGTTCTCCAGCCAGCAGGGCTCACCGGCGCGCAGGGCGTCCACCACGGCCATCCCCCTGAACGGGGGGACCTGACGCCAGCGGTGGGCCAGTCCGTCGTCGATGCCGGCGTGCCCGGCGAGCTCCAGACCGCCGCCGGGCCGGCGCACGTAGATCATCACCGACTCGGCGTCCAGCTCCGGGGCGAGGTGGTCCAGCAGGCACTGGGCGAGGGCCTGGTGCGTGTCCACATGGACCAGGGCGCGGCCGAGGCGGCTCAGCGCGTCGGCGACGTCGTCGGGCGCGGCGAAGGGTGTCGGGGCGTCGCCGGCGGACGGGGTGGCCGCCGCGGCCCCGGTGTCCGTCCGCGGACGGGGTGCGGCCGCTTCGTCGTGCGGACGGGCCGGCGTCAGCTCGCCCAGGGTGACCCAGCACTCCTCCAGGAGAGTGCGGCGGGCGGCCTTGGCCCGCTGGTGCAGGATCTCCTCGGCGGCGTCCGCGCTACGGCCGGCAAGAGCCATCACGACGCCCTTGGCGCGCTCCACGACGACGGTCGTGGCGGCCTGCTCACGCAGCCGGTCCATCTCGGCGCGCTGCTGGGCGACGACCCTCGCCAGCTCGACCACGTCCGGGACGCTGCCGGACTCGGCCGGGGCAAAGCGATCGCTCTTCACTCGTCGAGCATTGCACACCTGCGCGTATTCGTTGACCGGCTTGTGACCTCGTATCGCCGGTCGGGGACGTGTGGGGGCGGTCAGTACCGGGCCGGCAGACGCGGGACGGGGACGGCGCGGGCCGGGCTGGGCTGGCCGGGTCCGTACGCAGGGTGGACGGAGCCTGAGCGGTCCGTGCGGCGTGCGCCCGAGACCGGCGCGGGACGCTGGGCCTCGGTGCGCGGGGCAGTGTGGCCCGCGGGGCCGTGGTGCCCACGTACGGGAGCAGGCTGCCGGGGCCGGGACGCGCGGCCCTGGCGGCTACGCGGATTCCGGTACGCGGTGACGGAAGTCACGAGGACGGGCGGAGCGTCGAACCGGATGCGCGGCTGGGAGCGGGAACGCGGGTGCCGGGTCGCGGTATGTGGTGACGGAAGACGCGAGGACGGGCGGGGCGCCGAACCGGATGCGCGGCCGGGAGCGGGACGCGGATGCCGGGTCGCGGTATGTGGTGACGGAAGACGCGAGGACGGGCGGGGCGTCGAACCGGATGCGCGGCTGGGAGCGGGAACGCGGGTGCCGGGTCGCGGTATGTGGTGACGGAAGTCACGAGGGCGGGCGGAGCGCCGAACCCCGTGCGCGGCCGGGAGCGGGAACGCGGGTGCGGGAGCGGGGACGCCCGGCCGTGTGCGCGGGTACGGGAGCGTGTCCCCCCCCGCTCACGCCGCGCGAACGCGCCTCAGCGTCCGCTCTCGCCCAGCGCCTGTGTGACCGCTCGCACGCTCCTCGCGATGTGCTGCAGCTGCATCAGCTCGGCCGCGTACAGCTTGATCGTGTGCTCGATGGCGCTCTCGTGCAGGCCGAGGCGGGGGAGGTCCGCGCGAGCGGTCTGCAGGGCGGTGCGCGCCACGCGTATCTCGTGCTCGACCTGGATCTGGGCGTGCCGGGCCAGCAGCACGGGGTGCCGGACGAACGCCGGGTAGCTCGCGTAGCGCGCGGGGACCAGCTCGCGCAGCCACTTGGCGGCCGAGCGTTCCCAGTCGTAGCTCCCGGGGGTCTTCACCTGGCAGGGCCAGTCGGGTCCGAGGCGCGTGGACGTCGTCACAGGCATGATCTTCGCTTCCGGGTGTACGGCGTCGCCTGCACGGGCGACGAGGTGGGGCGGTCCCGGTCTAGGGGATGACCGGGACCGCCACGGGTGGCCGGGCAGGGGAAGCCCGGCCGAACACCCTGGCCGCCGGAGCGGGTGGAGACCGACGGCCCCGGGTGTTCGTGCGGGTGCCCGGAAGGAACCTGTGCGGGTGGCCGTGGCGACACGTGGGTGCGGCGGATGGCGGGCCCTCGGCCTTCCGGGCGGGCGGGTGCGGTGATCGGAGCGCGGTCCGGAGCGGCCGGGCCCGCGATCCGTGAGCAGTATTTATATATGCCGTCTGCTTGGCAAGACGCATGAAAACATTCATGCCTTATTCAAAGTGCGCGATGCCCTGGTGAACCGGGCGGTAACCAGCGCGCGGGACTCAGTCCCGGAGAAAGAAGTGGTGCTCGTCCGCCACCTGCTCGTAGTCCTCGAGCCGGGCCTGCGTACGCTCGGGATCCGCGTCCGTCATCGCCTGGAGCAGCGCCGCGCACATCACGCCGGGCGCCGCGTAGGAGTCGAAGACCAGGCGGGAGCCGGTGCCGGTGGCGAAGGTGACGTCCGCCTCGTCCACCAGCGGCCCCAGCGCCAGGTCGGTGATCAGCGCGACCTTCAGCCCGGCGCTGCGCGCCACCCGCACCGCCGTCAGCGTCTCCTGGGCGTGCCGAGGCATGGAAAACGCCAGCACCCACGTCCCGCCCGCTTCCCGCGACTGCAGCAGCGCGTCGTACGCCACGCTGCCGCCGAGCGTCACCAGGCGCACGTCCGGGTGGATACGGCGGGCGGCGTACGCGAAGTACTCGGCCAGCGACACGGAGATGCGCAGGCCCAGCACGGTGAGCGGGGTGGAGGCGGACAGGGCGCGGCCCACCTCGATGACACGGTCGGTGTCGGCGAGGTCGCGGCGCAGGTTCTCCAGGTTCTCGATCTCGGCGTCGACCGCCGCCTGCAGTTCGTTGCCCCCGTGCTCCTCGTCGGGACCGGCGCCGCCGCCGGACCGGGTGCCGAGGGTGATCGACTGGAGCTTCTCCCGCAGCGCCGGGTAGCCGCTGAAACCGACCGCCGACGCGAACCGGGTCACCGAGGGCTGGCTCACCCCGACCCGGTCCGCGAGATCGGTGATCGACAGGAACGCCGCCTCGGTGATGTGCTCGATCAAGTACTGCGCGATGCGCCGCTGGCCGGGGGAGAGCCGGGGCCGGTCGAAGAGGGCGCGGAGCTGGGCCGTGGGCGACAGCTCCGTCTCCGGACCCGCCTTGGCCGAGGTGATCGCGGATGCCTGTGCGCGTGCCTGCTGCGGCGATGGCACCGGTGCGCCTCCCTTGTCTCCCACGAGGGTTCAACATAGCCCAACCCCTCGCTCGACCAGCGCGGTCACCGACGGTTACCGGCCACGGGACGCGACCGCCGGCGGCCGGCACGTCGCCCTCCGTCCGGCGCTCGGAAAGCGCCGGAAAAGCGCGGGGACGGCACCCGGACGCCGTCCGCAAAGCCCGCGGCGTAGATCGCCCGAGCCTCACGGGGGATATCCCCGCCCGCTCAGGGAACCCGGCGACTCAGCGCTGCAGAGCGACACCGTGACATCACGCCACGGCCGCGCAGCGACATCGCAACCCCCTGCAAGACACCCCTGCAAGACGAGGAGCACCGCGGACATGACCGTCCCCGAGGAGAACCGGCCGAAGACGCACGACACCGACGAGACCCTCGAGCCGCGGCGCGAGGGTGACGCGCAGGCGCAGGGCGGCACGGGCCGGACCATGCGCGAGGCGCTGGAGGAGGCCGAGATCAAGCCCGACGACTTCGAGGAGCGGTAGGGGCTGCCGTTCGGATCACGCCGCGCGGGACGGGAACCGTCGGGTCCCCGGGCCGCGCGGCCCGGTCCGAACGTCATGCCCCCGCCGCACCACCCGCTCAACCACCCCCCACCCACCCCCCGTCCCGACGCGACCGAGTTTCGGCAGGTGACAGCATGAGCGCACTCAGCGCGCTGGAAACGGCACTGGAGAACCGATGGGAGGCCCTGTGGGCGCGGATGTCCGGCCGTGATCCGCTCGAACTCGTCGACGCCCTGCGGCGCGAGTGCGACAGCAACGCGGTCGTGTGCCGCGCGGGCCGGGTGATGGTGCCCAACGCCTACGACGTCGAGCTGTCCGCCCCCGTGCACGAGGAGCTGACCCGGCGCGGCGACAGCGTGGGCCAGGTGCTCACCGACCGGCTGGCCCGGCACGCCGCCCGCAACGGCTACGAGTGGGCGGGCCCGCTCACCGTGCACGTCCGCCGCTCCGCCGAGGTGCCCAACGGCCGCTACCGCGTGGCCAGTACGGTCATGCGGCACGTGAGCGCGGTCGGCTTCCGCCGCGCCGCCCAGCCGGCCGACGGCTGAGCCACCCCCCGCACCACCCGGCACGCCGCACTGCCGTGCCCGCACCGCCCGACGACGCCCCACACTGACACCGGCGCACCCCGGTGTGCGTCACCGTCCCGTTTCCGCCAAGGGCGGTGCCTGCGCGGCCAGTTGCTCCAACGCCGCACCGGTCAGCCGGCACACCGTCCACTCCTCCAGCAGCTCCGCGCCCAGGGACTTGTAGAAGGCGATCGCCGGTTGGTTCCAGTCCAGCACGACCCACTCGAACCGCTCGAAGCCGTGCTTCCGGCAGATCGCCGCCAGCGCGGCGAGCAGCGCCTTGCCGTGCCCGGCGCCCCGGGTGTGAGGGCGGACGTACAGGTCCTCGAGGTGCATGCCGCGCGTGCCGGTCCAGGTCGAGAAGCGCGGGAACCACAGCGCGAAGCCCACGAGGTCACCGGTCGCGTCGTCCTCGGCGACGAGGACGGACGCGGCAGGGTGCTCGCCGAACAGCGCGGCGCGCAACTGGTCCTGGGTGGCACGGGCCTGTTCGGCGGCCTTCTCGTACGCGGCGAGTTCGCGGATCATCGCGTGGATCTCGGGGAGGTCGTGCTCGGTGGCTGCTCTGATCATGGACGAGAGCCTGCTGTGCGGGACGCCTCCGCGTCCACCCGGTTACGCCTCCCGGACCCGGACCCGGCCGTCAGGTCAGTTCCTCCGCCGGCACCACCAGGTCCGCGCGGTCGCGGGTCGCCGCCACCAGGGCCGCGTTGCGCTCGTCGGAGCGTTCCACCCAGGCGACCGCCTCCTCGTGCGACTTGCCGAACCGTTCGTGGCGGGCGATCAGCCGCCGCACCCGCCGTTCCTCGTCCGCCGCGCAGAACCACACCTCGTCCAGCAGCGGGCGCACCCGCGTCCACGCCCCCGTGTCGAGCAGCAGGTAGTTGCCCTCCGTGACGACGAGGCGCGCGTCCGGGTCCACCGGGATCGCCCCGGCCAGCGGCTGCTCCAGCTCGCGCTCGAAGGCGGGGGCGTACACCACCTCGTCCGCCTCGGTCCCGTCCCGCAGCCGGCGCAGCAGCGCCGCGTACCCGGCCGAGTCGAAGGTGTCGGGGGCTCCCTTGCGGTCACGGCGGCCCAGCCGCTCCAGCTCCGCGTCGGCCAGGTGGAACCCGTCCATGGGGACGTACGCCACCCAGCGCTCGCCCGTGCCGTTCAGCTCGCGGACCAGGCGTTGCGCGAGCGTGGACTTGCCCGCGCCGGGGCTCCCGGCGATGCCGAGGATCGCGCGCCGCCCGTCCCGGGGGAGGGCGCGGGCGCGGCGGAGGAGGTCGTCGAAGGTCAGCGCCACACAGCAGAGTGTGTCACCCGGGAAGCCGTACTCCGCCACCCGTGCGGCCCCCGCGCCACCCGCCGCCCCGCCGCACGGGGAACCGTGACGGTATGACGGATCTCGGTCTGCCCGAACACATCGAGGCGTGCCTCTTCGACCTCGACGGCGTCGTGACGAACACGGCGGTGGTGCACGCCGCCGCGTGGAAGGAGATGTTCGACGCCTTCCTGCGCGAGCGGGACCGCGAGGGCTACGCACCCTTCACCGCCGCCGACTACGACGCGTACGTGGACGGCAGGCCGCGCGCCGACGGGGTGCGCACCTTCCTCGCCTCCCGGGGCATCGAGCTGCCCGAGGGCGGCCCCGACGACCCGCCGTCCGCCGTCACGGTGCACGGGCTGGGCAACCGCAAGAACGAGCTGCTGCTCGCGAAGATCCGCAGCGACGGTGTGGAGCCCTACGACAGCACCCTGCGCTACCTTCGCGCCGTCCGCGCCCGCGGCCTGCGCACCGCGATCGTCTCCTCCAGCGCCAACTGCCGTGACGTGCTGCGCTCCATCGCGGCCGAGGACCTTTTCGACGTACGGGTCGACGGGGTGGTCGCCGCCGAGCGGGGCCTGCCGGGCAAGCCCGCGCCCGACACCTTCCTCGCCGCCGCCCGCGAGCTGGGCGTGGAGCCCGCGCGGGCCGCGGTGTTCGAGGACGCGCTGGCCGGCATGGACGCCGGGCGGGCCGGCGAGTTCGGCCACGTCGTCGGCGTGGACCGCGTCGGACAGGCCGACGCCCTGTACGCGCACGGCGCCGACCGGGTCGTCAGCGATCTGTCCGAGCTCTGGGACGCGTGACAGGCGGCGGCGTCCCCGACCGGGCGGCCACCGCTGGCTTTCCGTCACCACGGCGAGGAGCCGACCACCCACGCAAGAGGGCCGGTCTCCCTGAGGCGGTCGCCTGAACAGCCCTCACCCCGCCGCCCTCACCCGCACTGACAGTGCGTTCAGATGATTTTCGGCCGTGTATCGCCGGTGCGGCCGACCGGTCCGGGTTAGCTTTGGCCATGATTCCCTCATATCCGTTTTCCTCAAGACGTGGTGCCCATGGGGCCCATGGTGGGGGACGGCACTCCAGACCGGCGGCAGCGAAGGACGGACGATGACCCACGGCGCCGGCGCCCCGCCGACCGTCACCCGGCGGAGCGAGGAGCGCTCACGGCCGGACGGCCCGAAGGCAACCCAGGACGCGTGGCCGCTCGCGGTGCTCGCAGCTGTCTTCACCTTGGCCCAACTCGTCGTGACCCGACCGACCTTGGGCATGGGCTGGGACGAGATCGTCTACACCAGCCAGGTCACCACCCACCACCCGGCCGCCTTCTTCAGCGCCCCCCGCTCCCGTGGCGTCTCCCTGCTGGTCGCGCCCGTCGCGTCCTGGTCCGACTCCACCGTGCTGCTGCGGCTCTACCTCGCGCTGCTCTCCGGACTCGGCCTGTACCTAGCCCTGCGCGTCTGGCGCGGCCTGTTCCCCACCCGCGTGCTGGTCGTCGCCGGCGCCTTCTTCGCCTCCCTGTGGGTGACCCTCTTCTACGGCCCCCAGGCCATGCCCAACTACTGGGTCGCCGTCGGCGCGCTGATCGCCGTGGGGGCGTTCCTGCGGCACCGCGAGGACCCCTCGTCCACGGGCATGCTGTGGGCCGTCGTCGCGGGGGCCACGCTCATGGCCCTGATGCGGCCCACGGACGCCGTGTGGGTCACGATCCCGCTGCTCGTCCTCGCGGCGGTATGGCGGCGTCCCCGCCTCCTCGCGGCCGTCGTGGGCGGTCTGCTGGCCGGCGGGGTGCCCTGGGTGGCCGAGGCGTACGCGTCGTACGGCGGCCTCTCCGAGCGGCTCGCCGAGGCGTCCCGCATCCAGGGCAGGCTCGGCCTGTACATGGCCGTCGACGACCAGCTCCGCAGCCTCGGCGGACGCGCACTGTGCCGCCCCTGCACCGGCGAGATGCCCCATCCGGTGATCACCCTGTGGTGGTTCGTGCTGCCGGTGCTCGCCGTGCTCGGCCTGGTCGTCGCCGTACGGGCCGGCCGCGCCCTGCGCACCGCCGTGCCGCTGGCCTGCGCTGTCACCGCCGCGCTGCCGTACCTGTTCACCATCTCCTACGCGGCGCCCCGCTTCCTCCAGCCCGCCTACGCGCTGCTCGCGATCCCCGTCGCCCAGGCCCTGTGGTACCTGGTCACGGCGCCGCGCGGGCGGTGGCGGACGGTCCTGCGGACGGTGGTCGTGGTGGGCCTCGCGGGACACCTGGCGGTGCAGCTGACCGTGGCGGTGCACACCGCGAACCGCTCCGCCGCCAGCCGCGGGGACTGGGCCCGCACCGCCGGCGGACTGCACCGCCTCGGTGTCACCCCGCCCTGCCTGATCACCGGACATGAGTCCATCCCCATCGGCTACTACACGGGCTGCTCCTCCGGCGCGACCGCCGGCAACAACGAGAACATGACCGCCGAGGAGATCCGGCGCACCGCCGAACGGGTCCCGGTCGCCGAGATCACCCGCGTCGGCAGCAGGCCCAACGGCTACGCGCGCACCTGGCCCGTCCACCGCGTCGAGGACTACGACATCCGCGTCGCGCCCGCCCCGGACACACCACGGGAGTGAGATCCGCCGGTTTTTCCGCAGGCCGGGCCGCTCACGGGGTTAGAGGCCGCCTGACGGGAAACGCGGATCGGACACCGGGTCGGCACCGGCCGACGCAGCACGACAGGGAGGACGCCATGGGCTCCGAACCGATGGGGGACGACGTCTACCAGCCCACCGGGACCAACGAGCAGCAGGAGGATGGCGCCCCGCTCGACCTGCAGGACGCTCTCGACGAGCCTGACTACGACGAGATGCTCGACGAGGGCTACTCACCGCCGGAGAAGCCGGTGGGCGTCGTCAAGCACGGCGTCACGGCCGCCGAGCAGCACGACGGGGAGACCCTCGACGAACGGCTGGCCCAGGAGGTGCCGGACCCCGCCGCGGAGCCCGGCGACGGAGTGGGCGACCTGCCGGGCGGCGAGGGCGAGCCGGTCGATCCCGAGGCGGGTACCGCCCGCGCGGGACGCCTGGTCGCGCCGGACGAGGGCGTACACACCGACATCACCAAGGAGTCCGTCGCCGACGACGTCGGCATCGACGGCGGCGCGGCGGGAGCGGAGGAGGCAGCGATGCACGTCGTGGAGGACGAGACGGTGTTCCCCGACGACCGCTCCTAGGCGCTTCGATCGCAGGTACGAACGCCGTCGGGCCCGGTGCACGGTGCGTGCACCGGGCCCGACGGCGTCCCGCTGCCGAGGGAGCGGGGACCGGGCCGCGCGGCGGTCTACGGAAGGATCTTCTCCATCGCGGAGGGACCTTCCTCGGCCAGCTTCTTCCTGGCCCACTCGATGTTCTGCGGGGTGAGGTCCTTGCCGCTGGCGAGAACCAGGTCTTCCGGCGACACGTCGGTGCCGGTGCGGGTGTGGAGCAGGCTGTCCGGGGTGGCGCGGTCCTCGCTCTGCCGGGACGCGTCGGGCTGGGACGTCGACATCTTCGGGCTCCTCGGGTCCGGATCGCTGATACGGCCCGGCGCCGGGGCGCCGGTCCCGTACTCAGCCTTCACCGCGGAGGCCCGCCGTGCATCCGGAGCGCCCCGGCGCCCGCCGTCGAGCGCCCGAGGCCCCGGGTGCGGGGCCTCCCCGTGCATGCCGGGGTACCGTGCCCCGCCCCGGGGAAACCTGCTCATCCGGTAGCCGGACTCACTCGAAGGGAGTGAGCGTCAGCCGCAGCGCGGTGGGCGCCGTGTCCTGGATGTACGAGGCGAAGTCCGCCACGTCGTCGAAGGCGAAGCCGTACGCCCTGCCGTCCTCGGTGGCCGCGTGCATGGCCTTCGCGTAGTGGTTGGTCAGCTCGGTCAGGTAGAACTCCGCGGGGTCGGCGGTGGGCTGCTCGGGGTGGCTGAGCAGCGTCGAGCGGTTGAAGCCGGCGCCCAGGATCGCGGCGACAGGGCCCGTGGTGCCGTCGTTCGGCGCGGCCAGGGCGCCGTCGCAGAACAGCACGTCACGGGTGGACGGCTTGTCGAACGCGACCTGCGCCGGCCCGTCGAAGGTGAACCGGTCCCCGCGCACCCGCCCGGTGAACGTGCCGGCGTTGGTGGTGACCTTCAGGTCCCGGCCGGTGTAGGTGCTCCACACCTCGTCGATGTACGGGGCGAAGTAGTCCTCGGCGAACAGCCCGGCGTCCAGGCCGTGGCCGGGCGCGACGATCCGCGTGTCGTCGACCACCAGCCGGTCGAAGCCCTCGGCGCCCTTGACGGCGGCGAACGCGGCGGCGCGGCCCCCGGGGCGGACCGTGCCCGTGGTCTGGTCGTCGGCGCCGGTGAGCCGGATGGCCAGCGGCACGCTGAACATGTCGACCATGGTCGTGTTGCAGAACAGACCGGCCGAGTTGTACGTGAACTCCGCGCAGTCGTGCAGCACGCCGAAGTTCGGGTCCGAGGAGACCCACCCGGCCGGGTACTGCAGCGCGGCCGCGCCGTTGCCGTCCGTGACGGCCTTGAACTTCAGCTTCTCGCCGAGCGCGACGTAGATGCGGCCGGACATGTACGGCAGTGACAGCGGTGTCTCGTTGCCGGAGAGGCTGATCGCGTAGTCGGTGAAGCCGTCCTCGCCGTTGTCGGCCAGGTCGATGGGGGCGAGCGTGCCGTCGGGGGTGAGCCGGACCTGGCGGCCGTCGGCGTTGCCCACGACGTACAGGTGCACCGAGGCGTTGTCGAAGGAGCCGCTGTCGTTGACGATCGTCAGCGGCAGCGAGCCGGCCGCCTTCGTGCCGGACCCGTCCTCACCGGACTGGCCGGCGAGGGCGTGGGGGGCGATCGCCGCGGCCGCGGGCAGCGCCACGGCGGCTCCGCCGAGGGCGAAGAGCAGCTTGCGGCGGCCGAGGGTGCGCTGGTGCCGAGGAGTCATGTGGGGGGTCTCCAGAGTGCTCGTGCGTTCGGTGGGGGCACACCGGCCGACCGGTCCGGGAGCGAGTGAGAGCGCTCTCAGACCGTGCGTCGGGACCGGTACGCGGCACCGATGGTAGGGACCAGGACCGGACCCGCCAACGGGTCCGACTTGTCCCCAACACGCCCTGACCTGCGGCTACTTCAATGGATGACAAAGCGCGCACGATCGCTTAACCGGTCCTTAAGGATCGTTTAAGCCGCCCGGAGCGTACCGGACACGCACCGCACCGGCCGCACTCCGCAGGGTGTCGCACCGCGCGGGCCGGCCCGTGGCTCTCAGTGGGTGCCGCTGTGCAGCAGCGTCTCCGCGGTGGCGAGGATCCGGGTGACCGTGAAGGCGAACCGCGCGTCGCACGGGTGCGGCTCCTCGGAGCCGGCCGCGGCGATCAGCGCGTCCGCGGCCCGGCCCAGCGCCGGGACGGCGTCCCCCCGGGCCTCCGGCAGGACGGTCACCCCGGACTCGCCCCGCAGCTCCACCATGGCGCCCGCCGCGGCCGCGGGAGCGGTCAGACTCAGCGTCGTACTGCTCGACGCCCCGCCGGAGTGGTCGAGCACGAGATGCACGGTGTCTCCGGGCCCGTACGCCGCCGCCGTCACCCGGCGCGGCTCGCCCAGCACCGGCAGCAGCACGGACAGGGCGTGCGGGCCGACGTCCCACAGGGCGCCCTTCTCCTGCCGCCAGGGCGAGGCGGCGAAGGGGTTGTCCTCGGACGTGAACACCGCGCCGAGCCACTGCGCCCGCCCGGTGAACCAGCCGCCGACGCGCGCCTGTTCCTCGATCCAGGCCTGGGGTTCCGGCTGGAAGCGGGTGGTGAAGAAGACCACGGAGGCCACGCCCGCCGCGTCGACGGCCTCCACGACCGCGCGCCCCTGCGCCACCGTCGTCGCGAGCGGCTTGTCCAGCAGCAGATGGCGTCCCGCCCGCGCGGCCCGCACCGCCAGTTCCGCCTGCACGGCCGGCGGCAGCGCCACCGCGACGGCGTCCACGTCGGCGAGCAGCGCGTCGACGTCGTCGTACGCCCGGACGCCGTGCACCGCGGCCAGCTCCCCGGCGGCCTCGGGCCTGCGGCCCCACACACCGACGAAGTCCAGGCCGGGGTGTGCGTCCAGCGCGGGGGCGTGTGCCGCCCGCGCCCAGGGTCCGGTGCCGAGCAGTCCGATCCGCATGCCGCCGCCTCTCCCCGGGCCGCCTCGCGACACCGGGCCCGTGTCCGCGCCGCGCCCCGCCGGCGCGCGCCAGGCCTGCACGGTGATCCGAGCCGGAACGCCGTGTCAACCACCGGCCGTCCGGGCCGCCTCAGCCCTGCCGCGTGTTGATGTTGACCATCCACGGGACGCCGAAGCGGTCCGTGCACATCCCGAAGATGTCGCCCCACATCTGCCGCTCCAGCGGCACCGACACCTGGCCCCCGTCGGACAGCTTCTCCCAGTAGCCCCGCAGCGTGTCCTCCTCCTCGCCGCTGAGGCTCACGGCGAAGTTGTTGCCGGAGGCGTACTCCATGCCGGGAGGCCCGTCCGAACCCATGATCGTGAAGCCGTCGGGGGTGGTGAGCATCGCGTGCATGATCTTGTCGGCGTACTCCTCCCCGGCGCCGCCGGTCTCCCCGAAGGTGTGCGTGTTCAGCTCCCCGCCGAAGACCTCCTTGTAGTACTCCATCGCCTGCCGGGCGTTGCCGTCGAAGTTGAGGTACGGATTGAGCAGCGGGGCCATCGGAACCTCCGGTACGGGAGCAAAGGGTCGGTTTCGCGCAGCGTAACGCCGGGGGAGGAGGGGCGCGCGGTGGACACGGCCGGTGCGTGCGGGGCCGGTTCAGCGACCGGTCCGATGAATGCGTTCGGATTTCCCTGTTGGATTTCCGGGCACCTGGCGGCGAGGCTGGTATGCGCTTTCCATCTACGCCAGCACGACAGCCGGAAGGGGCTTCGCGCACATGCACACGCGTCGTATCGGTGAGGTCGAGGTGTCCGCGATCGGACTGGGCGGGATGCCCATGTCGATCGAGGGGCGGCCCGACGAGTCCCGTTCGCTGGCCACCCTGCACGCCGCCCTGGACGCCGGTGTCACCCTGATCGACACCGCGGACGCCTACCACCGGGACGCCGGGGAGGTGGGGCACAACGAGAGCCTGATCGCCAAGGCGCTCTCCACCCACGAGCGGGGCGGCGACGTCCTGGTCGCCACCAAGGGCGGACATCTGCGCCCCGGCGACGGCACCTGGACCCTCGACGGGCGCCCCGAGTACCTGAAGCGGGCCTGCGAGGCGTCCCTGCGCCGGCTCGGCGTGGAGGCGATCGGCCTCTACCAGTTCCACCGGCCCGACCCCGACGTCCCGTACGCCGAGTCCGTCGGCGCGATCCGTGACCTGCTCGACGAGGGCAAGATCCGCATGGCGGGCATCTCCAACGCCGACCCCGAGCAGATCCGCCAGGCCCAGGACATCCTCGGCGGGCGTCTGGTCTCGGTGCAGAACCAGTTCTCGCCCGCCTTCCGCTCCAGCGAGCCGGAGCTGGAGCTGTGCGACGAGCTCGGTGTCGCCTTCCTGCCCTGGAGCCCGTTCGGCGGCATCTCCAAGGCCGGCGAACTCGGCTCGGCCTACGCGCCGTTCGCACGCGTGGCGCAGGAGCACGGGGTGAGCGCGCACCAGGTGTGCCTCGCCTGGATGCTCGCCAAGTCGCCCGTCGTCGTGCCGATCCCGGGCGCGAGCCGCCCCGAGTCGGTCCAGGACTCCGTGCGCGCCGCCGACCTCGAGCTGAGCGCCGAGGAGATCGCGGAGCTCGACGCGGCCTGAGAGGCCGCACCACCCGCGCCCGGCGCCCCCTGACGGGCGCCGGGCGCCGTTCGTGCGCCGCGATCCGCCCGGGGCGGCGCTTCACAGGGGGAGGACCATCGCTCATGGCATCGCCGCAGATGAGACCGCTCGACCACCGCTACCGGGGCGAGCATCCCGTCCGCACGCTCGGCTACCTGTTCCGAGCGGACCGCGCCCGGCTGGCCGCGGCCGTCGTCGTCTTCACCGTCAAGCACAGCCCTGTCTGGCTGCTGCCGCTGATCACCGCGTCCATCATCGACACCGTCGTCCAGCACCAGCCGGTCTCCCGGCTGTGGACCAGCACGGGCGTCATCATGTTCATCCTGCTGGTCAACTACCCGCTGCACGTGCTGTACGTCCGCCTCCTCTACGGCAGCGTCCGCCGCATGGGCACCGCCCTGCGCTCCGCGCTGTGCACGCGGATGCAGCAGCTCTCCATCGGCTACCACTCCCGGGTCAGTGCGGGCGTG
This sequence comes from Streptomyces cellulosae, assembly GCA_014655195.1. Lineage (GTDB taxonomy): Bacteria > Actinomycetota > Actinomycetes > Streptomycetales > Streptomycetaceae > Streptomyces > Streptomyces cellulosae. The sequence continues at coordinate 20,205 of BNBH01000011.1, read as the reverse complement.
CTCCAGGCCAAGGTGGTGCGCGACGTCGAGACCGTCGAGCAGATGGTGCAGCAGACCGCGGAGACCGGACTCGGCGCGCTCACCGTGCTGGCCGGCGGGCTGGTCATCATCGGCGTGCGCACCCCCGAGTTCCTGCCCGTCTTCCTCGTCGTCGTGCCCGCAGCGGCCCTGCTCGTCGCCCGGCTGCGGGCGCGGCTGCGCACCCACAACGAGCACTTCCGGCACGAGGTCGAGACACTGTCCTCCCGCGTCACCGAGATGACCCGGCTGATCCCCGTCACCCGTGCCCACGGCCTGGAGGGCAAGGCGCTGCGCCGCATGCACGGCACCCTCGACCGGCTGCTCACCTCCGGGATGCGCCTCGACCTGGTCAACGGGCGGTTCGGCTCGCTGGCGTGGGTGGTGCTCAACGTGGTCGGCGTGACGGTGCTCGCCGGCGCCGCCCTCGTGTCGTACTACGACGTCTGGGGCGTCACCGCCGGCGACGTCGTGATGCTCAGCGCCTTCCTGACCACGCTCACCAACTCCACCACCACGCTGGCGGGTCTGGCCCCGGTCATCACCAAGGGGCTGGAGTCCGTGCGCTCGGTCGGCGAGGTGCTGCAGGCGCCGGAGCTGGAGGACAACGAGGGCAAGGCCGAGCTCACCGCGCTGCGCGGCGCGGTGACCTTCGAGGGCGTCGGGCACGCCTACGACGGCGACGGCCGCCCCGCCGTACGGGACTTCACCCTCGACGTCACCCCGGGCGAGACCGTCGCCCTGGTCGGCGCGTCGGGGGCGGGCAAGTCCACGGTGCTCAACCTCGTCATCGGGTTCATCCGCCCCACGTCTGGCCGGCTGCTGGTCGACGGCACCGACATGAACACCCTGGACCTGCGCACCTACCGGCGCTTCCTGTCCGTGGTGCCCCAGGAGTCGATCCTGTTCGACGGCACCGTGCGGGAGAACGTCGCCTACGGCATGGACGACGCGGACGAGGAGACGGTGCGGGCCGCTCTGCGCGACGCCAACGCGCTGGAGTTCGTCGACCGGCTGCCGCAGGGCCTGGACACCCTCGTCGGGGAGCGCGGGGCGCGGCTGTCGGGCGGTCAGCGCCAGCGGCTCGCCATCGCCCGCGCCCTGATACGGGATCCCAGGGTGCTGGTGCTGGACGAGGCGACGTCCGCCCTGGACACCCGCTCGGAGGCGCTGGTGCAGGAGGCGCTGGCCCGGCTGCTGCGCGGGCGGACCACGTTCGTCGTCGCGCACCGGCTGTCCACGGTGCGCGGGGCCGACCGGATCGTGGTGATGGCCGACGGGGCGATCCAGGAGGTCGGCACGCACGAGGAGCTGCTGCGGCGGGGAGGTGCGTACACGGCGCTGCACAGCGGGCAGGTGGCCTGAGCCGCCGTGCCTTGCTCGGGCGGTCCGGTCGCAGAGCGAATGTTTTCGGTCATTTTCGAACAGCAGGGCGCGGGATGTGCGTGGTTTCGTCGTCTTCGGGCATGCGCACCGAAAACACGAGAGGGGAGCCACGTGCTCGTACCGGATCCGAAGGTCGTCAGGCAGCTGCTGACGCGGTATGCGACGCTGCGGATCGCGCAGGCGGAACGGCAGACGGCGGCGGTGGCCAAGGAGTTGGAGGACGTCACCCGCCGGCTGTGCGTGACGATGGGCACGGCCGGCATCCACGACGCCATCGCGCGCGCCGACGACCTGCTCACCCGTGCCCGCAGGGACCTCCGCCGGTCACCCGAGGGGGACGGGGAGAGCGGCCTGTCGCTGGCCGTCTGAGCCCGGGGCCCGGCCGTCCGCCCGGACGGCCGCGGCGCGCCCGCCCCGGAACGACCTGCGATAGGCGTACGGGGTCGTCCCCACCACCTTGCGGAACCGCTCGCGGAACGCCGTGGGGGAGCCGAATCCCGCCTGCTGGGCGATCCGTTCGACCGTGTGGTCGCTGTTCTCCAGCAGGTACTGGGCGCGCCGCACCCGGGCCCGCAGCAGCCACTGCAGCGGCGTGGTGCCGGTCTGCTCGCGGAAGCGGCGGCTGAAGGTGCGCTCGCTCATCCCGGCCCGCGCCGCCATCGCGGCGAGCGTCACCTCGTGCGCCAGGTTGTCCTCGATCCACTCCAGCAGCGGCTCCAGGTCCGAGCCGCGCGGCACGGGCGGATGCTCGTGCACGATGAACTGGGCCTGTCCGCCCTCGCGTTCGAGCGGCATCACCGACATGCGCGCCGCGTTCGCCGCCACCGCCGACCCGAAGTCACGGCGGATCATGTGCAGGCACATGTCCAGCGCGGCGGCGGCGCCCGCCGAGGTGAGGATCTGGCCGTTGTCCACGTAGAGCACGTCCGGCTCCACCTCGACGCGTGGATACAGGTGCGCGAACTTCTCGGCGGCCACCCAGTGCGTGGTGGCGCGCAGCCCGTCCAGCAGGCCCGCCTCCGCCAGCACGAAGGCGCCCACGCACACCGACGCGATCCGCGTGCCGGCCGCGGCCGCCTTCCGCAGCGCCGCCAGCACCGCGGGGGAGGGCGGCGGTGAGTTGGGGGCGCGCCCCGGCACGATCACCGTGTCGGCGTCCGTCAGCGCCTCCAGGCCGCGGTCCACGCGCAGCGTGAAGCCCCCGTCCGCGGCCACCTCCGGCCGCTCGGCGCACAGCCGGACGCGGTACGGGTGCCGGCCGTCGGGCAGCCGCGTGAAGTCGAACACCTGCATGGGTGCCGCCATGTCGAACGGCACCACACCGTCCAGTACGAGGATCGCCACGGAGTGCATGAACGCCACTTTAGGCGTATTCCCGCCACCTGTCCCTGCCCGGTCCTGTGCACGGCGTGCCTGGTCACGGCCGTTGGCGGGAATCCGTGGGGATCTGTCGATCCAGCCGCTGTGCGGCCACCGCGACCGCTTCTAGCGTGAACCCGGCATCCCGCCGTTCACGCCGATCCCGTCAAGGAAAGAGCCCCGGTGACCAAGCTGCTCCTCTCCCTCCACGTCCTGGCCGCCATCGTCGCCGTCGGTCCGGTGACCGTCGCCGCCAGCATGTTCCCGCCGGCCGCGCGCCGCGCCGCCCCCGCTGACGGGACCGACCCCGGCCCGCGCGCGGCCGGCACCGTGGAACTGCTCCACCGGATCTGCCGCGTCTACGCCGGAGTCGGCGTGCTGGTACCGGTGCTGGGCCTCGCGACCGGTCTCGCGATGGGCGTCCTCGGCGACGCGTGGCTCGTCGCCTCGATCGTCCTCACCGCCGTGGCCGCCGGTACGCTCTTCGCCCTGGTGCTCCCCCGTCAGGAGGAACTCGTCGCGCAGGTGACCGAGCGACGTCCCGTCGACCACCGCGGCACCGTCCAACTCGCCATGTTCACCGGCGTGTTCAACCTGCTCTGGGCGACCGTCACCGTCCTGATGATCGTGCGGCCCGGCTCCACGACGGGCGCCTGACGTCCGGAACGCGCACTTCACCCCCGTTGGCCGCATACACTCGGCAGTCGCGGCCCCGCTCCGGGGACGCCGAGCAGAAAGGCGCGTTGTCGGGTGTTCCAGGATTCCCCCATCTACGACCGACTCATCGCGGAGTGCGGCGACGTGCCCGCACAGGTCCGCCGCGAGGCCGAACGCGTGACCAGGGAACTGGAGTCGGTCATGCGGCCCCTGCGGTCGCCCGGCTACGGCCCGGGCCTCGACCGGCCGCACCAGGCCCCCGGCAACGGCTGGCAGCGCGCCGCCCTGTTGCCCGGACCCCGGCCGCACTGACCCGCGTACAGACCCCCGCGTCGGCGCGATGCATCCAGCTCATCGCGCCGTGGTGACCGAACCGGCCGGCTCGGTGGGCTCCTCGGGGACGGGACGGGACAGCCACTCCGCGATGGTCCGCGCGATCGGCTGTTCCGTCTCCACCTCGACGAACCCGAACTGCCCCGACTGGTTGCACTCCAGGAACCACCACATCCCGTCCGCGTCCTCGGCGAAGTCGAAGGCTCCGTACGCCAGTTGCGCCCGGCGCATGTAGTCGAGCACGGCGTCCGCGGTGCGCGGCGGGACCTCCACCGGCTCCCACGGCGGGCCGGGCGCGGCGAACCGCACGTCCACCACCTGCGGGTCGGTGTCCGGCGCCGTCGCCTTGCGGGCCGCCAGCAGTACGTCGCCCACCACGGTGAGCCGGATGTCCGCCCGCTTGGCGATCCGCCGCTGCAGCAGCGTCGGCCCGTAGGCCACCGCCGAGAAGTCCGTGTCCGGCGCCACCCTGCTCGTCGGCACCGCCCGCGGCGGATCCTGCGGATGCGCCCCCGACACCGGCTTCACCACCAGGTCGGGGAAGCGCTCCGCGAACTCCCGTGCCGCGCGGGGGAACGTCGTGATCACCGTCGCCGGCACGGGCAGCCCGCAGCGCTGGGCCAGGCGCAGCTGCCACGGCTTGTGGCGGGCCTGCCGTGCGGCGTCCGGGTGGTTCATCCATCGCGCGTCGCAGCCGCGCAGCATGCCGTAGAGGGCCTGCGACGCCTCCTCGGTGAGCCAGGCGGAAGGCTGCGGGGCGCGCTCGGCCGGAGTGCCGGGGCGGCGCACCCACACCGACCGCAGCCCGCCGATGCTCACCAGCCGTCCGCCGGCGGACAGATGGCCGCGGAACCGGCCGTGGACGTACTCGCCGGACAGCGAGACGCCGCCGGTGAGATCGGCGGGGTCGAGACGGACCACCGGCACCCCTGCGCCGTTCAGATGCACCACCACCATGTCGGCGGTCACATCCTCCTCGCAGGTGAGGATCAGCACGGTCATGGTCTACGGTCCGCGTTCAGTCGTCGAAGTGGGTCTTGGAGCCCGCGGTGGACGTGGTCGTCCCCACCTCGCGCAACAGGGCATGGTCGCAGGCCGCGATCCGCCCGTCACCGAGGACGTTCAACTGCAGTCCGGAGTCATACGCATACGGAGTGGCAACGGCCAACTCCACCGCCGGACGGGCGTAGTTGAGCGCGAACGGTTGCATCGTCTCTCCCTCGTCGGTGCTGCGCCGATCAGGCAACGGCCGTCTGTGCGCCGCCGCTTGGTCCGCCGACTTGCGTTGGCTTCCAGAGACTTATACGAATCGAACGGGTGGTTGGTTTCCTCACGGAGCGTAATCATCGGCGGGTTGTCGTCCCGGGCGCCTTCCGGGCACTCCGGGCGTCCCCGCGCCGAGGGAACCACGCATGGTGCGCAGCGCGAGCAGCAGGACGCCGATGTCGTCCAGGTACACGGGGTCGGGCACCAGATCGGCAGGAAGCACCAGATAGAGCACCGCGCCCCAGAAGACCCATCGGGGTCCTGTGGGCAGTCCCGCACGCCGCAACTCCCGCCGTGTGCGGACCAGACGGACCAGCACGGCCACGGCGCCCGCGAGCACCAGGGCCGCCAGGACCGCGACGCCCCACACCACGGTCGTTGTGTCCAAGGTCACTGCCCTCCTCCCGGTGGCCGCGATGCCGCGGCCTCGCCCCCCGACACAGTCCTCGAGGAAACGGATTCCCGTTCCGGGCCCCGGTATGGCGGCGGGGACCGGCCATGCGCGCTCGCCGACCGTTGCCCCGTGAACAACACCCGAAACACGGAATCGTCGCAGGTCATCCCTGCGGCTCAGTCAAGTGGCAGCACGCGGTGGGGGAGCCTAGTAATGGTCATCAGTCTTCCCCTGGAGTCGATCATGACCACTTTCTCCTCGTCCCCCTCCAACGAACCGGGCATACCCGTGGATACGGCCGCGGCCCCGCCCGTCGGCACGACGGGCGCCGCGACCGGCGCGCACCGGCCCGAACCGGCCTGGGCGCGCCACCGGACGGCGGACCACACGGCTCCGGCCGAGGCGCGGTACCCGGCCGGCGCGGGCGCGGACACAGCGCCCTCGCGCGATCCGTCCGGGGCGGACCGCACGGTCCGTCAGGCCGACGCCGGCTACTCCCGCGATCCCGTGCACGGCAATCATCCGCGCGACCCGGTCGACCGGCCGCGCGAGCCCGCCGGGGCGGAAGAGCCCCGGGACCCGGTGGCGCTCGTCGACCTGGTGGATCCCGTGTCCACCGTGGATGCCCCCGCCGGGCCGCCGGGTGCGGACCCGGGAACGCCCGTCGGGCCTTCCGGGCGGGTGTACGCCGACCCCGTCACCGACCTGGTGCACGCCGCCGTGTCCGACCGGCCCCTGGAAGATGTCGTCGACCTCATCACCGCGCTCGAACGGTCCCCCGAGCACACCCGCGCGGTCGTCGACGCGCTGCGGGCCGCCGGCATCGACCGGTCCGTGGAGGACGTCACCCGACTGGTCTCCCTGCTGACCCGTCCGCCCCGTGACGCCGCCAGCGCCGACGAGACGATCCGCGCGGCCGCCGCCCACCGCTCGGTGGAGGACGTGACCCTCCTCGTCGCGCTCCTGCACAACGAGCCGCTCTCCCCGCACTGCCGCGAGGAGGCCCTGCGCGCCGCCGCGACCGGCCGGTCCGTCGACGAACTGGTCGAACTGATCGACCGTCTGGCCGCGCACCGTCCCCCCGAGCACCTCCTCCGCGCGGCCGTCGCGGAGGCGGCCGGGCACGCGGAGGAGACCGCTGGACAGCAGGAGGCGCGGCAGCAGTTCCGGCCCGAGCCGGAGCGTGCCCCGGCCTCCCGTGGCGGCGCACTGCGGATCGGGCGCCGCCGCCAGCTGCGGCCTGTGCGCCGTCCCCGCCCCGCCGCCCGCACCCGTCCCTCTCGCCCCGTGCCCCGGGCGGCGATCTGGACCAGCTGGCTGGCGGCCGTCGCCCTCGCGGTCTGCGCGGTGACCCACTTCCCGCTGCAACGTGACGGCGTGTCACTCAACGTCCACGCCCTCGCCGTCGGCCTGTCCGTGCTGTGCACGGTGCTGGCGCTGATCCTCGTCGTACGCCCGGCGGTGGTCGTGCTCGCGGCGGGGGTGGTGGCGGCGACGGTACTGGCCGTCGCCCACGCCTACGGCGGCTCGTTCACGGAGGCGACGCTGCCGAGGGCGGTCGACCTGGCCCTCGCCCCGGACTGGCTGGCGACCTCGGCCGCGATCGCGGCGGCCCTGCTGGCCCTGACGGCCCTGGTGGTCCGAGCGGCCACCCCGACCCCGGGCCCCCGCTGGTCCCCCTGGCCCCCGGCGGAACCCCACCACGCGGCGGACTGACCGGCCGACGCGGGCGGCGGGCGGTGACGGAGTGGCACCCACGGTGCGCCCCGTCCACCGCCCGCCGCCCGGCTTACGCCTCCTTGATCGGCGTTCCGCTTCGGGCGCGGGCGAAGGGGCCACGTCTTCCGAAAGGGCGCTAGCCCTTGTCCGGAGCCTCCGCTTCCGGCTCAGGCCCCGGAGCTGTCTCCTCCGGGGCGGGCCGGCCGCGGCGGGAGGCCCCCGGCTTCAGGCGTTCCAGAGTTCGCGTCAGATGCTGGAGCGGGGCCGGGGTGCGTGGGCGGGACGGCTGGGTGGCCGGGGCGGGGGGAGTAAGGCCCATCTCCCGATAAGCGGCCAGGGCCTCGTGGGCGCGTTCCGCGGCCTCGCGGTACAGGTCGCGGGACTTCGTCATCGCGTCCAGCGCCTCGGCGTACATCGCCACCAGCGCCCGCTCCCGCTCCAGTTCCTCCGCGAGGGTCAGCAGGTGCCAGTCCTCGCGCAGCGCGGTCAGCGCCTGCTCCGCCCTCTCCGGCAGCTCCCTCGGCAGCGCGTCGTGGCGCAGCACCGCGTCCACCAGGTCCGTGGGCTCCGTGCCGTCGAGGAACACCGCGCGCACGGCGAACGCATCCGGCTCGTACCCCTCGGGGGCCGGGCGGCCGGGCAGCACCGCCGCGCCGCCCCGGGGGACCTCCACGTCGAACTCCCGCAGCGCCCAGTTCGTCACCCGCGCCTGCTGAGGGGTGGCCCGGTGCTCGACGACCCGGTGGCGCAGCCCGGGCGGCAGCCAGTGCGCGAGCGGCACGTGGCCGCGCTCGTCCGGGGTCATCGCCTCGTGGACCACCACGTGGATGTACCAGGGGTCGCGTGCGCAGTCCCGCAGCCGGCGCCGTACGTCCTTGTCGTCCTCCGGGAGCATGTTGATCTCGCCGGGGCGCAGTCCTGACGCCGGGTCGTGGTTCCAGGCGGTGTCCGGCTCCTGCGGCCAGAACATCGTGACCGGGGACGGCCAGGAGGGGTCCCAGGGGCGTTCCGCCTCGGCGACCAGCAGCCAGTCGCGGTCCGGTCCCTTCGCCCTGGCGGGGGAGAGGGCCAGGCGGGCGCGGACCGTGACGCCGTCTCCGACCCGCGTGCGGGACTCGAACACCAGGTCGGGCTTGGTGTCGTCCTCCGGGAGTTCGAGGAAGTCGTCGATGGTCCCGGCGTCCTTCAGGGCGGCGAGGCTGCGCCGGAGCGTCTCGTCGGCCCGCTCCCCGACGTGGCGGCCGCGGGTCGTCCGGACGGTGGGAGGGACGGTGGGGCGGGCTGTGGCAGAGATCGGCATGGGTCCAGTCGTCAGCGGGGGCACGTGCTGCCTTCAGTATCGTCGCCCGGGCGGCACGACCGGACGCCGGGTTCCGCCGTACGGCTGCCCGGCCCGCGGGCGGCCCGCCCGGACGGCCGCCACCCCGCCCGTTCACACGCACACCTGTTCCCGCACGCCTCCGGGAACCGCCCGTCCGACCCCCGCGTCCCGCCCCGTGCACAGCGCGAGAAGCGCGGACTCTATCAGCGTCCCGGCGCCCGTGTCGCATATTCCACGGGAAAAAGCCAAAGCCCTCACCTCGGTCGAGCACACACCGTAGCGTCGACGTCACGTTCGCGGTACAGCCGTGCGAGGAGGGGGATCCGGCGTGCCCGGAATCGACGAGAGCCTGCTGGAAGCCATGCGACTGCCCGGGGCGCGGGGCGCCCTGGTGGTCGACTGGATCAGCGGGCTCGCCCTGGGCGCGGTGGGCGAGGCGCCTGGCGGCGACGTGGAGGCGACCGCCGCCGAGACCGCCGAACTGGCCCGCCTGGCGATGGAGAGCGGCGCCCTCGCCCCCGCGCACGCCGGACAGGGCAAGGAGCCGCCCGTCGAGGACCTGATCCTCACCACCGCGGACGCCTTCCACCTGCTGCGCTTCGTCGTCACCACCTTCGACAGCACGGTCTTCCTGTTCCTGTCGCTGGACCGCGCCGACGGCAACCTCGCCCTGGCGCGCATCCGGCTGGCCGAGATGGCAGACCGGATGGTGCTCGGATGACCGCTGCCGCCGCCCGCGCGGACGGATCCGCCCCCGCACTGCTGGACACCCTCGCCGCCGACCGGGCCACCGGGGCCCTCACCACCCGCTCCGGGATCTTCTACCTCGCCGCCGGACACGTGGTCCACGTCGAGTCCGCGCACAGCCCCGCCCTCGGCGACCTGCTCACCCGCAGCGGCGCCCTCGCCCCGGCCGGCTGGTGGGAGGCCGTCGAGCGGGCCGGTGCCCGGCAGCGGGTCGGCCGCCAGCTCGTCGACAGCGGCCGCCTCACCGCAGGCGCCCTCGAACTCGCCCACCTGGGCGCGCTGTTCGACGCCGCGTACTTCGCGCTCGCCCACGACGGCACCGCCCTGCGCTTCCGCCCCGGCGTCGCCCACTGGCTCGGCGCGGTCCGCCCCGTACCCGTCGCGACCGTGCTGCGCGAGTCGTACCGCCGCCGCGCCCTGCTGGACCGCATCCACCCCGACCCGGCCGTCGACACCGCGCCGCTCACCCGCACCCCCGACGCCGGCCAGGCCGTGCTGCCGCCCCGCAGAGGCCGCGCGCTCGCCCTGGTCGACGGCGGACGCACCGCGGCGCAGATCGCCTCCGCCCTCGCCCACCGCACCTTCCACACCCTCGTCGAGCTGCGCCGGCTGGCCGCCGACGGACTGGTCGCCCCCGCACCCCCCGCGCCCGCCCCGCCCGTCCACCCCGTCCCCGGCGCGGGCCGCGCCGACTGGGACGAGCCCGACACAGCGCTGCTGAGACGGCTCCTGGACGCCTTGGAGGCACTGTGATCCGCACGCGCCGGCAGCGTGCCGAAAGGAGACTGCTCATGGCCGTCGAGACCGACGTGCTGGACGAACTGCGTCGGCTCCGCACCCGCGTCCCGCGGCTGGCGGGCACCCTCGCGGCCACCGTCGACGGACTCGTCCTCGCCCACGACGTGCCCGGCACCGAACCCGAGGGGCTCGCCGCGCTCACCGCCGCCGCGCTCGGCGTCGCCCACCGGATGACGGACGCGGCCGCGCGCGGCGACTTCCGCGAACTGCTGGTCCGCGGCGCTCACGGCTACATCGCCACCTACGCGGCCGGCACCACCGCCGTGCTCACCCTCCTCGCCGACGACCGGGTCAACGTCGGCCGGCTCCACCTGGAGGGCCGGCGCAGCGGCGCCCGGATCGCCGAACTGGTCGACGCCCACATCGGCCCCGGCGGCGGACGCCACGCCGACCGGCCCGCCGACCGCGACGGCGGACCGGACCCCGTCGACCGGGCCCGGCCCATCGGCACCCTCCCCGTCCGCACCCCGCAGCGGCCCGCCCACCGGCCCAGGACCGGCGGCTGACCCGCACCGCACTCCGATCCCATCACCGGCCGGACGCCCGCACACCGCCGGCGCCGGCCCCGCACCACCCTTCACGAACCGGAAAGGACACCACCCATGGCGAACACCGAGACCTCGCTCAAGGAATGCCTCAGCTCCATCGACGGCGCCACGGCCGCCGCCCTCGTCGACTACACGAGCGGCATGGCCCTCGGCACCCTCGGCGGCGGCAAGGACCTCAACCTGGAGGTCGCCGCCGCCGGCAACACCGACGTCGTGCGGTCCAAGCTGCGCACCATGGAGCTGCTGGGGCTGAAGGAGGAGATCGAGGACATCCTGATCACCCTCAACAGCCAGTACCACCTGATCCGCCTGCTCAAGGGGCGCGGCGGCAACGGCCTGTTCCTCTACCTGGTGCTCGACTCGGCCCGCGCCAACCTGGCCATGGCGCGCCATCAGATGCGCCGCATCGAGAACGAGCTGGAGGTCTGACACCCGCCCGTCCGCGGCCCCGCGCCCCGCCCGCCGGCGTGCGGGGCCGCGCGGCGTTCCGACGGCGGTCCCGCCGGATGCGAGGCCCGCCGGATGCCGTACCGTCACGTTTACTGGACCGTTACCGACGCCCGCCCCCGGAGGACGCCGGGCGGGCGGTGCCGGAGTGTGGGGACAGGAGGCACACGGGTGACAGACGCCGGGCGGGACACGGCCCCGGAGCGGGACGAGGGCGCGCGCGTACGTTTGCCGCAGCTCAGGCTGGACGAACTGCTGGAGGAGCTGCAGGCGCGCATCGACGCGGCCCGCGGCACCCGCGACCGGGTGCGCAGCCTCCTCGAGGCGGTCCTCTCCGTCGGCCGCGAGCTCGAACTGGAGCAGGCGCTGCACTCCATCGTGGAGGCCGCCGCCGCGCTCGTGGACGCCCGGTACGCCGCCCTCGGCGTGATCGGCCCGGACGGCAAGCGGCTGTCCGCCTTCCACACCGTCGGCGTCAGCGACGAGGAGATCGCCCGCATCGGCCACTACCCGGAGGGCCACGGCATCCTCGGGGAGCTGATCCGCCACCCCCAGCCGCTGCGGATCCCCAAGCTGTCCGAGCACCCCGCCTCCTACGGCTTCCCGCCGCACCACCCGCCGATGAACACCTTCCTCGGCGTCCCGATCCGCGTCCGCGACCAGGTCTTCGGCAACCTGTACCTGACCGAGAAGCGCGGCGGGGCGCAGTTCGACGAGGAGGACGAGTCCGTCCTGTCGACCCTCGCCGTCGCCGCGGGCGTCGCCATCGACAACGCCCGCCTCTACGAGGAGTCCCGGCTGCGGGAGCGCTGGCTCCAGGCCAACGCCGAGATCACCCACGGGCTGATGTCCGGCAGCGAGCGCGCCGAGGCGCTGCTGCTCGTCGCCGAGCGGGCCCGCGAGATCACCGGCGCCGAGCTCGCCGTCGTCGCCGTGCCCATGGAGGGCACCGGCTCGCTGACCGTGGAACTCGCCCTCGGGCAGGACGCCGAGACGCACCGCGGCCTCGTCGTGCCCGTCGAGAGCAGCTTCCTCGGCCGGGCGTTCGCGTCCGCCGCGCCCGTCACCTCGGCGGACATCGCTCACGACGAACGGGTGTTCCCCGGCCCGCAGACGTTCACCGGCCTGGGTCCCGCCGTGGCGGTGCCGATCGGCGGCGAGGACGGGGTGCGGGGCATCCTGCTGCTGGTCCGCGCGGCCGGCGGCCATGTCTTCACGGACAAGGAGATCGAACCGCTGCGGGGCTTCGCCGCCCAGGCCGCCGTGGCGATGGAACTGGCCGAGCGCCGCCAGGACGCCGAGCAGATCGCCGTCCTGGAGGACCGCGACCGCATCGCCCGAGACCTGCACGACCTGGCCATCCAGCGGCTGTTCGCCACCGGCATGACCCTGCAGAGCGCCGGCCGGTTCATCGAGCACAAGGAGGCCTCCGAGCGGGTGCTGCGGGCCGTCGACGACCTCGACGAGACCATCAAGATCATCCGCTCGACCATCTTCGGCCTGCGCTCCCGCGCCTCCGCCGGCGGCGCCGGGACCGGACTGCGGGCCCGCGCCGTCCGGCTCGTCGGCGAGGCCGCCCCGCTGCTCGGCTTCGCGCCCAGCGTGCGGATGGAGGGCCTGATCGACACCCATGTGTCCAAGGAGGCCGCCGACCACCTGGTGGCCGTGCTCTCCGAGGCGCTCACCAACGTCGCCCGGCACGCCCGCGCGAGCCGCGCCCAGGTGGCCGTGGAGACCGACGGGCGCGAGGTGCGGCTGACGGTCGCGGACGACGGCGTGGGCCTGCCGCCCGGCGGACGCCGCAGCGGCCTGCGCAACATGGCCGAGCGCGCCGGACAGCTCGGCGGCTCCTTCGAGGTCACGGAGACCCCGGGCGGCGGCACCACCCTGGTGTGGCGGGTGCCGGTGGGCGAGCAGTAGCCCTCCGTCCCCGGTGGTGTGTGTTCCGCTCCGGCCGGGGGTACTCGGTGCGCCGTTCCGGTCGCGGCGGGACCGCCCGGCCCCGCGGCCGGGAGGACTCGCCGCCGGTGACGGCGCCGGGGGCCGGACCGCTGCCGGCCCCCGGCGCCCTCGCACGGGCCGCACGGCCCCGTGCGCGGCGGTCGTCGGCGGGAGGAGCGGCGAAGTGACGGGCTGGACCTGGCGGTACGAGGGCTACGACCCCGCCGACGAGCGCCTGCGGGAATCGCTGTGCACCCTCGGCAACGGCTACTTCGCCACCCGTGGCGTCCTCGCGGAGTGCGCCGCCGACACCGTGCACTACCCCGGCACCTACGCGGCCGGCGTCTACAACCGGCTCGTCTCCTCGGTCGGCGGCCGCCAGGTGGAGAACGAGGACGTCGTCAACCTGCCCAACTGGCTGCCCCTGCGCTTCCGCCGCCCCGACGGCGCCTGGATCGGCCCCGACACCACCCCCGTCCTCGAACACGCGGTCACCCTGCACCTGTCCTCCGGTCTGATGGAGCGCCTGACCCGGTTCGGGCTCGGGGCGGGCGCCGCGCTCCTGGTGCGTCAGCTGCGGTTCGTGGACATGGCGGACCCCCACCTCGCGGGACTGCGCACCGAGTTCACCGCCGAGGGGTTCTCCGGGCCGCTCGTGGTCGAGGCGGCGCTCGACGGAAGCGTCACCAACGCCGGGGTGCCCCGCTACGCCGACCTGGACGGCCGCCACCTCACCCATGTGGTCACCGGCACCTCCCAGCAGGACGCCGTGTGGCTGCGCTGCCGTACCCGGACCTCCGACGTCCGGATCGCCTACGCCGCCCGGCTGACCTCGCCCGCGTCCGTCACCGCCACCCACGACCGGCCCCGCGCGGTGCAGACGACCCGGCTGGAGCTGACGGAGGGGAAGACCCTCACCGTCGACAAGATCGTCGCCCTGCACACCTCACGCGACCCGGCGATCAGCGACCCGCTGCACGCCGCCGTCGACCGGGTGCACCGGGCCGGGCCCTTCGACGAACTGCTGCCGCCTCACATGACGGCCTGGCAGCAGCTGTGGCGGCGGGCGGAGCCGGACGTGCCGGACGAGGTGGGGCGCATCCTGCGGCTGCACCTCTTCCACGTGCTGCAGACCCTCTCCCCGCACACCGCCGACCTGGACGTGGGCGTGCCCGCGCGCGGGCTGCACGGGGAGGCGTACCGGGGGCACGTGTTCTGGGACGAGCTGTTCGTCCTGCCGTACCTCAACCTGCACTTCCCGGAGGTGTCCCGGGCGCTGCTGCACTACCGGTACCGGCGCCTGGAACGCGCCCGGACGGCCGCCCACGACGCCGGGCGGCGCGGCGCGATGTACCCGTGGCAGTCCGGCAGCGACGGCCGGGAGGAGACCCAGCAGCTGCACCTCAACCCGCGGTCGGGCCGCTGGCTGCCGGACCACTCCCACCTGCAGCACCACGTGGGCTCGGCGATCGCCTACAACGTGCGGGAGTACTGCGAGGCCGCGGGCGACGAGGAGTTCCTGCACACCAAGGGCGCCGAGATGCTGCTGCAGATCTCCCGCTTCTGGGCCGACTCCGCCACCTACGACGACCGGCTGGGCCGCTACCGCATCAAGGGCGTGATGGGTCCCGACGAGTACCACGACGCCTACCCGGACGCCGACCGCCCCGGCCTCGACGACAACGCCTACACCAACGTCACCGCCACCTGGGTGCTGGCCCGCACCCTGGAGGTGCTGCGCCACCTGCCCGAGCCGCGCCGCCGTGAGCTGGCCGAGCGCACCGGCCTGGACGAGGCGGAACTCGAACACTGGGACCACATCTCCCGCACCCTTCACGTCCCCTTCCACGACGGCGTCATCAGCCAGTTCGAGGGGTACGGAGAACTCGCCGAGCTGGACTGGCGGGGCTACCGGCGCCGGTACGGCGACATCCGGCGGCTCGACCGGATCCTGGAGGCCGAGGGCGACACCGTCAACCGCTACCAGGCGTCCAAGCAGGCGGACGTCCTCATGCTCGGCTACCTGTTCTCACCGGCCGAACTCCAGGGCGTCTTCCGCCGGCTGGGGCTCAGCCTGGACGAGCGGGCCTGGCGGCGCACGGTGGACTACTACCTGCACCGCACCAGCCACGGCTCCACACTCAGCGGCCTGGTGCACGGCTGGGTCCTGGCCCGGGCGCGCCGCAGGGACGCCTGGAAGTTCTGCCAGGAGGCCCTCCAGTCGGACATCGCCGACATCCAGGGCGGCACCACCGGCGAGGGCATCCACCTCGGCGCGATGGCCGGCACCCTCGACCTGGTGCAGCGCGGCCTCACCGGCCTGGAGACCCGGGGCGGCGCCCTGTGGCTCGACCCCGTGCCGCTGCCGGAGCTGTCCTCCTACGGCATCACCGTCCGCTACCACGGCCACTGGGGCGTGCGGCTGCGCCTGGAGAGCGGATCGCTGGAGATCACCGTGCCGTCCGCCGGCCGCTACCCGATCGAGGTGCACCTGCCCGGCCACCGCGCGGTGCGCGTGGACCCCGGGGAGACCGCCCGGCTCGCCCTGCTGGAATGACGACGCCGGACGCCCGGCCGGCACGGAACCGGCCGGACGCCCGGCGGACGGGCCCCCGTCAGGGCCCGGGGGATGTCAGGCGCCGCTCTCGCGGAGCATGTCCTCACGCTCGACGATCTTCACGCGCTCACGGCCCTGCGGCTCGCCCAGTGCCTTCTCCGCCGCGTCCAGGCGGTACCAGCCGTCCCAGGTGGTGTAGCGGACACCGCGCTCGGCGAGGAACGCGTCCACGGCCTCGGGGGCCGGCGACGCGGGCGTGCCGAGGCGCCCGTTGGCGTAGTCGTCCAGCAGGTTCGACACGGTCTCGTTGGCGTCGCCCTTGGTGTGCCCGATCAGGCCCACCGGACCACGCCGGATCCAGCCGGTGACGTACGTCGACGGCAAGTGCTCGCCGGTCTCCTGGATCACGCGGCCGCCCTCGTCCGGCACGGTGCCCGAGTCGATGTCCCAGGGCAGCTTGGGCAGCTTGTCGGAGAGGTAGCCGACCGCGCGGTACACCGCGGTGACGTCCCAGTCCTTGAACTCGCCGGTGCCCTTGACGTTGCCGGTGCCGTCCAGGGCGGTGCGCTCGGTGCGCAGGCCCACGACCTTGCCGTCCTCGCCGAGGATCTCGGTGGGCGACTCGAAGAAGTGCAGGAACAGCTTGTGCGGACGGTCGCCGACGTCGCGGATCGCCCAGTTCTCCAGGGTCTTGGCGACCATGTCGGCCTGCTTGTTGCCGCGCCGGGTGGCGATCGAGCCGTCGTCGTAGTCGATGTCCTCGGGGTCGACGATGACCTCGATGCTGGGGGAGTGGTCCAGCTCGCGCAGCTCCATCGGGCTGAACTTCGCCTGCGCCGGGCCGCGGCGGCCGAAGACGTGGATCTCCATCGCCTTGTTGGCCTTCAGGCCCTCGTAGACGTTCGGCGGGATCTCCGTGGGCAGCAGCTCGTCGGCCGTCTTGGCGAGGATGCGCGCCACGTCCAGGGCGACGTTGCCGACGCCGAGGACCGCGACCTTCTCCGCCTCCAGCGGCCAGGTGCGGGGCACGTCCGGGTGGCCGTCGTACCAGGACACGAAGTCCGCGGCGCCGTAGGAGCCGTCCAGGTCGATGCCCGGGATCGGCAGCGCGCGGTCGGCCGTGGCGCCGGTGGCGAAGATCACGCCGTCGTAGAAGGCGCGGAGGTCGTCGAGGTGCACGTCGGTGCCGTAGTCCACGTTGCCGAACAGCCGGATCTGCGGCTTGTCGAGCACCTGGTGGAGGGCGGTGATGATGCCCTTGATCCGCGGGTGGTCGGGGGCGACGCCGTAACGGATCAGTCCGAACGGCGCCGGCATGCGCTCGAAGATGTCGATGGACACGCCGGGGTCGGCGGCCACGTCGGACTTGAGCAGGGCGTCGGCGGCGTAGATCCCGGCGGGGCCGGATCCGACGATGGCTACCCGCAGGGGGCGGGGCATGGTCAGGTTCCCTTCGAGCGATGACAAGCGTCTCGTGGGGAAGCCTAAACTCAGGCTTGCCTTACCTGGTACGCGGGTCCGGTCTATGAGCCCATAAGCCGACCTTATGCCATGTCCCGAGGTGATCTTATGACATGACGCCGGGATCCTACGGCAGGTTCTGCTCCGCCCAGATCACCTTGCCCGCGGGCAGATAGCGGGTGCCCCAGCGCTCCGCGAGCTGTGCCACCAGGAAGAGCCCGCGCCCGCCCTCGTCCGTCATGGTCGCGTACCGCAGATGCGGGGCGGTGCTGCTGCTGTCGTAGACCTCGCAGATCAGATGACGCTCGTACAGCATCCGCACCTGGATGGGGGCGCCGCCGTGCCGCATCGCGTTCGTCACCAGCTCACTGAGGATCAGCTCCGTGCCGAACGTCAGCTCCTCCAGACCCCACTCGGTGAGCTTCCGCGTCACCGCCGCCCGCAGCTCGCCCACCGCCGCCGGGTCCGCCGGCACCGGCCACTCCGCGATCCGGTCGGCCGGCAGCGCCCGGGCCCGCGCCACGATCAGCGCGATGTCGTCGGCCGCCTTCCCCGGGGGCCGCGAGTCCAGCACGGCCCGGCAGGTCTCCTCCGGGGACTGCCCCGCGCCGGCCAGCGCCTCCCGCAGCCGCTCCAGACCGACGTCGATGTCGTGCTCACGGTCCTCGACCAGGCCGTCGGTGTACAGCACCAGCCTGCTGCCCTCCGGCAGCTCCAGCTCCGCCGACTCGAACGGCAGCCCGCCCAGGCCCAGCGGCGGGCCGGCGGGCACGTCCGGGAACTCCACATGCCCGTCCGGCCGGACCAGCGCGGGCGGCGGATGACCCGCGCGCGCCACCGTGCAACGCCCCGCCACCGGGTCGTACACCGCGTACAGACACGTCGCCCCGATGACGGGGGCGACGTGCTCGTCCTGCGCCTCGTCCTGGTCGATCCGGCCGACCAGCTCGTCGAGGAGCGCGAGCAGCTCGCCCGGCGGCAGGTCCAGCCCGGAGAAGTTGTGCACGGCGGTGCGCAGCCGGCCCATGGTGGCCGCCGCGTGCAGACCGTGTCCGACGACGTCCCCGACCACCAGCGCCACCCGGGCCCCGGACAGCGGCAGCACGTCGAACCAGTCGCCGCCCACCCCGGCCTGCGCGGGCAGATAGCGGTAGGCGATCTCCAGCGCGTTCTGCTCGGGCAGCGTGCGCGGCAGCAGGCTGCGCTGGAGCGTCACCGCCATGCTGTGCTCGCGCGTGTAGCGGCGGGCGTTGTCGATGGACACCGCGGCCCGCGCCACCAGCTCCTCCGCCAGCGCCAGCTCCTCCTCGTCGAACGGCTCCGGCTTGCGCGACCGCCAGAAGCTGACCACGCCCAGGATCAGCGAGCCGGCCCGCAGCGGCACCGTGATCAGCGAGTGGATGCCGTACTCGACGACCTGCGCGGACCGCTCCTTGTCCTGCGCCTGCCAGCCGGGGGCCTCGTCGAGCCGCGGCTCCAGGACCGCGCGGCCGCCTGCGAGGCTCCGGCCCTGCGGGGACGACTCGACGAAACGGATCTGCTGGTCCTTCGGGTACAGAGGGGCGTCCTCGGCGATGCCGGTACGGGCCGTACGGCGCAGCGCGGCGGCCGCGTCGGGGTGCCCGCCGGCCAGCACCGACTCGAACAGGTCCACGGTGACGAAGTCCGCGAACCGCGGCACGGCCAGGTCCGACAGCTCCTGCGCGGTCCGCGCCACGTCCAGACTCGTGCCGATGCCGACGCCCGCGTCGTAGAGCATGTTCAGCCGCTCGCGGGACTCCTCCGCCCGGCCGGACAGCGCCCTCAGCTCCGTGGTGTCGCGGACGGTGGTGACGCTGCCCCGGTGCCGGCCCGCCGGGTCGGTGGGCCGCTGGTTGACCGCCAGCAGCCGGTCGCCCACCGGAAGCACCTCGTCCGTGGCCATGCGGCCCGACGACAGCAGCTCCGTCGTGGCCGGATCCAGACCCAGCTTCCGCACGTGCCGGCCCTCGGCGTCCTCGGGGAGGCTGAACAGACGGCGCGCCTCGTCGTTCGCGAGCAGCAGGGTGCCGTCGCCGTCGACGATCATCACGCCCTCGCGTACCGCGTGCAGCACGGCGTCGTGGTGTTCGTACATCCGGGTCATCTCGTGCGGACCCAGACCGTGGGTCTGGTGCAGCAGACGTCTGCTGATCAGGGCCGCGCCGACGGTCGCCAGGGCCAGCGCGGCGAGCGCCGCGCCCAGCACCAGCGGGAGCTGCGCCTCGGCCGCGCCGCCGACGTTCTCCAGCGTGATGCCGGCCGACACCAGGCCGACGACCTCCCCGTCCGGGTTCTCCACCGGCACCACGGCCTGCACCAGCCGGCCGATGGTCCCCTCGATCTCCTCCACGACCGGCTCGCCGTTCAGCGCGGGCTCGGTCGTGCCGACGAACTGCTTGCCGATGCGGTCGGGGCGGGGGTGGGTGTAGCGGATGCCGTCGGTGTTCATCACCACGATGAAGTCGACGTGCGACCGCTCACGGGCCGCCTCGGCGCGCGGCTGGAGCACGGCCGTGGGGTCGGGGGAGTCCAGCGCCTCGATGGTGCCGGGGGCGTTGGCGAAGGCCTCGGCGACGGCGAGGGAGCGGTTGCGGGCCTCCTCGGCGCTGTCCCGCTGCACCTGCAGCACCAGCGCAACGACGGCCGCGACCACCAGCAGCAGCACCATCACCAGGAGCAGGACGAACACCTGTCCGGCGACACTGCGCCCGCTCAGCACCGACCGCAGCCCCGCCATCGGATGCCACCCGGAGCGGCCGCTCTCCTGCCGTCGACGACGCCGCACGGATGCCGCCGCGCCGGACCGCTGGGGCGACCGGGCCCGGGATCGACCCATGAGTCGGACCATGTGCCATGTCTACACTGCCGGGCGAAACGAGGCGAGGGTAGGCCGAGGGCGGCCCCTGTCGAACCTGCGGTTCGCCCACCCGCTCCAGGGGCGCGGGGAACTGCGCGCCCGGCCCCGACGGCGCCGCGCCGGCCCCCGAACCTTGCGTGCCTCGGGCGCGGCTCGCCCCTTCAGAGGCGCGGGGAACTGCGCGATCAGCCCCCACTGCGCCGCACCCGACCGGCAAGGTGCCACCTGGGGCAGAGGGGCGGCCTCCGCGCCGTCGTGGCTGGTCGCGCCGTTCCCCGCGCCCCTAGGTGTGCTGACCGGGCAGGTTGGTGACGCGGCTGGCTGGTGGGTGGCCGCCGATGCCGGTGTGGGGGCGGTGGTAGTTGTACCAGTGCA